>NZ_QJVC01000001.1 GCF_003219795.1 Arthrobacter psychrolactophilus | reverse complement strand
ATAAAGCCAATTCAGCCGTCAGCAGGCCATTAGCCAAACCACGGACACCGTCTGTTCCAAATAATCTTGACATCAGACCAAGTCTAAATCATCCGATGCACAAACCACTCCCCCACGCGCTTTGCCCATCCTGCGCTCCTCAGAGACACCACGTCGGCGCCCGCTGCGGGCGGCGACGGCACCGTGAAAAGGGCACAAAAAACCCCGGCCGCAAGCGACCGGGGTTTTTGACAGCGTAGAAATTAACGCTTGGAGTACTGCGAAGCCTTACGAGCCTTCTTAAGACCAGCCTTCTTACGCTCGATGACGCGAGCGTCACGAGTCAGGAAGCCTGCCTTCTTCAAGATGGCGCGGTTGTTCTCAGCATCGATCTCGTTCAAGGAACGAGCAACACCGAGACGCAATGCACCGGCCTGGCCGGAGGGGCCACCACCGTGGATGCGGGCCCAAACGTCGTAAGCGCCGTCCAGGTCGAGGAGGCGGAACGGGTCGTTTACTTCCTGCTGGTGCAGCTTGTTCGGGAAGTAGTTGGACAGTTCGCGGCCGTTAACGATCCACTTACCGGTGCCGGGTACGACGCGAACGCGGGCAATTGCCTGCTTGCGACGGCCAACAGCAGCGCCTGAAACGGTCAGTGCCGGGCGTTCCTTCTTGGGTGCTGCTTCAGCAGCTGAGCTTTCGCTCGTGTAGCTAGTCAAAACTTCTTCCTCAGCCACAACGGCTTCGGTGTTCAGCTCTTCAGTATTCTGAGCCACGATTCTCCTTGATAAATATTGGGTTGGTGGCCAGGACTACTGGGCGACCTGGGTGATTTCGAACGTCTGCGGCTGCTGAGCGGCGTGCGGGTGCTCAGCACCGCGGTAGACCTTC
The DNA here is from genome assembly GCF_003219795.1 of Arthrobacter psychrolactophilus. Classification (GTDB taxonomy): domain Bacteria; phylum Actinomycetota; class Actinomycetes; order Actinomycetales; family Micrococcaceae; genus Specibacter; species Specibacter psychrolactophilus. The sequence continues at coordinate 500,709 of NZ_QJVC01000001.1, read as the reverse complement.
AGCTTGCTGATCTGGGCGTTGCCCAGCTTGGTCTTGGGGAGCATGCCGGCTACGGCCTTCTCCACTGCGCGAACCGGGTTCTTCTCCAGCAGTTCTGCATAGTTCACGCTGGACAGACCGCCCGGGAAACCCGAGTGGCGGTAAGCGCGCTTCTGTTCGAGCTTGGCGCCGGTCAGGGCAACCTTCTCGGCGTTGATGATGATGACGAAATCGCCCATATCCATATGGGGAGCGAAGGTCGGCTTGTGCTTTCCACGCAGCAGTGTTGCGGTCTGGCTGGCAAGACGGCCCAAGACAACGTCGTTGGCATCAATGATGTGCCACTGACGGTTGATATCGCCGGGCTTCGGGGTATACGTACGCACGGTTTTTGCCTTCGTTTCTTGTTCTTAGGTGGTGTCACAGATGGTTGACACCTGCTATCTATGCGTTTACCGGAACAGAGGTGAGGGCTCTAACACCAGTCATCCTTACACTTCCCGATGACGCCTGCTCAGTGGTAGTCCTGCAACCGGACCTGAAGCGGGCGCGTGGTATCGAGATAGGACACGCACAACGACTATCAACGATACCTTTAATACTGCCGCCGGGTCAAAGCGAGGATCCACTTTGCACAGAAAATTAATCTAAAACGGCGGCCGGGACGGCTCTGCGCGTCCGGGTCAGGACGGCCCGCTCATGCATTTCGGTCTCGTGAGGATAGTGAACTTCCTCCAAAATGAGTGGGTGGGGAGCCGCCAAAACAGACTTGGCGTCCCGGATTCCCGCGATTAATCGCTCGTGCATCCACTCGGGACGCTCCTGCCCCTCCCCTACTCGCAGGGAGGCTCCGAGCAAGGCTCGAACCATATTGTGGCAGAACGCATCGGCCTGAATATTGAGCTTAATCACACCGTCGGAGTCCTGCAAAAACTCAAAGCGTTGCAGGGTGCGCACCGTGGTGGAACCCTCCCGCGGCTTCGCAAAAGCCTGGAAATCCTGCAGTCCGAGCAGGGGCGTGGCCGCCTGGTTCATGAGCGCTACATCCAGATCGCGCTCGTGCCACAGGGTGATGGCCCGCTGCAATGGATCCTTATAGGTGGAGCCGTCTGCGATGCGGTAGCTATAGCGCCGCCACAGGGCCGAGAATCGGGCGTCAAAGCCCAGGGGTGCCCTCGAGGCGTCCACGATCTGCACGGTGCCCCGCAGCTCGCGTAAAACCATGCCAAGAGCGCCGTTGAGGCGTCTCTTGAGGGAATCCTCGGGGACCTCGTCATGGCCGCGCCGCAGCCCGTCCCACTCTTCAGGGGTGAGGTCAAAGTGGGCCACCTGGCCGCGGGCATGGACTCCGGCATCCGTGCGCCCGGCGACTGTGAGCCTGACGGGGCGCCGCACGATGACGGCCAGGGCCTGTTCGATCACTCCCTGGACGGTCCGCTCGACTGGCTGGATTCCCCACCCACTGTAGGGTCCGCCGTCGTACGCTACGTCCAGACGGGCACGGATCAGACCGCGGTATTCAGGGGTCATCGTGGGGTTGTGCATAACCTCAATTCTACCGGGCGCACAGGGGCCGGGCATGCAGAAGGACCCGCCTCCCACAAGGGGCGACGGGTCCTTCTTGGCAAAACTAAAGCTTTCGCTTAAGCCTTACTTGGTCTCTTCTGCAGCAGCTTCTTCAGCTACTACTTCTTCAACCTGAACTTCTTCAACCGGAGCAGCCTTGACAGCAGCTTCGGTAGCTTCCTTCACAACGGCCTGCTTGGGGCTAACCGGTTCCAGAACGAGTTCGATAACAGCCATAGGAGCGTTGTCGCCCTTACGGTTGCCGATCTTGGTGATACGCGTGTAGCCACCGTCGCGGTTCTCCATTGCCTTGGCAATGTCGGTGAACAGCTCGTGAACGATGCCCTTGTCGGCGATCAGGCCGAGGACGCGGCGGCGTGAAGCCAAGTCGCCACGCTTTGCGAAAGTTACCAGTCGCTCTGCGTAGGGGCTCAGGCGCTTTGCCTTGGTGAAGGTGGTGGTGATCCGCTTGTGCTCAAAGAGCGATGCGGAAAGGTTCGCGAGCATCAAACGCTCGTGAGCCGCTCCGCCTCCGAGGCGGGGACCCTTGGCGGGTGTAGGCATGGTGTTTCTCCTCAAGTGTCAGCCGAACCCTGCGGACACATCACTTGTGTCCGCGGAGCCGGCTAAAAAAATTGTTGTTCGAACTTAGAGTTCGTCGTCGCTGTATGCGTCGTCGTTCTCGTCAAGGGCTGCGGCGCGAGCGGCCAGATCGAATCCTGGAGGGGAATCCTTCAGGGCAAGACCTAGTTCAACCAGCTTTGCCTTTACCTCGTCAATGGACTTCGCACCGAAGTTACGAATGTCCATCAGGTCAGCCTCGGAGCGAGCAACGAGTTCACCCACGGAGTGGATGCCCTCACGCTTGAGGCAGTTGTAGGAACGAACCGTCAGGTCCAGATCCTCGATCGGCAGTGCCATGTCTGCGGCAAGAGCGGCATCCGTCGGGGACGGGCCAATCTCAATACCTTCAGCCGCGGTGTTCAGCTCGCGGGCCAATCCGAACAGTTCAACCAGCGTGGTGCCGGCGGAGGCGATGGCATCTCGCGGGGAGATAGCCTGCTTCGTCTCAACATCAACGATGAGCTTGTCAAAGTCGGTGCGCTGTTCAACACGGGTTGCTTCCACGCGGAAGGTCACCTTCAGAACGGGTGAGTAGATGGAGTCAACCGGGATACGGCCAATTTCCTGTTCTACGTTCTTGTTCTGAGCAGCCGACACATAGCCGCGACCGCGCTCGATGGTCAGTTCGAGTTCGAACTTGCCCTTCGAGTTCAGCGTGGCAATGTGCATGTCAGGGTTGTGGAATTCCACACCGGCCGGAGGAGCGATGTCAGCAGCCGTAACAACGCCAGGGCCCTGCTTGCGCAGGTAGGCGACGACAGGCTCGTCATGCTCCGAAGACACGGAGAGGCCCTTGATGTTCAGGATGATCTCAGTGACATCTTCCTTAACACCGGGAACCGTGGTGAACTCATGCAGGACACCATCGAGGCGGATGCTGGTGACAGCAGCGCCAGGAATGGAGGACAGCAAGGTCCGACGCAGGGAATTTCCCAGGGTGTAACCAAAGCCCGGTTCCAGCGGTTCGATAACGAACCGTGAACGGTTTTCGGAAACTACTTCTTCAGATAGGGTGGGGCGCTGTGCAATGAGCACTGGGTTTTCCTTTCAGCGAGCATCCGCTATATGACGCAACACAGGTAGTGGAAATGACGGCTGACGAGAGTTAACGGCGTCGGAGTTGGCCCCCACCTTTGGTAGAGGCCAACTCTCAAGCAGTAATTCTCGTTATACGCGACGGCGCTTGGGCGGACGGCAACCGTTGTGGGCGCTGGGGGTTACGTCCGAGATGGACCCAACCTCAAGACCAGCAGCCTGCAGCGAACGGATAGCCGTTTCGCGGCCCGAGCCCGGACCCTTTACGAAAACGTCAACCTTGCGAAGGCCATGCTCCTGTGCGCGCTTGGCAGCTGCTTCAGCAGCCATCTGTGCAGCGTACGGAGTTGACTTACGCGAGCCCTTGAAGCCAACTTCACCGGCAGAAGCCCATGAGATGACAGCACCGTTCGGATCCGTGATGGAAACGATGGTGTTGTTAAAGGTGCTCTTAATGTGCGCCTGGCCCAGCGCAATATTCTTTTTATCCTTGCGACGCGGCTTACGAACCGCGCCCCGAGTCTTTGGGGGCATTTTATTCTCCTACGAAAGTTTTAATGAGGGGTCGGCATAAGCTCAAAACCCACGCGTGCCAGAGTGTCGAAAATAGCTCTAAAGCTGTTTTCAATCCGGCTAGCGGGTTTTTTACTTGCCGGCCTTCTTCTTGCCTGCGACGGTACGCTTCGGACCCTTGCGGGTACGTGCGTTGGTCTTCGTGCGCTGGCCATGCACGGGCATGCCACGACGGTGGCGGATACCCTGGTAGCTACCGATTTCAACCTTGCGGCGAATGTCGGCTGCAACCTCGCGGCGAAGGTCACCCTCAACCTTGTAGTTACCCTCGATGTTGTCACGCAACTGAACGAGTTCAGCGTCAGAAAGGTCCTTGACACGGACGTCCGGGGAAATACCCGTTTCGGCCAGGACATTCTTTGCACGGGTCTTGCCCACGCCGTAGATGTATGTAAGCGCTACTTCCAACCGCTTTTCGCGGGGAAGGTCTACGCCAGCGAGACGTGCCATATTTGGCTTCTCCTATGTGTAAACCGGAGGTCGTAGACAGTACACCCGCATATTTTATAGATGCGGCCCTGGCCTCCGACCAGGGGTCCATTGGCTCGGTTGCGGATTGCTCCGCCTTCGTCCAACTTGTGCTGCCTTATTAATTTACTTGCGTGAGCAACTGCCCGGGGTCCTACCTCAAATGAGGAAGAATTAGCCCTGACGCTGCTTGTGGCGCGGGTTCTCGCAGATCACCATGACTCGACCGTTACGGCGAATCACCTTGCACTTATCGCAGATCTGCTTGACGCTCGGCTTGACCTTCATGGCATTCCTTTGCGTGATTGCAGTTGTGGTTATTTGTAGCGGTAGACGATACGACCACGGGTAAGGTCGTACGGGCTCAGCTCCACCACAACTCGGTCCTCAGGAAGGATACGAATGTAGTGCTGGCGCATTTTTCCTGAGATATGGGCAAGAACGATGTGCTTGTTCGTCAGCTCAACACGAAACATCGCGTTGGGCAGCGCTTCAGTCACAACGCCCTCGATCTCAATGACCCCGTCTTTCTTGGCCATATCCTCCGCTAACTTTGTTGCGCCGACGTAGGCAGCCCCTTGAGGGACCGATTCAGATCGGCGTTCGATTTGCTACTGATTATTGTTTGTCCGCATGATCCCGCCGAATGGGCAGGCACAGACAACCAACAACCTACTCTAGTGCAATTCGGCAAATAAGTTAAATCGACTCCTCGACGCCCGGAAAAGGCAGCCAGCTTCCTGCCGGTGTGCTCACGGCGGTGGCTGCACCAATGCCGTCCTCGATCGCCAGTCGCACGGCCTCTGCGGCGGCGCTTTGCAGCTCGATCATGGCCCCCACGGGCATCTTTGGATCTCGCACCAGATTCTCGGCGCCGGTCGAGAGTGTAAAGATCGTGTCGCCGTCGGCCAGGGTGTGCACGGGGTTCAGCGCCCGGGCCATGCCGGCGTGGGCGGCCGTGGAGGTGCGCTTCGCCTCGGCCACCGTGAGAACGGCATTCGTCGCGAGAACCACGAGCGTCGTGTTCAGCCCCTCCCCCGGTGTCGGCGCCTGGATACCCGGACGCCACGGAATCCCGGCCGCGTTGACCACCGCGAGGGCACCCACCACGATCCCGGCATTTGCCCCGCTCAGCTTCAGCGATGCGGTTCCCAGACCACCCTTGAATCTCCCGCCGCCGATGGCAGCCCCGGTGCCTGCCCCCACGTTTCCTCGTTCGACGGCGGACCCCTCGGTGGTGGCGGCAGCGGCCAGGGCCGCCTCGTACCCCAGATCGGCGTCGGGTCTGGCGGCAAAGTCCCCGCCGCGGCCCAGATCAAAGATCGCCGCGGCTGGCACGATCGGGACCACGCCACCCGGGACAGGGAATCCACGAGAGTTTTCCTCACACCACCGCTGCACCCCACTCGCGGATGCTAGGCCATAAGCGCTACCGCCCGTGAGTACCACGGCGTCCACCGTGGGGACGAGTGTTGTGGGATCCAGCGCGTCGGTCTCGTGTGTGCCGGGGCCGCCGCCGCGGACGTCGACAGATCCGATCGTCCCCGGCGGCGGCACCACCACCGTGACCCCGCTCAGCCAGCCGTTGCCCCTGCGCTGCGCCTGTCCCACCCGAATCCCCGGCACGTCCGTGATGGAACCGTGCGGTGTGGACTGGGGCGGGACAGGGTGTTGCTGCGCCATGGTGGGACTCCTAGGGTCAACGGACAGGTCACGAGGTAGCTACTCCCTCGATTATGTCCGGCTCCCCCGGTCTTCGCTATGCCTTGAGGTAGGGCTTGACGTTTTCCTCGTAGGACTTGGCGATGGAGGTCGACGCCGTGGCGAAAGCCTCGGCCGGGTCGCCCTTCTGCAGCATGATCTTCTCCAGTGCCGTGGTCAGGTCCTTGTCGCCGTTGGGCACGAAGACCCGACCCCAGTCCTGCACCCGGGTTCCGGCTAGCTGGTCCACAGCCGTACGGAACTGCGGCGTCTTGGCGTAGACGGCCTGCATGGTCTCGCCCTCCAGCGCCGAGGTGCGTACCGGCATGTACCCGGTGTTAGAGGAGAAGTAGGCCGTGTTCTTTGCGTTCGTGAGGAACTTCAGGAACATGCCGGCGGCCAGCTGCTGCTCGGGGCTCTTGCTGGCCGGGATGGCCAGGCCGGTACCGCCAGTGGGGCAGGCAGCACCCTTGGCACCTTCCGGCAGGAAGCCGGTGCCGATGCCGAACTTGGCGGCAGCGATGATGCCCGTGAGGGAACCCGTCGAGGCAATCGTGCAGCCCGTGAGGCCGGCACCGAAATCGGCCACCTGATCCTTGGCCGTGACGACAGCGCTCTTGTCGTCGTAAATGATCTTCTGCAGGTACTTGGCCGCCTCGATTGCCTCGGGCGTATCCAGTGTCATGGTCCAGTCCTTGGAGTAGGCGCCGCCGGCGCCCCACAACATATTGCAGAACCACCAGGCGGTCCAGGAGTTGCCCTTGCCCAGGCCCAAGGGCGTGACGCCCCCGGCGGCCTGGATCTTGGGAGCCCACTCATCAAATTCGGTCCACGTCTTGGGCGCACGATCCGGCAGGCCAGCCTTCTCCCACACAGCCTTGTTGTAGTAAAACAACGGGGTGGAGCGCGCATACGGAACGGCCCAGTGCGAGTTGGAGAATTCGTAGTCGTTGTACAGCGTCTTATTGAAGTCATCCGTGCCGAAGTCCAGGTGCGCGGCCAGCTTGTCAAGAGGCAGAATTTGGCCATTGATCATGTAGCGGAACCACCACACATCGCTGGCAATGACCAGGTCCGGCACATTGCTGGAGCCCGCTGCGGCCTGGAACTTCTGGGCGACCTCGTCATAGTTCGCGCCGGCCGTGACGAGGTTGACCTTGATGCCGGTCTCCTTGGCAAAGTCCTCGATGATCTTGCTTTCCAGATCTTTGCTCGTGCCGGGGTGGTTGGACCACCACGTGATCTCCTTGGCGGGGGTGACGGAGGCCCAGTCGGTGGCCTGCTCACTTGCTGCTCCCCCAGCCTCGCCGACGGCTGGTCCCCCACACGCGGCGAGGGTCGCCGCGCCACCCATGAGGGCGGCCAGCTGGAGAATCTGTCGGCGGCTGAGGTTGGCAAACGGTGAAGTAGACATACGTAGCTCCTTGAAGAGGTGAAGGGTTGAGCAGTTAAGGATGGTGTATTAGCCGGTCACGGCACCGGAGGTGAGCCCGGTGACGATGCGGCGCTGGAGCAGGAAGAAGACAATCAGGACGGGAACGGTGATCAACACGGTGCCTGCCATGAGCACGCCCCAGTTAGTCACGCCGTCGTTGTTTTGCAGAAGTGTCAGGCCCACGGGGAGGGTCATCATCTCGGCCTTGTCCACGACCAACAGGGGCCATAGGTACTCGTTCCATTCCGAGACGATCGAGACGAGGGCCACCGCGGCGATCGTGGGCGCCGAGATGGGGACCACGAATTTCCACAAGCGGGTCCAGTGGCTCGCGCCGTCGAGCGCTGCCGCCTCCAAAATGGAGATCGGCAGGGTCAGGAAGTGCTGGCGGAACAAGAAGGTGCCGAAGGCGCTGGCGAGCCCCGGGAGGATCAGCCCCTGGTAACTATTGATCCAGCCAAGGTCAGACACCAGCGTGTAGTTGGGGATGATGACGATCTGCTGAGGGACGAGCAGGGCAAAGACCACTAGGCCAAAAATGAACTTCTTGAAGGGAAATTCCAGAAAGACCACGGCGTAGGCGGTCGTCAGGCCCAGGGAGATTTTCAGCGTGGCCCCAACGACCGTCGTGATCAGGGAGTTGATGAAGAAGTTCCCAAAAGGCACGGCGGCCAGGGCGGCAAAGTAGTTGGACAGTTCGAAGGACTCGGGCAGCCATTGGATGGGAACCGTGTAAATCTCATCGCGCTGTTTGAAGCTGGCCAGCATCATCCAGACAAGGGGCAGGATCATGACAGCGACGGCGACCGCCATCATGAGGTAGCCACCAAGCCGGGGCCTGCCGTGCTTCTTCCCCGTTGTCATGGGCACCGCTGGTGGCGTCACAGCGATTTTCTCTCTCACATCGACGCTCATTAGTAGTGGACCTTCTTTTGAATGAACAGCATCTGGACCGCGGTGATCACCAGAAGCACGAGGAACAGGATCGTGGCGATCGCGGAAGAGTATCCGGCCCGCCCGGTAGCGAAGCCCTCTTGATAGATCTGGTACATCATGGTGGTGGTGCCCTCGAGCGGTCCGCCCTTGGTCATGGCCTGGATGATGTCGAAGGACTGCAGGGAGCTCAATAGCGTTGTGACCGAGAGGAAGAAGGTGGTGGGGCCCAGCAGGGGCAGCATCACATTACGGAATGAGGCAAAGGGGCCGGCGCCGTCGAGCGTGGCAGCCTCGAGCAGATCCTTCGGCACTGCTTGGAGCGCGGCTAAGTAAATCAGGGCCACGTAGCCCACGTTTTTCCACAAGTACACGATGATGATCATGGGCAGCGCCCAGCTTGGGTCGTTGTACCAATCCGGTGAGCCGAGCCCGATCCCCTTCAGGACGGCGCCCAACACCCCAAAGTTCGGGTCGAAGACAAAGAGCCATAAAAGTCCGACGGCGACTCCGGACAAAACATAGGGCGCGACAACGACCGTGCGGGCCATGCCTGTGCCGCGCAACTTTCGATTCAGCAGCAGCGCCAACGATAGACCCAGCACCATGCCGCCCGCCACGGTGACGAGGGTGAAGATGACGGTCACCTTGACGACGTTGGCGGTGGTGGGATCGGTGAACCAGTTGCTGTAGTTGCTCAAGCCCACAAAACGGGCCGTCGCCGAACCGATGTTCCACTGCAGCAGCGAATACTGCAGTGACTGGATGAGCGGCTTGTAGGTGAAGATAATCAACAGGGCCACGTTGGGGCCGGCGAACAAGAGGAACAGCAGCCACGACTTCCACGGTGTCCGACGCTTTCGCATCACCACCGGAGGTGTCATTGTCGACATGGTTTAGCGTCCCACCAAGCTCGAGGCTGCAGCCTCACGCTCAGATTCCTGGATGAGGGCGGGATCGTCGGTGCAGATGCCGTCGGCACCCATGGCGCGAAGTTCGCAGGTGCGCTCCGCATCGTTGACGGTCCATACCCAAGCCTGGAGTCCGGCGTCGTGAATGGTTTGGATGTCAGCCTCGTCCAGGCCGCCTTCCCAGATGGAGACGCCTTCGCCGCCGTTGCTGAGGGCAAAAGCAATGGCGTCGGCCAGACCGCGCCCGGCGAAGGATCCGCCGTCGGAATCATCCGGCAAGAGGCTCCGGACCTTTTCGATGGCGCCGATGCACAGGGGGTAGACCTTGGCGCCGGGAACCCTCTGGCCCAGTTCGGCCAGAGCGTTCCAGTCGGCCGAGGAGGCGAACCAATCCAGCCCGGGGATGCTGGCGACGACGTCGGCCACGGGGGCCACCGCCGCCGCGTCCTTGAGTTCAATGTTGACCCGGACTTTCCCCGCGGCGAGGGTCAGCACCTGGGCGAGTGTCGGCACATACTGGCCGCTGCCGGCGTCCAAAAGACCCAGCTGCCGAGCCGTGAACTCTGAGATGCTGCCGGTGCCGTTGGTGGTCCGGTCAGCGGTCTCGTCGTGAATCACAACAGGAATCTGATCGGCGGAGAGATGGACGTCTAATTCAATGCCGCTCACACCTAATTCGATGGCGCGAGAGAACGCGACAAGGGTGTTCTCCGGCAGGTGGGCAGATGCTCCGCGATGGGCATAAATGTGCATGGTGCGATCCTCAGGGATTGTTCTCGAAAGGGGCGCTACGCGTCTTGGCGTGGGCCCATCGGTTTCAAGAACAAAGCTACGGATCGCACTTCGTGTTCTGGTGGCGGCAAGATGGACGGCAGGCAAACACCGCTTAAATAGTTGCTCCGAAACACAAATAGCCCGCACTCCGCGGCCGAAATCATTGATCTCGGCCGCGAACTGCGGGCTATATGAGAGAAGCTTTAGAGCTCCACGGGAGTGACGCCATACGGCGCAAGTCGCGCCGCTCCGCCGTCGGCCGCGGTGAGGACGATAATGCCGTTAGCGTGGAAGGCCACGGAGTGTTCCCAGTGTGCGGCGCGGGCCTTGTCGGCCGTGACAACGGTCCAGTTGTCCTGCAGCGTGATGGTGTCGAGCCCGCCGCGAACCAGCATGGGTTCGATCGCGAGGCACATGCCGGCCTTCAGCTTGGGGCCGCGGTGCTTGGAGGCGTAGTTCAAGACGTCCGGAGCCATGTGCATGGACGACCCGATGCCGTGGCCAACATAGTCCTCGAGGATGCCGAGCTCCTGGCCGGGCTGTGAGGTCACGTACTCGTCGATGGCGTCACCAATATCGCCAACGTACTTGCCATTGGCCATGGCGGCGATACCGGCCCACATGCATTCCTCGGTGATGTCGCTGAGTCGACGGTCTGCCGGATCCTCATGCTCGGCTCCGCCAACGATCACGCTGCGGGCGGAGTCGGAGTGCCAGCCTTCGACAATGGCGCCGCCGTCGATCGAGACGAGGTCTCCGGGCTTCAGGACGCGTGAGCCGGGGATGCCGTGCACAACTTCCTCATTGACGGAGGTGCAAATCGTGGCGGGGAAATCATAGTAGCCGAGGAAGTTGGAGGTGGCTCCGGCCTTCTTGATCTCGGCGGCGAAGACTGCATCCAGCTCGGCTGTAGTCACTCCGGGTGCGACGGCGGCAACTGTCGCGTTCAGGGCAGCATCCAGGATCAGGCCGCTGCGGCGCATGATGCGCATTTGGTCGATGGTTTTGTATTCAATTTTCTGCTGGCCAAATGCCATGACGAGTCCTTTTCCTCAAAAATGATAGAGGGCTCCTCCCCGATACTGCGGGAAGGAGCCCTCCTTCACAACCCGGCACCATGCGGTGCCGTTGATACTACTTATGACTAGCTAGGCGGTCTAGGCGCCTTTGATGGCGTCCATGATGCGTGCCGTAACAGCGTCCATCTCACCGAGACCGTCAACCTTGGCCAAAATGCCGCGCTCCGCATAGCGGGACACTACAACCTCGGTTTGTTCACGGTAGAGATCCAGGCGGTGGCGGATGACGGTTTCCGTGTCATCGCTGCGACCTGTCTCGAGTGCGCGGCCCAACAAGCGCTTGACGAGTTCTTCGTCGTCGGCCGTCAGCTGCAAGACGATGTCCAAGCTCACGCCAGCGCTGCCCAGGATATCGTCCAGCTCGTCAACTTGGGAGGAGGTACGCGGGTACCCGTCCAAGAGGAAGCCCTCGGCTACATCGCTCTGGGCGAGGCGATCGCGAACCATGCGGTTCGTGACGCTGTCCGGAACGAAGTCACCGTTGTCCATGTACTTCTTTGCTTCCAGACCCAAGGGGGTTTCGCCCTTAACGTTGGCACGGAAGATATCGCCGGTGGAGATGGCAATGATCCCAAGCTCTCCAACGATTCGTTCTGCCTGTGTACCTTTACCCGAACCGGGAGGTCCAATGATCAGCATTCTTGTCATCGCAATAACCCTTCATAGTGGCGCTGCTGGAGTTGCGCATCAATCTGCTTGACGGTCTCCAAACCAACACCAACAATGATCAAGATCGAGGTGCCACCGAATGGGAAGTTCTGGTTGGCGCCAACCACGACCAAGGCGATGAGCGGAATCAAGGCGACAAACGCCAGGTAGAGAGCACCCGGCAGGGTGATGCGCGAAATAACGTACTGCAAGTAATCCTGGGTGGGGCGGCCGGCACGGATACCGGGAATGAAGCCGCCGTACTTCTTCATGTTGTCGGAGACCTCTTCAGGGTTGAAGGTGATCGCGACGTAGAAGTAGGTGAATCCAATGACCAAGAGGAAATACATCAGCATGTAGATCGGGTGATCTCCACGCGTGAGGTAGTTGTTGATCCATTCGACCCAGCCAGGGATATCGGTGCTGTTTGCCGGTGTGGCGAACTGTGCCAGCAAGGCCGGCAGGTACAGCATCGAGGAAGCGAAGATAACCGGGATAACACCGGCCATATTCACCTTGATCGGGATGTAGGTGCTGGTGCCACCCATGGTGCGGCGACCGACCATACGCTTGGCGTACTGAACAGGAACACGGCGTTGTGACTGCTCAACGAAGACAACCAGAGCAACGACAACCAAGCCGATCACGAGGACTGTCAGGAAGGTACCCCAGCCCTGAGTCTTCAAGATGGCTCCGAGGGACGTCGGGAACTGTGCGGCGATAGCCGTGAAGATCAGCAAGGACATGCCGTTGCCGACACCCTTTTCCGTGACGAGCTCGCCCATCCACATGATCAGACCGGAACCGGCCGTCAATGTGATGATCAGGAGCAGAATCGTGATGATGCTGTCGTTCGGAATCAATGCGCCGGGTGAACCTGCGGCGCCACAACCAGCGAAGAGTTGGCCTGAACGAGCAAGAGTCACCAAGGTGGTGGCATTGAGCAGACCCAGGGCGATGGTCAAATAACGCGTGTACTGCGTCAGCTTGGCCTGGCCCTGAGCTCCTTCGAGGTGCAGTTCCTGGAAACGGGGAATCACTACACGCAGAAGCTGGACGATGATGCTGGCCGTAATATACGGCATGATTCCCAACGCGAAAATGGAAACCTGAAGCAAGGCGCCACCACTGAACAAGTTAACCAGCTGGTAGATACCCTGGCTCGTGTCAGCGGCGTTCACGCACTGTTGGACATTTCGGTAATCAATTCCGGGCGATGGGATGAATGCACCCATGCGGAAGATGGCAATAATTCCCAGCGTGAACAACAACTTGCGTCGCAGATCAGGCGTGCGAAAGGCGCGGCCAAATGCGGTAAGCAAGCGTCCTCCTGATGTCTAGTAATGAAGTTGGCTTCTCATGTGAAGCACAAGGAATAATTCTAGTGGGTGATCTAGCTCGCAATGGTACTGTGACGGATAACAATCTTGGATTATCCAAGCTTTCCGAAACATCCGGATAAAACGAAAGACCCCTGGTGAGCGGAACCGGAGCTCCACTCACCAAGAGTCTAGTCGCTAAATGCGCGCATTTATGAACCGTTTAGAGTTCGACGGTGCTTCCACCTGCGGCAGCAATCTTGGCAACTGCGCTGGAGGAGAATGCGTGGGCGGTAACATCAACCTTGACGGTCAAGTCGCCGGTGCCCAGCACCTTCACGGGCTGGTTCTTGCGAACGGCGCCCTTTTCAACGAGTGTCTCGACGGTGACAACGCCACCCTCGGGGAAGAGCTCGTTCAGCTTGTCCAGGTTTACAACCTGGAACTCAACGCGGAACGGGTTCTTGAAGCCACGCAGCTTCGGCAAGCGCATGTGCAGCGGCAACTGGCCGCCGGCAAAGCCAGCCTTAACCTGGTAGCGAGCCTTGGTACCCTTGGTACCGCGACCGGCGGTCTTACCCTTAGAACCTTCACCACGGCCAACACGGGTTTTAGCCGTCTTGGCGCCGGGTGCGGGACGCAAGTGGTGGACCTTCAGTGCATTCTGCTTTTCAACAGTTTCAGTAGTCTTCTCAGCCACTTTACTTCGTCTCCTCAACCTTGATCAGGTGCGGAACCTTGTTGACCATACCAACGGTCACAGCGTCAGCCGAGCGAACAACGGTGTGACCGATGCGCTTGAGGCCGAGTGAACGAAGGGTGTCCTTCTGGAACTGCTTGGCGCCGACGACGCCCCTAACCTGAGTGATTTCCAGATTTTTTTCGGAAACCTGAACATTCTTCGGTGTAGTCATTACAGACCTGCCTTTTGCATATTGCGCAACAGCACGTCCGGAGCAACTTCGTCCAAAGGCAGGCCACGGCGAGCCGCAACAGCCTTAGGATCTTCCAGGCCCTTCAATGCAGCAACGGTTGCGTGAACAATGTTGATGGCGTTTGAGGAACCGAGTGACTTGGACAGCACATCGTGGATGCCAACGCATTCCAGGATTGCGCGAACCGGGCCACCGGCGATAACTCCGGTACCAGCGGCAGCCGGACGCAGCAGAACAACGCCTGCAGCAGCCTCACCCTGGACGCGGTGCGGGATGGTCTTGCCGATCAGCGGAACGCGGAAGAAGGACTTCTTAGCTTCTTCTACACCCTTAGCGATAGCGGCAGGAACTTCCTTAGCCTTGCCGTAGCCAACGCCAACGAGACCGTTGCCGTCACCGACGATTACCAGAGCGGTGAAGCTGAAGCGACGACCACCCTTGACAACCTTGGCAACGCGGTTGATGTTGACAACGCGCTCGATGAACTGGCTCTTCTCAGCCTCGCGTCCACCGTCACGACCGCCACGGCCACGGCCGCCGTCGCGACCGCCTTCGCGGCCTCCACGAGCACCGTCGCGACCGCCACGGCCACGGGCGTTATCGGCGCCTGCAGCAGTTTCAGTCTTCGCGGTTGCACCGTCAGCTGCAGTTGCTTCTGACACAGTGTTCTCCTTGTTGATGTTTTCGGTCACAGTGCCAGACCGCCTTCACGTGCGCCGTCAGCGATAGCTGCAACACGGCCGTGGTAGCGGTTACCGCCGCGGTCGAAGACAACAGCTTCGATGCCTGCAGCCTTGGCGCGCTCGGCAACGAGCTCACCAATACGCTTTGCCTTGGCGGTCTTGTCACCGTCAAATGCGCGCATGTCTGCTTCCAGGGTCGATGCAGATACCAGGGTCAGACCCTGAGTGTCATCAATGACCTGAACGAATACGTGGCGTGCTGAACGGTTAACGACAAGGCGCGGGCGCACAGTCGTTCCGCTAACGCGCTTACGTACACGCAGGTGACGACGGCCGCGTGCTGCGGACTTGGACTTTCCTCGTACGGATAGTGCCATGGTTACTTACCAGCCTTTCCGACCTTGCGGCGGATGATCTCGCCAGCGTAGCGAACGCCCTTACCCTTGTACGGGTCGGGCTTGCGCAGCTTGCGGATGTTGGCAGCAACTTCGCCCACCTGCTGCTTGCTATTACCTGACACGGAGAGCTTTGTGGGGCTCTCTACGGTCAGTGTGATGCCCTCAGGGGCCTCAATGAGGACCGGGTGGCTGAAGCCGAGAGCGAACTCAAGGTCCTTGCCCTTGGCTACTACGCGGTAACCGGTACCAACGATTTCCAGCTTCTTCTCGTAGCCCGCAGTGACACCGATGATCAGGTTCTCAATGAGGGTACGAGTCAGGCCGTGGAGTGAACGCGAGGCGCGCTCATCGTTGGGGCGGCTAACCGTGATGATGTTTTCTTCGAGGACTGCCGTGATGGGGCTGGCGATGGTGAGTTCCAGCGTTCCCTTCGGGCCCTTGACGGAAACAAGGCTGTCTTCAATCTTAACCTCTACGCCGGCAGGCACGGAGATGGGGAGACGTCCAATACGTGACATAAGTTCTTTCCCTTCTCTCTCTACTACCAGACGTAGGCGAGGACTTCCCCACCCACGCCCTTCTTGGCAGCCTGACGGTCGGTCAGCAGACCTGAAGACGTCGACAGGATAGCGACACCCAACCCACCCAAAACGTTGGGGAGGTTCGTGGACTTTGCGTAAACGCGCAGTCCGGGCTTGGAGATACGGCGCAGGCCAGCGATTGAACGCTCACGTGCGGGGCCGTACTTCAAGTCGATGGTCAGCTTCTTGCCAACCTCAGCGTCTTCAACCTTCCAGGCAGAGATGTAACCCTGTGCCTTGAGGATGTCGGCGATGTGGCCCTTAAGCTTGCTAAACGGCATGGACACGGTTTCGTGGTGTGCCGAGTTTGCGTTGCGCAGACGCGTAAGCATGTCTGCGACAGGATCTGTCATTGTCATTTGGGCGCTTGCCCTTCCTCGTAACGGTTTCCTTCGCGTGGCTCCACAGCGTGAAAATTAGATTTCAACGCCGGGTACCCGCAGAACGGACCTTTTACGTAGATTATTTATCTTCGGATTTGAACGGGAAGCCAAGCGCCTTAAGCAGCGCGCGGCCTTCGTCATCGGTCTTGGCTGTGGTCACGACAGTGATGTCCATACCGCGGGGGCGGTCAATGGAATCCTGATCGATCTCGTGGAACATAACCTGTTCGGTCAGACCGAAGGTGTAGTTACCGTTGCCGTCAAACTGCTTGCCACTGAGGCCGCGGAAGTCGCGGATACGGGGCAGAGCCAGCGTGACCAAGCGGTCCAGGAATTCCCACATGCGATCTCCACGCAGAGTTGCGTGGCAACCGATCGGCATGCCTTCGCGCAGCTTGAACTGAGCGATCGACTTGCGAGCCTTAGTTACCTGAGGCTTCTGACCGGTGATGGCGGTGAGGTCACGGACGGCGTGGTCAATGAGCTTGGAGTCCTTAGCGGCATCTCCAACACCCATGTTGACAACGACCTTGACCAAGCGCGGAACCTGGTTGACGTTTGAGTACTTGAACTCCTCAACCAAACCAGCCTTGATTTCCGCTGCGTAGCGGGTCTTCAGGCGAGGTGTGATCTTGGGTGCGTTCTCTGTAGCTACGGCGCTCATGCCAGATCCTTCCCCGAGGTCTTGGCGAAGCGAATGCGTACCTGACGCTCGCGGCCATCGCGCTCAACGGTTTCGATGCGGTAGCCAACGCGGGTCGGCTTCTTCGTGGACGGGTCCACTACTGCAACGTTGGAGATGTGAATAGGTGCTTCGACGATTTCAATGCCACCAGTGTTGGTGCCACGTTCCGTCTGACCGGCCTTGGTGTGCTTGGTGACGCGGTTTACGCCCTCAACCAACACGCGGTTGGTTTCGGTGTAGACCTTCAGGACGGTGCCCTGCTTGCCACGGTCGCCGCCACGTTCAGCCTTGGCGCCTGTGATGACCTGAACCAGGTCACCCTTCTTGATCTTTGCCATAAGTTACAGCACCTCCGGAGCCAACGAGATGATCTTCATGAACTTCTTGTCACGAAGTTCACGGCCAACCGGGCCGAAGATACGGGTACCGCGGGGGTCCCCGTCAGCTTTGAGAATGACAGCTGCATTCTCATCGAACTTGATGTAGGAACCATCCGCACGGCGGCGTTCCTTCTTGGTGCGAACGATGACAGCCTTGACGACGTCACCCTTCTTTACGTTACCGCCGGGAATTGCATCCTTGACGGTGGCGACAATGGTGTCACCGATGCCTGCGTAGCGGCGCCCAGATCCACCGAGAACGCGGATGGTCAAGATTTCCTTGGCCCCCGTGTTGTCGGCGACCTTAAGCCGCGACTCCTGCTGAATCACTAGTATCTCCTGTTCGTCGCGCCGGTTCTTGGCCATAAGCTATCTATGGATAAGCCTTGCGGAACGTATTGTTCGGGATGTCTCTCGACGTGCCTGGATTTTGCCAAAACACGCCTAAACGTTTCATGCCAACTGCACTTTCCACTCCAGTTATGTGCGTGAGAGATCACGCTCTGGAAGGCAGTTTGAAGTGGCACGAGACATTTACGAGTAAATTGCGCACTCAACTGCCGCGACCGTAAACGGTTGCACAGAAAAAGCGCAGCAATAAATAACTTTAGCACGTATGAAGAACTCGAACCACCGCTCTGGCGGGCGCTGGGCGTTACCTTCCCCACGTCTAGTTGCACGGTTGCCGACCGTGTTAAAGCAGTGGGGCCCGTTGCCATGACTGGCAACGGGCCCCACTGTTAGTTCACAAACTCAACACGAGGTTGAAAATGTTTACTTAGCCTTCTCTACGATCTCAACCAGGCGGAAACGCTTGGTTGCGGAGAGCGGGCGAGTCTCGCTGATGACGACCAGGTCGCCGATGCCGGCGCTGTTCTCTTCATCGTGAGCCTTGATCTTCTTGTTGCGGCGAAGAACCTTGCCGTAAAGAGCGTGCTTTACGCGGTCTTCAACCTCAACAACGATGGTCTTATCCATCTTGTCGGAAACAACGTAACCGCGTAGTTTCTTGCGCTCGTTACGGACTACAGTCTCCGCACCAGTTTCGGTGTTGTTTACAGAATCGCTCACTTGGCGTCCTCCTCAGATGTTTCAGCCTTCTTGGAGGCCTTCTTGGCTTCCTTGTCAGCCTTCTTGGAGGCCTTCTCCACAGGTGCTGCAGCAACGACGTCCGGGCGAATGCCCAGCTCGCGCTCACGCATGACTGTGTAGATACGGGCGATGTCGCGCTTTACAACGCGCAAGCGACCGTGGCCTTCCAGCTGGCCGGTAGCCGACTGGAAGCGCAGGTTGAACAGTTCTTCCTTAGCCTTACGGAGTTCTTCAACAAGACGTGCATTGTCGAACCCATCAAGCTGTGCAGGGGCGAGTTCCTTAGAACCAACTGACATCTTTACTCACCACCTTCGCGACGCACAATGCGTGCTTTCAACGGCAGCTTGTGGATTGCCAGGCGCAATGCCTCGCGTGCTACCTCTTCTGATACACCGGAGAGTTCGAAGAGAACACGGCCCGGCTTGACGTTTGCGATCCACCACTCAGGCGAACCCTTACCGGAACCCATGCGGGTTTCAGCAGGCTTCTTCGTCAAGGGACGGTCAGGGTAGATGTTGATCCACACCTTTCCACCACGCTTGATGTGACGGGTCATTGCGATACGAGCGGACTCGATCTGACGGTTGGTTACGTATGCCGGCGTAAGAGCCTGAATGCCCCACTCACCAAACGAAACCGTGGTGCCGCCAGTAGCCTGCCCGGAACGACCCGGGTGGTGCTGCTTGCGGTGCTTTACTCGACGTGGGATAAGCATTTAAGCCTCTCCTCCTTCTACTGCGGGAGCAGCAGCTACAGGAGCCTCAACCGGGGCAGCAGCCTCGGTGCGCTCAGGACGGTCGTTACGACGACGGTCGCCACCGGCGCGAGGGCCGCGGTTTCCGCGGTCATCGCCGTCGCGGCGCGGGCCACGGCCACGTGCAGGAGCAGCAGCTGCCTGAGCAGCCAGTTCCTTGCTCGTAACATCGCCCTTGTAGATCCAGACCTTGACACCAATGCGGCCGAACACGGTCTTAGCTTCGAAGAAGCCGTAATCGATGTTGGCACGCAGGGTGTGCAGGGGCACACGACCTTCGCGGTAGAACTCGGTGCGTGACATTTCAGCGCCACCCAAGCGACCAGCACAAGCGACACGGATGCCCTTGACGCTGCCGGTGCGCTGTGCGGACTGCATAGCCTTCTTCATCGCACGGCGGAAAGCCACGCGAGAAGTGAGCTGCTCTGCGATGCCCTGGGCAACGAGCTGAGCGTCAGCTTCCGGGTTCTTGACTTCCAAGATGTTCAGCTGAACCTGCTTGCCGGTGAGCTTTTCAAGCTCGCCGCGGATGCGGTCTGCTTCTGCTCCACGACGACCGATGACAATACCGGGGCGTGCGGTGTGGATATCCACACGTACACGGTCACGGGTGCGCTCGATCTCAACCTTGGAAATACCAGCTCGGTCCATGCCCGTAGACATGAGTGCGCGGATCTGGATGTCTTCTTTTACGAAGTCCTTGTAGCGCTGACCGGGCTTGTTGCTGTCCGCGAACCAGTGTGAACGGTGGTCCGTGGTGATCCCGAGACGGAACCCGTGCGGGTTTACTTTCTGTCCCACTTAGCGAGCCTCCTCTTTCACGGGGGTAGCGACAACCACGGTGACGTGGCTGGTGCGCTTCTTGATCTGGAATGCACGACCCTGTGCTCGCGGCTGGAACCGCTTCATGGTCGGGCCTTCATCAACGAAGATCTCGCTGATGTACAGATCATTTTCGTTGAACGCGATACTGTCGCGATCTGCCAGAACGCGGGCGTTAGCCACTGCGGACTGGACTACCTTGAATACCGGCTCCGAAGCTGCCTGGGGGGCAAACTTCAAAATCGCCAATGCCTCATTCGCCTGCTTGCCACGAATCAGGTTGACGACGCGCCGGGCCTTCATAGGCGTTACGCGCAGATGACGCGCACTTGCCTTGGCTTCCATTGCTATCTCTCTCTCGTCTTAGCCGTAAATGCAGGCGCCTAGCGGCGCTTGCCCTTACGGTCGTCCTTAACATGGCCGCGGAATGTCCGCGTGAGGGCGAATTCGCCGAGCTTGTGCCCGACCATCGACTCGGTTACAAACACGGGGATGTGCTTGCGACCATCGTGCACGGCGATCGTGTGACCCAACATATCGGGGACGATCATCGAGCGGCGGGACCAGGTCTTAATTACGTTCTTGGTTCCATTTTCGTTCTCCCGAGCTACCTTCACAAAGAGGTGCTGGTCAACGAAAGGACCCTTCTTCAGGCTACGTGGCATGTCTCCAGGCTCCTATCGCTTGTTCTTGCCAGTACGGCGGCGACGAACAATCAGCTTGTCGCTCTCTTTGTTGGGACGGCGGGTACGGCCTTCACGCTTACCGTTCGGGTTAACCGGGTGACGTCCACCGGAAGTCTTACCTTCACCACCACCATGAGGGTGATCGACCGGGTTCATGACAACACCGCGGACGGTCGGGCGTACGCCCTTCCAGCGCATACGGCCAGCCTTACCCCAGTTGATGTTGGACTGCTCAGCGTTGCCAACTTCGCCGATGGTCGCGCGGCAGCGCGCATCAACGTTGCGGATTTCGCCGGAGGGCAGACGCAGCTGGGCGAACTTGCCTTCCTTGGCGACGAGCTGAACCGAGGCACCAGCCGAACGAGCCATCTTGGCACCGCCACCGGGACGCAGCTCCACAGCGTGGATAACAGTACCCACGGGGATGTTGCGCAACGGAAGGTTGTTGCCAGGCTTGATGTCAGCTTCGGGGCCGGCTTCTACGAAGTCTCCCTGGCTGAGCTTGTTCGGGGCGATGATGTAACGCTTGGTGCCATCAACGTAGTGCAGGAGAGCGATGCGTGCGGTGCGGTTGGGATCGTATTCGATCTCAGCAACGCGTGCGTTGACGCCATCCTTGTCGTGACGACGGAAGTCAATCAGGCGGTACTGGCGCTTGTGGCCACCACCCTTGTGACGAGTCGTGATACGACCGGTGTTGTTACGGCCACCCTTTTTGGGCAGGGGACGAACCAGAGACTTCTCCGGAGTCGACCGCGTGATTTCTGTGAAGTCGGCAACGCTCGAGCCACGACGGCCCGGGGTTGTCGGCTTGTATTTACGGATTCCCATAGTTTATTTCCTCGTTAAAGTGGTCTCCGCTTATGAAAGCGGACCGCCGAAGATGTCGATCGTGCCTTCGCGAAGGGAGACAATTGCGCGCTTGGTGCTCTTACGCTGTCCCCATCCGAACTTGGTGCGCTTGCGCTTACCGGCACGGTTGATGGTGTTGATCGTGTCGACCTTGACGGAGAAAATCTTCTCCACAGCCAACTTGATCTCGGTCTTGTTTGAGCGAGGGTCGACCAAGAAGGTGTACTTACCTTCGTCGATCAAGCCGTAGCTCTTTTCCGAGACGACGGGTGCAAGCACTACGTCGCGCGGATCCTTGATGGTGACGGCGCTCACTTGGCGTCCTCCTCAATAGTCTGGGCAGCTTCGCCACCGGCGGGAACAAAGCCAGCGGCCTTGGCTTCCTCAACCGTGGAGAACCAAACCTCGGCCACAGTGGCGTCGTACCAGCGTGAACCAGGCACGTGGTACTTCATGGAGTCCTTGTTGCCCTTGATGGTGCCTTCGGCAGCATCGTCAGCAACGAGGTCTTCAACCAACAGCATGCTGGAAGCGAAAGCTTCAGCAGCGGCACGGCCTGAGACGAAAACGTCGAAGGCAGCCTTGGTGAATACGATGTCATCAGAGACGAGCACGTCGTAGGTATTGAGCTGGTCAACGTACAGAACGTGAAGGTCGGTGATGTTGCGTACGCTCAGTGCAGCAGCGTCGTTGGCGCGCTCAATAACAACGAGCAAGTTCTTGCGCGTCGTGATTGAGGCCAAAGTAGCCTTTGCAGCCTTGGTGGACGGCGTGGTGCCGGCTACCAATTCAGCGACAACGTGGATACGGCCGTTGCGTGCGCGGTCAGAGAGGGCGCCGCGGAGAGCTGCAGCCTTCATCTTCTTGGGCGTACGCTGGCTGTAATCGCGAGGGGTCGGACCGTGGACAACGCCACCACCGGTCATGTGAGGAGCACGGATTGAACCCTGACGGGCGCGGCCGGTACCCTTCTGTGCATGCGGCTTACGGCCTGCACCGGATACTTCGGCGCGGGTCTTGGTCTTGTGGGTACCCTGGCGGGCAGCAGCGAGCTGAGCTACGACAACCTGGTGCAACAGCGGCACGTTGGTCTGTACGTCGAAGATCTCTGCAGGCAGATCAACCTTTACAGTAGCCATTTACTTATGCTCCCTTCACGGCGGTGCGTACGAATACGACCTGGCCGCGGGCGCCGGGAACGGCACCCTTGATCAGCAGCAGCGACTTCTCGGCGTCAACACCGTGAACCGTGAGGTTCATGGTGGTTACGCGCTCGGCACCCATACGGCCTGCCATGCGCATACCCTTGAAAACGCGGCCAGGAGTGGACGCGCCACCGATGGAACCGGGCTTGCGGTGGTTCTTGTGTGCACCGTGCGAGGCCGGAGCACCGTGGAAGCCGTGACGCTTCATGACACCGGCAAAGCCCTTACCCTTTGAAGTGCCGACGACGTCGACCTTCTGGCCGGCTTCGAAGATCTCAACGGAGAGCTCCTGGCCGAGGGTGTAGGTGTCAGCGTCTGCGGTGCGCAGCTCGACGACGTGGCGGCGAGGCGTGACGCCTGCCTTGGCGAAGTGACCAGCCAAAGGCTTGGTTACCTTGCGAGGATCGATCTGGCCGTAGCCGATCTGGATCGCTACGTAGCCATCAACCTCTGCGTTACGCAGCTGGGTGATGACGTTGGAGTCGGCCTGGACGACAGTTACAGGAACAAGCAAGTTGTTCTCGTCCCAGACCTGGGTCATGCCGAGCTTCGTGCCCAGGATGCCCTTAGTGTTTCGGGTCGCGGTCATAGTTTCTCAGCACCTCCCTACAGTTTGATTTCGATGTTCACGTCGGCCGGCAGGTCGAGACGCATGAGCGAATCAACTGCCTTGGGCGTGGGATCAATGATGTCGATCAGACGCTTGTGCGTGCGCATTTCAAAGTGCTCGCGGCTGTCCTTGTACTTGTGAGGCGAACGAATTACGCAGTAAATGTTCTTCTCGGTGGGCAGCGGCACGGGGCCTACTACCGTTGCGCCTGCGCGCGTGACCGTCTCAACGATCTTCCGGGCTGAAACATCAATAACCTCGTGGTCATATGACTTCAGCCGGATGCGGATTTTTTGTCCCGCCATGGCGTCGTGACTCTCTTTCCTGTAACGAAGCATCCTGTAGGAGCGATGCTGTTGACGTAAACGCTGTTTACTTTTCCGGTTCATATGTGGCACTCACAGCCACGCTTCCAACGAACTGAATCCGGATAATTCCGGGTTCCTCAATCCATCGAAGCTCCGACCCCCGCGGTCGGGCGTGTCGCGATCAAATCACGCACGTACCCACACCTATGATGCGAAGGAAGGTTATGTTTGGGCTTTAACTTGGACCCTGCATCGAGCATTATCTCGATCGGGACTCGAAAAAGCACTTGAACAACTCAATAAGTATGCCGGATTCCGCGCCAGAACGCCAATCGGGGGTGGTGTGGGCTTCGTTACCACCGGCAAAAATTGGGTTAAACACTGCCCTCTTGACGCTCGTGAGAAGCTTCAAGGGTGAGCAAAGTCTCAAATAGTGATGGGGTGTCCACTCCCCCGGCGACGCTTTCCCTAGCCTCGCTTCCGTCCCGCAGAGTCAGCGGGCGGTGGATCACTTGGTTTGCGCTGAGTTGGTTTGGAGTCTGGATTGCGCAACTAACGCCCGTGCAGCTACTGCTTCCGCTGCAGGTCGAGCAATTTCTCAGCGCCACTGACTGGGTTCAAAATGTGCTTTGATTTGGCGTTATCTCCGGTGTCGCCGGTGCCTTCGCGATCGTTGCCTACCCGCTCACGGGTGCACTTTCGGATCGCACCCGCTCCCGCTTTGGTCGCCGCCGTCCCTGGATAGCCGCTGGCACAGCCGGCTTTGCATTGTCCCTGGCGGCCCTTGGTGCACAGACATCGCTCTGGGGCATCGGAATCTGCTGGGTTACGGCCAGCACCTTCTTTTGTGTTTTGACCGCAGCTTTGACGGCTGCCATTTCCGATCAGGTACCTGTGAATCAGCGTGGTTATGTTTCCGGCTGGATTTCAGCCCCGCAGGCCATCGGCATCATCGCCGGTCTGGTGCTGGTCACGGCCTTGGGACTGAGTACCGTTGGCAGCTACGCCCTCCTGGCCGCCCTGCTCGTGGCGCTCGGGCTACCGTTTCTGCTGCTGGTGCCCGATCAGGTCTTAGCTGCCGGAGTCATGCCACCTCTGACGGTCAGAAATCTCCTTGAGGGGATGTGGGTCAGCCCCCGAAGCCATCCGGACTTTGGCTGGACGCTTCTGAGCCGCGTCCTGGTTAACCTCGGTAATGCCTTTGGCACCAGTCTCCTGCTCTATTTCTTGATGTACGGGCTCGAAGTAGCGGACGCCGAAGGTTCGCTGATAGTACTGACACTCGTCTACATGATCTTCGTGATTATTGCCTCGCTGTGGCTGGGCCGGCTCTCCGACAAGTGGGGCAGGCGCCGGGCCTTTGTTTTTGCTTCATCGATCCTCCAAGCGGCCGCAGCGCTGATTCTTGCTTTCGTGCCTAGCATGGGCGCGGCCACCTTCGCAGCGGCTCTTCTGGGTCTGGGCTATGGCTGCTTCTTGTCCGTGGACCAGGCTCTGGCCACGCAGGTGCTGCCTGACCAACTTTCACGAGGCAAAGACCTGGGCATCATGAACATTGCCCTGACCGTGCCCCAGGCCTTCGCCCCCATGCTGGGTGCACTGCTTGTCAGCGCCGTTGGCGGCTTCACGCTGTTGTTCCTTGTTTCCGGAGTCACCGCGTTGGCTGGCGCATGGGCTGTCAGCCGGGTCAAGGGCGTCCGATAAGCACCGCACGGCCCCGCCAGAGGGACATCTGCACTCAGCCAGGCCGATCTCACGTCAAGAGCACTATTCGGGATCTGCAATCACCGCATGCGCGCTATCAGGGCCTCGTTCCCGCAGGCCGAGGCGAAGGCCGAAATACGTCGCTCAATCTCGCGCCCTAGCAACCATTCGCCAACGGGATAAGCCAGCCACCGCCAAACTGCTCGAAGAACCACGGCCCAGTAATCATCTTCATGCCGACGTTCCGGCCAGGCACATATGAAACGTACTCACTACCGTGTCCGGTGCGCACCCCTTACCCGCATGTGTGGCACCGCCCTCAAAATGTTGTGAGCGGATGAACGGGTCCCACTGCAGCCGGAGCTCGCCCGTGGTCTGGGAGAGTTCGAACGCGGTGACAGGGTCGAGCTGAACTGTCCGTTCGGCAATGACCGCAGGCACGGCTCAGCCCTCCTGAATTCGGCGCTTGGCGCGCACGAGGCTCACGGTTCCACCAGCTGCCACACCGACGCCAAGATGATGGATCCGGTTCGGAGGGTCCCCACTGGAACTCGGTGCTTGATGGCGGCCAGCGTCCCAGCCGATCGTGCGGCGGCTGCAGCACCGCGGGTAAGGCCTCTCGCCAGCTCGTTGCCAGAGCCGCGCAACCGACATGTCAGATGTTCAGCTAAACCTTAAACAGAAAGGGCCCCAGCCGAAGCTGGAGCCCTTCCTAAAGATCTAAGTAATTAATTACTTGAGGATCTTGGTGACACGACCTGAACCAACGGTGCGGCCGCCTTCGCGGATAGCGAAGCCGAGGCCCTCTTCCATGGCGATCGGCTGGATCAGCACGACTGACATTTCGGTGTTGTCGCCAGGCATAACCATTTCCGTGCCCTCAGGCAAGGTGATAACGCCGGTAACATCCGTGGTTCGGAAGTAGAACTGCGGGCGGTAGTTGGAGTAGAACGGGTTGTGACGACCGCCCTCATCCTTGGCCAAGATGTAGACGTTGGCTTCGAAATCGGTGTGCGGGGTAATGGAACCCGGCTTGACGATAACCTGGCCACGCTCTACGTCTTCGCGCTTGATACCGCGGAGCAGCAGACCACAGTTCTCGCCGGCCCAAGCCTCGTCGAGCTGCTTGTGGAACATTTCGATACCGGTAACCGTGGTCTTCTGGACCGGGCGGATACCAACGATTTCAACTTCAGAGTTGATCTGAAGCGTTCCACGCTCGGCGCGGCCCGTAACAACGGTTCCACGACCGGTGATGGTGAAGACATCTTCAACCGGCATCAAGAACGGCTTGTCCTTGTCGCGGATCGGGTCCGGAACGTTGTTATCAACAGCGTCCATCAGGTCCTCAACGGACTTGACCCATACGGGGTCGCCTTCCAGAGCCTTCAGGCCGGAAACGCGGACAACAGGTGCCTCGTCGCCGTCGAAGCCCTGTGAGGAGAGCAGTTCGCGAACTTCCATTTCGACCAAGTCGAGGAGTTCTTCGTCATCAACCATGTCGGACTTGTTCAGTGCGACCAGCAGGTAGGGAACGCCAACCTGGCGAGCCAACAGAACGTGCTCGCGAGTCTGAGCCATCGGGCCGTCAGTTGCAGCAACTACCAAGATAGCGCCGTCCATCTGAGCAGCACCGGTGATCATGTTCTTGATGTAGTCAGCGTGACCGGGGGCGTCTACGTGTGCGTAGTGGCGCTTCTCGGTCTGGTACTCAACGTGGGAGATGTTGATCGTGATACCACGCTGGCGCTCTTCCGGCGCCGAGTCGATGGAACCGAAATCACGCTGCTCGTTGAGATCCGGGTACTTGTCGTACAGTACCTTGGAAATGGCAGCAGTCAACGTGGTCTTACCATGGTCAACGTGACCGATGGTGCCGATGTTAACGTGCGGCTTGGTCCGCTCGAACTTTGCCTTTGCCACAGGTTCCTCCTAGAAACATTTAGAAAACTTACTCTCAGTGACGCTGTTCGCCTCTGAAATCAAAATAAGTCTACTGGGGGCTTTTGATATTTAAGAAATTGGTTCAGATTGGGTCGCATCTAAAACATGCGTAAAAGATGCGACCCAATCTAAGGGGGCGATTACTCGCCGCGAGCCTTCTGGATGATTTCGTCGGCAACAGCCTTCGGAACCTCAGAGTAGCTGTCGAACTTCATCGAGTACACGGCACGACCCTGGGTCTTGGACCGCAGGTCACCGATGTAACCGAACATGCCGGACAAGGGAACAAGAGCCTTGATGACCTTGACACCGCTTGCGTCCTCCATGGACTGCATCTGGCCACGACGAGAGTTGATGTCACCGATAACTTCACCCATGTATTCCTCAGGGGTGCGGACTTCAACTTCCATCAGCGGTTCAAGCAGAACCGGGTTGGCCATCCGAGCAGCTTCCTTGAACGCCATACGACCGGCGATCTTGAAGGCCATTTCGGAGGAGTCAACATCGTGGGAAGCACCGTCAAGCAGCGTAGCCTTGATGCCAACCATCGGGTAACCGGCCAGCACGCCGTCAGGCAGTGCGGACTGGATGCCCTGGTCAACGCTGGGGATGTATTCACGAGGAACACGGCCACCGGTGACCTTGTTGTCGAACTCGTACATTTCACCTTCGGCAGTATCCAGCGGCTCAATGGCAATCTGGATCTTTGCGAACTGGCCGGAACCACCGGTCTGCTTCTTGTGAGTGTAGTCGTGCTTGGCAACGGCGCGCTTGATGGTTTCGCGGTATGCAACCTGCGGCTTGCCAACGTTGGCCTCAACGTTGAATTCGCGACGCATGCGGTCCACAAGGATGTCCAAGTGGAGCTCGCCCATGCCGCCAATTTCGGTCTGGCCGGTGTCTTCGTTGAGGTTGACGGTGAACGTCGGGTCCTCAGCGGAGAGCTTCTGGATAGCCGTGGAGAGCTTCTCCTGGTCACCCTTGGTCTTCGGCTCAATGGCAACGAAGATCACGGGAGCGGGGAAGGTCATCGACTCGAGAACGATCGGGTTAGCCGGATCGCACAAGGTGTCACCGGTGGTGGTGTCCTTGAGGCCGATCACTGCGTAGATGTGACCTGCGTGGATCTCATCTACGGGCATTTCCTTATTGGCGTGCATCTGGAAGAGCTTGCCAATACGTTCCTTCTTACCCTTGGTCGAGTTCATCAGCTGCGTACCGGAAGTTACCTTGCCGGAGTAGACGCGGATGAAGTTCAACTGGCCGAAGAACGGGTGCGTTGCGATCTTGAAGGCCAGAGCCGAGAACGGCTCAGACTCGTTCGGTTCGCGCTTGATCTCGATGGACTCGTCGCGAGGATCGTGACCGATCATAGCGCCAACGTCGATCGGGTTCGGCAGGTAGTCGATGACAGCATCGAGCATCGGCTGAACGCCGCGGTTCTTGAAAGCAGAACCACAGAAGACCGGGTAGATCTCGGAGTTGACGGTCATCTTGCGGATGCCAGCCTTGAGTTCCTCGATGGAAGGCTCTTCGCCTTCGAGGTACTTCTCCATGAGTTCTTCGGAAGACTCAGCAACGGCCTCTACGAGGGCTGCACGGTATTCGACAGCCTTTTCCTGAAGATCAGCGGGGATCTCCTGGACTTCGTAAGCGGCACCCATGGTGACATCACCCTTGGAGTCGCCGGCCCAGACGAATGCCTTCATCGTCATGAGGTCGACAACACCGATGAATTCGCTCTCGGCGCCGATCGGCAGCTGCATAACCAACGGCTTGGCGCCCAAGCGGTTGATGATGGTGTCTACGGTGAAGTAGAAGTCAGCACCGAGCTTGTCCATCTTGTTGACAAAGCAGATACGCGGAACGTTGTACTTGTCAGCCTGACGCCAAACGGTCTCGGACTGCGGCTCAACGCCTTCCTTGCCATCGAAGACAGCAACGGCGCCATCGAGAACTCGCAAGGAGCGCTCAACTTCCACCGTGAAGTCAACGTGACCCGGAGTGTCAATGATGTTGATCTGGTTCTTGTTCCAGTAGCAGGTCACGGCGGCAGACGTGATGGTGATGCCGCGTTCCTTTTCCTGTTCCATCCAGTCAGTCGTCGAAGCGCCGTCGTGCGTTTCGCCGATCTTGTGGTTCACACCTGTGTAGAACAGGATGCGCTCAGTCGTAGTGGTCTTGCCAGCATCAATGTGGGCCATGATGCCAATGTTGCGGACCTGGTTAAGGTCTGTAAGCACGTCCTGTGCCACGGTGTCTCCCTTGTCTAGAGATGAGCTGGAAGTTTGCCGGCGGGGTTACCGCCGGCAAACTCGTTGCTCTAGTTACCAGCGGTAGTGAGCGAAGGCCTTGTTGGACTCTGCCATCTTGTGGGTATCTTCGCGACGCTTTACAGCGGCACCAAGACCATTGGAGGCATCCAAAACTTCGTTGCGCAAGCGCTCAGTCATGGTCTTCTCGCGGCGAGCCTTCGAGTAACCAACCAACCAGCGAAGAGCAAGTGCGGTCTGACGACCCGGCTTGACTTCAACGGGAACCTGGTAGGTAGCGCCACCAACACGGCGGGACTTTACTTCGAGGCTGGGCTTGATGTTCTCCATGGCCTTCTTCAAGGCAACAACGGGATCAGCACCGGTCTTCTCGCGTACACCTTCGAGTGCGCCGTATACGATGCGCTCTGCGGTGGACTTCTTACCGTCAACGAGCACCTTGTTGATCAGCTGAGTGACCAAGGGGGAACCGTATACGGGATCTACAACTAGCGGCCGCTTGGGGGCCGGACCCTTGCGAGGCATATTACTTCTTCTCCATCTTTGCACCGTAGCGGCTGCGAGCCTGCTTGCGGTTCTTAACGCCCTGGGTATCCAATGCGCCGCGGACGATCTTGTAACGAACACCGGGAAGGTCCTTAACACGGCCTCCACGAACGAGCACGATGGAGTGCTCCTGGAGGTTGTGGCCTACACCGGGGATGTAAGCGGTAACTTCCACGCCACCGTTAAGGCGCACACGTGCAACCTTACGCAGAGCCGAGTTCGGCTTCTTCGGGGTGGTCGTGTAAACGCGCGTGCAAACGCCGCGTCGCATGGGGCTGCCCTTAAGTGCGGGAGCCTTGGTCTTGGTGACCTTGGGTGTCCGGCCCTTTCGGACCAGCTGGTTAATCGTAGGCACTTTCGTGTTCTCCGTTGTTTTATCGTGTTGCTTGCCCCGCCGGCCGGAATGATTCAGCCGATGAGGGTAAGCCGTTTACTGGTAGTCGCAGACTCGGCGACTTCACAGCGCCTAGGCATGCAAAAATGTGGCATTCGCTGTACAAGAACCGTACAACCCGGACCCGCATCTGCTTTCTTCGACAAAACGAGGAAAACTGATGCTCTTATCCACTGCCACACTAACAATTACTTATTACATTACCACGGGTTAAGCCCAGTTCTGAAATCAGCCCCGATCCCCGGCCCATCCTCCCCTTGACAGTGCGACGGGTGTGGCTCACCCTCAGAAGTATCGGTGGAGTGGAGGCTCGTCATGGCTCATGCAGACTTGGTGCTAGAAGGCGGCGGCGTCAAGGGATCCGCCATGGTGGGCGCCGTTGCCGCACTGGAAAAGTTGAAGGATCCTTATGCCTTTCACCGGGTGGCCAGCACGTCGGCCGGTGCCATCGTGGCTGGATTTCTCGCCCATGTTCCAGTCTTAGGCCCGCTCTCCGGCTTGCTGCTGCATCAAGGGCTCTACGCCGGTGATGCCCTAACTCAGTGATTCAAGAAGATATTGGCCGGGCAGGGAGTGCATATCTGGGCCGATCTCAAAGAGGACGATCCCCACAGCGCGCCGCTTCCTTCCCAACGATACAAATTGGTGGTGATTGTTTCCGATGTGTCGCGCGGATTGCTGCTACGACTGCCGTGGGACTACGAGGCGTTGCTGGGCAGGGATCCAAATACCGCATCCGTGGCCGACGCCATCAGGGCCTGCGTCTCTATCTCGTTCTTCTTCCGTCCCTGGATCATGCCCACGAGTCCTGCGGTCATTGGGCATAACTACATCGTGTGTTGCGATGGCGGGATTCTTTCCAATTTCTCCATGTCCATCTTCGATCGGCACGACGGCAGGCCGGCCCGGTGGCCAACCCTCGGCGTGAAACTCTCTGGCTAGGTCACCATCCGCGACTAGGCCTGGCAGGGGCAGGAAATTCCTGACGAGCTGGGATTGGGACAAGTGAAAGTCAGGCGACTACACGATGAAACCCTGAGTCTGAGGCTCCAGGCAATGCTTAGTTAAAGCACGACGGCGGTGACTCACCCAGAGTGGGTGAGTCACCGCCGTCGGACCAACAGCAGGCTAAATGCTAGCCGGAGAAGTTGGTGCCCAGATCGTAGTCATCCAAGGGGATGGCACGGAACTCGGCGCCCAAGTCCCCAACGCCGCCCACGTAGTCAAAGTCGCTGAATGCGCTCGGACCGGTGAACAGATTGGCCTTGGCTTCTTCCGTGGGCTCCACCGTAACGTCGGTGTAGCGCGGAAGACCCGTACCGGCAGGGATCAACTTACCGATAATGACATTCTCCTTCAGACCCAACAGCGGGTCAGACTTGCCTTCCATGGCCGCCTGCGTCAGAACGCGGGTGGTTTCCTGGAAGGAAGCAGCGGAGAGCCATGATTCGGTAGCCAAGGAGGCCTTGGTGATACCCATGAGCTCGTTACGACCCGAAGCCGGCTTCTTACCCTCGGACACAACGCGACGGTTTTCCGTCTCGAAGCGACCGCGCTCGGCAAGCTCGCCGGGCAGCAGGTTGGAATCGCCGGATTCGATGACCGTCACGCGACGGAGCATCTGGCGGACGATAACCTCGACGTGCTTATCGTGGATACCTACACCCTGGCTGCGGTAAACGCCCTGAACTTCCTCAACGAGGTGCTTCTGAGCGGCACGCGGGCCGAGGATACGCAGAACCTGCTTGGGGTCAACAGCACCCACGATGAGCTTCTGTCCAACCTCAACATGCTCGCCATCGGCAACCGTCAAACGTGCACGACGCAAGACCGGGTAAGCGATCTCTTCCGTGCCGTCGTCCGGAGTCAGGATCAAACGCATGGTCTTTTCGGACTCATCAATGTTGATGCGGCCGGCAGCTTCTGCGATCGGAGCAACACCCTTGGGGGTACGTGCTTCGAAGAGCTCCTGAATACGGGGCAGACCCTGGGTGATGTCCTCGCCACGGCTGGCGGAAACAGCACCACCGGTGTGGAAGGTACGCATGGTCAGCTGAGTACCGGGCTCACCAATGGACTGAGCGGCGATAATACCGACAGCCTCACCAATGTCTACGGTCTTACCCGTAGCCAAGGAGCGGCCGTAGCACAGTGCACAGGTTCCAACGGTGGACTCACAGGTGAGTACGGAGCGGACCTTGATCTCTTCAATGCCGGCTGCGAACAGCTTGGCAATGAGGACATCTCCAACGTCTTCTCCGGCTTCAGCCAGAACGGTTCCTGCGGAGTCGACTACCTCGGCAGCCAAGGTACGAGCGTAAACGCTGTTCTCGACTTCCTCGTGCAGTACGATCGCACCGTTTGCATCAACCACGGCGATCGGCAGCGTCAAACCGCGCTCGGTGCCACAGTCGTCTTCGCGAACGATGACATCCTGTGAAACGTCAACGAGACGACGTGTCAGGTAACCGGAGTTAGCGGTACGCAGAGCGGTATCGGCCAGACCCTTACGGGCACCGTGAGTAGCAATGAAGTACTCCAAAACCGACAGGCCCTCACGGTAGGAGGACTTGATCGGGCGAGGAATAATTTCACCCTTCGGGTTAGCTACCAAGCCACGGATACCGGCAATCTGGCGAACCTGCATCCAGTTACCACGAGCACCGGAGGAAACCATACGGTTAATCGTGTTGGATGCGGCGAAGGACGCACGCATGACATCAGCGATCTCGTTGGTTGCCTGGTTCCAGATGTCGATGAGCTCCTGGCGGCGCTCTTCGTCAGCGATAAGACCCTTGTCGTACTGAGCCTGAACCTTGGCAGCCTTGATTTCGTAGCTTTCAAGGATGGCCGGCTTAGCGTCGGGCACCTTAATGTCGGAGATAGCAACGGTGACGCCTGATCGTGTGGCCCAGTAGAAACCGGCATCCTTCAGGTTATCCAGTGTTGCGGCAACAACGACCTTCGGGTAGCGCTCGGCAAGATCGTTGACGATCTCGGAGAGCTGACCCTTATCGGCGACAGCCTCTACCCACGGGTAATCCGCAGGCAGCGTCTCGTTGAAGATGACCTGACCCAAGGAGGTGTCGATGATGGCGGTGTCGCCAGCAACGAAGCCTTCCGGACCCTTGCGGTCTGCGCCCGGGATGAAGTTTTCCAAACGGATCTTCACCTGCGAGTTCAGGTGCAACTGACCGGCGTCGTGAGCCATGATGGCCTCAGCCGAGGTGGAGAATACGCGGCCTTCGCCAACGGAACCTTCACGCTTGGTGGTCAAGTGGTACAGACCGATGATCATATCCTGTGACGGCAAGGTCACGGGGCGGCCATCAGAGGGCTTCAAAATGTTGTTCGAGGACAACATCAAGATGCGGGCTTCAGCCTGAGCTTCGGGGCTCAGCGGCAGGTGAACTGCCATCTGGTCACCGTCGAAGTCAGCATTGAAGGCGCCACAAACCAGCGGGTGAAGCTGGATTGCCTTACCTTCAACAAGCTGAGGCTCGAACGCCTGGATACCCAAGCGGTGCAGGGTTGGTGCGCGGTTCAGCAGTACCGGGTGCTCGGTGATGATCTCTTCGAGAACATCCCAGACCTGGGGGCGGAAACGCTCAACCATGCGCTTGGCGCTCTTGATGTTCTGTGCGTGGTTAAGGTCAACCAGGCGCTTCATCACGAACGGCTTGAAGAGCTCCAGAGCCATCTGCTTTGGCAGACCACACTGGTGCAGCTTCAGCTGCGGACCAACAACAATAACGGAACGACCCGAGTAGTCAACGCGCTTACCCAAGAGGTTCTGACGGAAACGACCCTGCTTACCCTTGAGCATGTCGCTCAGGGACTTCAACGGACGGTTACCCGGACCGGTGACGGGGCGGCCACGACGACCGTTATCGAAGAGCGAGTCAACAGCTTCCTGCAGCATGCGCTTTTCGTTGTTGACGATGATCTCCGGAGCACCCAAATCAAGCAGGCGCTTGAGGCGGTTGTTGCGGTTGATCACGCGACGGTACAGATCGTTCAAGTCCGAGGTAGCGAAACGGCCACCATCGAGCTGAACCATGGGGCGCAGTTCCGGCGGGATCACCGGTACGGCGTCCAGAACCATGCCAAGCGGGCTGTTGTCGGTGGTCAAGAATGCGTTGACAACCTTCAGGCGCTTGAGGGCACGGGTCTTACGCTGTCCCTTACCGTTGGCGATGATGTCGCGAAGGATCTCCGCTTCACCAGCCATGTCGAAGGTCTCAAGACGGCTCTTGATAGCTTCGGCACCCATGGCACCTTCGAAGAACATGCCGTAACGGTCACGCAATTCGCGGTACAGGGCTTCGTCACCTTCGAGGTCGGCAACCTTGAGAGCCTTGAAACGGTCCCAAACCTGCTCGAGGCGGTCGATATCGGCGTCGGCGCGCTTACGCACGTTAGCCATCTGACGGTCCGCAGAGTCGCGGGCCTTCTTCTTATCGGCAGCCTTGGCGCCTTCACCTTCGAGGCGCGCAATTTCACCCTCAAGATCGCGAGCGATCGTGGCGATGTCGCTGTCACGGGTGTCGACCATGCGCTTCTTTTCCAGGTCATGCTCGATCTGGAGGTTCGGCAGTTCGGCGTGACGTGCTTCGTCGTCAACGCTGGTGATCATGTAGGCAGCGAAGTAAATGACCTTTTCAAGGTCCTTCGGAGCCAGATCCAAGAGGTAACCCAAGCGCGAGGGGACGCCCTTGAAGTACCAGATGTGGGTTACGGGAGCTGCAAGCTCAATGTGGCCCATGCGCTCACGGCGCACCTTGGCGCGAGTGACCTCAACGCCACAACGCTCACAAATGATGCCCTTGAAGCGCACGCGCTTGTACTTACCGCAGTAGCATTCCCAGTCGCGGGAAGGTCCGAAGATCTTCTCGCAGAAGAGGCCGTCTTTTTCCGGCTTGAGCGTACGGTAGTTAATTGTTTCCGGCTTCTTGACTTCGCCGTGTGACCAGTCGCGGATATCTTGCGCGGTGGCCAGGCCAATCTGCATGAGGCCGAAGGAGGATTCGCTGGACATATGGGTCCTGTTCTCTCTAATTCTCTAAAGTCTGAAAGTCTGTGTCGGGTACGGGAAGAAGTGCGACGGCGGTGGGCTGGCCACCGCCGTCAAAGTCACTAAACTTCTTCGACAGAGTTCGGCTCGGCCCGTGACAGGTCGATGCCCAGCTCCTCCGCGGCCCGGAAGACTTCTTCATCCGAGTCACGCATTTCAATCGTTGTTCCGTCGGTGGAAAGTACTTCCACGTTCAGGCACAGTGACTGCATTTCCTTGATGAGAACCTTGAAGGATTCCGGGATACCCGGTTCCGGGATGTTCTCGCCCTTGACGATGGCTTCGTAAACCTTCACGCGGCCATGGATGTCATCGGACTTGATGGTCAGCAGTTCCTGCAGCGTGTACGCCGCACCGTAAGCCTCCAGGGCCCAAACTTCCATTTCACCGAAGCGCTGGCCACCGAACTGGGCCTTACCACCCAAGGGCTGCTGGGTGATCATGGAGTAGGGACCCGTGGAGCGGGCGTGGATCTTGTCGTCCACCAAGTGGTGGAGCTTCAAGATGTACATGTAACCAACGGAGATCGGGTCCGGGAACGGCTCGCCGGAGCGGCCGTCGAACAGACGAGTCTTACCCGAGGAATCGATCAGGCGTACGCCGTCACGAGTCACATTGGTGGAATCGAGCAGACCAGTGATTTCAGAATCACGGGCACCGTCGAAGACCGGGGTAGCAACCTTCGTCTGACCGATTTCACGCGGCAGGTTCGGCAGGTTCTTGATCCAGTCAGGCTCGCCTTCAACCTTCCAACCGGTCTTGGCAACCCAACCGAGGTGGATTTCCAGGACCTGTCCAACGTTCATTCGACCCGGAACACCCAAGGGGTTCAGGACGATGTCGACCGGGGTACCGTCGGCGAGGAAGGGCATATCTTCGATCGGGAGGATCTTGGAAATAACACCCTTGTTACCGTGACGGCCTGCAAGCTTGTCACCATCGGTGATCTTGCGCTTGTTGGCGACGTAAACGCGAACCAGCTGGTTCACTCCGGGAGGCAGGTCATCTTCGGAGTCGCGGTCGAAGACGCGAACACCGATGACGGTTCCTGATTCACCGTGGGGAACCTTCAGGGAAGTGTCGCGAACTTCGCGGCTCTTCTCACCGAAGATGGCGCGCAGCAGACGCTCTTCCGGGGTCAGCTCGGTCTCGCCCTTGGGCGTTACCTTTCCAACCAGGATGTCGCCGGCTTCAACTTCAGCACCGATGTGGATGATGCCGCGCTCGTCGAGACCAGCAAGGATTTCCTCGGAAACGTTCGGGATATCCCGAGTGATTTCTTCGGCACCGAGCTTGGTGTCGCGAGCATCGATCTCATGCTCTTCGATGTGGATGGAGGAGAGTACATCTTCGGCAACAATGCGCTGCGAAAGGATGATGGCATCCTCGTAGTTGTGACCTTCCCAGGACATGAAGGCAACCAAGAGGTTCTTACCCAAGGCAAGCTCACCCATGTCCGTTGCCGGACCATCAGCGATGATGCCGCCAACTTCCAGGCGCTGACCTTCAGAGGCCAGAACGCGCTGGTTGTAGGCCGTTCCCTGGTTGGAACGCTGGTACTTGGCGATCGGGTAGCTGATCTCCGAGCCGTCGTCGTTCAGCATGACAACTACGTCAGCGGAAACCTCGGAGACCACACCGGCCTTCTTGGCGATAACAACGTCACCGGCGTCAACAGCGGTGGCGCGCTCCATACCGGTTCCCACGAACGGGGCCTCGGACTGAACCAGCGGCACTGCCTGACGCTGCATGTTGGCACCCATGAGTGCGCGGTTAGCATCATCGTGCTCCAAGAACGGGATCAGGGCCGTAGCCACAGACACCATCTGGCGCGGGGAAACGTCCATGTACTCGACGTCGTTCGCCGGGATCAGAACGGGCTCGCCGCCACCACCGCGCTGGCGAACCAGAACGGACTCTTCGGAGAAGTGGCTGTTGGCATCGAGAGGCGCGTTGGCCTGTGCGATAACAACGTCCATCTCGTCATCAGCTGTCAGGTAATCAACCTCGTCAGAGACGAAGCCGTTCTTGACGCGACGGTACGGAGTCTCGATGAAACCGAACGGGTTGATGCGTCCGTAGGATGCCAAGGAACCGATCAGACCAATGTTGGGGCCTTCAGGAGTTTCAATGGGGCACATACGGCCGTAGTGTGACGGGTGAACGTCTCGAACTTCCATGCCTGCACGGTCACGGGACAAACCGCCCGGGCCCAGTGCGGACAGACGACGCTTGTGCGTCAGACCGGCCAGCGGGTTGTTCTGATCCATGAACTGTGAGAGCTGAGAGGTTCCGAAGAACTCCTTGATAGCTGCCACAACGGGACGGATGTTGATCAGGGTCTGCGGCGTGATGGCTTCGACGTCCTGAGTGGTCATACGCTCGCGAACAACGCGCTCCATGCGAGAAAGACCCGTGCGGACCTGGTTCTCGATGAGCTCGCCTACGGCGCGGATACGACGGTTACCGAAGTGGTCGATGTCATCGACGTCGACGCGAAGGTCAACTTCGGCGCCATCGCGCATGCCCTTGGTGGTCTTGTGACCAGCGTGCAAGGCAACGAGGTACTTGATCATGGCGACGATGTCGTCAACGCTCAAGACCGAAGCCTTCTCATCGCTCAACGGCAGATCGATGCCCAGCTTGCGGTTGATCTTGTAACGACCAACCTTGGCCAGGTCGTAACGCTTGGCGTTGAAGTACAGGTTGTTCAGCAACGCGTCAGCAGCGTCAACTGTGGGCGGCTCGCCCGGACGCAGCTTGCGGTAGATGTCCAGCAGGGCATCTTCGCGGCCGGTCGTGGCATCCTTTTCCAAGGTGGCACGGATGGAGTCGAACTCGCCGAACTCCTCCAGGATCTGACCTTCGGTCCAGCCCAAGGCCTTCAGCAGTACGGTGACTGACTGCTTGCGCTTGCGGTCGAGACGAACGCCAACCTGGTCGCGCTTGTCAATCTCCAGCTCGAACCATGCACCACGTGAGGGGATGATCTTGGCGGTGAAGATTTCCTTGTCGCTGGTCTTGTCAGCGGTGCGCTCAAAGTAAGCACCCGGTGAACGAACCAACTGCGACACAACAACACGCTCGGTGCCGTTGATGACGAAGGTGCCCTTATCGGTCATGAGCGGGAAATCGCCCATGAAGACAGTCTGCTGCTTGATTTCACCGGTCAAGTTGTTCATGAACTCGGCCTTGACGTACAGCGGTGCGGCGTAAGTTGCGTCGCGGTCCTTGCATTCGTCAACGGTGAACTTGGGGTCAGAGAATTCCGGTTCCGTGAAGGACAGGGACATGGTGCCCTGGAAGTCCTCAATCGGGGAGATCTCTTCGAAAATGTCGGACAGACCGGACGTGACGGCCACACTGTCATCGCCAGCATCCACAGCAGTCTGCATGCGGTTCTGCCAACGCTCGTTACCTACGAGCCAGTCAAAGCTCTCGGTCTGGAGTGCAAGCAGATTCGGCACGTCAAGCGGCTCGTGAATCTTTGCGAATGAGAGGCGACTCTTTGCACCGTCGGTGCTGTTTGAATCGATAGCGGTTGCAGCGTTATTTACATTAGAGGTGCTCGAGGCGACCAAGAGGGATCCTTCCACAGACCTGCAGGCTTGTTCTTACGAACCCTCACCCGATTCACTCCTGGTCATCAAACCCGGACGAACGCTGGCCAAGAAGTTCGAAAAGAGTGCTTCAATAAGACGGTGAAACCGCCCTCTGAGTCATACTTTCCGTAACTCTTGACCGAAACAAAGCCCACCGCTATATGAAGGCTGAAGGTTAAGAGGGATACGCAAAGATCTACGTTACAGCACAATGCCGCTACGCGTCTACCCCACGGAGCAAGAAACTGCAAATATCAAGGTTTCAGGGCTCAAAAACGTTGAATCCTCGCGGAATAATTTTCTCCTATAGCGCGTGTCACATAGACCATTTAAGACTCTAGGGAGCGCCAAGAAGTTTCCGAGTGGCCCAAGCTGTTAGATTTTATGACATAAGATGTACGGCTCAATGAGGAACCGCACAACAGAAGTTTTAGGAGCATGGACACCATGGCGACACAGGCAAACGATGTGGTTCTTCTCGCAGGGGCGCGGACCCCGCAGGGCCGACTCAATGGGCAGCTGGCTGGTTTTGCCGCCGTCGAACTCGGTGCCAAGGCCATCACCGGAGCCATCGCCAAATCCGGGATAGACGCCGCCGACATCGACTACGTCATCATGGGTCAGGTGCTTCAGGCAGGAGCGGGGCAAAACCCGGCACGGCAGAGCGCTGTCGGAGCGGGCATCGGCTGGAATGTTCCTGCCCTGACCATCAACAAGGTGTGTTTGTCGGGCCTGACAGCCATCATCGACGCCGCGCGACTCATCCGCAGCGGGGAGGCCACCGTGGTTGTAGCCGGCGGCCAGGAGTCCATGAGCCGCGCCCCGCATATTCTGCCCGGATCGCGGCAGGGATGGGCTTACGGGGCCATCCAGGCCCTCGACGTCGCAGCCCACGATGGACTCACCGACGCCTTCGACGGCGATTCCATGGGCCTGTCGACCGAACGCGGAAACATCCGCCTGAACATTTCCAGGACTGCACAGGACGAGATTGCCGTGGCCTCCCACCGCAGGGCCGCCGAGGCTGCCAGTGCCGGGATCCTTGCGGATGAAATCGTGCCCGTCACGGTCCCCCAGCGCAAAGGCGAGCCGCTCGTGCTGACCGAGGATGAGGGCATCCGCCCCGCCACGAGCCTAGAGACCCTGGCCGGCCTCCGTCCCGCATTCACGGCCGACGGCGCCATCACGGCAGGTAACTCCTCTCCCCTCTCCGACGGCGCCAGTGCTGTCATTGTGTGCTCCCGCGCCTATGCCGAGGAGAAGGGTCTGGCCTGGCTTGCCGTTGTTGGGGCTCCCGGCCAGGTAGCCGGCCCGGATAACTCCTTGCATTCTCAGCCATCCAACGCCATCAACAAGGCCCTCGCCACGGCCGGCTGGAGCGTCGAGGACTTGGACTTCATCGAGATCAACGAGGCGTTTGGTTCCGTGGCGGTGCAGTCCCTCTCCGATCTTGCCTTGCCCTTAGAGAAATGCAATATCCACGGCGGTGCCATCGCCCTGGGGCACCCCATCGGAGCCTCGGGAGCGCGCCTGGCCCTGCATGCCGCGATGGAGTTGCAGCGACGCGGAACCGGCAAGGCCGCCGTCGCGCTGTGCGGCGGCGGCGGTCAGGGCGAGGCCCTGCTCTTGTCCTTGGACGCCCAGTGAGCGCCGGCACGCAGCCCAGCGGTCATGCCCGCGTGGCGGCAGACGCCGCGGCGCGTGGGCTGGAGGTGGAGATCTTTCCCCGACCGCCGGCAGAATCCTTAGCTGAGGCCGCGGCACTCCTGGGGATCACGCCGTCGGACATTGTGAAGTCTTTGGTGGTCAAACGCAGCGACGGAACTTTCCTATTCGCCTTGGTCCCAGGCGGTCGCTCCATCTCTTGGCCAAAACTGCGTGCCGTGGTGGGCGTCAATAAGCTCAAGCTACCAACCCCCGACATCGCACTGGAAGCCACCGGGTATGAGCGTGGCACCATCACTCCCCTCGGAAGCACGACGGCGTGGCCCGTGTTCGCCGACGAGGAGATCCGCGGGCGTCGGGTCGCCATGGGCGCGGGAGAGCATGGCTACAGCATGTTTGTCTCCAGCGATGAGCTCATCGCGGCATTTCAGGCAACCGTGGCAGATATTTCTGCCCCGGAATAAACGCCCAACGCTCCCGTTGCTCGCGTGCCCTGCAGGCTCGTGCCCCGGACGCAAAGAAGCCCCACACCAATCGGTGCGGGGCTTCTTTAGGAAAGCGAGATGATTACTTGAGGGTAACCGTGGCGCCGGCAGCTTCGAGAGCTTCCTTAGCCTTCTCAGCGGCTTCCTTCGTTGCACCCTCAAGAACAGCCTTAGGAGCCGAGTCAACGACCTCCTTGGCTTCCTTCAGACCCAAGGAAGTGATCGCGCGAACTTCCTTGATAACTGCGATCTTCTTGTCGCCGGCTGCTTCGAGGATAACGTCGAATTCAGTCTGCTCAGCAGCGTCTTCTGCGGCACCGCCAGCAGGACCAGCAACTGCAACAGCAGCAGCGGTTACTTCGAAGGTCTCTTCGAAGAGGGTAACGAACTCGGAGAGCTCGATGATGGTCAGTTCCTTGAAAGCTGCAATGAGCTCGTCGTTGGTGAGCTTAGCCATGAGAGGCGCTCCTTCGTGTTTACTGGCCCAAAAGGGCCAAATCTAAAACCTAAGTCCTCATGGATTTAGGGGAAAACTAACAGGGATAAATCCCCGATGAGGACTAGGCCTCGGTGGTCTCAGCTTCTGCAACGGGAGCTTCTTCAGCTACCGGAGCTTCTTCAGCGGCGGGTGCTTCCTCAACGGGTGCACCTTCGGCCAGCTTCAAACGCAGGGCTTCGAGGGTACGCGCAGCGGCGGCCATCGGAGCCTTGAGGACGGCAGCAATGCGTGCCAGCTGCAGTTCACGAGACTCGAGAGCAGCCAGTGCGGCAACTCCGCTAGCATCGAGAGCCTTGCCTTCGAAGATACCGGTCTTGATGACCAGCTGCTTGTTGGCCTTTGCAAAATCCGTCAGGCTCTTTGCTGCTGCAACAGCGTCACCCTTGATGAAAGCAATAGCGGTAGGACCGGACAGCTGACCTTCGAAAGCGTCAACACCAGCTTCCTTGGCCGCAATGGCAGTCAGAGTGTTCTTTACAACCGAGAACTTGGTGTCCTGGCCGAGAGAAACGCGCAGCTCCTTGAGCTGAGCTACGGTGAGCCCACGGTATTCGGTTAGGACTGCGGCAGTTGATTCAGTGAAATCTTGCTTGATTTCTGCAACTGCAGCCACCTTTGTTGGCGTTGCCATAACACTCCTTCCGGGAATAGTTGCCGATCTTTCCTGGTCCTTGCCTTGCCCCAGCAAGCTGGTTTCAGACAAATAAAAACGCCCCGCACAGATGTACGGGGCGTTTTTCACAGCGGATCCATGGGATTACTCCCGGTTCAACACTGCTCATAAGCTTTGTGCACCTGCGCTGGTCGTCCCTATAAGGACTTTTCGGATGAAAACCGGCCCGGTTCCAATGCAAGAAAACGCATGCTGCATTTGCTTCGTTGGGGGAGGTAGACATCGACCGACGGTCTTTGGTTCTTTAAGACTACAGGAGAGCGGCTATGGATTCCAAATCGACAAGCTGTAATCCGTACTACAGCGCGTTGAAGTCCTTACGCCACTGTCCTGTCATTCCCGCGTTGACGTAACCCAACTGGGCATTGACGGAGAGCATGTAGGAATTTTCCGGCGCATTCCACGTAAAGATCGATTCGACTTCCGGGAACACCCGCATCAATTGGCCCATGTTGGCCACCTTGATCAGCAGCCCCACATCTCTTCCCTTGTGCGCTTGTTCCACCACGGTGTCATCCTGGAACGCGACATCGTCGCGGCTGCCCAGAACCGAGATGGAGGTGAATCCTACTAACTTCCCACTTTCCAGGCATTCAGCCGCGCTCACGAGGGTTCGGCGCCCCGTCAGTGCCGAGAGTTCTTCAGTTTCACGCAGCTGGGCCACATCCCACGGCTCGTAATCCTCCGTGTCTTCGCCGGACACGAGATCTTGCTCGAGCCGAACAAAGTCCTTTTCCCACTTCTCGGGGCAGCTGTCCATCCATTGGTGCACAACGTAGGAGGAACTATGCGTCGCCGCGGCATGGTCGTTGAGTTCCGTGACAAGCTCCGGGGCCAGCGGGAGTGCACAGGCGCTGAATCGTTCGACGCGTTCCAGATCGTAGCTGGCACTGTAGGCGAAGCGGGCCTCCCTGCTACTCAGCGGCAGGCTTCCCGTGCCCTGGGAGGCGAGGATGAGTTCGCTCGAGGGGTCCGCGAGCGTGGCCGCCGGGTGGTTGGTTTCAACCATGACAATCTTGCGGTTTTCGCCCCTGACGAAGACCTCGGCGGCTTCCAGTAGCTTGCGTCCCAATCCCATCCCTGAGGCGGACGGCAGCACATCGAGGGTCACATGGGCCAGCTCGGTGTTGTCATCCAGGGGCATTACAATGCCAGCGCGGCCGACAATGGTGTCGCCGCTGCGAGCCACGAGAACAACATTCCATTCATAGGGGTCGTGGCATTGGGCAAAGAGTTCCTCCGCCGTGTACGCGAGTTTGTCATTGCCCCACGTATGAACGCGCACCTGCCGGGACACCTCTACGGCGGCCAGGAAATCCTTGGCCTCGTCGCCCTCGAGGGACTCCGGGATCCGCAATTGTTCGATGATACCTTCAGTCATGACTCTCATTACCCCGTAATTGACTTTCCGGGAGTCCGCACCATGACGTAGTCATGCTCAATCCGCGTTCCCAATTGAAAACTTCTCGTTCCTGCGACGCTAAAGCCCTGCTTGGCATAAAACGTCTGTGCCCGCACATTTTCACTATTGACACCAAGCCAGGTGTCGCGGGGGCCGCGCTCGGCCACCCAGTCCAAACTCGTTCCCACGATGCGGGCCGCGACACCGCTGCCGTGGCTATCGGGATGCGCATAGCATTTGCTCAGCTCTACGGCAGCCGGATCCGTAACGACCGCGGCAACATCGCTGTCTAATGGCGGCGCATCAACGAGCATCGTGTAGGCCAGCAGCCGGCCAGCCTCCTCCCCACCCGTTTCTTCGGCGACAAAGAGCACCCGCTGCGGATCGGCGAGGTACTTAGCGAATGATCCGGTCCCGAGATTCTGCTCAACAAACGCCGACACCTCGGCGGCAGGACTCGCGGGCGGGCACGCCAACGGGAACGTCAGAGCCGCCAAGTCAGCCAACGCCGAGGCGTCACTGGCCTGTGCCTGGCGAATACTGATGTTCATGGCGTAACTCCTTGAAAAATGCGGCCCGAGCCTATATAGGTGGGGGTGTTACTGCTCAGCTTACAAAAAAGGGAGGGCCGCTGCAGCGTTTGCTGCAACGACCCTCCCGAATTAGTCCTAAAGGACTATGCCTCGATAACAACCTTGGTTGCTGCGGAGTCTACTGCGATACCCGGGCCGAACGTCGTGGAGACGGTGGCCTTCTGCAGGTAACGGCCCTTGGAGGAAGACGGCTTCAGGCGAAGTACTTCTTCCAGGACAGCTGCGTAGTTCTCAGCGAGCTTGACGGCGTCGAAGGAAACCTTGCCGATGATGAAGTGAAGGTTGGCGTGCTTGTCGACGCGGAAGTCAACCTTTCCACCCTTGATGTCATTAACAGCCTTGGCAACGTCGTTGGTGACGGTACCGGTCTTCGGGTTAGGCATGAGGTTACGAGGACCAAGAACCTTACCCAAGCGGCCAACCTTACCCATGAGGTCAGGGGTAGCTACGGCTGCGTCGAAGTCGGTCCAGCCG
This sequence comes from Arthrobacter psychrolactophilus, assembly GCF_003219795.1. GTDB lineage: Bacteria > Actinomycetota > Actinomycetes > Actinomycetales > Micrococcaceae > Specibacter > Specibacter psychrolactophilus. The sequence goes on along the minus strand of NZ_QJVC01000001.1, from coordinate 455,959 downwards.
CCCTGGATCTTTTCGATCAGGTCGTCGGTGCCAACGAAGTCGGCGCCGGCTGCGATAGCAGCCTCGGCACGCTCACCCGTTGCGAAAACGAGGACGCGAGCGGTCTTACCGGTACCGTGAGGCAGGTTAACCGTTCCGCGGATCATCTGGTCAGCCTTGCGAGGGTCTACACCCAAGCGGAAGGCAACCTCAACGGTAGCGTCGAACTTGGACGGGTTGGTGTCCTTGGCGAGCTTGATAGCTTCGAAGGGTGCGTATACGTTCTCCGCATCGATCTTGGCCTGAGCTGCCTCATATGCTTTACTGCGCTTTGCCATGCTGCGTTTCTCCTTGTGCAGTTGTGGTCGTTAGGACCGCGCGGGCCCTGCCACTACGTACGCCGCAACCCACCCAAGGTGAGTTGTCCGACGTCGTTCTTTATGTTTGTAAGTGCCCAAATGGGCGTAAAGCGAAAGTCTAAAAAGACTTAGGCTTCGACGGTGACACCCATGGAACGGGCGGTGCCGGCGATGATCTTCTCTGCGCCTTCGATGCTCGTGGCGTTGAGGTCAACCATCTTCTGGGTTGCAATCTCGGTAACCTGAGCCTTGGTCAGCTGGGCGACCTTGACGGTGTGCGGGGTACCTGAACCCTTGGCGATGCCGGCAGCCTTCTTGATGAGCTCGGCAGCCGGAGGGGTCTTGGTGATGAAGGTGAATGAACGGTCTTCGTAAACCGTGATTTCAACCGGGATAACGTTTCCGCGCTGGGATTCCGTTGCAGCGTTGTACGCCTTGCAGAATTCCATGATGTTGACGCCGTGCTGACCAAGTGCCGGACCGATGGGCGGTGCCGGGTTAGCGGCGCCTGCCTGGATCTGCAGCTTGATAAGGCCGGTGACCTTTTTCTTGGGAGCCAATGTAGGGTCCTTCTCTCAATATCTTTCCTAAGACGACGGAGCGCGTCCAAGGTGGGTGGTCGAATGGCGTCCGACCGAACGTTTCACAGGAGTGAAGCACACTCTCGTGAAACGAAAATTAGGGGCAACTAGATCTTGGAGACCTGGTTGAATGCGAGGGTGACGGGAGTTTCGCGCTCGAAGATGGAAACCAAAACCACCAAGTGAGCGGATTCTGCCTTGATCTCGGAGATCGATGCGGACAGACCCTCGAATGGACCGTCCTTGACGATGACGGCTTCGCCGACCTCGAAGTCGATCTCGGCGTCGAGGGGATCGTGACGCAGCGGAACGCCGGTTTCTTCAGCCTTGGCGACCTCGAAGACCGGGGCGAGCATGGAGAAGACTTCTTCCAAACGCAACGGGACCGGGTTGTGGGCGTTGCCCACGAAGCCGGTAACGCCGGGAGTGTGGCGCACAACGCCCCAGGAAGCGTCCGTCAGGTCCATGCGAACAAGAACGTAGCCGGGAATACGAACGCGGCTAACAACCTTGCGCGTTGCATTCTTGATCTCCACGACTTCTTCCATGGGGACCTGAATTTCGAAGATGTAATCTTCCATGTTCAGCGTCTGGCTGCGTGACTCAAGGTTGACCTTGACGCGGTTTTCGTAACCGGCGTAGGAGTGAATGACGTACCAGTCACCCTCCTGGCGGCGCAGCTTAGCCTTGAACTCTTCGGCCAACTCAGCTTCGGTCGCGACAGTTTCCTCGACAGCGTCAGCTTCTTCGACATCGGCGGCTACTACGGCCTCTTCGCTGTCGACGTTGTCATCGGATGCAACAAGGTCGGCATTGACGGCAGCGTCAGCAACCACAGTGTCCTGGTCCTGCTCACTGTATGTAGCCTCGGGCTCCAGCTCAGACACGAATTTCCTGCTTTCCTTGTACGTTCTTAAATGGCTCAAACCGACCCCATGCCGAAAAATTCGGCGAGGTCGGCCAAGTTGAGCGTTTTACTGCTCGATGTTGATGTTCCCACCGAAGATCCAGAGGACGGCGTTACCGAAGCCCAGATCCAGGACAGTCACAATGCCCATCATGATGACGACGAATACCAGCACAACGGCGGTGTAGTTGACCAGTTCTTTGCGAGTGGGGGTGACAACCTTCTTCAGTTCGCCAATCACTTGACGAAGGAAGAGTGCTATCCGGCTAAAAATACCGGGCTTGCCGGGCTTAGTCGCCTTCTTGGCCGGTCCCTTGGAGCTGCTTGCAGCAGTTTCAGTCACCAGTGCCTCACTCATCATTAGTTGGAATCCGCGCAGATCTGTGGATTCAGACCGTGCGATGTGCAAACTATTCGCTTAAGCAAGCTGTATTGACTGCACAAATCACCGTGCAAATTGCTGTGCTTATGCGCAGGGCAGACAGGACTCGAACCTGCAACCTGCGGTTTTGGAGACCGCTGCGCTACCAATTGCGCCACTACCCTTCGTGTTCATTCACATGGAGCAAGCATCCCTTGGGAAGATTCGCTCATGTGTTTGTAACCATGAATAACTTACAGTCTCGAGGCCGTGATTCCAAACCGGCTCGAAGGCGTGAACCATCATGGTGTTTGAACACCGGTAAACCATTCTACGCCCCAAGGGCCCGTTAGTCGAACCGAGCACCGGATGCGCCTAAAGTAGATGATGACGATGAAAGTAGTTTGGGCCTCCCACCAAAGAAAGATTCCTGATGTCTGCCGACTTGACAGTTGACCAAGCCTCCGGGCGCCGCGTTTCCGCACGGATCTCCGCTATTGCAGAGTCCGCAACCCTTGCCGTTGATGCTAAAGCTAAAGCCTTAAAGGCTGCCGGACGCCCGGTCATTGGTTTCGGTGCCGGCGAACCGGACTTCCCCACCCCCGACTACATTGTCGAGGCGGCCATTACCGCGGCCCGCCAGCCCAAGTTCCACCGCTACTCCCCCGCGGCTGGGTTGCCCGAGCTGCGCAGCGCAATTGCCGCCAAGACCCTGCGGGACTCCGGTTACGCCGTCGACCCTTCCCAGGTTCTGGTGACTAACGGTGGCAAGCAGGCCGTGTACGAATCTTTCGCAACCCTCCTGGATCCGGGAGATGAAGTTATTGTCCCGGCCCCCTACTGGACCACCTACCCGGAGGCCATCCGCTTGGCCGGCGGCGTTCCTGTTGAGGTCTTTGCCGGTCCCGAGCAGGGCTACATGGTCACGATTGAGCAGCTCGAAGCCGCCGTGACGCCGCGCACCAAGGTGCTGTTGTTTGTTTCACCGTCAAACCCCACGGGTGCCGTCTACTCCGCCGAGCAGACACGCGAGATTGGTTTGTGGGCCGCATCCAAGGGCCTCTGGGTCATCACGGATGAGATCTACGAACACCTGACCTACGACGGAGTGCCCTTCACCTCGATCGCCACGGCCGCCCCGGAACTCGGCGATAAGGTCGTCATCTTGAACGGTGTGGCTAAGACCTACGCCATGACCGGATGGCGCGTGGGATGGATGATTGCCCCCTTGGATGTCACAAAGGCCGCAACAAACCTGCAATCTCACGCAACATCCAATGTGTCGAATGTCTCGCAGATCGCTGCTCTCGCCGCCGTCGCAGGACCCTTGACCGCGGTGGATGAGATGAAGGTGGCCTTCGACCGTCGTCGCAAGGCCATGGTCGCCGCACTGAACTCGATCGACGGCGTGGAATGCCCTACCCCGCACGGCGCTTTCTATGCATACGCCGATGTCCGCGGCCTGCTGGGACGGGAGATCGCTGGCATCCGTCCCGCCACCTCGGCGGAGCTTGCCACCCTAATCCTGGAAAAGGCGGAGGTTGCTGTTGTTCCGGGCGAAGCCTTTGGCCCCAGCGGCTACCTGCGCCTGTCCTACGCGCTCGGCGATGATGACCTGGCCGTCGGCGTGGCCCGCCTGCAGGAATTCCTGGGCACCGCGAAGGCGTAGCAGCGCGTTTCAGTACCACGACGCAGAAATGCCATAGTTGGGCATTCTCGCTATAGCTCGGCCTATAGCGAGAATGCCCAACTATGGCATTTTTCGTACCGGGCCGCGAAATGGGGTCCAGCGGCGGCATTTCGGGCCTGCTGGGCGGAATTCGCCCCTTTTTGCACCTACAGCAGGCGCCGATCCGCCGCCCACCGGGTCAGCTCGTGGCGCGAGGAGAGCTGCAATTTACGCAGCACGGCCGAAACATGGGTCTCCACGGTCTTGATGGAGATAAAGAGCGCCTTCGCGACTTCCTTGTAGGAGTAGCCGCGTGCGATCAACCGCATGACCTCCAGCTCGCGGGCCGAGAGCTTGTCGAGCTCGTCCTCGACGGCCACCTCGGCCGTGCCGAAGGCATCCAGCACGAACCCTGCCAAGCGGGGCGAGAAAACGGCATCTCCTCCTGCCACACGGCGTACGGCGTCGGAGATTTCGGCCCCTGAAATAGATTTCGTGACGTATCCACGGGCGCCAGCCCTGATGACAGACACCACGTCCTCGGCCGAGTCCGAAACACTCAGCGCCAGGAACTTCGTGGTCCCCAGCATCGACCCACAGCCGGCAATGACCTCACGCCCGCCCTGGCCGCGACCGCCCGGCAGGTGCACATCCAGCAGGACCACATCCGGTTGCTGTGCCGTGACCGCCGTAATGGCTTCCTCCACCGTGGCAGCCTCGGCCAACACCATGATGTCTGGTGCCAGATCCGCCTTGAGCCCGGAGCGGAAGATGGCGTGATCGTCGACGATGACGACCCGGATAGTTTTTGGCGGCACGCTCATTTTGCTTCCTCGGTCACAGATGAATCGATGGGCAGGTGGAGCCGAACTTCGGTTCCCTCGGCTGAACTAATGATCTCAGCCGTGCCTCCATTGCGTTGCATTCGTCCGACGACGGACTCCCGGACTCCCAGCCTGTCGACCGGAACCGCTGTGATATCAAAGCCCGGGCCCCGGTCTTTGACGAACACGTCCACACCCTTGGGCCCAGCCTCAAGGTAGACCGACACCGTGGTGCCCCCGTGCCGCACACCGTTCATGACGGCCTCACGAACGGCCTGGACCAAGGCGTTGCCCTGCTCCGTCAGTTCGGCGTCGCCCACGGCCACAACCTCCACGACCTGCCCATAAAGGTCCTCGGCCTCGGCACACACTGCCTTGACCCGTTCCACGAGCGCCCCGGAGTTGCGCTCGGTGTCTTGGTAGATCCACTCCCGCAGCTCGCGTTCCTGGGCACGCGCCAGACGCGTGACATCAGTTGCCGAGTGGGCGTTCTTTTGAATGAGCGCCAGCGTTTGCAGCACCGAGTCGTGCAGATGTGCAGCAATTTCGGCCCGCTCCGATTCACGAATACGTCCGGCCCGCTCGTCTTGGAACTCACGCCAGAACTTCAGCACCCACGGCGCCAGCACGAGGGCAACACCGGCCAGAACTGCCAGCGAGGCAACGACCGAGGCCCACATGAGCTGCCATGAGCCGGATCCGGCAACAATGACAATGACACCGGTAATCACCAAGGCAATGCCGCCACCAAGGCGCAGCAATGCCATGGGCGTATTCATCTTGGTGGCATTGAGCAGGCCAATCCGGCGCGTGCTGTCCAGCTGCATCCAGGCCAAGAAGGCGCCCAGAATAATGACCAGCAAAGGGATCACGGTGCTGAGCTGCAGATCCAGTCCCGTTTGAACGCTGAAAACAATCACGGCGGCAATCAGCAGGACGCCTCCGATGAGCACGTCTCTGAACGCCAGGGTTGGTCTCGAGCGTTGCGGGCTATCTGCGGCTGCCGCATCCACCGCGGCAGCCGCTCCGGGACGGAAGAGCTTGAGCCGGGGGTTCCCATCGGCGTCGAGCAGCTTTTTATCCTTGGCGGACTGCTCACCGGCCATGGGCACCAGAAGCCACAGCCAGCCGTAAAACACGGGGCCGGCTCCGAAGAAGAAGGTCGTGCCGATCATGATGGCACGCACCAGTCCCACCTTGATGCCGAGGTGTTCGGCTAGTCCCCCACATACCCCGGCGAGAATTCGCTCCTGAGATCGGTACATCTTTGCGCTCATGATCCCATCCAAACACGATAAGGGCTCTCCCGTAGCGCTTCCCGGGGTTCCTTCAGGGTTCTTTCAGGGTCACCCCCGATGGTCGCCGGCTCCCCACGAACGGCAGGATTGAACTATGAACATTTCCCATGACGCCTCGGACCAACCGACTGGCCCCGCAACCGATCCGACCGAGCAGCATGCCCCAACCGCACCGCCACCGCCGCTGCCTCCCACCACAGAATCTGCTCGCTTCTTCCAGTGGATCCGTGGCCTGGGCATCCAGCGCGGAAGCGAACGATGGGTTGGTGGCGTGTGCAGCGGCCTGGGCAATAAATGGGGCATCGACCCCATCATTGTGCGCGGCCTGGCCGTGGTCCTGACCTTGTTTTTCGGTGTGGGGCTTCTCGCTTACGGCGTGGCCTGGGCACTCCTGCCCGAACCCGACGGACGCATCCACGTTGAAGAGGTGGGACGCGGTCGGTGGACCAGTGGCATGACCGGTGCAGCGATCGTGACTCTCCTGGGCATGGTCGGCCCGGGGCGAGGATTCGTCTTTGGTGTTGATCACGACGGGTTCCCCTGGCCGCTGCTCGGCTTAGCCATCGTCGGCTGGATCATCTACCGGGCCATGAATCGCGGAAAAGTCAGCCAAGCTTCTCAGCAGGCTCCTGCAGAGGCTGGCCCCGCACCGGCTGCTTTCGCGACGCCACCGCCGTTTACCCCCGACCCCCGGATGTACGTCAAGCAAACGCCCGTCGTCGTCATTCCGCGATTTGGCGCCGCGGCCACGCTCTTGACCTTGGGCTTAGCCGCCATTGTTGGCTCCGCGGTGCTGCTGCTTGATTCGGCCAATGTGTGGGACCTTCACGGCTACCAAGCCGGAGTTGCCATGGCCGCCGCCGCCTTAACGGCCGGTGCGGGCATCATCTTCTCTGGCATTCGCGGGCGTGCAGCCGGCGGCTTGGGCACCTTTGCAGTCATCGCGCTGGTGCTCGCCTCCTTGTTCAGTCTCCCCGTCCACACCAGCAACCTCGACACGTTCAATGAGTCCAGCTGGCAACCCGGCAGCATCAGCGTCGCCGAAGCCGGCAGGACGGTTGTTTTGGGCAACTCCATGATCGACCTGACAAAGTTCGACGACGGAACTCCCCTCACCAGCGATGTCCGGGTTCCCTTGAACGTGGTTGCCGCTAATATCACGGTCAAGGTTCCATCCTCCATCCCTGTTCGGATCCAGAGTGAACTCGCCGCAGCATCGTTGACCGTTGACGGCGAGAACGACGGCCAGGTCCTCGCCGAGGAGTCCACGACCGAGCTCAACCCCACGGCCAGCGGCAACGGCCTCATCATCGTCTTACAGGGCGCCGCGAGTTCCATCGACATCGTCACCGCCCCGTAGGCCACGCCAGCATGAGTACCTCATCCAGCCATCACCCCATTTCACCCGCTACGGAGCACACCATGAGCACCCCCGCCACTGAAACAACCACCCACCCGGTCCGCGTCGGCACCATAGTCTGGGGCGCCGTCGTACTTGCCCTAGGTATCTTGATAATTCTCAGCAGCCAGTTGGGGCTCGATCTGGACGCCGGACAGACGGCCATGTGGTTCCTGCTCGGTGCCGGTGTGGCCATGGTTTCCGGCGGTGTCGTCAAGATCCTGAGCCGGAAAAAATCGTAGGGAAAGTGTCCATTGCTTGGGCGGAAAGTTGCCGGGATCACATGACCGTCTAGAATGTTCAAGAGAGGAGCTCAATGGCGCGCTCAACCCCCATTAAGACATACCCCTCGAAGGACCTAAGATAACCATGAAAATTGGAATTCTCACCAGCGGTGGAGACTGCCCAGGCCTCAACGCTGTGATCCGTGGAATCGTGCTCAAAGGCATCAAGAGCTACGGCCACGAATTTGTCGGCTTCCGTGACGGCTGGCGCGGCGTTGTGGAGGGCGATGTCATGGACCTCCCCCGCCAGATGGTTCGCGGTATCTCCAAGCAGGGCGGTACCATTTTGGGCACCTCCCGCACCAACCCCTTTGAAGGCAATGGTGGCCCCGAGGTCATCAAGGCCAATATGGAGCGACTCGGCGTTGACGCCCTCATCGCCATTGGTGGAGAAGGCACCCTGGCCGCAGCTCGTCGCCTGACGGATGCTGGCCTGAAGATTGTTGGTGTTCCCAAGACCGTTGATAACGACCTTGACGCCACCGACTACACCTTTGGTTTTGATACGGCTGTGCAGATCGCCACCGAGGCCATCGACCGCCTGCGGACCACCGGTGAATCGCATCACCGCTGCATGATTGCAGAAGTCATGGGCCGCCACGTTGGTTGGATTGCCTTGCACGCTGGCATGGCCACAGGCGCTCACGCGGTCCTGATCCCGGAACAGAAAACCAGCATGGATCAGATCGTTGAATGGGTCAAGGAAGCTCACGACCGCGGCCGCGCACCCTTGGTTGTTGTCGCGGAAGGCTTCGTACCCGATCACCAGGATTCCGCTCACTCCGAGCGCGGATTGGATACCTTCGGCCGCCCGCGTCTGGGTGGCATTGGCGAGCAGCTTGCCCCCGAGATCGAGGCCCGCACCGGTATTGAAACCCGTGCGACCATTCTCGGCCACATCCAGCGTGGCGGCGTCCCCTCCAGCTTTGACCGCGTCCTGGCCACCCGACTGGGCATGGCCGCCGTCGACTCTGTTGTTGAGGAACGCTGGGGCACCATGGTGGCACTCAAGGGCACCGAAATCGAGCACGTTCCCTTCGAGGCAGCCTTGGGTAACCTCAAGACCGTTCCGCAGCACCGTTACGAGGAAGCCGCCATCTTGTTCGGCTAAATTTTCTTGACGGAAACACTAAATGCCCCTCAGCTTTGAGCTGAGGGGCATTCGTGTTTTCTGCACCGTTGCGGTGGTGCACATCTGGTCTGTTCATGCCAAGAGGGACCTCTACGGGGGAAGTCGAGGTCCCTCTCGGTACTGCATCCGGAGCACCATCACGGCGGTGCCCGGATGACCCTAGAACCCTGGGGGAAGTTCTAGGATTCTTCGCGTTGCCGTCCGCGTTTGGCGGAAAGCAACAAAATTGTGGTGGATCCTGCCGCTGCCAAGCCCAACCCCACAGCCCACCAAGGGAACGCAATCTCCACGGCATGTCCTCCGTCCGCAACTGCTTGCTCCGGTGTGGGGACGCGTACGGCGGTGACGACCAAACGGTGGGTATTGATGCCTGTCGGGGTGCATGTAATGAGCGTGATCAAATCCTGGCCAGGGAACGGACGCAGCGACTCTGTCTCGGTGGGGAGGATGACCTGGATGTTATTGACCTGATAGCTCAAGACTTCCCCGTACACCTCCACGTCAACACTGTCGCCGAGAACAACGTCCTCGAGATGGGTAAAGAGTGTCGCCTCGGGAATTCCGGCATGTCCGGTGAGCACGGTGTGACTTCCTTGCCCGCCCACCGGGAGAGCTGTTCCGAAGAGGTGCCCCACGCCGCGTTTGAGAACCTCGTCGCTGGTGCCGTGGAGAACCGGTAGGTCAACATTGATGCTGGGAACCCGTAAGCGGGCCATGACTCCATCTGGGTTCAGCGCAAGCTGTTTCTGATAGAGCTGCTCGGCTTCCACTGGGGCGTCTGCGGCAGCATGGCTGAAGGGGTCAAGGAGCGCCCCTCCCGTCAGCGTGCTGTTGTAATCATGCGCTGAGGCAAGTGCCTCGCTGCGTCCGACAGGCCCTAAGATCTCAACGCTGTTGCCGTAGGAATTTACATCCCGGGATTGCTGCAGAGTAGAAAACCAGCTTGCTGCGCTGGGGTAGAGGAGAACGCTGACGCCAAGGAAGAAGAACACGGTGATGAGAACTATCGAACCAGGAACCCTAGCTCGAGAGTTGCTCACCGGGGTGAGATATTCCTGCATGGCATGTCGTCCCATAGTGGGCGAAACTCCTAGGTCAAGGCCCCGGGGAGAGACACTGTCAGCGGCTCTCCCCGGGTACAGCGGGAGTTACTAGATCTGCGAAACGCTGCGGGTGCTGCGCTTGCGAAGTGCCACGCCACCGGCGATGGACAACAGGCCCAGTCCTACGATCATGAAGGCCACGGTTCCCGGGCCACCCGTGAGGGGAAGCATGAACGGCGGGGTCTGCGGGTTAGCAACCGTGATGTCGATGGTCGTTGCGACCTTGCCCTGAGCAACGAAGAACTTCTTCGGGTTGCTCTTGCTGGCATCGCCGGCAACCGTGTAACCGGCCGGAGCCTTGGTCTCAACGAGCCAGTAGTCAACTACGGTGTCGGTGCCGTTCACGGTGGCTCGCAAGCCGTCGATCTGAACGATTCCGCTAGCGTTTGAGGTAAAGGTGGAGGTACCGGAGACAACTACCGGGTTGGTACCTGCCTTGGCATCGGCTTCGCTTGTGTAGACCTGGAATTCAGCGCCAGTCAGGGACTTGCTTTCATCGTTGGCAGCTACCTTGTGGATGATGACGTTACCCCACACGGTCTTGACCGTGTTGGAGGTGAAGCTGCTGTCGTTGATGAAGCTAACGGCCTTGTTTTCGATGACACCCGAGACGCCGCCCAGCGAGACAACGGTGGTGACCAAGGAGACGTTGACCGTTGCGCCGGGAACGAGCTTGGCAAGGCCGGCAGGCGTGAAGTTGATGAGTACCGTGCCGGGAGTCGTCGTCGTATCAATCGTGTAGTCAGTGTCCAGAACCAAAGCCGAGCTTGCCGGATCCAAGGTGACGGTGGCGCTCTTGTAGCTCAAGCGTGAATCGAGGGTATCGGAGATGGCAAAGGATTCAAGGGCATTGCCCTCGGACTTGGCGGGAACCTTGGCAGCGATGGACCACTTCACGTCAGTTCCAAGGCCAGTTCCAGTGGAGTCATCTACAGTCTTCGACAACTCGGTGATGGAGTTCTTGGGGTAAACATGAACATCGTAGATCCAGGAGCTGTCACTCTTGTTGGGAAGCGGCAAGGTCACCAAGAACGGCTTGGCGGCAAAGGCAATGTTGTTGGCACCCGGGTCGGTTTCGGTCACCAGGTACACCGCCTTAGCGAGGTTCGGGAAAGTGACAACACCGTTGACGGTCGCGGCTTCGGCAACGAACGTAAGATCCGCTGCGGCTACGGCACCGGGGGTCAAACCAACCGTCTGAGCCCAGCCCTCATTGGTGCTCAAGTCAATATTATTGACCTTCTCAACCTTGAACTTCACACCATTCAAGGCGTCTAGGCCGCTCGTCGCGGAGCTCGGGAGCTCCGTTCCGTCAGGCGCGGTTCCCACAGTCGCGGGCTGCGCGAACTTGTGGATTGTCAGTGACTTGCTAATCGCATTGTCGATATTTCCGGGGCCCGGAGTCGTATCGGCTGCGCTGGCTGGGAGCATGCTGCCAAACATTGTTGCGGCCGCAATGGCGGCGATGCCGATACCAGCGGTAAGCCGCCGGGTGAAGGGATTGAGTGCTTTTGACATGAGAGGTTTCCTAATCAAGGTGTGAGTAAAGCTTTGAAAAATATGGAAAGTTCAGAGGGTGGCTATGCCACAGCGAGTCATGATCGATTAGACCTAACCCTTCTCGCGATGACCCATGCGGCAGCCAGGACGGCCAAAACCAGCAGGCCACCTCCCACCAGCAGGTAAGGCGAAGATCCCGAACCGCCAGTTAGCGGAAGAGTGAAAGCAGGGACGCTGGCGTTCACGAAGCGGTAAATCTCGTGGTGTCCGCGCGGAACAGAGACATTTGTCGCCGCGGCGTCTACCCACGCAGTGGGGTCGGCGAGCGTGCCGTTGGCATTCACCACTCCGGTGTACCGCTGCAAACTCAGTTGCTGATAAGCGAACTGGGTGGGGCTTGACTCGCTCAAGGTGTATGCAGTTCCAGCAGGAACAACCTTCGTATTCGCCGCCGTCACAGTATTTGCACCGGGAACCTGTAAGGCTGTTCCGCTACTGGGAGTAGCCGTCAAGGTGAAGTCGCTCGGGGACAGCTTGGTGCCGTTGCTACCGTCGATGAACTTCAGCAAGGTCAGCTCCGTGCGGCAATCCACCGTGTTAGTGACGAGATAGCTATTGGACCCGGCAGCCAACACCACGTTTGAAGGAAGCGTGTTCGAGACTGTTGTTCCGTTGGCGAGCGTCAGTGCTGACTTGGTCAGCGTGCACCGCATCTGCGGGTCAATACTCATGGTCTCGGCGATAGAGACGTTATCGCCCGCAAAGTACCCCGTGCGTGCGGTGGCCCATCCCTGTGCCGTGGCACCGGCAGCGCCGGGACCGGTCAGCGTCAGCGCTGCGGAGATACCGGAAGGCTGCTTGCCGTTGTCATAGGCAACCCCGTCAACGATCCACTTCTTGTCGACGACGATCGAGGCTGGCGTATTCGTATTCACATAAGCACAGGTGACGTTGCTGGCGCCGAGCCTAAAGGAGCCCGTCAGGGTCCCTTGCGTCACTGGTGCACCCTCGGCATTCGTGCACTTGAGAGTGGTGGCATAGATACCCTTGTTAGCCGCGCCGAGAACCTCGGCCACGTTAACCATGGTTCCCTGGTAGAAATTGGCCGTGATGACATTGCCGCTAGTGGATGCCACGGACGTGCCTGTCGCGGTATTGGCGGTGAAGCCTGCGGTGTCGCCAGTCACAGCATTAACCCAGGTCTTCGTGACCGTGACCTGAGAGCTCTTCGGCGAGTTCGTGAAGATGCACTTGACGTTCACGCCACTGGTTTCCTGGGGAGGAAAAGTAAATGAACCCGAAGTACCCGTTCCGGAGCCCACTGCAGCACCACCCTGGTCGGTGCAGCTCCAGGTCGAGGAATAGTTGGATAGATTAGTTCCGACCGTCCCAGTCTCGCTGATTGTGATGACACTTCCACTGATCGGAACGCTTGATCCGAAGGTACCGTCGGCTGTCTGGAGACCGGCGGTGGATCCTGTTGTGGTTCCGTCAGTGCCGATCAACGTGCCGCCAACTGCTGCTTTCATGATGAATTGATCGGCACTGACGACCCGGTCAACAATGTTCTTCTGCACCAGAAGCGTGTTGTTGTACTGGCATGAAGCCATATCAACAGGAGCGCTCAAGACATTCGAACGAGATGTTACAACGTTGCCGCTGCTGGGATCTACCTTGAACAGCTCTCCGGCAGAGGTATCAAGGAAAAGATGGCCTCCGTCGAAAGCAATCCCGTTGAACTGCTTCGCTTGGTTGTTGATGTTCAGGTTCGTAATCTTCGAAGCAGTTAATGCAGTATTGCCTGCCGTTGTTGGAAGTGTTTGATTCACCCGCATCAGAATGTTTGAATCAGTTGCCGTTGACTCTGCGCTGGCAACGAAATACATGATGCCCTCGGAGCTGAAAACCAAGTCACCATTGACCCGGTTCGTTCCACGGGAGTCGGCGGGTACGTTGAAAGATCCTACTTTGCCAATATTCGTGCCGCTCTGAGTATTGAAAGCGTAGAGTTCGAGCGTCGCACCAACAACACGGCCGTAGTAATAAATATCAGTCTTCGGATTAATTCCACCCATCACGAAGTTCTGAAAGGTAATGGCTACATTTTGGGCACCATTGAGGGCCGTAGTATTTCCCGTTGACGATTCATACTGGTACACAGTCACGTCACCAACGTTCTCGGGATCCCTGTTTCCCCGGATTGCTTGTGTGCCGACTGCGTAAGCAAAATTGGCATTCTTCGTGAGCGCCAAACCGTTAAGGAGTTGCCCTGAAGCCTGAATGGTATCTACCGTGGTCTGCGCACCAGTGGCGGTGTTGACCCGGCGGATAACTCCACTGGTATCTGTCGTGTAGACAATTCCAGAAGCACAGCTCAACCTCACGGCAGGAGCAGCTAAAAGCTGCGCTAGCGGCGCTTCCTTGGCGGCACGCACGGGAGTCTTGGGAGTTTCAACAACGATCGCTTCGGCACTGGCCGCAGCAGCGGCTTCACTGTCGTCGGCCTGGGGAATTTCTTCCTCCGGGGTCACAGTTGCCGTCGCCGTCAGGGGCGACTCGACAGCAGCTTCCGTCGTCGTAGCCATCACAGGAGCTTCATTACTCTCCACCGTCTGAGCCACACCGGGAGTGGCCGATGCCGTGGCATCGGGTGTGTTTGCTTGTGCTGGGTCTGAGACAACCGCACCAGCTCCGATGCTGGCCAGCAGGGCGAGCCCAAGGATGCCCGCGGAAATCCGCTTAGCGACTGTTTGAGACCCCGATTTCGCAGGCCCAGAATAATGCCGGCCGTCGGACCGGCGTTGGGCAAACGAATTAAAAAGCATGTCACTCCCCCAGAGAGATAATTGTCGGCGCAAGGTGCGCGCAACCATCGTAGGGAGAAGCGTGAGAGGAAAACTCGAGTGGTAATCACTCTACTTTTTGAGTTCCACCACTCTATTTTGAGAGTTAGTCACTCGTTTAGTGATTCAGGTCATAGAGTGTGCGGCCGGTGACCCGCAGCATTCACACAAGTTTTCTTCAGGCGCTACCGTTGAAGCCATGACCTTTGACCTTTCGTCCGCGCCCATCGTTTTCTTGGCTTGGGAACGCGGTCTGCAACTGCCCGCAGATTCGCTCCTTGTCGCGGCCGACGGGTCGCGGATCACCCATGCCACAGATGCCCCAACACTCACGTTCCTGCGCTTGTGGGACAAAGCTGTCCTCACTGGACCTGCCGAGTTGCTGGCCGCGGCGGAGGCTCTTAGCGACGACGAACTCAGTGATCATGCGACCATGATGCGCCTGACGAGGGACTATAGCGGCAAGGGCTTTGGCACCGAGGCGCTCTACTACGCCGATGATTTAGAGCTGCATCAGCCCGAGGACACCGTCCATGTCTCCACCGGATTGGAGCCAATCAGTGCGCTGGAGGCACTCTGCCCGCCGGACGATGTCAACGAGGTGGGCCTAGTCCGGCTGGCTCATAGCTTTACCATTATGGATTCAGGAGAGTCCGACGCCGAACCCCTCGCCTGTAGTGCCTACGGGGAGTACCAAGGATTGCTGGCTCGCCTCGGGACTCTGGTAGCCCCAGAGTCCCGGCGGCAAGGCCTTGGCCGTTTGGCCACCAGTATCGCGGCGCATGAAGCTTTAGCCGCCGGACTCATCGTGCAATGGCAGGCCGATATCAACAACGCACCCGCTCATGCCCTGGCAGCCTCACTGGGGCTTAGCGTTGCCGGGCTGCAGACTCGGATTTCCCTTCAAAGTCCGAATAGATAGCATCCACTGAACGCGGCTTGGCGAACATGATGGCTGCCGCGGCACCCAAGATCACCGCGGCCGCAGGCAGCAGCGTCGACTGTGCCATGGCCGTGGAATAGCCGGCCCGCAGGAATTCGGGGATCTGACCTGCCGCGCCGGAGGCTCCACCGGCGGCACCAGCTGGTAGTTCCGCGGCCAGACGACCGGCGATCAAAGCGGCAATGGCAGCACTGCCCAAAACCGAGCCAATCTGGCGAGTCGTGTTGTAAATTCCGGAGCCAGCGCCGGCCTCACGCGGCGCAAGGTTGCGAGTCGCCGTCGTCGACAGTGGGGCCCAAATGCCCGAACTGGCAATACCCAAAAGGCCGCTCGGAAGCAGGAACAGCCAGATCGCGGTGTCGGGGCTCATGAGCGAGGCCGTCCACAACAAGGAGATGGACATCAAGATGAAGCCCGTGCAGGCGACATAGCGCGGATTCACCTTGTCGACCAGCTTCCCGACGACGGGTGCCAAGATCAGCGAGAACACGGCCATGGGAACCATCATGAGGGCCGACTCGGTGGGTGTCATTCCGCGGACCAATTGGTAGTAAAAGAACAGCGGAAGGCTCATGGCGGTCACGCTGAAGCCCATGGTGGTGATGGCGATATTGGCCAAGGAGAAATTGCGAACCTTGAACAGTGACAGGGGGATCAGTGGCTCCCCCTTATTGACTGCCTGCCACCAGATGAAGGCCCCGAGGAACACGATTCCGGCGATGATCATGCTCCAAACCGAGAGCGGCCCGGCGATGGTGCCCCAGTTGTACTTCTCGCCGTCTTGAATACCAAAGACCAGCAGGAACAAACCAATAGAACTCAGGGCCACGCCGAGCAGGTCAAATTTATGCTCGTGCGTTTGCAGCTTGGGCACAAGCTTCCATGCGAGCACAAATGCGACAATACCCACCGGCACGTTGACAATGAAGATCCATTCCCAGCCCATGCCATCCACGAGAAGGCCACCGGCAATGGGGCCCACCAGCATGGCGACACCGGCAGTGGCACCCCAGAGGCCCATGGCCGGTCCACGCTTGTCCGGGGCGAAGATACGCGTGATGATGGCCATGGTCTGCGGGGTCATCATGGAAGCCCCGAGCCCTTGCACCACACGGGCAATGATCAGCGTGCTGATATCGCCCGAGAGACCGCACCACAGGGATGCGAGGGTGAAGACCAACAGGCCGATGAGGTACAAATTCTTGGGACCATACTTATCCCCGAGGCGGCCGGTCACGAGCAACGGCACCGCATAGGCCAGGAGGTAAGCACTGGTCACCCAAATGACCGAGTTAATGTCGGTATTCAGGCCCTCCATGATCTTGGGATTGGCCACCGAGACGATAGTTGAATCTACCAGGATCATGAAGAATCCCAGTACGAGTGCCCATAGCGCGGGCCACGGTTTTTCCACGGTTTCCATGGAGTTCCTTAATCTAGATTCGTACGTGGGAGCAGCATTTTCACCAGGGCAAAGCCCCGGAGCTAATGTCGCCACACAGCTGGCCAAGCCACCGAATTTCGGCGTTCAGCAAGACTTGTTGATAATCGGCGTCGACCAAGAATCGTGGCTCAATACCTTTAGCCAAAGCCTTCGCAACACCCATTTCCAGCTCACTCAGTTGCTCTTGCAAGAGGGCCAGACGATGTTCGAGAAGTTCGACAACGGAGTCAGCCGGCAGGTTGTGCGCCTCGTCCAAAGCCTGGGGAAAACACGGATACTCATTGATGGGCGTCGATAACAAATCTTCGATGCGGGCTCGGAGTGCAACCCTGCCTGCCGGAAGGATGGCATAGGTGGTGCGTTCTGGACGATTACCATCGCGTTCCGTACTCACCGGTTCCACCAAACCGTCAACTGCCAGCCGAGCTACCGCGTGATACAGCGTGCCGGGGCGGACCTTGACGATCCGGTCCTCATGACGTTGCATGAGGACCTGATACATCTCATACGGATGCATGGGCCGTTCGATGAGAAGTCCCAACGCCGAAATACCCAATGGCGTCAGCGGCTTAATTTGTGCCATTCTTGCGATTCCCCTCATCCTATTCCACAAGAATTATTCCATGCGGAATAATGGAGCGCAAGGAATCCGAGGTGAGAGGTGAAACGCAATGAATGCGCAGGCGCTAGCGCGGAGTGCGCAAGAATCCTGACTGCCGACCCACGACCTGACCGGCATCGGTTGCAACGATGAGTTCCTGATTGGCAGGGTACAGCTCGCCGTCGTCGTTGACGCTCAGCACGGCATCTGGATCGAGGGAACGCTTCACGAGCGCCAAGGCGATCGGACCCATTTCGTAGTGCTGCGCCACCGAGGTGACAGTTCCCACCACACGGTCTTCCAAGAGCACCTGGCTACCGGGTGCGGGCAAGGTGTGGAGCGATCCATCGAGCTGCAAGAACACCAGACGGCGCGGCGGATGCCCGAGGTTATGAACGCGGGCGATGGTTTCCTGGCCCTTATAGCAACCCTTGACCAGGTGAACGGCCGTCCGCAAGAGGTCTAGTTCATGCGGGATGGTCTTCTCGTCTGTCTCGGCACCACGGCGCGGACGCCAGGCGGCCACACGCAGTGCCTCGGCGGCCCATACGCCAGCCAGCGACCGGCCACCCAACGTCTCTTCCAGCGTGGCAGCAGGAACCAGGTACTCACGCCAGGGACGTTCCAGGCCCGGGTGTTCGGCCTCGTCGATCGCCGCATAGCTGTATCCACCGGCACCAACCTGAGGCCACGGATCAACCCACACGAGCAGCTCGTTCCACTCGGGAACGTCCGTGACGGAGCCCAGCACAGCCCAATCCGCGGAAACATCGGCGATCTCCACGCGCAGCATGAACTTCATGGAGTTGAGCCAGGTTGCGAGCGGCTCCGCTTCGGCGGTTTCCACGATGAGCCACGTGGTTTCACCATCGTCAATCACCCGGGCATCAAACTCGATTCGGCCCTGGATCGTCAGCAGCAACAGCTCGGTGCTGACGCCGGCCGGTAGCTGGGTCAACGATTGCGAGGACAAGGTATTGAGCCAGCTCAGTCGGTCCGGCCCGGTGACGGTGATGACGCCACGATGGGAAAGATCCACCACGGCGGACCCCGGCTTCCCGAGGTAACCGGCCAGTAGGCGCTGCTCACGGTTGGGGTCGCCGTAGTGGGCAGCAACTCCGGCATCGAGGCCACCTGCTTGCACGGCGCCTGATCGGTTCAAAAGGGGACTCAAATAGCTCATAACGATTCCAACGCCTTCTTCTCGCGGGCTATTCCGGCCAGCGAGGTCACTATGCAGCGTTGACTTGTCAGATAAGGCCGCTTTGAATGCTTCAAAGCGGCCTTATCTGACAAGTCAACGGATGTATGAAATTTAGGAAGCTGCCTTACGAAGTGCAGCGGAGGCGTGAGCCGCAAGGGACTTGCCGTGTGCGGCAACATCCCAGCGCCAGTAAAGATCGCCATTGACGAGCCCGAAGATGCGGGTTGCGGCCGTGTAGGCCTTCGCTCCGGCTCCGCGCATGACGGCGTCGGTGGATAGCTGAATCTGCGGCCCCTTGATGGCCCCGTAGTACAACTCGGAGATACCGCCGGGGTGAACAATATTGACCATGATGTCGAATCCGCCGTCAGCATTGCGCAGGGCTTCAACATCATCGGCGGTGCGCAGGGCTGGGACGATATCGGCCGGGATCAGGCCGGGTCCGCCGTCGGACTCGTTTAATGGCCGATCCAGTTGCCAGAATCCAGTCTCAACCGAGAGTGGACGCAAGACAGTGCCAGCCTCGTCCGTCAGCCAGGACTCGGCCTTGTACTGCAGGTAGGGCAGACCGTTGGAGGCAAAGGTGACTGTTTGGGTGAAGTGTTCAGAATCGTCTTCACCGGCACCAAGGCGGCCAGCACCCGTCCAGGTACCAAGCAGCCATGACAGCGGGACCAGTTCCGGCGTTAGGTCTGTGGGAATCTCAATGGCCACGGCAGATTACTGCTGACCCTTGAAGAGACGCCACACCACCAGTCCAGCAAACCATGCCATGGTCACGCCGGCCACAGCCAAGAGGCAGATAAAGAAAATTTCGAAGGCAAGTACGCTCATGGTGCCATCCTAACAATGTTCTGGCCGCGTTTTTCACGGATCGGAGAGGATTACCTCGAAGGTCTAGCGCAGAAGTAGCTTTTCCACGAAGTACAACAGCGAGCCTAAGGGCAAAAGCGGGGCGAGCGCGGCGGAGATAAGACTCAACCAGTTGCCCGTCGGCTGGGATAGTGTTCGGAGGCGATGGAAGGCCGCAATGACAGCGCCGGCCAGGACACCCAGAGCCATGGCCGGAAGAATCCGCACATCGGAAAAGATCAAGGCAGCCAGCGGGCCAGCCAACCCCGCGAGAGCAATGGTCAAAGGGGCAACGATTCGTTCAGGCCACGGCAGCATCCCCGCCAGCAGGGCAACGGCGGCACTAATTCCCACAATGAGGGTCAGCCCGGGTTCCCCCAGATAACGCAGCGAAGCGACCCAACCGCAGGCGAACCCCGCGATGATGACACCGGCGCCAGCACCAAGAGTGGATTCCAAACGATGCTTTTGTCCCGTGCCGCGGATGATCTGGACGACCATGATGGCGCCAAATCCTAGGGCAATGTAGATCGGCGTCCACATCAAATAGTCAGGGCCTACGGCCAGACCCACACTCAACGACGCACCCACCCCGGTGAGGGCAATGATGGTGCCGAGTGTTTTCTTCGCAGGGATCCCCAAATAATGGGGCCAACCGAAGCCAAAGATGACCGAAAGGGCAGCACTGACACCCACCACATATCCGATTCCCACATGGTGCCCCTGCACTACTAGTGCAAGGGCGACGATTCCAACAACTCCGGCTGCAGATGACTTCACAGATCAATCCTGCCTTAGTTCTGCCGGTACACTGTGGAACAACCCTACGGGCGAGGCGTCGGATGTTTTTGGGCGACCCCACTCATGCAGGATATGCAGTTGTTTCGTCGCTCAAAGATGCGCGTAATAAGCACTTTGTTAGGAAGTCATGTCGCAGATCTTAATGCTGACCAACAACCACGGAAGCTCCGTGGATGTTCTGCCTGCCCTTGAACTTTTGAGCCACACCGTCCACATCCTCCCCGCGGTCCCCACTGCCCTGCTGGATGCCAAGCCCTCAGATCTGATCATGGTTGATGCGCGCAAGGACCTGGCCGGCGCCCGTTCCTTGACGCAGTTGCTGCGGGCGACCGGGATCAACGTTCCCCTGGTACTGGTCCTCACCGAGGGTGGTATGGCCGCCGTTACGGCCTCGTGGGCCGCCGATGATGTCATTCTCGATTCTGCCGGCCCCGCCGAGGTTGAGGCCCGCATCCGGCTTGCCGTCACCCGTGCCGCGAACAGTGACGATGACTCGAATCAAGAAATTCACGCCTCCGGCATCGTTATCGACGAAGATAGCTACACGGCCCGCGTCCATGGCACCGTCTTGAACCTGACGTACAAAGAATTTGAACTTCTGAAATACCTCGCCCAGCACCCGGGCCGCGTTTTCACGAGGGCGCAGCTACTCAACGAAGTCTGGGGATACGACTACTACGGAGGCACCCGAACGGTTGACGTGCACGTCCGTCGCCTGCGGGCCAAGCTCGGTTCCGAAAACGAGAACTTAATCAGCACCGTCCGCAATGTGGGCTACCGACTCACCGTTTCGCAGATCA
Organism: Arthrobacter psychrolactophilus; assembly: GCF_003219795.1. Lineage (GTDB taxonomy): Bacteria > Actinomycetota > Actinomycetes > Actinomycetales > Micrococcaceae > Specibacter > Specibacter psychrolactophilus. The sequence goes on along the minus strand of NZ_QJVC01000001.1, from coordinate 435,075 downwards.
CCGACGACGCCCTCACCGACGCCTAAGCGGCACCACTCTGGGGCGGACAACAAGTAAGGCCCGATTCCTTGATGGAATCGGGCCTTACTCTTTGGTGGAGGACATACGGGTCGAACGTATCGAGCACACCCCACTGGTGCATCCCCCTCGATGGCAGAAGCCGATATGAAACCGAGCCATGCTGCTCCCAAACTCTATGCCACCCATGCCGCAGCACGCAAATTGCCTCGCTCGCACCCGTCGGCGACACGGTCTGTGAACATCGAGTCTCGCCTTCGCGCAGTTACCCCCGTTAGGCTGTCATCATGAGCCCCGCAAAGACTGACAACTGGCCAGTGACCGTGGTATCTGGCGCACCCGGAGCCGAGCTCCTGCGTGAGATCCAGACCGTGATCGACGCGGCCGAGAGTGCCGATGGCAATCCGCCCTTTTCCGAGCAAACCCTGGTGGAGCTCAAGGCCACCACGGCCGGCCCGCATTCGGTGCTCACCCTCTTGACCTACGCCCCCGAAAACGCTTCCCCCTCGATGGGTGAGGATTTGGCCGGCGTCGCGGTTGTGGTCGGCAACGGCAGCGAAGGGGTACTCGAGATCGCCGTGCACCCCTCCTACCGGAACGAGGGAGTCGGCGCCATTCTGGCCAACAAGCTTGTCGAGGTTCGCGGCTTGCAAGGTATCAAGGCCTGGTCCCATGGCGATCACGAGGCCGCCGCCGATCTGGCAGCCAGCTACGGATACCGTGCCGTCCGGGAACTGTGGCGCATGCGCTTAGTCCGGCAGACGCCGTCGTCCGCTGGAGAGTCTGTCTCTCACCAATTAACGGCCGACGGCGTGACCTTGCGGACATTTGTCCCGCACCAGGACGAGCAGGCCTGGTTGGCGGCCAATGCCGCGGCGTTCTCGCATCACCCGGAGCAAGGGGCCATGACCCTGGCCGATTTGCAGGCCCGCATGGCCGAGGACTGGTTTGATCCCGCGGGATTCTTCCTGGCTGTCAACGAGGCCGATGAGATCCTGGGATTCCACTGGACCAAGGTCCACCCGGCGCGGGGCAGTCAGGCGGCGATTGGCGAGGTGTATGTCGTGGGCGTGACACCGGCAGCACAGGGTTTGGGCTTGGGCAAGGTGTTGACCCGGCAAGGCATTGATTACCTCCATCAGGCCGGGCTGAGCGCCATTATGCTGTACGTTGACGCGGACAACGAGGCTGCTGTGGCGCTCTACCGCAAGCTGGGATTCACCAAGTGGGATTCCGATGTTATGTACGGACCCATGTCGGCATAATATTCAGCCGCTGCGGCTTGTAGGCTTGATACAAAGCATTACCAACTATGAGGACTTGTTGATGAAGCGTGAATACAAAGGAACCGCGACGCTAGCTGTGGCTAATGGTCGGGAACGATTTAGCGCCGGCGAAGTCCCTGCTTCCCGGGCAACCCAGGACCGCATTGAGATCCCGGATTTTGAGCCAACGCTCATTCCCGAGGGCGATATCAGCCCTGACCGTTTCCTCGACCGGGAACTGAGCTGGCTGGCGTTCAACGCCCGCGTGCTGGAATTGGCTGAAGACCCCGATCTGCAGCTGCTGGAACGGGTCAACTTCCTGTCCATCTTTGCCTCCAACCTTGACGAGTTCTTCATGGTTCGCGTGGCCGGCCTCAAGCGCCGCATCGCCGCCGGCCTGGCTGTGCCGTCCCCCGCCGGGTTGAGCCCCATGGAGGTGCTGGAGCAGATCAGCGACGCAGCGCACGATCTGCAGTCGCGGCACGCGCATGTTTTCGCCAACCAGATCCGTCCGGCCCTGGCCTACGAGCACATCCACCTAGTGCATTGGGACGAGCTCGACGATCCCTCCAAGATCCAGCTTTCGAAGATGTTTGCCGAGAAGATCTTCCCGATCCTCACCCCGCTCGCGGTGGATCCGGCCCACCCGTTCCCGTACATCTCCGGGCTTTCCCTGAACCTGGCCGTTGTGGTGCGTAACCCGGTCAGCGACAAGGAACTCTTTGCACGTTTGAAGGTCCCGGATCTGTTGGAACGACTAGTCTCTTTGGATGGCCCGCGAGCCGGCACGACCCCTGGTCGTGTTGCCCGCTTCATCCCTTTGGAAGAAGTCATCGCCCAGCACCTGGACCAGCTCTTCCCCGGCATGGAGATTGTGGAGCACCACACCTTCCGCGTGACCCGCAACGAGGATCTCGAGGTAGAAGAGGACGACGCCGAGAACCTCCTGCAGGCCCTCGAAAAAGAACTGTTGCGCCGTAAGTTTGGCCCGCCGGTTCGTCTCGAGGTCGCCACCGATATCAACCCGAGCATTCTCGAGCTGTTGGTGCGCGAACTCGATGTAGACGAGGACGAGGTGTACTTCCTCCCCGCTCCCCTGGATCTGCGCGGCTTGTCCATCATTGGCGGCATTGACCGTCCGGATCTTCGCTACCCCAAGCACGTGGCTCATACCTCCCGTGACCTGAACGCCTCGGAAACGTCCAAGGCTGCCAACGTCTTTGCTGCCATGCGCCGTCGTGACATTCTCCTGCACCACCCCTACGACGCGTTCTCAACGTCGGTTCAGGCCTTTCTGGAACAAGCCGCAGCCGATCCCAAGGTCCGTGCTATCAAGCAGACCCTGTACCGCACCTCGGGCGACTCCCCCATTGTCGATGCACTCGTCGATGCTGCCGAAGCCGGCAAGCAGGTCCTGGCACTTGTGGAGATCAAGGCACGCTTTGACGAGCAGGCCAACATCTCTTGGGCTCGCAAGCTAGAGCAGGCCGGCGTGCACGTGGTGTACGGCATCGTGGGCCTCAAGACGCACTGCAAGCTCTCTCTGGTGGTGCGTCAAGAACAGGACGGCCTGCGCCGCTACTGCCACATCGGAACGGGTAACTACCACCCTCGTACGGCACGGTACTACGAGGACCTTGGTTTGCTCACCGCCGATAACCAAGTCGGTGAAGATCTCTCGAAGCTGTTCAACCAGCTCTCCGGATACGCACCCAAGACCTCCTTCGACCGCTTGTTGGTTGCACCGCGTTCCGTACGCTCCGGTTTGATCGAGCGCATCGACGCCGAAATTGCCAACAAGAAGGCCGGGCTGCCCGCGAGCGTCCGCATCAAGGTCAACTCCATGGTTGATGAGGCCATCATCGACTCCCTGTACCGCGCTTCACAGGCCGGTGTGGAGGTCGGTGTGATCGTGCGTGGCATTTGCTCCCTGCGTCCGGGAGTTCCCGGTTTGAGCGAAAACATCACCGTCCGCTCCGTGCTGGGGCGCTTCCTGGAACACTCACGCGTCTTCACCTTCGCCAACGGCGGAGATCCGCTGGTTTACATCGGCTCGGCCGATATGATGCACCGCAACCTTGACCGCCGTGTTGAGGCGCTGGTGCGGCTTTCCAACAAGGACGATATCTCCGAGGTGAACTCGCTCCTCACTCGCTACCTCGATCCGGCGACCGCTAGCTGGCACCTTGATAATGAGGGCGAATGGAAGCGCCACCACCAAGATGCTGAAGGAAAACCCCTGCTTGATGTCCAGTCGTGGTTGCTCGCCAACCGTTCACGTCCGCGATCAACACTGCACCGGTAATGCGCACGACTGAACACCTAGAGGAAATTATCGACGTCGACTCTGTTGCCGCCGTCTACGCAGCTGGAGCCTTGTGCTGGCGGGTGAAGAAAAAGAAGCTCGAAGTGCTTTTGATTCACCGCCAGCGCTACGACGACTGGTCTTGGCCTAAGGGCAAGCTCGGCAAGGGTGAAACCTTGCCCGAGTGCGCTGTCCGCGAGGTGCTCGAGGAGGTGGGGCTACCCATCACCCTGGGCATCCCGCTGCCTCCCATTCGTTACGTGGTAAAGCCGGGTCTGAAGCAGGTGCACTACTGGGCTTCTTCCGTCGACGACATGCCTGCCATCGCCGACGGGAAAGAAGTAGACGCCATCGCGTGGTGCAGCCCCAACAAGGCACGCGGTCTGCTCTCGAACCCCTCGGATGTGGAACCGCTGGAAGCCCTGGTGACGGCGTATGAGGCCGGAACCTTGGACACGTGGCCGCTACTGATCGTCCGGCATGCCAAGGCCAAGCCTCGTTCTGCATGGACCCGCGCGGAAGGTGAACGCCCACTGGCGGCCACCGGCAAACGCCAGGCCTTGTATCTCCAGCGTTTGATGATGTCGTGGCACCCTGGCCGGATCTTTACGAGTGGTTGGATGCGCTGCATCTCAACGATTTCACCCTATGCCCAGCTCACGAAGGCCAAGGTGAAGGTGGTGCCGTGGCTGACGGAAGCCGATCACAATCGGCACCCGGCCAAGGTTGAAGCCGTCGTTGAAAAGCTCCTGACTCGGAACAGCGCCACGGCCGTGTGTACCCACCGACCCGTCTTGCCGACGATCCTTGCGGCGCTTGCCAACCATATGACGCCCGAATTGGCGCGGTCCCTGCCAACCTTGGATCCTTTCTTGACACCAGGGGAGGTGCTGCTGGTCCATGTTTCACACGCGGAGCAGGGGCGGATCGTCGCCCTGGAGCAGCACAAACCGTTCGACGACTAATCGTCCCCAGCGTTGATTTGGAGGATGGCTATCCTCTCTCTTGAGCCCCGGAACAAGCGCATAATGCGATGTTCCGGGGCTTTTTCATGCGCCCACCGTAGTATTTCGACATGTTCTTCGTCATAGAGGACAAAAGCTGCGTAATGTTGGGATGAATAAGAGGTTCAGCTTGCCAACGCCACCGCAAAGGATATATAGCATGCCGTCACTAGATTCACTGCCCATCCTCGACTTCTCCCGCCTCAGCGCCGGAGCAGAAGAAGCCACCGCGTTCCGCAATGAACTGCGCGACGCTATGCACGAGGTTGGCTTCCTCTACCTAAGTGGCCACGGCATTCCGCAGAAACTGACGGACTCCATGCTGGAAATCTCGCGTCGCTTCTTCGATCTCCCCGAAGACCTCAAGCTCGCGGTTGAAAATGTGTACAGCCCTCAGTTCCGCGGCTACACCCGCATGGGTGGCGAAATCACCGATGGCGGCGTGGACTGGCGCGAACAGATCGACATCGGCGTCGAGCGCGACACGATTGCTCCCGGCGATGACGTGCCGGACTACTGGCGCCTTGAAGGCCCAAACCTTTGGCCCGAAGCACTCCCGGAGATGCGCGCTATTGTTTCCGAATGGACCGACCGCCTCAGCTCCATCTCCCTGGACCTCCTGCGAGCGCTTGCGGTTTCTCTTGGAGCCCCTGAAGACACCTTCGATGCTGCTTTCGCCGAGCATGCCTTCCCCCTGTTGAAGATCGTCCGTTACCCCGGTGAGTCCAACCCCGATCCCGTTCAGGGCGTGGGTTCCCATCGTGACGGAGGCGTGCTGACGCTTCTCCTCGTTGAACCCGAAAAGGGCGGCCTTCAGGTGGAATACCAGGGCAAGTGGATTGACGCCCCTCAGGTGCCCGGCACCTTTGTGGTCAATATTGGTGAAATGTTGGAGCTGGCCACGAACGGCTACCTCAAGGCCACCCTGCACCGCGTCATCTCCCCCTTGCGCGGAACGGATCGCATCTCCCTGCCGTTCTTCTACAACCCGGCCCTGGATGCAACCATGCCCCAGCTCGCCGTCAGCCCGGAGTTCCAAGCCAAGGCCCGCGGCGTTTCTGCCGACCCGGGCAATAGCCCCATTCTGGAGACCTACGGCGATAACGCTCTTCGCTACCGTTTCCGCGCCCACCCGAACGTCGTGGAGGCTCACCACACGGACCTCCTAGCCAAGCAGTCACAAAAGGCGTAATCCTCTTCCCCTGACGATTCTTTGTACCGTACGCTCGGTACAAAGAATCGTTAGTCGTTGGGGGACGCATGTTTGGTACCAACTGGATGGAACGCCTCTTCTTCATGGGGATGATCGGCGTCGCGGTCACCGTGCTGGCCTATCTGGCGCTGCGCATGTTCGTGTGGAGCAAGGCTGCGGCAAAGTCCCTTGAGTACATTCGCAGGCATGCCCTGTGGACAGGACTCATCGCGTGGGCGTTCAGCAGCCTGGCCGGCGCCAACCGCGCCGGCATCTACGATCCCCACATGTTTTACCCCACTCCCTGGCATGCCGTTCCGTGGTTTGCCATCTTTGCCCCCGTAGTGGCAGTCGTCAGCGTCCACGCCATTGGACAGGCAACGCGGCCCGCACCGAAAGCCACCAAGCGGGTCGCCGTCCTCGAGTTCCGGAAGATGCGCGACTACATCCCCACCGCCCTGGGCTGGACTGCGTTCGGCGTGTTCCTCTTCAGCGCAGCCGTCATGCTCTTTGTGGCCACCACTCCCGGGATTGCGGCCATCACCACCCCGGTTCCCGGCGCCGAGAGCCCATATATGGCCGGGCGGATGAGCGGCGGACCACTTGCGCTCGCCCTGACTCTCGCCTTACTCCTCTTGGCGGCGGGTACCCTGCTGGTCATGCGCCTCATTACCTCTCGCAGATCCCTCGAGGCCCTCACCCCCGAGCAGAACAAGACCTTGCGCATCATCGGCGTCAACCGGCTCTTACGTGTGAGCGCCACGGTAGCGTCTGGTCTGGCGACGATCGCCGGGAACTATCTCGTCCAGCCCATGCCAGGCTCGCTGACCTTGTCCTACACAAATTGGCTAGCCGTGGCCAATATCGCGGTCCTCGTGGCGATGTTGTTGTGGAAGCCTCCCTTCCTCGACTCCCCCACGGAAAACGCCGGATACAACGCCCTGTATCTCCCGGCTCGTTCCACAAAACTCGCCGCAGGTGACGGCGTCGCTGTCGCCAGATTCAGCGACAGCTTTGCATCCATCAGTCCACTGCTCGGAATAGCGGGCCTGTTTGTGGGCCTGCTGACGACAAAGTGGTTCGGCTGGTTGGGCCCACTCACGCTCGTCGTCGTGTTTATCTTGTTGGCCCACTGGGGGCTAGAGCTGGTCTTGCGACACAACTACACCAGACCCGGAAACCCCCGCAACCGGCTCTTGGCCGCAGTCCCTCGCGGTCTCGCGATCGTTGCCACCACGGCCTGCCTTGCCCTCATCCCGGCCCTCATCGCCGTAACAAACATCAACAAGGGCGGGATGTATGACTGGCCCGGCTTTAGCCGTTCCGCACCCCAGTTCCTCATACCCTTGCTGTGTGCCCTCGTCATCATTGGCGTCACGGCAGGAGCCGGCAGCGTTGTCATTCGCCGCCCCGGTCTCACCAACGCAGCCGATCAGCTGGACCGCACGCTACGCCGGCGTTCCCTCTTCCGCATCATGCGTACATCGGCCGCAGGCTTGCTCGCCGTTTTAGCAGCAGTGCTCATCAATCTCGGCACGGCACCCACTTATGGCGGGCCGTCGGCAGATTCTTCTCTCGCCATTGTGGGAACAGCCTTCCTCGTTACGGCCGCCGTGCTGTGTTTCTACCCCATCAAGGGATTCACCCCGCACGACTTCATGCCAACGGCAGCCCATGACCATAGTGTGAGCAGGTAGCCTGCCGTGGATGCACGCATCGTCATCGATCTGGCCACGGCCACCCCGCCGTACGAACAGGTCCAAAAGCAGATCTCCTCGCTCATCTCCATCGGAGAGCTGCGCCCCGGCACGCGCCTGCCCACCGTCCGCAGCCTCGCCGCCGACCTTGGCGTCGCCGCCGGCACTGTGGCCCGGGCTTATAAGGAGCTCGAAGCCGCCGGACGTGTCGCCACGAATCGCCGGCAGGGAACCGTGGTCGCCCAATCCGCCGACCACGCCGACGTGCCCGCGGAGGTGATGGCCGCCGTCGAACATCTCATCAAGGAGGGGAAACAGGCAGGGCTGGCCGACGCAACCATCGTCACAGTGCTGCAGGGAAGACTCAACCAACGAGGGAAGTAGACTAAACCCGTGACTATTGAGACCCCGTACGAAGATATGCTCCGCGATGTTTTGGCGACCGGCACCGCGAAATCGGACCGCACCGGCACTGGTACGCGCAGTGTTTTTGGCCGCCAGCTGCGCTTTGATCTCAGCGAGAGTTTCCCGCTCATCACCACGAAGCGCGTGCATTTCAAGTCGGTCGCGATGGAGCTGTTGTGGTTCCTGCGCGGCGATTCGAACGTGGCGTGGCTACAGGAAAATGGCGTCAAGATTTGGAACGAATGGGCAGACGACGCCGGCGAGCTGGGTCCCATCTATGGCGTCCAGTGGCGCTCCTGGCCTACGCCGGACGGGGAACACATCGACCAGATTGCCGCCGTCATGGACTCGCTGGCGAACAACCCGGATTCCCGCCGCCACATCGTCTCGGCCTGGAATGTCGGTGAGCTGAAGAACATGGCGCTGCCTCCGTGCCACGCCTTCTTCCAGTTCTATGTTGCCCCGACCGAGGATGGCCGCGGCAAGCTCAGCTGCCAGCTCTACCAGCGCTCGGCCGACACCTTCCTGGGCGTCCCGTTCAACATCGCCTCGTACGCACTGCTGACCATGATGGTGGCACACCAACTCGACATGGAACCGGGCGAGTTCATCTGGACCGGCGGCGACGTGCACATTTACGACGACCACGTTCAGCAGGTCACCGAGCAGCTCACGCGTGAGCCGTACCCGTACCCGAAGCTGCGCTTCACCCGGAAGCCGGACTCCATCTTCGATTACACTTTTGAAGACTTCGAGCTGGTCGATTACCAGCACCACCCGACGATTAAGGCACCGATCGCCGTATGAGCACCCCCAAGAGCTACCGCTTCAGCCAGCCCATTGTGGGCATGATCTGGGCACAGACCAACACCGGAGTGATCGGCGCCGACGGAGGCATGCCCTGGCAGCTGCCCGAGGACATGGCCCACTTCAAGCGCGTCACCGAGGGACACCCCGTGGTCATGGGCCGGCGCACCTGGGAGTCCTTCCCGGACAAGTTCCGTCCACTCCCGAACCGCACCAACATCGTGGTGACCCGACAGGAGGGGTGGGGCGCGACGCCCGAGGCTAGTGGCGCCGTCGTGCTTGACTCACTGGAGGAGGCGCTCGTTGAGGCGCAGTTCTCCCCCGGCGGCAACGAGGTGTGGGTCATTGGTGGCGGGCAGGTGTACGCGCAGGCACAGGAGCACTGCAATGTTGCCGTCGTGACCGTCATCAACACCGATGTCGCCGGGGATACGCAGGCGCCGGGGCTGGGTCCGGACTGGGCGTTCCGTGGCGCGACCCCGGCCGAGGGGTGGCTGAGAGCCAAGAACGGCACCGAATACCGCATCACGCTGTGGGCCAAGGGCGAGACCGAATTTGAGGCCGAATAGTCATGGCAGTGCCCTGGACCTTCAGTGTTGCCAACCGCCGGCAGACGTGGCTCAGCGCCGCCCGCGTGCCGCGCAAGAATAAGTAGTCCGGATGAGATCCAAGGCGGAGCGTGACCGGCACTGGCACCAGAAGCAGCGCGAGAAACGCGAGAAGCACGACCAGCGGAAACTGCGCGACGCCCAAGCTATAGCGTGGCACGATGCGGCAATTGCCAGCGGCCAAAAGCGTTACCTTGTACGCGCCAACAATGGCGAGCTGGTCAGCTACCTGCCCGAGGAGTACGGCGTGTGGCGGGGTGGACAGGGGCCGGTGATTCGAACTGTTTGGGGCTGGGTAGTAGCAACCGCAGCCCTGCTCTTTTTGAACGTCATGATGGTCCTCGCCATAGTGGGCAGCGCCAGGGAGAATCCCGGAGGCGTCCACGGGGGCCTGTGGTTCGGGTTCGGGCTCTCCCTGCTCATCCTTGTGGTCGTGGGTCGCTATCTGCTCATCGAGGCCAAGGCCACGCTCCTGCGCCATCAGCGGGGCCTGCCCACGCCGTCCGGGACGCCCATGCTTGCCGAGAACCCCCGGCCGGGAAACTACACCCGTTAAGCTTTGCCGTCGAAGATGCCCGCGCGCGGAGGTACCTTCCCGCGGTGGTGCGTCACGCCGTCGTACGTGTTCATCAGATGACACGGATTTGCCGCCGGTTTGCCCCTCCACCGTAAACTTGGGGCATGACCAATAACAGTGTTCCTTCCGTCGGCCTTGTCGGCTGGCGCGGCATGGTCGGTTCCGTCCTGGTGCAGCGTATGCAGGACGAAGGCGACTTCGGCGATATCAACCCCGTCTTCTTCTCCACCTCGAACGCCGGCGGCGCTGCCCCGGCGATTACCGGCGGCGACACCGGCAAACTCGAAGACGCCTTTGATATTGACACTCTGGCGAAACTTCCCATTATTGTCACGGCACAGGGCGGGGATTACACCTCCCGCGTGCACACCGAGCTGCGCAACCGCGGCTGGGACGGGCTCTGGATGGATGCGGCCTCCACGTTGCGCATGAACAACGATTCCATCATCGTGCTGGACCCCATCAACCGCGGCGTGATCGATGCCGGTCTGGCGTCCGGCGTGCGCGATTACGTAGGCGGCAACTGCACCGTGTCCTGCATGCTCATGGGCCTGGGCGGACTCTTCAAGAACGGCCTCGTCGAGTGGGGTACGTCCATGACCTACCAGGCTGCCTCCGGCGGCGGCGCGCGCCACATGCGCGAGCTCCTGAACCAGTTCGGCACCCTGAACTCCGAGGTTTCTTCGGAACTGGACAATCCGGCCTCCGCAATCCTAGACATTGACCGCAAGGTACTCGCTCACCAGCGCGAGGGCGTTGACGCGTCGCAGTTCGGCGTGCCGCTGGCCGGCTCCTTGATCCCCTGGATCGACGCCGATTTGGGCAACGGCCAGTCCAAGGAAGAGTGGAAGGCCGGGGTTGAAACCAACAAGATCCTCGGCACCACCGACGCCAACCGCGTCATCATGGACGGCCTGTGCGTGCGCATCGGCGCCATGCGTTCCCACTCGCAGGCACTCACGCTCAAGCTCCGCGAGGACCTCTCCGTGGCCGAGATCGAGTCACTCCTGGCCAACGACAACGAGTGGGCCAAGGTGGTGCCCAACACGAAGGAAGCCTCCATGGCTGACCTAACCCCCGTGGCTGCTTCCGGCACGCTCGAGGTTCCCGTGGGCCGTATCCGCAAGATGGAGATGGGCCCCGAGTACATCAGCGCCTTCACCGTGGGCGACCAGCTCCTCTGGGGTGCCGCCGAGCCGCTGCGCCGCATGCTGAAGATCGCGGTCGGCACGCTCTAGCCCACCCGTCCCTTCCCGAATCTGTGTCGCAGTTGTTACGTCAAAAAACGCTTTCTAAGGCGTTTTTTCGGTAGCAACTGCGACACAGATTTTTAAGCGGTGAGGAACGTGGCGTATTTCCTCGCCGAGACCTCCAGCGCCTTGTGCTGATTGGGGCTCAGCTCCTCAAAAAACTCCGGAAGTACGACGTCGGCCAGTTGCCTTTCCCGCTCCGCCGCACCTTGGGCCTTGCGCCAAGTGCCCACCACCCTGCCGCCCGCCACGACGGTCGCCTTGAACATGCCGTTGTTTCCCGGCACGATCCTGGGCGCATAGTCCGGGGCCAGTGCGGCGCTGCGATCTGTATAGCCGAGCACATATTCATCAAATCCGGGCAGCAACAGCACCGAGCGGTCGCCGGACACCGGGCCGCCGAGGAGCTCGGCAGTCTCCGGGGCTAACCAATAACGTTCACCGTCGCTCTCATATGACTCGAGGCTGCCCTGCGCCCGGTCCAAGCCAAGCTTGATGTCCTTGAGCGTCAGCTTGGCCCACCATTGAAAGTCCTTGATCGTGGCAGGACCATGGCTTCGAAAGTAGCGCAGAGCCAGTTCCCCGAGCGCTTCTTCCTTGCCGAGGATGCGCGGTGCCTTGATCCAGTCCTTTGAGCTGACGTAGAACTGGGTCGTGCCCGTGCTGGCGCCATTCATTGGCCCCTGCACAAGGGTTCCCTCCAGACACAGCAGGAACAACAGGTGATAGCCGCGCTGGGCCTTGGTGCCTTGGCCTGCCTGCTCACATGCGGCGAAGAAGTCTTCTCGCGTAGCCCGGCCACCCAATTGCTCCAGGAGATCGAGGGTAAGGTCGCGCACCAGATCGATGTCGGCCGCGGAAATCTCCAGCTGCTTGTGGCGGCTAGCCTGAGACGCTTGCATGCGCCCAGCCGTCAGCGACAGGATCCAGCCCAGGTCTTCGGCAGCCGTGACATGCAGGGTGCCGCGCAACGGGCAGGAGCGCACAAGCTCACCACTGTTAAACGCGGCCACCACCTCACTGCGCCCAATGCCGGGCGAGCGCAGGCCAATGGCCCATAACGCGCCGGGCAGGTCCTGACTCTGCAGCGCCGTCAACCAACGCACAACGTCCACCGGCCCGCGTGTGGGGCTGGTGGACGTTGGAAGGATGAGCTGTGCGGCGAGCCGGAGCTTGGCCAAGGTCAGCGGGGCAACGCGATGTGTCATGTCCCAAATCTAACCCCACGCCGTGAAGTGGTGCAGCGTTTGGCAAAAAGAGCCGGAAAGTGATGCCGCGTTGGGTGGGCGGGAGGCTAGCGGGCCGTGCGCATGTTGGCCGTGATGGGGCACTCGAACGGGTCGCGCTGGCCCAGGCCCACGCGGTTCAGGTAGCGCATGACGATCATGTACGACTGGCCCAGCGTGGTCTCCGTGTACCGGATGTTCCGCTCCGCGCAGTACTGACGCACCATGGGCTGGACGGCCTTCAGGTTCTTGGAGGACATGGTCGGGAACAAGTGATGTTCGATCTGGTAGTTCAAGCCGCCCATACCAACATCTACCCACCAGCCACCGGAAATGTTGCGGCTCATGAGGGTCTGGCGGCGCATGAAGTCAATCTTGACGTCCTTGGGCACCAAGGGCATGCCCTTGTGGTTCGGGGCGAACGCGCAACCCATGTACAGGCCAAGGCCCATGATCTGCACGGCCACGAAGGTCAGGCCGATGCCCCATCCGAGGAACCACACGGTGAAGGCGGGGAGGAGCACCAGACGGACAACGAGCAAGGCGATCTCGGCCGTACGTTCCGGCACAATCTGCTTGCGATCCAGCACGCGCTTCACGGCTGCAATGTGCAGATCCAGCGCGGCGAGGGTGAGCAGTGGGAAGAAGAAGGCACCCTGACGGCGGGCGAACCACTTTGCAAAACCGGTGCGCTTGGCAGCATTCTCGGGGTCAAACACGAGCGCGCCGGGATCGATGTCGCCATCCACCCCGATCTTGTTCGGGTTCAGGTGGTGCTTGCCGTGCTTGTTCATCCACCAGCCGTAGCTCAGGCCAACGAACAAGTTTCCCGAGATGCGGGCCAGCCAGGCGTTCTTCTTCGCCGAGGCAAAGACCTGACGGTGCGCGGCGTCGTGCGAGATAAACGCGGTCTGCGTGCACATGAAGGCGAACAGCACGGCCGTGACCATCTGCCACCAGCTCTGCCCCAGCGTCAGGAACAACGCCAGCACAGCGAGGTAGCCGATACTCTGACGGATAATCCGCAGCACGTACCATTTGATGTCGCGCTCCATATACCCCGCGGCACGAACCTGCTCGGTGAGCGCAATAAAGTCCGTGACATGGCGATCACGAGCCGGACGTTTCCGCGCAACCTTCTCGGCCGGTGTCTCGTCTAATAGCTCTGTGGAATCAAGCGTTGCGGATGACATTGTGCTCCTCTTGGTGCCTCACGGATGCCCAATCATCACGTAACGAAAAAGTCTGAATCTACCCATAACGTTACGTTCGGAGCGTGCCGCACACATCACACCCGGGAGCCGTCTTGACCCCCTACTCAGGTACGGGGTCGACGCCTAGAGAGCGCAGCCCACCAGCACCGGCTCGGGTTCCAGCGTGATCCCAAAGACACGTTCGACGCCGTCCCGCACCTCCCGCGCCACCGTCAAGACGTCTTCGGCGCTAGCCCCGCCACGGTTCGTGATGGCGAGGGTGTGCTTCGTGGACAGGGACGCCCGAGGCGGGGTCCCGGCGTCGTCCTTCTCGTGCTGCAGCTCTCCGGCGAGGCCGAAGCCCTTGGAGAATCCGGCCTGCTCGATGAGCCAGGCCGCGCTGAGCTTGACCAGCTCTCCGGCCGGGTACCGTGGCGCCTCCGCGGGCAGCGCGGCGGCTATCTCGGTGGTCACGATCGGGTTGGTGAAGAAGGAACCGGTGGAGAAGGTGTCGCGGTCTTCGGGGTCCAAGACCATGCCCTTGGAGGCCCGCAGCGCCAAGACCGTGCGGCGCAGTTCTAGGGAATTGGCACGCTGGCCCGGCTCAACCTCGAGGCGTCGGGCCAACTCGGCGTACTTCACAGGGGCGCTCATCCGGCCCAACAAGAGCTGGAATTCCACCGTGAGGACCACGTAGCGGGGTGAACCGTTGACGGTGGTGGCCTTGAGGATGGATTCCCGGTAGCCAAATTTCAGTTCGGAATTTGTGAAGCTGCGGATGGCGTTGTGCTCGCGATCCCAGGTGCGCACGGAGGCGATGGTTTGCGAGACCTCGCAGCCGTAGGCGCCAACATTTTGCACGGGGGTGGCTCCGGCACTGCCCGGGATACCCGAGAGCGCCTCGATGCCGCTCCAGGCGTGCAACACGGTTTGGTGAACAAAATCGTCCCAGTTGTGACCGGCCTGCACCACCACGGAGGCGCCGCCGCAGCTATCTTGCGAGGGCGCCGTATAGCCCTGCGTGGCAATCTGCACCACAGTGCCGGCAAATCCCGCGTCGGCCACGATCAAATTCGAGCCGCCGCCAAGGATCAGCAGGGGCTCCCCCGCGGCATCGGCCTCACGCACGGCGGCGATGATCTCGGCCTCGGTGGTGGCCACAATAAATTTCCGGGCAGGCCCGCCCACGGCGAGGGTTGTCAGGGAACTAAGGAATTTTTGCTCATTCACCAGTCCAGACTATCCCTTGAGGGCGTGCTCATCGCTGTCCAGATACGCGGGCCTGCGCACAACCGGGGTGAGGAAGAAGGCAATCACGAGCATGATCAGCACGGCCAGAAGTGAATGCAGCACCCCAACATGCTCGGCCAGTAGACCCAGGAGTGGCGGGCCACCGAGGAAGGCGCCGTATCCAACGGTGGAGACCACGGAGACACGAGCCGCGGCGTGCTCGGGGTCGTCGGAGGCCGCCGACATGGCGACGGGGAAGCCCAGGGCCGAGCCCAGGCCCCAGAAGATCAAGGAGGCCATGGCAATCTCGGCTGTGGGAGCGAAGACAAAGAGGGCCAAGCCAATCACGGCCAGCGAGGCGCCCACCCGGAGCACAATGACGCGGCCGAACTTGTCCAGGACCACCGTGCCGGCGAAGCGCCCAATCGTCATGGCGGACACAAAAATGCCGTAGCCCAAGGCGCCCAGGGCCGCCGTGGAATCATGCCCATCCACCATGGCCAGAGCCACCCAGTCGCCGGCGGCACCCTCAGCCAGGCCCAAGCCCAGCACCAGAGCGCCGAGCATGAGCGTGCGTGGATCACGCCAGGCCGCAGAAATTTTCGCTTTACCGTCCCGCTTGGCGGCCTTGGCTGCTCGTTCCGCCTCAAGCAGGGCGGCATTAGTCCTGGCACCCTGGCCGTGGTCGCCGTTCTGGGCGACGACAGGAATGGGGCCCGTGCCCGGAACCGCACTGGCCTCGATAACATCCACCATGAGCCCATTGGAGCCGAGCTTGTCCGCCTGGTAGTGACCTGCCCCGATGAAGACGGCGGTGCTAACGGCAATCGCAACCACCGAGAGGTGAATCGCAACCGGCAGGTGCACCGCTGCGGCCAGCGCCCCAACGCCGGCACCCACCACGGTGCCAATACTAAAGGCGCCATGCAGCCGGGGCATGATGTGCCGGCCCAAGGCTCGTTCCACCGCGGCGCCCTCAATATTGGATGAGGTGTTCCAGCAGCCGGTGCCCAGCCCCACAAGGACCAGCCCGGCACCCACCACGATGGCGTCGGAAAACACCGTGGCGCCCAGCCCCATGACGATGACGCCAAGGGCTTGGACCACACTCGCTATCCGCGTTGTCAGCTTGGAACCAAGCCGCAACACAATCAACCCTGACGCCGCCACCGAGATAAATGATCCCAATGACATGCACAGCAGCATGAGCCCGACCTGACCGGGGGTCAGGTCAAGATCATCGCGAATCGCCGGGATACGGGAAACCCAGGTCGCAAAGACCAAGCCGGATCCGGCATACGCGGTGACTACTCCATTGCGCCAGGCGTTGACTCGATTCACGTCACGCGTACCGTGGCTTGCGCCTTGACCAAAACTTTCTGGCCGTCCAAGGTGACGGTCAAATCAATCCGTGCGGTCCCGGCGTCGGAATCCAGGGCGCCAACAACGCCAACAACAGTGACGACGGCGCCCGGCTCACCCTCGAGGTCGGCAACGGGAACGGGCTTGGTGAAGCGCGTGCCATAAGACACGACGGCGGACGGGTCACCAATCCAGTCGGTCACCAACTGCACGGCCGCACCCATGGTGAACATGCCGTGGGCAATCACGCCGGGCAGTTCCACCTCGCGGGCAAAGCGTTCATTCCAGTGTATGGGGTTGAAGTCTCCCGAGGCCCCGGCGTACTTGATGAGGTCCGCGCGGGAGATCTCTATGGTGCGTGTTCCGATTTCGGTACCCACGGCTAGTTCTGCAATGTTCATTACTGTCCCTCCCCGCGGACCAGGATGGCCGAGACGGTGGTGGCGACAGCAACGCCGTCGACCGTTGAAATTTCGGCGCGAGTGGTGATCATGGCCCCGCCGCCCATGCCGCGGACAGTGTCCACGTGCAGTTCTGCAACGAGCTCATCGCCAGCCACGATGGCCTTGTGGTGTGTGAAGCGCTGCTCGGCATGCACCACGCGGGAGAAATCGATGCCGGATTCGGGATCGTTGATCAGCAGCGCATCGGCACGCTGAGCCACGATGATGGCATACGTGGGCGGGGCAATCAGATCGGCGTGACCCAGAGCCTGAGCCGCGGCAACATCAAAATGTGCAAGATGGCTGGCCTTGACGGCGCGGGCGAAGTCACGGATGGACTCTCGGCCCACACTGTAAACATCGTTTAACTGGTAGCTGCGCCCCTGCAGTTCGGGATTAATACTCATACCTTCAAGCCTATAGCCCGGACCGGGCCGCGCGCATACTAAGACCGAGTCCCGGACTTCATTCTCGCGACAACTTCCAGAAGGGATGCGACATCGACCTTTTCTTGCGGGTTCGTGGCGTTTGTCCCGCCGGTCGGGAAACCGAAAAGTGTGGCGTTGAAGTACAGCCCATCGCCGAGCAACATGACGGCGCGGGCCACGGCGGGATCGGCAATATCGCGTTGAATCAGCTCAAACCACCGCGAGTGAATCTCCGAGAACACGTGGCGCACCACATCGTCATCGCTTTGGATGAGGCGGTGGGCGGCCACGATGGAGCGGTCAAAAGGCGTGTCGCCAAAGACGCTGGTACGCACGTAGTAGCTCGCGCAACCCTCGGGGTCTGCGGCCATGGCGGCAAAATCTAGTTCGGCGTGTCCGCGCAGTTTCACGAGCAGGCCCTCCGTCAAGGCTTCCTTGCTCTTGAAGTGGTAGAGCAGACCGCCTTTTGAAACGCCAGCCGCCGCCGCAACAGCATCCAAGGTCGCGGCCCGGGGGCCGTCCTCAATGAGCAGGTCCTCATATGCGCCAAGGATCCGATCGCGCGTGGATGTCTGAGAAGTCATACCTCCAGAGTACAAGAGGTGATGGAGTGCACCGTCCAGACGGTTTACTGTACCGGCTGGACGGTATAGGCTAGGGTCATGGCGTCAACAACTCTCCCCACTTCTCCGGCCCTCACCCCACAACGAGCAGGAATCCGCACGTGGATTGCCCTGGTCGTTTTGATGCTGCCGGTTTTGCTGGTCTCCGTCGATAACACGGTGCTCAGCTTCGCAATCCCGTCGATCTCACTGGCGCTTGCGCCGTCTGCCTCGGAACTGCTGTGGATGATTGATGTTTATCCGCTCGTTTTGGCGGCGCTCTTGGTGCCGATGGGCAGCATGGCCGATCGCTTTGGTCGCCGCAAGATGCTGTTGATCGGTAGCACCGGCTTCGCCGTGGTGTCCGTCTTTGCTGCTTTTGCACCCAATGCCGAGACGCTCATTGCCTGCCGCGCATTGCTGGGTCTCTTTGGCTCCATGCTGATGCCCTCCACCCTGTCCCTGATTCGCAACTTGTTCCTCCATCCGGCACAGCGACGGACCGCGATTGCCGTGTGGGCCGCGGGCTTCTCCGGCGGTGCCGCCCTGGGCCCCATCGTGGGTGGCTTCATCCTGGAGCACTTCTGGTGGGGCGCGGTCTTCCTGATGTCGGTTCCTGTCCTGGTGCCGTTCCTGATTCTGGCCCCCATCTTTGTCCCCGAGTCCAAGGACCCCAATCCGGGCAAGATCGATCTCTGGAGCATTGCGCTCTCCTTTGGCGCCATGATTCCGGCCATCTTCGGTATCAAGGAAATCGCTCAGTCGGGCCTCTCCGTCATCAACCTGGCCCTGATCGTTGTCGGCGTGGGCCTCGGCGTGGTCTTTGTGCGCCGCCAGCAGCGCCGCACGAATCCCATGATGGATGTCTCGCTCTTCAAGAACCCCGTCTTCAGCGGCAGCGTCAGCGCCAATCTGTTGAGCATCTTCGCGCTCGTGGGTTTCTTGTACTTCGTGACCCAGCATCTGCAGCTCGTGGTGGGACTGTCCCCCACGCACGCCGCCTACGTATTAGTACCGGGGTTGGTCATCACGATCATCTCGGGGCTCCTCGTTGCGAGCCTCGCGGGCCGTATCAAGCCGGCATATCTAGTGGCCGGAGGCTTGTTGCTCAATGCCACGGCATTCTTGATCGTGTGGCAGAACACTGACGGCTCCGTCTTGGGCATCATCATTGCCTTCGCTGTCCTCGGCGCCGGGGTTGGCATGGCCGAGACCATCTCCAACGACCTGATTCTGGCGGCCGCTCCCCCGGCCAAGGCTGGCGCGGCGTCTGCCATTTCCGAGACGGCGTACGAGGTGGGTTCGGTTCTGGGTACCGCCATTCTGGGCAGCGTTTTGGCGGCGTCGTACCGCATGAATGTGGTGATTCCGGCGGGCGCCTCGGGTGCTCTGGGCGAATCCGCCTCGCAGACCCTAGGCGGTGCCATCGAGGCGGCGGCCACACTTCCGCCCGAGCAGAGCGCTGCACTCCTCGAGTCAGCCAAGCACGCCTTTGACTCCGGTTCGGGCACGGTGGCCATGGTCAGCGTTGTGCTCATGCTGGGCGCGGCCATGATGTGCCTGTGGGCGCTGCGTGGCGCAGTGGCTAACCCGGAACCGGTGGAGCACTAATACCGGTCCCCTTATTGGGTCAGCGGGCGCGGCGTTATTTCTTGGCGTCGCGCTCGGCTGCGCGCTTTTCGGCGGCCTTGAGTTCCTTGCGGATATTGTGGCCGCGCAGGCCTAGCGAGGCCATATGCGTCAGAAGCCCGACGCCGATAAACGGCAGGGCGACATAGGTCATGGACGCTGTGGCCGTGACGGCGCCAATAATAATGATGACGATGCCGATGAAGGTCAGCCCCATGCCACCAAAAACTGCGTATTTGTAGGCCGGCGGAGCGGTTTCCCAGAAGTCATTAATCACATCTTCAGTGTACCGGGAGACGTTCCCGGTTGGGCCCGGCGTCGAACGCGGTGGGTAACGCGCCATAAAGTGATGCCGCGTTTGAAAAAAGCCGCACTTTGCTGGTGCGGCGTTGGGGGAGGGAGACGAGGGCGCTAGAAGAGCGATTCCTGCAGCGCCGGCACCTCAGTGGAGAACTCGCCGAAGCGGACTTTTCGCCCCTTGAGCCCGCCAAGATCCACAAGGAATGCGCCCTCGATATCATCTAGGCCCACCAGCGCGACCGGCCCCAGCATGGCGTCCAGCCGAATCCCGTGGGTGCCGGAATCCAGCGCCAGCGGATAGGCCGTGCGGCGGCTGGGCTGAACCACGGCCTCCGCGATCGCGCTGCGTTCCCATTGCTCATTGACCGGTTCGAAACCCTCGAGGCTCATCCCTGACACAAATTCCCGCACGACGTCGGCCATCGCCTTATTCGTCTGTTCCAGGTGCAGGGGTGGCCGGGGCTGTAGGAGTGCGGCAAATTTCGCTGCCCCACGCACAAATTGGGTAGGTGGCAGATTGCTCGAGACGGCATCTTCCAAATGGCGGACCACGGCGCCGTCCTGGGCCCGGGCCACATAACGCGCCACGAGCGCGCCTTGATCCGCTAGGCGGCTCCACTTGCTGCGCTCGGATGCCGTGCCGACCTTGGTGGTGCCGTCGGCAAAGGTGGCGATGTACAGCCAGTGCTGCTGCGCCAAATAGGCTTTCAACCCCACCGAACCTTGTCCGCTGCGGTGAAAGTCGTGCATGAGGCGCAGTTGGTCTTTGGCGAAGCAGGCACCACAGTGGAAGCCGCGCTCGGCAGGCTGAGCCGAGGGACAGGGGAAATGCTCGTGCTCCCCCGATTCCTTGAGCCGAGTAAATCCAAGGCAGAACCGTACCGGGATGCCACCACCGGAAAGTACCTCAAACCTGAGCCACTGCCCCGCCGCCAAAGGTAGCCGCGCAGCGCCGTCGTCCGTTTGAAGAGACAGCACTGGCCCGGCGGAACCCCAAGAGATCCCCCGGACCAGTGCGGTATCGATAGTCTCGATCACCTTAGCTGTTAGGCAGAGGGCTGGACGCCATAGGCGATAGCCAGCTTCATGATCTTCTCGGCGCGGCCCAGACGGGGCAGGTCGGAACCGTCGCGGATGACACCGCCGCGGGCGTTGAAGTCATTCATGAAGTCGGTAGCCCAGGCAACGTCGGACGGTGTGGGGCTGATGACCTCGTTGATGATGGTGGTCTGATCCGTGGCCAGGCACAGCTTTCCGGTCATACCCATCGAGACCGTGATGGCTGACTGCTCGCGCAGGATCGGATGGTTGGTGCCCACCGTGGGGCCATCGATGGGGCCGGGCAGATTGCCAACGCGGCTGGCCACGACGAGCTTGGCGCGGGGGTAGGCCATGGCCTCGCGGTCGGCCGACATGCCGGTGTCGCGGCGAAAATCGCCGGAGCCGAAGGCCAGGCGGAAGGCACCCTCGGCGCGGGCGATGTTGTTGGCTTCTTCAATACCAACGGCAGACTCGACCAGGGCGAGGACGCGGGACTTACCATCCAGACGGTGGTAGGTCTCCTTGACCTGCTCGGCGTTTTCGGTCTTGGCCAGCATGACACCGAGCAGACCCGGGACGTTACGCAGTCCAGCTACGTCGTCAGCCCAGAAGTCCGAGTGGACGTCATTGATGCGGACCCAGGCCTGGCCACCATTGCTGAGCCAGTTGATGACGTCGGCGCGGGCCGCATCCTTTTTCTTAGGGTCAACGGCATCTTCGATATCGAGGACGACGGCGTCGGCACGGGAGTTAGCGGCGTCGTCAAACATTTCGGGACGAGTCGCCGGAACCAGGAGCCACGAGCGGGCAATTTCTGCAGGAATGTTGCGAGTGCGGACAGGTGCGGAAGCGGCTTCATCGCCAACGGAGCTAGACATATCTCTACCGTATACGGGCTGAGACCAAGATTCCTTGTGGCCTGCCACAACTGGACACAAGTTTTACTGGCGGAATACACCAGAAAAACGGGTACTGGTCTAGACCACTGAGCGTGGCTCGCGTCAAGGCTTTTGTCATGCCAGTTCATGCCCCGACACACACGAAATATGACGCGGCATTGCCCCTTCTTGCCCCAGATTTCTCAGCGTTGCCCAGCACGTCGGACATGATTGCCGCCGTTGCAAAAGTCCGTTTACATCGTTCTCAGCACCACAACGAAACCCCCTGATACCTCGAGTGAGGGCAGGGCCAACCATAGGACTGGACCTCATGAAACGCTTCCTCCCACTTGTCACCGCTGCGACCGCCATCATCCTCTCGATGACGGTTTCGGCGTGCGGCGGTCCTGCAACGGCCAGCGGTGCCGGCGAGGAAGTCACGACCCTGAAGTACCAAGGCTCGGCAAATTCCGTCACCTTACCCGAACTCGCCGCAGACCTGGGATACCTCGATGGACTGACCCTGGAATGGGTCGGCAACACCATCAGCGGCCCGCAGGACATTCAATCCGCAGCAACAGCGCAAACGGACTTTGGCGGCGCCTTCACAGGAGCCGTGGTCAAGCTGGCCGATGCCGGAGCCAAGATCACCGGCGTCGTGAACTACTACGGTTCCGACACGAAGACCTTCACCGGTTTCTACGTCCCCGAGGACAGCCCCATCCGCACCGCCAAGGACCTCATCGGCAAGAAGATTGGCGTGAACACCCTTGGCGGCCAATCCGAGGCCGTGATCCACACCTATCTGTTGCACAACGGGCTGAGCGAAGCTGAGATTAAACAGGTACAGCTCGTGGTCCTGCCACCCAACGACACCGAGCAAGCTATCCGCCGTGGACAGGTCGATGCCGGATCCCTCGGCTCGGTGTTGCAAGACCGGGCGCTGGCCACCGGCGGGCTCCGCTCGCTGTTCACGGATGTGGAGTTCTTTGGCTCTTTCCCGGGCGGCCAATACGTGTTCCGCGACGACTTCATCAAGGCCAACCCCACCACGGTGCGGACGTTCACGACGGGCGTCGCCAAGGCCATCGAATGGGAAACCACCACACCTCGAGCAGACGTCATTGCCCGGTTCACGAAGATCATCCAGTCCCGGGGCCGCAAGGAAAGCACCGAGACTCTGCAGTACTGGAAGAGCGTCGGCGTCCCCAACAAGGGAATCATCGAGGATGCGCACTTCACGCTCTGGGCCGATTACCTCAAGGACGCCGGACTCATCACCGGTGAGCTGACCCCCAGCAAGTACTACACCAACGACTTCAACGATCTGGCCAGCACCAGGACCCCGGCAGCGAAGGGATAATCATGACCGCGAAAATCAGCCTCCGCCACGTCGGGCAGGAATTCTCCGTCCGGGCGAGCAAGGGAGCACCTAACTCACTCCTCGTCCTCGACGACTTCAACCTCGATGTCCGGCCAGGTGAATTCCTGACCATCGTTGGCCCCAGCGGCTCGGGCAAGACCACGCTGCTGGATCTGCTGGCCGGCTTGGCTAAGCCGACCTCGGGCCAGGTGCTCGTGGACGGCCACGAAGTGACCGGCCCGGGTCAGGACCGTGCCGTCGTCTTCCAGCAATACGCGTTGTTTCCGTGGCGCACGGCCGCAAGGAATGTCTCCATCGGGCTAGAAGGCACGGGGCTCAACCGGCGCCAACGTGCGGCGAAAGCCGGCGAATTTCTGGATTTGGTAGGCCTGAGTGGTTTTTCCGAGCGGTATCCGCATGAGCTCTCGGGCGGCATGAAGCAGCGCGTGGCGATTGCCCGCAGCCTCGCCTACGAGCCCGACATCCTCTTGATGGACGAACCGTTTGCCGCGCTCGACGCCCAGACCCGCGAGCAGCTGCAGGATGAGCTGCTGCGGATCTGGAGGGAGACGGGGAAAACCGTCGTCTTCATCACGCACGGCATCGACGAGGCCGTGTATTTGGGCCAACGTGTCGCGGTGCTCAGTTCGCGCCCCGGCCGGCTCAAGGCCATCGTCGACATCGACTTGGGCGAGCGTGAGGGCGAAAGTGACATCCGCTCCACCACCCGCTTCGTAGAACACCGCCACAAGGTCTGGTCCCTGCTCCACGACGAGGTCCAGGCCGCCCAAAATGCCGGACACCGCAAAGTTCTCCCCGATGGGAGTGCCCCCGACGAGGTCCCCGCCAACCATCCCCTCTTGGCTCAAAGGAGCGCCGCCTGATGAGCACCCTGACCACACCACGACCCGCCGCGCCGCCCATCACACCGCCGCGTCGAGACCTTCCCCTCCCACCGCCTCTTCACAAGAAACGTTCGACGGCGCGACTCGCCTTGCGCGGGTCCCTCACCACGGCCGCCACCTTGCTGTGGAAGTCGGCGGCAATCTTGTTGTTCCTGGCCCTGTGGGAATTTGGGCCAAGGTATCTGGCAAGCGAATCCACCCGAGTCTTCCTCCCTCCCCTCCACGAGGTCTTGATCGCCGGAACCGATCTCATCGCCACGGGAGCGTTACAAAGCCATATTGCCGCGAGCCTGACGCGCTCGGCAGCTGGCTTCAGCATCGCCGTCGTGCTTGGAATTTCTCTGGGCCTGGTCATTGCCTGGTATGGGCCGCTGCATTCCTTCCTGAACCCCTTGTTGGAGTTGTTCCGCAATACGGCGGCGCTGGCGTTACTCCCGGTTTTCACGCTGCTACTGGGGATCGGGGAGGAATCCAAGATCACGATCGTGGCCTTCGCGGCTTTCTTCCCCGTCCTGCTCAACACGATCGCCGGGGTGCGCACCGTGGATCCCTTGCTGGTGCGTGCGGCCCGGTCGTTGGGTCTGCGCAGTCCGGCACTGTTCCGCAAGGTCATCCTGCCCTCCGCCGTTCCGACCATATTTACCGGCATTCGGATGGCCGGAACCTCCGCCATCCTGGTGCTCATCGCAGCCGAAATGGTGGGTGCCAAGGCCGGGCTGGGTTATCTCATCACGAACGCCCAGAACAGCTTCCTTATCCCGCAAATGTATGCAGGCATCCTCACGGTGTCGCTCCTGGGACTGCTCGTGAACGTCCTGCTCGTCACCGCCGAACGTCACTTTTCCCGGTGGCGCACCTCCATCAACACCTAACGCCCTCGACACAAACTTTAAGGAATCAGTCATGTCAGTCATTACAGTTACCCCCATCGCCACCGAAACCCTGACGTTCACCAAGTTAGGCAGCCGGATCGGAGCCGAAATCCGCGGTTTGGACTTGAGCGGCCCGCTCAGTGAGGCCCGCGTGGCGGCCATCCGCTCGGCACTGAACGCCCACAAGGCCCTCGTCTTCCGGGAAGCCAACATCGGCACGGACGAGGATCAGGTTCGCTTTGCCAGCCACTTCGGCCCGCTGACCGCGGCCCACCCAACGGTGGCCTCAGTGGACGGCGCGGCGAATGTCCTCCCCGTGGACAGCGAAAACGGCTCGGCCAACACGTGGCACACAGATGTCACCTTCGTGCACAATCCCCCGCAAGCATCCACGCTGCGCAGCATCACGCTGCCGCCCTACGGCGGGGAAACGTTGATTGCCTCCACCGCCGCGGCGTATCAAGACCTTCCGGAGGAGCTCCGGGCGTTTGCCGACACCTTGTGGGCCGTCCACACGAACGACTACGACTACTCCGTGCCGAAGAATCTGGAGCACACTAACGCCGCTGAACGTCGTGCCGAGTTCACACGTCAGATCTTTGAATCCGTCCATCCCGTCGTTCGGGTCCACCCGCTGACGGGGGAACGTGGATTGTTCATTGGCGGCTTCGCCCAACGGCTGCGCATCGTTGGCCTGTCCAACACCGAATCCAAGGACATTATCCGGCTGCTGCAGGCCTATGTGACCCGGCCCGAGAACATCGTGCGGGTGGATTGGGAACCCAACCAGGTGGTGCTGTTCGACAACCGCATCACCCAGCACTACGCCCCGGACAACTACGACGGCTCCCCGCGAACCCTGAACCGAGTCACGATTGCCGGTGAGGTACCGGTGAACATCACCGGCCAGCCCAGCCAGTCCGTGCAGGGCGATTCCACCTCCTACTCCGTGATTGCGCCGGTGAACTAGCCATGACACAGCGACAACTCCATCTGAACGCCTTCATCCACGGCACAGGTCACCACGAGGCCTCGTGGCGCCACAAGGATGTCGATCCGCGCGCCGAGCTCAGCCTCGAGCACTATCTCAAGATCGCCACAACGGCCGAACGCGGCAAGCTCGATTCCTTATTCCTAGCCGACGGCCTGGCGATCTCCAGCAATATTCAATTCAACGCCTACAGCTCCTTTGAACCCCTCACCTTGCTCTCGGCGCTCGCGACGGCAACCGAGCGGATCGGGCTCATCGCCACGGCCTCCACGAGCTACAACCAGCCGTACTCGCTGGCCCGGGCCCTAGCGTCCGTGGACCGGATCAGCAAGGGACGCGCGGGCTGGAACATTGTCACCTCGGCGGGGCAGGGAGAGGCGAAGAACTTCAATCTGGCCGACCGCCCGGCTCACGCGGCACGGTACGAACGGGCTCATGAATTCCTCGAGACAGCCAAGGAACTCTGGGACAGTTGGGATGACGACGCCGTTGTCGCCAACCAGGAAACGGGCCGCTATAGCGATCCGGACAAGATCCACCCGATCGACCACGAGGGTAAGCACTTTCAGGTTCGGGGCCCGCTCAACCTCCCCCGCCCCCTTCAGGGCCACCCCTTGCTAGTTCAGGCGGGTTCCAGCGAGGCCGGCAAGGAGTTTGCCGCCCGGCACGCCGAAGCGGTGTTTACGGCGCATCTGAGCGTTGAGTCTGCGCGGGAGTTCTATGCCGACCTCAAGGGGCGGCTGGGCGCCTTTGGCCGGTCCAGTGACGCGCTGCTGATCCTGCCCGGCATCAGCGCCTACATCGGGGACAGTCAGGAAGAAGCTCAAGAAAAGTACGATTACCTCAATTCCCTCGCCAACCCCGAGTACGGGGTGCAGCAACTCTCCCAGCAGCTGGACTTTGATCTCTCGGCTTACCCCCTGGATGCGCAGCTTCCGGAACTTCCCGAAGGCACGGATGGCACGCAAAGTCGCAAGAAGTTGATTGTTGATGTGGCGCGGAAAGAGTCACTGACGATCCGTGAACTGACTAGGAAGCTGGCGGGAGCACGCGGCCACTTCACCTTTATCGGCACCCCTGCTCAGGTGGCCGATGAGATCGAGCTGTGGTTCACGACGGGAGCGGCCGATGGTTTCAACATCATGCCTCCGACATTCCCGGGCGGACTAGATGACTTCATCGACAAGGTGGTCCCACTGTTGCAGGAGCGCGGCTTGTTCCGCACCGAATACACCGGCCACACCTTGCGTGAGCACTACGGTCTGGCCCGGCCGGAGCCAATCCTCCCCGCGGCAACTCTGGCGCTCTCCGCCTGATCCATAAGTACCCCGAATGCGGCAATGCCCTCCCACCGTTCTTGACGGTGGGAGGGCATTGCCGCATTCGCTGCCGTTAGTCCGGCATGATCATGGTGCGAAGATCCA
Source organism: Arthrobacter psychrolactophilus (assembly GCF_003219795.1). Lineage (GTDB taxonomy): Bacteria > Actinomycetota > Actinomycetes > Actinomycetales > Micrococcaceae > Specibacter > Specibacter psychrolactophilus. Next base: position 408,060 of record NZ_QJVC01000001.1, on the reverse strand, counting down.
GCTGGCGCAGCACCCTGTCGGCGATCTCGGGATCCGTACCGGGTTCGTTCCGGGCCGCGAGGACCTCGGTGCGTGCGGCGTCGAGGGCAATGGTCTGCACCGCGATGGCCAGTTCGCGGCCCCGACGACGGCGCTCGGCTTGGCTCTCGTTTTGGAGACTGCTGTCCAAGAGTTCTACCTGAAGGCGCTGCATCCTGGCCTTGACGAGGGCTACCTTATCCGCCGGCAGATTCTTCATGACCTCGTTGTCGCGCAGGGCCGCAACTGCCGCGTCTTGGGCACGCAGGGCCATAAGTTTGGCCGCCTGACGTTCCTCCACGCCGTCGTCCGTTGCCTTCAGGAATCGCATGAGCCACGGGAGAGTGAGTCCCGGAAGCACCAGCGTGGTCAACAGCACGGCGCAGGCGGCCACGATGATCTCGTGGCGTCCCGGGAACATCTCCCCGGTGGGGAGCACCGTGGGAAGCGCCAGTGCCAGAGCCAGGGTTGCCAGGCCACGCATGCCACACCAGCTCAGGATGATGACGTCCTTGAGGCTTGTGGGCGGCAGATCGCCGTCTTGTTTGCGGGAGAGGAAGGCCATCATGGCGAACCAGAGGAACCGCATAACAATGACCAGGACGCTAATCGCGATGGCCATGGGAAGCATCCCCCAAATGGCGGAGCCCTCCTCGCGGATGACCTCGCGAACTTCCAGACCCACCAGGCCAAAGGCCAGACCTGTCACGAGAAGCTCCACAACGTCCCAGAAGGCTGCGCGGGTAATACGTTCGGTGGCGTCCTCGGCACGGGCGTGACGCTTGATCTCCAGGGCCGTCACCACAACGGCGATGACGCCCGAGGCGTGGACCTCTTCCGCCAAGATGTACGCCGCAAAAGGCACCACCAAGGTTACGGCGCTGCGGGCTACCGAGGAGGCGATGAGTTTGGTGATCAGGCTCGTCACAACACCCATGAGCATACCGACGGCGACGGCGATGATGGCGCTGAGCACGAACTTGCCCACCACACCCAAACCAAACGGTTCGCCATCCATGGCCGAGGCGACGGCCGCCTGGAAGATGACAATAGCGGCGGCGTCATTAAAGAGCCCCTCGCTTTGGAGCACCGTGATGAGGCGGCGCGGCATATGAACGCGGCTAGCGACAGATTCCACGGCTACCGGGTCCGGCGGGGCGGCCATGGCGCCCAAGGCAATCGCGGCCGGGATACCGATGCCCGGGATCATGAGCCAGGCGGCGCCGGCCACGACAGCGGTCGAGGCGACCACCAGCGCGACGGCCAGCATGATGATGGTGCGCCAGCGAATTCTAAAGACCGACCAGGAGCTCTTTTGCGCCGTGGCAAAGAGCAAGGGCGGCAGGAAAATCGGCAGGATGAGCTCTGGATCGATGCGGAGATCCGGGAAGCCGGGAATGAAGGTCAGCGCCCCTGCCATGATGAGCATGAGCACGGGATATGGCAGTCGGAGTTTGTCCCCCAACCCAACTGCAAGAACGGTGGCGAATAAGAGTCCGATTACTAATACGAGCTGTTCCACCTGACTGATTTTACGGGCTAAGCACCTGCCCGATCGACAGCGCACCGTCGCTGAAGGCAATCGTGCGCATGATGGTCTTGGGATGGTCCACGACCGCGGCCGCCACGAGCGCCACATTCGCCCGCGAGGTTTTGCCTGGATCAGCGGGGTCACGCTCCAGCGCCGGTGTGGGATCGATCAGGCCCGTCGCCTCCCCGAGCGTGAGTGCGCCCGGAGCCAAAATGGTCCACGCCAGGTCCGTGATGCCTCGCAGGTGGGCGTCCGCCGCCGCTTTAGCCTCCGCATAGGCAAAGAAGCTGTTCTCAGGCGGCACACCGTGGTCCAGGCGGGCTCCAAGGTAGGAGACCATGATGTAACGCGGCACGCCAGCTGCTACGGCCGCGTCCATGGAGGCGATCGCCGCATCACGATCGACCGCATACGTCCGCTCCGGGTCTCCCCCGCCGGCACCTGCAGACCAAATGATGGCGTCCTGTCCCGTGAACAGCTCGGCCAGTTCGGCCACCGAGGCATGTTCGACGTCGTGCACCACAGCACGTGCCCCCGCGGCGGCTACCGCCTCGGCCTGGTGCGCGTGACGGATCACGGAGGTGACCTCCATGCCGGCTTCCTTCAAGAGCGGCGCCAGCAACAGCGCGATCTTCCCGTGTCCACCAATGATGAGAACTCTAGTCATAGTCAATCCTTTGCGTTGGCCTTGCAGGTGATTAATCGCAGCCTACGCGACGAGACTCGGCGGGAGCTGGGAGGACGCGGCGCACAACAAAAAAACCCGCAATCCCTGTCACCAGGAATTACGGGCTTCTTCTTGCGGTAGCGGCACCGAGACTCGATCTCGGGACCTCACGATTATGAGTCGTGCGCTCTAACCAACTGAGCTATGCCGCCATAAATGAGACTGGCCCGTGTCCCGGCCAAAACCGTCTTGACACGAGCCTTCTCATTTCCGAGCCCCCCACCGGAATCGATCCGGTGACCTCGTTCTTACCAAGAACGCGCTCTACCACTGAGCTAGGGGGGCAACGAGAAAATACTTTACCAGCGCTTTGGCAAGATGTGAAATCGACGGTTCCCAATAAAGCCATCAGGTGGCCATTTTGCGGCTTTTCACTCGTCATAAAACGTTCATTCCACGAGCAAAAAGCCCTAAAATTCAAGGAACTTTGGCCCGAAAGAGTCATTTTCATGAAGTGCGTCACATGCCGACTTGAGGGCGGTTTTCTTCTTGGTTTTAAACGCCAAAAAGGCCGGCCATCCTTACGGATGACCGGCCTTCTAGTGCCTTAGGGCGTGGTGTTTACCACTTGCCCTTGCTGTTAAAGTTCTGTCCACCTTCGTGACGGGGGCGGCGGTCGCCACCACCGTGACCCGTGTGGCTCTGGCCGCGATCGCTGGAGAAGCCGCGCTCGCCACGGTCTGCACCACGGTCGCGGTCGCCACCGCGGAAGCCGCCGCGGTCGCCGTCGAACTTCTTCTTGAATCCACCCTGGCCACGGTCACCACGGTCTTCGCGGGCCTTGTACGGGGCACCTGTTCCGCCGCCGCCGGCCGGACGACGGCCCTTGTCGAGTTCCAGGTTGATGAGCTCGCCGCTGATGCGGGTGCGGCTCAGTGCCTTCCACTGGTCCTTGCTCAGGTCAGCAGGCAGCTCCACCAAGGTGTGATCCGAGCGGATGTCGATTCCGCCGATCTGCGAGGAGGACAGGCCACCTTCGTTGGCAATGGCGCCAACGATGGAACCGGGCATAACGCGCTGGCGACGGCCTACCGAGATACGGTAGGTGGCGTTGCCCTCGGTCAGGGTGCGGGTCGGGCCACGTGAGCCGAAGCCATCCTTGGAGCGATCCTTCTTCTGGTATTCCGGAGCTGCCGGCAGGTCGTTGACGAGCAACGGCTGTCCACCCTGGGCCATAACGGCCAAGGCTGCTGCGATCTCCGATGCGGGAACATCGTGTTCCTGCTCGTAGGACGCGATCAGGTCGCGGAACTTAGCAACATCCTTGCTGGCGAGGGTTTCGGTGATCTTCTCAGCGAACTTACCCAAACGCAGGGAGTTAATGGTTTCTGCGGACGGCAGGTGCATCTGCTCAACGGGCTGGCGCGTGGCCTTCTCGATGGCACGAAGCAAGTACTTCTCGCGAGGAGTCATGAACAGGATTGCGTCACCCGAGCGGCCGGCGCGGCCCGTACGGCCAATACGGTGCACGTAGGACTCGGTGTCATGCGGGATGTCGTAGTTGATGACGTGCGTGATGCGCTCAACGTCAAGGCCACGAGCGGCAACGTCGGTGGCAACCAGGATGTCGATCTTGCCGTCGCGCAATGCCTCGACGGTGCGCTCACGCTGCTGCTGCGGGATGTCACCGTTGATGGCGGCAGCCTGGAAGCCACGTGACTTCAGCTTGTCGGCGAGGTCTTCGGTAGCCATCTTGGTGCGAACGAACGCGATGACGCCTTCGAACTCTTCAACTTCAAGCACGCGGGTCAAAGCATCCAGCTTGTGCGGGCCCATGACCTGCAAGTAACGCTGGCGGGTGTTGGCACCGGTGGTGGTCTTGGACTTAACCGTGACCTCGGCCGGGTTGTTCAGGTACTGCTTGGAGATGCGGCGGATCTGGCCCGGCATCGTGGCGGAGAACAGGGCAACCTGCTTCTCCTTCGGGGTCTGAGCGAGGATCTGCTCTACGTCTTCGGCAAAGCCCATACGCAGCATCTCATCGGCCTCATCCAAGACCAGGTACTGGAGGTTGGAGAGGTCCAAGGAGCCCTTGGAGAGGTGATCGATAACGCGGCCGGGGGTACCGACAACAACCTGTGCACCGCGGCGCAGGCCGGCCAGCTGCGGGCCGTAAGCCGATCCACCGTAAACGGGGAGTACGGAGAAGTTGTCCATGTACTTGGCGTAGGAGGTGAACGCTTCAGCAACCTGAAGGGCCAGCTCGCGAGTCGGAGCCAGAACCAGGATCTGCGTGTCCTTGGTGGGACCGTTGAGGTCCATCAGCTCGGCCATGCGGGACAGGGCGGGAACGGCGAATGCTGCCGTCTTACCGGTTCCGGTCTGGGCCAAGCCAACAACGTCGCGGCCCTCGAGGAGCAACGGAATGGTTGCAGCCTGGATGGGTGAGGGCTTTTCGTAGCCAACGTCGCTCAGGGCAGACAGCACACGGCCGTCAATACCCAAGTCGGCGAAAGTAGTTTCGATTTCTTCTACGGTTTCCGCGGAAGTATCTGTCAAGTTTTCGGGCATGGTCAAAATGTCCTCATTCATAGGGCCTGGCGGCGAGGTTGCCGCATAACAGAAATCCAGCCGCTACCGGGCATCCCGGGCAGGATCTCGCGCCATTGTCGTATCAATAGATACGGCCGGCGATGTTGTAAACAACCAACACCACATGGCGTTTCTTTGCCGGCAATCCCCTATGAACGCTACTTGCCCGCGCAATTTCCGCGGGCCCCAAACACTTCAGGCTCCTGCCTCAAAAATTGGGCAGAAAATAAAAGGAGATACCGGAGTGGGGGATATTTAAATTGTAGGCCATACCTTACCGCTGCGATATAGAGAAAGTCGATGGCAGCCCGTGAGGTTCGGCACATAGCCGTTTATGAGGCGTTGGCTAGGATCCTGCGGAAGTACGGCCAGTAGTGATTCCCGAGCGTCAGCTCTCCCGAATCGTGCAGCGCCCGCAGCGTATGAACGTCCTCGACAGTGGCGTTGGCGAAGAACTTACCCACCGTGATTCCATGCTCGGGAACATGCTCAACTACGACGGCATCACCCGCCTGAGCCTTGCCGTGTTCCACAACCCGCAGGTAGGTGCCCACGCGGGCGGCCTGGGTGAATCGCTTGACCCACTGCGGCTCCCCCATACGTTCGCCAAAGGTTGCGCACGGAACACGCGGCGAGGTCACCTCAAGCAGTGCCTTGCCAATGCGCCATCGCGTGCCAATCACGGCGTGCGTGGTCTCGACTCCTTGCGTCCGCAGGTTTTCTCCAAACAAACCGGCCTCGATGGGGCGCCCTAGTTCCGCGCTCCAATAGTCGGCGTCTTCCTGCGAATAGGCGTAGATGGCCTGATCGGGGCCGCCGTGATGTTCGGAGTCGGCCTGAACATCGCCAAAGACACCAAATTTTCGCAGATTGACCGGTCCCTCCACGGCACGTTTGTCGATCGCTGTGACACCAGAGCCCGTTTTGGTCGTGATCAGCTGGTGAACACGACAAATGGCAAGCAGGGATCCGGCCGGTGGAAGCGAGAAAGTCATGTTTAAACCCTAAAGCACGGCCGAAGCGGGTGAGAATCGCGTCGCCGTGCACTGTTCTGCGTTGAGTTGGCGTTGAACTTGCCGCACAACAGTGTTGTGCGGCAAGTTCACGGCGAACTTTACGCAGAACCGAACAAACCCCCGGAGCCGGGGACCCGCCGTCGTACTTTTTAGAGCTCGATCAGGGCGGAATCCTGGGCGGGATCGTTTTCGGAGGCCCAACGAGGCAGGAAGGTCGCGGCGATCGAGGCCAGCACCATGCCGCCGGCCATGATCCACATCGTGAAGGTGAAGCCGTCGATGAAGACCGCGGCCTGGCTCGTGCCCGTACTGGCCTCGAGCGAGTTGAAGTAGATGGTGCCGATGATGGCAACACCCAGCGCACCGGCCAGCTGGCTCGTGGTGTTGAACAGGCCGGACGCGCTGCCGGCGAACTTGGTGGGGACCTCGGAGAGCACGAAGATGCCCACGGGTGCCACGACCATGCCGAAGCCGGCGCCGCTGAGGGCCAGACCGGCCAGCAGGTGCCACGGGGTGACGGCGCCGCCCACGGAATGAACCGTGAAGATCAGCACGATGAAGCCCACAGCGATGACGAGCGGGCCCAGCTGCAGCACCACGCGGCCGATCTTCTTCGCGAGGATTGCGGCGGATAGCCCGGCCAGAATCGGCACCATGAGCGAGAAGGGCACCATGGTCAGTCCGGCCTTGAGGATGGGGTACTCCAGGCCGATCTGCAGGAACAGGGTCTGGATCAGGAAGAAGCCGTTCATGGGGATGAAGAACAAGAACATCATGACAATACCGGCGGCGAACGGGCGGCTCTTGAACAGCGACACGGCCACGAGCGGCTCGCCACCGCTCTTTTCCTCGCGGCGCTGCAGCATGACGAAACCGCCCAGCACCAGCAGACCAAACAGCATGGACAGGTAGGTCCAGAGCGGCCAGCCTTCCTCACGGCCCATCGTGAGCGGGTAGAGGATGGCCAGCATGCCCACGGCAAGAATGACGACGCCGGACAGGTCCAGTTTGTGACGGACGGGAGCCTTGGATTCGGGTACAAACTTGATGGCGCAGATGACGGCGAACAGGCCTACGGGGATGTTGACGAAGAAGATGGTGCGCCAGCCCCAGCCGAAGAGGTCGGCGTTGGTCAGCACGGCGCCCAGGATGGGACCCGACACGGCGGCAACACCGGCCAGGGCGGAGAATCCGGCCATGGCGCCGGCCCGCTCAGAAGGCTTATACATGACCTGCAGGCTGGAAAGCACCTGCGGAATCATGGCCGCCGAGGCGAAGCCCTGCAGCGCGCGGGAGGCGATGAGCATCTCCGGGTTCGTCGCGGCACCGCACAAAACGGAGGCCACAGTGAATACGATCAGGCCGATGATGAAGATCTTCTTGCGCCCATAAATATCGCCCAGGCGGGATCCGGTGATGAGGCCAATCGCCAGCGCCAAGGTGTAGGATGCCACCATCCACTGCAATTCGGCGTTCTGGGCGCCTAAAGCACGTTCAATATCGGGCAGGGCAACATTGACGATCGTGGCGTCGAGCAGTTCCATGAACGATGCCAAGAACAGGGATACCAAGGCAAAGGTGCGAGCCCTGCCGACGGGTGGTGCTGAGGTCTTCATGAATTCCTTGCAAAAGATTGGGTAAGAGGTGGCGCCCAGCAATTCTGCCACCTATTTCCGTCAACCTTTTTCAGCGCGCTCAGGGTGCGAAGCGATATCCCATGCCCGCCTCCGTGAGCAGGTGCACGGGCGCGGCGGGGTCGCGTTCGAGTTTGCGCCGCAGCTGCGCCATGTACACGCGCAGGTAATGGTTCTCCTTGGCATAAGCCGGCCCCCACACTTCCGTGAGGAGTTGCTGCTGGCTCACGAGCCTCCCGGGATTGCGCACCAGCAGCTCCAGAACGTTCCATTCAATGGGCGTCATCCGGACCGCGGCACCCCCACGAAACACTTGTTTATTGGCCAGATCCACCGTGAATTCGGCCGTCTCCACGCGCGGTTCGGCCGTCAATGGCCCGGCCCTGCGCGTCGCCGCCCGCAGCCTCGCGAGCAACTCATCGAGCCCAAACGGCTTGGTCACATAGTCATCGGCTCCCGCGTCGAGCGCCTCCACCTTGTCGTGCGAGCCATGCCGCGCCGAGAGCACAATGATCGGCACCTCGGTCCAGCCCCGCAGCCCCGCAATGACCTCCAGGCCGTCCATATCCGGCAGTCCCAGGTCAAGAACGACGACGTCGATCGCCTGTTCCTGAGCGGCGGCTAACGCTGTGGCCCCGTTGGGCGCCGGCACCACGGTGTAGCCGTGCGCGTGCAAATTGATGTGGAGGGCGCGCAGGATCTGCGGTTCGTCGTCAACAACGAGGACGGTGGTCATGACAGGGTCCTCATGACTCCCGTGGACAGTGGCATCCGGATAATCATGGTGAGCCCGCCGCCGGGTGTTTTTTCTGCTTCCAACACCCCGCCCATGATCTCGGTAAATCCTTTCGCCACAGCCAACCCCAGGCCCACGCCGCTGCCGCCCTGGGGGCCGTAGGAGACGTCGTCGAGCCTTTGGAAGGGCCGGAACATGGCCATGACCTCAGCGGCCGGGACTCCCTTGCCGTGATCCACGATCCGCAGCTCGCTGGCCGGGTGTCCGCTGACCGTGCCGCCCACGGAACCCACCACGAGAATCTCCGAATCTGGCGCGTACTTCACGGCGTTTTCGACGATGTTGGCGATGACGCGTTCCAGGAGACCAGAATCGGCCTCGATGGCCGGCATATTGGGCGGCACCTCGCGGCGCACCCGTTCCTCGGGCACCCCGTGCAGGGCGGCGGGCAGAATTTCCTGCCATGACACCGGGCCCACAACCGGCAGGACCATCTGGGCGCTGAGCCGGGACATATCCAGCAGATTGCCCACGAGCGCCTCCATCTTGTCCGAGTAGTGCTCGATCGTGGCCAGGAGCTCGGCCTCGTCCTCGGGGCTAAATGTCACCTCGCTTTGCCGCAGGCTGCTAACGGCGAGCTTGATCCCGGCCAGGGGTGTGCGGAGGTCGTGAGAGACGGCGCGCAAGATGGAGGTGCGCATCTTGTTGTCCTGGCTCAGCTGCCGGTTCTCGCGCTGCGTCTGATTCAATGCCACGCGTTGTTCCAGCGCCAGCAGATGGGCCCCGAAGGCGTTGAGCAAACGTCGTTCACGGGAGGAGAGCTCCCGACCTGACAGTCCCAGCACGAGTTGCCGGGAAATCTCTTCACGGGCGTCGGCCTCTTCGGGGGTTTTCGGCGGATTTACACCCACCGAGGCTTCCGCGAACCACCGCTCCGTACCCTTGCGAAAGAGCACCACGGAGCTCATCCCAAAATGCTCCCGCACCTGTTTCAGGAACACCTGCACGGTGTCCTCGGAGGCAATGATGCCACGGGCCAATTCGCTCAGTGTGGCTGCCTCGGCCCCAGCCCTGATGGCCTCCTGTGAACGCCGTGCGGATTGATCCACGGCGAGCGCTACGGCAACCGCCACGAGCACGAACACGATGAGGGTCACGAGGTTCTCGGGGTCGTGGATGTGGAGCGTGCCAACCGGTGCGGCCGAGTAAAAGTTCAAAATCAAGGTTGCCCACAGGGCCGCAAGCACCGCTGGCCACAGTCCGCCCAGAAGCGCCACGGCCACGGTGACCGCGAGTTGCACCACCATGGTGTTTTGCAGGCTCAGATGGCCCGTGAACAACTGCACCACGATGGGCAGCACCACGGCCAACACAAAGCCGGCGACGACTCGTTTACCGTGCAACTTCCCGTGAGGAGTTGACGATGAGTCGGGGGTGAGCCGTGTCTGGCGTGCTGTCATAGTTCATTCTTACAGTGCCTGATCCATTTATGCTGAGAAGCCACCGTCTGCCTTGATGAGCTGGCCGCTGACCCAGCGCCCGCCCGGGGAAAGCAGGAAGGCGACGGTCGGGGCCACATCGGCCGGGGTGCCGAGCCGCCCGCCCGGTTGCAGCGCCGTGAGGGACGCCCGGGTATCCGCATCCATCCAGCCGGTGTCGACGGGGCCCGGGTTGAGGACATTGGCGCTGATGCCCTGCCCGCCCAGCTCCCGTGCCGCGGCAATCACGATGCGGTCCAGCGCACCCTTCGACGCCCCGTACGGAACGTTGAAGGCTGTGTGGTCACTGGTCAGCGCGACGATAGCTCCGCCGTCGTCCGTCTTTTGCCGGGCGAAGGCGGCAATCAACTGCCAGTTGGCGCGCGTGTTGACGGCGAAGTGGCGCTCGAAACTTTCCAGGGAGGTGTCCAGGACTCCGGAATCGACCGACTCACAATGTGAGAGCACCATGCCCGTGAGGGGCCCGGCCTGCGTCGCGATCTCGGCCATCAAACGCTCGACGGCGTCCGGGTCCGCCAAATCTGCCGGCAGGGACCAGACCGTGGCTCCGGCCGCCTCGAGCTCGGCGGTCAACGTGCCAATGTCCTGCGGCTGCTCGCCCCAGGGCATGCGCGCGTCATAGGCCTGCCAATAATTCAGCACGATGTTCCAGCCATCAGCGGCGAGGGCTCGCGCCACCGCGGCTCCAATGCCCACCGTGCGGCCAACCCCTGTGATCAGAACAGTCTTTGTATACATGGCCCCAGCCTAGGCGCGTAGGTGAACCATTCTGCGCAAAACTCACGGCGATTCCAGCGCATCTTGTCCACTGGCACAAAACTCACTGCGGGTTCATCGCATTCAGAAATGGGCCGCACCCTTTGCGCCTAACTCACTCCGTGTTCAGCGCATCTAAGAAAGTGGGACACCGTTTGATATGCCTCCCGCAGTGGCCCCGCACACGAGTAAACGTTGTAGCTTGGAATAGTTCACCATTGGCAAACGAAAGGCCGTCATGACACCCTCAGCACCCACCCCGAAGCCCGGCGGAACGTCAGAGAGCGCCTTTGTGCCAGGTCGGGTCACCCGCCGGGCGGCTGCGCCAGCAGGAAAACCAGGTGGTCTCCCCGTGGCCAAATCCGCCGCTGCCAAGCCCGGTAAAAAGTCCGGCAAGGCCGTGCCCGTGCAGCCTGTGGCCGACACAGCCTCGATCAGCGCCACGATTCGTGAGGCCGCAGCCGCAGCAAAGAAGCGCGTGCTGGCCATCACCAACGCCCACGTGGTGCCGGTCGAGGGTCAGCCCTTTGACGGCACCGTACTCGTGGAAGGCGGCAAGATCCTGGGTCTGGGCGCCTCCGTTCAGGTTCCCGAGGGCGCCGACGTCATCGATGCGAAGGGCCAGTGGCTGCTGCCCGGCCTCATCGACGCTCACGTCCACCTCGGCATGCACCCCGAGGGTGAGATTGGCTCCACGAGCGACGTCAATGAGAAGACCGACCCCGTCATGGCAGCGGTACGGGCCATTGACGCCGTCGACCCTTTCGATCTGGGCTTTAACGACGCCCTGGCTGGCGGAATCACGGCCGTGAACGTGAATCCGGGGTCGGCCAATCCGATCGGCGGGCTGGCCGTGGCGATGCACACGCACGGTCGCTACATCGAGGAGATGGTGCTGCGCTCCCCCAGCGGGCTGAAGTCGGCCCTGGGCGAGAACCCCAAAAACGTGTACGGCGACATGAAGAAGACCCCCTCCACCCGGCTGGGGACGGCGCTGGTCATTCGACAGGCGTTCATGGCGGCCCAGAACTGGATGGCGCTGCCCGAGCCGCGCCCGCGCGACGCTCACATGGAGGCGCTCGCGATGGTGCTGCGCCGCGAGATCCCCTGGCGCCAACACTGCCACCGGGCCGACGACATTGCCACGGCGATACGCCTGGCCGATGAGTTTGACTACGACCTCGTGATTGATCACGGCACCGAGGCGCATATTCTCGGCGATGTTCTGGCCAAGCGCGGCACGCCGGTGCTGATCGGACCGTTATTCACCACGAAGTCAAAGCCGGAACTGCGCGGTCGGTCCATCGCAAACCCGGGCAAGTTGGCGGCGGCCGGTGTGGAGATCTCCATCATCACCGACCACCCCGTGGTGCCCATCAACTTCCTGGTGCACCAGGCCACCTTCGCAGTCCGTGAAGGCTTGGATCCCGAGGTGGCCCTGCGCGCCATCACGATCAACCCCGCCAAGGTGCTGGGTCTGGACGCTCGCATCGGTTCACTCAAGGTGGGCAAGGATGCCGACCTTGTCTTGTGGAGCGGCGATCCCTTGGACATCATGTCCCGCGCGGTGACGGTCTTCATCGGCGGCAAACAGGTCTACTCCTACGACGCCGAGTCCCGAGTAGGCGCCGCCGCCTCCCGCGTCTAATCCCACCCAGAAACGCGGCATCACTTTAGTGCGGTTAATGACGAACGCGGCATCACTTCACAGGAAGTGATGCCGCGTTCGGCGTTTTACCGCCGTAATGTGATGCCGCGTTGGGCGGTGAAGCTAGGCCGGGAGCTGAAGAACGGCGCCCGTGAAGATCAGATCCGGGTGGATCACGGTGTCGACGTTGGCCTGGTAGAGAGTTTCCCAGCCGCCCTGAATGCCGAGCTTGTCAGCGATCGTGCTCAAGGTATCGCCTGACTCGATCGTGTACGTCTCGCCGCTGACGGCGATCGGAGCTACAGCAGGAGCCTGTGCAACCGGAGCAGCAACCTCTACGGGAGCTTGCTGCGCAGGTGCTTCAACAACGGGTGCCTGTGCAACGGGAGCTACCTCTGCAGCCTGAGCGGCTACGGGAGCCGGAGCAGGAACAGCAGCCGGGGTGTATGCCTGTCCGCCACCGCCACTCAAACCCAGCTGTGCGGCACAGGAAGGCCATGCGCCCCAACCCTGACCGGCGAGAATGTTCTCGGCTACGGCGATCTGCTGCTCACGTGAGGCGCTTTCCGGAGCTCCGGATCCACCGTAAGCGGCCCAGGTGCTCGGCGAGAACTGCAGGCCGCCTGAGTAGCCATTGCCGGTGTTGATGGCCCAGTTGCCGCCTGATTCACACTGTGCCAGCGCGTCCCAGGTGCCGCCGTCGGCCGCGTTGGCGCCGGTTCCAGCTACGGCAAGCCCGCCGCCAGCCAAGGCGGCAACAGCCAAAACTCGGCCGATGTTGCGTGTAATTTTAGAGTTCTTCATCGATGCTTGTCTCCCAAAGGCCACCCTCGCTCCATCCGTCCCCGGACATCCGTGCGCCACCGTCCAACCTATAGATATGGAGGTTGTTTCCATGGCCTTCCGCATGACGGTGCGTGGTGTTGGAAGGCTTGGGCAATCGTGGGCGAATGAGTGCCGCCCGCCCCGTAGGGCATATCTAAACTCTAAAACGATACCGAATCGATACGCAAATCAGCTAACTGTTACCTTATTGACATATATTTTAACAGGTAAATAGTGTAAGTGATCTGAAAATTTCCCTACATCGTAGAAAGCGTCCACGGCAATGGACGCTACAAAAAGAGCATCCTCGCACCGTGTCAGTGCGAGGATGCTCTTGAAAAAAATAAAGCTTCACGAGCCCCTGAGATGGGACGAGGCTTAGGCCAAGGCGTTCAGTGCCTGCTCCAGATCGGCCAGCAGATCGGCCACATCCTCGATGCCCACGGACAGGCGGATCAGGTTCTCCGGCACGGCCAGCTCGGTGCCCTTGACGGACGCGTGCGTCATCTCGGAGGGGTAATTCATGAGCGACTCAACACCACCCAGCGATTCGGCCAACGTGAACAGCTTGGTGGACTCTGCGACCTTACGCGCAGCAGCCTCGCCACCCTTGAACTGCACCGAGATCATGCCGCCAAAGCCGCGCATCTGACGTGCGGCGAGCTCGTGGCCGGGATGATCGGGCAGGCCCGGGTAGAGCACCTTTTCAACCTCGGGACGGGTCAGCAGCCATTCGGCGATGCTCTGGGCGTTGGAGCAGTGGCGATCCATGCGCACACCCAGGGTCTTGAGCCCGCGCGTGGTCAGCCAGGCTTCCATGGGAGCGGAGACCGCGCCAACAGCGAACTGAACGAAGCCAATCTTCTCGGCAGCCTCGGCGTCGGAGAGGACGATGGCGCCACCGGAGGCATCCGAGTGTCCGCCAATGTACTTCGTCGTGGAGTGCACCACGACGTCGGCGCCCAGGGCGAGCGGGTTCTGCAGGTACGGCGAGGCGAAGGTGTTATCGACAACCAGCAGCGCGCCAGCAGCGTGAGCCACCTCGGCGAGCGCGGCGATGTCGGTAATCTTCATCATGGGGTTCGACGGCGTCTCGACCCAGATCATCTTCGTCGTGCCTTCCGGGCCTCCCGCGGCCACAGCGGCAGCCAGCGCATCGGCGTCGTTCATGTCAACGGCAGCGTTGCTGATGCCCCAGACGGAAAGCACACGGTTGATGAGTCGGTAGGTTCCCCCATAAACATCGTTACCCATGATGATGTGATCACCCGGGAGCAGCAGCGCACGGATCAGGGCATCCTCGGCGGCGAGGCCGGAGGCGAAGCTAAACGCGAACTTGCCACCCTCGAGCGCTGCAAGCTGCTCCTGCAGTCCGTCGCGCGTGGGATTGGTGCCGCGGCCGTATTCGTAGCCGTTGCGCAGCTGGCCGATCCCATCCTGGGCGAAGGTGGTGGTCTGGTAGAGCGGCGGGATTACCGAGCCGGTCGTGGCGTCGGGAGTCTGTCCGGCATGGACGGCGCGGGTATTGAAGCCTTCGGTCATGGTCTTGTTCCTTAGTCTGGAAACGGTCAGTCGTTGAGGTAGGTCAGGAGGTCGTGACGGGTCAGCACGCCAACGGGCGCCCCCACAAACGTCACCATGAGCGCATCCACATCCTGCAATTTGGTGCGCGCGGCGGAGATCGGTTCCAGGGATCCGATGATGGGCAGCAGCGGCTGCATGTGTTCGGTGATCTTGTCCGTCAGCTTCGCCTCGTGACGGAAAAGTTTGCCGGTCAAGGTGCGCTCGTCGACGGAGCCCAGCACCTCACCCATGACTACCGGCGGCTCGGCGGAGAGCACGGGAATCTGGGAGACGCCGTATTCGCTCATTAGGTTAATGACATCGCGCACGGTTTCATTCGGGTGAATGTGCACCAGAGCCGGCAGTTGACCTGTCTTAGCCTTGAGCACATCGCCAATGGCAGGCTCGTCGGTGACCTTCAAGAAGCCGTACGACTGCATCCACTTGTCATCAAAAATCTTCGCCAGGTAGCCGCGGCCACTATCAGGCAAAAGCACGACGACGACGGCCTCAGGTCCCAGGTCCTTGGCGGCTTCCAGCGCGGCCACAACAGCCATTCCGGAGGAACCTCCCACGAGCAGGCCCTCCTCGCGTGCTAGGCGGCGCGTCATGGAGAAGCTGTCGTTATCAGTCACGGCGATGATCTGGTGCGGAACGTTCTTGTCGTAAGAGGGAGGCCAGATGTCCTCGCCCACACCTTCCACGAGGTAAGGCCGTCCCGTGCCACCCGAGTAGACAGAGCCTTCCGGGTCGGCGCCGATGATCTTGACCTCGCCGCCGTCGGACTCGGGACGGTCAGCGGAAGCCTCACGCAGGAAGCGGCCGGTTCCGGAGATCGTGCCACCCGTGCCCACGCCGGCCACGAAGTGGGTGATCTTCCCTTCGGTGTCGCGCCAAATTTCCGGGCCCGTGGTTTCATAGTGGCTCAGCGGGCCGTTCTGGTTCGAGAACTGGTCCGGCTTGTAGGCGCCCGGGATCTCCTTGACCAGACGATCGGAGACGCCGTAGTAGGACTGCGGGGAGTCGGCGGCAACGGCTGTGGGCGTGACGACAACCTCGGCACCATAGGCCTGGAGCACGGCACGCTTGTCCTCGCCGACCTTGTCGGGAACCACAAACACGCACTTGTAACCTCGTGCCTGGGCCACCATTGCCATGGCCACGCCGGTGTTGCCACTCGTGGGTTCAACGACCGTTCCGCCGGGCTTTATTTTGCCTTCTTTGGCAGCCTCGTCCAGCATCTTGACCGCGATCCGGTCCTTGGCGGAACCGCCCGGGTTCATGTACTCAAGTTTCACCAAAACGGTGGCCTGGATACCCTCGGTCACCTTGTTCAATTTAACCAAGGGGGTGTTGCCAATAAGGTCCAGGACGGAGTTCGCATACTTCATACCCTCCAACGTAGTCCCCCGCCACTAAACTGGCCAAGACAGGTTACTGTTTGGCGCTCTTGGCGCAATAAACTGTGGAGCATGCTTGCCGCTTCCGACCGCCTGCCCACCCTGCCACAGCGAGTCTTAGTGGCTGGCGTTTCCGGTGCGGGGAAGAGCACGCTGAGCCGACGTGTTGCCGAGCTTTTGGGCCTGCCGTATACCGAGCTCGACAGTCTGTTCCACGGACCCAACTGGGAGCCGCGCGCGGACTTCCTGTCCGACGTCGAGCATCTGAGCAGTGCACCGGGATGGGCGACGGAGTGGCAATATCGGCAGGTCCGCCCCTTGCTGGCCGAGCGCGCCCAGCTGCTGATATGGCTTGATTATCCGGTGAGGGTTTCGATGTCGCGGCTGATCCGGCGGACCGTGCGGCGACGGCTGCGCCGGGAGGAGCTGTGGAACGGCAACTACGAGGGCCCGCTCTGGGGCATCTTCACGGATGACGATCACATCATTCGCTGGGGCTGGAATACCCGGCATTCGCTGAAAAAACTCGTGCCCACCCTGGAATCGAAATTCCCAGGGCTGCGCGTGGTGCGGCTGACCTCGCCCGCCGAGGCCGAGGCGTGGCTGGGCCGGCTCGGGCAGCGTGTGCAGGGCTAAACGCGGACACGGGCCCACTCTGCGACGCCCCAACGCAAAAATGCCGCAGCCCCCCATTAATGCCACTGGTAGACCTGTGGCATTAATGGGGGGCTGTGGCAAAAACCGCGCTCGGCCTTAGATCAGCTCATCCGAGAGGTGATTCGGGGTGCCAAAGCGGTGTGCCGTGATGCTGACGGCCTGTTCGTGCAGGAATGGCAGCATCTCGATGCGCCCGGCCTCCGTGACCTCGCCGTGGTAAATCGCCAGATCGGGGCGCCCGCCGGTGGTCGCATACACGGCAGATGCATCGCCGCCAATCAGGCGGATGCGGCCGGCACCAAATCGCTGCGCCGTCACGAGCCAGGCCGCGTCGTCCTCCTCGGCGACCGTGATACGCAGGCTCAGCAGCAACGCCGTCACCTCGCTGGGAAGTTCGACGCCGGAGGAGACTTTCAGGCTCGCCCCGGCTACGATTCCTGCCGCCAGTACGCGCAGCAGCTTCGCGATGGATCCACCCTCGGCCAGACGAACCATCGGGTTCAGCGGCAGGTAGCGGAACACATTGCGTTCGGCACTGAGTCCCGAGACATCCCTGGCCACGCCAAATTCGGCGGCCCAGGCGGCGGCATCACTGTGCAAGGAACGCGTCAGGAACGCGAGCTCGTCGGCGGGCAGCGAGGATGCAGCGGCCAGGATCTTCCGGGCGGAATCCCCCAGCATTGCCGTGGCCGTGGATTCGGCCGAGGTCCAGGAGCCTAGACCGGCGAGGTAGTTCGGCCCGCCAGCCTTGGTGCCCGCTCCAACAGCAGACTTCTTCCAGCCACCAAAGGGCTGACGCTGCACGATGGCACCGGTGATGCCGCGGTTGACGTAGAGGTTTCCGGCCTGGATGGTGTCGAGCCAGAGGCCAATCTCCGCGGAATCCAGGGAGTGCAGGCCGGAGGTGAGGCCGTAGTCGATCGCATTGACCATCGAGATGGCTTCCTCGAGCGTTGCGGCGTGCATGACGCCCAATACCGGGCCGAAGAACTCCATCAGGTGGAAGTTGGAACCTGCCGCAACACCCGTGCGAACACCCGGGGACCAGAGCCGCCCACTCTCATCGAGCTGGCGCGGTTCAATGGCCCATGATTCTCCGGCATCGAGGGTGGTCAGGGCACCTAGCAGCTTGCCGGCGGCGGGTTCAATCACGGGCCCCATCTGGCTCGTGGCGGTCTCCGGGTAGCCGACGTTGAGGCTTGCCGCAGCGTCGAGCAGCTGGTTGCGGAAACGGTGCGACGTCGCCACGGAACCCACCATGATGACCAAGGAGGCGGCGGAGCATTTCTGCCCGGCATGCCCGAAAGCGGACTGGACTACGTCCTTCGCGGCCAGGTCAAGGTCGGCGCTGGGCGTGACGATGATGGCGTTTTTACCGGAGGTCTCGGCCAGCAGCGGCAGATCGGTGCGGAAGCTCCGGAACAGTTCGGCGGTCTCGTAGCCACCCGTCAGGATGACCCGGTCCACGGCCGGGTGCGCAACGAGTGCGCGGCCCAGCTCGTTTTCGCCCAGCTGCACCAGCGCCAGAACCTCGCGCGGAACGCCCGCGTCCCACAGGGCTTGGATCATGACGGAGCCGCTGCGCTGCGCCTGGGGCGCCGGTTTAATGACGACGGCGGAGCCGGCGGCTAGCGCTGACAGGGTGGAGCCCGCCGGAATCGCCACCGGGAAGTTCCACGGCGGAGTCACCACGGTGAGCCGCGCCGGAACGAACGTTGCGCCGTCGACGGTTTCCAGATCCTTGGCGCGCTCGGCGTAGTAGTGGGCAAAGTCGATGGCTTCGCTGACCTCGGGGTCACCCTGGTCCAGGGTTTTGCCGGTCTCGGACGCCATGACCTCGAGCAGCTCGGCGCGGCGGGATTCGAGAATCTCGCCAGCGCGGTGCAGGATCGCCGCACGCTCGGCGCCGCTCTGAGCACCCCAGGCAGTGGAATGCTCGACGGCGGTCTCCACGATGCAGTTGAGCTCGCCAAGGTCGGTGACTCTCGTGTCCGCGACGAGCGCCGCACCCAGTGTGGAACCGGGGATGCGACTCAGGATCTCGGAGCCCCAGACACGGTTCGGCGCCAAGGCCGGATCTGTATCCGGGGTATTGGCGAAGCCCTCGGGGGCCGCGGAGGCTGCCGGAAGCGAGCGATCCTGAACGCGGTTCGTGGGCGGCACCTCGGTGTCCAGCGCTGCGAGAGAGGCGAGGAAGCGCTGCTGCTCGCGCTCAAACAAGGCCTCGTTCTCGGATAGCTCAAACACGGCGGACATGAAGTTGTCCTGGCTCGCGCCCTCTTCCAGGCGGCGGATGAGGTAGGCGATGGCCACGTCGAACTCACCCGGGTGCACCACGGGTGTATAGAGCAGGAGCGAGCCAACGTCGCGACGCACAGCCTCGGCCTGGCCCGTGGCCATGCCCAGCAGCATCTCAAATTCCAGCTGGCCGGATGCCGTGCTGATGCCACGGTCCTTGGCGAGCAGCCAGGCGTGAGCCACGTCGAAGAGGTTGTGCCCGGCCACGCCGATGTGGACATTGCTGATGTGTTCGGGCGTCAGCGCGTAATTCACGATGCGCTTGTAGTTGGTGTCGGAGTCCTGCTTGGTGCCCCAGGTCGCCAGCGGCCAGCCGTAGACGGAGGCCTGCACCTGCTCCATGGGCAGGTTGGCACCCTTGACGATGCGGACCTTAACGGGAGCGCCGCCGTCGGCCGTTCGAATGGCAGCCCATTCCTGGAGGTCAATCATGGCCGCAAGCGTGTCCGGCAGGTATGCCTGGAGCACGATGCCTGCCTCGAGCTTCTTGAATTCGGGCTTGTCCAGGATGCGCTTGAAGACGGCAATCGTCATGCCGAGGTCCTTGTATTCCTCCATGTCCAGGTTGATGAACTTGGCCTTGGGGAAGGAATTGGCCAGCGTGTACAGCGGGGTGAGCTTTTCCACGATGTGATCGACGGCGTCGTCAAAGGCCCAGGCGGAGTGCGGCGCCACGGTGGAGGACTCCTTGATGGAGACGTAGTCGACGTCGTCCCTCGCCAGCAGCTTCAGGGTTCCCTCGAGGCGGCGGTTGGCTTCCTTTTCGCCGAGGACCGCCTCGCCGAGCAGGTTGATGTTCAAATCAACCCCGCCCTTGCGGATCTTGGCGATGGCCGGACCCAGCTTGGCATCCGTGGCATCCACGATCAGGTGGCCCACCATCTCACGCAACACCTTGCGGGCAATCGGGATGACGAGCTGCGGCAGCACGGGAGCCATGACGCCACCGAGCCGGACGGCGCTGCGCATGTACCAGGGCAGGAACGCGGGAACCTTGGGGGCCAGCGCCGCCAGATTCCGGCCGGCCACGGCGAGATCCTCGGGGCGGATGACGCCGTCGACGAAGCCAACCGTGAAGTCCAGACCATTGGGGTCCTTGAGCACCCCGGCCAGACGCTGGGCGGAGATGTCAGCAGGGAACTTTGCCGCCTCGGTCAGCCAGTGACGGACTAGGGCGATGGTCTCATCGGCAAGATCGTTGCCGGGGACCGGAATGTTCGCGGCGGTGGCCGCTGGGATGGTGCTTGTCATGGTGTCTGCTGCGTTCATTTCTACTGGAGTTCAGGGGTATGCGTGAGAGTTGCCCCGGCGTTCCCCCGACGCCGTGCCGCTTCTCTTTGCCTCCAGTATGGGGCTAATATTCAATAAGTAAAAGTGGTGTTTTTTGATGATTATTAGTCATATCTACTTACCTATTTGGAGAGCCTTATGTTGGACGTCAGACGCCTAAAATTGCTGCGTGAATTGCACATCCGCGGCACGCTGGCCGATGTGGCGTTGGCGCTCCAATACAGCCCCTCGGCTGTGTCCCAGCAGCTGGCTCTTTTGGAGAAGGAGGCCGGGGTGAAACTGCTGCGCAAGGTGGGGCGGCGCGTGCAACTCACGGCCCAGGCCGAGATTCTCGTAGCGCATACGGCAGACATTGTGGAGTCGCTGGAACGGGCCGAGGCAGATATGGCCGCTTCCCTCACCACGGTCGCGGGCACGGTCAAGCTCGCCGTGTTCCAGTCCGCAGCCCTAGCCCTCCTGCCGGAATTGTTGACGTCTTTGTCGGAGCAGTACCCGCAGGTCCGCGTTGAGATGACCCAGCGCGAGCCCGAAACGGCGCTCTATGAGACGTGGGCCCGCGATTTCGACATGGTTGTCGCCGAGCAGTATCCGGGGCATGCCGCTCCCCACCATCCCGAGCTGGACCGCGTCGTGTTGACGAGCGACGCCATTCGCCTCGCCGTCCCGCCCACTGATCTCAAGGGGACCGTGGCGCGGCTGCGTCCGGAGCCCATCACACGCCTCGAGGACACGGCCGCCCTGCCCTGGGTCATGGAACCGCGGGGCGCCGCGTCCCGGCATTGGGCCGAGCAGGCGTGCCGTCAGGCCGGATTCGAGCCGGATGTGCGCTTTGAGACGGCCGATCTCCAGGCCCAGGTGCGCCTCATCGAATCCGGTCACGCCGTAGCCCTCATGCCGGATTTGATGTGGACGGGGCGGGAACCAGCCCTGACCCTGCTCGATTTGCCCGGCCGGCCACGGCGGACGGTGTTCACGGCTGCCCGACGCGCGAGCCGCCGTCGTCCGGCCATCTTGGCCTGCCGGGAGATTCTCCAGCAGACGGCCGCGGGGCTCTCGAGTGGAAGTTCGACGGCGGACGCGAGCCTTTAGCGGGCCAGTTCCCTCAGCACGGGGCCCAGTAGGCGCAGCTGCGCCTCGGGATCAAAGGCCACGGCGCTGCTCATCAAGACCAGCCTGGGGCTGGGCCGGTGTAGCCATTGGCCTTGGACGGGGAGCACCCGGACGGCCAGCTCGAACGGTGCCGCACTGTGGCCGAGTTCCTTTTCAATCGTGTGCACCAAGCGGGAGGGGATGGCGGCGTGATTCTTGCCCGAACGCATGAGCTCGTCGTGGAAGGAGAGCTTGAACAGTTCCGCGGCACTTTGCGCTGCGATGAAGCACCGCTCCACGGCGCTTTGCAGGTCCAGGTGGCGGTCCTCCAATAAGAGCTCGTCGAGGGATCGACTCCCGGAACGATTATTGATCAAGGCGGTAAACCAGAGCTCCCATTCGTCCGCCAGCAGCCTGATTTCCAGCGGCCCCTGCACCGGAATGCGCTCGGGCAGCTCCGGCTCGACGGGCGGCACAAAGAAGGGCTGTGTCGCCGGAAGAGCCAGCGCGTCCCTGATGTAGAGCGCCACCGAAAGCGGCCATGAAGCGTCGAGCGACATCCGCCAGCCGGATCCCTGAGCAAACCTCATCCTGCCCCCAATTCACCTACCGATGTGTTGCTGCCACCCTACTGGGCTGGGCGTCGCTTGACTACTCCGGAGAGTGCTACTTCAGACAGTGCTACCTCAGGACCAACGGCGGACGGCCCACTTCTCGGCCAGCCCCAGCAAGGCGTCGGTGATCTTACCCAGAACGGCCAGCAAGATGATGGCCAGCAGCAACCTGTCCGTCCGGCCGTTGTATTGCGAATCCGTGAGCAAGAACCCTAGCCCCATGGATGCGGCGATGAGCTCCGCGGCCACCAGAAACAGCCAGGCCTGAGCCAGCGCGAGCCGCAGCCCGGAGAAGATCGCCGGAACCACTGCTGGCAACTGCACCGTGGTCAAGAGCTTCACACCCTTCAGCCCAAACGCCCGGGCCGCCTCAACAAGGTTCTTATCGACATGGCGCAGCGCCAGGGAAACCGTTGTAAAGACCGGGAAGAACGCCCCAATCAGGATCAAGGTGACCTTGGAATCCTCACCGATCTTCATCCACAGGATCAGCAAGGGAACCCAGGCCAGCGAGGGCACGGCACGCAGTGCGCCAATGGTCGGCCCGAGCATCACCTCGGCGATTTTAGACAAGCCCACGAGCGCGCCCAGGGACACACCCAGGGCGGCACCGACGGCGAAGCCAAGCAACACCCGTTGCGTGGAGATGGCGATGTGGTTGAACAGTTCATTGCGGGCGATGAGTTCGCTGCCCGCCGCCAAAACCGCCCGAGGCGCTGGCAACTGCACCGCAGAAAAGACCCCGGCCGCGGTACTCAGCTGCCAGGCCAACAAGATCACAACGGGCAAGAGCAGGCCCAGGCTCCAGCGTGCCCAGCCATTGCTCAGAAGCGAGCTTGTCACCGTCTTGGTCGTTGTCTTTGTTCCAGTTGCCGCACTCATTACGCTTCCTTGATGGTGGCAGGATCGGCCTTCTGCGCGAAGGAGTCATTGAGCAGGGCGGCCAAAGCATCGTCGACCTTGGCCTGGTCGGTGACATCGCCCAGCTCAACAAAGGTGGGGCCAATCTTGGCCAGAACAGCCCGCTGCTTCTCGCCCGGGGTGCCTGAGACGTCGAGGTTGCTGCGTTCTAGAATCACGGTGTTAGCCACGGCGAGGTCCAGCCCCGCAACGTCGGCCAGGATCTGGGCAGTTTCCTCCGGGTTAGCGGCGGCCCAGATGCGAGCCTTTTCGTAGGCGTCCACGACGATCTGAGCCAGTTCCGGCTTGTCCTTCAGGAAGGACTCGGTGGCGTTGAGGAAACCGTAGGTGTTGAAGTTCAGGTTCCGGTAGAAGAGCGTGGCGCCCGTTTGTTCGGCACCGGCCATGATCGGGTCCAGACCCGACCAGGCATCAACGGAGCCGTTCTCGAGGGCGGCGCGGCCGTCTGCATGCTGGAGGTTCTGCACCGTGACGTCCTTCGAGCTCAGGCCGGCTTCGGCGAGTGCCTGAATCAAGAAGAAGTAAGGATCGGTGCCCTTGGTGGCGGCCACAGATTTGCCCTTCAGCTGGGCCACCGAGGTGACGGCCGAACCCTTCGCCGCGACCAAGGCCGCCCACTCCGGCTGGGAGTAAATGGAGATGGTCTTGATGGGAGTCCCATTGGAGCGGGCCAGCAAGGCCGCAGATCCCGCCGTCGAACCAACGTCGATGGCACCGGCGCGCAGGGCCTCGTTAGCCTTGTTGGATCCGGCCGATTGCAGCCAGTTAACCTTCACGCCCTTGTCGGCCAGGGTTGCCTCGAGCCAGCCCTTTTCCTTGATGACAAGGCTCAGGGGGTTGTAGGTGGCAAAGTCGATGTTCAGGGTGCCCGAGCCGCCGACGGGGGCAGCCGCATTGCTCGTGGCGTTCTCTCCGGCGCATCCGGCAAGGGCCAGGGCGGAGACGGCTGCGGCCGCGCCAAAGAAGGAACGGCGGCTAAAAGTGGCAGAAAAAGACATGGTGATCCTCAAAAAAGTGGTGGCGGGACAAGAAATGAAAGTACGTGAGGCGGCCTAGTGGCCGGCAACGCCAAGACTGGCGAGCAGGGAACTGCGTAACCCGGCCAAGGCTGTTGAGGCCCGGTCGCGGGGCCGGGCTCCGGGCACTTCCACGGTGCGCACGATCGTCGCCCCGGGGTTGTCGCTACCATCGGGGCCCAACAAGATGATGTGATCGGCCAATTGCAGGGCCTCGTCAACATCGTGGGTGACGAGCAAAACCGTGGTGGGCTCGGCCGCGTGGATATCCAGCAGCAGATCCTGCATCGTGATGCGGGTCAGTGCATCCAAGGCGCCGAAGGGCTCATCCAGTAACAAGACCCCGGGGTTGCGGGCCAAGGCTCGGGCCAGCGATGCCCGCTGGGCCATGCCGCCAGAGACCTCGCGCGGGCGGTGTTCCGCAAACTTTGAGAGCCCCACGAGGCCCACCAATTTATCGACCACGGCGCGACGCTGGGCCGCATCCGATTCAGCGGGAACGCCAATCGTGACGTTGCCCGCGATAGACTTCCACGGCAGGAGTCGAGGTTCTTGGAAGGCCACGGCACAGCGCGGATCGATCCCCGAGACGGCGGTTCCGTCGATACTCACGGCGCCGGAACTGGGCGCATCAAGTCCGGCAACGGCCCGCAAGAGCGTGGATTTTCCGCAGCCGGAGGGACCCAACAAGGCCACGATTTCCCCGGCCTTGACCTCGAAGGAGACATCGCGGAGCACGGTGTGCGCGCCCGCTCCGGTACCAAATCGGCGGCCCAGGTTGTGGAATGAGACCGGCATGGCCGCCGTACCTTGCAGTTCGGCGAGCGGAATCGGGGTGGTGAGTAAATCAGTCATGCAGGCACTCCATCGGTCCTGGCGGTAGCACCCTGCCGGCATCGAGCGCTCCGTGGTGAAGCGTCAATCAGGGTTGCTGCGGCGTTATAGAGCCAGATCTCTCGGCCGCTCGGGATGGTCAGTCTCAGCCTAGATTGACGCGCGGGGCGGCCGGAAATCATGATGGGCCGGCAGGTAGTGCGCCGTAACAATTCCACGGTGCGGCACGTGCAATTATTGAGCCATGACCATCACGCCAACCCTCGGCCCCCTCACGGTCTGGGAGGCGAACACCCCCTACCAGCTGCACCAGACGCTGGGCATTCTTGGCCGGGGCCCTGGCGATCACACGATCCGCCTCGCCCCGGGAGCCGCGTGGCTCGCCTTCAATACGCCCGACGGTCCGGCCACCCTCCAACTGCTTCAGCAGGGACACCAGCTGACTGCACAGGCGTGGGGTGCCGGCGCGGAGCGAGCCATCGCGGGAGCGCCGGCCTTGCTCGGCGCGCACGACGACTGGTCGGACTTTGACTCCCCCGCGTTTGCAGACTCCCTGCCCCCTCGTATTAAAGATGCCCGACGGCGGAACCCGGCACTGCGTCTGCCCGCCACGGGGCGGATGGTTGACTCCCTCATTCCGGCCATCTTGGAGCAAAAGGTCACCGTCTTCGAGGCCCATCGAGGCTATGCGGGACTGCTCCGAAAATTTGGCGCACCAGCACCGGGAGCGGGGACTCACGCGCAGATCCCCGCCGAGCTCAGGCTTGCCCCGACGCCACAGCAGTGGACGGCCATTCCGTCATGGGAATGGCATGCGGCTGGCGTTGGACCACAACGCTCGGCGACGATCATGCGGATGCTGCGTTCGTCGTCGGGCCTTGAGAGACTGGCGCAACTGCCAGCGGAGGAAGCCGGAAAGAAACTCCAAAGCATCCCGGGCATTGGGGTGTGGACCGCGGCGGAGGTCACCCAACGCACGCACGGGGATCCGGATCAAGTGGCCGTGGGCGATTTTCATCTGGCGGCCTATGTGGGCTGGGCGCTGGCGGGGAAGGCCGTGGACGATCCGGGGATGTTGGAGCTGCTCGAGCCGTGGCGTGGCCAGCGGCAACGGGTGGTCCGGATGCTGCAGCTCAGCGGCTTCCGGAAGCCCACTTTTGGGCCACGCATGAGCATTTCGGACCACCGCCGGCACTAGCTGTTCACAGGGCGGAACGGCTTCCCGTCCACGACTCGCTATCCCCTAGGCTTGAGCCATGAGCGAGATCATCAACCTACAAGCCACATTCATCCCCAATGAGGGCGAATTCTTCCGCGTGAAGCTCGCTCTCGATATTGCCATCGAGCAGGTCGTTGAAGAGACCGGCTGCATTCAGTACGAAATCACCGAGGAATCGGAAGAAAAGATCGTCCTGACCGAGCAGTGGGCCTCCGAGGAAGACCTAGACAAGCACAGCAAGGGCATCGCCGTACAGGATCTCAACGAGTCCTTGAGCGCCCTGCTGGCGGAGCCTGTCATTCTGGAACGCTCCTAGTCCTTGCCCTAGAAACAGTTATGGCCCCCAATGTGCGTTGGGGGCCATAACTGTTTAAGTGTTTATTCTGCTGCGGAGCTTTCGGCTTCCTTGGCGGCGACGGCCGCGTGGACTTCCTTCATGTCCAGGGCCTTGACGGCGTCGATGACCGAATCGAGCTGGGTGCTGTTCAGGGCACCGGGCTGGGCGAAAACCAGAACCTTTTCGCGGAATGCCATGAGGGTCGGGATCGAGGTGATGTTGGCTTCAGCTGCGAGCTGCTGCTGGGCTTCGGTATCAACCTTGCCGAACAAAACATCGCCATGCTTCTCCGACGCAGCCTCATACGTGGGCGCAAAACGCACGCACGGCTGGCACCAGGAGGCCCAGAAATCAACGATCACAATGTCGTTGTCCTCAATCGTGCTGCCAAAACTTTCGGTGGTGATCTCTACTGTAGCCATGCCTCTACGGTACGTGACGGCCCTGAGGACTGGCTAGCAATTTCGCCCAGCGCCAAAGCAAGTCCACGAGCGGAGGGCGTCGTTCGGAGGGCACCCCCGGCGTGTTTCCTCGCCACAGGACGACGGCGCATCCCTCATCCTCCGCTCCCCTGTGTTGACCTGTCAGGTAATGCCCTTTTGAACGTTCTAATGGGCATTACCTGACGGGTCAACGCGGGTCAACGCAGAGTCAGGCCTAGTCGACCCCGAGAACTCACTTTTTGTGTCCATCCCGCGACGAACCATGAGCGTTTCACCGAACTTTGAAACTCCGGACACACCAAGTTCACAGCTAGTTCACCTGATCCACGCATGATGGCGGTGTTGAGTCGTTATTGAAGTACAACAGCGAAGCCCTCACGCTAGGAGAAGCCATGACCCGCCGTATTCGCCACCGCACGTTCATCAACCCCGATATCAACGAGGTGTGGCCCGTCATGGCCGAGAATGATCCCGTGACCCTGGTCAACGAACGAGGCTGGCGTTTAGAAGGCCGTGTGGAAACACAGTCCCACGATCGTGCGTGCCTGTGGATTCAGCTCAGCTCCGGCATGGGCCGCCAGCTCATCCACCACCAGGATGGTTTCATTCTCGACAAGTAATTGCCGCACCCTAGACCTTGGACTTTCGGTAGCCTGCATTCTTGGCTTCAGTCTCCGTGGAGAAGCAAATTTCCGGCGTCGTCTTGAGATAGAAGGCTCCCAGTTGACGCGTGCAAGGAAAGATCCATGGGCTCTCTTTGGGAGTTGATACAGCGGTTGGGCAAATATTCAGCCCCACCATGTCACGCATCCTGCAGGTTGCTTGAACGTTACAGCTTCCCTGGACGGGGTTAGTCCTCGGGGCCGATCATCGAGACGAATTCCTGCGCCTCGGTCTCTCCAATGTCGGCGTGACTGCGCAAGAGGGCCGTCGCGTCGTCGTGCTTTCCGGCGCGGGCCAAGGCGCGGATCTCCGAGAAAATCTGCTCATTGAGGCGGGTGCTGGTCACCTCGCGAATCTCTTCACCCTGGGACACGATCGCCCGGTAGCGATAAGTGCTGGGTGCCATACGTTCAACGCTCGGGGTATCCATGGCCGGAACCGCGACGTCGGGTGCCGCGCCGATGATGTCCTCCACCGTAAGCGGCCCGTCCTTGATCGCCGCGGGGCTTTCGACGGGCATCTTGGGCTGGGTTACCTTCTCCGGTGTGGGCTGCGGGAACTGGGCCAGTGCCGCAACTGCCGCCGCCGCATCTCCTAGGCCCAGACGCGTAGCCTCACGGTATTCCTTAACGGCGTTGAGTACCTGGCGCTGAGCGATTAAGGAGTACACGCGCCGGTGTTCCTCCGGGGTCAGCCGCGCACTGGCCGCCTCGGCGTTCTCCCGTGTCACTTCCCGATGAACCTTGCCCGCCTTCCGCCCCAGCTGGGCACCGGTTTCTTGACCGGCTTGACCACGTCGTCGCATGATCCTCGTGCCAATAACCACAGCAGCGACGATGACCAACACAATAAGCAAAGGCACGAGGTATTCCATACCTTAACTGTAGTTCGCCGCGGCTCGTGAAAAGGACTCGGAAACCAAGAAAACCCGGTACTAAGCACTTGCATGCTTGGTACCGGGTTTCCCGATGGTGGCAGATACTGGATTCGAACCAGTGAAGGCGTTGCCAGCTGATTTACAGTCAGCCCCCTTTGGCCGCTCGGGTAATCTGCCATGGCCTGCCAATCCCAATATCATTGGGTCTGGCGTTGTGCCCCCACGAAGTGGAAGCACTAAAACAATACAAGGTATTTGCTCAAAAACCGAATCGAGAACAGCTCTTGTCCAAAAAAGTTTTGAAAACCGCTAGAAATCAATGATTTTTTGCCCGAAAAAGATTCTCCCTGGCTACGCTTCAGCCTGGATTCTCTTGATCAATTGCCGCTGCAGGAACTCTGCTTGCTCGGCCGTGACCTGATGCAGTGCCACCGCGCGGGCCAAATCTTCCTGCACGCCGGCGATCCTGCTCGAGGCAGAGTTGGGCGGCGAGCCGATAATGCTGGCAGGATCAAGGGTCGACGCCGATGCTCCCGCCAGTCCCGGACCGGCCAGAACCGCTGCGGCAGCTAAGGTGACGGCCGCCACGGTAGTGCCTACCGTCCGCTTGCCAACTCTCTTGCGAGTGGTCGGAACGGGCTGGGTACTTTCTTCCCTGGTCATTAGTGCTCCTGAGGGTGGGGGTCTGTCCAGTAGCTACTCTGCCGGGCCCAAATGTGCGCTTACCGAGGGAAAGCTATGAAGAGTCTGTGAGCGATCAACTCCCTCGGGCGCTAACACTTAGCACCCTCCCAAAACCTCGCTTCGCTCGGTTTGGGCCCCTCGGGCGCTAAGCTTGGTGGCAAATCAACCATTCATTTTTGTTATACGAGGAGGAAACCATGGCTAGTGAGTCAACGTTCGATGTCGTCAGCAAGGTAGACAAGCAAGAGGTCGCCAACGCCCTGCACCAGGCCCAGAAGGAAGTGGTTCAGCGCTACGACTTCAAGGGTGTTGGCGCCGAGATCGATTTCAGCGGCGAGAAGATCCTGATCAAGGCCAACTCCGAGGAACGCGTCATGGCCGTCATGGACGTCTTCGAGTCCAAGTTGATCAAGCGCGGCATCTCCCTGAAGTCCTTGGACGCCGGTGAGCCCTTCGCCTCGGGCAAGGAATACCGCCTTGAAGCTGAAATCAAGGAAGGTATTGCCCAGGACATCGCCAAGAAGATCAACAAGTTGATCCGCGACGAGGGCCCCAAGGGCGTCAAGTCCACCATCCAGGGCGATGAGCTCCGCGTGAGCTCCAAGAGCCGCGACGATCTTCAGGAAGTCATGGGCTTGCTGCGCAAGTTTGAAGACGCTGACCTGCAGTTCGTCAACATGCGCTAAGAAGTAATCCAGCACCACCACAGCGCCTGCTAGCTGAATGCCCCTGAAACTCGGGGCAAACAATCAGCCAGCAGGCGCTTTTTGCTCTTGCCCCCAGCGGCGTCCGGGCATAGTCTTCCCTTGCCGAGTGAAAACACCCGCACAAGAGCGAAGTTTGGAGCCGCAATGAACCCCCAGGAAATTCCTGCCGGAGCACCCTGCTGGATCGATTTGCTGACCTCGGATAAGGCCAGGTCTCAAGAGTTTTACGCCGCCTTGTTCGGCTGGAGCTATGAAACCGGGGATGAGGAGCTGTACGGCGGCTACACCATGGCCTTCAAGGACGGCAAGAGCGTCGCGGGCCTCATGGCGAGCCAGGAGGACGACGGCGGCTACCCCGATATGTGGTCCACGTATCTTCGCGTCGATGACATCGATGCGACCATGACCGCGGCCAAGAATGCCGGCGCCATCCCGTTCATGGAGCCCATGGAAGTACCCGAGCAGGGCAAGATGGCCATGATCGGTGATCCGGCCGGCGCCTCGATTGGCCTGTGGGAATTTGGCGGTCACACGGGCTTTCAGGCCCATGAGGAGGCCGGCGCGGCAGCCTGGCACGAGCTGCACACCAAGGATTACCCCGCCGCCGTCGCCTTCTACCGGAACGTTTTCGCCCTGGAAACCTCTGTCATGAGCGATACCCCCGAATTTCGCTACACGAACCTCGTCGAGGGCGAGCAGGAACTCGCCGGCATCATGGATGCCGCCGAGTTCCTGCCGGCCGAGGTCCCCTCTAGTTGGCAGATTTACTTCCAGACGGACGACGTCGATGCCACCATCGCCAAGGCCCTCACCTTGGGTGCCACGATCATTAATGCGGCCGAGGACTCCCCTTACGGGCGGATTGCTGGACTCAGCGATTGCACCGGTGCGATGTTCAAGCTGGTCCAGCCTCCCCGGTAACTAGAGTCCTAACTCCCCCAGAGCCTTGAGTGATGCGGCATCCAAGAGCGCCAAGGCTGGCACCGTGCTGCGGCTCATGCCCGTCCATTTCTGGTTGGTACCCGAATGAGTCGGGTAGAGATACGGCAGCCGGGTGGTGCGGTGCAGATCCATGGATTTGCTGGGGGAAACCACCGACTGCAGATGCCCATCAGCCGTGTACGTCCAGCTCTGCTCTGCAGAGGAGCTATCGCACACAGCTGGCCTGCTCGGATTGCTGCTCGTGAGGCAGAGATCCGGGCGGGCCCCGTTGTGCACGGCACCGCGGGCATCGATGACCCACTTTTCCGTTGCTGCTCCCGTGCATTCGGTCGCCACGGTGGCGGCTGTGGGGACGCGGGCCTCGAGGGAACCGTCGTCGTTCGTGTAGAGCTTGAGGCAGTAACCATCCGTAACTCCAGAATTGCCACGATCAACCTTGATGACGGAGCCTTCCGGCACCACCTGTGCGTCCACGGACGCCGCCAATCCTGAGCTCGTCAGCAGCTCCTTGAAACGTGTCTGTGTGGCTTGGGTGGAATCGGTGTCCTGGTAGTAGCGCAGGAACTTAGCAGCGTTGTCGGCAGCCGTCTGACGCGCCAGAATGGTCTCTGCCACGGTCTTGGCAGTCGGGCTCAGGAGGTCCAGACTCTCTTGCCAGGAAGCCAGGGACGTCTTGGACGATTTACTCAGCAGGGGCAATTCGCTGGTCGCCAGTGATTCCAACTCGGTTTGCAGGGCTGGCAACTCAGCATCGCGCACAGCCGTGTAGCCGGCGTCCTCACCGATGGTCACGGCTGCGGCCATGGCGGGAAGATCCGTGGCGATCGTGATGCGTTCCCCGTACTGGGACACTACTCCGTTCTGCTTGCAGGAGAGTTGAGCCGCTGTGGGCTTGTCAGCCTGGGCGATATTGATGTTGAACTGCAGTGCGTTAGCTACGGGGACACCGGCGACGCCACCACTGAGCGCAAACTGCTTTGCTGTGCCATCCAAGAAGTCAACGTCCATCCAGCACACACGCGTGGCCGGCGTCCCGTCAAGAATCGGCGCAGGGTAGTTGAAGGCGTTTCCGTAGTTGGAGCGGAATGCCGGGTAGAGCACTGCCTTCGAGGAATCAGCTGGGACGTAACCACCTAGTAGCGTCACAACGGGCACCCCCACCGCGGTGGGTCGGAGTGCGTTGAAGGAAGCGTTGGCAACCTTGGCGTCAACGTAGCTCTGCGTTGTCGCGTCCCAGGTGCGGTATCCGCTGGGATAGTTCAAGTCAGGGACAACGCTCTTCCATGATTCCTGGATCCGGTCCGCGCTATAGCCGGTATGGAAGGTGTACTTGGAGTAATTTCCTTCGGGCCAGCCTCCGGACATGGCATCCTTCAGGTAGTTATAAGACCCGGCAAAGGTCTCCTTGAACGTGACCCCGTTGATGCCTATGCCCTCCGGTTTAAAACTACCCATCTGGAGACTGGTGCGCATCGCATCGCGGTAGGCATTCCAGCCCCAGCCGGATTCGGAATGGTGCGTGGTTTTAATGACCGCGGCATCACCTGGGAGTGAGTTGTTCTGCCCCGGGTAGTGTCCCAATCCATAAGAGTGACCCAGCTCGTGGCTGAGTTCATTGCCGCTTGAAGCGTAGATCGTGGCCATGCCATTGCCGCCCGAGAGGCCGTGTTCGGCCCGTCCATTGGCGTAGAGACCCGCCGAGTGATGGATGATCCGCTGGTTGAAAAGGCTCGGTTGCTGCTGGTTCATGGCACCGGAGGTCTGGCCAAAGTTGGCCAGGTTGATGCCCGTGGAGACCTGGGCCTTGCCCACTTTTTCACGCATGTCACCCGAGTACACATCACCGTTGGTCACGGAGGGACTGTCCGGTGTGTAGATGTTGCCGTTGGCCACAATGACCTTGTTCAATTGGACCGTCTCGTATTTGGCCATGATTAGCTTGGATGCCGGGATGGTCTGGAAGTAATCCGCTGCCGATGCTGCCGGCTTGTTGATGAAGGCATGGTCGCCGTTCATATTGGGCGTGGTCAGCATGCCCAACTCAATATTGTTGATGACAAGTTCTGCTGGCGGTGCCATGGTGATGTTCTGTGCCGGTAGGGTACCGGTTGCACCACTAGCGTCGGTGAAGCTCAGCTCAAGCCCGGGGACAACCACGTCCCACGGCAGGTCAACGCTCCAGGCACGCTTGGAGTAGACCACCTCGGCTCGGCCGATAGAGAAGTTCGCATCAGTTGCGGGAAGCTCCTCGGGCGTCTTGAGCGCGAAGGTTCCTTTACTCACGCCTTTGACGCTGGCGGCGACGCTGACTGAGCGGGTTGCGGTGGTGGGCGTGAAGAGTAACAAGGCTGCGCGCTGCGCTACCAGATCTGGCATATCGGTGGCATCGTTCCCGGCGGGATTGATGGTGTGAGTCTGCGCGAATTCCACCATCCCGGTGAGTTCTCCGTCGGAGAGGTCGTTGCGAATGGCGCGTTCCGCGCCGGTCTTGTCCACGTCGTGGAAGCCCAGCCCACGGTCGGCAGGACCTGCGGCAAGGTAGCCGGCCAGAGGATCGGCCAGTGGGGTGCCGAGTGCGGCCGCGTCGGTGGTCACCGAGCCCGTCACGGTACCGGCCTGCCAGGTGGTGGTGGGCTGGAAGAAGCCGCTGTCGAGCTCCTCCCGCGTCACCGTGTGCTTGGTCGTGGTGCAGGTGTAGGAAGCTCCCGCGGCCAGGCCTAGGTAACGGCAGTTCCCCTTTCCATCAGGAACCAAAAATGGAGCGAATGCCCCTGACTGCGGGGTGACATCCAGAGTGGTGGTGCCGTTGTTCCGAACGGTAAAGAGGTATTCCAGCTCCTCCCCCACGGCATACGGCTCAGTGGCCGTGTTCCGCTGCGGGTTCGCCGGCGTACCCGAGATGCTCACCTGACCCACCGTGGTGGTGACATTGCTGCGCAAGGCAAGCGTGGGCGTGGGCAATTCCTTTATCAGCTGCCCCACCTGCCAGCTCGTTGCCGTCATGAAGACACCCGCGGCCAGGTCCTCCGCGGTGACGGTGTGCTTTGCCGTGGTGCAAGTGTAGGAGGCTCCTACCGCCAGGTTGATCCACCGGCAGTTACCGGTCCCATCGGCGGGAACAAAGGGGGTGAAATTTCCCGCAACAGGTGTGACCGTTTGCGTTTGCGCACCGCCATTGCGAACAGCGAACTTAAAGGCCACCTGTTCGCCTATGGTGTATGGCTGGGTGAGCACGTCACGGCTGACATCACTGATCTGGCCGGTGATGCTCACGCCGTTGATTTCGATACTGGCCGTACCCCCGGCAAGAATCCCGGCAGCGGTCGCCGCAACAGGTGCCGCAGTGGCTGGCACGGGGAGTATTCCGCCGAGCAAGGCGGCTAGGGCGGCGGTGGTCCATAGGGTACGAGCCATGACGTTTTTTCGTCCCGGGGAGCCTCTGAAAGACAACGGCGTGTCCATATATATTCCTTTACTTGTGGGGCGATTGTTCGCGCCGGGCTCCGACTCGAGCAACGCTCTGCCTGCTAACTCCGGAAAGAAAATAGCACTCCCGCAGCACCCCGCGAGAAAAACTCACCACAAATAAAATTTCTGGACATCCCATGTGGAACACTATCGTTACAAACACTGGGCTCTTCGCTTCCACCCGCCAAAAGACTAGCCTTTTGGCCAGTGCCTAACTCCCGGGTTCAACCAGCCCGGTGTCATAGGCCAGCACCACGGCCTGGACCCTGTCACGCAATTCCAACTTGGCCAGAATCTTACTGACGTGGGTCTTGACAGTCTGTTGGGCGATGAAAAGTTCCGCGGCAATTTCCTGATTGGACAGGCCTCTGCCGATCAAGGTCATGACCTCAAGTTCACGGTCGGTCAATCCCTCCAGTGGTTCCTGTGACAGCGCTGGCCGGGCACGCGATACCGCAAATTGCTCGATCATCCGCTTGGTCACAGAGGGGGCCAGGAGCGCCTCCCCTGACGCCACGATTCGCACCGCGGCAACGAGTTCATCGGCCAGGGCATCCTTGAGCAGGAAACCACTTGCACCGAGTCGCAGGGCATCGTAAACATAGTCATCAACGTCAAAGGTTGTCAGCATCAAAACATGCGTCGTTTCCGGTTCGGGAGCCTCCGCCAGAATCCGCCGGGCAGCCTCCAGCCCGTCCATGACAGGCATGCGCACATCCATCAACACCACATCTGGCCGGTGGGCAGCCGCGAGCTGAACCGCGATGGCGCCGTTTTCGGCCTGACCCACCACCTCGATGTCCTCCTGCGCGCCAAGGAGCGCGGCAAAGCCCTCTCGAACCATGGCCTGATCGTCCACGACAATCACTCGAATACTCACGACCGGGCACATCCCTTACTACTAATTCTCATCATCTGGAGGTACTGCCGTTCGCGTCAAGGGGCAGCTGCGCTGTGACTTGGAATCCGCCGTCGGGCATTGGCAGGCAGCTCACGGTTCCGCCCACAATCCCCGCACGCTCCCGCATCCCAATCAAGCCCTGTCCCACGTGCGAGCCCTTGTCGAGCTGCGCCATTAACGCCCCCACATCGGACTTGGAGTTCGTGACCCGAACGCTGAGGTTTCTCCCCTGCACCGTGAATTCCACCTCCACATCAGCCCCGGGTGCGTGCCGAATGACGTTGCTGAGCGCCTCCTGCACAATCCGGTAAGCCGTCAAGGCGATGACCTCGGCGATGTCGTGATGTTCGACGTCGGACAGCTTAGGTTCCGAAATTCGGATCCCTGCCGATCGGGCAGAGGCAAGAAGTTGTGGCAGGTCTGCGAGGGTGGGTTGCGGTCCCAACTGGCGACCAGCGTCCGCGTTGCGCAGCGATCCCAGCATGCTGCGCATCTCGGTCATGGCCCGCCGGGAGTTCACGGCAATGTCGTCAAACTCCTTCTTCAAGTCCTCGCTGAGCCCGGGGTGGCGATAGGGGGCGGTGGTAGCTTGCACCACCACGACCGACATCCCATGGGCCACGACGTCGTGCAGCTCGCGGGCAATCCGGGTGCGCTCCTCGGCCAGACGGCGGCGGGACTGCTCCTCGGCGCTCACCGTGCGTTCCGCGGCCAGCTCCGTGCGCAGGTGTTGCCATTGCTGAGCAACTACGGCGGCCACCATGAGCCCGCCCGAAACAGCAGCAAAAATGACAACGTTGTTTTGGGCACCGACGGTTTGCCCGTGGGGCATCGTGACATAGTTCAGCCCCACACCAATGACCACGCTGGCGAGCCAGCCAAAGGCCGGAACCATCCAATGCGCGCGAAGCCCCGCGACACAGATGACCAGGACTTGTGTAATGATGGCGACGACGCTGAAGGGCATGGGCGCCAGACCTACGGGCGAGGAGACCAGCGGCAGCATGGTCATGGGAATCAAAGACACCATGACACCGGCCAAAGGACGAGCAGCACTCAGCCCCAAGGCCGCGACGTGAAGGATGGCCAGACCCAGAGCAAAGGGCAGTGCCATGTGGTACAGATTCATGTTCAGCGGCGCGCCCACTGCCAAGAGCGCGATGCAACCGGCCGCCGTGCCCAGCCATACCCAGCTGATGCCCTTCATCCGCCAAAGATTGACGGTACTAAAGGGTGTGGGAGTCGGCAGACTCTCCTGTTCGCCCATCCGCTGGTGGTTCTTAATGGACTTGCATCTCGCTGGCAGGTGCGCCTTGCCAGGACTCAATATGCCAACCACCCGGTGCCATGCTGCCCGTGGGCTCACCCGTGAGGGTCACGATGCCGGTGTTGGAAAGGTCATGATATCTAGTATCCGACCAGTCGATATTGATCCCGCGGTAGCCAGCCCAGAAACGGATCATGGCTCCGTGACTGACCATGGCGACGTTTTCCGCGCTCGAGGCTTCTGCGATAACCGCGTCAAAGCGTTCCAACACCTCATAGCCCGTGTCGGCGCCGGGCATCCGGACCGATAAGTCACCGCCGATCCATGACTTGACGGCGAACAGGTACGCGGCAATGGAGTCCCTATCTCCCATCATCTCAAGGCTGCCGGCGCTGATCTCGCGCAGTCCGTCTCGGAGAATGGGTTCGAGGGCGCGGTCCGCCGCGAGGGGCGCCGCCGTCAGGGCCGTGCGGGTCAAATTCGAGATGTACAACGCATCGATCGCTTGACCGAACAGCGCCGAGGGAACGGCCGCAGCCTGTTCCAAACCAGCGGCGGTGAGCCCTGGGCCGGGAATGGCGGTGTCGAGAAGACTGCGCACATTGTTTGGTGTTTGCCCGTGTCTGATCAAGATGAGTCGCATACTTCCATTCTCTACCACGCAGCCGGGCTCGTGGGTCATGCCGGAATGAATCAAGGGATCGCCAGCTCATGGGCTAGCCTTTTGTGCAACCGGATCGACCTCCCCCGTACGTCAGGACCCTCATGCACCGCGCTACCGAACTCCCCGCACACTATCTCGCCGCCTTTAGTGAACAGTCCGGCTACTTGAATTTCGCCAGTTTCGGTCCCCCATCTCAGGCCGTGGTGCGCTGCACCACGGAGCTGATGACGGACGCTGCCGAAGGCGCGGTGGGTGTCAGCGATCGGCTGCACACTGAGGACGTTCGGGCACGGGCGGCTCTCTCCCGGCTGACCGGATTCGAGCAGGAGCACATCACGCTCATCCCGGCCACCTCCTATGGGCTGTTCCAGCTCGCATTTGGGATGCGCGGCAAGGTCCTCGTCAGCGCGGGAGAATTCCCCGCCAACACCTATCCCTGGCTGCGAGCGCAGCAGGCAGGCGTGAATGAGGTAGCACTCATGGGTGAGAGCCTTGCGCGGGTGACGCCCGATCTTGTGGCGCAACATCTCAGTGCCGAGGTCACGGCGGTCGCCGTGAGCGCAGTAGATTTCCAGACCGGGTACCGGGCAGATTTGGCGGGGATCCGTGAGGTCATCGGGTCCGAGCGTCTGCTGTTGGTCGATGGCATTCAAGGGTTCGGCATCATCGACCAGGACTGGAGTGTTGCCGACGCCGTCGTGACAGGGAGTCAAAAGTGGGTCCGTGGCGGGTGGGGTTCGGGCGCGTTGGCGTTGTCGGCCGCCGGGTTGGAACGAATCGCACCAACATTGGGTGGCTGGACAGGTGTGGAACAGCCGTCCCTGTACGACGGCGTGGCCCATGCACAGCGTAGCGACGCCGCCAAGTTCAACGTTTCAAACCTTTCGCCCTTCGCTGCGGGTTCCTTTGCCACGGCTCTTGAGCTCATCGAGGAGGCCGGGGTGGGTGCCATCGCGGCCCGCATTGCGACTCTCACCTCTGTCCTGGCGCAAAAGCTGGAGGACGCCGGCGTTCCGGTTCTTTCACCACGGGAGGATGAGCGACGCGCGGGCATCGTCGTGGCCGGTTTCCCCGAGGGAAATGCGGCGCAGGCCCATGCCACGCTAGCCATGGCTGGGATTTCGGCAACTCTCCACGGACCTCATCGCATCAGGTTCTCTCCCCATGCCACGAGCGATCTGGAATCCCTCTCGCACGTCGCCTTGTTGCTTGCGAGCTTCGCCTAGTTAGAGCAGCGGCCGGCCGGCCATCTTCTCCAGACGCGCAATGCGATCGGCCATGGGCGGGTGCGTGGCAAAGAGCCGCTTTGCCCCACCGCCCTTGAAGGGGTTGGCGATCATGAGGTGGCTGGTATTGACGAGTTTTTGTTCTTCCGGCAGGGGCGCCAGCTGAACGCCGCGTTCGAGTTTGCGCAGTGCCGAGGCCAGGGCGAGCGGATCGTCCGTCAGGTGCGCACCGTCCTCGTCGGCGTCGTATTCGCGGGTGCGGCTGATGGCGAGCTGAATGAGGGACGCGGCAAGAGGTGCCAGGAGCGCCATGGCGATCATGGCCAAGGGGTTGGCGTTGCGGCGCTCACCTCCCCCAAAGAACATCAGCATCTGCGCCACGGAGGTAATGACGCCAGCAACGGCGGCCGCCACGGAGGAGGTCAAGATATCGCGGTTGTAGACGTGCATGAGTTCATGGCCCAAGACACCGCGGAGTTCGCGCTCATCGAGGATGCGCAGGATTCCCTCGGTGCAACAAACGGCCGCGTTCGCTGGATTGCGTCCCGTGGCGAACGCGTTAGGGGCCTGCGTCGGCGAAACGTAAATGGCCGGCATGGGCTGATTGGCCTTCGCCGAGAGCTCCCGAACGATCCGATAAATAACGGGCGCCTGCGTCTCACTGACGGGATAGGCCTGCATGGATTGAATCGCGATCTTGCCGCTATTCCAGTACCCGTAGGCAGTGGTTCCCACACCAATCAAGGCAAAGATCCAGAGCGGTGCGGCGCTTCGCGTCCCCGCGGAGATGATGCCGCCGAGTCCCAGCAACACGGCCCACAGCACTCCGAAGAGAGCTGCCGTCTTCAAACCATTGAAATTCCTGCGCACTGGCGCATCTCCTCTATCTATGTAACTGCTTAGCTCTATAACGTGCGGGGTGAGCAGGGTTGTTCCCACTCAGGGTTTCGGGTGGCGTCCGTCATAGCGCAGGAATCCGCGCTGCCAGAAGGCCAGGGACCAGACGGCCACAATACAGAGCAGTCCTCCGATCACGGCGGCCCATCCCTCCCCCCGCCACTGGCCCACGGATCCGGAAAACACATCTCCCAACCGCGGCCCGCCTGTCACGACCACAACAAAGATGCCCTGCAAGCGACCCCGCAGATGGTCAGGCGTTGCCGATTGCAAGATGGTGGATCGGAACACGGAGCTGATGGTGTCCGCAACGCCTGCCACGACTAAAGCGGCAACCGCACCAACAATCCAAGGTGAGGTCCCGCCGTCGGACGTCTGACCAGCAGCCAAAACAGAACCGCCCAGCGCAACAATGGCCGCACCCCACAGCGTGATCGACCAAACCACGGCGAGGCCCTGGCGTCGGACGCCGCCGAGCGGGCCGGAGAACAAGGCGCCGAGGAAGGAACCGGCCGCGATCGAGGCGAGGAGAATGCCAGCGGTTTGCTCCCCGCCGCCCAACCAGACCGCGCCGATGGCCGGAAGCAAGGCGCGTGGCAGGGCAAAGACCATGGCGCACATATCCGTCAGGAAGGTCATGCGGACATTTTTGCGGCTGCCGAGAAAGGCGAAGCCCTCCAGGACCGAGGCGAATCCGGCGCGCTGCACCCCACCGGCACGAGGCAAGGGCGGAAGTGGCGGGAGTTTGAACAAGGCCCAGAGCGAGGCCGTGAACGTGAGCACGTCGACCGTGTACGTCCAGCCGTAGCCAATCGTGGAGACGAGGATGCCGGCCAGCAGCGGCCCGATCGTGGTGCCCAGACCCATGACGATCATGCTCAGCGCATTCGCCGACGGGAGCAGTTCCGGCCTGACCAGCCTCGGCACAATGGCACTACGAGCCGAACCGTTGACGCCGGCCGCCGCCGATTGCACGGCGATCAGGCCGTACAACAGCCCAGCATTGGCAAGCCCCAGCCACGCCTGCAACGCGATACAAATCGTCACGAGCCACAGCACCGAGGAGGAGGCCAGTGCCACCGTGCGACGGTCATGGGCGTCCGCGATCGCACCGCCATACAGCCCGGCGATCACCAGCGGAACCAGGGCAAACAAGCCCAGCATGCCGACGGACAGGGTGGATCCCGTGAGTTGATACACCTCCAGGCTGACCGCGACAACCGTCAGCTGGGTGCCGATCGAGGAGAGGCCGTTGCCCAGCCAGAGCCGCCGAAATGCGGGGCTCTCTTTCAACGGGGTGATGTCTGCAAGGATTTTTGGCACGTACACAGCCTAGTCGCGGAGGAATCAGCGGGCGCTTTCGCCTACTGTGGAGAGATGACCCACGATTCTTCCCTCTCCGCAGAACAGACCGCCAAGGTCGTCGCCCTCGCCATGGATCTGGCACGCGACGGCAAGACCTCCGAGCTCGCCGAATTCCTCGACCACGGCCTGGACATCGACGTCCAGGACGCCACAGGGAACATCCTGTTGATGCTCGCCGCCTACAAGGGCCAAGCCGAGACGGTGTCCTGGCTGATTGGCCGGGGCGCCAACGTCAACATCCGCAACGAGCGCGATCAGTCGCCCCTCGCCGGCGCCTTGTTCAAGGGCGAGGATGAGGTCTCCCTGCTCCTCGTGGCCGCCGGAGCCGACCTCGACGCCGGAACTCCCTCCGCCCGCGCCGCTGCCGCCATGTTTGGCCGCGAGCACCTGCTCGGATAACTTTTAACAAGAACGACGGCGGCACGTGCCTC
Organism: Arthrobacter psychrolactophilus; assembly: GCF_003219795.1. Classification (GTDB taxonomy): domain Bacteria; phylum Actinomycetota; class Actinomycetes; order Actinomycetales; family Micrococcaceae; genus Specibacter; species Specibacter psychrolactophilus. The sequence continues at coordinate 367,365 of NZ_QJVC01000001.1, read as the reverse complement.
TCGCGAAAAGCGAAAGGCACGTGCCGCAGTCGTCAGTGGACTCTAAGGACTAAGCCTTGGACGCCTGGTGAGCCTCAATGGCCGCACGCACACCTGCGCCGTACGCCGGATCGGCCTGGGTGCAGTTGTAGATGTGACGCTCGATGGTGGCCTGGGAGGCTCCATCGATGGCGCGGGCGGTGTTCTCGAAGAGCACCTGGCGCTGTGCGTCGTTCATCTTCTCGCGGAACAAGATGCCAGGCTGCTCAAAGTAGTTGGCATCATCTTCGCGGTAATTGAAACGGTCCGCGACAGCGCCGATAGCCTGTGCCGGATCGGCGTAGGCCGGCTGCTCCGGCCAGCGGCCGTAGGAGTTCGGCTCGATGCCGGGGGTGCGGCCCTGGTTGCCATCAACACGGCCCTGGCCATCGCGGTGGTAGGTGTTGACGGCGTTCTTGGGCGCGTTCACCGGGATCTGGTGGTGGTTCACACCGAGACGGTAACGGGCAGCATCGCCGTAGGAGAACAGGCGAGCCTGCAGCATGCGGTCCGGGGAGAAGCTGATGCCGGGGACCACATTGGCCGGTGAGAAGGCAGACTGCTCAACGTCGGCGAAGTAGTTCTCGGCGTTGCGGTTCAGTTCCCACTCGCCAACCTCGATGAGCGGGTAGTCCTTCTTGGACCAGACCTTGGTGAGGTCAAACGGGTGGTACTTGTACGTCTCGGCGTCGGCCTCGGGCATGACCTGAACCATGAGCTTCCACTTCGGGAAGTCACCGTTCTCGATCGCGTCGAAGAGATCGCGCTGGCTGGACTCGCGGTCAGCGGCAACGACTGCGCCGGCTTCTTCGTCCGTCAGGTTCTTGATGCCCTGCTGGGTCACGTGGTGGAACTTGACCCAGAAACGCTCGCCCGCTGCGTTGATGAGGGAGAAGGTGTGCGAGCCGAAGCCGTGCATGTGACGGTAGCCGTCGGGGATGCCACGGTCAGACATGACAATGGTGACCTGGTGCAGGGACTCGGGGAGGTTGGTCCAGAAGTCCCAGTTGTTCTCGGCGCTGCGCAGGTTGGTGCGCGGATCGCGCTTGACGGCGCGGTTCAGGTCGGGGAACTTCAAGCCGTCACGGAAGAAGAATACGGGGGTGTTGTTACCGACCAGGTCCCAGTTACCTTCGTTGGTGTAGAACTTCACGGAGAAGCCGCGGATGTCGCGCTCGGCGTCGGCAGCGCCGCGTTCGCCGGCCACCGTGGAGAAGCGGGTGAAGAGCTCGGTCTGCTTGCCCACCTCGGAGAAGATGTCTGCCTTGGTGTACTTGGTGATGTCGTTGGTGACCGTGAAGGTACCGAAGGCGCCGGAGCCCTTGGCGTGCATACGACGCTCGGGGATTACTTCGCGGCTAAAGTGGGCCAGCTTCTCCAGGAACCATACGTCCTGCAGCAGCATCGGTCCGCGGGGACCTGCCGTGAGGCTGTCCTGGTTGTTGGCGACCGGTGCGCCTGCAGCTGTTGTCAGCGGCGCGGTGTTTTCGATAGTCATCTTTACTTATCGCTCCTAGTGATAGTCGAATCTTGTTCAGTGAGAAGTCTTTTGGCAGCGCAGTCAGGACAGGTACCCCAGTAGATAACCTCGGCCTCATCAATGCTGAAACCGTGGCTGTTCGAGGCATGCAAACAGGGAGCTTCACCTAGGGCGCAGTCTACGTCTGCAATGTCTCCACAGTGCCGGCACACCACATGATGGTGGTTGTCTCCCACGCGTGTTTCAAAGCGTGCCGGAGAGCCCTGCGGTTCTATCCGCCGCACCAGCCCGGCCGCAACGAGGGCCGCGAGTACGTCATAGACAGCTTGTTTAGACACGCTGCCCAACTCGGAACGAACGGTCCCAATGATGGTGTCGGCGTCGGCATGCGGCGCCGACATCACTGCGTCAAGAACAGCAACACGAGGGCGCGTGACACGCAGTGACACTGCCCGCAACATGTCCTCGAGTTTTTGTTCGTTAACCATACGACCATAATTACAGCTTTTCTGGACTTAGTCCAGTTAGCTGTCCACTTCTTTTCACTCCTCCCCAGCACCTCTGCCTAGGGGTACTCCCCACAGTTCGCCGCTGAACTCTGGTGGCCCCTCGCGACTGCCCCTAGCATCAGAGACATGGACACTTTCGACGGCATTCCCGTGGCGGCCTTGGACTTTTACGAACGCCTCGAGGCCAACAACAATCGCCAGTGGTGGCTGGAGCATAAAGACGAGTACGACGGCGCTGTGCGGCTACCGCTGACGGCTCTCCTGAGCGGACTGGAACCTCATTTTGGACCCGGGAAGCTCTTCCGGCCCTACCGGGATATGCGATTATCTTCCGCAGCGGAGCCATATAAGACCGCGCAGGGCATGTTTGTCTCTACCTTCGAGGGAGTGGGCTTTTATCTGCAAGTCAGCGCAGACGGGCTACTTCTGGGCGGCGGCTTTCACTCCACCGCCCCGGCTCAGCTGTCGCGCTTCCGGGCAGCCGTCGACGCTTCCGGAAGCGGTAAGGCCGTCGAGGCTATTCTTGCCGAGTTGCTTGCTGCCGGGTTCACGATTGAGGGACAAAAACTCAAAACGGTTCCGCGCGGATTCCCCAAGGACCACCCGCGGCAGGAACTGCTCAAATACAAGACACTGAGCGCTTCCCTGACTTTGGGGCGTCCTGAGTGGCTCTCAACAAGGGCCGCTCAGGAACGTATCGCCAACTACTGGGAACAGCTGCGTCCGCTCATCGGGTGGATTACTCGCTATGCGGCTCCGTGACGCCGCTATTCGGGGATACGACGCAGGTAGTAACGCATAGGGGCGCTGCGGATCTTGAAAGGGGTGATGCGAACAAGCACCGAGACGATGCCGAAGAGGATGTTCAATATTCGCTCCTTGCGGGGAGTCCACGGAAAGCCGTAGAGATCGCGTACCGCAGGCGGCAATAGCCCTGCCGTCAGGAAGCGAGCCAGTGGCATGAGAATCTTGACCCACAGGGGCGCATTTTTGGCGGTCAATAGCTCCGCGGCCACCCCCTTGACGGTTTCATCTACCGTCAGGTGGGCAAGTTGTGAGCTCCAGTAGCTGGCGAAGTCCGCTCGTGAGGCGGGCCAGAGTGCGGCAGGCATGCCAAGGGCTGTGCCAAGAATGGCATAGCTTTGATAAATCGACTCCGCGTCAGCATCCGACAAAGCCGGAAAGACTCGTTCGTAGCTTTGCGCGGCCGAATCGTACAGAGTTGCCGCAACCCACAGTTGCTGCTGTGGATCTGCGGCGCTATAGGCCGGGGTTGTGGCGGATCCGCTGGACTTCACCGGACGATGGGCATTCTGAACATAGCGGCGAATGCTCTTTCGCTGTGCCGGCGTTCCATTGCTCAGGGCATAGATATAGCTCAACGTTCCGTGCAGGCGCCGCAAGGGATCCACCGAAAAGCTCGAATGCTCCGCAACCCCATAACCCACGGGCGGGTTGGCCAGTTGCAACAAGATTGCCCTGCCCGCACCTGCCAACAGGACTGCTTCCGGGGCCACATCAGCCAAGGTCATCGATGCCTTGGCGTCACCATTGTGTTCATGCTTCATGACTCCCAGCGTACGCGGGAACCACTTGCCCCTACGTCAGGTTGCTGGGCACCGAGGTTGCCAGACCGGCGGCTTCTTCCCTGCGTAGGCGTGAGTTCCAGTGTCCGTAGCTGAAGTAAAACGCTAGGCCGACAGCCATCCAGATGGCGAAGAATACCCAGGTCAGTGTGGCTAGGTTCAGCATCAAGTAGATGCACAACAGTGCCGAAGCAATGGGGATCACCGGGCCGAAGGGAACGCGGAAGGCCGGCTTGAGGTCGGGCCGCTTACGGCGCAGCACCAGGATGCCAATGCTCACCATGACAAAGGCGCTCAAGGTTCCAATGTTGATCATCTCGCTGAGTACTTCCACCGGGGTGAAGCCAGCCAGGAGACCAACAAGGACACCGCTGAGAATCTGGGTGCGAGCAGGCGTTGCGTGCTTTTCTGAGGTCTTGCTCAGTCCACGCGGGAGCAAGCCATCGCGACTCATGGCCATCATGACACGGGCCAAACCCATGAGCAGAACCATGATCACTGTGGTCAAACCAATCAGGGATCCCAAGGAAATGATGACGACGGCCCAGTCTGCGCCCACCAACGAGAAGGCGGTCGAGAGCGAGGGATCTTCGGCCTTGGCCAGATCAGAGTAGGAGACCATGCCCGTCACCGCCAAGGTCACGAGGATGTACAGCACGGTGACAACGGCCAGACCGGCAAAGATGCCGCGAGGTAAGGTCTTTGCCGGGTTTTTGACTTCCTCGGCGCTTGTGGCGACCACATCGAAACCAATAAACGCGAAGAAGACCAGTGCGGCGCCCGAGATGATTCCGGCGAATCCATACATGGACGGCTCGGCACCTGTCATCAAGGACAGGAAGGGCTGCAGCTGCCACGAGGACTCCGTGGCAGGTGCCGGCTGAGACGGGGGAACGAACGGGGTGTAGTTCTCTGCCTTGACGTAGAAGAAGCCAACAACAATGACGAAGAGTACGATGCCGATCTTGATCAGCGTGAAGACGTTGTTGATGCGCGCCGCGAGCTTCGTACCCATGACCAACACGAAGGTGAAGACTGCCACGACAACCAGCGGGCCCCAGAAAACGGTGATGGGCCCAACCTCGAAGCTGGACGGAACAGGTATATTCACGGCTTCGAAGAAGTTACTGAGGTAGATGCCCCAATATTTCGCGATGACAGATCCGGCCATGAGCAATTCCAGAATCAGATTCCAGCCAATGATCCACGCCAAGAGTTCACCCACGGTGGCATACGTGAAGACGTAAGCGCTGCCCGCGACGGGGATGGCTGTGGCAAATTCTGCATAACACATGATCGCCAGAGCACACGTTATCGCGGCCAGAATAAAGGAAATGGACACGGCAGGTCCGGAATGGTTGGCAGCAGCATTGGCGCCGACCGAGAAGATCCCGGCGCCGACGGCAACCGCGACGCCCATGATCATCAGATCCCACGTCGTCAAAGATCGTTTAAGACCACGACCTGGTTCTTGAGCGTCAGCTAGGGAACTCTCGATGGATTTGGTTCTGAATAGGTTCATGGAAATCGCTTAATCCTCAGGTTTTTTGAACCCACCAACAATAGCTAGCGCTATCAGAATTATTGTATTTTAAAGATTTGATCTCGCATGTTGAGACGACAGTCTTGTAATTTTCCGTCACAGAACCGTTTGGAGCGTGATTCACCGCAGTGGTTTGCTCCTGATCATCTGGAGATATTTACCATTTCATCGCGGCCGACAACTTTGATGCGCTCACGAACTACGTCCACGCCGGGGGCCGGTACATAACTTTCTCCCAGATGCTTTTCATGGGCATCTAGCTTGTTCCATCCTTCCCAGCTGGTGAACTCAACACCGCGTGAGGTCAGCAGGTCCACAATTTCGTTTTCGCCCGGCCGCTCGGCGATGGGAAGGCTGCTCCGATCTTCGAGGAGGCAACCAATGGTTTCCAGGGCATCACCCTTGGTATGACCGATCAGTCCCACCGGTCCGCGCTTGATCCACCCCGTCGCATACAATCCCGGCACCTGCTGGCCGTCGCCATCTAAGACTCGTCCGCCGTCGTTGGGGATCACCCCGCGGCGAGAGTCAAAGGCGAGCTCGGGCAGCTCCGAGCCGAGATACCCCACCGCCCGGTACACCGCCTGCACGGGATAGTCGATGAACTCCCCCGTGCCACGCACATTGCCTGTTCCATCGAGCTCATTGCGCTCAAACCGAATCCCGGACACGTGGCCGTCGGTGCCCGTAATCTCCACCGGGGTATGGAGGAAATGCAGATGCAGGCGGCGGGAGGCGGGTTCATGATCTGCCTCATCGTCCTGCTCCACGAGCCAGTTAGTCAGCGTATTGACCATGATTTTGACCTGGTTGTTGCTCTTGATGGCAAGATCCGAGGCCTCATCGAAGTCGAAATCCTCCTCGTACAGGACAATGTCGACGTCGCGGGAATGGGAAAGTTCTCGCAGTTCAAGAGGCGTGAATTTCACCTGGGCTGGCCCGCGGCGACCAAAGACGTGCACATCCGTGACGGCCGAGTCCTTCAGCGCTGTGTACACGTTCTCAGGGATCTCGGTGCTCAGGAGCTCGTCAGCATGCTTGGACAACACCCGTGCCACGTCCAAGGCGACATTGCCGTTGCCAATGACAGCAATGTCTTTGGCGCTCAGCGGCCAATCTCGGGGAACATCAGGGTGGCCGTCATACCAGGAGACGAAATCGGCGCCGCCGAACGACCCTTCCAGCTCAATGCCGGGGATATTCAGCGCGGCATCCTTGGTGGCGCCTGTGGCAAAGATAATGGCGTCGTAAAACGACCTCAGCTCGGCCAACGTCACGTCGCGACCATAACTAACATTGCCAAAGAAGCGGATGTCTCCCCGGTCCAAGACCTTATGGAGGGCATTCATGATGCCCTTGATCCGAGGATGATCGGGGGCAACACCGTAACGAATGAGGCCGTAGGGCGCTGGTAGCGATTCAAAAAGGTCAATGCTGACCTGAACTTCGCCCTCAGCAACCTCCTGCGACTTAGTCAAAATGTCCGCAGCATAAATACCTGCCGGTCCCGAACCAATAATGGCGACGCGGAACGGGCGAGGAGCGCTCAAAGTAGCCAAGAGAGAAGTCCTTCCGAAACGGTGATGCAACATCAATGGATCAACTCTTGCACACCAGAGCCGCAATTCCGCCCTCTGTGCCCCGACTTATTGGCCCGCGGGAGGCCGTCAGCGTGCTCGTATTTTAGGCCTTCGACCGCTGTAGCCCAGGCTTAGGTCCACTCAAGTTCAGGTGGACTTGGACTATATTCCGCCTAGGTGTTGTTATGGGGACTGTGACTTCCAGCCAAGCTCAGAGCAATCCCCTCCCCACCACCCCACAAAAAGCGGTCAAAGCTGCCAAGTCAGAAGCCGCGACGGGTGTGCTCTTCGGAGTTGGCGCCTATGGCCTGTGGGGCATGATGCCGCTGTATTTCTTGTTGCTCCTGCCGGCGAACAGCATCGAAATCGTGGCCAACCGAGTCATCTGGTCGCTGATCTTCTGTGCCCTGATCATTACGGCAACCCGTGGGTGGGGAAAGATGGCTGCGGCGCTCAAGAACCGGCGCATCATGGGCACCTTGTCCATCGCCGGATTCTTGATCGTCATCAACTGGCTGACCTACGTCTTTGCCGTCACCACCGGCAACACGATCGAGGCGTCTTTGGGCTACTTCATCAACCCGTTGGTTTCCGTCTTGATCGGCGTCATTGTCTTGAAGGAGAAACTCCGCCCTCTACAGTGGCTGGCCGTGGGGATCGGGTTCGTGGCCGTCGTGGTACTGACGTTTAGCTACGGCAAGCTACCGTGGATCGCCTTGGTGTTGGCGGCCAGCTTCGGGATCTACGGATTCGTCAAGAATCGCGTGGGCGGCAAGGTCGACGCCATCACGAGCCTGAGCATCGAGACCGCCGTGCTGACGCCCTTTGCCATCGCCGCCATGATCGCGGTGACCCTGATGGGTCAGGCCACCTTGTTGGCGCTGGGTGCGGGCCACTTCTGGCTCATGGCATCCGCCGGCATTGTGACCGCCGTGCCGCTGCTGTTCTTCGGCGCCTCGGCCAGCCGCCTGTCCATGACGGGCATTGGCTTACTGCAGTTCATGACTCCGGTGGTGCAGTTCATCATTGCCATCACCCTGCTCGGTGAACACATGAGCCTTGAACGGTGGATCGGCTTCTCGATCGTCTGGGTAGCACTGATCATCCTCATGACGGACATGCTCGTGCACTATCGCAAGGCATCCCGACTGCGAAGCCTGGCCCCTGTAGGCTCCTGAGCAATGCTACGAAAGGAACACTGTTGACAACGGAAAACTTTGACCTCCTGGTCATCGGAGGCGGCAAGGCAGGAAAGTCCTTAGCGATGGATCTGGCGGCAGCCGGCCAACGCGTCGCCATGGTGGAACGGGGCATGATTGGCGGCACCTGCATCAATGTTGCCTGCATCCCCACCAAAACACTCGTCAACAGTGCCCGACTCCTGGCGCTCACCCGTCGGGCTGCAGAATTCGGCATCAGCATACCGGGCGACCCCACCGCCTCCCCCGCCATCAACATTGAGTTGCTGCGCAACCGCAAAGAGGATGTGGTGGGCACCATGGTGGCCGGCCAGCGTAAATCCTTTCTGGCCTCCGGCATGGATTTGGTGATTGGCGAGGCCCACTTCACCGGCCCGCGCACCGTTACTGTGACGGACGACGCCGGCACGCCCCGCACACTGTCCGGCACCAACGTGGTGGTCAACACCGGGATGGTGCCATCCGTTCCAGATCTTCCCGGCCTGCGCGCGGCTGCACCCCTGACCAGCACCAGCATCCTGGCCTTGGCCGAACTTCCCGAGAGCATCCTCATTTTGGGCGGTGGATATATCGGCTGCGAATTCGCTTCCCTGTTGGCCATCATGGGCGTCGCCGTCACGATCATCCAGCGCGGGGAAGCTCTGCTCCCCCGTGAAGACGCTGATGTTTCTGCGGCTGTTGCCAGCGCTCTAGAGGCCGACGGCGTCAACGTGCGGTTGGGTGTCGCGGCCGAATCGGTCTCCCGCGCCAATGGCACGGTCACGGTTTCGCTCTCCGATGGCACCAGCGAAGAAGCAGCAGAAATCCTGGTGGCTCTGGGCCGCGAACCCGTCACGGCCCGGCTGGGACTTGAGATGGCCAGCGTCGAACTTACAGACAAGGGACTCATCCAGGTGGATGAATTCCTGCGGACCACGGCCCCGGGTGTGTGGGCTGCCGGAGACGTGGCAGGAACCCCGCAGTTCACCCATGCCTCCTGGAATGACTACCGCATTCTGAAGGAGAATCTTACGGCCGCCTCAGAAGACTCGCTGCACAGCACCCTCGATCGGCTCATTCCTTATAGTGTTTTCACCACACCAGAGCTGGGTCGCGTGGGCCTGTCCGAGTCGCAGGCCCGTGCCGCCGGCCACGACATCAGGGTGGCAAGCATGCCTGTGACAGCGATTCCCCGAGCCCGCACGGTGGGCCATCTGGACGGCCTCTGGAAAGCCGTAGTTGACCGCACCACCGATCAAATCCTCGGTGTCAGCCTGCTGGGCCATGACGCCAGTGAGGTGATCGCCGTGGTGCAGATGGCTATGCTGGGCCAGCTGCCTTACCAGCGCCTGCGCGATGCCGTGATCTCCCACCCCACCATGGCAGAGGGGCTGCAGCTCTTGTTCAGCGACGCCTCTCTGGAGAAGTAGTAGCTCTCCCGTGCGTTAGATTCCCTGCTCCTGGAAGTCTCGCGGAACCACCACCATGGGCACCGGCAAGGCTCGAAGAATCTTGTTGGCCGTGGACCCCAGGAAGATCTTCCGGTTCTCGGCCAAGCGGCTGGATCCGACAATGACCAGCTCGCCGGACTTCCATCCAAGGCCATCAACAGCTTCCTCGATGGTGCGCCCATGGGCTAGTGTCACGGTGACCTTCGTCCCGGGAAGGCTCGCCGCGGCCTCCGCCAACACAGTGTTCACATGCTGCCTGGCCGGGCTCAGGGCATTGTCCAAGGAAAACTCGTCCTGTTCCAGCTCGTCGAGCTCCACGATGGAGACCAGCCGCAGCGGAACGTGACGACGCCCGGCCGCGGTAGTTCCGACGTCGAGCACTGCCTGCCAGCCCTCCCTCGTGCCAGCCATGACGGTCAGCCTTGTGAGCGGGTCTTTCCGGTTGTAGCCGCGAGGGGCCAGCGCCACCGGGACGGGCGAGGCATGCAACAAACCATTAGCCACGGAACCCACCGTGAATCGTTTGAACAGCCCGTTGCTGGCGGCGCCCACCACGATCAGGGCGGCCTCGACTTCTGTCGCGACCTCGATCAAACCGTTGGCAAAGGAATCGGCCTCGCGTGTGGAAAAGCTCGCCGCAACACCCTTGGGAACGAATCCCAGCGCGCGCTTCTCGACGTCGGGATCGATGGCCTTAGCCCCGTGGACAACATGGACCAGGTGTAATTGCGCACCCTGCGTTTTCGCGATGACCCCGGCAAGGGTGATCGCATCGGCGCCACGCTCATCAGGCCGGTAGCCCACAACGTATTTCATGAATCAACCCTTCGGCAGGCCTCAATCCGCACACGGTGAGGCATTCGTAGCACTGACTGTACAGGCGGCGAGGCGTTGGGGAACAGGGTCCGAGCTGATGATTTCGCGTTGCTGTGCCGCGGCGGATCGTAGGACCGGGCGAAGAGTCGTGAGGACCAAGATCGCCACGGCGGCCATGAGGAAGGGCTGCATGAAAAGCTGTACGATCTCGGTCCACGGCGGCAGGTATGAGATGTCGCCACCCTGCACCAGCTGCTTTCCTTGTACCGAGGGGAAAGCCAGCGGTCCGCGGGCCATGGCTGACTCAGGAGATATCTGACGGGCATACCCGTCTCCGCATCGACAACCATGACGGGGCTAAGCGGCGCGGGAAATAACTGTTGGCAGAACCGGGCGAAGAGGCCAAAAAGCAGCAGACCCACGGCGGCATGTCGGAAGACCGCCCGGTACCTCGCCTCGAGCATGGCTGTCCTCCGCGAACCCATCCACAGCCACATCACGATCAGCGAGATCCCGGCCGCCAGCAACGGCGAGGTCGCCGGGAAGATCAAATTGGGCCACTGCTGGTTCATCCAGCCAAAGGCTGCTGACTCTTCGAAGCTGATCGACACATCGAGCCAATACTGTGCCATGAAGCAAAAGACTGCTGCCACAAGACAAGCGACAGCGAGAGCCAGGGGCCTGCGCCAGATAAGCTCGGGATGCTTCTCGGCCGGGTGGGCCGCGCGTGCCTGAACAATCTGCGGTTCCGGTTGTGCCACCTGGGCCGGGAGGGGCACAGGTGCGAGAGCTGCGGTAGGAGGTTCCGGCGTCGTACTTTGCTCTCCACCAGGCTGGAACATGGCCGGATAGCGGGCGTCAAAGCCTTGCTTACTCATGCCTCATCCTCGTCGTAAATGTCCTCATCCTGGGACGCGGTGTCCCTAGCCGACGTGGATGACGCGAGGAGCAGTGCGGCCCACATCAGGACCCCGGCCGCCACCATCGCCAAGGGCCCGCCAGCCTGCGTCATAGAACCAGTCCAGGGCATAGCCCAAAACTCATTACCGTCGACGGTGATGGGGGTGTTCAGGGATTGCTCAGGGAAGAGTGTCGGGCAAAACCAGGCCCACAACGCCGCAGCGACCAGTATGAGGGCTACCGAGAGCGCCTTTTTGCCCGAGGCGCGACCCTCCCGCACACCGTCGGGGCGCACAATGACAACAACGCTCAGGATCATCAGGCCCAGTGTCGACAGCGGTGATCCGATTGACTGGAGCAACATGGGCCATTGGAATGGGACATTGGAGGGGTCCGTTTGATAGCTGCCGTAAAACATTTCCGGCCAGAACGTTCCACCAAAAAATCCGACCATACCGCCGGCGAGTGCCACAAGCCCCACCATAGCGGCCCCGGCACGAAGCCACCTCGAGCCGAGTTGCCATGATCCCAGCAGCAGCATGGCGGCGAGCATCCCTACGGACGCCGTCAAAAAGGCCGCCGCCCCCGGGAAAATGGGGTAACCCCACGGGTTCGCCGCGATAGAGGATTCCCCGTTCATGTTCCACTCGCGCGCGGAGGGAATGAGGGTGACTGCCACGAAACAAAATACGGCAGCGGCAAGGCTTAGCAGTGCCATCGCACCGCCGGCGAGCCACACTCTTGAGCCCCACGGCATTATCTGTTCCACTGTGGCTACGGCAACTAATTCGCTTCGGGGCTCATCGTCCACGTTTTCGTTTCCGGCGACGTTCCCGGCAGCGGCGATGGCAAGGACGGACGGCGGACTCACCTGTGGCAGGGGCTCCGGTGGTACGGAACCGGCGATCACGGGCTCCGGCATGGGCCATTCTTCGCCACCGGGCTGAAACATCGTTGGATATCGCTGATCAAAGCCCTGCTTGCCCATGCCACCCCAAAGTGCCGAGTCGGATACAGAATATTCCTCCCAGACTACCCAACGAGGTGGCGCTATTGACCGTTCATGAACGGCAGAGGCGCCAGCGTCGGGATAGATCCCGACGCTGGCGCCTCTGTTGCTAGCAACTCGTCGCCCTGGCGTTAGGCGGTGCGAATCGCGTCGGAGAGGACGTCCAGGCCGTCGTTCAGGAGCTCATCGCTGATAACCAGCGGCGGGAGCAGCCGGATGACATTCCCGTAGGTGCCGCAGGTCAAGATGATGACGCCGGCCTGCAGGCAGGCACCGGCGATGGCCTTGGCGGCTTCCGCGTTGACCTCTTTGGTGGTGTTGGCCGTGCCGGGCTTGACCAGCTCGATCGCCATCATGGCACCGCGGCCACGGATCTCACCAATGATGCCGGCCTCGCCCATTTCTTCGACGAGCGCGTTGAAGCGGTCGGTGACGATCCGCTCAATGTTAGCTGCGCGGCCGTTGAGGTCGTGCTCCTTCATGGTCTTGATCGCCGCGAGGGCTGCTGCGCAGGCGATGGGGTTTCCGCCGTAGGTGCCGCCGAGGCCGCCGGGGTGCACAGCATCCATGAGATCTGCCCGGCCCGTGATGGCGCTCAACGGCAAACCGCCGCCGATGCCCTTGGCCATCGTGATGATGTCCGGGACAACGCCCTCATGCTGACTCGCGAACCATTCGCCGGTACGGCAGAAGCCTGACTGGACCTCATCGGCGATGAAGACCACGCCGTTTTCCTTGGCCCAGGCGGCCAGGGTAGGCAGGAAGCCGTCGGCGGGAACGATGAAGCCGCCCTCGCCCTGGATGGGTTCAATCACGATCGCGGCGACCGAGGAGGATCCGATCTGCTTCTCGATCATGGTGATGGCGCGGCGGGCCGCATCCTCACCCTTGATCTCGGCTTCTTCACGGTACGGGTAGCTCATGGGAACCCGGTAGATCTCCGGCGCAAACGGGCCAAAGTTCGTTTTGTACGGCATGGCCTTGGCGGTCAGCGCCATGGTCAGGTTGGTGCGGCCGTGGTAGGCATGGTCGAAAGCCACGATGGCGTCGCGGCCGGTAGCCAGGCGGGCCACCTTGACGGCGTTTTCCACGGCCTCGGCGCCGGAGTTGAACAACACGGTGCGCTTTTCGTGGGTGCCGGGCGTGAGCGCGTTGAGCTCCTCCGCCACCTGAATGTAGCTCTCGTACGGGGTGACCATGAAACAGGTGTGCGTGAAGTGCCCAACCTGCTCGCGCACGGCGTCGACCACATTGGCATCCGAGGCACCTACGGAGGTCACGGCAATGCCAGAACCCAGATCAATAAAGGAGTTGCCATCAACGTCGGTGATGATGCCGCCATCGGCATCGGCGACGTAGACCGGGACGGTGGAGGCGACGCCGCCAGCAACAACGGACTTCCGGCGAGCATCCAAGGCTGCGGACTTCGGACCGGGGAACGTTCCGAGGAGGTGGCGTTTTTGCTCCAGCCGGTAGCTAATTTCAGACATGGGTGTTCCTCTTCAATAGGTGAGTGCAATGTTGGTGGGAGGCGCGCACAAGGGGTGCCGCCGTCGTGCTTCCTAGGCGTCCAGATTGCTCATGACGTGCTTGATCCGGGTGTAATCCTCGACGCCGTACATGGACAGGTCCTTGCCGTAGCCGGACTGCTTGAAGCCGCCGTGAGGCATCTCGGCCGTGAGCATGATGTGGGTGTTGATCCACACGGCACCAAAATCCAGGTCGCGGGAGACCCGCATGGCCACACCGTGATTGGCGGTCCAGACGCTGGATGCGAGCGCGTACTCGACATCGTTGGCCAGCTCGACGGCCTCTTCCTCGGTCTTGAAGGTCTGCACCGTGATGACCGGGCCGAACGTTTCCTGCTGGACGATGTCATCGCTTTGCTTGACGCCGTCAACGACCGTCGGGGCGAAGAAGAAGCCCTTGTCGCCCACACGCTGGCCGCCCGTGACGATGGTGGCGTAATCGGGGATGTTTTCCACGACCTTGACGACGGCGTTGAAGTGGTTGACGTTGTTGAGCGGCCCGAAGTAGTTCTTGGACTCGTCGGGGTTCCCCGTCTCCAGCCCCTGCGCCGCGACGGCCAAGGCCTGGACGAACTCTGCGTGGGCGGATTCCTCCACCAGCACCCGGGTGATGGCCGTGCAATCCTGGCCAGCGTTAAAGAAGGAGTACTCGGCGATCTCCTGCGCCGTCTTGCCGAGATGGGCGTCGGCAAAGACAATCGCGGGGGCCTTCCCGCCCAGTTCCAGGTGAGCGCGTTTGAGCCCCTTGGCGGCACCTGTTGCCACGGCGATACCTGCGCGCACCGAGCCCGTAATCGACACCATGGCGGGGGTCTTGTGCTCCACCATGGCGGCGCCGGTTGCCCCGTTGCCCAGAACAAAGTTCAGCACACCGGCCGGCACAATGTCCTTGACGATGTCGGCGAAGACCAGTGTGCTCTCCGGCGTTGTGTCGCTGGGCTTGAGGACCACGGTGTTGCCAGCTGCCAAGGCCGGGCCAATCTTCCAGATCAACATCAGGAACGGATAGTTCCACGGGGTCACCTGGGCAATCACGCCAACCGGTTCGCGGCGTACGTACGAGGTGAAGTTCTCCATGTACTCGCCGGCGGAACGACCCTCCAGCAAACGGGCGGCTCCGGCAAAGAAGCGGAGCTGATCGGCTCCGGCGGCCACCTCTTCCGCGGCAATCATGGCCTTGACCTGGCCGGTGTTGCGATGCTGCGCCTCCACCAAGTCGTCGCTGCGAGCCTCGATGGCATCGGCCATCTTGAGCAGGACGCTCTGGCGCTGTCCGGGGGTTGCATGCTTCCACGACTTGAACGCCGTTGCGGCAGCAGCCATCGCCGCATCGACGTCTGCCTGGCTGGAGATGGGAGCCTGAGCCACAATCTCGCCCGTGCTGGGATTGACGACGTCCAAAGATTCTGTCCCGGTAACAGGAACAAACTCTCCGTTGATGAAGTTCTGCAAGGTCTGGACCACGGTGTACTTTCCTCTGACGGTTGACGGGAGTGACGCGGATTACTTACCGCTTATGCGAAAGCCTAGGCCAGCACTGCACCATCCATGAATAGCCAAGTGCACCACGGCCCCTCGTTCGTATAGTGCGTTTGTATAGTTAATACATGGCACTCACCTTGGCAGACCTTTTGGCCGTCCCCACCCTGCATCTGAAGAACTTGGGTTCGAGCCGCACGCCGCTCTCGGCCGCCATCGATTGGGTTGCCGTGACGGAGCTGGAGAATCCTGCATCGTTCCTCAGCGGGGGCGAGTTGGTACTCACCACGGGAGCACGCCAGGGCACCGCGGATGCGCAACGTTCCTTCGTCCGGCAGATCAAGCGGGCGGGCGCCGTCGGCATTGGTTTTGGGATTGGATTCGAACACGAGGCGGTTCCCTCGGCCCTCATCGCCGAGGCAAATCGTTGGTCGGTTCCCGTGGTCGAGGTTCCCTACAGCACCCCCTTCATCGCTATTGGCAAGCTCGTGGCCAATGCCCGCTCCTCCGACCATTACTCCAAACTTGAGCGACTCCTGCGCGAGCACCAAGTCTTGGCCCGGACGCTGCTGATCGGTGGCGGATTGCCTGCTCTGCTCCACAAGCTCTCCGCCATGGTGGGCGCCGGCTTGATCATCACCCAATATGGCAGCGAGGTGGCCACAACAGTTCCGGACGCTACCCCCGACGACGACGCCTGGCATCCAGTGGCGCTCTCCACCGGCAAACGCGACAGCAGCACGCTCTGGCTTCACAAGCCATTTCACGACGACGGCATTGTCGATTATGCGCGGGGGCTCATCAGCATCGAGCTCAACAACGTCCTGCAGCGACGGCAAAGTGCCCGCCAAATCGCAGGGCAGTCGATCGCCGACATTGTGCGCGGAACCCTTAACCCCGCCGACTCGGCGGCGCGTCTGGAGAACCTGGGCATCTCCCCCGCGGCAAAGAATTTTGTGCTGCTGATCAGCGTGGATGAGGACAAGTTCGCTGCCCTTTCCACCATCACCTTGCCCCCGACTCTCGACAGCGCCCTCGCCACGACCATCAATTCCGAGGGCCGGCAGGAGTTGTTGCTGGTTGTGCCCACACGGGCCGGGGACCCCGCCGTACTAGGCCGGGATCTTAGCCACCAAATGCACAATGTTGGCATCACCGCCCCTGTGGGAATTGGTGGCGCCTATGCCCAGGCGAATGGTTTGCGGTGGAGCTACTTTGAGGCTCGAGAGGCCATCACCCGCGGACTGGAGGTCAACGTTCCGGAGCGCTTGAGCCTCACCTCGCTCCTCTTGGCCAGCGGCGACGTGCCCATGGCCGATATGGCGTCGGAGGCCTTGGGCCCGCTGACGGCATTCGACGAGGCGCATGGCGCCGAACTGCTTGAGACCCTTGAATGCTATCTCCGGCTTAATGGTTCCGTGGCCGCGGTGGCCGAGGAGTTGGCGCTGCACCGTAATACCGTCCGCTACCGGTTGACGCAGATTGCCGAGCTGTCGGGATACGACCCCGCCTTGACCTCCGACAGAGTGCAGCTGTGGTTGGCGCTGGCGGTGCGACGGCTGTCGCCACAGGGCTAAAGAGGCTCCACACGCAAAAATGCCACCCTTGGGCATTCTCGCTATAGGCCGAGCTATAGCGAGAATGCCCAAGGGTGGCGTTTTCAAGTCGCACCCGTCAAGGACGCCCTTAGCTGGTTACAGAGGCTCCACGGGAGACGCTGACCATCTCTTCGCGGGGAACAACCTTGATGCGCTCGCGCTGCACGGGGCCGGACTCCGATGCCGCAGCACCCAGCGCCTTTTCGTGGGCGTCCAGCTCCAGCCAGCCTTCCCACGAGGTGAATTCCACACCGCGGGAATCAAGCAGCTCAACGATTGACTCGGGAGCGGCCTCGTCGGCCAACGGCAGGTCCGCACGGTCGGACAGCAGGTGCGTGATGGTCTCGAGGGCGTCGCCCTTGGTGTGGCCAATGAGGCCTACCGGTCCACGCTTGATCCAACCCGTTGCATAGATGCCCGGCACATGGGTGCCATCGGCACCCAACACGCGTCCGCCGTCGTTCGTGACAACGCCGCGCTTGTGGTCAAACTCGACGTCCGGCAGGGCCGAACCAAAGTAGCCAACCGAGCGGTACACGGCCTGAACCGGGTAGTCGATAAACTCGCCGGTGCCGCGCGCATTGCCCGTGCCGTCGAGCTCGGTGCGCTCAAACTTGATGCCGGTGACCTTGCCGTCCTCGCCCGTGATCTCCACGGGGTTGTGCAGGAAGTGCAGGTGCAGGCGTCGCGAGGCACCCGTGGCGGGGTCGGCGGCGTCGTCATCTTGCTCAACGAGCCAGTTGGTGAGCGTGTTGACCATGGTCTTGACCTGGTTGTTGCTCTTGACGGCCACATCGGAGGCTTCGTCGAAGTCGAAGTCCTCCTCGTAGAGCACGATGTCGACGTCCTTGGAGTGGCTGAGTTCGCGCAGCTCCATGGGCGTGAACTTCACCTGAGCCGGGCCGCGACGGCCGAAGATGTGCACGTCGGTGACGGGCGATGCCTTCAAGCCGGCGTAGACGTTCTCCGGGATCTCGGTGACGAGCAGGTCATCGGCATGCTTGGACAGCACACGGGCCACGTCCAGGGCCACGTTGCCGTTACCGATGACGGCGATTTCCTTAGCGGTCAGGGGCCATTCGCGGGCCACGTCGGGGTGACCGTCGTACCAGGACACGAAGTCGGCGCCACCGTAGGAGCCATCCAGCTCGATGCCAGGGATGTTCAGGTCTGCGTCATTGATAGCGCCCGTGGCGAAGATGACGGCGTCGTAATGCTTCTGCAGATCCTCGAGGGAGAGGTCCGTGCCGTAGTCAACGTTGCCGAAGAAACGGATGTCTCCGCGGTCCAGAACCTTGTAGAGCGCGTTGACGATGCCCTTGATGCGCGGATGATCGGGGGCCACACCGTAACGGATCAAGCCGTAGGGTGCGGGGTAGCGATCGAAAAGGTCAATGCTGACGACTAGGCCATCACTCACCTCGGAGCTTTTGGTAATCATGTCTGCCGCATAGACGCCGGCCGGACCGGAACCAATAACGGCAATACGCAGCGGGCGCTCCTGTGTACCGGGCGCTGCTGAAGTGCTTGATGACACGGCTGTGCTCATTTCTGTATGTCCAAAGGGCTTATAGATAAGTCTAAGAGAAGGATCTGATAGTTTCCCGCGTGCCGTAATTGGCGGTGGCCAGTTCCGGCGGTGCGAGCGGGCTGACCCGCACCACATCACCAACGACGACGACCGCCGGGTTACGTACCCGAGCCGCCTGAGCGAGGCTCACGATGGTGCCAAGCGTGCCAATCGTGACGCGCTGATCCTTCGAGTAGCCATTTTCAATAATGGCCACGGGGCAATCTTGTCCGCGGCCTGCTGCTTCAAGGATAGGCATGGAACGGTTCAGGGTACCCACACCCATGAGCAGAATCACGGTGTGATCGCTGCCGCGCGGGACGTTGTCAAGTTCCTCATGGCCGCTGATCAAGGTGAAGGCCTTAGCGAGACCGCGGTGCGTAACGGGGATCCCCGCGGCCGCCGGAACGCTCACGGCGCTCGTCACGCCCGGAACAACTTCCACGTCCACGCCGTGTTCGCGGCAGGCAATGGCTTCCTCGCCGCCACGACCCAAAACGTACGGGTCGCCTCCTTTAAGCCGAACTACCCGCTTTCCGGCGAGGGCTTCCCGTACCAGGATGGCGTTAATCTCGCCCTGGGGAACCGGGTGGTGTCCGGGGGTCTTGCCAACCTCGATCACCTCAACGTGCTCACCGAGGGTTTCCAGCAAGCCTCGCGGACCTAGCCTGTCGGCAACCACGACGTCGGCCTCCGCCAGTAGGCGACGACCGCGCACCGTGATGAGGTCCTCCGCGCCGGGGCCCCCGCCAACGAGGGCGACTCGGCCCTTTTCGGGATTGAACTTGTGGCCCTCCCCCGTGCCGCGGAAACGTCCCAGCGGCAGGTCGCCACTCTCGAGGGACGCGGCGATGGCGTTGCGGATGGCCACGGCACGCAAGGGGTCTCCCCCAGCGTTGACCGCAACCTTGATATCTTCCACCGTGGCAACCGCCGGTGTCCACGCAGCAGATTCCGCGGCGTCGGAGTGGTTGACGCACCAGATTCGGTTACTTTCGGCATCGGCAGCCACGAGGGCGTCCGTGGCCGTGTCGCCGCTGGCTGCCACGACGTACCAAACACCGCTGATGTCAGCACTTTCGTAGTCGCGGGCCTGCCATGACAGCAGTCCGGCATCCGCCAGTTCCCGAGCCGGGGCGCTGAGAACGTGAGCTACCAGCGTGACGTGAGCTCCGGCGTCGAGCAGGGCCTTGGCACGACGAGCCGCAACCGTGCCGCCACCGACCACCAAAACAGGGCGGCCGAGGAGTCGGAGTGAGGTTGGGTAAAGATCCACAATTGCCATAAGAAAAACCTTAGAGAGGCGCCATAAAGGGAAACAAGGGATGCGTTACACCACTTCACGTGGCGTCACGCGGCGACACATTGCCGCCAGCTAGCGGGTGCTGCCGGCCAGCAAACCGCGGCGGCGCAGGAGGCGCTTTTCGACCGGCGCAAACACGAGCAGCTCCACGGCGATACCGACGAACAAGATGACCAGGATGGCCGACATGACGATTCCCATGTCGGAGAGCTGGCGGCCCTGTTCCAGCAGCGAGCCCAGGCCGAAGCCCAGGGAGCCGCCCATGGCGATAATTTCTGCGGCCATGAGGGAGCGCCAGGAGAAGGCCCAGCCCTGCTTGAGCCCGCCAACGTAGCCGGGGAGGGCTGCCGGAAGCACCACGTTCAGTGCCATTTCCCAGCGCGAGGCGCCGAGGATCTGTCCCACGCGGCGGTACTGCGGGGGAATTTGATCCACGCCGGCGATGAGGCCGTTGATGATCGAGGGGATGGCGCCCATGAACATGACGAAGTACACCGTGGCGTCGGTCAACCCGAACCAGATGATGGCGGCCGGAACCCAGGCGACGGACGGCAAAACCTGCAGGCCGGAGATGAGCGGGCCAAAGGCTCGGCGCAAGAGCCGGACCTGCGAGAGCAGGAGCCCGATCGGCGTGCCCACCACAATGCTGACGGTAAAGCCGATGATGCCGCGCTGCAGCGAGGTCCACACGGCTTCCTGCACCGTGCCCTCGTGCCACAGCGCGCCCAGCGAACCCAAGACGTCGAGCGGACCGGGTACCAGATCGCGGCGGCGCAGGCCCAGCGAAACATAGAATTGCCAGGCCAGCAGCAGCACAATGAAGGCGGCTAGGGGCAACAGGATGCGAGACCAGTCGATCCGGTGACGTTCCACGGCGTCGGACTGCAGCGAATCCAGCCCGGCCTCGAGGGAGCGCAGCTCGTCGTCGGAGCCGCTCTTGAGCAGGGGTGAGGTGACTGTCTCAGGCATGTCGGCGAATCTCCTCGCGCAGTCGAGTCGTGATATCGCCGGTCAGCTTCCCGGCGGCCGCAGCGTCCGTGCGGTGCTCCTCGGAGACCTCCCACTGCGCCACAACCCGCCCCGGCTTGGAGGAGAGCAGCAGCACGCGCTGCCCTAATCGCACGGCTTCACGCACATTGTGGGTGACAAAAATGATGGTTCGTCCGGTCTCTTTCCAGACGCGTTCGAGCTCGTTGTGGAGCAGGTCGCGCGTGATGGCATCGAGCGCGGCAAAGGGCTCGTCCATGAGCAGCAGCGGCTTGTCCTGCGCGAGCGCCCGGGCGAGGGCCACGCGTTGGCGCATGCCTCCCGAGAGTTCGTGGGGGCGCTTGTCGATGGAGTGCCCCAGGTTCACGAGGTCAAGAAGTTCGACGGCGCGCGCCTTACGTGCGGCGCGGCCCACGCCCCGCAGCTTCAGCGCGAGTTCAACGTTCCCGCGCGCCGTGAGCCAGGGAAACAGCGAGGAGTCCTGGAACATGAACGCGGCACCGTCCTCCGGCACCTCCAGGGCGCCCGTGGAGGGGCCATCAAGTCCGGAGATGATGTTCAGCAGGGTCGACTTGCCACAGCCCGAGGCGCCGAGCAGGGCCACAAATTCGCCCTGTCGGATCGTGGCGTTGATGTCATCCAGCACGGGGGCACCGGAGCCAAAGCTCTTGCCCAGGTGTTCCAGGACGACGACGGGTGCCCGGCGTGCGCTCTCGGCGCCGGCGTTCGTGGTGGTCACCGCGTCCGCGGTCAGCAGCTGCGTCATGATGCTCTCGATCCTGTTGCTGTGGTGGGCGAGGCGGCGGTGTCATGTGATCCGGCCGCAATTGCTCCGGCCCCGATCAAGGCCAGGAGGAGCGCTAAAACCACGATCTCCACACCGCGCCAACGTCGCTGACTTCCGCTTTTTTCCATATCTAAACGGTAAGGAATCCGCAGGTGCCCCTCAATGAAAGCGACGCTCGAGGTCATGTTGCTTCACGCAACGTCATATTCTCGCGGATCAGTCCAGCCCTGCTGCGGAAACCTCGGGCGACTTGTTCTCGCGCAGCACCGTGTTGAGCGGGCCCAGGTCAAAGATGCCGGACAGATCTGCCTGCGTGCCAACGCCTGCCGTAACCCCGTCCTGCAGGAGCTTGGGGAAGGTTGCCGCGAGGGGGTCGGCGGAAAATTTCAGCTCCGTCAGGGAACGGGCAATGACGTTCTCCGCCAGGGCTTTTCCGGCCTGGGCCTTGAGCGCGGTGTTGACGGCGTGGGCCGCCTCGGCGGGGTGCCCATTGAGCCAGTCGATGGACTCGGCGTTGCCTGCCAGCAAGGATTCCACCGTGTCGGGGTGCTTTTCGAGGTAGCTTTTGTTGACGATCAAAATGGTCGTGGCGAACTCGCCCTTGTCCCAAAGATCGGCCTCGTTGACCAGCACCTTGCCCCCCGCCTCGAGCACCAGACGGGAGGCCCAGGGCTCAGGCAACCAGGCGCCGTCGATCTTTCCCTCTTGGAAGAGTTTGAGGGTGCTGGCGTTGTCAGTGGGGTTGATCGTGACGTCGCCGCCGCCGCTAGGTGTTGTGGCAAATCCTTCGCCGGCGAGCCACGAGCGCAGCGCCACGTCCTGCGTGCCGCCGAGCTGCGGGGTGGCCAGGATCTTGCCCTTAAGTTGCGCCGCCTCGGTGATGTCCGGCTTGACCACGAGTTGGGCACCTCCGCTCGTGGCTCCGGCGATGATGCGAATCGACTCGCCGCCGCTCTTGACGAAGGAGTTGATGGCGGGATTGGGGCCCAGATACGCGGCGTCGATGGCGCCGGCGTTGAGCGCCTCGATGGCCGCGGGGCCGGCGTTAAAGACCTGAGTTTCTAACGTGGTGGAGCCTAGGTTTTTGGCGATGATGCCATCGTTGACGCCGATCAGCGCCGGGGCGTGCGTGACGTTGGCGAAATAGCCCAACTTCAGGGTCTGGGCCTGGACGGGGGCGGCCGCGGTTGGCTCGGCGTTGCGGGATGCCGTGGAGGCCACCGCCGCGCCGGCACCGATCAATCCGATGATGGCGGCGATGGCCGCAATTTCCAGGCCGCGAATCTTGCGCCGGGGTTTTTGGCCAGCCACAATGCGGATGGTTTTTACTTCATGGCTCCCAGACAAGTTTTCAGACATGGCTCAACGGTAAGGAAGTCCACGCCGCCGCTCAACGCTTCTGACGCGCAGGGTCACGGTAATTCACGCGACGTCACAAACCTCAGGACTGCTGCCGGTAGCTGCTGGGCGTGAAGCCGAGGAAACGCTGGAAATCATTAGCCAGGTGCGACTGATCGGCGTAGCCAAACTCCGCGGCAATACCTGCCAGATCCACCTCCGGATGGCGGCGGACGCGGTCCGCGGCCTCCTGCAGCCGGCGCCGCCTAATCAGCGCCGACGGGCCCAGACCCACGTACTTTTTCGCGAGCCGCTGCAGCGTCCGCACCGACACCGCCAGTTCCTCCGCGACGTCCTCAACATGCAGCAGATCCGGGTTCCCTGCAATCTTTGCCGCCATGGCGTTAGTCAGCAGCGCCTCATCCGAGACCTGCGGCAGTTGCTCCGCCAGCCACCGGGCGACCACGTCAACCGCCTGTCCGCGTCGCGTGTCGCCGTCGGGGTTTTCCATGGCCAGGACGACGGCGGCCAGTAGCCCAGGTGCCGAAATCTCCAGTCTGCTGTCCTGCAGTCCCGCTGGGTTGGCGGTGAACACCGGCACGGCAGCCGGGTGCAGCAGGGCGCCCACGGCCCAGCCGCGTCCCTCCAGGTCTTGCTGCGTTGCCTTGGTGGTGGGTCCGGCCAGTTCCACCACGTCTCGCTGGATGGCCAGGTTGGAGGCGGGAAAGGACAGCACCTGTTGGCGTGAGGAGCGGCCCGGTGCAATGTCCCACTCCGGAATCCAAAACCACTGGACCAGATCTGCCACGCAGTCGGGGGCGGGCAGCCGGTGGAATGTCGGCAGGCGTGCCGGGTACAGGATTCCCTTGAAGTCGTGATCCACGGGGACAGTCTATGACCCGGGCCCGCCCACATCAGCATGTCGCAAATCTCCAAGCCCGCAGCATACCCGGCGCCGTAACGTTGACTCCATGAACAATTCAGCGGAAATTGAGAAGACAACGGCCGCGAACGGCCAGTTCACCAGCAACGGGATCCCCCATGGATTCAGCAGCCTGACCCCGTTCCTCAGCATCCCCAATGCAGCCGGCGCCATCGAGTTCTACAAGGACGTGTTTGGCGCGCGCACCGTGGGCGTGACCGAGTTCAGCGGGATGGTGGTGCATGCCGAACTCGACTTCGGTCAGGGTCGGCTGCAGCTTGGCGAGCCCAACCCGGAGTACCACCTGGTCAAGGCCCCGGAAGGCGACGACGACTGCTATTCCATCGCCCTTTACTGCCCCGACGTGGATGCCGTGCTGGAGCGCGCCGTCGCCTCCAGAGCCACGGTGCGCGAAGCCGCCACAGGATTTGTTTCCGGTGACCGCTTCGCCAGCATTCGCGACCCCTTCGGCGTCCGCTGGTCCATCATGACCCGCGTCGAGGACCTCTCGGAGGAGGAAAGCACGGCCCGGGTGGCGCAGTGGGCCGCGACGCAGGGCTGAACGGCGCCTCAGGTGTCCTGCGGCTCATCCCATTCGCTGCGGAGTCGGCGTAGGCGCGAGCGCAACTTGCTTTCCCGGTTCCGATCGCTGCCCACCGACTTCGTGGCGGCAACGTAGGCCTCGCCAAAGGATTGCAGCAGGAGGTCGTCGGCGATGCGGACCTGGCCCGGATTGAAACGGTAGGCCATGAGCTTGACGACCTTCCGCGCGTCGATCGACTTAAACCAGTCCTCGGCGGCGGTGACGGTGTCGATCCCGTTCGCGGCGAGGATGTGCACCATCCAGTCGTACTGGTTTTCCTTGCTATTGCGGTACTGCGGGAAGGCGCGGTTCAAAACATTCTGGAGGGATCCGGCGTCGAGCTTCTGAGTCTCGGGGACAGGCTCGATGGTGCCCTCGGACTGGAGCCGCTTCAAGGTGTCGGCGATGTTGACGAACTGCTGATCGGCCAGCTCAATCAAGGTGGAGGCCATCGTAAAGGCGCGGCTGATCTCGGCGTTGTCGCCGCTGGTGCCCTTGAAGCGGATGTCGTGCTCAAACTCCGCCCAGGCGTGTTGGAGGACGGTGCGGATCTGGACCTCGAAGCGGTAGCCCGAATAGTCACGGCAATTTGTGGGCGGATTCTTGGCGGGGACCTCCAGCGTGAGGTGCCGGCCAGCGTAGCCAATGCCGCCATTTTTACGGATCATGGCGGTCTTGTCTTCGTCGTCATGGCAGGTGAATTGGCTGCTCAGCGCGATCGCCACGGCGTCGATGTCCGATTCCACGTACAAGATGACGCGGACGCCGATCAGGTC
Source organism: Arthrobacter psychrolactophilus (assembly GCF_003219795.1). Taxonomy (GTDB): domain Bacteria; phylum Actinomycetota; class Actinomycetes; order Actinomycetales; family Micrococcaceae; genus Specibacter; species Specibacter psychrolactophilus. The sequence goes on along the minus strand of NZ_QJVC01000001.1, from coordinate 342,423 downwards.
GTCGAGCCGTTCCAGTCCGCCGGGGTATTTCAGATTGCCGAATTCATCGCGGCGGGACATCTTCTCCGCCGCGGATTGGGCACTTTTGACCCGGAATTGCACGTCATGATGGTTCAGCCCATCATCATGGAGCCTGCCCACGATGGTGTTCCGGATGGCTTGCGCGGCTTCCTTGAGCGTTTGTTCCTGGAATCGTGATTCCTCCACGGCAAACCCTGCGTCCTCCACGGTCCAGCTTTTGATGGTGTCCCCCTTGCCCTTCAGCGAGCCGATGCGAATCCAGCCCTTACCTTAAATTCTCCCAGCTTTACCGGCCTTGTCCAGCTCAACGAGCGAGGGTCATCTTCCGTTCCAGCGCTGGACGAGGGCGCCGTATTGTCAGGCCACGAAAAACACGCCCGTCCCCTTTTGAGGGGGGGGGCGGGCGCGTCTTCTGGACGTGGCCGGCCTAGCCCTCGGCCTGCTCGGCCATGAACGCCTCCGGGCCCTGTTCTGCCGCCTTCGGGTCCATCCACAAAGCGCTGAACCAGTTGCCGTCCGGATCCTCGAAGTCGCGGGAGTACATGAAGCCCATGTCCTGCGCGGGGCGGGGCTCGTTGCCACCTGAGGCCAGCACCTTCTCCAGGAGCGCGTCCACGTCCTCGCGGCTGTCACGGCTCAGGGCCGTCTGCACCTGTAGCGAGGTGGCGGGATCGGAGATGGGTTTGTCCGTGAACGTGGCGAAGAAATCATAGGTGAGGATCATGAGGAAGACATTCTCATCGATTTGGACGCAGGCGGCATTTTGATCCGTGAAATTCGGCTGAATCTGCCAGCCGATCCCTTCGAAAAACGCCTTCGAGCGGTCAAGATCGCGGGTGGGTAGGTTGATGAATACCTGCGTGGACATAACATTGACTCCTGAAATGGGGCTTTGACGGGTCATAACTACCGGATGTCTCCATCGTTTCGTTCCTCGCGCGCCGCGTCAATGGGGTCACCTACGAAAAATGCCATAGCTGGGCATTCTCGCTATAGGCCGACCTATGGCGAGAATACCCAGCTATGGCGAGAATGCCGAAAGGGCGCTAAATCGTGTAGCGCTCGTCCTCGTGGTCGCCGGGGTGATCCTTCACGAGACCCGCGGCGAGCGTATTACCGTCCTGCGGGTCGATGACGAGGAACGCGCCGGTGCGGCGGTGCAGCGCATACGTCTCGATCGGCAGGGGCGACGCCAAACGGATCTGGGCCGTTCCAATGTCGTTCAGATCCAGCCCGGACGCCGCCTCGTAGGCAAAGGATTCCAGATCCAGCTTGCCCGTCACGGCGCGAATGAGCCCCTGAACGGTCTTGCTGCCGTGCTTGATCAGCACCTTCGAACCCTCGCGCAGCGGCTTCGTCGAGAGCCAGCACAGCTCCGCGTACACGTCCTGGCTGACCTCGCCAAAGGTGCCCGAGGCGGCGATGACGTCGCCGCGGGCAATATCGATCTCCTCGCTCAGGCGCAGCGACACCGACTGCGGCGCCACAGCGCGCTCCAGAGAGCGCCCGGCAAAGTCGATACCGGCAATCGTCGCGGTGCGCCCCGAAGGCAGAACCGTGATCGCGTCGCCCACGGAGACCGAGCCCGAGGCCACCTGCCCGGCGTAGGCGCGGTAATCGCGGAAGGAGGCTCCGCCGTCGTCCGCGGTGAAAAGCTCGGGAGCCAGCGCACCCTGAGGCCGCACGACCAACTGCACCGGGAAACGGAAGGGCTCCAGGCCGCGCTCCAGCTCGTCCGTGGTGGGCAGCGTTTCCAGCAGATCCAGCAGGCTCGGGCCCGTGTACCACGGCGTGTGCGCGGATCGCTCCACCACATTGTCGCCCTCCAGCGCGGACACCGGGATGACCACCACGTCGTTGAGGCCGATGCTCGCTGCCACCGCCTTCACATCCGTCTCGATGGTGCGGAAAATGTCCTCGCTGAACGCGACCAGGTCGATCTTGTTCACGGCCACAATCACGTTGGGCACGCGCAGCAGCCGCAGCACGGACAGGTGCCGGCGCGTCTGCTCTAGGACCCCCTTGCGAGCGTCAATAAGTACGACGACGGCATCCGCAGTGGACGCGCCCGTCACCGTGTTCTTGGTGTACTGAATGTGCCCGGGGCAATCCGCCAGAATGAAGCTGCGGCGGTCCGTGGCGAAGTAGCGGTAGGCCACGTCGATCGTGATGCCCTGCTCGCGCTCGGCCCGCAGACCGTCGGTCAGCAACGCCAGGTCGATCTTCTGGGTACTGCCGTTTTCACCGCCGAAGCCACGGTCCGCTGAGGTGCGGGTGACGGCATCGAGAGTGTCAGCCAGGATGGCCTTGGAATCGTGGAGCAGGCGGCCCACCAGGGTGGACTTACCGTCGTCGACGGAGCCGGCCGTGGCGAAGCGGAACAGGGTTGACTGCTCGAGGGAGGTAACAGTGCTCATTAGAAGTAGCCGTCTTTCTTGCGGTCTTCCATGGCGGCCTCGGAGATGCGATCATCGGCCCGGGTGGCGCCACGTTCTGTCAGGGTGGAGGCGGCAACTTCGCGGACCACGTCGTGGACGGTGACCGCGTCGGAGGCTACGGCGCCAGTGCAGGACATGTCGCCCACGGTGCGGTAGCGAACCTGCTTGATGACGACTTCCTCATCGGGGCGGGGCTCGGAGACCGGACCCACGGCACGCCACATGCCGTCGCGCTCGTACACCTCACGGTTGTGGGCGTAGTACAGGCCCGGCAGTTCAATGTTTTCGCGGGCGATGTAACGCCAGATGTCCAGCTCGGTCCAGTTGCTGATGGGGAACGCGCGCACATGCTGGCCCACGGTGTAGCGGCCGTTGTACAGATTCCACAGCTCGGGGCGCTGATTGCGCGGATCCCACTGGCCAAACTCGTCGCGCAGGGACAAGATGCGCTCCTTGGCGCGGGCCTTGTCTTCGTCGCGGCGTCCGCCGCCAAAGACGGCATCGAACTTGTTCTTGGCGATGGCGTCCAGCAACGGCACGGTCTGCAGCGGGTTGCGGGTGCCGTCGGCACGCTCGGCCAGCTCACCCGAATCGATGAAGTCCTGCACGGAACCCACCTCCAGGCGCAGGCCAAGCCGCTCTACGGTGCGGTCGCGGAAGTCGATGACCTCGGGGAAGTTGTGGCCAGTGTCGACGTGCAAGACGGGGAAGGGAACCTTGCCCGGCCAGAACGCCTTCGTGGCCAAATGCAGCATGACCACCGAATCCTTGCCGCCGGAGAACAGCAGCGCGGGGCGCTCAAATTCGGCCACCACCTCACGGATGATGTGGATGGCCTCGGACTCGAGCAGATCCAGGGAGTTCAAGGTCTCGAGCGGGATGTCGACAGCCGCAATCGGGGTGTCTGTCAATTGGGTGCTCATACGTGTAGTCCGCATTCTGTCTTGGAGGTTCCGGCCCAGCGTCCGGACCGAGGATCGGCGCCGGGGGCCACTTTGTTCGTGCAGGGTGCACAGCCGATGGACGGGTAGCCCTGGCTGAGCAATGGATTCACGGGAAGAAGGTTGTCATCCGAGTAGCTCAGGAGTTCCTCGTACGTCCACGTGGCGACGGGATTGACCTTGACCAGGCCGTTCTTCTCATCCCACACCACCAGCGGGGTGTTGGTGCGGGTGGGGGCCTCGTCGCGGCGCACACCCGTGAACCACAGCTCGTATCCGGAGAGGGAACGGCTCAGCGGTTCAACTTTCCGCAACGCACAGCACTGGGCCGGATCGCTGGCATACAGGTTCTTGCCCAGCAGCGAATCCTGCTGCGCCACGGTGTTGCGCGGCAGCACGTCAACAATGTTCACGCGCAGGTTCTCGGCCACCTCATCACGCGTCGCATAGGTTTCCGGGAAGTGGTAGCCCGTATCCAGGAACAAGACGTCCACGCCAGGCAGCTGATCGGCCACGAGGGCCGGCAGCACGGCATCGGCCATGGAACAGGCGACGGCGGACGCGCCAGTTTCAAAGTTTCGCACTACCCAGGCGATAACCTCTTCGGCAGACGCATCCCAGGCCAGTTCCGCGGCGCCAGCCTCGGCGATGGCCTTGAGCTCGTCGTGGGAACGCAGTGTTGAGATGGTCATTTCAGCAGCTCCTCATCGACGCGGTGGGCAAACTCGGCAAAGGTTTCTCCGTCGGTGCGGGCGCCAACGTACTGGCGTACCACGCGCTCCACATAGTCGGGCAACTCGGATGCGGTGACCTTCAAGCCGCGGATGGTGCGGCCCAGGCCAGCCTCAACCCGGTTGTCGGTGGCCAAGCCACCACCCAAGTGAACCTGGAAGCCGGGGGCGGTGCCGCCGTCGTCCGTGGGAAGCATCATGCCCTTGAGGCCAATGTCCGCCGTCTGAATGCGGGCGCAGGAGTTGGGGCAGCCATTGATGTTCAGCGCGATCGGTTGGGTGAGCACCTTCGTGTCCACCAGATCCGCCAGGCGCGTTTCCAGTTCACTGATGGCCGTAGCCGCGGTGTCCTTGGTGTTCACGATGGCCAGCTTGCAGTATTCGATGCCGGTGCAGGCGATCGTGGAGCGTTTGAACAGCGAGGGGCGGGCTGAGAGACCCAGGCCCTCTAGCACCGTGATGAGCGGTTCCACTTGTTCCTTGGGCACGTCCAGGATGACGAGCTTCTGGTGCGGGGTGGTGCGCAGCCGGAAGGAGCCATGAGCTTCCAACGCGTCCGCCACGGCAGTCAGGATGGTGCCCGAAACCCGTCCCACGGTGGGCGTCACGCCGATGAAGAACTTGCCGTCCTTCTGCTCGTGCACGCCGATGTGATCGCCGGGAGACGTGGGCTTGGGTGCGGGATCGCCGTCGGGCAGCTTGTGGCCCAGGTACTCGTCCTCCAGGATCTGGCGGAACTTGACCGGACCCCAATCGGCCAGCAGGAACTTCAGGCGAGCCTTGGTGCGCATGCGGCGGTAGCCGTAGTCGCGGAAGATGCTCGTGACACCGAGCCATACCTCCGCAGCCACCTCGGGCGAGACAAAGACGCCGAGGCGCTCGGCCAGGCGCGGCGCCGTGGACAGTCCGCCACCCACCCAGAGGTCGTAGCCGGCACCGAGTTCGGGGTGGATGACGCCCACCAGGGCGAAGTCATTGATCTCGTGGACCACGTCCTGCGAAGGGTGGCCCGTGATGGCGGTCTTGAACTTGCGGGGCAGATTGGCCAGCTCGGGATCACCGATGAACCGGGCACTGACCTCCTGGATCAGGGGCGTGGGATCGATGATCTCGTCCTTGGCAATGCCCGCCACGGGAGAACCCAAAATGACGCGAGGCACGTCGCCGCACGCTTCGGTGGTGGACAGCCCGGCAGCCTCGAGGCGCCTCCAGATTTCCGGCACATCCTCAACCCGCACCCAGTGCAGCTGCACGTTTTGGCGGTCGGTGAGGTCGGCGGTGTCGCGACCAAACTCCGTGGAGATCTGCCCAATGACGCGCAGCTGCTCGGTGGTCAAGGCGCCGCCGTCAATGCGGACGCGGAGCATAAAGTATTTGTCCTCGAGCTCATGCGGCTCAAGCGTTGCGGTCTTACCGCCGTCGATACCCTGCTTGCGCTGGGTGTACAGCCCCCACCAGCGGAAGCGGCCGTGCAGATCGGTCTTCTCGATGCTGTCGAAACCGCCATCGGCATAGATGGTTTCGATCCGCTCGCGAACGCTCAGCCCGCCGTCTTCCTGCTTCCACACCTCGTTGGGGTTCAACGGGGCGGTGCCATCAACCTTCCACTGTCCGTGGGGTTTGGCGGCCGGGCGTGCCCGAACGGTTCGCTTGGCAGGTGTCGCGGCGGAATCTGTCGCGGCGGCAGTGCCAGAGGCGCTCGCTCCGGCTAGAGCTGTCTGTGTCATATGACGAGCGTAGGTTGCACCCCTTGCCGGACAAACAACAAATGAAACGCAACTTCACCTTGGGCAATATTTCGTCATACACCCCATTTGGGGCCCCGCTGTGCTTGCAGGACCCCGCCCGGGGCCGGTAGGCCCGGCTACTTCTTAGCGTCCAGAACCTTCTGGCCAAAGGCCGCGAAGTCCGTGCCGTCCCATTTCTGTCCGTCTAGATAAACGGCGGGGACCGAGGTGATCTCATAGCTGGTGGCGAGGTAAGTCGATCCACTCACGAAATCCGTCATGTCCCAGTCGTACAGGCAATCCGTAATGTCCTCTGCGCCAACGCCACTCGCCAGTTCTGCGAGGGCGGTGTCATCGAGCCCTGCCGTATTCATGGCCGGCTGATGGGCGAAGAGTTCCGCGGCAAAGGCCTCAAATTTTTCCGGTGAGGTATCGGCCACGCAGGCCGCCGCCTCCGCCGACAACGACGAGTAATAGCTACCGTCAGTGGCGTCATTGAGGAACGCGACTGGCCGGTATTCCACGGTGACCTTGCCCTGATCGCGCCATTGCCGCAGCGCCGCCCCGTTGTTCTTTTCAAAGTCGGCGCAGTGTGAGCACATGAAGTCCAGGTACACAACGGCCTGCACGGCTTCACCATCCGCCGAGGCGGCGATACCCAGGTCCGCTAACCCGCCTTCCGCCAGTTCGAGGCTCGGGTAATTCATGTCCTCAGCCTGGGTGCTGGGGGCAATCACGGCACCCTGCGGACCGAAGGTGATGCCGCCAAAAGCGTTCATGCCGGCCGTGCCCGTCAGGGTCTCGGAGGCAGTGCCTTGCTCGGTGACCGGAGTACCTTGTTTCTCCAGCTCGCCCATGAAGGCCGGGCCGATGACGCCCCAGAACGTGATCGCGACGATGACGGCAATTACCGTGGTGGCCATCGAAACGTAGCCGAGGATGACGCCGGCAAGGGCAAAGCCTCGGCCTTTTTCCCCCGTGCGACGGATCTGACTCAGGGCCAGGTGCCCCGTAATTACCGCAGCAATGCTGACAAAGAAGGCCAACACAAACGACACGATGGCCAAGGTGTTGGTGGTCTCCGGCTTCAGCTGCGGGGCGGCAAAGGGCGAGTACGGCTGCTGACCGTAGTGACTAGGAGGTGTTGGGGGCGGCCACCCCTGCGTATTGTCTGGATTGTGCTGTGGATTTTCCCCCACGATGTGCCTTTCCTTGAGTTCTTAGCTTTCCGCTATCCTTTCAGTCTCGCGTGCTGCTGCTGAAATTGCCCGATCAAAGTGTTCCAGGGCAAGTTCGGCCACGAGCCGTGCGGGCAGCAAGGGTTCGGCCACGAGATCGGCTCCCGCGGTAGCAAGCTGATCGTGAAAATAGCCCGGTGCCAGCAGATAGGAGGCAATGGCAACGCCCGCCGCACCCTCGGCCCGCAATTGCGCAACAGCCTCGGGAACAGAGGGACGCGCACTGGCGCCATACGCTGCAAGGACTCGTTGGGGGCGGCGTACGGCTAGGTCGGCGGCCAGCACCTCGATCTGTTCGGCGGCCTCTGGCCGGGATGACCCTGCCGCGGCCAGCACGATGCCCCAGTCTTTCGGCAGCTCCCCCAGCCGCTCATCCAGAAGCTTCGCCAGCCGCGGATCGGGTCCCAGGGGTGCGGCCGCCACCGCATGGGAACGTCCGGCAACGGCCTGGGCAATATCTACCTGGACGTGGAAACCCACGGTCAGCAGGAGCGGCACCACGACGAGCGGCACATCGGCGGGCACATCGGCCACAACCTGCGGCAGTTCCGGGCTCTGCACATCGACGTATGCTTCCAGCACTCTCAGCCCCGGGCGCAGCACGGCGATCTCGTCCCTGAGCTGGTTGATTCGTTGCTGTCCGACGGCATCGTTGGTGCCATGGGCGCAGGCAATCATGACGGTCTCTTGACTCATGAGTCAATGTCCTCTCCGCGATATTTTCTGCTGCCAATCTACGGTACCGGGCCACGGCCACAGAACTCTTGCCTCCCACCTTTCCTGCCAGTACGCTGGCAGCGCCCTCCCTCACAGTTGCCAGTCCGAGCCAAAGAAGGCGTTTATGAGCCTTGACATCTCACTCCTGCTTGACCTCGTAGGCGTGTTCTTTTTTGCCGTCTCCGGCAGCTTGCTCGCCGCCCGCAAGGGTTTTGACTTGATTGGCTCGGTCTTGCTCGGTTCCATGGCAGGTCTTGGCGGGGGCGTGGTGCGCGATGTCATCTTAAATCAGGGCCCGCCGGCGGCCTTCAGCAACCCCATCTACCTCGTGCCGGCCCTCGTAGCTTCCGCGCTGGTGTACTTCACGCTGAAAAATGTCCGGCGCAGCGGTCGGCTGCTTTTAATGTTCGACGCCGGTGGGCTGGCTTTGTTTTGTGTCACAGGAACGCTCAAGGCACTTGATGCGGGAATGAACCCCGGCGCCGGGATTCTCCTAGGCGTCACCACGGCTGTGGGCGGCGGCATCCTCCGTGACATAACGGCCAATGAGGTGCCCAGCGTCTTTGATCCGAAGGATCTTTACGCCATCCCGGCCTTTATTGGCGCGGCTCTAGCGAGTGGTTTGTGGCAGTTGGGCTGGTTGAATCTGTTCACAGGAGGTGCCGCCGCGGCGGTGGTGTTCCTGCTCCGGATCCTCAGCCTGCGCTATGGCTGGCATGCTCCTCTCGCGGCCCGCAGCTGGACACCACGCAAGGCTGGCCGCGGCTAGACTTGAGGGCAGAGAAGTACACGCCAATTCTTTGGAGATTTGAATGTCTGACATGTTCGTAGAGAAGTTCCGCGGCCTCGTACCCCAGTACCTGGAGGAACCGTGGCAGAAAGCCGACGGGATCGAATGGGCTGACCTGGACAACGTCTTTAGCGAATTGCAGATCACGGTTCCCCTGGCCTTGCGTGAATTCCTGCACGCCGTGGGTAACAACGAAGAAATCATGGAAGCCTACTACTACTTCTGGGATCCGGAAGAACTCGAAATCGAAGACGGCTACCTGCTGTTCCTTGAGGACGAGGATGAGGCCTACACCTGGGGCATGCTGGCCGATCAGGCCGAGGTCCCGGACCCCATCGTCTGGCGCCGCAACAACGCCACGGGCGAGTGGATCAACGAAGAAGGAACCTTTAGCGAGTTTGTCTTTGACATGCTCGAATGGGTCTTCACCGAAGAAGACTAAAAAGCGCCTAAGTCAACACCCGCCAGCTCTGGGAATATCCTAGCGCTGGCGGTAGCGTTGCGTTATGGATGCACACGAGCCAACAAGCGCATTAACTCCGGACCCGGCCGTGATTGTAGGTCTGGTTGAAAAACTTGTCGAGGGTATCTGGCCTCGTTCGGACGCCGAACGAAAAGCCCTCTTCCAACGCCTGAACTTTGTCTCGGGCGCCAGCTGGGATGACGCCGAGCCGGCCTCGGCGCTGGCTCACTACTCCTTGAGCACACAACAGCCGGGCGAAATTTCCTCGTCCTGGAACACCTTCAACGGCCGTTTTCTCGGGATCAGCCTGCAGCTCTACACCGATATGAACACGGACAACCCCGCCACCCGGCAGGGCTTTGAGGACTTCCGGCAGCGCTTCACCACACGTTACGGCGAGGGCCGCAACCCGTGGCACGACCCCTTGATTCAGGCGTGCGTATGGCAGGTGAACGGGCGGCGGATCGCCATCCGTTTCTTTAATCTCCAGCACAGCGGCATGTTACTTACGGTTGATGACGCCGGACTGGCCACCGCTTCCGAAGCCGAGATCCGCCGTCGTGGTGCCCCCACACACTGGAACGACAGCGAAGAAGGCACCAGCCCCTTCAACCTCCCACGGATGGGAGCCAAGAGCTAAACGTCGCGGGAGACCACGGCTTCGGCAAAGCTCATGAGCGCGCTCTTGACGATGCCCTCGGGCATGGGGGCCAAGGCGGTGATGGCCGAGTCCGACCATTCCCGCGCCACGGCCCAGGATTCCACCGTGACGGGGTGCTCGCGCAGCGCCGCAACAGCCTCGGCCAGGGCCTCGTCGCTGGAAAGATCGCCGTCAACCAGTGCCAAGACAGCGCTGGCATCGGCGTCACCGGCGGCAGCAGCCTTACGCAGCAGCAGGACCGGCAGGGTGGGAATGCCCTCGCGCAGATCCGTTCCGGGCGACTTACCCGAGACCTTCTTCATGCCCGTGACGTCAATGACGTCGTCGGCCAGCTGGAAGGCAACACCCACCTTCTCGCCGTATTCCAGCATGACGTTTTGCAGTTCCTCGGGCACACCGGCAAAGATCGCACCCAGCTGGCCGGAGGCGGCCACGAGCGATGCCGTCTTATCGGCGATGACCGAGAGGTAATGCTCGACGGGGTCTTCGTCTTCGCGCGGACCAACGGTCTCGTGCAACTGGCCCAGGCACAGGCGCTCGAAGGTGCGGGCCTGAATTTCCAGGGCCCGGCCGCCCAACTGGGAAACCAAAATCGAGGCTCGCGCGAAGATCAAGTCACCGGTCAAAATGGCGACGGTATTGCCCCACACCTCGTGCGCCGTGGGAGCTCCGCGACGGAACGGCGCCGAGTCCATGACATCGTCGTGGTACAGCGTGGCCAGGTGCGTCAGCTCAACAACGACGGCGGCCTGCACAACCTCTTTACGCTCCGGATCCCCCAAGTGGGCGGCAAGAAGCGCCAGCAGGGGGCGAATACGCTTGCCGCCAGCCTCGACCAGGTGGCGACTCGTGGCATCCGCCAGCGGATCGGAATGCGCAATAGCTTCCCGCAGCACCTTCTCCACTTTTGCCATCCCCAAAGAAATGGAAGGGCCCAGATCGGCGTCCTCTGCGACGGCGGAGAAACCGGCCGGCAGTTGCAGCCCCGTGGCAATAGCCATGGTGCTGGGGTTCGGATCGTGCTGTTCGGGGCGCCCTTGACCTGCAGGGGTCCAGCTATGGTTCGCGGAAGTAGTCACTGCTTAACACTAACTATTGGTAGGGATTCTTGCTTGGACGTTCGAGGAGCCTGCTGGTTACTGGTGGCCGGAACCAACTTTTCCAGTAGATGAATCACTCTATCCTCAAAACCACGTTCGCTCGTGTCCGTGAGATTAGCCATGAGGCGAACCACGAAACGCATCAGCAGCGGCAGCGGCATCCCGGTGCGCAGCGCCAGTTTCATGATTCCGGGATTGCCAATCAAGGAGGCAAAGGCCCGCCCGAGGGTAAAGTGACTCCCCCACTGATCCTTGATGAAGTCGGAGTATCCCGAGAGCGCATGGTTGGCGGCCAGGGCCGAATTGGTGCCGGCCGCACGGACGATGAAATCTGCCGCGTACCGGCCCGATTCCATGGCATAGGAAATGCCCTCGCCGTTGAAGGGGCTCACCATACCACCGGAATCGCCCAGCAACATCAGCCCATCCGAGTAGTGCGGGGTGCGGTTGAAGCCCATGGGCAGTGCGGCGCCACGAATGGGGCCCACCTGATTTTCAGGGGTGAAGCCCCACTCGGCGGGCATGCCGGCCGTCCAATCGCGCAGCACCTGACGGTAGTCGAGCTTGCCAAATTCCTTGGAGGAGTTCAGGATCCCCAGGCCCACGTTGGCCGTGCCGTCACCAACACCAAAGACCCAGCCGTAGCCGGGCAGCGTCTTGCCGTCGGGTGAGGAGAGCTCCAGCCACCCTTCCATCCATTCCTCGTCGTGCCGCGGCGAGGTGAAGTAGGTACGGTAAGCAACACCCATGGGGCGGTCATCGCGTTTGGCGAAGCCCCGCGAAACGGCCGTACGGGTGGAATTACCATCGGCGGCTAGGACAATATCGGCAAAGAAGTCCTTGCTTTCGCCCGTCTTGCGACCCGAGTCGTCCAAAAGTGACGCCCTGGCACCAACGACAGTTCCGGCGTCGTCCGTCAACACCGTAGAGACCGAGTGGCCCTCCAGGATCTCGGCGCCGGCGGAGCGCGCGTGCGCGGCGAGCGACTCATCAAAGCCCAGGCGTGTCCGGATCAGCCCGTAATTGGGGAAGTTGCTCAGCTCTGGCCAGGGCACCTCAATCTGGCGGCCGCCGGCAATCAGGCGCAGGCCCTTGTTGCGGCGCCAGCCCTCGGAGGGGTCGTGCGGCAGGCCCATGAGCTGCATCTCGCGGACGGCGCGCGGGGTCAGGCCGTCACCGCAGACTTTTTCGCGCGGGAAACGGGTCTTTTCCAACACGGTGACCTCTAACCCGGCGGATGCCAGGTGATAGGCCGCGGTGGATCCGGCGGGGCCGGCACCTACAACAAGTACCTTCACGGTGAGTGGGGTTCCTTTAAGTCAACGGGTTTATTAGTCAGCGGCGACGGTGGGGGCGGCCGCGGTGCGGGGCTTCGTGGCGCGGTGCACAGCCACAATGCCGCCGCTCAAATTTCGGTACTGCACAGCTTCCCAGCCGGCCTCATTGAGCCATCCGGAGAGCTTTTCCTGATTGGGCCAGGCCCGGATCGACTCTGCCAGGTACACATACGCGGCCGGATTAGAGGCGACCTTCTTCGCGATGGGCGGCAAGGCCCGCATGAGATATTCGCTATAGACGGTGCGGAACGGGGAAAAACTCGGGTGCGAGAACTCCGCCACGACGAGCTTGCCGCCGGGCTTGGTCACGCGCAGCATCTCGCGCAGGGCCTTCTGCGGATCCACGACATTGCGCAGCCCGAAGGAGATCGTGGAGGCGTCAAAGGAGTCATCGGCGAAGGGCAAATTCGTGGCGTCGCCGGCGACAAAGTCAATGTCGGGGCGGCGGCGTTTGCCAACCTTGAGCATGCCGACGGAGAAGTCGCAGGCCACAACGTGCACGCCGGCATCCGCGTACGGCTCGCTGGAGGTTCCCGTCCCGGCGGCCAGATCCAAGACGCGCTGGCCCGGTTCTGCGCCGACCGCGTCCACCACGATGCGGCGCCAGCGACGTGTCTGCCCCAAGGACAAAATGTCATTGACGAGGTCGTAGTTGGGGGCCACGTCGTCAAACATGGCTGCCATTTCTTCCGGACGTTTATCCAAGGATGCACGATTCACCTCTTTAGTGTCTCAAACTTTGCCTCGCTTCGCGCATTACGAACTCCCTCCTGTGGCACATCACACCGGGGCCGAACTCACCCGGCTCATCGCTTTGCGCCCCGGGCGAGTAATCTTGACTCATCATGACTGCTTCCTTGGGCACCCATCCGCTACGCACCCTGACCACGGCCCTTGACCCGGCCACGCTGAGTGAACTCGGCATCACGGGCGCCACCAGCTTTCTGAGCAAGAATTCCGACGTGGATCCCCTAACGTGGCTGCGCCGTGGCGAGGGCTTGCTGGGGTTTGGCGAGATCGCCTCCTTCTCCGGCTCCGGCCCGGATCGCTTCTCCGACGCCGAACAGTGGTGGAAGGAGCTGCTGGCCTCCGCCACCGTCGAGGATTCCGTGCGCATTCCCGGAACCGGCGCCATGGCCTTTGGCTCCTTCGCGTTTTCCAAAACAAGTCGCTACGAGTCGCTGCTGATTGTCCCCGCCCTGGTGGTGGGCTTCGCGGGCGGCACGGTCTGGCTCACCCAGCTCACGATCGACGGTTCCTCCCCCACGCGAGAATCCGCACTGGAACTCTTGCGCGGCCTGGCACCAACTCCTTCTGCCCCGGAAGGCTCGACGTCGGACGCCCCCTCCGAGGGCAGCGTGAGTTCCGGTGCCCTCACCGAAAAACAGTGGAAAGACACTGTCGCCGCTGGCGTCGAGGCGATTGTGCGCGGAGGCCTGGAAAAGGTGGTGCTGGCTCGCGATGTGCTCGCAACACTGCAGGAACCCGTGCAGCGCGTCTCAATTCTGCAACGATTGGTCACCCTTTACGACGAATGCTGGACCTACGCGGTCCGCGGCCTCGTCGGGGCCACCCCAGAAATCTTGATCAAGGTCGACGGCGCCACGGCGCAGGCCCGCGTGCTGGCCGGAACCCTGGACCGCGAGGACGAACCCGCTGGATCCACGGGCTTTGCCGCCACCGTTTTGGGTGGCTCGGCCAAGCAACGTCAGGAGCACGACTTTGCCGTGCGGTCCCTGACACGGCAGCTCGCACCCTTTGCCACGGACCTTTCCTTTCCGGCCGAACCGTTCATCCTCGAGCTGCCCAATGTATGGCATCTGGCCTCGGACGTGACCGCCCAATTGGCGAGCTCCAACGGCCATCTCCCCACGTCTTTGGCGCTTGTTGAGGCCCTGCACCCCACTGCGGCCGTGTGCGGGACACCCCGCGAGGATGCTGGCGAACTCATCCTTGAACTGGAACAGATGGACCGCGGACCGTACGCCGGGCCCGTTGGCTGGCTCGATGGTGCCGGTAATGGCGAGTGGGGCATTGCGCTGCGCGGCGCCGTGCTCGAGGATGCCCACCACGTCCGCCTATACGCTGGCGCCGGGATTGTTCAGGCCTCTGATCCGGCCGCCGAGCTGGCCGAAACGTGGGCTAAGTTCCGTCCCATGCTGCAGGCTTTGAACCTCGCACATCGCCCCTAAACCGCCTCGGATCGTCCGGAATCCCGGACAGCTTCCTCCGCGCATCCCTTGCCTAGGCGGCCAATAAGTTGTTCAATAGTCAAATGTAGTTTACCGTGATGCAAATCACAGCCATATACACTAGTTGTTTATAGACAGTGCCCCATGAATCAAGCGCTCCAAGAAACAAAGGGATAACCATGCAAATCTCATCGAGGCTGACCATTCGCTTGGCCGCCGTTGCCGCCGCCGCAGCTTTGGCTCTGACAGGCTGCACCACTGCATCCCAGGACGGTGGCACCGACACAAGTGGCGGCGCCGCGGCGCCTGTGACGTTTGACCCCACCACGGTTTCCAAGGACGATGCGCTGATTGCCCTGCTTCCGGCAGCTCTCAAGGACAAGCCAAGCCTGTCCATTGGTTCCGACACCTCATACGAGCCGGCCGAGTTCCTGGATAAGGACGGCCAGACCCCTATCGGCTACGACGTGGACCTGGCTAAGGCCATTGCCGCCACGCTCGGCAAGACCGCCGATGTGCAGACCGCAAAGTTTGCCTCGATCCTGCCGAGCCTTGGCGCCAAATACGATCTGGGTATCTCCTCCTTCACGATCAACCCGGAGCGTTCGAAGGCCGTGAACTTCGTGAGCTACTTCAACGCCGGCATCCTGTGGGCCGTCCAGAAGGGCAACCCGAACAACTTCAGCCTCGATGACATCTGTGGCAAGAAGGTGGGCGTGCAGACCGGAACCGTCGAGGAAGATCCCGATGTGAAGGATCGTTCGGCCAAGTGTGTTGCCGACGGCAAGCCCCCCATCGACGTGATTTCTCTTGAGAACCAGACCGATGTCACCACCCGCCTTGTCGGTGGCACGATCGACGCCATGAGCGCCGACACCCCCATCATCAACAACGCGCTGGCTAAGACCAACGATCAGCTGGAAACCCTGGGCGAGACCTACGACGCTGCCGAGCAGGGCATCGCCATTGCCAAGGATGACGTCGCCTTCGCTCAGGTCATCGAAAAGGTCATGAACAAGCTCATCGAAGATGGCACCTACAAGAAGATCCTCGACAACTGGAACAACTCCAGCGGTGGCGTCACCAAGGCTGTTCTGAACCCGACGGTCGGTTAATACCTTGAACCGTTCATCTCTTAAGGCTCCTGCCTCCGCCCGGCATGACGGCGTGGAACTGATTAACGCAGTTCCCGTCCGTCATCCCGGGCGCTGGATAGGCGCCGCGATCATTCTGATCGCGGTGGCATTAATGATTCAAAGCTTGGTGACAAACACCCGCTTCCGCTGGGACATTGTCCGCACGTATCTCTTCGATGTATTGATCATCAATGGCATTGGCTGGACGTTGATCCTGACAGCCACCTCGATGATCATCGCGATTGTCTTGGCCATCGTTTTGGCGTTCATGCGGCAATCGGACAATCCCTTGTTCAGGTATGTTTCCTGGGTTTGGGTATGGTTCTTCCGCGGCACCCCGGTTTACACCCAGTTGGTCTTCTGGGGTCTGGTCTCAACCCTGTACCCCAAGATCATCCTCGGGGTTCCGTTCGGTCCGGAGTGGTTCTCCTTTGACACCTCCACCCTCATCACGGCAACCTTTGGCGCCATTGTGGGTCTTGGTTTAAACGAGTCCGCTTACCTGGCGGAGATCTTCCGCGCCGGCCTGAAGTCTGTCGACAACGGCCAGATGGAAGCCGCCGAGGCCCTGGGTATGCGTCGTTCAAAGGTCATGTGGCGGATCATTTTGCCGCAGGCCATGCGCGTCATCATCCCGCCCACGGGCAATGAAACCATCGGCATGCTCAAGACCACCTCCTTGGTGTTGGCTATCCCGTTCACCTTGGATCTGACGTTCGTCAGCAACACCCTAGCGAACCGGACGTACCTGCCGATCCCCTTATTGATCGTTGCCGCTATTTGGTACCTGGTCATCACCTCCGTTTTGATGGTGGGCCAGTACTTCATTGAAAAGCACTACGGCAAGGGCGTTGACAACGTCATGAAGGCACCCGTCAAGGCCACTGAGGTCGCGGCTGCCGCACACGCGCACCCCATGAACACCACCAACGGAACCACAGAAGGTGGCAAGTAATGACTGAAGACAAGCCACTCGTCACGATTCAGGGCGTTCATAAGTTCTTTGGTGACCACCACGTGCTCAAGGGCATCGACATGACCGTCAAGCCGGGAGAGGTCTCCGTCATCATCGGCCCCTCGGGTTCCGGTAAGTCGACGCTCCTGCGCTGCATCAACCTGCTGGAAACCATCAGCGCCGGCCGGATTTACGTCCACGACGACCTCATTGGTTTCAAAGAGGTCAACGGCAAGCTGCACGATCTCAACACAAAGTCCATCGCGGCCCAGCGTCGCGAAATCGGCATGGTGTTCCAGCGCTTTAACCTGTTCCCGCACAAGACGGCGCTGCAAAACGTCATCGAGGCACCCACACAGGTCAAGCGCCAATCCAAGGCGGCCGCGAAGCTGAAAGCTCTCGAGCTGTTGGAAATGGTGGGCCTGTCCGATCGCGCCGACTTCTACCCATCACAGCTCTCCGGCGGTCAGCAGCAGCGCGTCGCCATTGCGCGAGCCTTGGCCATGGAACCGGAGTTGATGCTCTTCGATGAGCCCACCTCCGCCCTTGACCCCGAACTCGTGGGCGACGTCCTGGAGGTCATGAAGAACCTGGCCAAGTCGGGCATGACCATGATCGTGGTGACCCACGAGATTGGCTTTGCCCGCGAGGTTGGCGACACCTTGACGTTCATGGATGGCGGTGTCGTCGTGGAAAGCGGTCCCCCGCGCGAGATCATCTCCAACCCGCAACACCACCGCACCAAGGAGTTCCTCAGCCGCGTCCTCTAGCGCGCTTCAGGCTTTCGCAACTAACCCGGGTCCGCAAGGGCCCGGGTTAGTTATTTAAGTGCCGCCGCGATACTCAGGTGGAGTTCGCGCAGTCCCTCACGGCTCGCGCGCACTTCGATCACGCTGCGCCCCCGCACCGGTGAGGCCAGCGCGGAGGTGAGTTCCGCCGTCGTACTGACCAGGACATGGTCCCAGCCGTAGGCGGCCGCCAATGCCGCCAGCTTGACGGTGTGCGGGGTGCCAAAGAAACGTTCGACGGCGGCCGTATAGTTCGCAGCCTTCGCTAGTGTTCCGTGCTCCAAGACGGAGAAGATGCCGCCGCCACCGTCGTTGAGCACGATGATCTGCAGCTGAGGTTGGCGTTCGAGCGGGCCAATGTTGAGGGCTCCGGAATCGTGCAGGAAGGTCACATCGCCCAGGAGCACGCGCGTTGGCGCACCCGTGGCCAGGGAGATACCGCTCGCCGTGGCGATCGTGCCATCGATGCCCGCCAGCCCGCGATTGGCGAAGCTCGTGACATTGCTGGCCGCCGTGGGGGTGCCCGCCAGGTCGACGTCGCGGACCGGGTTGGAGGAGCCGAGCATGAGATTGCTGCCGGCGTCCTGCTGCGCCCGCGCCCACACCGAGCGGGCCACCTCGATGCCGCTCAGGCCCGCACCGCTCGGAGGCGCCTGCTCCGCGATGACGGCGGCCAGCGACGACTCGGCCGACGCGGCGGCTGCCTGCCATGCTTCCAGCCACCCCTCGGGGCCCGTCCCGGCAAAGCCCACGAGCTGATCCCATTGCGTCAGGATCAATTCCGTGCGGTGGCCGGGCTCAAACCACGACACCGGTGCGGGCAGGAACAGTGCGCGTTCGAGCGTCGTGTCGGCCAGGAGCTTACTGATCTGGCGCGAGAGCGTGGGCCGGCCGAAGAGCACGACGCGTTCGATGGGCTGGGCGCTCTCGGGACCGAACCGCTCCACGAGCAGGCGGTACGGGCCAATCGCATTCGGGCCGAAGCGGGCGTTGGAGGATGGCTCGGCCAGCAATGGCAGGCCGAGGAGCCGGGCAAAGTATTCTGCCTCGGGGCCCGCGCCGTGCCCTGCCACCACAACGGTGCGGTGGCTGCTCGCGGGCAGCACCACCGTGGCGTCCGTCGCGGAGCTGGGGGACGCGGCGGGGGTGGCGGTGTCGCCGAGGGGGGTTCCGGCGTCGACCATTAACGACGCGGGAGCCTCGATCTGCGGCAGGAGGCGTTCCCACTCGGAGCCGTCGAGGGCGGGCGTCAGGGGGTCGCGGAACGCCAGATTGACCTGCACGGGGCCGGCCGGGATGCCCTCGAGTCGACCCATGGCAGCGTTGAGGGCCGTGGAAATGGCGCCGCGGGGATCCTCGCCGGCGGGGACGTCCGTGGCAAATCGCACGTGCTCGCCGAAGAGATCCAGCTGTTGCGTGGTCTGATTGGCGCCCGTGCCGCGCAACTCCTCGGGGCGGTCCGCGGACAGCACCAGCAGGGGCGTGCCGCTGTGATTGGCCTCCATGACGGCCGGCAGGAGATTCCCCACGGCCGTGCCGGAGGTGGTCACGACCGCGGCGGGAAGGCCCGAGCCCAGGGCCAGGCCGAGCGCTGTAAAGCCGGCCACGCGTTCGTCCACGCGCACATGCGTGGTGATCCGGGCGTCGGCCTCCGCCTCGGCCAGGGCGTACACGAGCGGGGCGCTGCGGGAGCCGGGCGCCACGACAACATGGGCGAGCCCTGCGTGTTCGAGGGCGTCGAGGGCGTATCGGGCGGCATCCATGGAGCTAAGTAAAGTCACGCATCTACTCTATCGACCCCGCGCACCCGCGCCGCTCCCGCCGTTTTCGCTGGGTGGCGCAGGGTTAGGGGTGGCGAGGAGGGCGTGGCAGCGCCGGAGCCGCTCGAGCCACCACTGCTGGCGTTCGGCCGGGGCGGCGAAGCGTTCCAGCAGTTCCGGATCGCCCACCACCTCGCGCAGCTCCATGCCCCCACCCACGGCCACGAGGCTCGGGGACGCGACATCGCCGGCCATGAGCGAGACCGTGCCGAGCCCGCAGGCGTACGGCAGCTCCGGCAGCGCGGCGGCCAGGCCCAGCCCCGTGCGGATGCCCACCGAGGAATCCAGGGCGGAACTCACGACGGCGGGAAGTCCAGCCTCGGCGACAATCTCCAGTGCCCGCCGGACTCCCCCGAGCGGCGCGGCCTTGACGATGATCAGATCGGCGGCTCCCGCGCGGGCCACGGCGAGGGGGTCAGTGGCCTTGCGGACGCTTTCATCGGCCGCGATGAGCACGGAGCCCTGCAGCGCCGCCCGCACCGCCGCGAGCTCGGCAATGCTCGCCACGGGCTGTTCGGCATATTCCAGCCCAAAGACATTGAGCATGCGCAGCGCCGTGACGGCCTGCGGCACGCTCCAGCCGCCGTTGGCATCGATACGGATCTTCGCCTCGGGCAGTACATGCCGCACGGCCCCCACGCGGGCGGCGTCCTCGGCCAGCGATTGACCGGCCTCGGCCACCTTGATTTTCACGGTGTGCACCGCATCAAAGGAGGCTAAAACATCGGGCACCTCGGCGGCAGATACCGCCGGGACAGTCGCGTTGACGGGAATGGTGGAACGCACAGCGGCGGGGTATCCCACCCAGCCAGCCTCGATAGCCGACGCTAACCAGCGCGAGGATTCCTCGTCGTCGTACTCCACAAAAGGAGAAAACTCACTCCACCCGGCGGGGCCTGCAAAAACCATCACCTCCCGGCTCACGACACCCCGGAATTTGACCCGCATCGGCAGGGACACCACGTGGGCGGAGGCGATCAAGGTCTCAAGCGTTGGAAGAGCAACCATGCCTTCACTGTATCCCCAACGTCAGCAAGCTCCCATGAAACTGTGGGAACCTAGAAGCGATGAATACCCACGCCGCATCCCCCCGTCCAGGCCTGCCGGGCCGCACTGGCGCGCGCGTCGCCGCTTGGCCGTTCCTGACCGCCGCGCTCATCAGTTTGGCCGGGTTAATCCTGAGCTACCGTTTCTTTGTCAAAACCACCACGGGACAATTCATCGACGAATCCGCCCTCGTGGAGGCCGCGGTGGCCCGGGAACGCATCGGCGCGCAAACCGCACAGATGCTCGATCTCTTGCCGCTCACCTCGGTCGTGATCGCAACGCTCGTGGTGTTGTTCGTGACCCTGGCGCGGCGGCGGTGGAAGGCTGCGGGGATCGCGATCGTGGCCATGGCGGGCGCGAACCTGTCCACGCAGCTCATCAAGGCGTTCCTGCCCGACCGTCCCGACCTCGGCGTCAACACTCTGACGTTAAATTCGCTGCCGTCCGGGCACAGCACGCTCGCCGCCAGCGCCGCGGCGGCCGTGTTCCTGGTGGTCTCCCCGCGCTGGCGCCCCGCCGCGGCTTTTGTGGGCGGCAGCTACGCCATCATGGCCGGCATCTCGACCCTTATCAACCAGTGGCATCGCCCGGCCGACGTCGTGGCGGCGTTCTTCGTCGTCGCGTTCTGGACGGCCCTGGCCGCGCTTCTGGTCATGCGCAGCGGCCCCGCCTGGAATGTGTGGCTCGGCTCGGCCGAACACTGGGCCTCGGCCCGCGGCTGGACCGTACTGACGGGGCTCCTGACGGTCCTCGCGGGAGTCGCGGCCGCCCTCATTTACCGCTCGGTCATGGGCACGGAAAGCGGTAGCACCACGAGCTTCTTCCTCGTGGGTGTGGGCCAGATTGTCATGGTTGGCTACGGCCTGACCTTTGCCAGTACGCTGCTGCTGACCTTGCCAGTACGACGGCGGAACGGGCGTTAGTCTCGCCCGCTCACTGTGTTGCGGGGAAGGGAATACCCCAAAACAGCCGCGGCTCCCAGCCCTAATAGTCCCGTCGCGGCGATGCCAAACGGCAGGGTCACGGCGGCCGTGAGCCCCGCTAGGATCGCGGGCCCGCTGGAGCCGCCCGTGTCTGCAAGGAACCGCCAGATCCCCAGGAACTGCGCCCTGCCGTGGCGCGGCGAATAATCGGCGCCCAGGGTCATGATGAGCCCGGAACCAATGCCATTGCCGAAGCCGATCAGCAGGGCGACGAGCAGGAGCGAGACGGCCCCTGTGGTAAGTGGCATCAGCAGGAGCGAGATCCCCATGAGCACCATCGAGGGGATGGCTACGGCGCTACGCCCCTTCTTATCCATGACCTTGCCTGCCGGGTAAAACACCAGCATGTCGATGGCGCCGGAGAGCCCATAGATCAGGGATGTCACGGCCGGGTTGAGGCCGAGGTTGTCGGCCCACAGCGGCACGACCACCTGGCGCGAGGATCGTACGGAGCTGACCAGCAGCACCCCAATGCCCACCGTCAGGAACACCTTCCGGTGACCGGCCAGCAAGGACGCAACGGTGATCTTGGGCCCTTGCGGCGCGGGGCCATCGGCGTTGACCAGATCGGGCAGACCCCAGGCCACGGCACCCGCGGCCGCGACGGCGAGCGCGGCAACCCAGTACGCACCAGTGAGCCCCACGAGGTGGATGAGCAGGGCGCCGATGAACGGCCCGGCAAAGAGCCCGATGCGTCCCACCCCGCCCAGCGTTGACATGGCGCGGGCTCGCATGAACGGCGGGACCGCCTCGGTCAGGTAGCTTTGGCGGGCCAGATGGAACACGGCCGAGGCGACACCGATAAGGAAGACACCAACCCCGAATGTCCAGAGCTCCTGAGAAAAAACGCAGATCAACATGGCGATCAGGCTCAGCGCGGAGGCGCCCAGCATGCCAATACGCTCACCAAATTTGGCCGTCACGATAGATGCGGGGATGTTGCTGATCAAGGAGCCAATGCCGATCAAGGCCACGACGAGTGCGGCTCCGGCCAGGGATGAGCCCATGTCTCGGGCGCTGAGCGGGATGACCGGCAAGATGGCGCCCTCACCAATGCCAAACAACAGGGATGGGCCAAATGCCGGAACGGCGATGGACCACAGATTGAAGTCTCCGGGTTCAGCTGTTTTACTCACTGTCCCAACACTAGTCCTGTCCGCCATTGCCTTGCCGCTTAGTTGACCGGTGACTTGTGGCCGGGCCGGGGCTACGCTGAAACCATGAACCCCACACCGGAAAACACCGCGTCCAAGGCCACCGAGCTACTCCGCCTCCATCAAGCCCCGGACATTCTGCAGTTGGTCAATGTCTGGGATGCCATCACGGCCAAGGTCATCTCCGATCTCCCCGGAACCCAAGCCCTGGCCACGGCCGGACACTCCATTGCCGCATCTTTTGGCTACGCAGACGGCGAGCACATCCCGCTGGCCACCATGCTGGACGCCGTGGGCCGTATCGCGGCAGCAACTGATCTCCCTGTCACCGCTGATCTGGACCGCGGCTACGGAAACCCGGGCGAGACCGTCCGTCGAGCCATTGGCGTTGGCATCGTGGGGGCCAATATCGAGGACCAGATGCGCCCACTGGCACAGGCCGTTGCGCAGATGAAGGCTGCCGCGGACGCAGGAACTGCGGAGGGCATCGATTTTGTCCTCAATGCCCGTACTGATGCATTCGTTCTGGGTGCCGACCACGACCCGCGCGAGGTCCTCGAGGCCGCCATCGAACGCGGCCGCGCCTACCTGGAGGTCGGTGCCTCCTGCATCTTCGTGCCCGGCAAACTCGACGAATCCACCGTGCAGGCGCTCGTGGCCGGCATCGGGCACGGCAAGGTCAGCGTCATCAATGTCCCAGGATCACTCTCCCCCGCCAGACTTCAGGAGCTGGGGGTGGCCCGCATCTCCTATGGTCCGTGGACCCAGCGCGTGGCCCTGACGGCGTTGGCCGACGCCGCCACCGCACTGCTCAATAACGGCTCACTGCCGGAGGGCACCCGCACCTTGAACTGAAATTCGGCGCCGCTTTAAGCTGGGAGGATGGGGGAATGAAGAATCACCACTCACTCCGGGCTGAAGCCGCCGAAACCGCTATTGCCGTCGAGGAAGCCCCGGCCGTGAATGGGCTGGTCTTCCTGACGGCAGGCCTCGGCGCCCTCCTCTCGGCACTCATGTTGTTCCTTGGCGCGGGCGACCCCGCGACGATCAGTGCTCCCGTATTCTTCCTGACGCCGCTGCTCCCGGCGATCTGCGCCGCACTCCTGTGGCTGCCGCTGTCCTTCACGAAGGGCACCGAGGCTCGCCGGCAAAGCATCTCGGCGGCAGGCGTTTTGGTGATTGTCGGGGCGATGTTTTTCTTTGTCGAGTGGTCGGCTCGCTTTGAGCTGAGCTTGTTCTTTGCCCTCATGCTCTTTGCCTGGGGTAGCCGCCTGAAGCACACCCCGCTAAAGTGTGCAGCACTGCCCTACCTGGTCGCGGCCATTGCCTTGCGGGTCTTTGACTTCCCCGGTGAGGCGTTTGTCCTCCTAGCCCTCGGGGTGGCGACGATTGGCTGGGTCGTGAGTGTCCGGCGTCGGGCTTCAACCCAGTAAGTCCCCTCTGCCCTAAGGACGTGCCATGCCCAGCACCATTGAATCCCTGCACAATGCCACCGTCATGATCACGGGCGCCGCCATGGGCATGGGCAAAATGTACGCCCACCTGGCCGTGAAAGACCGTACCGCGCATGTGGTGCTGTGGGATATCAATGCCGAGTTGCTGGATGCCGCGGTGGCCGAGCTCAGTGGCCAGGGCTCGGCGATCCACGGCTATGTGGTGGATGTCAGCAAGCTGGAGGACATCGAAGCCACCGCGGAGAAAGTGCGCAGCGAGGTGGGGAACCCGGATATTTTGATCAATAACGCCGGAATTGTGCGCGGCAAATACTTCTGGGAACACGATCAGCGCAGCGACATTGCCGCGACAATGGCCATCAACACCCTCGCGCTCATGCACATCACGCGAGAATTTTTGCCGGGAATGATCGACGGCGGACGAACCTCACGGATTGTGAATGTCGCCTCGGCGGCCGGGCTGCTCGCCAATCCCCGGATGAGTGTGTACTCGTCCTCGAAATGGGCGGTTATTGGCTGGAGTGACTCGCTGCGGCTGGAGTTGGCGCAGGCCGGTCACCAACATGTCAAGGTCACGACGTTTTGCCCGTCGTACATCAAGACGGGCATGTTTGAGGGTGCTCGCGGGCCCCTCATGACACCACTCATGGAGCCTGAGGCAGTCACCGAACGCGTCTGGCAGGCCATGAAGGAGGGTGCGCCCATGCTCATGATGCCGTGGACGGTGAAGCTGAGCACGGCCCTACGCGGGATCCTGCCGATCGCCGCCTGGGACGTTGTGGCGGGGCGCGTTTTTGGTGTTTACAAGTCGATGGAGCATTTCACGGGGCGCAAGTAACTGCCTGAACTGTGGCGGATTATCAGGGATTCTTGAGGGTTTCTGAGGGATTCTTAGGGGCGATTCCTCCACAGTTCGAATAGTTTCGAGAGTTATTCACATTCTAATTTTTTCGTCGTACTTTGTCAGACCCTGTCGGTAATGTTGGATACATGGAAACAACGGCAATGAGGCCGGGGCAAGGCGGCTCCCCTCGAGATGGCAAGGCGGCTGGTGAACATATCCACCAGCTGTTGGCCCTTGCTGGCTCGCTTGTTCGAACGGCAGCCGACTCTCAGCTCGAGACTCCACTCGGGGTCCAGCTCGGTTCACTCACGGATCACGATGCCGCCGCTTGGGCTCAAAATCTCGAACATCTCAACCGCTACCTCCAAGGTCTGATGGTGCAGGCGGCCGGCGAGCTATCCCAGCGCGTTGCCGTGGGCCGTTTTCAGGATGTCGGGGCACGCACCGCGGCCGAATACTTGAGCTCATCCCTCAAACTCAGCCGTTCCGAGGCCACCCGACGCATTCACTTGGCCGAACGAGTCCTCCCCCAGTCCGATGCCTTCCTGCCTTTCGTGGCCACCGAACGCCAAGAAGTTCTAGGTTCGGCGTTGTTCTCGGGGAAGGTCTCGATGGAGCAATCGCTCATCATCTCCGGCTTCGTCGATCAAGCCGCGGCCTTGGCCCGTGCGGGAAAGATTCCGGATGATCAGCCTCGATCGCTGGAAGAAACGCTGACCCAGCATGCCGAGGATGAGCCACCGTATTTTCTGCGACATCTTGGCATTCGCGCCATGGCGTTGCTGAACCCTGACGGGGAAAAACCGTCCGAATCCCAGCGTCTGGCAAAACAAGGCTTGTTCTTCCACAAGGCCTACAAGGGCTGGGTGCGCATGGATGGCTATCTCACCATCCCACAGTACGAACACACCATGGCGTACATCGGGTGGGCCAGCAATCTCAAGCGCAAAGACCCCGCCGATCAGCAGGGCGACCTTCTGCAACAGCTCCTTGGCGATAGTGATTTTGAGGGCGGCACTGCGGGCGAAAGCGCGGGG
Organism: Arthrobacter psychrolactophilus; assembly: GCF_003219795.1. Taxonomy (GTDB): domain Bacteria; phylum Actinomycetota; class Actinomycetes; order Actinomycetales; family Micrococcaceae; genus Specibacter; species Specibacter psychrolactophilus. The sequence continues at coordinate 316,849 of NZ_QJVC01000001.1, read as the reverse complement.
GACTCGGAGACAGCCGTTCCCGAGCAAAGCCTCGGACAAAACTCCGGACAGCCACTCTGGACGGCAGACACGGGCGACACCGGAGCGGACTGCTTTGAACCACCGCCACGGCCAACACGTGGAACCCCGTTCCCCACACAAGGGTGGCGACAACCACTGAAGCCCGAAGACATCCCCGCTAAGCCACCGGATGCACCAGAGTGGGCCATCCCACCCGTTTACGAGGGTGAACGTTGGTTCTGGTTCCCCGATCTGTCAGGCATGAACACCGGTTGGATCCCTCGAGCAGGGGACACCCCAGCGCCGCACACGGAAACGGCTGAGGATGTGGATGCGCCCTCCCCGGATCCTGCGCCAGCACCATTTTGGTGGGGCAGCCCGGCGCCATCAAGCACCGAGCCCGCCGATCCCTGGCCGCGCCTCGTCAACGGGATCTGGGTGCCGGAACCTGGCTCAGGTGAGCGGCTGCTCGGGCTCAGTTCCACGGATCCCGACAGCACAGACCCCGCCACCAGAGATCGGCGCAGCGACGCCCAGAAGCTCCTCGATGGCATGATCGACTGCCTCAAATTGGCGGCGAGCACCGACAAGCTACCCCTCAACGGCGGCCTGAAACCTCAGCTGTATCTCTCCCTCACGCAGGAAGACCTCGACAGGAAGGAAAGCAGCGGGGCCATCTTCGCACCCTATAGCGGACGCGTCCCCCTGTCGCTCTTCGAACAAGATCTGTGCGGCGCCGACGCCACCGAGCTCCTCGTCGACAGCAATGGCGGCATTCTCGACATTGGCCGGACCCAGCGCTTGTTCACCTTCGCCCAACGCAAGATCCTCGTGGCGAGGGATCTGGGATGCGCCTTCCCCGACTGCATGGCACCGCCGCAATGGACGGAAGCCCACCACATCATCCCGTGGCAGGAAGGCGGCGACACCAGCGTCGATAACGGGGTCCTGTGTTGCAGCCGCCACCACCATTACCTCCACGACAGGGGCTGGACGGTTCGGCTCATTGGCAACATCGCCTGGTTCACTCCTCCTTATAGTGAGGACATCAACCGCAGGGAACGTCGCAACACCTACCACCGCGGCAGCTGAGCGCTCCGCTGTTGGCATACACCGAAGCCATGGCAGGCGGTGATCTATACAGTGGATCCCATGACGATCTCTGATGCTGCAGCAGCTCCCACTCCCCCCATCGCTAAAAAGGTCCCGACCGAGCGCACCCATCATGGAGACACTTTTGTGGACAACTACGAGTGGCTGCGTGAGAAGGAAAGCCCCGAGGTCGTGGCTCATCTCAATGCCGAGCAGGCGTATACGGATGCCATGACGGCCGGCCAGGAGCAGCTGCGTCAGGATATTTTCAACGAGATCAAGAATCGTACCCAGGAAACAGATCTTTCTGTTCCCAGCCGCAAGGATGGCTGGTGGTACTACTCCCGCATGGTTGAGGGACAGGCGTATGGTATCCAGTGCCGCGTGGCTGCCAGCAGCGAAGGCACCCTGGCCGATTGGACTCCCCCGCTCGTGGAGCCGGGCGTCGACGTTCCGGGCGAACAAATCATCCTCGATGGCAACGTCGAGGCCGAAGGCCAGCCGTTCTTCTCCCTCGGCGGCGCGGCCGTCACACGCGATGGCAACCTGTATGCCTACGCCGTCGATAACGCAGGCGACGAGCTTTTCACGGTCCGCATCAAGGATCTGCGCACCGGCGAGCTGCTGCCCGACACGATCGAGAACGTCTTTTACGGCCTGACGTTCTCCCCCGATGGCACCACCTTGTTCTACATGGTGGCCGACGATTCCTGGCGCCCCTACCAGGTCAAGACTCACGTTCTTGGCACCCCCGTGGACAGCGATGAGGTCCTCTACCAGGAGGACGACGTTGCCATGTGGACCGGCTTCGACCTCTCCGCAGACCGTCGCTTCCTCATGATCAGCATTGGCTGCTCCGAGTTCAGCGAAACCCGCCTTCTAGACTTCGCCGCACCGGAGAAGGGCTTGCAGACCCTCATCTCCCGTAGTGCCGAGATCTTGTACGACGCCGAGCCTTTCCTGAGCGCTGGGGTCGAAAAGATCCTCCTGACTCACGACCGGGACGCCGTGAACTCCATGATCTCCCTGGTTGATGCGGCGGAGTTCGCGAAGCCTCTCGCCGAGCAGCACTGGGATACCGTCGTGGCCCACGACCCCTCGGTCCGCATCAACGGCGCCAGCGTCACGGCCACCCATATGGTGGTTTCGCTGCGTCAGGACACGATTGAGCGCATTCAGGTGACCGCGCTGGAAGGTTTGGGAACTGCGGAGCAGGCGTCCGCCGTCGAACCTGTCTTTGATGAAGAGCTGTACACGGCGTCCATGGGCGGGAGCGAGTTTGAGTCCCCCGTGATCCGTCTCGTCTACACCTCAGATTTCACGCCGCCGCGCGTGTATGACTATGTTCTGCCGGTGGCTGGCGCCGCCGATCAGGGCGAACTTCTGCTGCGCAAGGAAACCCCCGTATTGGGCGGCTACCGTCCCGAGGATTACCGAGCCACCCGCGAATGGGCTACGGCGGCCGATGGCACGCTGGTTCCCTTGTCGGTCTTGCGCCGCGCGGATCTGGCCCAGGACGGCACAAATGCCGGCGTCATCTACGGTTACGGTTCCTACGAGGTCAGCATGGATCCCGGGTTTGGGGTGCCGCGCTTGTCGTTGCTGGACCGCGGGGTGGTGTTTGTCATTGCGCACGTGCGCGGCGGCGGCGAAATGGGCCGTCACTGGTACGAGGACGGCAAGAAACTGAACAAGAAGAACACTTTCACCGACTTTGTCGCGGCCACGGATTGGCTGGCGCAGTCGGGCTGGGTTGATCCTGCCAAGATCGCCGCCATGGGTGGCTCTGCAGGCGGGCTCCTCATGGGCGCCGTGGCGAACCTGGCCCCGGAAAAATACGCCGCCATCGTGGCGCAGGTGCCGTTTGTGGATGCCCTGACCACCATCTTGGACCCGGAACTGCCGCTCTCGGCCCTGGAATGGGAAGAGTGGGGTAACCCCATCACGGATCCTGCCGTGTACAAGTACATGAAGGAGTACACACCGTACGAGAACGTGCGCGCCGTGGCGTACCCCAAGATCGCGGCCGTCACGAGCTTCAACGACACCCGCGTGCTGTATGTGGAGCCAGCAAAGTGGGTTCAGGAACTGCGCGCCGTCTCCACCGGATCGGAGCCGATCGTCATGAAGATCGAGATGGATGGCGGCCACGGCGGCGCCTCCGGCCGTTACGAAGGCTGGAAGACGCGCGCCTGGGATTACGCATTCCTGGCCGATGCCATCGGCGCCACCGAGCTGCGCTAGCGGGCCGCTCAATTAACGCACGACGGCGTACACCGTCTCAGAGGTCCACTCACCCTTGAGGTACATATTGTTGAGCAGGACGCCCTCACTGCGCATCCCCAGCCGTTCACAAATGGCTGCGGATGCGTGGTTGCGGGCGTCCAGCCGAGCCTCGATGCGGTAAAAGTCCAGCTGTTTCAGGGCTAGGTCAAGCACAGCCTGCGCTGCCTCGGTGGCATACCCCAAGCCTTGTGCGGCAGGTGCCAGCGTCCAGCCGATCTCCCCCACCCGTTCCGGCGCGCCCTGGCCTTCAGGTTTACCGCCGGAGTTCCATTTCAACGCGATCTCTCCGATCAGCTCCGGAGAGTCCTGCGCGGAAATGGCAAAGGTGGCCCAGTCTCCGGGGCCGGTGAAGGTGCCCTCGACATACTGCGCGATCCGTGCCATGCATTGGGCGTACGAGCGCGCCTCGCCGTAGAGATACCGTGCGGTTTCGGGCAGGCTTTGATAGGCGAAGTACGCGTCAAGATCGTCGGTGTGAAAGCGCCGCAGGATCAATCGTTGCGTTGTGAGCGGGTACGGAATGTCAATCATGCTAGGACACTACCGCAGACATCCAACCACGTCATCGCCACAACCGTTGACACTGCCCGCATCGCCGTGATCAGATGAATAGGCATTAGCCGAATCGACCCTAAGGAGGACCCAATGACTGTTTTCGTAGCTCTTCGTGCCCAAAACATTCGTTTCACCCTCCCCAGGAGTCGATTCACCCATGAAGTATTCTGCTGAGCAACAGCACTACGTAAAATTCTCCCGCGATTCCCGCGACGCACGCGATTCGCTCGACTGGAACGTCCTTGACGATTCCCTCGCCGATAACCAGCGCTGGTCCACCTGGCCCGAACTGGAAAAGCTCATGCGCGGACCCAGCCCCTACCCCGCGTTCGTCATTGAGGACGCCGGTGCCATCGACACCGATCTTGGTGTGCTGAAAACCGGCAAGGAAGCTGACGTCTTCCTCGTTGAACGAGCCACCGAATCCCGCAGCGCCGTGTTAGCCGCTAAGCGCTATCGTTCCGCCGAACAACGCCTCTTCCACCGCTCCAGCGCCTACACAGAGGGCCGCAGTGTTCGGCGCTCCCGTGATGCCCGGGCCATCAAAAACGGCAGCAGCTACGGCCGCGAAGTGGAGGCCGCCCGCTGGGCCGACGCCGAGTGGACGTACCTGCGGATGGCCTATGAGCACGGGATCCCCGTGCCGTATCCCGTGCAGATCTGCGGCACCGAGATCATGATGGAGTTCATCGAGGACCCAGAACATCCCGGCGTTGCGGCTCCGCGTTTGCAGGCCACCCACCCGGGGTCCGAACTGCTCCACAGTTATTGGGAGCAGCTGGTCGCGGCCATGCACGCCTTTGCCCGGATGGGGTTCGCGCACGGCGACCTCTCCCCGTATAACGTGCTGGCCGCGGGCGAGCGACTCGTCATTATCGATCTGCCCCAGCTCGTGGACCTGGCGGGCAATCTGCAGGGCGCGGAACTGCTGGCCCGGGACTGCAAGAACATGTGCGCCTGGTTCACCTCGCGCGGCTTGGAGGTCGACGACGGAGATCTCCTAGGGGAGCTCCTCGCCGCCGCGTGGTGAGGCTCCCAGCCACCGATCCCAGGTAGGAGCCACCAGCTCGTACAGGGCCTGGTAACCCTCGGATCGGGGATGCGCGCCGTCGCCTTCTAAGACTTGCTGGCGCCACACGGGGTGGCACTCCAGCACGTGGAAAACCTCCACATACGGAACTCCCCTGCCGCGGCACAGCTCAAGATAGCGGCCGGTGAGCTCCCTGATCCGATCGTTTTGCGCATCGTCGGCAACGGCCGGTGGTCCCACGACAAGCACGGGATCGCCGGCCACCGCATCCAGCACGGCCGTCAGATTCGCGCAGGATTCCGCCAGGGGAACCCGTGGCGCGCCGTCAACGTGCGTGGTGTCGTTGACACCCATCGACAGCACCACCCGGGTGGGCCGCCGGGGCGATCGCCGCAGCTCGACCTCATTGACGCATCTGGCGAGAATCTGTGCCGAGGTATTGCCGCGGATGCCTAGGTTATAGCCCGTCACAGGATGGCCGACGGCGGCCTGCCGGGCTACCAGCCGACCGCTCCAACCCAAGGCAGTTTCATCCCCGATGCCGGCGACGAGGGAATCGCCCACAAAGCAGATCTGGTGTTCTACCGCTGCTTCATTCCGGCTCACGCGGCGGGCCGCAGCTTTCCTGGCAGGAATGGCAGCCACGGCGCGGAGTAACGCCACGAACCGGAGCCGCCCGCGGCCACCGTGAAGTCCGCCTCGCCAAACTTCCAGAGTCGGTTGAAGAGGAAAATGCTGACGGTGACCGGCTCGGTGCCCGGGACCTTCCAATTCCGGGTCCCCCACTGCGAGGGCTGAGCCACGCCATCCACCACGACGGTGGGTTTGGGGAACCAGCCAAACCACGGCTTGTGGAGGGTCAGTTCAAAACGACGGGTAGTACTTGTAGGCTCGATCACACGCTCCACCCTAGCTGTTCGTCGCCGCCGCGGCGCCACGGCGCAATTGCCACTCCCGCTCGGGTGCCAAAAGCTCCAGGAATGCCTCGTCATGGCTTGAAACAATCAAGGCACCCTGATAATCCCCGAGAGCCGAGAGCAGCTGCTCCACGGAAGCCAAATCCAGGTTATTCGTTGGCTCATCCAGGATCAGCAGCTGCGGCGCTGGCTGCGCCAACAAGATTCTGGCCAGGGCCACCCGGAACCGCTCGCCACCGGAGAGCTCCCCCACCGGCTGATTGACCAACTCCCCTCGGAAGTGAAAACGCGCCAGTTGTTCCCGAACATCAGATAACACCGCGTGTGGCGCCGCGGCACGGACATTCTCCAGTACCGACAGGGTGTCCTCGAGCCCCTCCCAATCGTCCACTCCGGCGGCAATTCGCTGCCGCAGATACCCCACGGGAACCGAGGCGTTGACCGCCAAGGCGTTGAGTAACGTCGTCTTGCCCACCCCATTCGGACCGCTCAGCGTCACGCGCTCGGGCCCGCGCAGCGAGAGGCGAGCATCGTGCTCAAGGTGCGTCCCGCCGTCGTACAGCTGACCGAGACTCACGAGGGAGGCGGGCGCATCGAGCACGGTCCGCCCGGACGGCACCCCCGTATCCGGCAGTGCGATGCGAATCCGGGTCTCCGAGGGCAGCGCGTCCTTGGCGTCCGCCAGTGCCAGGGCCGCCTCGGATTCGCGCTCCCCCATAGTTCCGCGCGCCTTACCGGCCGATTGCTCGGCGTGTTTTCGGCGTTCATTGGCCAGAATCGCGGGCATGCCCGAGGCGGCCTTGCGGCCTTGCTTGGCCCTCCGGGCGATCTTGGTTTCCGCTTCGATGCGCTGGCGTTTCTCGGTGGCCAGGCGCGCCCCGGCGTCACGCACCATCCGCTGCGCACTCTCCCGCTCCGACTCGAGCGCCTCTGTATAGCTGTCCCAATTGCCGCCGTGGCGCAGCAGCTGCACGCGTTCACCGGTCCACGCCCGGTTGCGGACGGGACGCAACTCGGCGATCGCATCCACGCGTTCCAGCAGCGCCCGATCATGCGTCGCCACGACGAGTGTGCCGCGCCACCGCTCGACCGCTTGATACAGCCGCTCCCGCGCGGTGCGATCCAGATTGTTGGTGGGTTCATCGAGCAGCGTGATGGGGCGCGCGCCCAGCTCCAGCCCGGCCAGCGCGGCGATCATGGCCTCACCACCGGAGAGCGTGCCGACGGTGCGGTCGAGGAACTCGGTCCCCATGGCGGGCAGCCCGTATCCGGCCAAGAGCGCCACGGCACGCTCCTCGAGGTCCCAATCGTCGCCGATGAGCTCCAGATTCTCGCTCATGCGCTCCTCCCGGCCAGCAAGAACGTCGGCGAGGGCCCGGCGTTTGGCGCTCAGGCCCAGCAGATCCGTGACGCTCTGCTGCGTGTGCAGCGTAAGTTTTTGGGGCAGATAAGCAATGGACGACGTCGTCACAACAGTTCCGCTCGAGGGCGTCAGCTCTGTTGCGATCAGACGGAGCAACGCGGTTTTCCCGGTGCCGTTGGGGCCCACGAGGCCCGTGCGGCCGGCGGCGAAAATCGTGCTCAGCTCGGTAAAGACTTCGGTGCCGTCCTGCCATGAAAAGGTCAGTTGGGACAGCGAAATGGGGTGGGTGTTCTGCATGGTTCTCCTCGGACGTGAAGGCGCCGGGAGCTACCGGCGCGATTAGGCGAAAGCGAACCAAATCTTCATTGGATTTCCTCACGGAGGGGATGCGAACTTTCTTAGTCTCGCATGGCGCAGGGCGGGCTTGTCAAGGGCCCCACAGTTTCATCGTTTACGCTGCAAGGTATGAGTAATGCTGCCGGAGAGCTAGGACATGCCGCCACGAATTGGTGGGCTGCCGTCCTCAATGGCTTCACCCGGGCGGAGGTCCCTGACGTCTCCGCGTGGTTTTTGCTGTCCATTGTGGCGCTGGCCGTCGTGCTGAGTATCCCCCGGATCTCGTGGCGCTGGTTCGGCCTCTATGTGACCTTTGTGCACGAGCTGGGCCACGCTTTTGCCGCGCTCATGACGGGACGATTTATCCACGGCTTGAAGATCGGCCTGGATCATTCCGGGCAATTGGTCAGCAGTGGCCGCCGTGGCTTCAGCGCCACCTGGTCGGGTTTCTGGGGCTATCCGGCGCCTGCCGTCGTGGGGCTGGCACTCGTCTGGTCGGTATCGGCCGGTTGGGCGGGCGCAGCGGCATCCGCGGGCGCCCTCATTCTGCTTGTCTCGCTGATCTTCTTGCGCAATATCACTGCGATTGTGGTGGCTCTCGTGAGCGCCGCAATCGCCCAATGCCTCGTGGTGTTCGCCAGCCCGCAAACCGTCAGTTACGTCATTCTGGCGCTGGGGATCGCCCTGGGCATCGGCTCGATTCGCGACTTTTTCAAGGTTGCGGCGGTCCATACCCGCCGCCGCAACCAGGTGGCCAGCTCCGACGCCTATATTCTCTTCCGCTCCACCGGGGCGCCGTCGTGGTTGTGGCTGAGCGGATTCGCCATCATCATCGCCGGATCGGCCGCCTACTCCGGCTACCTTGTGTGGGGCATCCTCGGTTTCTAGGCGTTGACGCGGGCGTCCGCCACATGAGCCACCGTGGCCCAGCGCAGCAGCGAGTACAGCAACTGGGTTGCCCCGGGCATGAATCCGGAACCGTGGTGGTAGACCGGATCCATGGTCGTCACGAGCAGCCGCGCGGCCTGGTTGACCTCGTCGATGAACATGATGGTGCCGATTTCCGCCCCGTCCTCCTCCATCGTCACGAGCGACCGCGCACCCTCGGGCGGATGCAAGAGCCCGTGATGATGCCAGTCCGTGGCCCGTTGCGTGAAGTAATCCCACAACGGATCGTCCGGCAACCGCAGCCGGGTCCCGTTGTCAGTTCCCGTCCGCCAGGCCCAGTACACGGTGGGCCGGAAGGTGTAGGCCAGATTCGGCAGCCACTGCTCCACGGTGTTCTCCCCCAACACAATCACCGTCTTGCCGGCATCCGCCAGGGCCGCCCGGAGTGCCGGCTCAAAGCGTGCGCGCTGCCCCGGATGCAGCCTGTCGCCCACCAGTACGACGTCGAATCCCGCAAGTTCCAGCGGATCCGCATCCGGCAAGTAGATACCCTCTACCCGGTACGGCGTCAGGGCAGGGTCCTCGAGAGTTCGCAGGGCCGGGAAGGTGCCGCAGTGCAGCAGTCCAATGCGTGGGGGCTTCATGCCAGTGCTCCTTCGAGAAGTGTTGCCGCACTCAACCAGGACACCAGATTGGGGCCCAAATTTTTGCTGGAGTAGTGCTCGTCGCACACGCCTTCCAGATCCAGTCCACCATGCACCACGACCTCTCCCGCGCCGAGACGGTAGGCGTAGTCCAGGGGCAGGGCCAGGGCTCCGATGCCCGTGATGACGCTGGCACCTTCCGGAAGATTCACGTGGTAGCCGCGGCCGTAGAATCCGGCCACGCCGATGCGTTCCAGCTCTTGATAGCTGTGCGCCCCGGGCACGCCGGTGCGGTATTCCAACTCTTGATAGTCAACGCCATGCCAGATCGGGTGGCTCGCGAGCGGCTGCGGGCGGACGTCGGACGGGTTCCGGAACTCCAGCTTGGACCACCGTGCCAGCCCTTCGATAAAGGGGATACTGACATGGCCGCTGATGAGCACGCGGCTCCCGTTGCGCACAAAGTTGCTCAGTTCGTCCCGGTACTTGGCGAGCAAGAGATGATCGGCACCGCCTGAGATGATGAGGCCGCGAGCGCCAAGGATGAGTTCGCGGGTGGCGGGATCATCGAGGGCATAGCTGTCGACGTGGGTGATGGCCTGCGGCCAGCTTCCGTCACGACTCTCGATCATGCCGGGGATTCCGCCGATTCGGAACAGGCTCATAAGTTCTCCTTTGAAGTTTCAATCGTGACCGGGGTGATGCGGTTGACGCGGCAGCCCTGGCCAAAGTCCGGCACGGCGACATGGCGGCTTCCCGAGTCGGTCAAGACGCGGGGCAGACAGATGGGCAGGCCGTACACCTCGCTCAGGGCCGAAGCACTGAGCATTTCCTCCACGGGACCCCAGCGGGTGTCGTGGCTTCCCACGAAAAGCAGCGCATTGCGGGAGATGTGAAGGGCGTGGTCGGGGTGGTGTGTTGTCATGACCACGGCGAATCCGTCCTCGGCCAATTGCCCCAGCACCGCGAGGATCTTGGCCTGGTTACGTAAATCCAGGGCCGACGCCGGTTCGTCCAGAATCAAGATTCGCGAGCCTGAGGCCACGGCGCGGGCAATCAACACGAGTTGGCGTTGACCTCCCGAGAGCTGGCTATATTCGCGGTCCGCCCAGTCCTCGACCCCCACTCGAAGCATGGCCGCGGTGGCCGCCTCCCGGTCTTCTGCGCGAGGTACCTGGAAGGGACGCAACATGCGGGTGCGGCCCATGAGGACCATGTCCCTGACGAGGAAGGCAGCACCGGAGCCATGGTCTTGCGGCACGTAGCCAATATCGGCGTGCGCGCTGACCTGTCCTGCCACGGGTTTCAGAAGTCCCGCGAGGCATTTCAGCAGGGTGGTTTTTCCCCGTGCATTGGGCCCAAGGATGGAGAGAATTTCACCGGCCGAGACGGTGAGTGAGAGTCCCTTGAACAGCCAGGGGCCACGAGCGGAGTAGCGGAAGCTTGCGGAGTTGACCTCCAGGAGGACCTCGTCCGTGCTGAGAGCTTCGGGCCGCGATATGAGGCTAGTTTCCATTGAGCCAGGCCTTCTTCTTCTTTTGGGCCAGCAGCACCACAAACACCGGTGCGCCGATCATGGCGGTCAGAATTCCCAAGGGGATTTCGCTGCTGCTCAGGGAGCGGGACAGCGTGTCGATCAAGATCAGATAGCTGCCACCGAGCAGGAGCGAGATGGGCAGCAGAACCCTGTGATCCGTGCCGACCCAGAGCCGGGCCAGATGCGGGACCACCAAGCCAACCCAGCCAACAGCCCCTGCCACGGCGACCGTGCCGGCCGTCATGAGGGCCACCGCTGCCAACAGGAGCATCCGGGAGCGGTGAGGGTTCACGCCCAAGGCGGTTGCGTCGTCGTCCCCTAAAGACAAGACGTTCAGGCGCCAGCGCATCCCGAGCACAATCAAAGCCCCAATGCCGACCGGGATCAGCGCGATGAGCACCTTGTCGTAACCGGCAGAGGCCAGCGATCCGAGCAGCCAATGAACAATCGAGGGCAGTTCGGAGTAGGGGTCGGCGATGTAGGTCATGAAGGAGACGAGGGCGTTGAAGAAGGATGCCACGACGATCCCGCCCAGCACGATCATGAGGGTCTTTTCGCCGTTGCCGAGCCGACCCAGCAAGAGCACCACCGTCAGCGCGAGCAGGCCAAAGCCAAAGGCTCCGCCCACCATGGCGGCGCCGGAGAGACCCAGAACCAAGACGAGGACGCCGCCGAAGGACGCCCCGGCCGTGACGCCGACGATGTCCGGGCTGACCAAGGGATTTTGAAAGAGTGCCTGCAGGCAGGCGCCGCCGAGGGACAGTGCGCCGCCCACGATGAAGGCCAGCAGCACGCGGGGCAGGCGCACATCCAGAACCACGGTGGCTTCCTGCGGGGTCCACGTCTGCCGGATGAGGCCCTCATCGACAAGGGGCAGCAGTTCTAGGATTCGATGAAAGACAATGCGCAGAATCTCGTTCGGCGGGACCCAGTAACGCCCCACGGCCATGGAGGCGACGGCGGCAACGAGCAGGACCACCACGCACAGCAGGATCGGGTGGGACTGCACCAGCAGCTTCTTCCGAAGCGACGGGGTTGGGGCAACCGTCGGCTCGTGTTCGACAACGCTCATCTCAGGCGTTGAAGATGTCATAGCCAGCGCTGTCGCTGTTGACATCCACACGGAAGACGGCGTCGAGCTGCTTCTGGGACACCTCATAGTTGTAGAGGTACCTGATGCGTTCGGTGGTGCTGGCCCGCAGCGTGTGGCTCGTCAGGCTCGGGTGGAACAGCTCGGTGGTCCACTGCCACATGAGCGGCGATTCGGCACCCGGGACATCCCAGCGGTAGGCACCCAGGGGCGCCTTGTAGACGCGACGGTTCTTGACCGCCGTCAGGGAAGACAGGGCGGAGTCAGTGTAGAGATGTTCCGGCAGGAGCCCGTCGATGCTGTCGAGGGTGATGACTTCCGGATCCCACTCGATGAGCTGCTCGGCGCTGACCACGTTATTGGTGCTCAGATTGTTCTCCGCCATGTTCTTGCCACCGGCAAGCGTCATCCAATGATGCATATAGGACTTGCCGTTGGTGGCGGAGTAGCCTTCGCCGGAGCGGCTCAGGTGCACGACTCGCACGGGTGTTGTAACGCTGGCCAGCTCGCCCTTGATGCGAGCTTCATCCGCGTGCATCCACTCGATCATCTCGGCGCCACGTTCTGACTTGCCCAGGATCGCGGAGACCATGGTGACCCACTTCTCCAGGTATTCCTGGGTCCCATACAGCAGGCAGAAGGTCGTGAACCCGGCGTTTTCCAGCGGTTCCACGAGGCCGTCGCCTTGATCGGCCCATTGGAAGACCACATCGGGGTTGAGCGAGGTGACGGTCTCGATATTGGGCGCGAAGCTCGCCGGGGCAATCGTGGTCGTGGTGGTGGCCTCGGGGAAAATCTCGCCAAAGAGCCCCTTCTTGCTGGACTGGATGGTGGCCTCGTTGATGCCCACGATCCTAGAGTAGCCACCGTCAACGGCGGCAATCATGGGCGGCGAGGGCATGATCGTGGTGGCGATCCGCTGGACCGGGCCGGAGAAGTGAATCTCCTTGCCGCGCATATCCGTCACCGTAAAGGCACCCGAGTTATCCCCGGTGCTCTCACCCGTGGTCGCCACGGTCTCCCGCGACGAGCAGGCTCCGAGGGTCAGCGCGAGAAGTCCGAGTCCGGCCCCTCCTAGGAGTGCACGGCGGGACGGTCCGTGGGTGGTCACGGCGTGAGGGGACAACATAGCGGGAGCTCCGATCAGAATAGGCAAACCTTACCTAACTGAAAATCTAAGCACAGCTTTGCCATTAGCTCACAAAATACTTGCCTATTACGACTCTTCTCCGATAGTTATGCACCGCTCTGCGTAAAGGATCCACCGCGGATCTGCTATAGGCACACCCACTAAAGGGCACCCAAGAGCGCACCCGCAGCCTTAGAGAAGCACTGTTGCGATCCTCCATGGCGTGATGATGGTCTCATTTTCACCCCAGGCGGAAGTCCGCCACAACGAGCTTTCCGGTGACGATAAGGCGGATGTCCGCCGCGGTTTCGTGCTGCGGCAGCTCGAGCTCAACCGCACCCTCGAAGCCCGCCGGAATGCTGACCGTTGCCCAAGGCAACCAGCTACCCACCGCTCCGGCGCGCTCCAAGGAGACCCGTCCGCCGTCGCTCTTCACCACCCGAAGAGTGCCTGACCCCGAGGGAGCGCAGGCCCAGTTCCGGTACTCGGCAACGGCCCGCGTATGTCCGGGGCTCAGCGAAATAGCGGTCCCGGCGAGGCGCGTTTCCGGCACCAATTCCACGCCGGTAGCGGCATCGAAATGTTCCGCCCGAATCGTGTCCCGGGGCTGACGCTGCGGGCTGGCCGGGCCCTCGAGTGTGAGCGTCGCGGACAGCCGGAGATCCGCAGCCGAGCGGCCCGCCAGGATGAAGTATTCCCCCGGCTCGGTCAGCATGCGCAGGGCCGTGACGCTGAAGGTTGCGAGGCGTTCGCGGGCCACCCGAATCGTGACGCGGCGCTGCTCCCCCGAGGAAAGACGCACCCGCTCGTGCCCCAGCAAGAGCCGACGCGGGAACTCAAAACGATGATCGGGCGCGGCCGCATAGATCTGCACGAGCTCGGCAACATCCCGCATCCCCGTATTACGCACGGTCAACGAGACCTCGAGGCCCTGCTCACCGGCATCCCGGACGTCCAACTCGTCGTACTCCACCTCGGCATAGTTGAGCCCGTGCCCCAAGGGGAACAAGGGCTCGGCGGCCGAGTACTGGTAGGTGGCGCCCGCGCTGATGATGTCGTAGTCCAAGATGTCCGGCAGGTCCGCATCCTTGGCAAACCACGTTTGCGGGAGCCGCCCATACGGCTCCACGGCGCCCGACATGACGGCGGCCAGCCCGTGCCCCAGCTCCTGCCCCGCGTGGGAGGACCACAGGATGGCCGGGACCTGCGCCAGCTCACCTAGCGCGTACGGGTAGGAGGAAATGATGGTCAGCACCGTGTTGGGATTGGCCTCCTGGACAACGCGCACCAACTCCTGGTCTCGCGCGGAGAGCTCCAACGTGGTGCGGTCCAGCGTTTCTCGCCCACCCAGGTGCGGGTCATTACCAACCACGACGACGGCGACCTCGGCTGCCGCTGCGGCCCGCGCCGCGGCTTCGACACCATTTTCCTGAATCCGCAGGGTGAAACGATCAGCCACCTCGATATCTCCGGGCAACAGCAGCGCGCTTCCCGTGTGCGCCTCGATGTGGACCCATTTTCCGGTGCCCACGTGCTGTAATCGCACAGCCCCGGCACTATCGCGGTGGAGCCGGAAGGTTTCCTGAACGATCCAGCCGCCCACGCGGCTCGCGCTGGGGTAGAGGTAGCCGTCATTTCCGGCCGTCAGCAGCAGGCCGTTGGCCTTGGAACGGAGCGTCACCTCGCCCTGGCCCCACTCCTGGAGCTCAAAGAGTTCCTCTTCCCCGACGCTCGTGGACGTTGCCGCCAGAGAGGACTTCTCCCCCGGGGTACCCAGGTAGGCGCCGGTGCGGATGCCGCGCAGGGCCACCACATCGTGGCCGCCAACAGCCACAACGTCGGGGTACAGCCCACCAAGGCCCGCGGCCAGGCTGACCGAATATTCGGGGGTTCCGCTGTACCAGTCGGTCAGCACATGGCTTCCGAGAGCGCCGATGACGGCCAGTTTCTTGGTTGTGGCCGACAGCGGCAACAGGGGTGCCGCCGTCGAACGTCCCGCACCAGAGGAGGGTGCGTTATTGGCCAGCACAACGACCGACTTGGCGGCCGCTTCGCGGGCCAACTCGCGATGGGCGCGGGCCTGCTCGGCCGAGAGGGATACGGCAGGGAAACCACCGTCGGCGAACTCTCCTGTTGCCGCGCGAAGGCGCAGCAACCGCAAGACACTCGTATCGACGTCGTCCATGGAAATCAGGTCACGCTCGAGAGCCGCCTCGAGATAGGCGATGGAGGGCGCCGAATCCGCGCCGTCGTCGGTAAAGTTGTCCACGCCGGCGTGGAGGGCTGCGGCATAGGCAGAGGGCGCATCGGGGAGGTACTTTTCGGCGGTGAACAAGCTCTTGGGCGCTCCGGCATCCGTCACAATCGCCAGATCAGCGCCGCCAGGCCACTGGCGCAGATGCTCGATCACAAGATCCGAGACGTGGGCCGGCATGCCGTTGACGAGATTGTAGGACAGCATGACGGCGCCAACGGCACCATCGGCAATCGGGACACTGTAGGCGGGGAGCTCGTACTCGTGCAGCACGCGGGCACGGAGCTGGGTCGAGGACACATTGCGATCGACCTCGTTGTTGTAGCCCAGGAAATGCTTGAGCGTGGGCGTGGTCTGCCACACCTCGGGATCGGAACCGCGCAAACCCTGACAGAAGGCGGAGGCGAGGCGGCCCGTGAGCACCGGATCCTCCGAGAAGCCCTCCTCATTACGCCCCCACAGCGGGTGCCGCAGCGGATTCACCACGGGAGCCCAGACATTGAGACTGATGGAAGGATTCTCGGTGTTCTTCGCCCGTACCTCGCGGCCAACGGCCTGGCCCACGCGCTCCAAAAGCTCCTCATCCCAGGTCGCAGCCAGACCTACGGGCTGCGGGAAAACGGTGGCCTTCCCGAGCCAAGCCACACCATGGGCACCCTCGGTTCCGGTCTGGAACGCTGCGATACCGAGCCGGTCGATGCTCGGCGAATGCTGATGCAACATGGCCAGCTTCTCGCCCGCCGTCAACTGCGCCAATAAGTCGCGCGCAATCTCGTGTGCGGTGGCGCGAGCGGGCGCCAAGGAGGGCGCGGCAGGGGTGGTGTTCATGTGAGTCCTCGACATTTCTTGACAAGAAGTGTTTAAACGCTTGCTTTTGGAATTCCGTCCATTCTTGCATCGATAAAGCCTGAGTTACAACGAACAATTTATTGTTGCGTGATGGGCAACACATGATCTAGGCTCAACTCAATCGAAGCGCATCGACAGTTCGACGTGCCTTCGTTTCCGCAACGTTGAACATCTGTACCCACCATCACAAAGGAGTGACACTTTCATGAAGAAACACGACTCAAGCGCCGCAGCAGGGCTCGGCGCCACGAAATTCAACCGCAGGTCATTTTTGGGATTGGCAGGAATTTCCGCCGTTGCCCTGAGCACTGCAGGTCTTTTAACCTCGTGCGGCAAGGGTGCCGGAACCGCTCAGGTAACCTCCTCCTCCGGTCTGGCCGAATCTGTTGCCAAGGTCGTTCCCAGCTTCATTCCCATGGATCTGGTCACCCCGGACATTGCCAGCGTCAATGGTTCAACACCTGGCTACGTGACGATTCCGGACAAGCTCGTCAAGTCTGTCACCGAGGTTCCCGGTAAGGGCGGCAAATACAAGGCCATGACCCCGGCCTGGTGGACAGTTCCGCCGGCACTGGCTGACAACAGCTATTACCAGGCCGTCAACAAGGCCATCGGTGCTACCGTCGACTTCCAGGTCAACGACGGCAATAGCTACGGTGACAAGATCCAGACGGTCCTCGCTTCTCCCAAGGATGTGCCGGACTGGGTTGTTATCCCTTCCTGGAACCTGCCTCCTCGTTTCAGCCAGGCCGTCACGAGCGTCTTTGAGGACCTCTCCCCCCACTTGGCCGGCGACAAGATCAAGAAGTACCCCAATCTCGCCAACCTCCCCACGGCTGCCTGGAAGTACGGCGCTTTTGCGGGCGGACTCTACGGCCTGCCGTACCCCAGCACCCTCATCACGGACGCATTCTTCTACCGCAAGGACGTCTTCACCGAGCTCGGCCTCGAGGCACCCAAGACCGCTGACGAGTACATCTCCATCGCCAAAGAGCTCACCGACCCGGCCAAGAAGCGCTGGGGTTCCGAGGATGTTTGGTCGGGCGCGCAGATCATGTTTGGTGTGGCCCCGAAGTGGAAGCTCGTTGATGGCGCCCTCGTCAACAAGATTGAGACCGATGAATACCGCGCAGCGCTTGAGTGGATCGCAAAGCTCTTCGCCTCTGGTGCCGTCCACCCCGACGCAGTAGCCGGGAACCAGCAGCAGTCCAAGTCGCGCTTTGAATCCGGCGCCTCCCTCATGGCCAGCGATGGCCTCGGCAGCTGGCACGAATCCTTGGGCCGCGTTCTCCCCACGAACCCCAAGTACGACATGGCCCCCATGGACTTCTTTGCGCCCGACGGCGGCGACCCCACCTTGTTCCGCGGCTCACCTGCGAGCATCTTCAGCTTCATTAAGAAGAACAGTGACTCGGCCAAGATCGAGGAAATGCTCAGCCTCGCCAACTTCTTCGCCGCACCGTTCGGCACCGAGGAAAACCAGCTCATCAACTACGGCGTCGAGGGTGTTCACTTCACGAAGGACAGCCAGAACATTCCCCAGTCCACCGACAAGGGCTTGGCGGAGGTCACCAGCACCTACTCCTTCCTGGTCAGCCCGCCCGTGGTCAACTCCAAGGTGCAGTACCCGGGTTACGTCAAGACCGCCAGCGAATGGGAAGCCCGTCAGGCCCCATTCGTCGTCGAGGAGCAGTTCTTTGGCTTGCAGATCGAGGAGCCCAACAAGTTCGGCTCACTCGGCAAGCCCTTCGATGATCTCGCCAAGGACATTGCCCGCGGCCGCAAGAAGATCAGCGACCTGGACACCGAAATTGCCACATGGAAGAAGAACGGTGGCGATGAGCTCCGTGAGTTCTACACCGGCTTCTTGAGCGCGTGATCCGGCAGCCACCCATGACTTCCACACTGACTAAAGAAACTTCCCGCCCCGCTGAAACAGCGCGCCGCGGCAAAGAAAAGCCCGAGGTGCGCATCGGCTTGGGCCTGAAAGCTCGCCTTCGTCGCGACAAGTCCATGATCCTGATGACCCTGCCGGCGATCCTTTTGCTGGCACTGTTCGCCTACGTTCCCATCATGGGCAACGTGGTCGCGTTCCAGGATTACTCGCCCTTTGTTGGCATAGCCAACAGCCCCTGGGTGGGGCTCGACAACTTCGCGAGGGTCCTCAGTGACGGTAACTTCTGGGTGGCTGTCAGGAACACCCTGGTCATAACAGCCTTCCAGCTGATCTTCTTCTTCCCTATCCCCATTGCCCTGGCCATCTTGCTCAATTCCTTGGTCAGCCCGGCCCTCCGCGCCACCATTCAGGCCGTGGTCTACCTGCCGCATTTCTTCTCCTGGGTGCTGGTAGTTGCCGTATTCCAGCAGATTCTCGGTGGTGCCGGACTCCTGAACCAGCAGCTACTGGCTAACGGCTGGCAGGGCCTGGACATCATGACCAACCCTGACACCTTCTTGTTCCTGATCACCTCCCAGTCCATCTGGAAGGATGCCGGCTGGGGCATGATTGTCTTCCTCGCAGCGCTCAACGCCATCGATCCCTCGCAGTACGAGGCCGCTGCCGTGGATGGCGCCAACCGTTGGAGCCGCATGTGGCATGTCACGCTGCCCGGCCTGCGACCCGTCATCATCTTGCTGTTGATTCTGCGGCTCGGCGATTCCTTGTCAGTTGGCTTCGAGCAGCTGATCTTGCAACGTGACGCTGTGGGTGCCGGCGCCTCCGAGGTACTCGACACCTTCGTGTACTTCACCGGTGTCCAAAACGGTGACTGGAGCTATGCTGCAGCCGCCGGACTTATCAAGGGTGTGGTGTCGCTGACGCTCATCCTCGGGGCCAATAAAGTTGCCCACCTATTCGGCGAAGCAGGGGTGTACTCCAAATCATGACCACCATCGAAAAATCATCAAAAAAAGTTAGCGGACTCCGCTGGCCCGGAAGCGAAGGCCCGAGCCGAGCCGCATGGGAAGAAGAACCATCAAAAGCCGTGAAAGCGGCGAAGTCGGCAACCCTGATCATCGTTGTGCTCGCCGTGCTGCTACCGCTGTACACGATCATCCTGACGAGCATTTCTTCGCAGTCCACCATCACCAACGCCGGCGGATTGGTCATCATCCCGGGTGAAATTACCTGGGATGCTTACCGCCAGATCTTCACGGGAGGTGTTGTCACCCGAGCCATCATGGTCAGCGTGGGCATCACCGTCGTCGGAACGATCTTGAGCATGGTGGTCTCGGTTCTATGCGCCTATGGCCTATCCCGGCCCGGCACCTTGGCCCACACGCCGTTGCTCTTCGTCCTGCTGATCACCATGTTCTTCGCGGCTGGCATGATCCCCTCCTACCTGCTCGTGTCAGGTTTGGGCATGATCGACAGCTACGCGGCACTTATCCTGCCGAGCTGCATCTCCGTTTTCAACATCATCATCTTGCGTGGCTTCTTCATGGGCATTGACCAGGGCATCCTGGACAGCGCCCGGATCGACGGTGCCAGCGAGTGGCGCATTCTGGGCCAGATTGTCATGCCCATGTCCAAGGCCGTCACCGCTGTCATCGCCTTGTTCTACGGCGTTGGCTATTGGAATGCGTTCTTCAACGCCATTTTGTACATCAACGACAGCTCCAAGAACCCACTTCAGGTGGTCCTGCGTTCCTACGTTTTGCAGGGCGTCTCGGTGCCCGGGCAGATCGCCGTGGGACAGGGCGTCGCGGCGTCCTTGGCGCTGCAGATGGCCGTCATCGTTGTCGCGATGGTGCCGATCTTGTTTGTCTACCCGTTCGTTCAAAAGCACTTCACCAAAGGTGTCATGATCGGCGCGGTGAAGGGCTAGTGGACCGGCCCGCTCTTGGAGCTTCCCGGCGCCGCCACTGTGGTGGACCGCTGCACCAGAGCGGGCACCACGAGCCGCACCTCGGCCGCGCGCTGCTCATGCATCCGTTCCATGACCATTTCGACGGCGGTTCGGCCAATGTCATGCGCGGGGATACTCACGGCCGTCCACGGAACCGTGCTGGAGACCGCCACATCCGTCGGGGCGATGGCCACAACGGAGACGTCCTCGGGAATGCGCAACTGCATCTCGGCGAGGGTGTCTCGCATGAGTGGCATGAGTGCTTCATTATGAACCACCAGGCCGGTGGCGCCCTGCGGTCCCGTGACGAGTTCACGCAAGGCCTCGGCCAACGCCGTGGGGTTAGCTTCACAGGCACGGCTGGAGAATTCCACGCCAGCGGTCCGGGACGCCTCTTCGAATCCACTCCGAACCCTGTCGGCGTACGTTGCATGACGCTCGAGGGAAGCCTGAGGGGAACCGATCAAGGCTATCCGGCGATGGCCCAGGTCAACGAGATGGCGGACAGAAATGCGCGATGCGGCAGCGAAATCAAAGTCAATGCAGCTCAGTCCGTGGGCGTCATCGGGGACACCAATCAAAACGGCCGGCTTGTTCATCTTGGCCAACAAGGGGATTCGCGGGTCGCGGGCCACGATGTCCATCATGACCAATCCATCCACGACGGATTGAGAGGTGACTCGTTCGATGCCGCCAAGGTCGTCCTGGGTCAGCAACAAGACATCCTGTTGAAAGTTGCGGGCCGTGGTGACCACAGCGGCCACAAATTGCATGACCACACTGACGTTGACGTCCTCGCGCAGAGGCACCACGAGCCCCAAGACATTGGACCGATTCGAGGCCAGCGCACGGGCACCGGCATGGGGGCTATAGCCCAGCTTGTCGATGGCGGCTAGCACCTGGCTCTTGGTCTCCGGGGAGATGGTTCGTTTGCCACTGAGGACATAAGAAACGGTGCTGGTGGATACTCCGGCCGCCTTGGCGACATCGTTCATCGTGGCCATGCAACACTCCTTGTTTCTGCCTAAGCAGGCACTCCGTGGAAGCGAACCGCTTCGAATATATCTGAGCATACATCTAGCGGCTTTATCAGATGATCTTCGCAAACATCATCGAAATTAAATCGAACAATTTCGATCATCTTACCTTCGTTCTGAAAGGAACTTCATGAACAAGCACCACCTCGGACTGGCTCCGTCCATGCCGAGCGACGGACTGATCTTTGGGGCTGACTACAACCCCGAGCAGTGGCCGCGCGAAAGCTGGCCGGACGATATCGCCCTCATGCAACGGGCCGGCATCAATCTCGTCACCGTCGGTGTTTTTAGTTGGGCCCAACTGGAGCCAGAGGAAGGCCGCTGGAACTTTGCTTGGCTGGATGAGATCCTTGACCTGCTCCACGCCGGTGGCATTCGGGTCAGCCTTGCCACCCCCACAGCGTCGCCGCCACCGTGGCTGGGTAAGAAATACCCCCAGACCCTGCCCGTCGACGCGGACGGCAACACCCTTTGGTACGGCTCCCGCAATCAGTTCAACCCGTCCTCGGCAAAGTACCGCGAGGCCGCCGCACGGATCACCGAAAAGCTGGCCGAACGGTATGCCAAACACCCTGCCGTGACACTGTGGCATGTGGGCAACGAGCTGGGTCAGATCAGCTATGACGATGAAACCGCGTGCGCCTTCCGCCGTTGGCTCATGGATCGTCATGTTTCCCTTGCGGGCGTCAACCGGGCATGGGGCACCACGTTTTGGTCGCAGCAGTACTCCACCTGGGAAGAAATCCTGCCGCCACGCACAGCGCCCTATATCAGGAACCCCGGGCAGGAACTTGATTTCAAGCGCTTCACCTCGGATCAGCTGGTCTCGCTCTTCCGTGCCGAACGGGACATCATCCGGCGCTACGACACCGAGCATCCCGTCACCACCAATATGATGGGCTTCTTCCATGGCATGGACTACTTTGATCTGGCCTCGGAAACGGACTTTGTGGCCAACGATTGGTATACCGATCCCGGCGATCCAGACTCGTGGCAGATGGGCGCACTGACCCACGATCTGTGCCGGGGCATGTCCCAGGGAGCGCCATGGCTCCTCATGGAGTCCGCCACCTCTGCCGTGAACTGGCGTCCCCACAACGTTGCCAAGGAACCGGGTGCCTTACGTGTCGACGCGCTGTCGGCCGTGGCGCGTGGCGCCGATGGTGTGTGCTTCTTCCAGTTCCGGCAATCGGCGTTTGGCGCCGAGCGCTTCCACTCGGCTGTTGTCCCCTTGGCTGGCGCTGAGACCCGCGTGTTCCGCGAAGCGGCGGCCTTGGGAAGCGAAATGGCCCAGCTTGGCGCCATTGCGGGTACCTCAAGCCAGGCCAGGATCGCGATTCTTTTTGATTGGTCCAGTTGGTGGGCCGGCGAATCCGAGGCCCGTCCCTCCCAGCGGCTCAAGGTCATGGATCAGCTCCTGGCCTACTACCGGCCGCTGCTGCGTCATGGTTTGAGCGTGGAAGTGGTTCATCCCAACTCTGATCTGGCCCGTTTTGATCTGGTGTTGCTGCCCCATCTCTTCATCGTTGAGCAAGAGCAGGCCACCGCGTTGACGCACTTTGTCGCCGACGGCGGGCAGCTTCTCGTGGGGCCGTTTAGCGCCGTTGCCGATCGGGAGGCGAAACTCGCCACCGCAAGATTCCCTCGGGTGCTTTCCGAGGTGTTGGGTGTCTCCGGCGAGGAATGGCTTCCGCTGGCCGCCCCGGTTCCCATCATCTTTACCAGCCCCTCGGCATCGCACGACGGCGGAGATCCTCAGGCCACGCTGTGGTCGGAGGATCTCGAGGTCCATGGCGCAAACACCACGACGCTGGCCTACTTTGCCTCCGGTCGCTTATCCGGCAAGCCTGCCGTGACAAGTAACGTCTGGGGACTCGGTGAGGCCCGCTACATCGGCGCAGATCTTCCCGCGGCCGCCCTGGAGTCGCTGGTCCTCTCCGCCGTTCAGGCTGCGGGGATTGAGCTCCCCGTGCCAGCGCGACTGCCCGACGACGTCGAGGCGGTTGAGCGCGGCGGTCGGCTCTTCCTGCTCAACCATGGTTCCACCAGCACCTCCGTGGAGCTGGCGGACACCACCATCACACTTCCCCCGTACGGGGCCACTGTTGTTTCTCAAAAGACGAATCGAGTATATTCATGAAATTCACCGACGGTTACTGGATGCACCGCCCCGGAATCACGGCACTGAACCCCCGCGATGTCTCCGACGTTGTGGCCGATGGCAACAAACTTTCGGTGTACGCCCCGACGCAGGGCATCACCTCTCGCGGCGATGCGCTGAACTGCCCGCAGCTCACGGTCACCTTCGCCTCACCGCTGCCGGACGTCATCTCCGTGACGATCGAACACTTTCAGGGCGCCCTAGACCTTGGTCCGCATTTTGACATCAATGACACGGACCCCAACGTCAACATCACGATCACCGATGGTTTGGCCACCTTTGCCTCGGGTGATTTGAGCGCCCGCATCAAGACCGACGGCGCCTGGGGCGTGGACTTCATGGCTGGCGGACACGTGCTGACAAGCTCCGTACCGCGCAGCATCGGCGCCATCAGCGACGCCAACGGCAAGCACTTCATGCACGAACAGCTGACGCTGGGCATTGGCACCAATGTCTACGGCTTGGGTGAGCGCTTCGGCGCCTTCGTCAAGAACGGCCAGTCGGTGGATATCTGGAACGAAGACGGCGGCACCTCCAGCGATCTCGCCTACAAGAACGTGCCGTTTTACATCACCAACAGCGGCTACGGCGTGTTCGTCAACCATCCCGAGGCTGTCTCCTTCGAGGTGGGTTCCGAGGTGGTTTCCCGGACCCAGTTCAGCGTTGAAGGCCAGAAGCTGCAGTACTTTGTCATTCACGGCGACACCCCCAAGGACATCCTCGCGCGTTACACGGAGCTGACGGGGCGCCCCTCCCGCATTCCGGCCTGGTCCTACGGTCTCTGGCTGTCCACCTCATTCACGACCAACTACAACGAAGAAACCGTCATGTCCTTCATCGACGGCATGGAACAGCGCGGCCTGCCGTTGTCTGTCTTCCACTTCGACTGCCACTGGATGCGCGCCTTCCACTGGTCTGACTTCATCTGGGACCCGGCCACCTTCCCGGACCCCGAGGGCATGCTCTCCCGCCTACATGACCGCGGGCTGAAGGTCTGCGTGTGGATCAACCCGTACATCGCCCAGCGCTCCTACCTCTTCAAGGAAGGCATGGAGCTGGGGTACCTCGTGAAGAACGAGGACGGCTCGGTGTGGCAGTGGGATATGTGGCAGGCCGGCATGGGTCTGGTGGACTTCACCAATCCCGACGCCGTCCTCTGGTACCAGGACAAGCTGCGCACCCTGCTGGGCCAGGGCGTGGATTCCTTCAAGACCGACTTTGGCGAGCGCATCCCCACCACGGTCCGCTGGCACGATGGATCCAGCCCGCAGCGCATGCACAACTACTACTCGCAGCTATACAACGAGGTGGTGTTCGAGCTGCTCAACAAGGAGTTGGGTCAGGGCGAGGCGATCTTGTTCGCCCGTTCCGCCACGGCCGGCGGACAGAAGATGCCCGTGCACTGGGGCGGCGACTGCGAGTCAACGTTTGCCGCCATGAGCGAATCGCTTCGCGGCGGCCTCTCGCTGGCCTCCTCCGGTTTCGGCTTCTGGAGCCACGACATTGGCGGCTTCGAGGGCACCCCCGATGCGGATGTCTTCAAGCGCTGGATCGCTTTTGGGCTGCTGTCCTCGCATTCGCGCCTCCACGGCTCCAACTCCTACCGGGTGCCGTGGCTTGTGGACGATGAAGCCAGCGCCGTACTGAAGCATTTCACCGAGCTCAAGATGCGGCTCATGCCGTACCTTCTGGCCAGCGCCGAGGAGGCCTACTCGGCCGGTACTCCCATGATGCGCCCCATGTTCCTCGAGTTCCCGCAGGATCCGGGATGTGCGGGCCTGGACCGACAGTACATGTTGGGTTCGGACTTGCTGGTGGCACCCGTCATGGATCCCAGCGGCGCCGTACAGTTTTACCTGCCCGCGGGGACGTGGACGCATCTGGAAACGGGCGAGCAGCTCACCGGTCCGGGCTGGCAGAACAAGACCTTCTCGGTCTTCGAGTCCGCCACCTACGTGCGTGAGGGCGCCGTCCTACCTCTGGGTACCGTGCTCGATCGCCCCGAGTACGACTGGGCCACGGACGTCGAGTTCACGGCGTTCGCCCCGTCCGAGGGTCAGCGCTCGGTCGTGAGCATTCCGACGCAGGACGGCGAATGCGCCGTCTTTGACGTGACCGTCACCGAGGTGAGCGAGGGCGGCGCCAAGGTGTCCGCCGTCGCGCGTTAGGTCCTCGCCCGAGGTTGGAGATCAGCTGGTCTCCAACCTCAGCTCGGTCCACGCGCTTTCACTGACCAGTACGACGGCGGATCCCCCGTTCCAGCGGACGCGCACCTCTCCGGCGGTGTGCGCCGCGCGCGCCCGCAGGCGGGCCGAGAGTAATTCCGGGGCGCCAGACTTTGAGCCCCAGCTCAGGTCTAGTTCGATGCCGGGCCGGGCGATGAGACCGCGGGCAGTTCCGGCCGGCCAGAGCCGTGGCACGGCCGGCAGGAGCTCGATCTCGCCCGCGTGGCTCTGCACGAGGCATTCCAGGACACCCGCCACGAAGCCGAAGTTCCCATCGATCTGGAACGGCGGGTGGGCGGCAAACATGTTGTTGTACAGGCCACCGGCGTGCGGTCCGTGGTTCTCGTCGGCCGCGCGGAAGACCAGCGCGAGGAGGCGTTCCACGGCGGCAACATCCTTGAGCCGGGCCCGGAGCGCCAGCTTCCAGGCCAACGACCAACCCGTGGAATCATCCCCACGAGCGTCCAACGTTTTAGACACGGCCGTACCAAGTTCGCCGCTCAGCGCGGTCTCGCCGGGGTAGGCAAAATAAAGGTGCGACACGTGGCGGTGGTCCGGCTCGGGCTGCTCAAAGTACGTGGCCCATTCCTGCACCGTGCCGTCGGGCGCCACGGGAATCTTGGGCAGGCACAGCAGCGCGTCCTGGAGTTTGCCACGCAAGGGGTCCCCGTCCGGGGCTAAGTCGAGTGCCGCCCGGAAGAGCCGAGAGATGATGGCGATGTCCGCCGTCGAACTAAATGAGGCTGATGCGACGACTCCCTCCGCCGTGCGGAAGTGGTTTTCCGGGGACGTGGAAGGATAAGTGCCCAGGGTTCCGTCGGGCGCGAGCAGCAGCCAGCCGAGGGCGAATTCGCTGGCGCCTTTGACGATGGGCCAGGCTCGTTGCGCGGCAAAGTCGCTGCCGCCCCCGTGCCGCACGTGCTCCCACAGGTGGGTTGCGAGCCAGGCGCCGCCCATGGGCCAAAATGACCAGGAGACATCCCCGGAGACGGGAGAGCTGAAGGCCCAGGCATCGGAGTTGTGGTGGGCGACCCAGCCGCCGAGGCCGTACACCGTGCGTGCCGTGTGGCGGCCGGATGCGGCGAGCGCCTCGAGGAACTCAAAGAGCGGCTCGTGACATTCGGCGAGGTTGGCGCCCTCGGCGGCCCAATAGTTCATCTGGGTGTTGATGTTGATCGTGAAGTTGGAGCTCCACGGCGGCTGGATGTCTTCGTTCCAGATCCCCTGGAGATTGCCGGGCAACGTGCCGGGGCGGGAGCTGCTGATGAGCAAATATCTGCCGTAGTTAAAGAGGAGAGCCGCGAGCGCGGGATCTAGGGGATGCTCACGCAGGCGCAGCGGCAGGGGTTGTGCCGGGCCCCCGGCGGGTTCGCCGAGATCCAGCTCAGCCCGCTCGTAGAGCGCGCAGTGGGCGGCCACGTGGGCGTCGAAGAGCTCCTCAGGGCTGAGCAGTGAGGCAGCTTCAACCCACGCCGTGGCTTGCCCGGATGCCGCCTGTGGGTCATTGCTCAGTGGCTGTCCGGGACCGGTAAAGGTAGTGCCGCTCGAGATGAGGAGGCGCATCCGTGAGACGTTAGCGGCAGCCAGCTTCCCGCCGTCGGACAGTTCCTGGCCGTCATGCTCCCACCGCATCACGACGGCACCGCGGAGCGAGTCCCGGCCGGGCTGATCGTACTGCACCCCTGTGGGCGGATGGGCATGATGCGGGGCCACGTCGGTGGGCATGCGCAGCGCAAGGTGCAGGGTGTCGGCGCCCAGATTCTCGCGCTCCTCCACGCGCAGCTGGCTCGTGAGCTCTGCCGTCACGTGCGGCAGCGGCTCCCCCGTTACCTCGAGCTCCACGACCAGCACCTGATGGGCTGCCGAGACATAGCTGCGCTCGGAGATTTTCCGCCCGGTCACGGAGTAGCTGTGGCGGTGCGTGGCCTGACGCAGATCGAGGCTGCGACGGTAGTCCTGCGCGTCCTCATGGTCCTCGCCAAGGTTCAAGCCGAGGAGCAGCTCGGCGAAGGGTAGGTAACTTTGTGTGTGCCCCGTCGTCACGGTGGCCAGCTCGGCCTCGGCGGCAGCGTACTCCCCCGCGTCGAGGGCCTTCCGGGCGCGGGCAATCGCGGCCGGACCGTCGACGTCGCCCGGCCCGTTGGCGGCTTCGCTCTGCGGCGATCCAGACCAGGCCGTGGCGTCGTTGAGCTGGATGCGCCCGCCGCCGATTCCGCCGTAACACATGGCCCCGAGCCGGCCATTGCCCAGGGGCAGGGCCTGCGTGAACTCCTGCGCGGGCTCATCAAAGCGAAGCGTGTGGGCGGCGGCCGAAAGCTGTTCAGACATAGCGACTTTCTGTCATAAGTACACGGGGCGCGGAAGCGCTTCCGCGCCCCAACCATGCTTCCAGAAAATCACGGCAAAAAACGTTTGTGACATGCTCCCGAAATCGTTGGAACGTGCAACGAGAAGAGCTTCCAGCCAGCGCCTAAAACCGAGCGCCCCACCGCCTCGGCAATGTCCGGAAGCGGATCGCCTGCCGCGTACCTGCTCCGCAGGACTTGCTGCTCTTCCCTCGAGTAGCTCTCGCCCGATCGGGGCGCAGATCGGCAGGGGTTCCATCTCGAGCCTCCTTATCTTGTTACAAGGAAACTAGCGCCCGAGTCTGACATTTAGGCCAGCTCCAGGGACTTATTTGAAGCTTGCAACCCCCAGAACAGCGGGCGCGGCAGGCGCACCGTCTTGCTGTCCGCTGACCGTGCCCTGGGCGGCAATCTTCTCGACGGCCTCGAGGCCGCTCGTGATCTCGCCAAAGACGGTGTATCCGCCGGCAGTGCCCCCGGGAATCGTGGTGTCGCCGTACACGATGAAGAACTGGCTGCCATTGCTATTGGGATCGCTCGTGCGGGCCATGGCGAGCACGCCACGCTTGTACAGATCGTCGGCCGGTGCGTTTTCTACTGGGCCAAAGGTGTAGCCAGGACCGCCGGATCCGGTGGCGGTCGGATCGCCACACTGCAAGATATCGAAGCCACCGGTCGTGAGGCGGTGGCATGTGGTGCCGTCAAAGTAGCCACTCTCCGATAGGTGCAGGAACGACGCCACCGCCTTCGGGGCCTTGTCACCAAAGAGCGTCACACCCAGTTCGCCATCATTGAGCGCCAGGGTTCCGGTCCATTCGCGGTCCTGCGCCGTGGCGGGATCCGGCGCGGACGTCCCTGCCACTACGGTTTCGACCGCGCCAACATCGCTACTTTCGCCGCCCTTCAACGCCAAAGCCATACCGCCCCCAACAACAGCGATCATGGCCACGATCAAGGCAATCACCAAAATGGTCATCTTCTTGGAGTTACCGTAGGCCTTCTTGGCGGTTTCGAGATTAGACATGCGCACCAGTCTAAGAGATCAGCACACGCAGCTTAGCCACTCCGGGCAATGACGGCGGCGATCTCTGCGGCACTGACGCCATGGGCCAGCAGGAACGCCCGCACATCGAGCCCTCCGGCAAACGCCGCCACCGCCTCGCCGCGGCCGCGCACCAGCTCCGCCAACTCTGCCGAGCCCAGATGCCGCTCATAAGGATGCTTCACGGGCGCCACCAAATGCCACTCGTTGATCCCCTGCGCGGCCAGGGCATCCTCATCCGCCGCCCGATCCGTCTGTCCCACAAGCGAGAGCAGCAACGTCGCGATCAGCCCGGTCCGGTCTCGCCCGGCAGAACAATGCAGCACGACCTTGCCCCGCGCCGCCGCCAACTCCTTGAAAACACCGGCAATCCGCTCGGGAAATAGCTCCACCATGTCCGCATAGAGCCGCGGGTGGTTCATATACGGGTGGAACAATTTCTCATAGCGCGGGTGGCTCGGGTCTTCCGTCGGTGAATGCACGACGACGAACCTCGCCAAAGCGTTCTCGCTCACCACCGGGTCGCTTGGCCTGCGCTGGCGCTCGGCAGGGTTCCGCAAGTCGATGACTGTGCGGACGCCGTCGTCATAGAGCTGTTCCCAACCGTGCTCGGTGAGCCACTCGCTGCGTCCCATCCGATAAATATCTCCGGCCAGCAATCGGGCGTTGACGGCACCTTCCCAGTGCGGATTCGGGCCCTGCGCCTCGGACATGATCAGCGCTGTTTTCCTAGCCGGTAGTCGAGACCACTGCGGACCTGCGACCATTCCGAGGCCAGGATGGAGAACACCACGGTGTCGCGCAGCGAGCCGTCGGCCAGGCGACGATGAGCGCGCAGTACGCCATCCTGCTTGGCGCCGAGTCGGGCAATGGCGGCGCGTGATTGTTCGTTCATCCAGTGCGTGTGGAACTCAACCACTTCGCAGCCCAGGGTTTCAAAGGCGTATTCCAGCAGCAGTTTCTTGCTGTCGGGATTGGTTCCTGTGCCGTGTGCGCTGGCCGCGTTCCAAGTGGCGCCGATGGCCAGGCGCGGCACGGCGAGGTCAATAGCGTAGTAGCTCGTCAGGCCAATGATCTCCCCGGCTTCGCCCGTCTCGGGATCGTTTTTCCGAGCCGTGAAGGACAGCTCCGTCCCGGCCTCTTGAGCCGCCAAGCGGGTCTCAATCGCATCGTGCATTGCCTCCGGGCGGGGCACGGTGGTGTACCAAAGATTCCACAGCTCGCCGTCCTTGGCCGCCGCGACGAGACCGTCGTGATGATCCAAGCTCAGGGGCTCAAGCGTTACGTATTTTCCACGGAGGGTCACCGGTTCAAGGGAGGTCATGAAAAAACACTATCCGAGAGGGCCGCGGCAATTGAAGTCCCGTCCACAACCAGATCTTTAGTTGACGCATCAATCAATAATTGCCATACTTTGATTGAAGCTTCAATTTATTGACGCTCGGCGCTTTTCCCTGAAGGCCTTTCCATGACCCCCACGAAACGTTGAGATTCCCATGAATAACATTGCCCTGAACACCGCAGCCCGCACCATCCTCCGAGTCGTCCTTGGCTTCCTGATCGCCTCCCACGGCTGGCAGAAGTTCAATGAATGGACCATCGCCGGAACTCAGGGCGCCTTTGCCCAGATGGGTATCCCGGCCGCCGATATCGCCGCTCCCGTGATCGCCACCTTGGAACTTGTCGGCGGCATTGCCCTGATCCTGGGCCTGGCCACCCGTCCCGTAGCCGCGCTGCTGGTTCTGGATATGCTCGGCGCGATCATCCTGGTCCACGCCTCGGCAGGCGTCTTCGTCGAAACCGGCGGCTACGAGCTCGTACTCATCTTGGGTGCCGCAGCCCTCGCTCTGGCACTGACTGGCCCCGGCAAGTTCTCCCTGGACCACGCCTTCTTTGGCCGCAGCAGCTCCAAGATGCGCGTTCTCGCATAAAAATGCATCGCAGGAGGCGCACTATCCGCTTCCGCCCGTTGACTCGCCAGATAACGCCCCTTAGAACGATCTAAAGGGCGTTATCTGCCTAGTCGACGGGGAGTCACACCTACAGCACTGGACGCGCCGCGCCGGGCGCGGCAGACTTTTCCCATGGCCTATTCATTGCAAATAGTTCTCGATTGCCGCGATCCCCACGTGCTTGCCGATTGGTGGGCGGAAACCATGGGCTGGCAGCTCGAGCCATCGGATGAACCCTTGATCCGTTCCATGGTCGCCCAGGGTTTCGCCACGGAGGAGCAAACACTCATCCACAACGGTGTCCTGGTGTGGAAAGACGGCCAAGCTATCACGGCCGGACCGGATGCCACGCAGGGCCAGCCTCGGATCTTGTTCCAGCGCGGCACGCAGGAGAAGGTGGGTAAGAACCGCGTCCACTGGGATGTGCGTCTTGGTGGCGACGACAAAGACGCCGTGCGCGAAAAGCTCGAGGCACGCGGCGCCACGTTCCTATGGGAGGCCAGCCAGGGCCCGCATGCGTGGTTCACCATGGCAGATCCCGAGGGCAACGAATTCTGCATCAGCTGAGACGTACGGCACGCAGCCAGCACGCCCGCCAGCTAAGATCGTTAGCGTGAGCGCAACGAATCTTCCAGACCAGGTATCCGACATCTTCGACCCCACCCGCTGGCGTGTGGTGGAAGGCTTCGACTTCAGCGATATGACGTATCACCGCCAGGTGGAACGCGACGCGAAGGGTGAGATCGTCCGGGATCTTCCCACGGTGCGCATCGCCTTTGACCGTCCCGAGGTGCGCAACGCATTCCGCCCCGGCACCGTCGATGAGCTCTACCGCGCTATGGACCACGCCCGCATGACCCCGGATGTGGCAACGGTTCTGCTGACCGGCAACGGCCCCTCCCCCAAGGACGGCGGCCATTCCTTCTGCTCCGGCGGCGATCAGCGCATCCGCGGCCGCGACGGCTACCGCTACGCAGAGGGCGAGACGAAGGAAACCATCGATCCCGCGCGCGCCGGACGCCTGCACATTCTTGAGGTCCAGCGCCTCATGCGCACCATGCCCAAGGTGGTCATCGCCGTCGTCAATGGCTGGGCAGCCGGTGGC
This sequence comes from Arthrobacter psychrolactophilus, assembly GCF_003219795.1. Taxonomy (GTDB): domain Bacteria; phylum Actinomycetota; class Actinomycetes; order Actinomycetales; family Micrococcaceae; genus Specibacter; species Specibacter psychrolactophilus. The sequence goes on along the minus strand of NZ_QJVC01000001.1, from coordinate 285,164 downwards.
GGACACTCCCTCCATGTCGTCTCGGACCTGACCATCGCCTCCCGTGAACACGGCAAGTTCAAGCAGACCGACGCCACCGTGGGTAGCTTCGACGCCGGCTATGGTTCGGCCCTGCTGGCCCGCCAGATCGGGCAGAAGAACGCCCGCGAGATCTTCTTCCTAGCCCGCGAATACTCGGCCGATGACATGGTCCGCATGGGTGCCGTCAACGAGGCTGTGGACCACGCCCGCCTCGAAGAGGTCGCCTTGGAATACGCGGCAGACATTGCTCGCCAGTCCCCGCAGGCCATCCGCATGCTCAAGTTTGCCTTCAACCTGGCCGACGACGGATTGGCCGGCCAGCAGGTCTTCGCCGGCGAAGCCACCCGCTTGGCCTACATGACGGACGAGGCCGTGGAAGGCAAGGAAGCGTTCCTGGAAAAACGCGATCCCGACTGGTCTTCCTTCCCGTACTACTTCTAATCCGGCACTTCTATATATAGGTACCCATGACTATTGAACCCCTCCTCAAGGCACTCTCCGACGCGCTCCACGGCGAGGGCCCCGCGGTCCAGATCGCGCCCGACGGCAGCTTCGAACTCATCCCGCACGACGAGCTGGGACTGCCCGAGGGAAGCGAAACCGAGATTGCCGCCGTCGTCCTGACCTCCGGAAGCACCGGCACACCCAAGCGCACCATGCTCAGTGTTGAGGCGTTGGCGGCGTCGTCGGTGGGCACGGCCATGGCGCTGCGTGGCGAGGGGCAATGGTTGCTGGCGTTGCCGCTGAACTACGTGGCGGGCCTGCAGGTTTTGGTACGCAGCCTGTTCGCCGGAACCCGCCCGTGGAGCATGGATCTGAGCGCCGGATTCACCCCCGAGGCGTTCACCGAGGCCGCGCTGGAACTCACCGACAAGATGCGTTTCACCTCGCTCGTGCCGACGCAGCTCAGCCGCCTCCTGACGAACCCCACGGCCGAAACGCTCTCCGTGTTGCGTCGCTTCAACGCGATCCTGCTCGGCGGCGGCCCCATCAACCCCACCCTGCTTGAGGCCGCGCGCGGTGCCGGGCTGCAGATCGTGACCACCTACGGCATGAGCGAGACCTGTGGCGGCTGCGTGTACGACGGCGTCCCCCTCGACGGCGTGCAGCTCACCATCCGCGATGGCATGGTAGTGCTCGGCGGCGAGGTGGTGGCCAGTGGTTATCTGGGCAACGCCGAGCTGAGTGCGGCCTCCTTCTTCGAGGAAGAGCACGACGGCGAAACGGTACGTTTCTATGCCACCGGCGACTTGGGTGAGTTGGATAGTGAGGGACGGTTGCGCGTGCTGGGCCGGGCGGACGATGTCATCATCACCGGTGGGCTGAAGGTTTCACCCGCCGCCGTGATCGATGGTCTGCACAAGGTGCAGGGCGTTCGCGAGGCGTTTGTTGTGCCGCTTCCCTCCGCGGAGTGGGGCCAGCAGGTTGCCGCGATGGTCGTCGCCTCGTGCTCCCTGCCGGAGCTTTTGGCCGGTGCCGGGACCGTTTTGGAGCCACATTTGGTGCCCAAGACTGTGGTCTTCGCCTCAGAGCTGCCGCTGCTGCCCAACGGAAAGCCCGACAGGGCGGCAATTTTGACCGCCTTGGCCGGCGCCGCTCACGCAGTCTAGTCCGGCAACACGGCACAATTAACTTAAATGGGCTCTTCCGTGGGCCCGGATCTTGTTTTTCATTTGCATAATAAGGAGTGACGCTGTGGCTACTGTGGGGCAATGGATTTCCGGGGCTCGCCTAAGAACCCTGCCCATGGCAGTTGCACCGGTCATTATTGGTACCGCGGCGGCCTATGATCTGGGCGCCCTGCACTGGGGTCGTGCCGTTTTGGCCGCCCTGGTTGCCTTGTTGCTACAGATCGGCGTGAACTACGCCAACGATTACTCCGATGGCATCCGTGGCACCGATGAGGTGCGCGTTGGCCCGTTGCGACTCGTGGGCAGTGGCGTGGCCAAGCCGTCGCACGTGAAGATGATGGCGTTCACCATGTTTGGCCTGGCCATGCTGGCCGGCCTGGGCCTGGTGCTCGCCTCGCAGGTGTGGTGGTTCCTGCTCGTGGGTGCCGGAGCCGTGCTTGCGGCCTGGGGTTACACCGGGGGCAAGAACCCTTATGGCTACATGGGCCTGGGCGATATCTTTGTGTTCGTGTTCTTTGGACCCGTGGCGACACTCGGCACCACCTTCACCCAGGCTGGTGAGGTGAGCACGGCGGCAGTCCTGGGATCCATCTCAACCGGGCTGATCGCCGTCGCACTTCTCATGGCCAACAATGTCCGTGACATCCCCACCGATACCGAGGTGGGCAAGCGGACGCTCGCGGTGCGGCTGGGGGATAAAAATGCGCGCCTGAGCTACGTGGTGATGCTGGCGTTGTCGGTGGCGCTCATGCTGTTCATTGCGCCCGCGAAGCCGTGGATTTTGCTTGTGCTGCTGCTCATCCCGTTCATGCTGACACCCAGCTGGATCATGCTCTCGGGCAAGCAGCGCAAGAACCTGATTCCGGTCCTGAAGCAGACCGGATTGCTCAACCTCGGATTCAGCGTGCTCTTCGCCGTGGCCATGGTGCTGACCGCACTGTAAGGCTTATTCGTTCTTCTCGGTGTCCTGAGCGCCAATGCGCGGCGTGCCGGACTTACGGTCGGCGTCAATCCAGATGTCGGGGTTGGCGTCGATGAGCGCATCCTCGGCGTCGGCGTCCTCAAGAGCCGAGGCTGACTGCGTGGTGGTGGCGTTCGGGGCGAAGCGATCGGCAACCACTGCGGTGGCCCCGTCACGCTGCTTGCGCAGGAAAATAAAGCTGATCACGAAGGCGCACAAGGCCGCGATGACGGCCGCCGTGAGCGGTGAAAAGTCGAAGGCGTAGAAGACGACGAGGAAGAACGCCAGGAACAGCACGCCTCGGAACAGGGAGTATTTGAAGAAAGCCACGGGCCAAGTTTAGCCGGTGAAGCTGGGTGCTACCCCAGTGCCGTGGGCCACTCTGCTTTTGTTTTACAACGGTAGACTGAGGTATGCGTTATATCATTCCAGTCACCGTAGTCGTCGTCCTCTTTGTCTACGGCCTGATCGACTGCATCCGCAGCGAACAGCGCGATGTCAGGACGTTCCCGAAGGCCGCCTGGGTGTTGATCATCGTGCTGCTGAACGTTGTGGGCGTGATCTTGTGGTTCCTCTTCGGCCGGCCGCAATACACCGAGACTGCGTCGGTTTCTCGCGGCGGCTCGTCCCCCTCACGTCACGTTCCCTCGACTTACGGCCGTCCTACAGCTCCCGACGACGACCCCGAGTTCCTGCGCAACCTCGCCTTGAATCGGGCCCAAAAACTTGAAGCGGAACGTCTCCGTAAGCTCAAGGAAGAGCTCGATGCCCGCGAGGCCAAGCTGCGCGAAGAGCACCCGAACGACGACACCAAAAAGTAGTCCGCTCCAGAGACTGACCGCCGTTCATTAGGGGGCTTCAGCAGCTTGGCGGACCGACTTCCAGTGCCTGGCAACGCACAAGGCTTCTTTATGGGCGCCAGCGTACCCATGGATGTCGAGGGTATCGGCGTGGCCGATTTTCTCCGACTCGCAACCGGCCGCTTCGACGTGTAGCTGCGAAACAAAGCCACAATTAGTCCGACGAATATGTCCCTTGACCTCAGGCGGCTGGGGCCTGATCAAGAATGATATCTGTAACTTAGGCCATTTCCCTTCCACTGGCCCACGCATCCTGATATCTTTACCGCCATACATCAGATGTTTAATGTGGTGCTTTTGACCGCATTCCCGTCATCCTGCACGTGGCGGAGCGATGTTCCGACTGGGTTGAACCACCAACAAGGAAGTTGAATTCGTGGTCTTGAAAAGCATCAACACCACGCCCACATGGAGGCCGGCACCAGGTCCCCTCCGCAAGTCAAAGCGGTCTGTGGCATTATCCGGGATTGCCACCCTGGGACTCGTCGCCACCTTGCTGGTCCCAGCCCTGGGCGCACAGGCCGCCACGGGCGACTCCCTCAATGTTGGCTTCAACGGTTCCCTCGTCGGTAACACGGCCTACACCACCACGGGCGAGGAAATCATGCACGGGGTGCTCAACCGGGTCACCGGCAATGAGGAGCAGGTGCCACTCAGCGGAGTGCGCCTGACCGGCGGTGGCCAAGGCATCCGCTACGCACCCACCGACATGACCACCGGCACGGACATGGCAGACCATGGCTTCCTGGGCGAAGTGAAGTTCACCCCGGCAGGCTCGGCAGATATGTCCACCATCTTTTCTGCCGGTGGCAACTTCTACATCCGCGCCCAGAACGGCGAGCTGCGGTACGGCTTTGATTCCCTGTCCGGATCCACCTGGTCATCCAACAAGGCCACCGTGGAGTACCCGGCCCTGAACAAGGAACATGCCATTTCCTTCCACTACCTGCCCGCGCCGGGTGGCGCCACGCTGTCTGTGATGCTCGACGGCGTGCAGCTCCCCACCGTGACAAGCACGGCACCGGCCAAGAACGCCGCTAATCTGGGGTCGATTTTTGGCTTCGGCTATGAGGTCAACCTCGGCGGCGCAAACCGCGGGTTTACCGGCCTGCTCCACGATGTCCGCCTGGCAAAGGCCGCGTCGGTCTTCGAGCCGTCGGACTTTGAATTCCAGCCCAAGCCTGCATCCACCGAACTGCTGGATGTCTCCTTCGATGGCACGCTGGCCGGCAACAGCTACACGCAGACCGGCAGCGAGGTACTGCTGGGTGTACTGAACCGCCGGGCCGGGACCGAGACCATAGCGGGCAGCAAAGCCACCTTGACGGCCACCGGCGAGGGTCTCGACTTCACCGCCACCAATTTCCCGCTGGGAACCACCAAACTGGACCAGGGCTTTGTTGCCGAGGCGGTCTTCACACCCTCCGGATCCCAGGTGCCCCAAGCTCCTGTCATTGCCGTTGGTGGAAACCTCTTTGCCCGGTACAACAACGCCGGAACTTCCTTTGAATACGGTTTCAGCTCCAATGCGAGCGGCTCCTGGAAAACCTTCTCCGAGTCGGTTCCCGTGCCAGAAGTGAACAAGCCGCACATCTTCTCCATGGCCTACGTGCCCAAGAGTGACGGCACTGCCGAGCTCGTTGCTGGTATGGACGGCAAGCTGCTGGCTCCCGTCACCGGCGCCCAAGCCATCAGGAACGCTGCGTCCAGTACAACGGCAACGTTCGGCGCCGAGGTGAAGGAAGCTGCAAACAACCGTGCGTTCAAGGGATCTCTGGACAGGACCCGCTTTGCCGCTCTGACAGCCGGGTATGAACCTTCCGCCATCAAGTACCAGGAGCTGGCCCTAGGGGAACCTGAGGTGTGCGAGCCACTTCTGGTTGATCCAGCCAACTACATTTCTGTCAGCACGGGCGACTGTGAGGCCAACATCCTAGCCAAGTCCGCCATGGTCCGCCCCACGCTGGAGCAGCTCGAGTGGCAGGAGTCCCGTCAAACAGCGTTCCTGCACTTTGGCATCAACACCTTTTACAATCAGGAATGGGGCCACGGCACCGAGGACCCCGCCCGCTTCAACCCCACGGACTTCGACGCCGACAGCTGGGTCAAGACCCTGCGAGACAACGGATTCCGCTACGCAGTCCTGACGGTCAAGCACCACGACGGTTTCATGTCCTACCCGTCCCGCTACACCGACTACACCGTGGCATCCTCCCCGTGGCGGGATGGCAAGGGCGATGTCGTGAAGGAATTCACCGACGCAGCCCACAAGTACGGCATGAAGGTGGGCTTGTACATGTCCCCGGCGGACTCCAACCAAGAGGTCGACGGCGTGTTCGGCAATGGCAGCGCCAAGAGCGAGCGCACCATCCCCACGCTCGTTGAGGGCGATGATCGCGCCGGCAAGGACATCCCGACGTTCACGTACCAGGCCACCGACTACGGCGCGTTCTTCCTGAACACCTTGTACGAGATCCTGACCCAGTACGGCCAGGTTAATGAAGTCTGGTTCGACGGCGCCCAGGGCAACACGGGTAAGCAGGAGTTCTACGACTACCCGGCGTTCTACGACATGATCGCCAAACTGCAGCCCCAGTCCGTGGTGGCTGTTGGGGGCAACGACGTGCGGTGGATCGGCAACGAGCAGGGCGTGGCGCGCGCCAACGAGTGGGCCGTGCTGCCCGTCAAACGTCCCACCGACGGCGGAAAGATCACCCCCATCGCGTCAGAGGGTTCAGACAACCTCGGTTCACGGTCATCCATGATCGGTGCAGTCAAGAACGGCCAGGCCAACAGCCTGCATTGGTGGCCTGGCGAGGCCGACATGCGCCTCACCCAGGGTTGGTTTGCACATCCCAACGATGCACCCAAGCAGCCCGCCGAAATGATGAACAAGTACTACCAGTCCGTTGGCCGGAACTCCGTGCTGCTGCTCAATGTTCCGCCCACCACCACGGGCAAATTCGCCCCGGCCTCCGTGACCGCATTGGAGGGCTTCAAGGCCGCCCGGGACAATGCGTTCAGCAACGATTTAGCCCTTGGCCTGCCCGTGACGGTCAATGGCGAAAGCACCACGTTCTTGACGGACGGAAACGCCCGCACAGGTGCAAGCCAGGCGCTGAACGCTGATTCCGTGGTCGGCATCGATCTGGGCTCGCCCAAGTCGGTCAGCAACATTTCCCTGAGCGAGCACGCGCTCGAACACGGTCAAACGGTGGAGAAGTTCACCGTTGAGGCCAAGATCAACGGCACGTGGACGGCCGTCAACAACGACGCTGCCAACGGCGGAGGAACCGGCGGCGGCACGATCGGCGTCATGCGCATCCTGAAGTTCGCGGCGCCCGTGACGGCACAGGAATTCCGCGTGACCGTCAAGGAAACCCGCGCACCGGCGCACCTGTCCAACCTGTCCCTATTCGAGACTCTGACAACTGCCGCCGCTCCGCTCATGGACCTCTATGTGGATTGCAAGGCCCCGGTGGCCGGCATCGGCACGCAGGAGCGTCCGCTGAATTCCATGGAGCAGTTCCGCCAGTTGGAAATCGCCACCGGTGCCACGATCCACTTCAAGGCCGGCAACGACTGCGAGGCGTCAACCACCCCGTTCTGGGGCTACGGCACGGCCGAGAACCCGATCACGGTGACGAGCTACGGCATCGGCGCAGCCCCGCTGATCGGCGGCAAGTCGCTGGCGAACACCTTTGCCACCCGCGCCGCGCAAGGTTGGGTTGTTGATGTTCCCGCAGTACCGGCTCCGGCCATCGCACTCGAGGAGGCAACGGCCACCGCAGGCGAAACCGCCAAACTCTCGCTGACCGGTTTCGCCCCGGGCCAGGAAGTGTCGGTTGAGTTGCGCCCCGGCAGCGTCATCCTTGGCACGGTCATAGCCGACTCTCAGGGTACAGCCAGCCTCACGGTCACCATTCCGAAAGCAACGGAAGCTGGCAGCTACACCCTGGTAGCCATCCAGGGCGAGCTGACGGCTGCGGCAGATCTGCAGGTGAAGGCCGCGGAAATCATCCCGAGAACCAATCCCGGCTGCCAGCACAAGAATGAAAACGCAGCCGGCGCAGGGAGCAACGGCCAGGGACAAGGTCTCGGAAACGGTAAGGGCCAGGGATACGGCCCCTCCTGCGAAAAGTAACACCGCACCAACAGCATGACGGCTGCGTCCGGAACACCTGCTGGTGTTCCGGACGCAGCCGTTTAATCCACGTGCTTGCTGTGAAGCCGCTACTTCTTCTCTTCGATCTTGACGGTCCAAGAGTCCAGGTTGGCTGCCTTGACGTCGAGGAAGTACTTGCCAGCCTTCTTGCTTGGCAGGATGTTAGAAAAGGCGGGCAAGCACCTTTGTGACCGCGTCCTTGTCGAAGGCCTTGGTGTCAAAGTTTTCACCACGGTTCAGGCCCAGCCATTCGCGGTACCGCTCGCGCTCAGGATGCTTGGGGTCATTGCCGCATTCGATGATGGTCGACCAACCACGCACGCCGCCGGAATCCTCGACGGGCCCACGACCGCGGCCACCGGTGCAGCGCGCTAAGGGGGCTTGGGCATCGGCGGGCAGGATCTTCTCCACTTTGACGAGGTGCTCCCAGTTATCACCAAAGTCATAGGTGTATTCCATGAAATCACCTTCGGCGGGTAGGACCCCTCCCAGCGTGTAGGCGTTCTCGTCCAGCTCCTCATGGTCGTACGATTCCGTGTCCGGGGCACCGTAGACGACTCCCCTGCGCCCGCCAACCTGGAAGGCATGCAGGTGACAGTTTTCCCACCCGAAGGAATTCTGGAGGATCAGGTGCATGTCGCCGAGGGTGGCATCCGAGCGAACCAGCAGGCGTCGCCAAATGGGCGGTGAAAGGTAGTTGAGGGATACCTTCAGTTGATAGATCGGCGCATTGAGGTTCTTCATAGCGGACCGCGGCAGCTTCCGTGAAGCTGCGGCTGGTGCTGCAGGGGGTGCGAACGGATCGAGGCCGCCGCTGAATGGCTCGGAGCCCGCACCAAAGTCGAGGTCGATGCCGGAGCTGTCCTCGTCGTCGTTTGCAAAGCCGCCCTGAACGAGGGCTACGACAGCGGGAATCACCGCTGGAGGAACGGCAATGGTCTCACCCATTGTGATCAGGCCCAGCTCGGACAGCTCATTCATGCGCTCACGCAACAGCTGCGCGCCTGCATCGTCGAGGCCCACGGCTTTTAGGGCCTCAGGCTCGGTCAGTGCTGAGGCAGGAATATCCGCTCCTGTGCAGGCCGTATACAGCAAAGAGATTTGGGCAGCAGCAGCCTGCCCAACCCAAGGAGCCCAGTCTTGCTCCCCAAAAACTGCCACGGCAAGGAAATGGTTAATGAAGGAGCCCACCATTTCACGCCGCTGCGGGTGGCCCGGTTCAAGAAGAATCCGGGCACTCGGAGTCAACCACACCCTCGTGGCGCCGACGTCGATCAGACGTGCCCCTTCCAGAGCTGCCCACATCTTTGCCAGGAGTGGGACTTCGTACATGGATTTCACGGTGGCAATGCGCCCCTCAGGAAGCTGTCCCCGCTTCACCCCGGCCTTTGCTCCACGTGCAACAACACCTACGGCCGCAGCGGCCGCTTCAATATCCTTCAGCTTCAAGGCGCCCGTGGACGTCACTGCGGCACCAGGACCAATCCACCGGAGCAGAGCTTCCGTACGCCGCACCAGAGGGGTGGCTTCAAACCCGACAAGCTCTTCCTCCGCTGTCAGCTCCGGCTGGTCGATGCCAGGGAAGGTGGGTTCGCCGTCGTCATAAAACAGCGTGAATACCTCAGCCAAGTCTTCCAGACTTCCGGTCCACCCCTTGGTTTCTTCGAGGAAAAACAGGTAGGTGCGGATGGCGACAAAGATGAACTCGGTGTCCTCTTCAGCCTCAGCAGCGACAACGGCGGCCATAGCTTGGCCAAAGGCGTACGGCTCAAAGCTAGTGACATCGGATGCGGGCACCAGTTTGAAGTAGGCAGATGCCAGGGCCCTCACGGCTTCGAGCAAGTCCTCTACTGCCCCCTCTGGCAGCCCGGGCATGTTGTTACACCATGCGGCGAATGCCGGAGCCACCGCGTCCACGGCCAGAACCGTCCGCCGTTCGCTGACTGATGTGGTTGATGTGCGGGCCTTGCTGCCCTTGTTGTTCTTGGCCATCTCACAATGATGTCAGACCCCTGCGCGTAGATTCTGGGTCACAGGAACAGTGCAAGATTCGAAAGAGGTTTGCTCATGTCCACGTTCAGCGATCCGAATGAAGAAGCCCCGGCGTTCCCGCCCACGCCGGCGCGAAGCGGGATGCCCAAGTGGTACCCCGACTTGTTGAATACCGTTTCCAGCAGAATCTCCACCGGCCGTGTCCGGGCCGTTGCAGCAGTCAACCAGGAACTTGTTGCAACGTACTGGGCTGTTGGCAAAGAAATTCTTGAACGGCAGAGCCAGGAAGGGTGGGGAACCAAAGTTATCGACAGGCTCTCAGCAGACCTGCGGGACAAGTTTCCCGGCTTGAAGGGGTTCTCGCCTCGAAATTTTCTTTTCATGCGATCCTTCGCATCAACATGGGAGGGTGCAGCAATTGTGAAAGCGCCGCTTTCACAATTGCCTTGGTACCACCACATTGCTCTCATGCAGAAGCTCAGCGATCCTGAAACCCGCCTCTGGTACGCGGCTGCCGCCGTCGAACATGGCTGGTCTCGCAACGTGCTTGTCCACCAAATAGAGACGCGCCTGCACGAGCGTTCCGGCCAAGCCGTCAGCAATTTTAAGGCCGTTCTTCCTGCCGCTGATTCGGATCTTTTGCAGCAGACCATGAAGGATCCGTACATCTTCGACTTCGTGTCCATGACAGATCGGCACAATGAAGCGGAGCTGGAGTCGCAGCTCGTCAACCACGTTGAGAAGTTCTTGCTGGAACTCGGCCAGGGCTTCGCATTCGTGGGCAGACAGATCCGATTGGTGATCGGCGGGGACGAATTCATTGCCGACCTGCTGTTCTACAACTTCCGGCTGCGCAGCTTCGTTGTGGTTGAGCTCAAGGCAGGCAAATTTGACCCCGGTTTCCTTGGCCAACTGGGCTTCTACATGTCCGCGGTGGATGACCTGATGGCCCAGCCTGACGACAAGCCGACCATCGGCCTGCTCCTGTGCAAGACCAAGAACAATGTGGTGGCAGAGTACGCCTTGCGCGGGTACAGCGGCCCGATCGGGGTCGCGGAATGGAAGACTCAGATCGTGGATTCGCTGCCCGAGGAGTTCACCACGAGCCTGCCAAGCATCGAACTTCTGGAGGCCGAGCTGGGCGACGGGTGAACGAAAGCAATGTTGCAGACGCCGTCTGCAATTGTGCAAGCACCTCTTGCACAATTGCCTCGGGTCGCCGACGGTCTGGTCAGTCCGTGGTGTCGCCGACGGTGACGTTGAGAGTGTGCGCGACGGGGGTGCCGCGCTCCACGGTCCGCGAAACGGTGCAGTACTTCTCGTGCGAGAGCCGCGCAAGGCGCTCCACCATGCCAGCAGCCTTCTGGCCACCCTCGGTGTCCGGAAAGTTGATATTGAAGGCGAGGTTCAGATTGTCCATGCGGGTGGCGCTGTCCTCGACCAGCTTGTCGCCGGTGGCAGTCACTGTGTAGCTAGTGGGCTCAGCGCTGCGGGCAGTGACGGTGTCTACGTCGATGGACGAGCAACCGGCAATCGCGGCGAGTAGCAATTCGACAGGGCTGAACAGGCCTTCGCCATGTCCGAACTGTATCTCCGCTCCCGAGGCATTACGGACTGTATATACGGCGGTGGCAGTGCGGGTCAGCTCAACGGAACGCAGGGTGGATTCTTCTTTTTCGCTCATGCCTCAATGATGCCACCGGTGGTGGCCGATTTTTGAACTGTTTCCGCCTGATAACCCCGCATATCAGTTCACAACTACGCCAACGCGAGGCCCTGCTGATAGTGCCACGACGCGGGCCCCCACCGGCTTGCCGAGATTGCACGCCAGCTCTTAAGGATGTCCGAGCGAAGCTGCGATCCTCCATCAAACGGCTCCTGACCTTGAACGGATATCCGCCGGACAAGCAGCCTGCCGCGATCAAGCTGGTTATGGAGCAGATGGAGTCCATGGCTCCGAGGTACGCGGAGGAGCGGAAGTAGGCCAGCATTCACACTGGTTACCGCTGGTCACGAAAAATCATGGCAACCGATTGCCAAATGGATCGTAATTGCGCTAGATTAGGCAATCTAGGCCACTATACCTTGCAGACTTCTCATGGCCGCCGTAAGCCATAGGAGCCTTGCATTGTCACTAAAAATGAGCCTTGGGCTGGATACGCCACGTGATGGTGCGAAGGCATGAGGGCGCCCATCGGGACCGCAATTATCGGCACCGGCGCTATTGCGCAGACGCATGCCGCGGCGATTGAATGCACTGACGGGCTGGAACTTGTAGCCGTTGGGTCACGCTCAGTCGCCAGTGCCCAAGCCTTCATCGACAAAAACCAAAGCGGCTGGAATGCTCCTGCCGTCAGGGCCTGCACCCTCGAGGACGTGCTGCGTGATGAGCGGGTCCAGCTGGTCTCCGTGGTTACCCCTACTGGCACTCACATCGACATCGGAACCCAGGTGCTTGCCGCGGGCCGGCACCTGCTCCTGGAAAAGCCGCTCGATGTAGATCTCGCCCGCACGCTGGAATTCGCGCAGGTGGCCGCAAAGGCTGAGGAACGGGGGCTTGTCTGCGCCTCCGTCAGCCAGAATCGGTTCAGCCCCGCTGTGACTACGGTTCGAAAAGCGCTCGACGCCGGCCGCCTGGGACAGCTGACCTCCGGCGTTGCCTCCGTGGGGTGGTGGCGCAGCCAGGAGTATTACGATCGGGCCGCTTGGCGCGGAACCTGGGCTCAAGACGGCGGCGGGGCGCTCATGAACCAAGGGATCCACACTCTTGACCTGCTCCTTTGGTTCCTCGGTGAACCGGTTCGCGTCAACGCCAGCAGCCGCCGGCTCGCCCATGAGCGGATCGATGTTGAGGACACGCTTGCGGCCGTCGTCGAATTCTCCTCCGGCGCCCTAGCAACGGTTCACGCCACCACCTCTGCCTACCCCGGACTTGCAACCCGGCTGCAAATCATGGGAACCACCGGCAGCGCCGTCATCGAACACGACGGACTCAGTTACCTACACCTGGCCAACGGGACCCCTGTGGGTGACATGGGACTGCATGGAACTGGCAACCAGGTACACAGTCCCAACCACGCCTGCCACCGTGATGCCACGTCGAGCTCCTCTGGGCATGCACGGCAGTTCGCAGACCTCGTGAACGCCATCCGCACCGGTGAGCGCGCCTTGACCACCATCGCCGATGCCGCCAGCACGCTGACCACGATTCATGCGATCTACCGATCCGCCACCATCGGAATGGCCGTTGATTTGGCAGAGGTCATCGCCTCCCCCACCTTTGACACTTATCGTGTCGGAACCGCCCGCGTTCAACGCTAAGCAATCGAAGAGGAGCACGTCATGATCCACGAGCTAAACCACATAGGGATCGTCGTCACCGATCTTGACGCGTCTGTGGACTTTTACACGAGGGTACTCGGGGCCAAGAAGGTTTGGGAGACCAGAGTTGAGGCGGCCGGGATGGACATTGTGTACCTCCAGCTGGCTCAGGGCCTCGTGGAGCTCTTGTCCTTCGCGGACAACACCCTGCCGGTCGGCACGAACCATCTCGGTTTTTACAGCGACAATCTGGACGATGACTTTGCGCGCCTTGTGGAGCGTGGTGCCGAGCCGGTAGTGGAACCTCGGGTTGCCGCTTCGGGTGCCGGCCGCCAGGCAATTGTGCGCGATCCCGACGGCGTCTCGATCGAGCTGCTGCAGCGGGACCTCCCGCTCCGCTCCGGCACGGTACCGCATCCTCACATTCACGCCATCGATCACTTCGCGTTGCAGTCCTCAGACCACGATCGCACGTTCGATTTTTACACCCGCGAGTTGGGGATGGCTGTGGCCAAACAAATTCCCATTCCCACCCTGGAAACCACGCTGAGCTACCTTCACCACGGCCAGGATGTGCTGGAAATCCTTCCAAATATTCACGGAGGAGCACGTCTGCACCACATGGCACTGGCCGTTGACGACGTCGAGGCGACCCTTGCGTATGTGGCCTCCATGGGCGGTACGCCAGATGGCCCGGCAAGACCCGCGGCTGGCGGCGTGGGCAGCATCGCTTCGGTGACCGATCCGGACGGCACCGTCATAGAGTTCATCGACCGGCCGCGGATCCTCGAGGGTTAGGTGTACCAGGTGGGCTCCGGGATCTGATTTAGCAACACAAATTCACCAACCTCACGCTTCTTGTACGCGATGGGGTCGTGCAGACTGTGCGTGCGCAGATTACGCCAGAAGATATCGAGCCCCACCGAACTGGCGGAGGCCCGAGCGCCTGTCAATTCAAACACCTTCGTGGCAATTTCGAGTCCGTCTTCGACAATTCGGAGCTTGCCGGCAGCGATCTGCACAGCAATCTCCCCGCGGCGACGCTCCGTCAGTTCCTCACGCGGCGCATGAAGCACGGCGCTGATCTCTGCACCTGCCTTGTCAAGCAGCGCCTCATCGGCCCAGAGCTTGGATTGCAGGTCACCATAGCCGTCGAGGAGGTACCATTCCTCGCTCGCGTGCGCCTTGTTGTCACCGCCGTACGGCCAAGGCCGCGTCTTGGTGCGCGTATACGCCGAGGCGGTCTCGAGCGCACCTTGGGCGATGCCCAGGTAGAAATTCGCGAAGACGAGTTGAATGGCCGGAACGTTAAGGGTGTTGTAGGTGAGCGGCTGGAAGACCCGGTCAGTGAATCCGGCGGCCGAGGCCCAGTCGACCCGCACGTCGCGGATGTCAACGGAGCCGGACTCTGTGAGGCGCTGACCAAGACTGTCCCAGTCATTGGCAAAAACGATGCCCGGTTGAGCAGTGGGGACGATCGCGAAGATATGCGTATCAGAGCCCTCGAGGACTCCTTCAAGGACAGTCAGATCCGAAACTTGCCCGCCGGTCGAGAACGACTTGTGACCGGAATAGACCAGCTCATCACCATCCTCGCGGATGGTCAGATCCGAGTCACGAGGGTTGACGGCACCACCAAAAAGGAAGTTGTTGCTCGTGTAAAGCTCCTCCACTGCCGAGATCTGCGCGTCGGTCCCCACGAGGCGCGCGGCCCATGCCCAGAGGTAGTGATAGCCAAGGACCTGACCGATCGAACCGTCGCCGCGGGAGACAGCCCGGATGACTTTGTAGGCGGTCTCCCAGCTCTCACCCGCTCCGCCGTGTTCGCGCGGACCCAACAGGGTGACGAGGCCCGACTCCTTGAGTAGTCGCACCTCCTCGTGCGGAGTCGCGTTGGCGCGATCACGTTCAACGGCGTCGACCACCAGGATGTCGGCAACCTCTTGTGCCCGCTGAATCCACTTGGCGGTGTCCCGTGGTGTGGCTGCGTCCCTCCATCGGCCGGTGAGACCTGTTGTTTCTGAGTCCGTGATTGTCACGATATTTCCCTTCGGATTGCTCGAATGTCGCTGTAACAGGATCACTACACCACGGGATTTGTTCGTTCGGAAGGGGACTATTCATGCGGTGAAACAGAGCGAAATTCCAAGAAATCAAACGCAACGCTGCGTCGCATTTAAGGCAGCAGCCAGGCCAGGTAGCAATGCTTCTTTGTCGCCCCCAGCGTCTACGATTGAAATAGCAGCATCCCCAGCTATCCGGAGCACCGTCGTGGACTATTTTTCGATCAATTCCCTACGTGAGAACCACGCGGGCTGGTCACTGCTCCGCGCTCAGAATGCACCCCTGGCCCTGACGTTTTTCATGACAGCCTTCACGGATCCGAATCAGCGTAATCTGGGCCGCCAGGACCTCATCGATATCCTCGATGACGTCCTTTTCAGCTTGCGAGACTCCTTGGGTGAGGACAAGTTCCCACGCTCGGCAGGCGAATATCTGGATGACTGGGCCGAACCAGACAAGGCCTGGCTGCGGAAGTTCTACGCCGATAACCGGGACGAACCTGTCTACGATCTCACCGCGGCAACCGAGGACGTTATCCGTTGGGTTGAATCCCTGCGCGGACGCGACTTTGTACCCACGCAATCGCGCCTCTCCAGTATCTTCAACCTCCTCAAAACCCTAGTCCACGGCTCCGAAACAGACCCCGAGGCCAGGCTGGCAGAGCTGCAACGCCAACGAGATGAGATCGACGCTCAAATGGAGCAGATCCGCTCCGGTGAAATCCCCGTCATGACCGGCCCGGAAGCCGTGGACCACTTCCACCAGCTCACCACCCAAGCCAAGGACCTCCTCTCCGATTTCCGTGAAGTAGAGGCGAACTTCCGCAAGCTGGACCGCAATCTGCGTGAACAGATTTCCATGTGGGAGGGCGGCCAGGGCGACCTCCTCGAGTCCATATTCTCGTCCCAGCAGGACATCAGCGGCTCACTGCAGGGCCGTACCTTCCAAGGATTTTGGGACTACCTCATGTCTCCGCAGTTACGCTCCGAACTACATGAACTACTGGAACGCGCCACCCAAATCGAGGCACTCTCCACTCAGGACGGCCTCCAACAAATCACCACCATGCAGAACGACTGGCTGCCCGCTGTGGAACAAACCCAGTCCACGGTCCGCCAGCTCTCAGCGCAGATTCGGCGCCTACTCGATGACAAGGTATTCCTTGAAAACAAGCGCATCATGGCCCTGATCCGCAATATAGAATCCGGGGCCGTCGCCGTGAGGGGTACGCCGCCCACTGGCGTGTTCGCCGAACTCGCCGGCCACGACGTGCCCGTGGCCCTCCCGTTCGAACGCCCGTTGTATGAGCCCAGCCGCCAGGTAGCAATTGACGACACCGTCAGCGTCGCCGAAGACCTGGACGTGGACGCCAACGCGCTCTTTGACCAGTTCTATGTGGACACGCACCGGCTCGAATCCAACATTGACTCCGTCTTGGCCGACGCCGAACAAGCCACACTCGCGGATGTCACCGACGCCTTTCCGCTGAGCCAGGGGCTGGCCGAAATTGTCAGTTACTTCCAGCTCGCCACCGAATCCCCTTCAGCCGTCATCGACGCGGACTCGGCCCAAACCCTTTCCTGGACGCTCCCTGATGGAAGTCTCCGCGAAGCCACCGTTGAAAAAATCATCTTTGTGAGGCCCTCATGAGCGCTGCCGATTACATGCCGGATTCCATCGACGCAGAGGAAGCGCCCCGGACCCCGGACGGCCTCCCACTTGTGGTCACCAAACTATTCAAGGGCGTCCTCTACCGAGACGCCGACGAAAAGCTCTGGCAGCGGCTCATGGAACGTTCCGCCCAAACCCGCGACTATGTGGCCGTGCTTGGTCTGGAACTGGTCCTGGACGATGCAGAAGGCTACGCGTTCCTTCGTTCTCACCCCGACGCTGATCCGGAGCTTCCTCGCCTCATCCCCCGACGCCAGCTGACGTTCCATGTCAGCCTCCTGCTGGCCCTGCTGCGCGCCAGACTGGCCGAATTTGACCAACAAAACAGCGAAACTCGCCTCATCATCACCACCGGGCAGATTGGCGATATGGTCTCCGTGTTCCTCCCCGAATCCAGCAACGAGGCCCGTATCTTGGACCAGCTCGCCAGCAACATCAAAAAGGTCACCGAACTAGGTTTCCTGCGCAAACTTCGCGGTCAGGACGACAATTACGAGGTGGCTCGTATCCTGAAGGCCTACGTTGACGCGCAATGGCTGGAGGAATTCGATGCCCGGCTCGCCGATTATCGTGCCGAGCTGGAAGGCGAGAAATCCGCCGTCGGGCCTTCAACCGGCAAGACAAGCAAGAAAGCAAAGGTGGCCGCGGCATGAGTGCCCAAGCACAGGCGGGCCTGTTCAGCCTCGATGACCTGAGCATTGACGACGCCGGCACTCGCCCCGGATTCCGGCTGCACCGTCTGGAACTGCTCAACTGGGGCACGTTCAATAAGGATGTGCGCACGTTCAGGCTCGATGGCGAGAACAGCTTGCTCACGGGTGATATTGGCTCCGGAAAGTCGACCGTGGTGGACGCCATCACCACGCTGCTGCTTCCTGCGAACCGGATTGAATACAACAAGGCGGCAGGTGCGCAGAAGAAGGAACGCAGCCTGATGTCGTACGTGCGCGGCTTCCACAAGAGCGCCCGCAGTGAAATTGGTGATTCCTCGCGGCCCGTAGCCTTGCGCGGCCCCGGCACATACTCCGTGGTGTTGGGTGTTTTCCACAACGCAGCTTTAGACAAGACCGTCACGCTGGCCATCACACTGTGGGCAACCCAGGAAGCCGGCCAGCCCACCCGTTTCTACTCCATCGCCGAGGGCGATCAATCCATCAAGGGCGATTTTGCCGACTTTGGCGCCGACATCGCGAAGCTGAAGCGGCGTCTTGCTGCCAACGGCGCTAAAACCTTCACCACTTTTGACCAGTACGGCGCCGCCTTCAAGCGCCACTTTGGCATCAGCTCGGCGCAGGCCATGGATCTGTTCCACCGCACTGTGTCCATGAAGCAGGTGGAGAACATCACCCACTTTGTGCGCACCAACATGCTGGAGGAGGACGATGTCGAAACTCGCATCAAGAACCTGCTCCACCACTTTGATGACCTGAAAAAAGCCCACGATGCCGTGTTGCGGGCCAAGGACCAGATCCGCATGCTGGAACCGGTCCGGGAGAACGCGGCCCGCCACGCGTCCCTGACAGTTGACTACAACAACGCGCACCAGCAGCGTGAGCAGTTGTCTCCGTGGTTCACCACCCGCAAATTGGAGCTCAGCGAAGCCCATCTGCTGGAGCTTGAGCGGGCCGGTGCCAAGCTTGCGGAACAGCAGACGGCTCTGACGGAGGAGGTTGGCCGGTTCAACCTGGCTCTTGCCGATCTGCGCGACGATATCCGCAACAGCGGCGGCGGGCGGATTGCCGCCATCGAGGGCGAACTGGCCAGACTCTCCATCGAATCCAGCGCCCAGCGGGGACGGTATACATCGTATTCGGAGGCGGCCAAGGTCCTGGGTCTATTTGAGCCCGAAGACCAGGTGGTCTTTGACGCCAACGCCGCCGCCCTGCCCGGTGTTAAGAAGCACTTGGCGGAGGACAACGCCCGGCTGCAAGACCAGCGCACCACCCTGGACCGACAACGTTCCGAGGCCAGCGAACAGGTCGGCGAATTTAAGGTTGAGCTCAAGAGCCTACTGAGCCGGCAGAACTTGCTGCCCGGCTGGCTGATCGCCCTGCGTGAGCGGCTCTGTGAGGGAACCGGAATTTCTATCTCGGATCTGCCCTTCGCTGGCGAGCTACTCAAGGTGCGCGATTCCGAGGCGGCCTGGGAAGGCGCCGCGGAACGGACACTCCACGGCTTTGCCTTGTCCCTCTTGGTGACTGGCAGACACTATGCCGCAGTCAGCGACTGGGTCGACTCAAACAACCTGCGCGCCCGCTTGGTATATCTGAAGGTTCCCGACGGTTCCTCCCCGCGCCCCGCCGTCGCCGGCACCCTCGCGGCCAAGCTGAGCATCAAGCCCGGGACACCCATGCGTGAGTTCCTCCTCGATGAGGTGGGCCGCCGCTTTGACCACCAATGCTGCGAAACCATGGAAGAATTCCGCCGCTACCCGAAGGCACTGACCATCAACGGCCAGCTCAAAGGCGGCGGACGCCATGAGAAGGATGACCGCAAGGCGCTCACGGACCGGTCCACGTATGTGCTGGGCTGGGACAACCACGACAAGATTGCCCGGTTGCGCTCTTCCCTGGAACAAGCCGAGTGCCATGCGCGCACCGCGGCAGACGGGTTAGGCCGGATCGATGGCCAGTTGGGCAACTTGGGCCGGCAGCAACAGGACATCGGTACTGTGACTTCCGTCGGAAGTTTCGCCGGGCTGGATTGGCGGACCACGGTTCGCACCATGGAAAGCCTGGCGCAGGAGAAGGCTGTCCTGGAGTCCTCTAGCGACATCCTGCGTGAGCTCACCGAGCGTGAAACCTCCACCAAGGCGCGGCTGGACAAAGCAACCAAGAAGTTGGGTGACCTTGGCGAGCGCATTGGCGCTACCAAAAACAGCATTCAAGGCATCACCGAGCAGATCGCGGACTGCCACGAATCCCTTGCCGAGACTCCACTGACGTCCGACGCCGGGCTGCTGGCTGAAGTGGGCCGGCTCGCCCAGTTGGCGCTGGAGTCTGAGGTCCTCACGTACAAGAACACGTCAAAGATTGAAAGCAAGGTGCGTGAGAAGCTGCAGGCCGCCCTCGACGCCCTGCAGCTTCGAGCCAGCCGCTCGGCGGAGGCCACCATCCGGTTCATGACCGATTTCCGCAACAAATACCCGTCGGAAACCACCGATCTAGACGCCTCATTGGAGGCCGCCGGCGAGTTCAATAAGATCCTGGCGCAGCTGGCGGAGAATGATCTTCCGCGCTTTGCCGAGCGCTTCAAGGAATCACTGACTCAAAACACCATCCATGAGATCGTGGGGTTCAACGCGTTCCTCGACGCCCGCAAACAGGACATCGTCTCCCGCATCGGTGAAATCAATGAGTCGCTAGCCCGGATCGAGTACAACACCGGACGGCACATCCAGCTGGAACCCCAGTCCACCTCGGACCCGGAGGTACGGGAGTTCGGCACCGATTTGCGCGCCTGTTCCGAAGGTAGCATTGGCGCACAAGAGCAGTATTCGGAGCAAAAGTTCCTGCAGGTTGAGGCTCTGGTGGAGCGTTTCCGCGGCCGTGAGGGGCGCACCAGCCTAGATGAGCGGTGGACGGCCAAGGTCACCGACGTCCGCAATTGGTTCACGTTCTCGGCGTCTGAAAAATGGACGGAGACCGGCGAGGAACACGAACATTTCACGGATTCCGGCGGAAAATCCGGCGGGCAAAAGGAAAAGCTGGCCTACACCATCCTTGCCGCCGCGTTGGCGTTCCAATTTGGGATCGCGGCGGGCCCAGGCAACCAGCGTTCCTTCCGCTTCGTGGTCATTGACGAGGCCTTCGGCCGCGGCTCGGACGAATCCGCGAAGTACGGGCTGGAGCTGTTCAAGCGCCTGAAACTGCAACTACTCATTGTCACGCCACTGCAAAAGATCCATGTGATCGAACCCTTCGTGGCCAACGTGGGCTTTGTTGCCAACGAGACCGGCGCAGATTCCCAGCTACGCAACATGAGCATTCAGGAATACCGGGCCGAACGGGACAAGCGTGGCCGCTAAGAGCCCCGCCGCGGGAAAGGCCCCCACCTGGACCACACCGGCCGATGTCCGCACCGCCTCGCTGCGTTCCTGGAACAGCGGCGAGCTGCTACGCGAGTTGGTCCTGCCCACGGGACTGCACCCCCGGCGTCGACCATTGAAGCACCCAAGTGCCACGCAATTGCGCAGCGACTATTCCCTGGCCGCGGCGTGGGCGGCGTCGTGGGATCCAGCGCCCCGGGGCTGCGTGCTGGAGTACGTTTCGGTGGGAGCCACCACGATCGGGGCAAACACGCTGCCCTCCGCCGTTATTTTTAACTCAGCCGCGGAGGAGATTGCTTTTCTGGGCATGGGGCGGGAGGCCGCCCGGTTCACAAAGCTAACCCGGCTCGTGGCGGCCATCGCTGCCGGGCTGGAAACCTGGGCTTTGCTGCGCCCGCTGGAACTCCTGAAACACGGCGACGATGCCCTGACCGCTGCCCGGGTGGCCGTCTGGCTCGCAGCGAATCCGGCACCGGGAATCTATCTGCGCCAGTTGTCTCTGCCCGGCGTCCACACAAAATTCGTGGAGAATCACCGCAGACTCATTGACGGGATGATGTCGGTTTTGACGCCGGAACGGCTCCTTGAGGGCAAGAATTACGCACGCCGGCACGGCTTCCTTGCCGCCCCGGATAGGGTCCGGATCCGGTTTCTGGACCCGATGCAGGGACCCCTGCCCGGCATTTCCGACATTGAGGTGACCGCGGATGCGTTCACCTCCCTCGTGGCCGATGTTGACCGGATCATCACCACGGAGAACTTGGTCAACTTCCTGGCGCTGCCTCCAGCGCCACGGACGCTTGCCGTTTTTGGCGGAGGCTACGGCTTCGAGGGAATCAGGGACGCAGTCTGGTTAGCGGACAAGGAGGTGCTCTACTGGGGCGATATCGATACCCACGGCTTCCAGATTCTTGACCAGCTCCGCTCCCACCACCCTCACGTGCGCAGCATCCTCATGGACGAGGAAACGCTATTGGAACACCGCGATTTTTGGGGGCACGAGGATGCCCCCTCGCATGCCGTGCTGACGCATCTGAGCGTCGCGGAGAGTGCTCTCTATGCGGCGCTTCAGAATGGAACTTTCGCCCCGAAATTGCGTCTGGAGCAGGAACTGCTGCGCTGGGACTGGGCAATGGCACGCTTGGGCCAGACCGCCTGAATCAGGAAACGCCGTCGTTTGTTAGCTTGGCATCCTGCGGTATCTGTAGAGTCGTCACATCGTCTTGGCCTTGAAATGGGGAGCTGTGAAGAAAATTCTGGGTATTGTGGCGCTGACGCTCCTGGCCATTCTTGGCGTGGCTCCGGCGGCCATGGCTGCGCCGCCGACGGACATTGTTGTCGCGGACGCGGCGGGTGTGCTGTATCAGCCTCAGTTGCTGGCAGCCCTCAAGGAAATCGACTTCCGCGAGCCCACCAAGGTGGCCGTCGTGACCATCGAGGGCGAGAACGGCACCGACCAGATCAACTCCGATGTGTTGGAACTTGCCCGCGCACAACACCCGGAATGGCTCAGCGCGGACGAGCAAAAGTGGGCGGACGGCTTGTTCATCTTTGCCGTGGATCCCATAGCTCGCAAGGTTGGCACCTATATGGGCGAGGACCGCAAGGTGTCCTTGTCGAAGCAGGAGGCCATCCAGGAATCTACCAAGGATCTCTTTCGCGAAGCGCAGTGGACCGAGGGCACGATTGCCGGCGTCAAAAAAGCGGCGAAGCTCATCAATCAGCCCTGGTACCTCTCGGCTGGCTTCATCATCACCAGCAGCATCGTGGGCGGTCTGGCCGTCATCGGCATCGGAACACGGGCCGGGATTCGTGCCAACAATCGCAGGAAAGCCGCCGAGCATCTCAAGAACGGCGACGCCGGATACTCAAGCGTGAGCCTTGCCCTCGATGTCACCGAACTCAACGCTAAGACCATCCCCGGGGAGTCTAGTTACGGCTCCCTCGTCCTGGAAAAGTACCGGCTTTTCATGACGGAATACCTCCAGGCTCGGGAGCTCAATGAGCAATCCCATGCCTTCAGCAAGAAGGATCTTTCCACGGCGGGGAACGTTAAGGTCGTCAAAAAGTATGCCGAGCTGGCCGCACAGCTCGACACCTTGGATGACGTCATCGGCGACACCAATACCCTCTTGAATCGCTACGCCGGATGGGAGGGCGCCTGGGATCGCCAGGTGGCACCCCTGCGCGCAGATCTAGACCAACTCCCTCCACTCCTAGAAAAGTCGGAGGCCAAAGGTCTGCCCAGCACAGTCGCTCTCGCGTCCCTCCATGCCCACCTCACGCAGCGCCTGGAGCAGCTCGGGGCAGACTTTCAATCGTCGCGGATCTCCCCCGACGCTGCGCTCGATACCCTCCGCGGTATGAACGAAGAGCTCACCGAGGCCCTCAAACAACACTCAACCGCCATGATCGATCAGTTCACCAAAACTAAATCCGAAAAAGCCACCATGGAGAAAGCCATGGGAAGCACCCGCCAGCAGGATGCTTATGGCCGCCAGGGCACCATTTTGGGCTCGGTCTACAGCTGGTCCATGTTCTACCCTGTGCACTCCTTCAACGTTGGCTACGCCTCGGGACGCAGCGAGGTCAGCTCGGACCGCAGCCAGGCCAGCTCAAGCGGGAGCAGCTCCGGCTACGGTTCCAGCGGCGGAAGTTTCTCCGGTTCGGGCAGTTCCTCGAGTTTCTAGGACGACGCCGGCTCCGCAGCCGAGTCCTCGATATACCGCTTGGCATTGATCATGACGGCGCCCGTCATCATGACGAGCAGGCACACGCCCAGCAAGGCGAAGGACACGGTCCAGTTGCCCGTGGCGTCGTGAATCGAGCCGAACACGAGCGGCACAACACCGGCACCCGCGTAGCCCAAGCCTTGGCTAAATCCGGACAGCACGGAGGAGCCGTGTGTTGTCCGTGAGCGCAGATTGACCATGAGCAGGGCCGTCGCGAAGGTGCCCTGGCCAAGTCCGGCGAAGGTGACCCACAGCCAGGTGCCATCCAGCGGAGAAAGGTAGAGCCCCAGATGGCCTGTGGCCCAACACAGCGCAAAGAGGCTGATGGCGACGATGGGATTCTTCATGCGCGGCACCCACAAGGGCACCAAGAGGCTGACCGGAAGCCCGAGAATGGCAAAGTAGGCCAGGGCGGTTCCGGCCGTTGCCGCGTCCACGCCTTGGCCGGACAAATACGGTGGCAGCCAGGTGAAGTACACATAGGTCTGGGCCGAGTTGCCGGCCAGGAAGATCGCCAGGCCCCACGCGACGGGTGAGCGCCATGGGCGGAGGTGCTGACTTGACCCGGCACCCGCGGACGACGGGGCAGCTGCTGTGGTTCCGGCGTCGGACTTCTTCTTGCGGTCCCGCACAAACTGCATGATCCAAGGCAGGAGCACCATGAAGCTGATCGAGGCCCACATCCCGATCGACACTCGCCAGCTGGTAGCCCCGGCGACCGGCACGGCGAGCTGTGGGCTGATCGCGGTGCCCACGGCCAGCAGCGTCACATACCCCGCGGTCACGATGCCCACCCGGTCCGGGAAGTACTTTTTTACCAGCGGCGGCAACACCACATTGCCAATGCCGTACCCGGCCATGACCACGGCGGTCAGGCCCAGGAATGGCCAGACGGCGTCGGTCGTGGCGCGGCCCAGCTGCCCCGCCACGGCCAGTACGACGGCGGCAATCAGCGCCTTTTCGAGGCCGAAGCGGCGAATCAGAATGGGGGTCACGAGCCCGAAGGTGGCAAAAAGGAGCGGCGGCAACATGGCTAGGAGGCCGGTGGTTGCCGCGGTGAAGCCAAGTTCACCCTTGAGTTCCCCGAGAAGCGGCGGGACCACCGAGACCGCGGTGCGCAGGCTCAGCGCCATCACCATGATGCCGAGGAGAGCGCCGATTCGTCCGGTCCACGGCTGCTTCACAAGAAAATTAGTCACCGGACAACCCTAACGAATGCGTGGCACATGTCATGACCGGCGTCTCATAGAAATAATTCGGCATGATCATGCAGAATATCGACGGGCTTAGCCTAGGATGGTGCCAACGGGCAGAGCCCGGGAACACATGCAGCGATGCGGCTGGGAAGGAAGTGCCACGATGGACGTTGCCGAGCTTGGCGCCGCCCTACGCGCCCGACGCAAAAGCCTGAACCTCACGCAGGGCGAGACCGCGGATCTGGCCGATATTTCCACCCGGGTCCTGAGTGATCTGGAAAATGGCCGTGAAACTGTCCGCCTCGACATCTTGACCGCGGTCTCTTCTGCCTTGGGCATGACGCTGAGCCTGCAGGTCACGGGCACATGAAAAACCTCGAGTACGCCAAGTCCGTCACGCAGGCCGTGATTTTCAAGAAGGGCCGCGCGGCCGCAACACTGACCCGCAGCCCAGACCGCGGTGTGGTGTTTAGCTACCTGCGCAGCTACCTCAACGATGGCGGACCGGCGATCGCCTCGACTCTTCCCGCCCTCGACGTTCCCGTCACGCTGGGCCACGGCAACGTCCCGGCGTTTTTTGCCGGCCTGCTCCCCGAAGGTGAACGGCTCGCCAAGCTCCGCTGGGCCGTCAAGACCACCATCTCGGATGAGTTCTCGCTACTTCTGGCGGCGGGCGAGAACCCTGTGGGCGATGTGCAGATCGTGCCAGCCGGCGAGAAACCACAGAGCATCCCAGCGCTGTTGACGGTCACCAAGACCATGGACGACATCAATTTTGCCGACTTTGCCGCCGTCCCCGGCCCCGTTGACCTCTCGTCGCTCGCCGGAATGCAGGACAAGGTCACGGCCTCCTACCGCCACGACAAAGACCCCACGCGCGCCTACATCCTCAAGTTCAACGACGGCAGCCACGAACGTCAGGTCGAAACGGAATTCCTGCTGCTCAATAAAGCCCGCGCCCTGTCCATCCCGGTCGCGAATGCCCGTCTGGTGTACGACGGCGTGGGTCAAGCCGCGCTGCTTATCTCGCGTTTTGACCGGTCCCCCAGTGGGCCCCTGGCGGTTGAGGACTGCGCCCAGCTCATGGGCCTTTCGCCGGGGCGGAAGTTCTCCGTGCCCAGTGAGGCTGTCGCAGTGGCGGCCGTGAAAATGTGCGCCTCGCAGGCATTGGCGGCCCGCAATATCTTCTTGCAATTCCTTTTTGCCTGGCTGACGGGCAACGGCAATCTGCACGCTAAGAATATCTCCGTGGTGCAGCAAGACAACGGCGAATGGCTCGTGGCTCCGGCCTACGATCTGCAGTGCACCTTGGCTTCGGAAATCGAGCAGGGCTTTGCCGCTGGCGTGCCCGGCGGCATCTTGACGGACCTGCTCGACGGCGACCCCTCCCGAGATCCGGGGCTTGCCTTGCCGGTGGGCGGCAGCGCGGGTGCCCGAACCGGTTTGACACGCAACGACTGGCTGCGCTTTGGCCGCACCCTCCACATACCCGAACGACTCGTGGCCAAGTGCATCGACAAAGCTCTCGCCGCCTCGGAGCTGAGCATGGAGGAGCTACCCTTCGAGCGCGATGTCAGCGCCGCCGTGCTCCGAGTCCTCGCCATTCGGCGAGCCGCCATCGCACGCTAAGAGTTCAAGAAATATTTTTGCTGACGAAATGCCGCTAAACTGTCACTATGCCTCGAATAGCCGCCCCCACGAACGCGGCGCAGCGCGAGCAAACGCAGCGCAAGATCCTCAACGCCTTTGGCGAACTGTTGTTTACCCACGGTTTGCCCGGTCTGACCATGACCGACGTTGCCCGGACTGCCGGCGTGGGCCGAACCGCCGTCTACAACTACTTTGCCGATCTGGAACAGCTTCTAGTTGCCTACGCACTGGATGAAACCGGCAAGTTTGTCACCGATCTCAAGTCGAGCCTGCAAGACCTAGAAAACCCCGTGGATCGCTTGGCCCTCTACGTGCGCGCGCAGCTCGAAGACCTCACACGTCGCCACCTGCCGCCAGGCCCGGCCATGCGTTCGGTGCTCTCCAGCGAATCTTTTTCCAAGCTTGGCGTGCATGTGGGCGAGCTCAATACGATCCTCATCGGCATCCTGCGCGACGGCATGGAGCAGAAGTTCCTGCCCGAGGCTGAGATCGAGGGACTCGTGCAGCTCATTCACGGATCACTCACGGCGAGCGCGTCCCGCCGGAATTCAGACACTCCGGATGAGGACCGCATCGCCGCAGCAGTCCGCTTCATCCAAGCTGGCGTGGGTGCCGCCTTTGACTCCGACGGCCACCCGATCACACTGGACTAAACGGGCCACGTTATGGTTCTCCAATAGTTGGGGCACTGTGTGGAGCAGGCCGTGGGCATTCTCGGCGTCGGGCATGCCTGATTCTGCGTTGACTTGGCACATAACGCCCCTCTGGAGCTTCGATAAGGGCGTGACCTGACGACTCAACGAACAAAAGCGGAGGGCGTGGCGAAGTCCCCCATGTGGCGGAATTATTTGGCTGCGGTCGGTACCGGCGTTGCCACAGCCGGGGTGCTCGGCGGCGGGCTCAGGCGCGGGCAAGACAGCACGCCCGGCTCCATATCCACCTTGATCTCGGGGACCAGATCGCCGTAGTTGGCAGTGAGAATAACGTCCACCGTGGCGTCCACGCGCTTGTCTTCCACGTATTCGCTATTGGGGAAGTTCTTTTGCAACGTCAAAGCCGCGGCATGCCCCTGAGGCCCGGCAATAATCACGGACGGGGCCGCCAATTCGGTGGTCGTATTGGCAATGTCTTTGACGACAAAGCCACGCTTCTTCAAGTCTTCGGCGACCTGCCCGGCCCGGCCCTCCGTGCTTCCGCCGTTGAAGACGTTAACGGTGACAGAGGTATTGGGCGCATAGCTGAGAATCTCGGAGGGGCAGCTCTCCGGCGGAGGGGTGGGCTTGCTGTAACCGGGTCTGAGATCCAGTTCGCCACGCTGCACCATGCCCGCTAAAACGAGGCCGGCCACCAAGAGGGCCAGCAAGATCACCAAGATGCTGCCGTGGAGGATGCGTCTGCGCACCGTGAAAGTTTCAAGCTCGGGTGATTCGGGCGGCGGGAAGGCCTCCGCTAGGCCCTGGGCATTGACAATGTGGTGCCCGCGCAACGAGGTGCCGTCTTTGGCTCTCTTGCGTTCTTGTCGCAGCTCATACGCCGCGTCCTTGGCCTGCCGCCGCTCTTCGCGGACCGCACGACGCTTCTGGCCAGTGGTGAGGAGGACTGCATCGTCCGTGTCCGGGCTGGGCACTGTGGCGGGGTGAGCGCCGTCGTTCTTCTCTGCGGGAGTGCCTGAGGGCGGCCCCGCAGGAGGGCTAGTCATCTATCACCAAGACTCGGGCATGCAAGATCGTGCGCTGGTGCAGGGCGGTTCGGACGGCTCGATGCAGGCCATCCTCCAGGTACAGGGTGTCTCGCCACTGCACGACGTGGGGGAAGAGGTCACCAAAGAACGTGGAGTCCTCGGCCAGCAACGCTTCCAGGTCGAGCTTCGCCTTGGTCGTGACCAATTCAGCGAGCCTGACCTGACGCGGAGGAACGCCGGCCCAGTCTTTGGGCGTCACGTGGCCATGGTCGGGGTAGGGGCGATTGTCGCCAACAGCTTTGAAGATCACCCCTTCAGACTAGGGACTCGAACGCCCTAAAGGAACTGCCTCGCCCCCGCGTCGCCGGGTGTGTCGCCAAAAGGTTACACAAAGTGGCACTTCACACGGCGGTACTGGGAACATGGGGCATGACTCTTTTGCATCCCCCGCTTGCCCTTCTTCTCGATGTGGATGGCCCGCTCGCCAGCCCCGTGACCCGGCGCGTAGCTCCCGGCATCATCGCGAGCCTGATCGAACTTGTCCAGCAGGGCATCCCCGTAGTGTTCAACACGGGTCGCTCGGATGACTTCATCGCCGAACAGCTCATGGCGCCCATGCTGGAGGCTGGCCTTCCTGAGGGCTCCACGGTGCACGCCATCTGCGAAAAGGGCGCGGTCTGGTTCAGCTTCACCCCCGAGGGCCCCGGCCCCATCCACGTGGACAAGGCCCTAGCCATGCCAAAGGCTTATGGGGACGACATCCGCGAGCTCGTGGCCACCTCGTACGCCGAGTACATGTTCTTTGACGA
Organism: Arthrobacter psychrolactophilus; assembly: GCF_003219795.1. Lineage (GTDB taxonomy): Bacteria > Actinomycetota > Actinomycetes > Actinomycetales > Micrococcaceae > Specibacter > Specibacter psychrolactophilus. Next base: position 256,362 of record NZ_QJVC01000001.1, on the reverse strand, counting down.
GACCAAGCGCGCCATGGTGTCGGTGGAGCAGCACGTGAGCGTAGAGAGTGGTGTCTACCTGGGTCAACAAGTAAAGTTCGACGCCGATGCGCTGGCTTTGTTGGCTAAGCACGACTTGGGTGCCACCCGGCTTGAGCATCAGGCTCCGGGTTCAGCGGGCAGCATCGACTACCGCGTGGACCCGTCCATCATCTCCACGGATATTGAATCGGTGCGCTTGGGCAAAGACTTAGGTGCGAGTCGCGCCGTCGAGCTTTTGGCTGCCGAGGGAATTGAACCGCTGGCCTGGCGGACGGTGGGCGATTCGCGGACCGACTACGCCATGGCCGATTGGCTGCACCACCAGGGGCATCTCGTGAAGCATGTTGATGTGCGCCCAGCCGAGGGCGTCCCGGAAAAGCCGTACCCCGTCAAAACCGCTGCCGATCTGCAACTGGGTGCGGATATTGTCAACGACTTTGCCGGGGCGGCCTTCCTGCAATTCTGGCTGGACGGACTGGCCCGCTAGAGCAGCGCGGCCTCGACGGCGGCAACCAGCTCGGGAGCATCCGGGGTAACGGCCGATTCAAAGCGGGCCAGCACCTCGCCGTCGCGGGAAATCAAGAACTTCTCAAAGTTCCACTTAATGGGCTCGGCACCATCCTCGGTCAAGACAGCGTACAGGGGATGAGCGTCGGGCCCATTGACGTCTGTTTTGGCGGCGAGCGGGAACGTCACGCCGAAGTTCTTGCGGCAGAAATCCACAATTTCTTCCTCGGTGCCCGGCTCCTGGCCACCAAATTGGTTGCAGGGCACGCCCACAACGCTCAGACCCTGTCCGCTGAACTGCGCATGCAGCGCCTCGAGGGCGTCATACTGCTTCGTGAAGCCGCACTGGGAGGCGACATTCACCAGCAAGACGGCTTTGTCGGCTAGGGCGGGCAAGGACGTAACGGATCCGTCGCTGAGGATCAGGTCAATTTTGTTTAATGTTTGAGTACTCACGAGATGAGTCTAACCGGGGCGTTAACGAGCGAAGGTCCGGAATCGTTATGATTCCGGACCTTCTAGCTTGCGGAGGATGGGGGATTTGAACCCCCGAGGGCGTTAACCCAACACGCGTTCCAGGCGTGCGCCATAGGCCGCTAGGCGAATCCTCCAGCTTGCCGTGCAGAACACGGCAGGTTCAAGAGTACCTGACAAAGTGCCAAAGTCACGAATCGAACACTGGGGCCACTTCACGCTTTTGCCCCAAAGGGGAGGAATTGCCGTCATTGGCAGCCCCGAAAGCTCCAAGAATTTCCGCACGCGGGCGGTGCTGGATGAGCCGATAAGGTCACCCACACCCCGCCGTTGCAGGGATTTTGCCCTAACAATCCGAGCAACAGGAATTCTCGAACTCGCCAACCCTTATGACCTCGGTCACGTTTTTAGCAAATGCGATTTTTGGCCTAAAAACTTTAGTGACCGGCCCGCATGGCGAGAACAGCAGTGACGAATCCAGCCAACGCAAAGGCAACCGTGACAAGCCACAAGAGAATTTGCTGGCCCGAGTTGCCATTCTTCTTCTGAGAAGACTGGGTGGACATAACTTCAGATCGCATCAAGGCAAGGATTCCGAAACCGAAGGCCAATACCCAAAAGATCCATTCAAAGAATCCATAACCTGGCATAGTAATTCACTCCCAAACCGACTCTTGTTGCACCGGGGCGTCCATGGTGCTGGGCCGTTTTTTAGTTGTTGAAGCCCCTCTCGTGAAGGTACCACCCGCCTTATATTTTTGAAATGTCCGCAACTGTCCACCCCGGATTCGCCCGTACTGCCACTCTCAGGTAAGCTAGTTCCCGGCCCCTCATGTGGCGTCACCCTGTGAACTCCCCCAGGACCGGAAGGTAGCAAGGGTAAGCGGGCTCTGGCGGGTGCATGAGGGGTCTTTTATTTATCCCCAGATATGCCGGATTTGCAGCACCAAAGCGGCATTTTGTCAGGCGGATTAGATAGGGTTTCAACTGTGAGCGCACCAACAGCCCTGTATCGCCGGTACCGCCCGGATTCATTTGCCACGGTCATCGGCCAAGAACATGTCACGGCACCCCTTATGGCTGCCCTTGATAAGAACCGCGTTAACCACGCCTACCTCTTCTCCGGTCCCCGCGGTTGCGGTAAGACCACTTCCGCGCGCATCCTTGCCCGCTGCCTCAACTGTGCCAAGGGCCCCACCTCTCACCCCTGCGGTGAGTGCGATAGCTGTGTCGAGTTGGCACGCGGTGGCGCCGGTTCGCTCGATGTCATTGAAATTGACGCCGCGAGCCATGGTGGCGTTGACGATGCCCGCGATCTGCGCGAACGCGCAACCTTTGCCCCCATCCGTGACCGCTACAAGATCTTCATCATCGATGAGGCTCATATGGTCACCTCCGCCGGATTCAACGCCCTGCTCAAGATCGTTGAAGAACCGCCGGAACATATCAAGTTCATCTTTGCCACGACCGAGCCGGACAAGGTCATTGGCACCATCCGCTCCCGCACACACCATTACCCCTTCAGGCTGGTGCCTCCGGAGCCACTCATGGCGTATTTGGCACAGTTGTGCGAGGCCGAAAACGTAGCCGTTGCCCCCGGTGTGCTTTCCCTCGTTGTTCGTGCCGGTGGCGGATCCGTCCGAGATTCACTCTCCGTCCTTGACCAGCTCATGGCGGGCGCCGGCACGGCAGGTCTGGATTACGATCTCGCCGTCGACCTGCTGGGCTACACCCACTCCTCACTGTTGGACGATGTGGTTGAGGCGCTGGCGGCCAACGATTCGGCCACCGTCTTCAAATCCGTCGACCGGGTCATCCAGACCGGGCACGATCCCCGACGCTTCGTCGAGGATCTCCTGGAACGATTCCGCGATCTCATCATCGTTCAGGCCATGCCGGAAAGCGCCCACGCCATCCTGCGCGGCACCCCGGACGAACTCATCGCCCGCATGCAGACTCAGGCAGCCCAGCTCGGTGCCGCCGAACTCTCCCGCGCAGCCGATGTCACGAATGCCGCCTTCAACGAGATGACAGGCGCCACCTCACCGCGGCTTCACCTGGAATTGTTGGGCGCTCGATTGCTCCTGCCCAGCGCCGATTCCACGAGCCGTGGCATGGCGACCCGGCTTGATCAGCTGGAACGACGACTCAACTACGGTGGCGCACCCGCCGCCGCCCCGGCTGGCTCCCCCAGTGACGTTGGCACCGCGCCGCTCGCTAGTGCTCCGGCAGCTCAGAACCAGCCCTCCGCTCCCCTGGCCAGCTCGGATCATGCAGCAGCTGACTCAAATGGTGGCGGATTGGCCGCCGTTCGCGCTCAACTGGCCCGTGCCAAGGAGGCCGCTGGCGCCGAAGTGGCTGCTCGCCACACCCTCGGGGGTTCAAATCCCCCATCCTCCGCGACCATTCCGGAGCCAGTTGTCGCTCCGGAAGTTGCCGCACCTGCACCAACTGCACCGGTTGCTCCCGCGCCGGTTCGTACCTGGGATGATTTGCCGACACCGGAGGGGATGCCCAGTTTCGAGTCCCCCTCCGCTCACGAGCAGGGCACCCAGTTTGAAAATCGGGCACCTCGCACTCAGGCGCCTGAGCCTGCTGCTGCTCCGGCTCCTGAACAAGCACCCGCACCATCCCCCGCAGCTGTTCAAACACCGCCGGTTCAGGAGCACGCGCCTGCGCACGCCGCACCCACCCATTCCGGAAACACGGGCAGTGCTTCCACAGGCATTGAGGTCATTCGTCGTGCATGGCCCGAAATCCTCGGAGCTGTGCGGAACATCCGCATGGCATCGTGGGCCATCGTCAATCAAAATGTTGTGCCGCAGACCTTCGATGGTCAAGAACTCCGCGTAGGACTCCCCTCCACGGGCCTCATCACCACATTCAGTAACGGTGGGCACCTCGCGAATTTGCAGCAAGCCATCCACGAGGTCCTGGGCCTGACGGTCCAGATCTTGCCTGTTGACGGCGAAGCGCCGAAGGCGAGCTCTGAACCAAACCCAAAAGTACGTGGCGATAGCCCTTCACCTCGGAGTGAAGGGAACGGCACCCCTGCCCCGCAGGCGGTAGCCGCACCGCAGGATTCGTGGGGACTACCGGTCGCTCCCGCTGCACCGATAGCGACTGCTGCTCCGACAGCCCCGGCAGCTTCCGTGGCACCGGTTGTAGAAGCTGCACCTCAAGCGACCCCAGCACCCACACCCACCGCCGCTCCGACACCCACACCGGTTCAGGCAGCTGTTCCCGAGCAGGCCCCCTGGGATGGCCCCACCGAACCCAGCGATCCGTGGGACGAGCCGGAGTCGTACCCGCCTGCTGATTACGCCCCGGCTGATCCGTATCAAGGTGACCCCTATGCCTCAGCGACAACCCCAGAACCTCAGGCAGCCCCCGCTCCGGCGTACTCCCCGCCCAAGGTCTCACCCATTTCGGCTTGGACCACGGGCTGGGACACCCCGGTTGAAGAAGCCCCCGTTGCGGCACCGGTCGTCACCGAGGTTCCTCGTCGCAGTGCCATGTTGGCCGAACAAATTGCCCAACAAACAACCCCGCCTGCCGGCGAATCCGTGCAGGACTGGGGCGTCTCGCTGGGTCAGGCGAGCCGTGACAAGGTAGCCGATCCCGGATGGGGGGCCATCTCCAACGCACCCGATTGGGCGCAAGAGGCCACCCCCGCGCAGGCTGAATCCGCACCCGCAGCAGCTGTGGATCAGGAGCCAAAGTTCAACGCGGCCTTGCCCGTAGCGGGATCACCTCTGGGCGCGTCCGAGACCTACCCGACGGTTCGCACCGTTTCGCATCCGCTGGCTCAAGCAACAGCAGAGGCGACGGAACAGCGGCAGGAGGCTCCGGCGTCGGACGTCCAGGGCGAGAGTCTGCCCGGCGAGAAGCTGAGTATGTACCAGCGCCTGGCCAATAGCCCGGCGGCTCAGGCGGCCCGAGCCACCGCGCCGGCGGCACAGGCCAACACCCCTTACGTTGAGGATGTGCCGAGTCCGGATGACGTCACGATCGAGGAATCCGGGGTGGTGGGCCAGGCCGCCGTCGAACGTATTCTTGGCGGAGTGCTCGTCGAGGAACGCCCGCTCAACGGCTCACACTGAGCCCGTTCCACTCATTAGTTGTATCAACCAGTAATAGACAAGAGGCATTGTGTACGAGGGAGCAGTTCAGGAGCTCATTGATGAGCTGGGACGCCTGCCGGGGATTGGCCCGAAGTCGGCCCAGCGGCTCGCCTTCCATATCTTGGAGGCGGACACCGAGGACATGCAGCGGCTGGTCCGCGCGATCGTGACGGTCAAGGAACGCGTGAAGTTCTGCACCGTGTGCTTCAACGTCACCGAATCGGAACTGTGCAATATTTGCCGCGATACGCGACGGGATCCCACCGTCATTTGCGTCGTGGAAGAGTCCAAGGACGTCCTGGCTGTTGAGCGCACGCGCGCCTTCCGTGGCCGCTACCACGTGCTCGGCGGCTCGATTAATCCCATCGCCGGGATCGGCCCGGATCAGCTGCGCATTCGCGAGCTGCTCACGCGCCTCAACGATGCCCAGATTCAGGAAATCATCATCGCCACCGACCCTAACCTCGAGGGTGAGGCCACGGCAACGTACCTCTCGCGCATGCTCAAGACCTTGGGGATCACCGTGACGCGACTAGCTTCGGGACTGCCCGTGGGAGGCGACTTGGAGTACGCCGATGAGGTTACGCTGGGCCGCGCCTTTGAGGGCCGCCGCAACGCCCTGACTTAAAGCGCGAACGTACACTTGATGCGCATGGTTCGCAGCAACATCGGCATCAAGTGTACGTTCGCGTGGTGAGAATGGGCCCTTGGGCCCACCGCCGCTGGAGACTGTTAGGCCTTGGTGTGTTTCTCGCGGCGGCGCACTGTGAGGGTGCCCGCGCCCGCGAGCAGAAGTGCTCCGGCACCGAGAATCATGGGCACAATGCCTACTGAACCGGTATTGGCCAAGGCCTCTCCTGTCATCATGTTCCCCTGAACAACGGCGGCGACTACCGGCACCTCTTCGACGACGGGTGCCGCGATGACCTTGTTTTTCAGAGTGGCCGGGCCCAATGAAACACCCGAGTCAGCGGGCCCAACAAGGGGAATGGTGATCGTGTTGGTGATGGAACCTGCTGCGACGTCAACGTCGGTGATCCAATGGACGGCGGTGCAGGTCAGTGTTCCACCGACCGTCAGCACCTGACCCTGGCAGGTGGTGTCAGCGCTCAGGGATTGTGAGAAGTGTTGCAGGAGACTCAGGGTCACGTCGCCCGTGTTGGTCATGGTGACGGTGTAGGTCAGCTTCTGCCCATACACAACATCGGCATTGCCGGGTGCATCAGAGACAAACGAAAGGGTGGCGGCCGCGTGGAATTGCCTTGTGCTTGCCGCCCCCTCCAACGGCAGCTCAACAATTGAGCCTGCGGGTGATACCGCGGCACCACTGACGTTATTCCAGACCACACCATAATCGAAGTCATACTGCGTCACCACATACGTGGAGATGCAGATGGCCGCGGCACCAACATCCACGGTGGTTGTGTCGCACGTGGCGCCCACCCCGTGCGTTTCCGACAGTGCCACGCCGCTCAAGGCCACGTTTCCGGTATTGGTCACGGTGGTCGTGTAGGTGACCTTTTGGCCCACCACCCAGTCAGGACCGGCATCCGAGCTGACAGTCAATGTTGCGGAGGGGGCTTCGACGATCCCGTCAGCGGCCTCGAGCGGAACGGCCTCTGCCTGCGATGCGGCAGGATTTTCCGCGGGAGTACTCAAAGGTTCGTCAGCGGATTCCGGGACAGCTTCAGGCTCCGCTGGAACGGAAGGCATCGCTTCGGGGGTGCCACCATGCGTGGCCGCCTCACCAAGTGTGGCCGATTCCACGGCAACCGGCTGGTCCTCCGGGGCCGCCAGGGCAGACGGGGCGACCAGGACAGGCCCGGAAACAAGGGCGGCCACCACCAGCAAACCCGCAGCACCTCCCGCCACTGACGTGCGTGACAGCGCACGTGCAAAAGACAAGATACTCATGATTCCCCAATTCAAGAAGTCAGCAAGATCGCTGACGGTTTTAGCCCAGACGCATCAGGAACACGCAATGCGTGGTGACCGTCAACACGCTATCGCGTCGCGGGCGGCGTGGGAAGAGTGCCGCTAAATGCGCCGAGCAATGCCAGACGTTCCTTCGTGGGGGTCCCTGTCGTGGGAACGTACATAACAAAGTGCAGATCCGGGGCGTCGGACGGGACGAGGCGCTGCTGCTCAAAGGTCAGCTCCCCGACCTCTGGGTGGACGAAGACGCGCCGTCGTGAGGAAAAGTTCAACACCACGTGTTCGGCCCAAATACTGGCAAACTCCACGCTCTCGGCCTGCAACTTGTTGATCAAGGCGGTGTGCGCCGCCGAGCCAAGCCGTGGGCCAGATTCGGCACGGAACTCCGCCACAAAGTTCCGTGAGGTGATGTCCCAATCGGGCAGCATCTGGCGCAGCTGCGGATCAGTAAAGACCAGCCACAGCAGATTTCGCTGCTCGGGCGCCACCGTGGCAATGCGCGAGTACAGCCCCTCGTAAGCACTATTCCACCCTGTGATCCCCCAATCCGGGGCCACCGCGAAGGCCGGGAAATCTACCGCGTCCAGCAACGCCTGCAGATGGGGCGGCACCGTTTCGATCGCGGCATCACCCATCGCCGGTGTGGCCCCGTGACCCCCGAGTGCCAGAACATAGGCCTGCTCGGCGGCGCTCAGGCGCAGAACCCGGCCCACGGATTCGAGCACCTGACGAGAGGCGTTGATGTCTCGGCCCTGCTCCAGCCAGGTGTACCAGGTGACGCTGACGGCTGCGAAGGCCGCGATCTCTTCCCGCCGTAATCCCACGGTGCGGCTGCGACCAATAGGCGGCAAACCTAGTTCGGCGCGGACTAAAGCGCCGCGGCGGTCCCGGAGAAACTGACCCAGCTCACGCCGTCGTTCTTCATTCATGGCACTAAACCTAGCACTGCCACTACTAGTATTAGCGCCGTCTTCCAGAACTGCACCGAATGCTGGTTAACTAGCCTTATGCCTCCATTACGTTCACGCACAGTCACCCACGGCCGCAACATGGCAGGCGCACGCGCCCTCATGATGGCCTCCGGCGTCGCCAAATCCGACATCGGCAAGCCGATCGTCGCCGTCGCCAACTCCTTCACCGAGTTCGTGCCCGGCCACACCCACCTCGCCCCCGTGGGTCGCATCGTCTCCGACGCGATCCACAAGGCTGGCGCTATCGCCCGCGAATTCAACACGATCGCTGTGGATGACGGCATCGCCATGGGCCACGGCGGCATGCTCTACTCCCTGCCCTCCCGCGACTTGATCGCCGACTCCGTGGAGTACATGGTCAACGCCCACTGTGCCGACGTGCTCGTGTGTATCTCCAACTGCGACAAGATCACCCCCGGCATGCTCATGGCCGCCCTGCGCCTGAACATCCCCACCGTGTTTGTCTCCGGTGGCCCTATGGAAGCCGGCCGTGTCACCATGACCGACGGTTCCATCCGCTCCCTGGACCTGGTCAACGCCATCTCCGACGCCGTTGACGCCTCGGTCTCGGATGCTGACATCGAGCTCATCGAGGACAACGCCTGCCCCACCTGCGGCTCCTGCTCCGGCATGTTCACCGCCAACTCAATGAACTGCCTGACCGAGGCCATCGGCCTGTCACTGCCGGGCAACGGCTCCTTGTTGGCCACGCACACCGCACGTAAGGACCTGTACGAGCGCGCCGGTGCAACCGCCGTCGCGCTTGCCAAGCGTTACTACGAGGACGACGACGCCTCCGTGCTCCCGCGCTCGATCGCCTCCTTCGAGGCCTTCGACAACGCCATGGCCCTGGATATCGCCATGGGCGGCTCCACCAACACGATCCTGCACCTGCTCGCCGCAGCGCAGGAAGCCGGCCTGAAGTACGATCTCGAGGACATTGACGCCAAGTCGCGCCAGGTGCCGTGCCTGGCCAAGGTGGCCCCGAACGTTGCCGGTAACAAGACCTTCTACATGGAAGATGTGCACCGCGCCGGCGGCATCCCCGCACTGCTGGGTGAGCTCAACCGCGGCGGCCTGCTGCACACCAACGTCAAGTCAGTCCACTCCGAGGGCCTCACCGATTGGCTGGACGACTGGGACATTCGCGGCGGCAAGGCCACCGAAGAAGCCCAGGCGCTGTGGACCGCAGCTCCCGGCGGCCAGCGCTCCTCCACTGCCTTCTCGCAGTCGGCCGAGTGGACCTCCCTGGACACCGATGCTGCCGAGGGTTGCTTGCGCGATGTTGAGCACGCCTTCTCCAAGGACGGCGGCCTCGCGGTACTGCGCGGCAACATCGCCCTCGACGGCGCCGTGGTCAAGACCGCCGGCGTGGACGAGTCCATCTGGACGTTCGAGGGCCCGGCCGTGGTCTGCGAATCCCAGGACGAGGCCGTTGAAAAGATTCTGTCCAAGGTGGTCAAGGCCGGCGACGTTGTCGTGATCCGTTACGAGGGTCCCCGCGGTGGCCCGGGTATGCAGGAAATGCTCTACCCCACCTCGTTCCTGAAGGGTCTGGGCCTAGGTAAGGTCTGCGCACTCATCACGGATGGTCGCTTCTCTGGCGGAACCTCCGGCCTCTCCATTGGCCACGTCTCCCCCGAGGCTGCTGCCGGCGGAACCATCGCCCTGGTCCAGGACGGGGACAGGATCCGTATCGACATCCCCAACCGCTCCCTCGAGTTGCTGGTAGACGAGGCCGAGCTCGATGCTCGCCGGGATGTACTGGAATCCACCACGGGTTACCAGCCGGTTGGCCGCGAGCGCGAGGTCTCGCTGGCGCTGCGTGCGTACGCTTCCATGGCCACGAGTGCCGACAAGGGCGCCATCCGTCAGGTTCCGGCCGACGTGGTGCTCATGAAGGCACCGCGTACTCAGGTCCCGGTCGCCTAACTGGCGCTCATTTCGGTTCCGGCGCTGAGCTGGTTCGAAAATGCCACAGCCCCCCATTAATGCACCAGGTCTGCCTGTGGCATTAATGGGGGGCTGTGGCATTCTTCATGTCGTAGTAGTTCCCAACGCGCCGTTTTAGGCCACCCGGGTTCCCTTCGGCAGCTTTCCGGCGGGAGTGCGCAGGGCACGCCAGCCACCAGCAAGGAGGCCCGCCGTGACAAGCAATTGCAAACCCAAACCCAGCGGCCACAAGGGTGTTTGCTTCTCGAGCTGCTCCGGGCTGACCTTCCCGTTGGCGCAGGGGTACGTCACCTCGGGGCCGGCCTGGGCATAACGTGCCCCGTGGCTGATCGACTCGAAGAACCCCGTGGAGTAGTAGTACTGAGTCGTATCAGTCCGATCGGGGTACGGAATGGCATCGGCCACCACCACAAAGGGATTCATGGCCAGCATCCAGGCCACCCGTTCGGAACGTGCAGCCCCCTGCTCAATGAGCGGCCCATAACAGAGATACTCCTCATTTTGATCCGTAATGTCACCGGGCAGGGGTGGCGGATACATCTCCGGATCCACCTTCTCGCCGATGCCGGGGCCCATTTCCAAGGTCTTGTAGTACACCTGATTGCTTTGAATGGTGCCGTTGTTGAGCATCATGCCCAGACCAAAGGCAATGAGCGTCCCAAACGTCAATGCCGCCACGGTCAGGTAGGTGACCACAATGGAAAAGAGCGGCCGGTTGGCTAACGCGGAAATTCCTACGCCGATAGCACACACCACGCCCAGTTCAATCGCGAGCATGAGCAGGGCGATGAGAATATGCCCCGCCCCAAGACCGCCTTGGGCGATACCAAAGACGAGGAAGGGGATGCTGACAATCAAAAATGCCACCGCAGCGATCCACGAGGCGAGGAACTTTCCCCATAGGAGCTGCCCTGGCCGCAAGAGCGTGATCTGCATGATGGCCAGCGTCCCGGCCGATCTGTCGCCGCTGATGGCGTTGGCCGAGAACGCCGGAGCCACGAGGAGCCCAAAGAGCAGCACAAACGCCAAGGCTGCCTCGAAGATCAACGGGCCCGGGCTCTGCGCGTTGGCGCCGCCAAGACCATCGCTGTAGTTGCGCTGCGCCTTCCAGCTCATCCAGGCCAGGGCCGTCACGAGCCAAATCAAGGCAAACCAAATGCCGAGCATGATGTACCAACCACGCGAACGCAGCCGCTGCCGCAGTTCCATGCTCACCACGGCAAAGACGCCGGAAGAATACTGCTTGATCGTCATGGCTGCTCCACCTTCATATTCATGTAGGTCTCCTCCAGCGCACCCGTCGCCGGGGCAAAGGATGTGACCGCAACTCCTGCCGTCACCAGATCTCGCAATAACTGTGCCGCATCAGCCTCCGTGCCTACACCCACCGTCAGCGAGTCTCGACGCGTGGTTCCCGCCTCTACAGCCACGCCCAGTGTGGTCAGCGCCGCCGCCAAGGCATTCGGCTCAAGGGCGGATATCGCATAGCGCCTTCCCTGCTCGGCGGCCTGATCAACGGTTTGCGCCAACACGGTGCGTCCTTGATTGACGAATACGGCGCCGTCGGCAATTTCATCGAGCTCGGCCAGAACATGCGAGGACACCACAATTGCTTTCCCCTCGGCGGCGAGCTCCCGAAGAATACTGCGCAGGGCAATACGAGATCCTGGATCCAGTCCAGACGCAGGCTCATCCAGCAGGAGCACCTGCGGATCGTGAATCAACGCCCGTGCCAGGCTTAGCCGCTGTTGCTGGCCGCGCGAGAGCACCCGCGCCTTTTGATCGGCTAGCGAGGTCAGATTGACCTTCTCCAGCAGCGCCGTCACGCGCGCCGGAATCTCGGTCTTCGGCAGCTGATAAAAACGCGCCATGGTGCTGAGAATCTCCCGCGCGGTCAGGGCTTCCCAGACACCCAGGGTGTCGGGCATCCACCCGATCTTGGCCCGTGCGGCGGCCGGATTCTCCACCGGATCGATCCCCATGACGCTGATATTCCCAGTATCCGGGGCCAGCAGTGACGCCAGCATGAGCAAAAGAGTGGTTTTTCCTGCACCATTGGGCCCAATCAACGCCGTGACCTGTCCCGAGGGTGCCTGCAGATCCATGTGTACGACGGCGTGAACCTCACCAAAGCGGCGGGCAAGCCCCGTGGCGGAGAGCCCGTCGAAAAGAACCTCGGGCTGTTTTTGTGGCTGATGGTCAGTCATCATTTCCTCCCTTGAGCCCGAAGGCGCGGTCATGGAATCAGCCTAGGCTTGCCGGGACGGGAAGAACATCATCCCGCCGTCTGATCTTGATTGCGTTATGGTGACGGAGATGGACACTTATGACCAGCATGTGGACACGGTAATTCCGTGTTAACGCGGCACCGCGCTAAACTTTCAGCAACTGCCTTCCGCGCTGATGATGCCGCACTGGCTCTGCGTGAGGGCGCAGCACCGGCGTGAGCGGCAGCAATTTTCCTTTTCCTAGTGTTGCGTTAGGTAAGTCAATGAGTGTGCGTCCATGAGTCTGATTGTTCAAAAATACGGTGGTTCCTCAGTATCTGATGCCGAGGGCATTTTGCGGGTTGCCCGCCGAGTGGTTCGCACCCAGGCCGAAGGTCATGAAGTAGTTGTTGTGGTTTCCGCCATGGGCGACACCACAGATGAGCTGCTGGACCTTGCCGCCCAGGTTTCCGAGCACCCCCCGGCCCGCGAGCTGGACATGCTCATGACCGCTGGCGAGCGAATTTCCATGGCCCTTCTGGCCATGGGCATCAGCGCCCAGGGTGGTGTGGCCCAGTCCTTCACGGGTAGCCAGGCCGGCATGATTACCGACGGCATCCACGGCAAGGCTCGCATCATCGATGTTGACCCGCACCGTGTCCGCACAGCCCTCGACAAGGGCAAAATTGCCATTGTGGCAGGCTTCCAGGGCATGAGCCGCACCACCCATGAGATCACCACCATGGGTCGCGGCGGTTCCGATACGACCGCTGTTGCGCTTGCCGCGGCGCTCGACGCTGACGTTTGCGAGATCTATACCGACGTTGATGGCATCTACACCGCCGATCCGCGCGTTGTGCCGAACGCCCAGAAAATCAGCAAGATCTCCAGCGAAGAAATGTTGGAGATGGCCGCCTCCGGCGCCAAGATCCTGCACCTTCGTTGCGTGGAGTACGCGCGACGTTTTGGACTGCCCATTCATGTGCGGTCATCCTTTAGTGACCATGAGGGAACCTGGGTTCTGCCCAGCCCTGACGACAAAATCAAGATCTCAGAGGGAGTTGCCTTGGAGCAGCCAATCATCTCCGGCGTGGCCCACGACCGGTCAGAAGCCAAAGTCACCGTTGTTGGCGTTCCGGATATTCCCGGCAAGGCCGCCATGATCTTCGGCATCATCGCCGGTGCGCACAGCAACATCGACATGATCGTGCAGAACATCTCCACGAAGGGCACCGGCAAGACCGATATCTCCTTCACGCTTCCCATGGTGGAAGGCGAGGATGCCCTGAACGCACTGCGCGCCCAGCAGGCCGAGGTTGGCTTCGAGGACCTGATCTACGATGACAAGATCGGCAAGCTGTCCCTCATCGGTGCCGGCATGCGCTCCAACCCGGGCGTTTCCTACCGCTTCTTCCAGGCCCTGTCCGACGCCGGTGTGAACATCGATCTGATCTCCACCTCCGAGATCCGCATCTCCGTTGTCACCCGCGCCGATCTGCTGGATGCCGCGGTGCGCGCCGTCCATCAGGCCTTCGATCTGGATTCCGAGGACGAAGCAACCGTGTACGGCGGTACTGGCCGCTAACGCTCCAGACGACTAACGCCACACCACAAAAGGCGGGAACCAGACGTTCGGTTCCCGCCTTTTGCGCATCCTCTAGGCCCCGCTTTTACGCTCTGCGTAATGGTGGCCTTCTGAATCTGTATGCTGCTCGAAATGCGAAAGCTGTTCCTCACTGCTCTTTTCAAAGTCGTCATGGCGATGCTCCACGGGGGCGCTCATATCGCCACGATCGGCGGGACCAAATACTTTTTGAACCTTCTCGGTGGCATGCATGAACTTATTCAGGAACTTATGATCACTCATCATCAACACCCCCTTCCCTGTTGAATAAAAGCAAGTGTTGTACGTCACTTAATTTTACTCCCGGGGTGCGGCAAAGTCTCCCGGTGAATCGTTCAGGATTTAGCGCAGGGACTGGTCATTGGGGTCACGAGGAACTAGGTAGGTGCTTCCGTCGGCACGCTTGACGGTGACAAATGCATCGACAGCAGCCTCTTGTTGCGCCAAGAGGGTCTTGTTTTCCGCCGTCATCTCCTGGTCCAGCGGGCTGCTGCTGGCCGGTCCAAAGATATAACGCAGGCGACCGGTAAAGTTCATCAATCGGTTAACAAAAGGCGTCTTGGCCATGGCTGATTTCCTTGAAGAACTGGGGTTGCGACAACCCGGTTGATAAGCGGAACGATATCCATAGTACCGTGTTAGTTAGTGCACTAACTAAATGAGAGGGTGTTTCCATGAGCGCCTCCGATAATGATCTCTTGCTTGAACGGCAGCTGTGCTTTGGGCTCAGCGTCGCTTCCCGCAGCGTCATCGCCGCCTACAAGCCGGTCCTGGCGCCCATGCAGCTGACCCATCCCCAGTATTTGGTCATGCTCGCCCTGTGGGAGCAGGCACCCCGCCGCGTCAAGGATCTCGGCGCTGCCCTGCTCCTGGAATCCGCCACGCTCTCCCCGCTCCTGAAGCGGCTGGAGAGCATCGGCTATCTCACGCGCACCAAGGACGCCACCGACGAGCGCGCACTCAGTGTCGATCTGACTCCTCAGGGAGCCGCCCTGCACGAGCAGGCTTTGTCGGTGCCCGGCACCATGATGGCCCGGCTGGGCTTGGATCGCGAGGGTGCCATGGCCCTCCACCGCTCCATGATGGCTCTTATTGCGGCCGCAACAGCAACGGACGACGACGGGACCCCGCCTCCCAGCGCGACTCCCGGCCACCCCCTCATGGCGGATAATTAAGACCATGAGCCATGTTTCCTCCTCCCCAGCCCTGACGAGTCTGGCCGAGGACCTCTGGCAAGAACGCGCCGCAGCGCACCACCGTCGCGTGGATCGTTATGCGCTCCCGTATTTGGCCCGTCGCTCGTCCAATCAAAAGCATCCCGTCGAGGACTTTCTCTTTACCTATTACACGCAAAAACCCGGACAACTCTCGCGCTGGCATCCTGGCACCGGAGTGATTCTCACGGGCGACTCCGCTACCGAACGCCTCGGCTGGAAGTTTTACCGCGAGGCTGACGAGGCCGAGCGTGCGGCGGCCGGAGTCTCGGGGCGAGGTCCCGCCGTCGTGCTTGATCAGGAAAAGTTTGCCGAACAGCGGAGGGAGGCACTGGATTTTGCCGCCATCATTCTGGGTCGAACCGAGGCGCGGCCAGCGCAATTTGGCTGTTTTGGGCTGCACGAGTGGGCCATGGTGTACAAGCAAGAGGCCAACGCGGTGCGGCACGAGTACCTGCAGTTGCGGCTGGGGTCGAGCGGCACGGACGAGGTCGTGGAGGGGAATCGTATCCGGTGCACGCACTTCGACGCGTACCGTTTTTACACGCCGCAGGCGACCGGGCTCAACGAGTTGACGCCTACGCGTGAAAATCAGCGCGATCTAGAGCAACCCGGCTGCCTCCACGCCAATATGGACCTGTACAAGTGGGCGTACAAGCTCTCCCCGGCGCTGCCAAGTGAGCTCGTCATGGATTGTTTTGAGTTGTCGTGGCGCATACGGGCCATGGATATGCGGGCCTCGCCGTACGATCTGGCCGATTGGGGTTACCCGCCCATTCAGATCGAGACGGCCGCGGGCAAGGCCGATTACGTGACGCAGCAGCGGGGGTTTAGCGCCGAATCGGCTGTGCTCCGTGGCAGGCTACGCGACGTTGTGAACACGATCCCCCGCTAGGGGCTAGGAGTTCAGGGCTGCTGCGAGCGCCGGGGACAGCCGCTGCGCCATGAGCGCGTAGCCCTCGGTGTCGGGATGCAGGGTGTCGGGAAGGCGATCCAGCGCCTCCTGCGCGGTCAGGACCGTTGCCCCGTCCACGAGGTGCAGCCGCGAATCGCCCTGGGCCTGCAGATACCTCACCACATCCGCCGTGGCTTGCCGGTAGTCAGCCAGCGTCCAGCCCACGGCGTTGACCTTATCCTCGCGCGGCAGGGAAAGAACCGGCGTAATGACCACCAAGGGCACGGCTGGATGGGCGCGTCGCACCGCCTTGAGGAACCCCTGGAGCGCCGGGCCGTAGCTGCGCTCGGAGAACACGGCCGCGTTGTAGCTGTTGATGCCAACGCAGAGGGAGATGAGATCGGCGGGAGTCTGGGCGATCGTCTCGGCGGCGATGGGGTCGAGCTGGCATTCACCCGCGAGGCCAAGGTTTGTCAGGCGCCAGCCGTTGTCGCGGGCTACCAGGGTGGGCCAGGTTTGGGTGGGGCCATCGGCCTGCTGGCAGTGTGTAATGGAGCTGCCATAGGTGATCCACCGCGGACCCTCTTCACCCACCGAGGTGACGGATTCGCCGTCGAGCGTTGCTTGGTTAATGGTCAGGTCCCCATAGTGCGGCAACCACAGCTGGACCAAAGAATTGGGGGCGAGCCCGGTCAGCTCGAGCACATAACGGTGGGCGCCGATGGCGGGCAGGCGATGGGTGCGTTCCCCGTTGATCAGCAGATCATAGGGCGCGCAATCCGCGGCCCCATGACCGTCCAGCACGAGCGTTCCGCCGTCGCTGCGCCAGGCTGCGCGAATGCCCGCGGCCATGGCCGCACGATTGGCCAAACCGTCCGTGAAGGGCGGCAGATACCCGGTGGGATCAAGCCTTTCGAAGCTTTGCGCGCCGTGCGCACTCTGGTGCATGGCGAACATTCCGGACCACTGGGCAGCAACTAAAGTCATGCTGCCATGATATCGATACCCTCGCTTCTTCTCGGCTTTAAATGACACCGGGCGGCCCCGCTATGACGCGGAACCGCCCGGCATTTCCTGCTATGGGAGGACTAGCTGCACTTAGCTCGCGGGGGTGACGTGGAAGGTGCCGAAGGACAGGAAGTCGCCGTTCTTATCGGAGACGACCAGGGCGTCCTTACCGTTCTTGGCGCCTTCCGGAACCGTAAAGGTGAGGGCTCCATCGGCGTCCGCCAGGAACCAGCCGATGCGGGCACCGTGCTGGTTCAGGTGAACATATACCCACTCGTTCGTCGGCAGACCCTTGAGTGAGACGAGTTCGCCAACGCTGTACTTGCCATCCTGCAGCCCCAGCTCCACAGGGGCCTGACCCTTCAGGTTGGCACGCTCTACCAACGGTTCAAATGTCGGCTCTTCGGGCTCCGCGGGGGCAACCGGCAAGGTCACGGCGGCAAGGGAGGCCACAGCGGTGGCGTCCTTTGCTCCGTTCGCTGCGGCGACCGAAACGGAATGTGCCGCAATGGCACCCGCGGCGATTTCCGCCGTCGTCAGTTCACGCGTCTGCGTGAACGACACGCTTTCTCCAACAGCCAACGTGGCGGGGTCGCCGCCCAGGCCTGCAACACCCGTCAGGGGCACATTGCCAGAGTTAGCCGCAGTGACGGTGGTGGTCACGGTATCGCCGGCGCCGGCAAGAGCGTTGCCATCAACGTCATTCCAGACGATCTCCGCGGTGGCCGAGAGCTGCGGCTGGCGCGCTACGAGGTCTACCTCATCGCCCACGATCGTGTAGTTCACGGTCGTGGCACCGGTGGCAGAAACAGTCCAGGTGGTGGTGGGGACGAAGAAGCCCTGGGCCAGTTCAGCGGCCGTGACGATGTGCTTGGGAGTTGCACAGTTGTAGCCGCCGCCAACAAGGAGTTCCCGGAAGCGGCAGTTACCCGAACCATCCTCCGGGACGAAGGGCTTGAAGTTACCGGAGGTGGGAACGGCAGCCGCGGTGACGTTGCTGAGGCTGTCAACGCGGAACTGGTACGGCACGGCTTCGCCAACGGTGTAAGGCTTGGTAGCCAGATCGCGCAAGGTGTCAGTGGCAGCTCCGGAGATTTGCAGACCCACGATGTTCCCCGTGGCTCCGCCGGTGATGGTCGTGGGCACGATGGCCTGGATGGCGGTGTTGTTGACGCTGACGGTCGCGGTGAGATTGGTGGTCCCGGCGCGCAGGAAGGCCGGGATGGTGACCGGCACGGAGACTGTCTTGGACTCGCCATTGGCGATCGTGGGGATCTCGACACTGCCAAATTCCCAGCCAGCCTTCGGCGCGAATGTTGCTACGGCGTTCGTCAGGGCCGAGCCACTGTCGTTGGTCACGGTGAGCTCGGCGTTGACGGTTGCACCATTGGCACCCGTGAGGGGTGCGGCCGTGACGCTCGCACCACAGAACACACCCAGCCAGGCTGCGTTGAACTTGGCGAAGTGAATGTTGTTGCTGTCGCCCTCATAGAGCAGGCCAAAGTTGCCGTCGCTGAGCGCCGTGGCGGTGGAGTAAGCCATGTAGCCGCTCTTGAACTGCTTGCCGGCGCTCCATGTGGTGCCGTCGTCGCACGAGTAGCGGATGGAGCCGTTTTCGCGCGCCGTGGTGCTGTTGGCGTTGGAGAACAGCAAGACCTTGGCCGCGGCGGAACCCTGGGCCGCGTTCGGGTACATGCGGGTAATCGAGGCATTGTTGGTGGGGTCCAACAGCGTTGCGTCATAACGGACCGGGCCCCACGTCTGGCCACCATCCTTGGAGATCGCAACCTTGCGGCCCTTGCCGCCGGAGTTGTCGCGCGAGTTCAACATGAGATCGCCATTGGAGAGTTCCACGACCTTGTTCTCATCCATACGATCACCGACGAAGGCACCCTTCGTCCAGGTCTTCCCGTGGTCATCGGAGTAGACGCTGTACGCCTGGATAACCTCTGCTCCGGCAGCGTTGCGGACTCGTCCGGCAAACTGCTGCACCAAGCGGCCCTTGTACGCACCATATTTGAGCTGAATGCCCTCGCCGGAGGAGGCGAACATGCCGACGACGCCGCCAACGTTAGCGACGCCATTGACCGTCTCGCCAAGGGGCTTGACCACGTCGGTGACCAAGGGGCCATCGAACGCCGCATACTTGCTGCCGGTCGCATAGTTCTGGGGCACGGGAAGTGTGGGGATGTTGCTCGGGTCTGTGGACCAGGTCAGCCCGCGGTCGGTAGAGACGGAGACCTCGGTTCCGGTGACGTTTCGCACGGAGTCATCGGTACCCAAAATGCTGCCCCAGAAACCTTGGTTCTTGGAGTAGACGTGGAAATTAAAGACTGTGTCCGACTCTGCGTCATACACATAGCTGGGGTCGCTGAAGCCATACTGTAGCTGCGTGGAGGAGCCAATTTGGCCGCGGGAGACAAAGGTAGGGGCACCCCACGTCTGGCCGCCATCGACGCTGCGGCGCTGGACGATCGAGTTCGGTGCAGGCGAATCCCCACCATTGGGGCGGCCGTCATACGAGGCCAGAATGACCCCACCGCCGAGGTCAACTAAGGCCGGGATGCGGTAGCTCGGGGCCAAGGTGGAGCTAATGGCGTTATCGCCACGCACAGCCAAGGGCTGGTCCACGATGGACGGCGCTTCAGCGGCAGGAGCCGTCTCCTGCGCAAAAGCCGGACCCATCATGGAGGTCAGCAAGCCGGCGGCCAGGGCCCCGGCCGTCATGGCAACTCGCCCGCGCTTGACGCGGCGCACTGTATCGGTGGAAATCATCGATTCCTTTCACGTGGCCGGGAGTGGCCATCAAAGTTGTAAATCTTTTCAGCCACCCGTCGACCACAGCAAGAGATTGGACATAGGATGACCCTCATCACACTACCGTGTTACGGATCACAAAAAATAGAGTTATCTCAAATATTTCCTCCCCAAATTTGTGCAAATGCGACCTGCGCCACTCGAGTTCATGAGTTGGCTAACACTCGGTAGAATAGGAGGGCAAGCTCGCGGAGCGTCCAAAACTTATCGGTTTTCAGGTGGAACGTACCTGGTCCACAAGACGGCGTAAGACGGCACCTCCGCGGCCAACCCCTTTTACAACCAGGAGTTCCCTCGATGCCCCGGATCGTTGTCGACGTCATGCTCAAGCCCGAAATTCTGGACCCGCAGGGAAAAGCCATTGTTGGCGCACTTCCCCGCTTGGGCTTCACCGCATTCTCCGCTGTCCGTCAGGGCAAGCGTTTCGAACTGACGGTTGATGGCGAGGTGACCGACGAGATTCTGGCCCAGGCCCGTGAAGCCGCCGAGACCATGCTCTCCAACCCCGTCATTGAAGATGTAGTCAACGTTGAAGTTGTGGCGGACTAATCATGAGTGAAACTCCCTTGATTGGTGGCCTGACTCAGGCCCCCATTGATTCCCGCCTGGCGGGAGCCCGCATCGGCGTTGTCACCTTCCCCGGCACGCTCGATGACCGCGACGCCATCCGCGCCGTCCGCCTTTCAGGTGCCACCGCCGTCGAGCTGTGGCACGGCGACTCTGAACTGGCCGCTGTTGACGCCGTCATCATCCCCGGCGGTTTCTCCTACGGTGACTACCTGCGCGCAGGTGCCATCTCCCGCTTCGCCCCGTTGATGTCCAAGATCGTTGACGCGGCAAACTCCGATGCCAAGCTCCCTGTTTTGGGTATTTGCAACGGTTTCCAGATCCTGACCGAGGCACACCTGCTCCCCGGCTCCATGATCAAGAACGACCACCTGAAGTTCCTGTGCCGCGATCAGGTCTTGCGCGTTGAAAACAACACCTCCGCTTGGACCAACGCCTACGATCTCGGTCAGGACATCACCGTCCCGCTGAAGAACCAGGACGGCCAGTACATCGCCGATGAGAAGACGCTCGACGCCCTTGAGGCCGAGGGTCGCGTGGCATTCCGCTACGTTGGCGGCAACCCGAACGGTTCACGCCGTGACATTGCCGGTATCTCCAACGCTGCCGGCAACGTGGTGGGCCTCATGCCGCACCCGGAGCACGCAGTTGAAGAGGGCTACGGCCCCGGCCACACCGGCACCGACGGACTGGGTTTCTTCACCTCAGTTTTGAACACGCTTCTGGGAGGCAAATAAATGTCCGAGTCCACCAAGAAGTTCAACATCGATACGGTGGCTAACGCTGCCGTAACTCCTGACGTCGAACTGCCCTGGGCCGAGCTGGGCCTGAAGCAAAACGAGTTCGACGACGTCGTGAAGGTTTTGGGTCGACGCCCCACCGGCGCTGAGCTCGCCATGTACTCCGTTATGTGGAGCGAGCACTGCTCCTACAAATCCTCCAAGAACCACCTGCGCCAGTTTGGCGACAAGGTCACCGAGGAAATGAAGAAGGACATGCTGGTTGGCATCGGCGAAAACGCCGGCGTCACCAACCTGGGCGACGGCTGGGCCGTGACGTTCAAGATCGAGTCCCACAACTCGCCGTCGTTCGTTGAGCCCTACCAGGGTGCCGCAACCGGCATCGGCGGTATTGTTCGCGACATCATCTCCATGGGCGCCCGCCCGGTGGCCGTCATGGATCCGCTGCGTTTTGGCGCGATCGATCACCCGGACACCGCCCGTGTCATGCACGGTGCTGTTGCCGGTATCGGTGGCTACGGCAACTCGCTGGGTCTGCCGAACATCGGTGGCGAAATGGTGTTTGACTCCATTTACCAGGGTAACCCGCTGGTCAACGCTCTCGCAGTTGGCGTTATGCGCCACGAGGACATTCGCCTGGCCAACGCTTCCGGTAAGGGCAACAAGGTTGTCTTGTTCGGTGCCCGCACCGGTGGCGATGGCATTGGTGGCGCCTCGGTGCTCGCCTCGGAGTCCTTCGATGACACCAAGCCGTCCAAGCGTCCGGCCGTTCAGGTGGGTGACCCCTTTGCTGAGAAGGTCCTCATCGAGTGCTGCCTGGAACTGTTCAAGGGCTCCTTGGTTGAAGGTATCCAGGACCTTGGCGCCGCAGGTATTTCCTGCGCCACCTCGGAGCTGGCCTCCAACGGTGACGGCGGCATGGAAGTTGAACTGACCTCCGTTCTGCTGCGCGACCCCACCCTGACCCCGGGCGAAATCCTCATGTCCGAGTCGCAGGAACGCATGATGGCTGTTGTGACGCCTGAAAACGTCGCCGCTTTCGAGGCTGTCATGGACAAGTGGGCCGTGGAGTACTCCTGGCTCGGCGAAGTAACGGGAACGGGCCGCTTGATCATCAAGTGGGCTGGCGAAGTTATTGTCGACGTCGATCCCCGCACGGTTGCCCACGACGGTCCGGTTTATGACCGCCCGTACGCTCGTCCGGAATGGCAGGATGCCCTCCAGGCTGACAAGTTCAACGGTTCAGCCGCTGACGCAACGCGTCCGGCAACGGCCGAAGAGCTCAAGGCTGCCGTCGTGGAGCTTATCGCTTCCCCCAATATGTGCTCGAAGGACTGGATCACCAACCAGTACGACCGCTACGTTGGCGGTAACACCGCGCAGGCCTTCCCCGACGACGCCGGTGTCATCCGCGTGGACGAGGAAACCGGTTTGGGCGTTGCCTTGGCTACCGACGCCAATGGCCGCTACACCTTCCTTGACCCGTACCACGGTGCTCAGCTGGCCTTGGCCGAGGCTTACCGCAACGTGGCCACCTCCGGCGCCATCCCCATGGCCGTCAGTGACTGCCTGAACTTCGGCTCCCCCGAGGATCCGGATGTTATGTGGCAGCTCTCCGAGGCCATCCGCGGCCTGTCCGACGCCTGCATGGTCCTGGGCATCCCGGTCACCGGCGGTAACGTCTCGCTGTACAACCAGACCGGCAGCACCCCCATCCACCCGACCCCCGTGGTTGCGGTTTTGGGTAAGTTCGACGACGTCGCTCGCCGCACCCCCTCAGGCTGGAAGGAAGATGGCCAGGCCATCTACCTCTTGGGCACCACGGCCGACGATCTGGACGGCTCCGAGTGGGCCAACATGCGCGGCCACCTCGGTGGCCTGCCGCCGGCAGTCGATCTGGAGCGCGAACGCGAATTGGGCGAAATCCTCATCAATGCTTCACGCGACGGCATGATCGATTCCGCACATGACCTCTCCGAGGGTGGCCTCGCGGCTGCCTTGGTTGAGTCCGCCTTGCGCTTCAACACCGGTGCCCGCGTGGCCCTGGATGAGGTTGCCGCTCGCGATGGCGTGGACACCTTCACGCTGTTGTTCTCGGAAACTCAGGGACGCGCCATCGTGTCTGTCCCCCGCAGCGAAGAGGTTCGCTTCAACGACATGTGCACGGCACGCCAATTCCCGGTGTCCCGCATTGGTGTTGTTGACGCAGCCGGCAAGGCCTTGGATATCCAGGGTCTGTTCACCGCTGAGCTGGATGAACTCCGCGAAGCACACGAAGGAACCCTGCCGAAGTACTTCGGCTAAGGATTCCGCTCCTCGACCTGTCAGATAATGCCCTTAACCTTCAAGGTTAAGGGCATTATCTGACGGGTCGTTGCTGTTTGGGGGCCTAAACGCTCCCAGCCAAGGCGCGTGCGGCCTGTTGGTAGGAACGGGTCACGCCGGCCTGCGTCAATTTAGTCACAGGTGACCCCAGCGTATAGATCAACCCGGCCGGCTTGCTGAAAGCCAGGAGCCGAAATTGCACCCGGCCCTCAGCGGTTTTCATGGCGATAAACGCCTCTTCTCCGACGGCGGGATGCCCTGGCAAGGTGCCGTAGCCAAAGCCGGCCAGCTGCATCTTCGTTCCGCCCGGGCCCATGAGCGTCTGCGGTTCAAGCGCCCACACCACCTCACAGGGCACGGGGAGCCGGAGCCTTCCCACACCAAAACCGCTGACGATCTTCGCGCCGACCACGGCCCGCGGCGGCGCCGAGACCTGCAGCCCGGCCCGGCGCTGTATCTCCCACGTCATGATGCCTTCAGCTAAGGCGTCAAACACCTCTTGGCCCGTCCCAACGCTCAGGGTCTTATCGACGTGCGCGAAGCCCTGCGGCCAGTGCTCAGCCTGGGCATATTTCTGGGCCACCAGCCGGGTCAACCCCAACGACGGATAGTCCAGAGGTCCACGATTAGCCTTTGGCAACATAGCCACTCCACTCCAATGCTTCTTGCTGTTTCTTGGGCAGCCCTGCCACCACAAGGTCATACGAATCTTCCATCATTTCCAACACCATCTCCTCCTCAACGCAGGAGGTATCCACGGTGTTCCAATGCCGTTTATTCAGGTGATAGCCCGCGGTAATTCCCGGATGCGCCGCGCGCAAGGCCGGCGCCAGCTCGGGATCGCACTTGAGGCTGACGCAAAGTGGATCCCCACTAAGATCTCCCAGGGCGAAGATTTTACCGGGACGATTGGCACCGCCACTGGGGGATTTGACCTTGAAAACACTCGTCTCGGGTCCAAAGGGGAAGTCCTCATAGGCTCCGGGCATCGCCACGGCCGCCGCACGAAGCGTCTCTGCCGTGATGCTCATGCGATGGCGCGAACGTCGTAATGCAACATGGCGAATTGTCCGTACTGTGAGGCGCTGCGCAGCGTCAACCGATCAGCCCCCACGTTGCGTGGCAGCAGGGGCGCTCCGGCCGTCAGGGTCGCCGGGGCGACACTGATGACCAGCTCGTCAAGCGCGTCACAATCCAAGAACTGACCGGCCAGATCCCCTCCGCCCACAACCCAAACACCCAGATCTCCGGCGGCCGTCTTGATCTCGGCCAAAACCTCGCTCAGCGGACCGTCGATGAATCGGACATCGGCCCCTTCCGGAACGGGCAGCGTGCGCGAGGTGAAGACATAGGTGGGCTTAGTGCCATAAAACTGCTGCCACTTCTGGGGTTCGGCCAAGAGATTTTCCGCCCGCAGCACCCATTCATAGGTAGAAGAACCCTCGACAAAGACCCCCATCGAATCCATAAAGGCTGCAATGTCGGGAGCGCCGGAATCATCCACGGCAAAAAGCCAATCCAGTGAATGCTGTTGATCGGCGAGGAAACCGTTCAGGGTGGCCGCCGTGTAGTAAACAATTCGCGTCATGCTTCAACGCTACCTGCAGAATGGCTCGGCGCCAGCTACGGCATCTGCAAATAATCTTCCAGCAGCACAACCTTGAGCCCAGCAGCCTTTTGCGCCTTCATGAAAGCGCCCAGATCATCAGGGAATTCCGGCCGGAAGTGCATCAGCACGATGTCGCCGGGGCGCAGTCCACTGCCCACCTGATAATCCATTCCGCCAGCGTTGGCCTTGGTTTCCCAATCCACGATGGCCTTGAGCCCACACGCCGCCACGGCCCGCTGGGTCGCCTGCGTGTAAGGCCCGCCGGGTGGCCGGAAGAAGACCGGGCGCCGCCCATAGTGCTTCTCCTCAAAGTCCGCCATGCCACAGATCTCGGCTTTTTGCGCCTCGTAGCTGAGTTGGATGAACCCCAGATTGTGCGTCATGGTGTGGTTCTCGATGGGGTGCCCGGCGGCCGAATACTTTAAGAAAAAGTTGGGATCGTTGGCGATAATGTCGTGGGCTAGAAATATCGAGGCCTTGATGCCATGGCGCTCCAGCAGCGCCAGGTCCGAGTCACGCTTCACGGCGCCATCGTCGATCGTGAGGAAAACGACCTTTTGCTCCGTGGGAATCTTGGTCAGCACCGGAGCCAGCCCATCGACAATGGGTGGCAGCACATAGTCGGGCACCAGGCCATCGAGCGTATCCACCCGCCCCGTCACCGGATTGGTGGGCTGTGCACTGGGGATGACCGACGGCGGAGCTGACGTCGGCGCGGTGGTGCCGGCCGCCGTCGTGCTTGGGGAAGGTGAGACGTCAACTAGGCTAGCTGCCGCTGGCACCTTCTCGTCCGAGGTGTGCCGAAGCACCCACCAGGTCCCGGCCGCCACAAGCACCAGGGCAAAAGCTAGAACGAGGTAAGCGATCCGTCGGCCGTCTTGGCGAGGACGGGAGAGGTGGCGCGGCATGGCAAACGTCCTTGGCTCATGGGGCGGAGGGCCCACAGAGCGGTTGTCGCGAGCCTAGAGACCCAGTTTTGCAGATTCGATCTTGGGACAGGTATTCATGACGACATTGAGTCCGGCGGCCTTGGCGCGCGCAGCGGCATCCTCGTCAATAACGCCCAGTTGCATCCAGACGGTTTTAGCCCCGATCGCGATGGCCTGGTCGACGACAGCACCCACCTTGGCGGAATTCACAAAGCAATCCACCACGTCAACGGCCCCCGGAATCTGGTCCAGGGAGGTGTACCCCTTGGCACCGTGAACATCGTCGCCCTTGAGGCTGACCGGAATAATTTCATGTTTGAGGTGCTGCTGCAGGAAGGCCGAAACCTGCACGGCCGGGCGCAGCGGGTTACCGGAGAGGCCAACGATGGCCCACCTCCCGGGGGTGGTCAGCAGTCGATGGATGAGCTCGGGGTCATTTACATGTGCCATACTTCGAGCCTAATCCCCTTTTTACCAGGAGCCATCTCTGGCCGGGGCTCAGGCGTCGACAAACGACTCGTCGCTGCTGGGCCGATCGTTGTCACCGGAATCCGATTCGACTTCTTCCTCTTCTTCCGCGTCCTCATCAAGGTCCACATAGTCATCGCTCGTGAGTTCCTCGGTGTAGAGGGCCCAGAACTCATTGGCGGCGGCTGCGGCGGGGTCCAGGTGCTGAAGTTGCTCCTGGAAGGACTTCTTGACGGCTGAGAAGTCGTCATCGTCTTCCGGCCCCACCGTGTCGCGGTCGATGGAACCCCAAGCCGCCACGATGGCCGGAAGTGTCTCCAGCTTTGAGGCGATGAGGGTTTCCTCGTCCTCACACACGAACTGCACCGCGAAATTTTTCCGATTCACCACAACGAACTGAAAATCATCGTCGTTGCACACAATGGCGCGGCCAGCGGCGTCGTTAGCGAAGGGTGGTTTCAGCCATTGCCCATCCAGCGGCACATCCTCAAGTGCCACCGGAAACATCGGCTCTAACACTTCCCAGATCTTGGCATCATTCATGACTTCCTCCTGATCCTGACCCTAACCACCGGCTCATTCCACGTCAACGGGGACTTTTTAAGACGCCGCGGAAACCTCCTGCGATCCCTCAAAACGGCGGTTGCTCAGCACGGGCAAGAATTCCCGAACTTCCTCGACACGGCGGTGCGTGACGTCCGTGGTGGCAATACCCTCGGCTTCCTCATTGAGGAAAGCGACGGGGATCCCCATAGGATCAAGGATGGCGGAATGACCAATACAGTGGCTGCTCGAGGTGCCCGCGGCAACGACCCAGCAGGTGTTCTCGATGGCGCGTGCCTTCAGCAGCGTCTCCCAGTGATCGACCTTGTGTTCGCCCTTGAACCAGGCGGCGGAAACGCAGATCAAGTCGGCGCCCGAGGTGGTGAGGGCGCGGGCGAGTTCCGGGAATCGGATGTCGTAACAGGTCATGATGCCTACCTTGAAACCACCCACGTCCAGCAGCGTGATGCCCTTGTCCCCCGGCTTGATGCGGGTGGACTCCTGGTAGGAGAAGGCGTCGTAGAGGTGCAGTTTGCGGTAGGTGCCTAGGATTTCACCATCGGCACCGACGGCCACGAGGGTGTTGTAGGGGCGTGGCTCGCCGCTGGATTCGTAACCGCCCGCGATGACCGCAATCCCGGCGTCGGCGGCGAGCAGCGAAATGCCCTGCACGAAGGTGGTCCACTGTGCGTCGACTGCGGCGGAGAACTCACCCTCTACCTGGCCGACCGAGAACATGGCCTCTTCCGGGAACACGATCAGCTGGCTGCCTTCTTGCACCGCAGCGGCAGAAAGCTTGCGCATGGTGGCCAGATTCGTGGTGACATCTCCGCTGGGATTGAACTGTCCAACGCTGACTTTCATGGCCAAGGGTCCTTCCATCGGTTTAACTGTGCCTACAGACTAGCCGCCCTGGACCAAGCCGGGTAAAACAAAAGGCGAGGACGACGCGCGGAACTTGTGTTCCGGCGTCGTCCTCGCCTTTGTGGTCCGGCAAGTAGGGACTAGTCGTTGATGAGGTCGTAACGCACGATCGTCTGGTCACGGGCCGGGCCAACACCAATGGCGGAGAGCCGGGTGCCGGACATGCCTTCCAGAGCCAGCACGTAGTTGCGTGCATTCTCCGGCAGGTCTTCCATGGTGCGGGCGGAGGTGATGTCCTCGGTCCAGCCCGGGAAGTACTCGAAGATCGGCTTCGCGTGGTGGAAGTCGGTCTGCGTCATGGGCATTTCATCAAAGCGCACGCCGTCAACGTCATAAGCAACGCAGACCGGGATGGATTCGATGCCCGTGAGGACGTCCAGCTTGGTGACGAAGTAGTCCGTGAAGCCGTTGACGCGGGAAGCGTGGCGGGCCAGAACGGCATCGTACCAACCACAGCGACGCGGGCGGCCGGTGTTCACACCGAACTCGCCACCGGTCTTCTGGAGATAGATACCCATCTCATCGAACAGTTCCGTGGGGAACGGGCCGGCGCCAACACGCGTGGTGTAGGCCTTGATGATGCCCACGGCGCGGTTGATGCGGGTGGGGCCAATGCCTGATCCAACCGAGGCGCCACCGGCGGTCGGGTTGGAGGAGGTCACGAACGGGTAGGTGCCGTGGTCGACGTCCAGGAACGTGGCCTGGCCGCCTTCCATGAGCACGACTTCGCCGCGGTCCAAGGCTTCGTTCAGGACGAACGTTGCATCGATGACCATGGGGCGTACGCGCTCGGCGAAGGCAAGGAAGTAATCAACAACTTCTTCAACCTCAACGTCGCGACGGTTGTAAACCTTCACGAGCAGTTCGTTCTTCTGCTTGAGCGATCCTTCAACCTTCTGGCGCAGGATGGACTCGTCGAAGAGATCCTGAACGCGGATACCCAGGCGGGCCACCTTGTCCATGTAGGCCGGGCCAATGCCGCGACCCGTGGTACCGATTGCTCGGCTACCCAGGAAACGCTCGGTGACTTTGTCCAAAACCTGGTGGTACGGGGCCACCAGGTGGGCGTTGGCGGAAATGCGCAGCTTGGACGTATCCGCGCCGCGAGCCTCTAGGCCCTCAATTTCCTCAAACAACGCCTCAAGATTCACAACGCAACCATTACCAATAATGGGTGTTGCATTGGGGCTCAGAATACCGGCAGGAAGGAGCTTGAGCTCATACTTCTCACCGCCTACGACTACGGTGTGCCCGGCATTGTTACCACCGTTGGGCTTCACTACATAGTCGACCAAACCACCTAAAAGGTCTGTGGCTTTGCCTTTACCTTCGTCACCCCACTGGGCGCCGACGATTACGATTGCTGGCATGGGACCCTCCCCCTTGCTCATAAGTTGAGCCGGACGCTGCATTGATCAGCGGTTGTTCCGCCGTACGGTGTCCGGGCACGAAAATACCCCTTGGGAACCGCACCGCAGGATCTGACGAGTGCCAGTCAAGCGAACGATCAAGGGGGTCTTACCTCCTAAGTTTACTTCACGGCCCCTGCAGTCGCACATTCCGCACCACCTTTGGACGAGGTTGCTACAAATCATGTCCTGCATTTTTATTGTCTTCGCGACAGTAAACACATATACTGTCTTCAGGAAAGTAAAAAGGTCGCCTCTCAGGAGGCGACCCAAGGAGGCAGTCGTGACGGCATTCGAGAACCAGGGGAACCACCCTGTGAGGCCCTATAGCCACACGCTCATGAGCTCACTCGTTCGCATCATTGGCGAGTGGAGCGCTCCGGATTTTCTGACCGCAGTTGTGGCGCGGGAAGGACTGGAACTGGATCATGGATCCATCACTGTCATCACCTTCCTCTCCACGGGAGCGCCTCGACGCCCCTCCGACCTGGCACGAAAAATGGTGACCGGCGCCTCCAATATGAGCAAAATCCTGGCACGACTGAGCACGGCCGGGATTGTGGAACGCGTTCCCGATCCTGCTGATGCCCGGGCCAGTCTCGTCACACTCACCCCAAACGGACGCACCGTCGCGAATTCCTTTGTTCACGCCGGCGACTCCTTGGTAGCCGAGCTACTCACTGGATGGGAACAACAGGACCGTCTGGATCTGGTGCGCTTGCTGAACAAATTGGAACACTCCACCACGGAATTGTCCCGCCACCTACGAACCACCCCAAAACGTCCGGAGTCTTCAACACCGGAGCACATCGAAGGAGAACTATCATGACTGAAACAGCAACTACTCGTAGCTACATCGTCACCGGCGCAGGCTCAGGAATTGGCCTCACCACCGCAACACTCTTGCGCGAACGCGGCGAGACCGTCATCGGCGTTGACCTCAAGGGCGCCGAGATCGACGCCGATCTGAGCACGGCGGCCGGCCGCAAGGAAGCCGCAGAAAAGGCTATCGAACTCTCCAACGGCACGATCGACGCCGTTATCGCCTGCGCCGGCATCTCCGCACCCATCCCCCTGACGGTCAGCGTGAACTACTTCGGAGTCACTGAGTTCCTGGAACTTTTGGCCCCCGTTCTGGCCAAGAGCCCGGCGCCGCGTGCCGCCGTCGTCAGTTCCGCAGCATCGCTGCAGACCAACTCACCGGAACTCGTTGACGCTCTCCTGGCAGGCGACGAAGCCAAGGCTCTGGAAATTGGTGCCGCCTTGACGGCGCAGGGTCCCGCCGGTTACCTCAACTACCCGTCCAGCAAGCGCGCACTGAGCCGCTGGGTTCGCCGCGAAAGCATCACGGCCCGCTGGGCCGGCGCCGGCATCCCGTTGAACGCCGTCGCTCCCGGAACCGTGGTCTCCCCCATGACCGAGAAGCTACTCTCCACGGAAGAGGGTCGCAAGCTGGTTGATGACAACATGCCGATGCCGCTGAACGGGCATTCGAAGCCGATCGCGCTGGCTTACCTCCTCACCTGGTTGACCAGCGAAGAAAACACCCACACCACGGGTCAGACCATCTACATCGATGGTGGCGTTGACGCGACACTGCGTGGAGACAACATCTGGGACTAGGGGATGGCACTGCCCTCAAAAATGGGGCAGATTCTCCCTATACCTGCGTTGACCCGTCACGTCGCGCCGCTTTGGCCGTGGGTTAAGGGCGTGATCTGGCGGGTCAACGCTGAGCCAGGCATGCCCGCCGGCGAAAACCTGCTGGCGAGCTACCGCACAGCCTCGATCGCGGCTTCACCCAGGTCCGCCCAGCGTTCGGCGCAGGCCAGCGGAGCCACGACCCAATCTTTAAACGGCCGTCCCATGCCCGACGGGTCAAAGAGCGTGGCTCCCGGAAGTTCAAGGGCCGCGGCATGCGCCCTACTGTCGCGGCCCAATTTGAAGGCCACACCATCTCCGTGAAGACAGCCAATAGCCTTGTTGCCGACCATGAGCGAGGTGGCTCCGAACATTTTTCCTACCGTGACACCCAACCCCGCCAGGTCAGCGGCCAGGGCTTCGAAGTCGGCGACCGCCAGCGGGGACGAAATTGCTTTTTCCATGCCCACAGCATGACTCATGGTTGGTCCGACGTCGAGATCCGGGCACAAAAAACGGAGCCTGTGTGTGAGCCGGTGATTTTTCACCGACTCACACACAAGCTCCGTCTTTGAGTAAACGCTACAGAGCAGCTTCGATCGCGGCCGTGGCCAACGGGTCGGAGTCGTTCAGGAACGTGGCAATGCGGGCAGCCTCATCGGACTCGCCGATAGCTCCGGCCGCACGGCCCAGCGCGTACAGCGCACGCAGGAAGCCGCGGTTTCCTTCGTGTGCGTACGGGACAGGGCCCGTTCCACGCCAGCCATTGCGACGCAGGGAGTCCAGGCCGCGGTGGTAGCCGGTACGCGCGTAGGCGTAGGACTCGATGGTCCGGCCTTCCGCAAACGCCTCGTCTGCCAAGATCGCCCACAAGAGGGACGAGGTCGGGTTCCCGGCGGCGAGATCAACAGCCTCGTCACCTGCAGCCAGACGGGCCTCAACAGCCTCCTCAACCGGGAGCAATGTGGGCTCCGGGCCGAGCAGGTTCTTGCGGAAATCGTCAGACATTTACTTGAACGTCTTGCCTGCGGAGCCGAGCTGCGAGGCAGCCTCAACAACGCGTGCTGCCAGGCCCTTTTCGGCCGAGGCGCCCCAGACGCGGGGATCGTAAAGCTTCTTGTTGCCAACTTCGCCGTCAACCTTCAGGACGCCGGAGTAGTTGGAGAACATGTGGTCAACAACCGGGCGCGTGTAGGCGTACTGGGTGTCGGTGTCGATGTTCATCTTGATGACACCGAAGGAAACTGCGTCAGCGATTTCCTGATCGGAGGAGCCCGAGCCGCCGTGGAAGACCAGGTCGAAGGGGTTTTCCTTGCCGATCTTGGCGCCAACAGCTGCCTGGATTTCCTTCAGGATTTCCGGGCGCAGCTTGACGTTGCCGGCCTTGTACACGCCGTGCACGTTGCCGAAGGTCAGGGCCGTGATGTAGCGGCCGTTTTCGCCGGAGCCGAGGGCTTCGACGGTCGCCAGACCATCTTCGATGGTGGAGTACAGCTTGTCGTTGATGGCGTTCTCTACACCGTCTTCTTCGCCGCCAACAGCGCCGATTTCAACTTCGAGGATCATCTTTGCTGCGGAGGTGCGGGCCAGCAGTTCGCGGCCAATGCGCAGGTTCTCTTCGAGAGTTTCTGCGGAACCGTCCCACATGTGGGAGTTGAAAATCGGGTCACGGCCGGCAGCAACTTCGCGCTCTGAAGCTTCGAGCAAGGGCAGAACGAAGCCGTCCAGCTTGTCCTTGGGGCAGTGGTCGGTGTGGAGAGCCACGTTGATCGGGTAGTTCTTGGCAACTTCGCGAGCAAATGCTGCGAAGCCCAAGGAACCGGCAACCATGTCCTTGACGCTGGCGCCGGACCAGTAGGCGCCGCCACCGGTGGAAACCTGGATGATGCCGTCGGTTCCGGCATCGGCGAAGCCCTGGAGGGTTGCGTTAAGGGTCTGTGAGGATGTCACGTTGACCGCGGGGTAGGCGAATCCGCCAGCCTTGGCGCGGTCGATCATTTCGGCATACTTGTCCGGTGTTGCGATGGGCATGAAAAGCTCCTCTGGGCTGAACGGTACAAAGGGGCTGACGACACGTCAACCCCGCATAGCTAGCTCCATCTTAGCGATTACGCCCAGAGTGGCGAACAAGATGAAGCCAAGGTTCAGTCTGTGGACATTTTCAAGCCCGACGTCGAACCCCTCACCAGCCGCCCCTCCCCCCATCGTGGAGAGGCTAGGAGACCCGCTGGTTGAACACGTGGCGGCGGATCCATGCGTGCATGGCGATGCCGGCTGCGGAGGCGGCGTTGATGGAACGAGTCGAGCCAAATTGCTCAATCGACAAGGTGGTCTCCGCCGCGGTGTGGACCTCATCGCTTAGCCCCGGGCCCTCCTGGCCGAACACGAAGACGCAGTTGCGGGGCAGCTCATAGCTCTCAAGCTGCTCAGAGTCCGGGAAGATGTCGATGCCGATAATGGCCAGGCCTTCGCCCTTCGCCCACACCACAAAGTCCTCCACCGTGGGGTGGTGACGGACGTGCTGGTAGCGGTCGGTGACCATGGCGCCGCGCTTGTTCCACCGGCGTCGTCCAATGATGTGGACTTCCTTGGCGAGGAAGGCGTTGGCGGTGCGCACCACGGTGCCGATGTTCATGTCGTGTTGCCAGTTCTCAATGGCGACATGGAATTCGTGGCGGCGCGTGTCCAATTCGGCGATGATGGCGTCCATGGACCAGTACCGGTATTCGTCCAGGACGTTGCGACGGTCGCCAATGGCCAACAGCTCTGGGTCCCAGTGGTCGCCCTCGGGCAGCTCACCTTCCCACGGCCCAACGCCGACCTCATGGTGCAGTTCGGGATATTCGGGCGTTTCCGCGGGGGTGGTTTCATCCTGCGCGGGAGAAGTGTTCTCTGAATGGCTCACCGGTTAACTTTAGCCGCTAGTTCCCCGGCGTTCCTTCGTGCGGTGATGGATCTGACAGACTGGAGCTTGAATATCATTGCCCCTTCAGGAGGAACCATGAGCAACGTGCAAAATCGCCAGCCCTTAGATATTGAATGCTGGCTCACCGACATGGACGGCGTCCTGGTCCACGAGAATAAGGCTGTCCCCGGTGCCGCCGACCTGATTCAGCGCTGGGTAGACACCTCTAAGCGATTCCTGGTCCTGACCAATAACTCGATCTACACCCCGCGTGACCTGGCTGCACGTCTCAAGCAGTCGGGCCTAGAAGTCCCCGAGGAAAACCTCTGGACCTCGGCTCTCGCCACGGCACAGTTCTTGAAGTCGCAGATGCCGGGCGGACGCGCCTATGTCATCGGCGAGGCTGGATTGACGACGGCGTTGCATGAGGCCGGCTTCATCCTCACCGACCAGAAGCCCGACTATGTAGTTCTCGGCGAAACCCGCAGCTACTCCTTCGAGGCCATCACGAAGGCCATCCGACACATTGGTGACGGCGCCCGTTTCATCGCCACCAACCCGGATGCCACCGGCCCGTCCATGGAAGGGCCCCTGCCTGCCACGGGTGCCATTGCCGCATTGATCACTAAGGCCACCGGCCGCGATCCTTACATTGTGGGCAAGCCCAACCCGATGATGTTCCGTTCAGCCATGAACCGGATTCAGGCACATTCGGAAACCACCGCCATGATCGGTGACCGGATGGACACCGACATCATTGCCGGCATGGAGGCTGGCCTGCACACCGTGCTGGTCTTCAGTGGCATCACGCAGCCTGCGGACATCGATGCATACCCGTTCCGCCCGAATCAGGCCTTGAACTCTGTGGCAGACCTGCTCGATCACCTCTAAGCAGCACACCAACCAGAAGAAGGAAGTCCGTCACGCGTACCGTCACCCGTTTGCTGCAAATATCCGACGTCGAGGAGCTCACGGAGCTCTTCGTGAACAATCGGGATTTTTTGCGCCCCTGGGATCCGGTACGCGAGGATGAATTCTTTACCGTTGCGAAGCAGGGCGAACTGGCCAGCGCCGCCTTAGAGGCTTATGAGGCCGGCACCATGGTGCCGTTTGTCATCGTGAACTCGCAAGGCGGCTTGGCCGGCCGCTTGAATATCAACGGCATTGTGCACGGCGCCTTGCAGTCGGCCGCCCTGGGATATTGGGTGGCCGAAGCCGAGAACGGCGCAGGGCTTGCCAGCGCCGCGGTTGCGGAGGCCGCCGACTATGCCGCGAACCAGCTTGGCTTGCACCGCCTTCAGGCTGAAACGCTGGTGCACAATGTTCGCTCGCAGAAGGTGCTCGAGAAAAACGGGTTCAGCCGCTACGGACTGGCGCCAAAATATCTCAAGATCGCCGGCGAATGGCAGGACCACATCATGTTCGCGCGCATCTTGGAACCTGCCCCACTGAGCTAACGCTCAGCGGGGCAGGCTGTTAGGAACCCAGCTGTCCGCCGGACTCCTCGAGATAACAGGTGCCGCACAGGGATTCATACCAAACCTCGGCACCCTCGATGGCGACCTGTTCGCCGTCGAACACAATATCCCCGCCCACGCGGCGGGTATTGAACATGGCCTTCCGGCCACAACGGCAAATGGTTTTCAGCTCTTCGAGCGAATGTGCGATTTCCAGCAGCCGGGCAGCCCCAGGGAAGGCGCGGGTGCGGAAGT
The DNA here is from genome assembly GCF_003219795.1 of Arthrobacter psychrolactophilus. Lineage (GTDB taxonomy): Bacteria > Actinomycetota > Actinomycetes > Actinomycetales > Micrococcaceae > Specibacter > Specibacter psychrolactophilus. Next base: position 220,840 of record NZ_QJVC01000001.1, on the reverse strand, counting down.
CCGTCCGCAGGCCATAAGCCAGAACCGGAACTCCATCCAGAACAGCGATGCGGAACAGATCGTCAACCTGTGCGGGGTCTAGGAACTGGGCCTCGTCGACCAGTAGGCAGGCGACGGGCGCCATGTCGACGTGCTCGAGGAGCGCATCGGGATCATCGCCTCGGGCCTGAGCGGCGAACAAGGCCCGCGCGTCTGCTCCGGGCGGGATGATGAAGTCCACCTCGCGGCTCACCCCCAGGCGAGAAACAATCGAGTTCTCCCCTTTTGTGTCCACTCCGGGCTTGGCTAACAGGACCCGTTGCCCGCGTTCTTCATAGTTGAAGGCCGCCTGCAAGAGACCCGTCGACTTGCCGGAGTTCATGGCACCATGACGGAAATACAGCTTCGACAAAACAATCCTCTCCTTGCCTCAGGCAAGGTTGGTTAATGATGGTCAGGATGGAAGTTACGCGTTGGTACTTCTACCCTGACACGAGCTTTCGCCATAGGGTTATATAAGCATTGAAATATGTGGTTTCACCACTACTAAGGAAGTGCGCCATGCCCGAGTTCATGGACGTCCACCATCATATGCAGGGCATTACCGCAGATGCCCTCAAGGCAGCCCATGAGGCCGACCTGCAAGCGCAAGGTGAAGAGAATGTGGTCTTCAAGAGCGCTTGGGCCGACCCCGAGACAGGCAAAGTTTTTTGCCTGTCCGAGGCACCCTCAGCCGATGCCGTGCAGGGCGTTCATGAGCGCACCGGGCATGCCGCTGACGAAATCCACACCATCACCTTGACGGTTTAGTCCAGGCCGAGTTCGTCCTTGCCGAAGATGAACAGGTAGGGCACATTAGCTTCTGCTTCGATGCGCTCCTTGGCACCTGTGTCGCGATCAACGATCACGGCGACGGCGACGATGTTGCCGCCGGCCTTGCGTACGCCCTCGACGGCGGTCAGGGCGGAACCGCCCGTGGTGGAGGTGTCTTCCAGAACGACGACGTTGCGACCGTCAACTCCGGGACCTTCGACCTGACGGCCCATGCCGTAGGACTTCTGGGCCTTGCGGACGACGAAGGCGTCGATGGCGCGGCCTGCATCGCCGGCTGCGTGCATGAGGGCGGTTCCGACAGGATCGGCACCCATGGTCAGGCCACCGGCGGTTTCAAATTCAATGCCGGCATCATCCAGCATGGCCAGCATGACGCGGCCGGCGAGGCGGGAAGCCTCGTGGTGGAGCGTGATGCGACGCAGGTCGATGTAGTAATCGGCCTCTTTACCGGAGGACAGGATTACCTTGCCGTGAACAACGGCCAGCTCCTTAACAAGTTCGAGTAGGCGGGCGCGGTCAGCAGCAAGTGTTGAGGTCATAGTTTTCATTGTAATTGGGTCACGCAACACCGCCGAAATACGCACAAGCTACGCTAGTCGTATGCGCGAACTACAGGCACAGATCATTGCAGAACTTGGCGTCCAACCCACGATTGACCCGGCTGCGGAAATTACCCGCCGCGTCACGTTCCTAAAGGACTATCTCAAGGCCACAGGAACTAAGGGATACGTGCTGGGCATCAGCGGCGGCCTCGATTCCTCGCTGGCCGGGCGCCTGGCTCAGCTAGCCGTCGAAGAACTGGCAACCGAGGGCATCGAGGCGAATTTCATCGCCGTCAGGCTCCCCTATGGCATCCAGCACGATGAGGATGATGCTCAGGCGGCGTTGAGGTTCATCAATGCCAAGACCGAATCGACCTTCAACATCGCCCCGGCGGTGGACGGTTTTGAGGCAGAATTCGCCAAGACCGCCACGGAAGATGTCACCGATTTCAACAAGGGCAACATCAAGGCCCGCTCCCGGATGATTGCGCAATATGCCTTGGCTGGCCACGACAACTTGCTCGTCATCGGCACCGACCATGCCGCGGAATCCGTCACCGGTTTCTTCACCAAGTTTGGCGACGGCGGAGCGGACATCCTGCCGCTGTTCACCTTGAATAAGCGCCAAAACCGGGCCCTGTTGCAGGAGTTGGGCGCCCCGGAAAAGATCTGGAACAAGGTGCCCACGGCTGATCTGCTCGACGGGGTCCCCGGCCGCACCGATGAGGACGAGCTCGGCATCAGCTACGACGCCATCGACGACTACCTCGAGGGAAAGACCATTCCCGAAGAGGCCGCCGCCGCCATCGAACGCCGTTTCCTTCAGAGCCGGCACAAGCGCACCGTTCCGGTGTCCCTGCTCGATAACTGGTGGCGCTAACCTCTAGCGCTTAAAGTTCGACGGCGGACCACCCACTGAGGTGGGTGGTCCGCCGTCGAACTTGTCAGAAAAGAGTTAGGACGTCAGGGAGTCCACATATTCCTGGTTCTCGCCGATCCAGGTCTTGACAACCTCGGTGTAGTCGTCAATCTTGTCGCCGCCAAACATGGCATTTTCCAAGGAATACAGCGTCTTGGAGTCCATCGTGAAGTCCTTGAGCCAGCCATTGAGCGTGGGGTAATCGGCGTCGAAATCAAGGCGTGAATAGCCGTAAATTCCCTCGGCCTCGCCCAGTGCGCCCTGGGGATCCTTCAGATCCTTGACAGGGAAAGCGTCGTAGGCCCAGTGCGGACGCCACAAGGTGACGGCGATGTTCTCGCCCTTAGACGTTGCCGTCTTCAGCTCCGAGAGCATAGCCGGGGTGGATGAGGTGACGTAGTCCATTTTGTCCAGGCCGTATGTGGGGATGACCTTTTCGGTGGTGACCTTCGTCAAGCCGGCGGCAGGCTCGATGCCGATGATCTTGTTGCCGAAGGCATCGGCGTTGGCAGCCAACTCATCGAGCGAATCGATCGGGGCGTCCTCGTTGACCGCGATGGTCAGGGCAGCCTCGTCGTTCCACTGGCCCAACTCGGAGATCTTCTCGCCGTATTCCTCCATCAGGCTGGCGTGGGTGACGGGCAACCAGGTGTCCAGCGTCAGATCGTAGTCGCCGGTGGAGAGCCCGGAGAAGACGGGTGCCACGTCAGCATTTTGCAGCTTGACGTTGTATCCCTTCTCATCGAGGATCACCTTCCACAGTTCCGAGGCCGCAATGCCCTCGTCCCAGCCGTTGAAAACAGCAACCGTGACGTCTTTCTTGTCCCCGTTGTCCAGGACCGCCCCGGCACTTCCGGCGCCACAGGCGCTCAGGGCCAGGGCCGTGGTTGCCGCAATAGCAACGACGCTCAAAAAATTCTTCTTCATGATTCATTCCTTTCATTGGCAGCACTACATGCCTTGCTGCCGCGATTGGTTTGCATACTCTTCATAAGGGCGAAGTTAGCTGTTCTTGCCGCGCGTTCCGGCCGTATTCTTGCCGAAGCTGGCCGTGACCCGGTCTAGGAAGATCGCCAAAATGACGACGGCGATACCCGCCTCGAAGCCCAGCCCGGCATCGATGCGGCTCAGGCTCGCGACCACGTCGCCGCCCAATCCGCCCGCGCCCACCATGCCGGCGATGACCACCATGGAAAGTGAGAGCATGATGACCTGGTTGACGCCCGCCATGATGGTGGGGCGTGCCAGCGGCAGCTGAATCTGGCGCAGGATGCGTGCCGGGCTGGAGCCAAAGGCATGCCCGGCTTCCACAACTTCCTGATCCACGCCACGAATGCCAAGTTCCGTGAAGCGGACGCCGGGGGCCATCGAGAAGATGATGGTGGCGACGATGCCTGGGACTACGCCCACACGGAACATGACCAGGGCGGGAATCAAATACACCATGGCCGGCATGGTCTGCATGAAATCCAGAATGGGTTTAATGATGGCCGAGGCCCGGTTTGAGCTGGCCGCCCAGATCCCCAACGGGATACTGATGACAACCGTAACCACCGTGGCAATGAGCACCAGCGCGAGGGAGTTCATGGCGTTTTCCCACTGGTTGACGCCCACAATGACGGCAAAACCAAAGGCGGTGCCGACCCCTAATTTCCAGCCGCTGGCCCACCAGGCAATCGCGGCAAAGACCACGATGACAACCCAGTACGGCGGTGCCGAAAATAGCCATTCAATACCGTCATAGGCGCCCACCAAGATGGCGCGGATGAAGTCAAATACGGCATCCAGTGTTGTTGTCAGCCAGTCGAGGCCAATCTCAACCCAGTCGCCCAACGGGATCCTAAACATCGGTTCCACTATGCGTCTCCTTCGGTCAAGGCCAGAGCGGCGGTGACAACTTGTTCGGGGATGGGCGCCACGACCGCATCAACCACGGGGAATTCACCGGTGGTGGAGGGGACGTTGCCCAAGGCGGCCAGGAGCGTGACTCTCGGCAAGGCACCTACGAGCCGTCCGGCGTCGTCCACAACAGGCAATGGGATGGGACTCTCGACGGCGCGGCCAAAGAGATCGTTCAACGACGTCTCGGGGCTGACCGGATCGATCCCAACACGCACCACGGCGCCCAAATCGGAGCTGTGCGCCTCGACCTGTTTCATGACGTCGCGGTCGCGCACAATGCCCAGATAATTCCGGCGGCGGTCCACCACAAATGCGGCGGAGACCTGCAGATCGCGCATGGTGCGCAAGGCGTTGCGGGGCCCACCAGAAAGGTTAACCACGGCCAGGGGCGGTTCCATGACGCCACCGGCCGTCAGTACGCGGGTGCGATCCACGTCCTGCACAAATTGGGCCACATAGTCGTTGGCCGGGTGGGTGAGGATCTCATCCGGGGTGCCAATCTGGACGATCTCACCATCACGCATGACGGCGATCCGGTCACCGAGGAACATGGCCTCGTTGAGGTCGTGCGTGATGAAGATGATGGTCTTGTCGAGCTCGGATTGCAGCAGCACCAATTGCTCCTGCATTTCGCGCCTAATCAAGGGATCCAAGGCGGAGAAGGCCTCATCCATGAGCAAGATATCGGTTTCGGCGCACAGGGCGCGGGCCAAGCCAACGCGTTGCTGCATGCCTCCGGAGAGCTCGCCGGGGTACTTTTCGCCCCAGCCTTCCAGCCCCACAAGGGAGAGGATTTTTTCGGCGCGAGCCAGACGCTCCGGCTTCGCCACGCCTTGAACTTCAAGGGCATAGGCGGCGTTCTCCAGCACGGTACGGTGCGGCATGAGTGCAAAGTGCTGGAAGACCATGGAGATCTTTTGCTGTCGGACGCGGCGCAGTTCTTTGTCGCTGACCTTGGAAATATCGCTTCCCCCGACAACCACTGAGCCCTCGGTGGGCGACCACAAACCGTTTAAGGTGCGGATCAACGTGGACTTGCCCGAGCCGGACAGGCCCATGACAACGAAGATCTCGCCCTTTTTAACCTCAAAGGAGGCGTCAATGACGGCGGCCGTGCCCAACGCGGTCAGTTCATCGCGCTTCTTGCCACCCTTGAGGCGTTTGATGACCTCGGCCGGGCGCTTGCCAAAAACTTTGTACAAATTCTTAACGCTCAGTGCAATGGCGTTCTCGGCGTCGTTATTTTGTTCGTTTGTTGCTTCGTACACGTAGTACCCATCTACGCGGATGTTCGGATCCCGGCCTTTCGGCGAGGGACACGGCGAACAGTCGCGATTGGTGTTTCGTGCTGCAGGCGTTGATACGCGTCAAACTCTTCGCTCCCCCGCATGCCCCGGCCGGGGCAGCAAGGAAAGACGGCCCCACACCTCGGTGGGGGAACGGGAAGCTATCCCTGCCGCCAGTTCGACGGCCTGTGTCTGGCTGCCCGTTTCAACGCATTGACAGGATGATTCGTCATCCCCGCATTGACCACATGGCAGTTGCCCGCAGGCTTGTCGGTCTACTGGTTCATTCCCACGCTAACAAAGGCATTTTCACTATCAGCGTAATTTTGACTGTTTTTTGGCCCAATAATCTCCAAAGTCCGCACATCGCATCGAGTACTCGCGGCTCAGTAGGCGTTACAGCTTTGTGACCATAGGGGCCTTAATCATCTCTGCAGCCTCATCTGCGGGGTGTCTCTTCCCACAGTTATTCCATTCGCGAGGGTTTTCGCAGGCCCGCCTCAGAGAATTACTTGATAGCTTGGACAGGTGAAGATCGCTACCTGGAATGTAAATTCGCTCCGCGCCCGTGCCGACCGTGTGGAGGACTGGCTGCGCCGTACCGACGCCGATGTGCTGGCCATCCAAGAAACCAAGTGCAAGGACGAGAATTTCCCGTGGGAACTCTTTGAAAACAATGGCTACGAGGTAGCCCATTTTGGTTTCAGCCAGTGGAACGGCGTCGCGATTGCCTCCCGTGTTGGTCTGGAAGATGTGGAACGCACCTTCGTGAACCAACCGGCCTTCGGCAAGGGCGGCCTAGATCCGGTGCAGGAAGCCCGCGCCATCGCCGCCACGTGCAATGGCGTGCGTATCTGGAGCCTCTACGTGCCTAATGGCCGTGCCCTTGACGATGAGCACATGCCCTACAAGCTGCAGTGGCTCGACGAGCTCAAGAATCAGGCTACGGGCTGGCTCGCGGCAGACCCCAACGCCCAGATCGCCCTCATGGGTGACTGGAATATCGCTCCTCAGGACGACGACGTCTGGGACATCGACTTTTTCCGCACCCAGGGCCTCACACATGTCAGCGAACCCGAGCGCGCCGCCTTCTCGGCGTTTGAGGCGGCCGGTTTTACCGATGTCGTCCGTCCTCTGCATCCCGGCCCGGGCATCTACACCTACTGGGATTACACGCAGCTGCGCTTCCCCAAGAAGGAGGGCATGCGGATCGACTTCGTCATGGCCTCCCCCGCGCTGGCTGCCCGCGTGAGCTCTGCCGAGATCGACCGCGAGGAACGCAAGGGTAAGGGCGCCTCCGACCATGCACCCGTCATCGTAGAGCTGGGCTGATTTATGACAGGTGCGCTGTACTTGGGCGGGGTGCAACTTCCCTTCGTCTCCACCTTGCGCGTCTATCTGCCGCGTGAGGCGTACTCCCTTGCCGAATTTGCCCACCTCGAGCGCCTCATCGCGCCGGAGCAAAACGCCGTCTCGATCGATATTGGGGAACTGGGTGACTCCCTGGTCCGGGTCAGCAAGACGATAAACAATCCACTTCCGACGTCGGATGAGGACCGGGTGCGGACCCTCACCTTAGGCGAGGGTGAGGCCACGCTGTATTCCCCCAATCAGCTGGTGGCGCGGTCCATCGCCAGCGTGGCCGAGTTGATGTCTGGGGGCATGGAGCAGCTGGCCACGCTGGTGCTCTCACAAGCCGAGTGGTCGCAGAGCCTCGAGCATGCCTCGGAGAGCCAGCACTTTGAGATGCCGTTGCAAAGCCGCTCCTCCACCTGGGGCGTCCCGTTCAGTTGGTTCATTCTGGTGTATGCGAACGACCGCATGGAAGTTGTTGAGGCGAACGGTCAGATCCTCACGGTTCGCATCCAAATCCCGCTCGCCGCTGCCCGGTCCAGGGCCGAACGCACCTTAAAGATGCTGGCCGCGATGGCTCCTGATCTTGACCTTCTCGCGGATCTGACGGACTTGCTCGGCTGGCTCGAGGAGTTCGGCGAGGTGGGCATGTTGGAGCTTGATTACGGCCCCGTGGCGAACCGGGTTCATCCCGATGACTCCCCCGCGGATGTGCATATGGGTCTGGAATGCCTCGCGGAGGGCGACTTCACGGGTGCGGCTGCTGCTTACCGTCGGCTCGCAAATCGCTGGATGCCCATCAGACAGCTGGCCCGGGCCAACTAGCCCTGCGGCGGCGCCGTTGATTCACGCTGAACGAGGTTGAACGGCATGAGCTCTTCTTGAATCGCCCCAATTTCTCCGTCAAGTTCGGCAAGGAGCATGCGTGCGGCCCGCCGCCCGTGTTCCACAGGTTTTTGCGCGATAGTGGACAGCCCGGCGGGTGCCGAGAAATCATGGTCATCGATGCCGACGACCGATAAATCTTCAGGAACGCGAATGCCGCGTCGCCGAGCCTCAAACATCAGCCCGAGGGCCATTTCATCGGAACCACAGAAGACGGCCGTGGGCCGCTCACCCGGCAGATCAAATAGGCGGACCGCGGCAGCCAGGCCCTCGGTGACGGTGAAGTCTCCGGCGATAATCCACTCAGCTTTAAGCTCCAGGCCGGCACGGAGCACGGTGGCCTCGAAAGCCTCCGAGCGCAGTGCCGGCACCACGAAGTTCCGCTCATCATTGATGCCACCGCGCAGATGCCCGATCCTACGATGGCCGAGGTCAATGAGATGCTGGGTCGCTGCGGTCGCTGCGGCCACATCATCCACATGCACACCCTGGCAACCTTTAACCGGACCGCCAACCGAAATCATGGGGATCTGGATTCGCTGCAGCTCCGCCAATTCCATGGGCGTCAGCCCCAGACACAACACCACGAGCGCGTCGATCTGCTTACGAACCATTTGTTCGGTGAACACGCGCTGTTGGCCGTGCAGGTAGCCGCCAAGACTGAATAACAGCAGGTTGTAGCCCCGCTCACGCAGCTCTTGGTCGATGCCTTCCAGCGCGTGCGCAAAGTACCACCGGTCGATGAAGGGAACCAGCACGCCAACGGTTTTAGTCCGCCCCGTGGCCAATCGTGTCGCCGATGGAGAGGGCACATAACCCAACTCGTGAGCCACGTCCAGGACTTTTTGCCGGGTAACGGCGTTGACCTTGGGAAGGCCCCTCAGGGCACGCGAAACAGTTGCCGTAGAGACTCCTGCTCGCGCGGCAACGTCGTCAATACTGACCCTCATGCCCTGCGTCCTTTCGTTCGTCCCGGCCTTCCGTTAGTGGGGCCGCCTACCGCGTCTGGCCGGCAGTTTCCGGCGAAGCCGAATCATGCCCCAAAGCCCCAAACAGACCAGCAACAATCCTATCGCCCACATCAGGGCCGGCTGTCCGGTGAGCTCAAGCCACACCGTCACGGCAAAAAGGATGACAGCCCAAAAACCAAGAAAGCCAATGATGATGTCGAAGTCCTCACCACTCTTTTGTTTACTTGTGGGGATGTGCAGGGCGTTATTCTCTGGCTGCCCACTGTCGGTACTCCTCATCGCTTATTTCACCGCCCCAGCGGTCAACCCGGCCACGATCTTGCGCTGGAAGATCAACACGAGGATCACCAACGGAATCGTGACAACCGTTCCGGCCGCCATGACGGCCGTATACGGTTCCTGGTGAGGTTCGGACCCGGCAAAGCGGGCGATGGCCACGGTGACCGTTTGGGTAGCGTCGTTGGAGAGGATGCTCGCAATCAAGTATTCGTTCCACGAAGCGATGAACGCCAGAATCGCCGTTGTAAAGACGGCAGGAGCCGCGAGGGGCATGATGATCTTGCGGAATGCCTGCCCTTGCGTGCACCCATCAATGCGGGCAGCTTCCTCCAGTTCCCATGGCATTTCCCGGAAGAAGGACGTCAGAGTGTAGACGGTCAGGGGGAGCACGAAGGAAATGTTCGGAATGATCAAGGCCTGGTAACTGCCAATCCAGCCAATATTGCCAAAGAGCTGGAACAGCGGAGTGACAATCGCAACGCCGGGGAACATGGAGGCGCCCAAGACCACGCCCAGCACCATAAATTTGCCACGGAATTTCAGCCTGGCCAGCGCATATGCCGCGAAAACCCCGAACAGCAGAGCCACCACGGTCGTCACACCCGAGATAAACAGAGAGTTCATCAGGGCCTTATCTAGATGATTGCCCATTTCAGCGGAAAAAGCCGTCTTGAAATTGTCCCAAGTGACGTGCGTAAAGAAAGGTGTGGAATCAAAGGTGTAGCCAACGTCCCTGAAAGCCGTGACGATCATCCAGTAAAACGGCAGCAGGCACCACACCACGATGACGGCAGCACTGATATAGGTGCGGGTATTAGCCCAGGATTCTCGACGCCGGGCCACCGATTTGGCGGCGGCGGTGTGGGCCTGCACGTTTGCTGTTGAGGTACTCATTTGTTTTTCCTCTTTTCCCCACCACTGGCGGATTCAACAGCGTTGGCTCCGAGGAACCTGACAAAGATAAATGCCACGATGAAGATAATCAGGAAGGTGATGGTGGACAGAGCCGCTGCGGAGTTGAAGCCAACACGAATCTGGTTGACCACCAGGATGGACAATGTGGTGGTGCCATTGGCGCCGCCCGTCATGATGGCAGGCAGGTCGTACATGCGCAGGGCATCCAGGACTCGGAACAAGATCGCCACCATGAGCGCCGGCTTGACCAGCGGCAGGGTGATGAGGCGGAAGCGTTGCCAAGCGGATGCGCCGTCGACCTTGGCTGCCTCGTAGACCTCGGCGGGGATCATTTGCAGCCCGGCCAGGATGAGCAATGCCATGAACGGGGTGGTCTTCCAAACGTCGGCGATGATGATGGCGGCCTGGGCAGGTCCCTGACTGCCGGTCCACAGGATCTCGGTGTTAAACAGCGTGTTGGCGATGCCGTCAAAGGCAAAGATGAAGAACCACAGCTTGGCGGTCACTGCCGTGGGGATGGCCCACGGCACCAGCACGGCCGCTCGCAGCACACTGCGGCCGCGGAAGGTACGGGCCATGATCACTGCCATCCAAAAACCCAGGATGGTTTCAAAGAAGACAGTGACGACGGTAAAGAAGAAGGTAACGCCCGTGGCGCTCCAGAATTGGGCGCCCAAGGTCCCGGGCGGACAGCTTGCGGCTCCCGTAGGTGTTTCACACTGCTGGAACAGCCAGTGAATGTAGTTGGCGAATCCGGCAAAACCACCAGCCACAAAGCTACCCGTTACAGGGTCAAGGCCCTCGTCCTGTTGGAAGGACATGTAAATTGCATTCAGCACCGGGTACAGAATAACGATGGCGAGCACAAGCAAAGACGGGGCAACCAGCAACGCCGCCGCACGACCCTGCGTCTTTTCCTTGCGATCCTGGCCAACTTCCTTATTCTCACTACCCTTACGGGCTATCTTTCTACCGGGGTCTGCCCCGGATTCAAGCTGTATAGACATGCGGCTTTCCTTTCACCACGACTCTGTGTTGCACCACGAAAACCGTGATGCGAAGAACAGGCACTGCGGCGCTCCCGGCGAAGTTAGCCATCTCCGGGAACGCCACAGGATCCACTTTTGCGGCTACTTTGCTCCGGCAGCGGAGATGGCCGCCTGCATGTCAGTCATGGCCTGATCCACACTCTTGCTCCCATTGATGGCAGCGAAGCTGTTCTGTTGGATGGCCAAGGTAACTGCAGGGTAGAACGGAGTCACGGGTCGCGGCACGGCGTTCTGGATGGAGGTCAGCAGCACCGGCAGGTACGGCAGCTTTTCAACCAGCGCCGCATCGCTGTAGAGACTTTCCAAGACCGGTGCCAAGGACCCCTGAGTTGCATAGAACTTTTGCGTTTCTTCACTGATCATGAAGCTCACAAAGTCCTTGGCCGTGGCCTTGTTCTTCGAATCAACGCTGATTGCCAGACTGTGACCGCCCAAAGAGGATGAACCTGGACCGTCCTTGCCTGGCAAGGGTGCAATGCCAAAGGTGTCCTTGACCTTGGAGGCCCCGTCCGTTTTGGCCAGGTTGTAGACGTACGGCCAGTTACGCAGGAACATCAATTTGCCGTCCTGGAAGGACGCCCTGCCCTGCTCTTCCTGATACGTCACTGCCTGCTTGGGGATATTGCCGTCCTTGTATGCCTGGACCAGGTTATTCAGCCCGGCCCTGGCCTCGGGCGCATCGACGGTGGCCTTACCGTCCTTATCAACGATGGTGCCGCCGGCGGTGTTGATGGCCTCGGCTACGTTGACCGTCAGCCCCTCATACTGAGCAAGCTGGCCGGCATAGCAGTCGATACCCTTCTCCTTAGCGATGGAGCACATGCCCATCATCTCTTCCCAGGTTTTGGGCGGAGTCGGCACCAGGTCCTTGCGGTAGTACAGGATGCCTCCGTCGGAGGTTTGCGGTGCGGCGTACAAGGTGTCCTTATACGTTGCCGCTGCCACGGTTGCCGGCAAGAACCCGGTGGTGTCGACGGCCATGGTGTCCTTCAGCGGCTGCAACCAGCCCTTGGCAGCGAATTCAGCCGTCCACACGACATCCACGCTGGCAACGTCATAGTCGCCGTTCTTGGCCTGGAAGCGCTGGACCAGATCGTCATGCTGCTGGTCAGCCTTGTCTGACTGCTCCTTGAACGTGACCTGCTCATCGGGGTGGGCCGCGTTCCACTTATCCACGAGGGGCCGGATTACTTCCGAGTTGTCCTTGCCCTGGACGTAGGTAATGGGGCCACGGGAGTCGAGGTTCTGCGACGCCGCACCTCCACCGTCGCCTCCTCCACCGTTTCCGCCACCACAGGCGGACAGTGCCAGTGCCAGCACTGCGAAGGCCGCCATTGGCCTATATACCTTTGAAATCTTGATTCCCATGGTCATTCTCCTCAATGAAAATTTTCAGCCGCGGAGCACAGTTCAAGGCTCCGCATTGGGTGGTATAGCTCACAATAATCACTTTCAATGCTAGAGTGCAAGCGCTTACACATTTTCGTTACCAGTTTGTTTCAGGAGGAACAACATGACATTTTTTCAGTCAATGCCAACCAAGCCTTGGTGGGCCAGCGCCGTGATCTACCAGATTTACCCACGTTCCTTTGCTGACAGAAACGGTGACGGCATGGGTGACCTCTCAGGTGTTTGCGAGAATTTGGAGTACCTGGCCGAGCTCGGCGTCAATGCCATCTGGCTGTCCCCTTTTTATCTGTCCCCGCAGGCAGATGCCGGATACGACGTGGCAGATTACCGCCGAGTTGATCCCTTGTTCGGGGATCTGAACGACTTCGACACCATGCTGAGCAAGGCCCATGGTCTTGGTCTGCGAGTCATCGTGGATCTCGTCCCCAACCACACCTCCGATGAACATGCGTGGTTTCAAGAGGCGCTGGCACATCCGGCTGGATCCTCCGCTCGCGATCGCTACATGTTCCGGGACGGACGAGGCAATGGGGGCGAAGAGCCGCCCAACAATTGGCGTTCCATCTTTGGCGGCAGGGCCTGGACTCGCATCACCGAAAATGGGGTCCCCGGCCAGTGGTATCTGCACCTTTTCGATACCAAGCAACCAGATCTGAACTGGGACAACCCTGAAGTCCGTACCGAAATGGAGTCCGTGCTGCGATTCTGGCTAGACCGCGGCGTGGACGGCTTCCGCGTGGATGTGGCACACGGGATGGTCAAGGCCGCCGGACTTCCGGACTGGGAGGGACACACGGCCATGGTCTCCGGCGATGAGACGGAAAACCCAGCGCCACAAGACCCAGTGCACCAACAAAAGCCGGCTCTGGATCCACCGTCACCGTTTTTTGACCAAGATGGTGTCCACGAGATCTACCGATCCTGGAATCGAGTCCTCAAGGAGTACCAGGGCGACCGTATGCTGGTCGCGGAGGCTTGGGTGGAACAGCCTGAGCGATTGGCACAGTATGTGCGAGCCGATGAGATGCAGCAGGCCTTCAACTTTGATTTCCTGCTCGCTGGCTGGGATGCCGAACGTATGGCAACCGCCATCGAGAAGTCATTAGCCGCGAATGCCACGGTCGGCGCACCAACAACCTGGGTGTTGTCCAACCACGACACAGTGCGTCACCCTTCCCGCTTTGGCTTGGCCGATCCGACTACTTTCCCCAAGGGAATCAGCGCCGAGGATGAACAGCCTGATGAGGCTCTCGGGCTGGCGCGCGCCCGCGCGGCCGCCCTGCTTATGCTCGCCCTGCCAGGCTCGGCATATATGTATCAAGGCGAGGAGCTGGGCCTCCCCGAGCACACCACCCTTGACGCAGCATTCCGTCAGGACCCGGCTTTCTTCCGCACCAACGGTATCGAGCGCGGCCGCGATGGCTGCCGCGTCCCTCTGCCTTGGAGGGCTTCCGAGCGAGGCTACGGATTCAGTTCATGTGACACACAGGACGGGAACACCGTAGCGCCTTGGCTGCCGCAACCCCCGTCCTTTGCCAACTACGCCGTCGACGTCGAGATGGGCGTGGCCGGGTCCACGTTGGAGTTGTACAGATCGGCCCTTCACGTACGTGCCGCACATACGCTTGGCGAGGGAACTCATTCGTGGGCGCCACAGCATGACCCGAGATCCGGCGTCGTGGCCTTCAACAATGGTCCGCTCACCGTCATCGCCAATACCGGCAGCGCTCCGCTGGAGCTACCTCCGGGTGCCGAGATTGTGCTGGCCAGCGCAGCGGAGTCGGCGTCCAACGGAGAACTGGCGCCGAACTCTGCCGTCTGGTTCACCAACTGAAAATAGGTGCCGGGTTCCCAAGGAACCCGGCACCTACCTTATGTGCACCAAATACTGCGTGTTACTTCTAGTGCTTGAAAATTCCTGCGATCTTAGCGCCCAAACCCTTGGCCTTTTCGGCTGCTTCGCCAGCAAATTCCTTCAGGTTTTCGCCGGCATCTTCTGCGAATTCCTTTACATTTCCAACCGCGTCTTCGGCAAATTCTTTGATGTTCTCGCCAGCATCGCCGGCAAAGTCCTTAGCCTTCTCAGCGGCGTCCCCGGCGAAATCCTTTGCCTTTTCGGCAGCATCCGCAGCGAAATCCTTGGCCTTGTCCACGGCTTCGGCTCCGGTGTTCTCAGCGTTGTTCTCAGTCATGTTGCCCTCCATAGTGATTCGTTGCGGGCCCCTAAGTGCGCGGCACCTAAGGGAGGTGATGAATCGAGACTAGCGGACTCGTTCGGCTTTGGTGAAGCGTGACCTGGCTCCCGAGCCAATACTGAGCAAAACAGGAACCTCCAGACCCAACAATTCATCCAAGGCCGCAACCAGCTCGCTGATCTCTGCGGCAATTTTATGCGGCGCAACGCCCGGGCGCGGCAAAACCCGCACCTTCAGCGCCGTCTGCCGCCGGAAGTCATAACTCGTCACGGAAACACCCACGACGTCGCTGCGTTCCAGAAGTGCGCTTTTCAGCGCCTGCTCGGCCACAGCGCAACTGAGCCTGATAGCTCCGGAGGCTCCGTCGTCGTCCGCGTTGCCCTCATAAGAGTGCAAGGTACTGGCCCGGCCCTTACCCTGGTTGGCAATCCAAGTAATCATGACGATGACCACGATCAAGAAGAACGCGGCGCCGGCAAACCAGATCCAGCTCTCGGAAGTCAGCAGGAGCCGTGTGCGGTCCGCGTAATCGACGAGCCAGTCGAGCTGCGCGCCGGCCCAAGCCTGCCACCAACGGGCCGCAGGCGGGGTCGTGGCAAGAACGACGGCGCCGACACCGGTCACGACCATGACCAGGCCCAAGAGCGTCAAGAGAAGGCGATTAAGTCCTCGCGGGGTCCCATTCATACGCCAATCACCCCACTCTCGGCCAGCTTGATCTGAACAGTCGGGGTGGGTTCCAGCGCCATGGCCGCAAGCTCATCCTCGACAGCGGACTTGATGTGCTCCTCGGAGAGGCGCCGGCCCGAGGTGGGACGAATATTGACCTGCACGGTGCGTGCCGAAACAGTCACCATGACCTGTTCCCGCGTCACACCGGCCGCCATCCGGGCACGCTTGGCCAGGGCCGAGGCCACCACCTCGTCGTCCACGACAATAGCTACGCGCGGATGCACGATGATGTGGCGCGCGCGCCTGCCCGGAAGCAGCCCATTGCACAGAAAAATCAGTCCCAGCAGCGCCAGTAGCACTCCCGCAGCACCCAGGAGCGGGGTGGGAGTGGCGCCGGGTAGACCCGCGGCGCGCTGCGCAGCGTCTAGGGGATGCAGGAGCCACGGATCCTGACCGGTCGCCCCCAGTGTCATTTCCAGAAGGCAGTACAAGGCACCAGCGGCAACAAGGATCGCCGCCACGATGGCTGCGCCGGAACGCGCCGAATGGGTTTCTCGCCGCAAAACCTGCCGCAGATAATCGCTGCGCTTGTTCTCAGGCTTCATGGCGCCGCTCATAGGACTCTCCCATCGGCACGAACACTTAGATGTGAGATGCGGATGTCCACCCGGCTCAGCGCAGACCCGCTCAAATGTTCCACTTGTTCCAGAATCTGCGCCTTGGCCGCGGTGGCCCGGGCCAAGATACTGCCGCCGCTTTGGGCGATCCGGCCGGGGCTGCGCCGAATCTCACTCAAGGAGGGCGCACCCATAGGTGCGGAGATCGACAGAGCCAGGGATCCGGCGTCGTCATTCCAGACAACGCGCACCTGGGACGGCGTCACGGCCAAAACCTCGGCGGCCGCAACCTTCGCGACCGAGGTCAGCGCCTGCGTACTAATGCGGTTGTGCCCGGCAAACTCTGTGGGCGCTGTGAGGTGTTCACTCACGACGATGAGCGCCGTCCAGTTAGGGCGTCGAGGACGCCGCGCCAGTCAAGCTTCCCTCCAGCGGCCCGCCCCACGAAGACACCTACGCCGATGAAGACGGCGGACACGACAAAGCCCCAGAAGCCAAAGGCAAAGGCCATGAACGCCAAAAAAGCACCAAATGCGGCACACACTACGCTGAGATTCACGGTTATTCTCCGGTTTCTAGGGGGTTGTTGCTGTCGGCGGCTACCGGCGTCTTGACGGCCGTACCCAAGCGTTCGGTGAGCCGGGGTCGCGAAGCCGGCTTCTCGGCGTCGTGCGTGGGAATGAAGACATCGGTGATTTCGATGTTCACTTCAATCACATGGCGGCCCACGAGTTCCTCGACGGCCGAGTACACGGCGCGTCGAACGGTGTCGGCGAGATTTTGCAAGGGATACCCGTACTCGGCCAACAAGATGATGTCGACGGCGACCTGGGTTTCGCCTACTTCCACGCGGACGCCCTGCGTCAGATCCGCAGCGCCGACCACCTCGCGAATGGCGCCAAGCGAACGTGATGCGCCTGAGCCTAGCGCGTGAACACCGGCCACACTGCGAACGGCAACACCGACGACCTTGGCCACGGCAGTATCGGAAATGACGGTGCGTCCCTGAGTGTCGGCGGGGCTGGCATCGGCCACTGTGGCTGAAGGCTGATCGTACGAGTCCATGACGGGCCCTTTCTGTTTCTCTTACGGTAAGCCTATGCACCGCAAAGATAAGGGGCAACGCCGGTTGCTTTTTATCTATTAGAGAATTGTTTGACCAAATGTGGTCTCAAACGCAGAAAGTAATTACTTCATTGTTAAACAAGAAAGCCCCCTTATTCCTAAGGGGACTTGCTGGTGGCTCCGACCGGCGTCGATCCGGTGACCTTTCGATTTTCAGTCGAACGCTCTACCAACTGAGCTACAGAGCCTTGGTGATCTGAAAAAATCGTCACCAGATCATCTTGTCAATATCCAAGACAACCAAAGCGACCCTGACGGGACTCGAACCCGCGACCTCCGCCGTGACAGGGCGGCGCGCTAACCAACTGCGCTACAGGGCCATACTATTTACTACTTTTATTTCTCTCACACGTTTGTGTGATTTTCACGAGTAATAGCTTACCAGACTTTTTTCATCCGATTTACCACTCACTCGTAAGTACCCCCAACGGGATTCGAACCCGTGCCGCCGCCGTGAAAGGGCGGTGTCCTAGGCCGCTAGACGATGGGGGCCTAAGTCTTCTTCATCCCTCCGCGCTGTTTCCAGTGCTTCAGTCCGAAGCGGACTCCAAAAACTATAGGGCCTATTTGCTCAGAATACAAAACGAGAGTCGCCTCCACGAGCAAACTTTCGACCAGTTGGCTCAAAAACCCCGGAAATTCAACGTTCTTACCGATTTAAATTAGTCTGAAGTCATGCAGCAAAATCCGCTATCCGGCATCCCATCCTTCGCCCCCTTCACCATGAACGAGGAAGAATTCGATGCCGCAGTGCAAATTGCCATCGCTCAAATCCCTGAGAAGGCCCAGTCCGCCATGAGCAATGTGACCTTCTTCACGGCCGATGATTACGTTCCCGCCTCCGGGGAGGATCCCGACACCGTGCTCCTGGGTCTTTATGAGGGAACTCCCTTGACGGAACGTGATTCGTGGTGGGAATCGGGCTCGCTTCCGGACCGGATCACGATCTTCCGTGAGCCCATTCTGGAGATCTGTTCCAGCCGCGAGGAAGTCATCAGAGAAATCACTATCACGGTGATGCACGAGCTTGCCCATCACTTCGGCATCGCTGAGGAACGGCTCCACGAACTCGGCTGGGGCTAAATCTAGGGCCTCGGCGACGCTCTGTAGTGTTGCCAAAGGCACCTGACGGGCCGTAGGGTCAGAAATAGCTGTGTAAATGTCTATAGCCCCACCAAATCGCTCCCGCGTCATGCATGAGGCAGCATTTACCGTCCATCTGCAGTAAGGCAACGGGATGACTTTGCGTTTTTTGGTTCGCGGCACGTCAGCACTGGCATGTGCCGCGGTGGTTTCTTCCGCTTTCTTGTCCCCCGCGCACGCGGCCGAGACCTTTTCCCCCAGCCTCGGCGCCCTCAGCTCAGCGGTCTTAAGTTCGACGGCGGCACAACAGTTTTCCTTGCGCCCCCTCAGCCCCGCTATTCCCAGCGCCGATGAGATCGCCAAGGCTAAGGAGTCCGAGGCCTCCGCTGCCACAGCCTCTGCCTCGTTGGATGCCATGATCGCCTCAGCCAATGAGCGGCTGCAATCCTCAACGCTCACGGCCATGAGCGCCAACAGCGCCTATACGAATGCTCTGGTGGTTCTGGAGCAGCGTCAGGGTGCTGCCGAGACGGCCAAGGCCAAGGCGGAAGCCGCCAATAGCGCACATAAGGTCGCCAAGGCCCAGCTGGGTCAGCTGGCCGGTAGCCTCTACAAAAATGGTGGCCTCGACCTGAGTGTGCAGGGAATCCTTGGCAGCTCCGACGCCGACGACGCTATCTACCAGGCCTCAACCCTGATGGCCTTGAGCGCCAACCGCGCCCATACCTTTACGACCGCCGAGGAAACGGCCGCCACCTCGTCCGCCCTTCAGGCTCAAGCCGAAGAGGCCAGCAAGGCTGCCGACGAGGCGATTGCGGCAGCAGAAAGCTCCCATAACCAGGCGCAAGCCGCGGCGGATGCTCAGGCGGCCATCGTTGCCGATAACGAGGCTCAGCGCGGCATCCTGCTGGAGCGTCTCGCAACCTTGCACAACACCACGGTTGCTCTAGAAGGTGCCCGAGTGGATGCGCTAGCGAAGAAGGCGGCGGAAGAGGCCCTTGCGAAGCAGATCGCGGCCTCGGCGAACTCTCCGGAGCCCGCACAGCCAGCCGCCCCGGCACAACCAGGCGCCGAGCCCGTCAAGGTCCCTGCTGTCGCCGCACCGAAACCCGTGCCGGTTCCCAAACCCGTCACGCCCGCTCCAGCTCCAGCTCCTGCACCGGCACCGGCACCTAAGCCCGTCAGGCCAGCTCCTGCGCCGGCACCTGCGCCTGCCCCGGCCCCAGCGCCTGCCCCGGCACCTGCTCCTGCTCCAGCGCCTGCCCCGGCACCAGCCCCCGCGCCTGCACCAGCACCGTCGGGCTCTTACACACAGGTCATGGTCAACTACGCCATGTCCAAGATTGGCGGTCCGTACCAGTGGGGTGGAAATGGTCCCACAGCCTTTGACTGTTCAGGTCTTGTCCAGCAGGCCTTTGCCGCGGCCGGCATCTCTGTGCCGCGTCAAGGTACCGACCAGTTCTGGGCTGCGCCGACACGCGTTCCACTGTCCCAGATGCGCTACGGGGATTTGCTGGTCTTCAACGACAACGGATCCGGCCAATTTGGTCATATTGCCATCTACATCGGCAACAACCAGGTGGTGCAGGCCTTGAACCCGGGCCAACCCATTGCGGTCACGTCTTTGTCGTGGATGTCAGGCATGAGCCTTTACCCGTACGCCGCTCGATACTAAGAGAATCTGCCACTGAGGGAGTCTGCCGCGTGGCAGACTCCCCTATTTTTGTCGACCCCCGGCAAAGAACGACAGCGCGCCCTTCCCCTCCTCTTCCCTCCGTTGACCCGTCAAATGACGCCCCTAAACCACGCTCTTAAGGGCATTACATGGCGACTCAACGCGGAGTTAATTGCGTACTCTCGTGTCCGACGGCGGGGCTGCCGCCATCGTTCGCAGTTTGTTCTAGTTCCGGCCCCTGTCGTTCGTTGAGT
Organism: Arthrobacter psychrolactophilus; assembly: GCF_003219795.1. Taxonomy (GTDB): domain Bacteria; phylum Actinomycetota; class Actinomycetes; order Actinomycetales; family Micrococcaceae; genus Specibacter; species Specibacter psychrolactophilus. Next base: position 200,895 of record NZ_QJVC01000001.1, on the reverse strand, counting down.
CGCCACGTCGCGCCCTTATCCGCGCGTCTTACGGGCGTTATGTGCCGACTCAACGCGGAGTTGCGAGTGTCCGGCGCTGAAAACTCACCTTTTGGGCCCAGATCATCTCAATGCCATCGCTCTAACCCCGAAACAGCACCCACACCGCCTTCGACGCACCTACGCGCACCTTATTGAGGCACACAAAAGCTGAGGGTGGGCGCCGTGTGGCGCCCACCCTCAGCTTTTTAACTCTCAGGCCTGCAGCAGCGGGCCAAACGCCGAGCGATCACCCTGGCGAGGATCTTCCCGATCCCGCACAACCATGATGGGCCCCTTGGCATGGTGGCGTACGCCGTCTGTGGTGGAACCCAGCATCATGCCGGCGAAGCCGCCGCGGCCACGTGTTCCCATGACGACCAATTCAGCGGTTTCGGTGGCCTTCACGAGCGCATCGACCGCCGATCCTTCCAGAAGCTGAACCTCGATGGGCAGCTTCGGGAAATGACTGCGGAGCCACTTCTCGCCGGCATCCAGCTGGGTCTGAATCTCGGCAAAGAGTGCCTCGCGGTCTACAGGCGCCGGCATCCAGGCCAGAGTTCCGGTGTAGGGCTGCACGGCACACACGATGCGCAGGCTACTTCCGGAGCGTTCGGCTTGTTCTGCCGCGACGAGCACGGCATAACGGGCCTGATCGGAGCCGTCGACGCCAACCACAACAACTTTTTCAACCTTGGCCGCTTGCTCGCTGCCTTCGGCGAGCCGGGCTGCGCAGCTGCGCGGAATCGTCACGGTGGGGCACTTGGCGTGTGCAGGCAGTGCCGTGCTGACGCTTCCCAGCAGGCGACCCATGAATCCGCCGCGGCCACGTGAGCCAAAGACAAGAAGTTCTGCAGTTTCGCTCAATTCCAGCAAAACACCCGCGGCATCGCCATTTTCCACCCGCGCATCCATCGGGACACTGATGTTTGGAACCTTGGCGGCTGCTTCGCGGAGGACAGCCTCGGCACCTTGCCGGATGACGTCGTCGTCCACGGTGGCGTAACCGCCGTCGAGCCCGGACGCGGCGAAGATGGGGACCGTGTAAGCGGTGACTAAATGTAGCGGGACCTTGCGGGATTCGGCTTCCCGAGCCGCCCAGATCAAGGCACAGTCACTCTGCTCGGAACCATCGATTCCCACCACGATTCCGGTGGGGCTGGGTACCTGCTCGGGCGTGGTGCCCTGCGTGGATTCCTCTGAGCTGCTCATGCTGCGCCTCCTTATACTTTCTCCGCTGAAAGGTGCATAAACGCCAAAGCGCCTCCCCTTCGCGGCCTGTACTTGTGACTATTGCCGGTTCAGCTGAACACGTCAAGCCACCCCTTGAATTCATGACAGGCGCGGCGTAATGCAGGAGCCAAAAAGTTGCATGGCACGCTTCTCCCTGTGACAGATCTTTTATGACAGAGTTAGGTGCACGATCAGCCACGGAGAGGTTTCTTGTGATGCAGCAGAACACACCGTCGAGCGACTATGCCGATTCCGCGGGACTCGTGCCGTTGCCGCAGGCCGCACTTGATGCCGGCCGCCAGGGCGCTCCCGTGCCACCTAGCAGCTGGGCACAGATAGATGCCGCGTGCGCCGCGCTTCCCGCACCGCTGGCCACCTTGAATGTGCAGGATCTCGCCTTCAATGCCGGCTCATTGTTGCGCCGCGCTGCAGGAAAACCCATCCGAGTGGCCAGTAAATCCATCCGCAGCAAGGAAGTTCTGCGAGCAGTGTTAGCTCAGCCGGGTTTCGCGGGCATTCTTGGCTTCACCCTTCCGGAAGCATTGTGGCTGGCTGCCGATCCTTCCGATGCTTTCACCGACATTGTCGTGGCCTACCCCAGCGCCGATGCCACCGCGTTGCGTGCCCTCGCGGCGGATCCTGTGGCCTGCTCCCGCATCACCTTGATGGTGGACTCCACGGAACATCTCGCGTGGCTTGCCGCCGCCCTCGAGCAGGTGGCACCCGCGGCAGCTATCCGGCTCTGCCTGGATCTCGACATGTCGTGGCGTCCCACTGTGGGCGGCAAGACCCTCGGTCATGTCGGTGTGCATCGTTCACCACTGCGCAACGGCGCCGACGCCCTCGCCCTGGCGTTGTCGATCGACAGCTACAAGCACGGCGCCACTCAGCTCTTCACGCTCGTTGGGGTCATGGCGTACGAGGCCCAGATTGCCGGTCTCCAAGACACTCCACATACGGCGTTTAAGGTCGCAAATCGTGCCAAGGGCGCAGTCCTGAAACAGCTGCAGCGCACCTCGATGGCCGAACTCGTGGATCGCCGTGGCAAGGTCATGGCGGCACTGCACAACATCGTTGATCTGGAATTCGTCAATGGCGGGGGCACGGGCAGCCTGGAATTGACCACGGCCGATCCCTCCGTGACGGAGCTGGCCGCCGGATCCGGTCTCTTTGGCCCCACCCTTTTTGACGGCTATTCACGCTTCACCGCAGCTCACGCCGTCGGATTTGCCACACACGTTGTCAGGCGTCCGGCCGCTGACATGATCACGACACTGGGCGGCGGCTGGAGTGCATCCGGCCCGCATGGCGCCGACCGCTCCCCCCTTCCCGTCTATCCGGAGGGCCTGAGCCTAGTGCCGACCGAGGGTGTGGGCGAGGTGCAAACACCCCTGCGTGGCGCCACCGCTGCACAGCTGAAAATCGGAGATAAGGTCTGGTTCAGACACGCCAAATCTGGTGAGGTGTGTGAGCATGTTGCTGCCTTGGAGATGATCGACGGCGAGACATGGCTGGGCAAGACACCCACCTATCGCGGGGAAGGCAAGGCTTTTATATGAGTCAGTGGCGCAATTGGGCCGGGGATCAACGGTGCACTCCCAGTCGGATCGAACGGCCCGCCACGGTGGCCGAGGTGGCGATACAGGTGGAGCACGCCGCGGCCGCTGGCAGTACCGTCAAAGCGGTCGGGGCCGGCCATAGTTTTACCGACATTGCCCTGACAGGTGGCGTGCAGCTGCGACTCGACGGATTGAGCGGGCTGATGTCACTCGATCGTGAAGCCAAGCAGGCGACCATCGCAGGCGGCACACGGCTCTTTGAGGTGCCGGCGCTCTTGGCCCCTTATGGTTTGGCCATGGAAAATCTCGGGGACATTGACCACCAATCCATCTCCGGTGCCATCTCCACGGGAACCCACGGAACGGGCCTGAAATTCGGTGGTCTAGCCACGCAGGTGCGGGCCCTGACGCTTGTTACCGGCACGGGCGAGGTGGTGCGGTGTTCCTCCACGGAAAACCCGGAGATTTTTGCCGTGGCCCGCGTTGGCCTAGGTGCCTTGGGCATCATTACCTCGGTGACCCTGCAGTGTGTGGATTCCTTCATGGTGCACGCCGTGGAACGTGCCGAGCCGCTCCCCGCGGTTCTGGAGAGCCTCGACGACCGCAACGCCACCCTTGACCACTTTGAGTTTTATTGGTTCCCACACAGCCAGATGGCGCTCACCAAAAGCAACACCCGGCATACTCTCGGAGGACTTCCGGCAGGGGTCTCGCCGCTCTCTGCCCGTGCACACCTTGTCGACGACGTGCTGGTGAGCAATACCTTGTTCTCTGCCCTCTGCAAGGTCACCTCGAAGATTCCCTCGGCCATTCCCCCTATCAACCAGCTGGCCTCGTCCCTGACAGGAAACCGGGAGTTTGGCGACCTCTCGCACAAGGTTTTTGCGACGACACGAACCGTGCGTTTCCGGGAGATGGAGTACGCGGTCCCTCTCGCCAGCATCCCGAAGATTCTGGCCGAGTTGGACGCCATGATCGAGAGTCGCGGTTTGCGGGTTTCCTTCCCCGTGGAGGTTCGTAGCGCCGCCGCCGATGACATTGCATTATCCACAGCTAGCGGCCAGGAACGCGGCTATATCGCCATCCATCAACACATCAATACGGCGCCCTTCGAGTATTTCCGGGCGGCCGAGGAAATCTTCCGCGCGTACTCCGGGAGACCACATTGGGGCAAGTGGCACTTTCTCCAATCGAAGGACTTTGAGGGCCTCTATCCAGACTTGGAAAAGTTCTGTAAGGTTCGAGATGTTCTCGATCCCAAACGGGTTTTTAGCAACGCATATTTGGGCCGGGTATTGCCGTAGTTTTCCGCTGTTTTGCCCCTACGTCGCACGCGCTGTTGCGCGCGAGACGTCCACCGTTCTCCTACCGTTCAAGGAGGCATTTGCCCATGACCGCTGCGCCCGTACTTGCCAGGCACCGCACTGCTGCACCCGCTTCCGCCCGGGCAGTCCAAGGAACGCCCAGCGAGGCCACGACCACGGTGGTCATTGGTTCCGGCTTCTCGGCATTGGCCGTTGCTGCCGAACTCAACCGGCAGGGCATCAAGGCCATCATGGTGGACAGCTTCTGCCCCGTAAAACAAAGCACTCCGGCACCCACCACGGGCAGCATCAGCCTAGATAACCTGACCGAGCGCAGCGAAATTGTACGCCTGCTCGAGCATTACGCCCGCCGGCATGAACTCGATATCCGTCCGGAAACTCAGGCCCTGGAGCTCACGCGGACGAACCAGTCACCGTCGTCAACACACCCTTGGCGTATACATACGGCGAGCGGCATACTTACCGCCCATAGCGTCGTCTTCACACGAGGGGCACTGAGCCAGCTACGCCAGGTCCTCCACAGTGTTGGGGTCACCACCACGGCAGACATGCGAACGGGCATGCATGCGTTGGGACTGTATCTGGTGGGCGTTGGCGACCTTACGATTCCCACAACCACGGAAATCCTGCACCAGGCCAAGCGTGCCGGTCAGTCCATCGCGAGCCGGGTGCTCTCTCGAGAGTTCAGCCCCGCTCTCACTATGGCGTAACGCCTAGCTGTCTTTCCCTAGGCGGCGACGAGCCACCACGAGCAAGGCGATGACCAGACCCACCAGCACGACGCCGAGGCCAATGACACTCCACGGCACGGCACTTTCATCGGGCGCCGTTTCCGGGGTAGTTTCGGGCTGGGCTTGAACCGAAACAACAGGCCCCGCACCCACCGCCGCGCCAGCAGTTGCGGTCGATGCTGATGTGGCGGTAAAGGTGAATTCCCCTTCAATGGGGTGCGAGTCCGAGGACACCAGACGCCACTTCACGGTGAATTTGCCGGCCGGTGCGCCCGGGCGCACATTTTGCGTGGCCACGGTATCTAAAACATCCACACCCCCGAGGCTCCAGTCTGTTCCGGAGGAGTCCACGACCATGATCTGCGAACCAATCACAGCGGGGGTATTGCTCATCGTGATCTCAATTTTCGCCGGAACAGCATCAACCGTTGAGCCATTCGCGGGCGTTGTTCCGGTCACCGCGTCGTGCGCCAGAGCTGCCGTCGAAGACCCTAACAACAAGAGCAGCACAGCGAAAAGTGCGGCGAAAGTGCGTTGCACCAGCTTCTGTGGTGTCATGTTCGTCTCACTCGAGCGCTGGCTGGCGGGATTCATCACGGCAGGTAATCCTTTGAAAGTTATGGCACGGGCACCTCACGGTAACGCAGAAACTTGGGAGTTTCCCCCAAGAACCCGGCACTTAGGCGAGCCGCATCACTGACTCACGTCCCGCCGTCGTGCCTTGGGATCAAGGCAAAACCTCAATTGACGCACAATCCCACGGCGCGGCGCAAGCGGCTAGGATTTCCTCGGTTAACTATTCTCTTTTTTCTTCGCCCGGAGGGCTCCATATGGCAACGAAGACGGCACCGCGCCTGTCTGCGGTCGACAAGTATTTCAAGATTACCGAACGTGGCTCGAACTACTCGCGAGAAATTCGCGGCGGCTTCGCCACCTTCTTCGCCATGAGCTACATCGTGGTGCTGAACCCGCTGATCCTTGGCGGTGCCGACTCATCAGGTGGCGAGCTCGGGCTCGAACGCATTGCCGCTGTGACGGCATTCGTGGCCGGTATCCTGACGATCCTCATGGGCGCCTGGGCCAAGCACCCCTTCGCCATGGCCGCCGGTTTGGGCGTCAACGCGTTCATTGCCGTCACGGTCGCCACGAACCCGGGTCTGACCTGGGCCGACGTGATGGGTCTGGTGGTCATTTCCGGTATCACGATGTTTGTTCTGGTGCTGACAGGCTTCCGAACGGCTGTGTTCAAGGCCGTACCGGAAGGGCTCAAAACCGCCATCGTGGTGGGCATTGGTATGTTCATCGCCCTCATCGGTCTGGTCAACGCGGGCTTCGTACGCCGCATCCCCGACGTTGCCGGAACCACCGTTCCCGTAGGCCTCGGCTTTGATGGCAAGCTCATGGGCTGGCCCACCGTGGTCTTCGTTGTTGGCCTCGTGCTGACGATCGGCCTCGTGGTTCGCAAGGTCAAGGGCGCCATTCTGATCGGCATCTTGGTCTCCACCGTGCTGGCGAACATCCTGGAAATGACGTTGCACATCGGCCCGTCCTTCGACGGCACCACCGAGAACCCGCAGGGCTGGTCACTTGTTGCACCGCAGTTCTCGGCGTGGTCCTGGCCCGACCTGTCCCTCATCGGTCAGGTCAACATCTTCGGCGCCTTCAGCAAGTTGGGTGCCCTGGCTGCCATTCTGCTGGCCTTCGTGATCCTGCTGAGCATCTTCTTCGACGCCATGGGCACCATGGTGGGTCTTGCTGCGGAGGCCGGTTCCGTGGACAAGGATGGCAACATCCCCGACGTTGACAAGGTTCTGCTCGTTGACGCTTTCGGCGCCATCGCCGGTGGTGGCGCTTCCGCTTCCTCCAACCAGATCTATGTTGAGTCCGGAGCGGGTATCGGTGAGGGTGCCCGCACGGGTCTGGCCTCGGTCGTGACCGGTTTGCTCCTGCTCGCGGCCATGTTCGCCACCCCGCTGATCAAGCTGGTTCCCTTCGAAGCCGTTGCCCCCGCCCTCGTGGTGGTTGGTTTCATGATGGTCTCCCAGGTGGGCAAGATCGATTGGTCCGACTGGGGCATTGGTATCCCGGCCTTCCTGACGTTCACCTTGATGCCGTTCACCTACTCCATCGCTAACGGTCTCGGCGCCGGCTTCATCGCCTTCGTGCTGATCCGTCTCTTCCAGGGCCGTGCCAAGGAAGTACACCCCTTGATGTGGGCTGTTGCCGCAGCGTTCATGCTGTTCTTCGGCATCGGTGTCGTGGAAGAAATCTTCGGCGTGAACTAAGCTGCCGATCTGAGTGGCAGTTGTTACCTGATTTCGCCGTTTTGGGGGCGTTTTCACGTAACAACTGCCACTTAGTTTTTTAAGCGGTGCCACCGGGTGGGTCTGTCATGGCAGACGGCAGCCTTGCGTTCGGGCTAGTTTTCTCCGGCGACCTGCGGTTCGCTAGAACCATGGACTTTTCTTCCCTCACGATTGATATTCCGCCCGCCTCCTGGACTGGCAGGAACGACGGCGCAGAGCCCGCCCACCGCCGTTGGTGGCAGCGCGTGGCCACCACGCCCGAACCCTCGCTGAGCGCCACCCTGCCCGGTCCCGCCGCGCTGCTTGGCTTCAGCTCCGATGCCGGGGTGCTCCGCAACCACGGCAGGGTTGGCGCGGCCGCGGGCCCGGCCGCCATCCGCTCGGCCCTTGGGTCGCTCGCCTTCCACGGTTCCCGGAGCATTCTGGACGCGGGCGATATCGCGGTCAGCGACGACGCCCTCGAGGAGGGTCAGGCGCGTGCAGGTGCTGCGCTGACAACACTGCTCGACGCCGGATACCTCACGTGTGCTTTGGGCGGGGGCCACGAGATCGCTTTTGCCAGCTACCTTGGGGTGGCCAACACGGCGGCGGTGGCCAATGGGGCACGGCTCGGTGTGCTGAATCTTGACGCCCACTTTGACCTCCGGGACGCCCCGGCACCAAGCTCGGGCACCCCGTTCCGCCAGATGGCCCACGCCGAAGCCGCCGCTGGACGCGAACTCAATTACGCCGTCGTTGGTATCAGTGAAGCCAACAACACGCGCGCACTCTTTGACACGGCCCACGAGCTGGACGTGAAATATCTGCTGGACGAGGACTGCTCGGCGGAGCGCACGGCCGCCTTCGTGGAGGCGTTTCTGGCCACCGTGGACGTGGTGTATCTGACGATCGATCTGGATGTGCTGCCCGCGGCCGTGGCGCCCGGGGTCAGCGCACCGGCCGCCTACGGGGTGCCGCTGCCGGTCATCGTCTCCGTGTGCCGTCAGCTCGTGGCCAGCGGCAAGCTGTTCCATTGCGATGTGGCGGAGCTAAACCCCGAGTTCGACATCGACAGCCGGACGGCAAAGGTCGCCGCCCGGCTCATCGATACGCTGCTGCGCTAAGCGTCAGTTCGCCCCGGCGGTGACCTCGTCTTCCAGACCGTGGCCACCCTCGAACTGCGTCATGTAGAGCTTGTAGTAGGCGCCGCGGCGGGCCAGGAGCTCGTCGTGGTTGCCTTGCTCCACGATGTCGCCATCCTCCATCACGAGGATGGTGTGGGCGTCGCGGATCGTGGAAAGCCGGTGCGCGATGACGAACGAGGTTCGATCCGTGCGCAGGGCGGCCATGGCGTGTTGGACGAGGAGCTCCGTGCGGGTATCCACGGAGGAGGTAGCCTCGTCGAGGATCAGCAGGGAGGGCGCAGCGATGAAGGCCCGGGCAATCGTGAGGAGCTGGCGTTCACCGGCCGAGACCGTTCCGCCGTCGGCGTCGATGACGGTGTCATAGCCGTCGGGAAGCTGCCTGACGAAGCGGTCGACCATGGTGGCCTTGGCCGCGGCAACAATTTCCTCGTCGGTGGCATCCAGGCGCCCGTAACGAATGTTCTCGCGGATGGTGCCCTCAAAGAGCCACGCATCCTGGAGCACCATGCCCACTTGGGAGCGCACCTGCTCGCGGGAGAGCTCACGCGTGTCCACACCGTCGAGCAGGATCCGCCCGCCGGTGATCTCGTAGAAACGCATGATGAGGTTCACGAGCGTGGTCTTGCCGGCGCCTGTGGGGCCCACGATGGCCACGGTCTGGCCCGGCTCAACGGTGAGGGACACGTCGCGGATGAGCGGGGCATCCGGGGCGTAGCTGAAGGAGACATTCTCGAAACGGACATGTCCATCCGTCCGCTCCGGCATGCTGGCCGAGTCTTCCTCGGCCTCCTGCTCCTCGGCGTCGAGAATCTCAAAGGTTCGCTCGGCGGAGGCCACGCCCGATTGAATCATGTTGGCAATGCCCGCCATCTCGCCGATGGGCTGTGAGAACTCACGCGAGTACTGGATGAAGGCTGTGGCATCACCGAGGGTCAGCTGCCCCGTGGCCACCCGCACGCCACCGACGACGGCGACCAAAACGTAGGAGAGATACGAGACAAATTGCATGGCTGGCATGATCATGCCGGAGACGAACTGCGCCCCGAACGATGCCTTGAAGAGGTGATCATTGCGGTCATCGAACTCGGCCAGCATTTCCCGGTCGCGGCCGTAGGCACGGACAAGTTCCAGCCCGGAGAACGTCTCTTCAATATGCCCATTGAGCGATCCGGTGTGCTTCCACTGTGCGGCAAAGAGCTTCTGCGAGCGCGTTCCAATGACGCCGGCGATGACGGCAGAGAGCGGCAAGGCAATGAGGGCGATGAGGGCCAGCTGCCACGACACGATGAACATCATGACGCCGATGCCGATCACGGTCAGGGCGGACTGGACGAGTTGCGAGAAGGCTTGTTGCAGCGCGGCCTGAATATTGTCGACGTCGTTTGTCACGCGAGACATCAGGTCCCCGCGCTGACGAGTGTCAAAGTAGCCCAGCGGGATGCGGTTGAGTTTGCGTTCAATGTCCTCGCGTAGCTTGAAGACAACGCGCATGACGAGGGCGTTGAGCAGGAATCCCTGGAGCCACATGAGCGTTGAGGCCACCATGTACAGGACCAGGACAATGAGAATCAGGCGGCTGAGCTCGACAAAATCAATCCCGGCGCCGGGCACGATATTGGCCTTGGTGAGCATGTCGGCGAATTGTTCGTTGCCGGCGGCGCGTTGCGCCGCGACGAGAACCTCTAGCGGAACATCGGCTGGCAGCGTCGCGCCGATGACACCGTTGAAGATGACGTCCATAGCCTTACCCAAGATCTTGGGTGCGATGACGGTCAGGACCACGGAGGCCGCGACGAGTGCGATCACGACGGAGAACATCACGCGCTCGGGGCGCAGCAGGCCCGTCAGCCGCTTGACCGAGGGCCAGAAGTGCTCGGCCTTCTTCGCCGGGGCACCCCCGAACATATCCCCGTCGGCTTCGGAGGGTCGGTATTCCTCGACGAGCTCGTCGTCAGGCTGGGCAAGCGCTACGGCCGCCTTGGGGTCTTGCCCCTTGCTCTTGCGCGCCATCAGGCAACCCCTTCAATGCTCAGCTGCGATTCAACAATTTCTCGGTAGGTCTCGTTGCCTTCTAGTAATTCATCGTGCGTTCCGGAGCCCACCACCTGGCCGTTGTCCAGGACGATGATGTGGTCCGCCTCCCGAATCGTGGAGATGCGTTGTGCCACGATGATCACGGTGGCACCCTCGGTAGCACTGTGCAGGGATTCGCGCAGCCGCTGATCCGTGGCCACGTCGAGCGCGGAGAAGGAATCGTCAAAGAGGAAGACGCGAGGCTTGGCCGCGAGCGCGCGGGCAATACACAACCGCTGCCGCTGGCCGCCGGAGACGTTGCTGCCGCCTTGGGCGATGGGGGTCTGAAGCTGCTTGGGCTTCTCCGTGACAAAGTCCTTGGCCTGGGCCACCCGGAGCGCCTCCCACAGCTCGTCGTCGTTTGCATCCGGGCGGCCAAACTTAAGGTTGGAGGCCACGGTGCCGGAGAACAGGTATGGCTTTTGCGGCACGAGTCCCACGAGCGAGGCCATCTGGGAGCGGCTGAGGTCACTGACGTCGACCCCGCCGATGCGCACCGTGCCTTCCTGCGGGTCAAAAAGTCGCGGGATGAGATTCAGCAGGGTTGATTTGCCCGAACCGGTCGAGCCGACAATCGCCGTCGTCGCTCCTTGCCGGGCGGTGAAGCTGACCTTGTTCAGGACCGGCCGTTCTGCCCCCGGGTAACCAAAGGAGACCTCGGAAAATTCGACGGCGTGACTCACCGGAGCCGCGACCCCGGCAGGAACCGCGAGACTCGGCTCGGCCGAAAGGACCTCGTCAAGGCGTTCTGCCGCGATGGCCGCGCGGGGAATCATCATGACCATGAACACGCCCATCATGACGGCCACCAGGATCTGCAGGAGATACTGCAGGAAGGCCGTCAGGGAGCCAATTTGCATCTGGCCAGCGTCCACACGGTGCCCACCAAACCACAGCACTGCGGCCGTGGCTAAGTGCAGGATCATCATGATGAGGGGGAACATGAGCACAAACAAGTTACCGACGCGGACAGAGACACGCGTCAGATTTTCATTCGCTTCGCGGTACCGTTCACCCTCGAACTTCTCACGCACAAACGCCCGGATCACCCTGATGCCCACGATTTGTTCGCGCAGCACGCCGTTGACCGTGTCGATCCGTTCCTGCATTTCCCGGAACAGCGGAAGGAGCTTCACGACAAGGAAGCCCACCACGATGAACAGCAGCGGCACCGAAACCCACAGCAACCAAGACAGGCCGATGTCTTCACGCAGCGCCATGATGATGCCGCCGATGCACATGATGGGTGTGGAGACCATGAAGTTCAGGGTCATCAAGACCAGCATCTGAACCTGCTGCACATCGTTAGTGTTGCGGGTGATCAGGGTTGCCGTGCCGAAACGGCTCACATCCAGGGCGCCGAGAGCGTTGACTCGGTAGTACACCTCGCGGCGCAGATCGCGGCCGATCGCCATGGCGGTGCGGGCGCCAAAGTAAATGCCACCAATCGCGGAGACCACCTGAACGAAGCACACCACCACCATGGTCAGGCCCGTTGACCAGATGAAATCGGTATCCCCCTTGGAGATACCTTGGTCAATAATCTTGGCATTCAAACTGGGAAGGTACAGTGCAGCAATCGTGGAAATCAATTGCAGAATCAGCACCGCAACGACCCAAGTCCAATAGGGGCGCGCATGGTGGAGGGCCAATCGGGCGAGTTTCACAGGGGGAATCCAATTCGAATAGATATTTGAACTTTCGCTACCTCCGAACATTATCCATGCCCGTCCCCACTCTGGCAATAGCCAAAATTGCCCCAAACCGGCCCCCTCGAGAGTGGTGTTTCGGAGCCATTTTCGCCCCCTGTGAAGCTATCCGAGGCCATCCCCGCCACCGGTTGGCCGTGCCACGGGTGCTCCTGCCGAAAATGCCATAGTTAGGCATTCTCGCCACAAGTCGACCTATGGCGAGAATGCCTAACTATGGCATTTAAGCGGAGGTAGCCCGGAGGGCCCTAGTTCAGTGGGCCGGTGGCCTGCTCGGCGGCCGCACGGATCGCACCGGAGCCCACCAAACGATCGGCTTCCTCGAGCTCGGGCGAGAGGAAGCGGTCAGATCCCGGACCTTGCACCGTTGCGCGAAGTACCTCAAGCACAGCCGCGCCAGCCGGACCGGGAACCAGTTCGCCGTCGGACATGGAAGTACGCATGTCGATGGCGCGAGTGGCCGTGACCAGCTCAATGGCCAGGACGCGACGCAGATTCTCTACCGACTTCCGCAGCTTGCGGGCCGCATGCCAGCCCATGGACACGTGGTCCTCCTGCATGGCGGAGCTCGGGATGGAATCCACGGATGCCGGAACGGCCAGACGCTTGGAGTCCGAGACCAGGCCGGCCTGCGTGTACTGGGCGATCATGAGGCCCGAATCCACGCCGGGGTCACCCGCGAGGAAGGCGGGCAGGCCATGCGAGCGGGCCGGATCCAGCATGCGGTCGGTGCGGCGCTCGGCGATCGAGGCCACATCGGCAGACACGATCGCGAGGAAGTCCAGCACGTAGGCGACGGGCGCGCCATGGAAGTTGCCATTGGAGGAGACCCGGCCATCGGGAAGAACCACGGGGTTGTCGATCGAGGCGGCGAGCTCGCGGGTGGCGACCATGAGGGCGTGGTCCACGGTGTCGCGGGCGGCTCCAGCAACCTGCGGGGCGCACCGCAGCGAGTAAGCGTCCTGCACACGGGAATCGCCCACCCGGTGGGAGGCGACGATGGGCGATTTAGCCAGCACGCGCAACATATTGTCGGCGCTGGCGGCTTGGCCCGGATGCGGGCGCAAATCCATGTGCAGTTCAGGGAGGAAGACCTGGTCGGTACCCAACAGGCCCTCAACGCTGAGCGCGGCGGTGATATCAGCGGTGGTCAGCAGGAGGCGCAGATCGGCGATCGCCATGAGGAGCATGCCGAGCATGCCGTCGGTGCCGTTGACCAGCGCCAGGCCTTCCTTCTCGGCGAGCTCGATCGGGGTGATGCCGGCCTCGGCGAGGAGTTCCGGCACGGGACGCACCACGCCATCGGCTCCGGCAGCCTCGCCCTCACCCATAAGCACGAGCGCGCAATGCGAGAGCGGAGCCAGATCCCCCGAGCAGCCGAGCGAACCAAACTCGCGGACCACGGGCGTGATCCCGGCGTTGAGGACATCCACCATGGTCTGCACCACCACGGGGCGCACACCGGTACGGCCCGAGGCCAGCGTCTTGGCGCGCAGGAACATCAGCGCCCGCACCACCTCGCGCTCCACGGCCGGGCCCATGCCGGCGGAGTGGCTGCGGATGAGCGACTTTTGCAGCTGCGTGCGCATGTCCTGCGGGATGTGGCGGTTGGCTAGGGCGCCAAAGCCGGTAGAGATTCCGTAGGCCGGTGTTTCCGAGTGGGCCAGCTTCTCAATATGTTCCCTGACGCGTTCGACGCCGGCCAGCGCCTCTGCACTGATCACGACTTTGGCGTCGTGGCGGGCCACGGCGATGACATCTTCGGGGGTGACGCCCGAGGACGAGAGGGTGACTTCGTGGGAGCGAACGGCGGCAGTCATGGCGGAATCCTTTAGTGGTGCGGTGGTCTTACCTCTCACTATTGCGCTAAATCACGCGGAAATCTTCGCCTCTCGACGCGGACTGTCCGGGATGCCAGACCCGGCACCGCGGACTAGGCCTCGCGTCGGCCGTAGATTCGCACCGATAGTTCCTGGGCGGCTTTTGCGACCCGCTGCGCTAGATCCGGCCACTTCTCGGCTGGCACCTTGTCCTCGAGGAACGTCACGGCGACGGCGGCCACGGGCCACCCGAGATGATCCGTCACGGCGGCCGCGACTGAGCCAAATCCGTCGGTCACCTCACCATGCTCGGTGGAGTATCCGCGGATTCGCACCTGATCTAGATGCGAGGAAAGCGTGGAGTACTTGGCGATGGGCTCCGGCACGTCGGTGCGCGTGCTGAAGGCTGCGGCGTTGGGGTAGAGCGCCCTGACTTGAGATTTCGGCAGCGCCGCCAGAATGGCGCGGCCACTCGCCGTGAGGTGACTGGGCAGGCGCACGCCAACGTCGGTCACGAGTGAGGGACGATTCTTGGCCCGCTCCTCCACGATGTACACCACATCGCGTCCGTGCAGCACGGCGAGATGGGCGCTTTCGCCAATCTTGTCCACGAGATTAGCCAACAGGGGGCGCCCCAGCCGGGACAGCGGCTCCTGCCGTGAATACGCACTGCTGAGCTCGAAGGCCGCAACACCCAAGCCGTAGCGCTGTTCCTCATGCAGGTGCATGACAAAGCCGCTCTGCTCCATGACGCCCAGGAGGTGATAAACGCTGGAGCGCGGAAGCTCCAGAGTTGTCGCAATCGTGGAAGCCGCCAGAGGGCCACGCTTCGAGGACAATAGTTTCAAGATGCGCAAGGTATTTTCGGCGGCCGGAACCTTGGAGGAGACCTTCGCGGGCAGCTTAGCGGCTGACGGCAAAGGCGCGTTCTTAGTTGAAGCCCGTTCAGGAATTGTCATAGCCCCTCAGAATAGGTCCGGTAACGCGGTCACCGTGCCCACACTATAGAATATTGCAGTCTGAAATCCCAGATTTTGCGGCGCCGTTACGCCTTTTTGGGCATTATTTGCTCAAAACAGTGAGGCTCGCCACCACATATTCGCCAGGAGTGGCTCAGCCCACATGGCACTCAGTGTTAGAAAGCTCACGCATGAACCCCAAGGGATCTGTCCTGACCCGCGGCTTGAACGCCCGGCACATCCGCTTCATGGCGCTTGGCTCGGCGATCGGCACGGGCTTGTTTTATGGCTCCTCGAGCGCCATTCAAAAGGCTGGCCCCGCGGTGCTCTTGGCGTACATCATCGCTGGAGCAGCCGTCTTCATGGTCATGCGAGCCCTGGGCGAGCTAGCCGTACGCCATCCCGTGTCAGGTTCCTTTGGCCAGTACGCTAGCCGCTACCTCGGACCACTCGCCGGATTCATCACCGGATGGACATATGTCTTTGAAATGGCCATCGTGGCGATTGCCGATGTGACGGCCTTCAGTATCTATATGGGCTTCTGGTTCCACGACGTGCCCCGCTGGATCTGGGTTCTGGCCATCATCTTCTTCCTTGCCGCCATCAATCTGCTCAGCGTGAAGGTCTTTGGCGAGCTGGAGTTTTGGTTCTCCATCGTCAAGGTCAGCGCCATCATCGCCATGATCGCCGGTGGCGTTGCCATTATCGTCTTTGGCTTCCATGTAGAAGGCGGCGAAGCAGTTCCCGGCTTGAACAATCTCGTGGACCACGGCGGCTTCATGCCCAATGGCTGGGTGGGGCTGCTCGCAGCGTTCGCCGTCGTGATGTTTGCCTTTGGTGGCATTGAAACCATTGGTGTGACCGCGGGCGAGGCGGCAAATCCCGGCAAGAGCATTCCCGCGGCCGTCAACACGGTCCCGGTACGCATCTTGTTGTTTTATGTTCTGACCCTGGGTGTCCTGATGACCTTGATTCCCTGGAATGAGATCACGGGCGAGACGAGCCCCTTCGTGCAGATTTTTGACTCCCTCGGCATCCCGCTGGCCGGTCACATCCTCAACGCTGTCGTGATCACGGCGGCCCTCTCGGCCATCAACTCCGACATCTTTGGCTCGGGCCGGGTCCTCTACGGCCTGTCCCAGCAGGGTCATGCCCCGGCGGTCTTTGGCAAGATCTCACGCTCGGGAGTGCCATGGATGACGGTGGTCCTCATGACCGGAGTGCTGCTCGTGGGCGTGGTCCTGAACGCCACGATTCCCGAGGATGTATTCCTCATCATCGCCTCGATCGCCACCTTCGCAACCGTGTGGGTGTGGATCATGATTTTGGTCTCCCACATCGCGATGAAGCGTGAAATCGGGCGCAAGACCCTGGCGCCGTCGGCCTTCCCGGTCCCGCTGTGGCCGCTGGCGTCGGTCCTGACGGCGATCTTTATGGCCGGCGTCATCGTCTTGCTCGGTATTTACCCCGACACCCGCGTGGCTCTGTATGTGGGCGCCGCCTGGCTCATCGTTCTGACGCTGGCCTTCAAGCTGTGGGTGCGTGGCAAGGGCCGCGAACGCGCGCAATTGCTCGATACAACACCCGCGCAGTAACTACTCCTGCAGTTCCTCATCCCGGAGCACTAAGGCGCTCTGGCCGAATTGGCGCACCTTGGTGTTGTCCCACAGTTGCGCTGGCATGGCTCCGCCGAGGAGCGTGCGCGGTAATCCGGCACCGTCACCCAGCGGAGCGTCGCTTCCGGCAATGATGATATTGCCGGAGCGGCGCCCCTTGAGCATGGGCGGATCGGCAATGATTGCCGTGAACTTAAACGCGTCAGCGATCGTGGCCGCTTCCCGGCGGGCGTTGATGAGTGCGGAGGAATCCCCGCAGTTCACAACATATACGCCGCCAGGAATAAGTACCTTCTTGGCTTCCTGCGTGAATTCGGCCGTGGTGAGGGCGTGCGGGGTTTTCGATCCGGCAAAGACGTCACGGATGATCAGGTCCCGGCTGGCCTCCGTCAAGGACTGCGTGACCTCCCGGGCCTCCCCCACGCGAATCTTCAGACGCGGTGCACGGGGCAGGTCAAACCAGTCACGGACGTAGTTGGCCAGCTTGCCGTCGATCTCGACCACCACATTGCGTGAATTCGGGTAGGCCGCGACTAAATAGCGGGGCATGGAGCACGCGGCACCGCCGAGGCTCAGGGTGCGCAGCTTCTCCCCCGGTGTCCAGCGGTCCTGCACCAGGGCCATGATCCAGCGCATATATTCAAAGTCCAGCCGCAACGGCTCGGCGAGATCCACGTGCGAGCTCTGCACACCGTTGAGCATGAGCAGCCAGCCGTTGGGGTTATCGCCGTCCGGAATCAGCTCGGCCTTGCCCGTGTCGGTCGTGTACATTCCCGCGACGGGACCCTTGAGTGCCACATCCGGCTCCACCACGACGTTTTTGGGCGCGCGTTGGCGGCCCATCAGATGCCGTCCTGAGCAGGTGCGGCGGCCTTCTTTGGGAGCACGGTGATGACCGATGCGGCCACGAGCAGGATGGAAACGATGAACAACATCACGGTTCCGGATCCCACGGAAGCATTCACGGAGAACGCACCAAAGTTGCTGGATGAGTCACCCACATTGGCCATCAAGCTGATCGTGACAATCAAGCTAATGAGTCCCACCACGATTCCAACGATGGCGGCTGCAAGTTTGGCCCATTTTGCGTTCTTCACGATCGAGGTCACGCCTAGCGCGAGAACGGCCAGCAGGAACACCAGCAGCATGACGCCCACGCCCTCTGCGTCTTCACCAAAGAACGACACCTTTTGCGAGATTCGGTTGCCAAATATCGAGGCCGAGGCACTCGCGGCCGGCAGGAACAAGCTCATGAAGCCCATAAACGCCAGGACGGGGATAGCGAAAGGGGCCCACATCTGCCAGCCACCGTCGCGCTGTGCGGTGCGTGCGGCGTCGGCCGCCGCGGGAGCCACACGGGTTGTCAGGAAGTCCTTCGCCTCCGAGGCCAGTTGCTTCGCGCCACCGGCGATCTGGGCCACGGCGTCTTCGGCCGACCTTGCTTCCTGCATGATTTCACCCGTGGCGAGGGCGTTTTGATACTCGCTCATCGTCGCCTCGCGGCCGTTGTTCCTCTGGAATTGTGCGGCCCAGGCCTCGGAACTCATGGCAGCAAGCTGCGGTGCCGGGGCCGGCACGGACTGCTGGGCAATCCACTCGGCCAGCGCGGGATAGCAGTTCGGGTGTGCCGAGATGGCCGGCCACAGATCCTCACGGGCGCCCGCAAGCTCGGCCAGGGTCGCCGCGCCGATGCTCGCATCCGCCATGTCGGCCAGGGTGTAGCTTGCCGGTTCTCGTACAGTCATCTTTTCGGTTCCTTTACATTTTCCCGTGGAGGATCCGCCGTCTCGATTGGCCCCCACCAGATGTAAATCATAGTTAGGTTAACTGGGGTGTCAGATTCTCGGCCCGGAAAAGTACGACGGCGCTCACTCGGCTAGGGCGTCGAGCGCACCTTCCAGACGGGCTACTTTGCCGCTCAGTTCACCCGTGTGGCCGGGGCGAATATCGGCCTTGAGCACGAGGGAGACCCGACTTCCATACTGCGCCACAGCCTCTGTGGCTCGCTTGACGACGTCCATGACCTCATCCCAGTCACCCTCGATCTCGGTGAACATGGAACTCGTGTGATTGGGCAGGCCCGATTCGCGCACGACCTTCACGGCCGCCGCCACGGCGGTGTGCACCGAGGCGTCATCGCCCGTGCCCGCCGGGGTATCTCCCGGGGTTCCGCTGGGTGCTACTGAAAATGCCACAATCATGGTTGTCTCCTCGTGCGGTTATGTATTCCTTGGCGCTATGAGTTTAAGCCCAACCCAGTAACCGTAACCCGGCGGCCGCCGCGGCCCCGGCCAGAACAACCACCAGAAAGGGAGCCTTGAACCATAGGGCGATGGCCGCTGCCACAAGAGCGCCAAGCCGGGCATCGATGACGACGCCAGTTCCTGCCGCCGCGGCGTTCACGACCGTGAGCGAGGCCAGGAGGCCAATCGTGAGCGTGCCGGCGACGCGTGACATGCGCGGATTGGCGAGCACCTTGGCGGGCACTAAATAGCCCAGTAGTTTTGTCGCATAGGCCACGGCGGCGACAAGGAGGATCCACAACCACATGTTCATGGTGTCTCCTCTTCTCGGGTTGTCCCGGCCTGGTGTGAGTGTGCGGGGCGTTGATACGGGTCAACGTCGGGTTCTAGGCCATCGCCGATGTGCCCCGGAGCATGATCGGGCGCCGTATCGCGACGGAACCAGCCGATCAACGCTGCCACAAGAGCCGCCACCAAAATGGGGACGCCGGGCGGCACGAACGGCACCACTAACAAGGTCACCACGGCACACACGATCGCGATCGCGGCGGGTTGGAGGGCCTTGATGCGCGGCCATAGGAGGCCAAGGAAGGCAGCCACGGCCGCACCGTCGAGGCCCCATTGCTTGGGATCTCCAAGTGCATCGCCAATGGCAGCCCCCACCGCCGTCATAATGTTCCACAGGATAAAGACCCCAACACCCGCCACCCAGAATCCACGCTTTTGCTCATCCGGATCGCTTTGCCCTGTGGCGGTTGCTGTGGATTCATCGATCGTGACATGCGCCGCGGCAAAGCGCCGCCAGCCGGTTGGCCGCAGCAGTGCGTTGAGCTGCATGCCATACACGCCGTTGCGGATACCTAGCAGGGCGGAGGCACTCATGGCAGCCAGCCCCGTGCCGCCGGCCGCCACGACGCCAATGAAGGCAAATTGTGAGCCGCCGCTGAAGAGCAGCAGGCTCAACACCATGGTTTGCCAGAACGTCATGCCGGAGGCGGCCGAGAGTGCGCCGAACGACACCCCATAGAGTCCCGTGGCGATGGCGATCGAGGCCCCGATCTTGGCTGCGGGCGAATCCCTAAGTTTCATCGTCCCTATGTTTTCATGCCCTGGCCGGGCAACTCATGTCCGTCCATATGGCAAGAACGCTCTCACCCCTGAATGAGCGTGATGGGTTTGGTGTTGGTGTCAATTGCATCCGGGGACAGGCTGAGGTTTTCGGTGCCGTGCAAGGCGTCGGCCGCGCGCACGAGCGCCAGATGCGAAAACGCCTGGGGGAAGTTCCCGGCCATCCGTCCCTGCTCCATGTCATATTCTTCGCTCAGCAGGCCCACCTCATTGGCCAGGCCCACCAGGGTGTCCATGAGCGCAAGGGCGTCGTCCCGTCGGCCAGAGTGCGCGTATTGTTCCACGAGCCAGAAGGAACACGCCAGGAAGGGGTGCTCACCCGGTTCAAGCCCGTCCAGGCCCGAGGCTGTTTGATAGCGCAGGATCAGCCCATGGCGGTCGACGAGTTCGTGTTCCAAGGCGGCAACGGTGCCCAGCATTTCCGGGGAGCGATAACTGACAAAGCCCACCTGTGGCAGGACCAGCAAGGAGGCGTCGGTGGTGGTGCCACCGTAGGTTTGCGTGAAGGTATTGAGCTCCTTGTTGAAACCATGCTCCATGATCTCGTCGTGGAGCATGTCGCGAAGTTCTTCCCACCGCTCCAGGGGGCCTTCCAATCCGTGATCGCGGACGGCCCGAGCGCCACAATCAAAGGCGGCCCACATCATGACGCGGGAGTGTGTGAAGTGCAGCAACTCCCCGCGCATCTCCCAGATGCCGTGATCCTTGGCCGCAACGTGCTTTTCGACAAAGCCCAGCATGGCCTGTTGCAACGGCCAGGAGAAGTGGTCCTCGTGACCTCCGGCGAGCCGCAATTTCTCCAACGCGACGAGGACCTCGCCCACCACATCTGCTTGGTACTGCCCCACGGCCCCGTTGCCGATACGGACAGGGAGGGCGCCCTCGTAGCCGGGCAGGTGGCTGAGCTCCCCTTCCGGCAGCTCACGTTCTCCGGAGAGCCCGTACATGATTTGCAGATCTTCTGGAGCTCCCGCGACGGCGCGCAACAGCCAGTCACGCCATTTCAGCGCCTCGTCATCGAAGCCATGGGTCAGCATGGCCTCAAGCGTCAGAGCCGCATCGCGCAGCCAGCAGAACCTGTAATCCCAGTTCCGGGCGCCACCAAAATCTTCGGGCAGGGAGGTGGTGGGCGCCGCGACAATGCCGCCGGTGTCCTCGTGTGTCAGGGCTCGCAGGACCAGCAAGGAGCGTTCCACGATGGCCGCGTATTTCCCGTCCTGGTTGTACCGGATAGCCCAGTCTTCCCAGTAATTGACGGTTTGTTCCAGGGCAAAGTCAATGTCGATCGCGTGAGGAACCGGGCGATGCGAGGGATACCAGGTGAGTTCTTGCTGCATCATCTCCCCCGCCGCGACCAAAAATGTGCCAGCGTGTTCCAGGTCGACGGCCTCGGGTAGCTCGTCGCCGCGCAACACCAGAGCGTCGGGTCCGGCCACGGCCACAATCGCCTCCGAGCCGTCGTCGGCGTCCATGCGACGCACCCAGGGCAACACCTTGCCGTAGCCGGGACGCACACTGATGCGTTCACTGATTTCCACGCTGCCGCGCAATCCCTCGACGCGGCGCACCACGGAGGCGCGGCGGTCTTTGACCGGCATAAAGTCGGTGACCCTGACGGAGCCTTCCGGGGTGTCCCAGACGGTTTCCAGCACAAAGCTTCTGCCCAGATACTCCCGGTGCGCGACGGTGGCCTCCGGATGGCTGGGCGCGAGCAGCCAGCGGCCGTGGTCTGCCGTCCCCATGAGCGCGGTAAAGACCGAGGGGGAATCAAAACGCGGAAAACACAACCAGTCGATGCTCCCATCCCGGCCCACCAGGGCGGCCGTGTGCAGATCCGAAAGCAGTGCATAGTCTTCGATTCGCGATGCCATGGTTACATGCAATCACATGCCGTCAAGCCCGGCCCGGATCTCACGCGGCTTATTGGTTGTCACCTGGGTGACTCCGGACCTCAGGCAAAAAGCGAGATCTTCGGGACTATCCACCGTCCAGACCCGCATGGTTCGGCCTTCCCGCACCCATTTTTCGCCGTTGTCTGGGTAGGTGCGCAGGTACTCGACGCCGGGTCCGGCGAGATGAGCGACGCCGTCGTTCACTAATTTTTCCCCGACAGCCCGGGCGCGGCGCATGACGAAGGCAACGAGTTGACCGACGAGGGGCCCGCCACGGAATTTCTTGGTGACACTCTTCACATCGATCAACTCCAGCAGCTGGCAGAGATGGGCGCGTGGAATCCTCGCGGCCAGATACTTCACGGCCGAGGGACGGAAACTCATGAACGAGATCTCGATGTTGCCCACCACGGAGGTTTCCGGGGTCCAGCCAAGCCTGCGCAAGGTGGCCAGGGTGGTCTCGATCAGGCGCGGGCTAAATTTGGTGCCGTACTTGAACTCGATGGCCAGACCAATGGGCCTGTCGGCGCCCGCCAGAATCTCCAGCAACTCCGGCAGGGTGAGTAACTGATTTTCCGTGGTGCCATACTCGGCCGGGACGGTGGCCCCGTGCCAGGAGCTGAAATCTAGTTCGCGCAATTGGGCCAGCGTCTTGGTCGACACGGGCCCGGTGCCGTTGGAGGTGCGGTCCAGATTTTCATCGTGGAGCAGGATGAGCTCACCATCGGCCGTGAGGTGAAGGTCGCACTCAACCCCGTCGGCGCCGTCGGACAGGGCCTGTAAATAAGCGGCACGGGTGTGTTCGGCATAGGCCGCACTGGATCCTCGATGGGCGTAAATCTGAACTGTCATATCATCACGCTACGCTTACTTCATGGCGCAGACACAGAGGCTCGATCGACCAAGCACCACACCCCATCCCGACGTTGCCAAGGCCACGGCCCTGAAACGAATGAAGAATATTGCTCTGGGATTGCTGATCTTCATGGCGGTGGTGTTTTGCTTTGCCTTCGCGCTGCAGCAGCAGTTCCCGTGGCTCGCCTATGTGCGCGCGGCGGCCGAGGGCGGCATGGTGGGTGCCTTGGCCGACTGGTTCGCCGTCACGGCGCTCTTCAAGTACCCCATGGGTCTGAAGATCCCGCACACCGCCATCATCCCCAACCGCAAGGATGAGATCGGTGCATCGCTGGGCGACTTTGTCGAGACCAACTTTCTCTCCGAAGACGTCATCTCACAAAAACTGGCCACGACCCAGATCGCTCAAAAAGTGGGGCAGTGGCTCTCCAAACCGGCCAGCGCTCAGCGGGTGGCTACCGAGGGAGCCGCGGCGCTGCGCGGAGCCATCGAGGTATTGAAGGACGACGACGTCAAGGACGTCATCGAATCCATGGTGCGCAAGCATCTGCTGGATCCTCCGTGGGGACCGCCCATCGGCAAGGTCGCCGAGCGAATCTTCGCGGAGGGGCACCACCACGCCCTCGTTGATCTGTTGGTTGACCGCTCCACGACCTGGGTGCGTAGCAATCACACCACCATTTCTGGTCTGGTCACCGACCGCTCCCCCAGCTGGGTTCCGCAATTTGTGGACGGCCTGGTGGGCGACAAGATTTACACCGAGATCTATAAGTTTGCCCGCGCCGTGCAGGATGACCCCCGCCACGAGGTGCGTCTGCAGCTGGACAACTATCTGCAGCAGCTGGCCCAGGAACTCCAGCATGACCCGGCCATGATCGCCAAGGCCGAGTCGATCAAGGCGCAGGTTCTGGGAGATCCCGAGGTGCGGGAGTTGGCCGGGAAGACCTGGGACACCATCAAGACCGCTTTGACGACCGCCGTCGAGGACCCCACCTCGGAGCTGCGGCTCAAGTTCACCGGTGTCGTGCAGGAATTCGGCACCCGTCTCGTGGAAGATGCCGAATTGGCGCAGAAGGCCAACACCTGGATCGCCAATGCGGCCTCCTACCTGGTGGGCACTTACAAGCACGAGATCACCTCGCTCATCACCGACACGGTGGCCCGCTGGGATGCCGAGGAGACCTCGCAAAAGATCGAGCTTCAGGTGGGTAAGGACCTGCAGTTCATCCGGATCAACGGCACCGTGGTGGGCTCCCTCGCGGGGTTGGCGATCTTCACGGTGGCCACCCTCGTGTTCGGCTAGAACTTACCTCCCGAGCACCGAGTCACTTCCCGCGGCGCAGAGCCCTAGGTAACTTTGGCGCTTTAAGTGCTTTCGGTGCCTTCGCGGTGACTTCTAGTTCGGCGAGCAGCAGTTCCGGGATCTCCAGCGGCGCCGGGCCGAACGCACTGTTGGCCGAGGCGATCACGGCCCGGCCCATCATGAAGTTCCCGACACCGCCAAAGGCGGCGCCGATGCCAAAGGGCAGGGCCTTGCCCACAACCGAGGCGCTGCCCCTGGCCGCCAGTTTCTTGAGGAACATTTTTTGCATGGGTGCCACGAGGCCCTTGACGGTGGTTAACGGCAGGCCCTTGCTCACCGTCTTGCCCCACGCCTGCATGGGTGTTTTGCCGGTGCCCAGCGCATGACCCGTCAGTCCGGCCAGAAGTGCCTGACCTTCCTTGCCGAGGATGATGGTCATGACGGCAAGTTGGGCGCTCTCCGGATCTTGGAGCCTGACCCCATGGAGCTCGGCAATGGATTGGGCATACAGCGCCGTCGCCTCGAGGAAAACAACGGTTGCGGCCGCCGAAATCGACAACGCCACCACGGTTCCCACGCCGGGGATGATGGCCGTGGCACCAATCGCTGCGCCACCGCCGGTGACGCTATTGAGGAAGTCGCGCTCGAGGCGCTGGCTGAGTTCAAAGGCTGTCGCGTTCGGATGACGCTTCCGCAGCCGCCGCAAATTTGCCAGCACGAGCGGACGCTGCACCTCGACGGCCTTGAGCAGCATATTGTGCACCACGGGCGTGGGCATGCCCTGCTGATCAAAAGCCGCATTGGCCGCGATCTGAACTGCCGGATTGGGCTTGATTGCCGACTTCGTGAATCCGGGACCAGCGGGCATTCCTACGTGGTTAAGGTCTTTGCTTGCCATAAATTCTCCCTGCAGAGTCTGTGGTCTAAGGGTAACCGGCAATCCTGACAGGAAGGCCGAGTTCACTCACGGGAGAACAGCGGCCCGTGACGCTATGGACGTGACGGGATGGTCGACGTCGTTCCTCAGCTAGGCACGAAGGAGCCGGTGACGTGCCCGGTCAAGAAGGAGGAGACGTCGGCCAGTTCGGCGGGACTCGTGGCATGCCCCATCCCGGCATAGCGCGCGGTGGATAACTCGGTGTTGGCCGCGAGCCACTCCTGCGTGAAGGCCGTAGCGTCGGGATTGATCACGAGGTCGGCGGAGTCGTAGGCCCACAAGAACGGGATTTTTCGTTCGAGTGGCTCCATCGTGGCCAGGAGCTCGTTGTGCAACACAAAACCAGATAAGCCCACACCCGCCGTGAAGCTCTGCGGGCGCAGGCGCATGAGGGTTGTCGCCATGGCCATGCCTTGGGAATAGCCCAGCACAGACACACTGCTGAAGTGATATCGGGCCATGACGGTGTCCAGCCAGGCCAGAACGCCCGAGGCCGCGGCGACGACCTCGGCAAAGTCATTGTTGAGGAAATAGTCCAGCAGGAACCAGCCATAGTCGCCCGAGATGTCCTTGGGGGCCCGGGGCGCCGCGCAGGTGAAACCCTGAGGCAGGGAGGCGAAGAGCTCAGCCATGCGGGACTCGTCCGAACCGTAGCCGTGCAACATCAGCAGCAGCGGGGTGCCGCCTCGCTGTTCCTCCGGCCGGGACCACACCACGGTATCCATGCCCCAAGACTACTGGGCAACGCATGGTTTGTGCCCTGTTCACCTCTCATTCAACCGTTGGACCCCTTGCCGTTTTCCATGGCTGACAAGGTGGGCGCAACGCACATTTCGATGGAAGGTAAGCCATGAATGATTTGAAGAAGCTTTTGCCGATGCTCGGTCACACACGAGGAAAGCGGAGCGCCGTCACATGCATGCTCAAGTGTGACAACGCTTGTTCCAAGGCCGTCTGCAACACCTCCTCGAACAACTACTTCCGCGACATCGCCTCCGCCGAATTCTCCCGCCGCTCGGCGCTGGGCATCGGCCTGGCCGGCGCACTCAGTGCCGCCGTTTTGGTGCAGGGACAGAACTCCAACCAAGGGCACAACGGTGTGGGTAACAACGGCAAGGGCGGCAAGTTTGCCTTTACTCCCATCGCCCCCGTTGACGCCTCTGTTGACGCGTTCAACGTTCCCGAGGGTTTTGACTGGTCGCCCATCATTCGTTGGGGCGATCCGATCTTTGCCGATGCTCCCGATTTCAACTTTGCGCAGCAAAGCCCCGCAGCGCAGGCCGGCCAGTTTGGATACAACAACGATTACACCGAGATCCTGCGCCAACCCAATGGCAAAAAGGGCCTGCTGATCTGCAATCACGAGTACGTCAACCCGCAGATCATGTTCCCTGCGGCAGCGGCCTCCCCCGCCGAAGCGGCCGAACGTCGCGCGATCTTCCGCAATGCCGTGGGCATGAGTGTTGTGGAGCTGGAACGGGACAAGAAGGGCCAGCCGTGGAGCTATATTCGTGGCGGCAAGCTGAACCGCCGAATCACCGTCGATACGGAATTTGAACTGACCGGCCCACTGGCAGGCTCCGACTTCGTCAAGACCCTGGCCGATCCCGCCGGCACCAAGGTGTTCGGCACCTTGGGCAACTGTGCTGGCGGCACCACGCCGTGGGGCACCATCCTCTCGGGCGAGGAGAACTTCAACGGCTTCTTCCGCACCAACGGCACCTCGGTTGAGGACCGCCGCTACGGTCTGGGCAACAGCGCCACGGGCATGGGCTGGGAGCAGGAAGACCCGCGCTTTGACGCTCGCGGCGAAGATTACCGCAACGAACCCAACCGTTTCGGCTACATCGTGGAGATCGATCCCGAAAACCCGAACTCCACCCCGAAGAAGCACACGAGCCTTGGCCGTTTCAAGCATGAGGGCGCCAACGTCATCATCGCCGACAACGGCAAAGTCGTGGCCTACTCCGGCGATGACGAGCGCTTCGATTACCTGTACAAGTTTGTCTCCAAGAACAAGTACAAGAAGAACAACAAGGCCCACAACATGACGCTCTTGCAGGAGGGCGATCTGTACGTTGCCCAGTTCGCAGGCAACTCGGCCGCGGAAATCGATGGCTCCGGCTCGGTTCCCGCCGACGGCGCCTTCGATGGTTCCGGCAGCTGGCTGCCGCTGGTGGTGGGCGGTAAGAGTGCCATCGCCGGCATGAGTGTCCAGGAAGTCCTCGTCTACACGCGCCTGGCGGCCGACAAGGCCGGTGCCACCAAGATGGACCGCTGCGAAGATGTCCAGCCGAGCCTGCAGACCGGCAAGGTCTACGTGGCCTGCACCAACAACACCAAGCGTGGACTTCCTGGTCAGGCCGCGGCCGACGAGAGCAACCCGCGCAGCGAAAATCGCGATGGCCACGTTGTCGAGATCACCGAGAAGCGCAACGACGCCACCGCCACCTCCTTCAGCTGGAACCTGCTGATGCTGTGCGGCGATCCGGCGAAGAACACGGAAGCGTACTTCAGCGGCTTCCCGGCCTCGCAGGTCAGCCCCATCTCCTGCCCCGATAACCTGGCCTTCGACACGCAGGGCAATCTGTGGATCTCCACCGACGGCGCCCCCTCGGTCATTGGCTACAACGATGGTCTGTTCAAGGTGGGACTGGAAGGTAAGAACCGCGGCAACGTCCAGCAGTTTGCCTCCATGCCGCGCGACGCCGAGACCTGCGGACCGGTCATCCACGATGACGAATCCCTCGTGTTTGTTGCCGTGCAGCACCCTGGCGAGGACGGCAGCTACGGCGCCAACACATCTTTCTTCCCCGACTACGTAGCTCAAGGAACGACGCCGGCACCTGGCCAGGTGCGTGCGCCCCGTCCCTCGGTGGTCCAGATCTTCCCGAAGAGCTAGCCTCCTCCCCCCAACCCGCCCCTTATCGGTGCGGCGAACGGTTCCCACCGCTTGCCGCACTGATAAGGGGCGGGTTTTTGTGTTGTGGCGAGGAGTATCAGCCGCACCACCAACAGCGGAATCTGTGTTTATGTGGGAACTGCGTTGACAAACAAAGATAAACACAGATAGAGTCATATGAATCAACATCGTGACGCCCGTCACGCATCAAAGTCGCTGCGGAAGGACCGCCATGTTTGCTGAAGAACGGCAACGCAGAATCGCCGAACTCGTCGCCGCTCAGGGCCGCGTCAGCGTCCATGAACTGGCCGAACTCTTTTCCGTCACGCAGGAAACTGTGCGCCGCGACCTCGCCACGCTGGAAGAATCTGGCCATCTGCGCCGGGTCCACGGCGGGGCGGTTGGCAGCGATCGGCTCACGCGTTCCGAGCTGAGCCTGAGCGAACGCCAAAGCCAGCGCCTGGACGAGAAGCAGCGCATCGCCGCAGCGGCCATGGCCTTGGTCCCCAACGCCCCCACGGCCTCGATCCTGCTCGACTCCGGCACCACCACGGCGGCTCTCGCCGAACTTTTGACCGGCTGGACACCCGTCAACGTCGGCGACGAACTCCTGGTCATCACGAATTCCTTGCCCACCGCGGCGTCCCTGAGCAACAACAAACACCTCCTTCTGGACATCGTTGGCGGCCGCGTCCGTGGTCTGACGAGCGCCGTCGTGGGAGCCCGCGCCACCGAGCAGCTCGGCGCGCTGCGCCCCGATATCGCCTTCATCGGCGCCAACGGCATCCACGAAGACTTTGGCCTGAGCACCCCCGACCCCGTTGAGGCAGCCACCAAGACCGCCATGGTCCGGGCAGCGCGCCAGGTGGTCGCCCTCGCCGATGCCTCCAAGCTCGGCACCGAAACTCTTGTCCGCTTTGCAACCCTCGAGGAGATCGACACCTTGATCACTACAACAGCACCCTCCCCCGAGCTTGCCGCCGCCTTGGCCGCTGCAGGCGTTGAGACCGTGATCGCATGATCCTCACCCTGACCCCCAATCCCAGCCTGGACCGCACGATCGAGCTCGCGGGTGTCCTCGAGCGTGGCGAGGTGCAGCGCGCCACCGCCGCCTCCCAGCACCCCGGCGGCAAGGGCGTGAACATTGTCCGCGCCCTGGCGGCGTCGGGCATCGAGTCACTCGCGCTGATCCCCGGTGACGCGGATGACGCCGTCGTGCGTGCCCTCTGCGTGGAGAACATTCCGCACCTGACGCTGCCCATCGGCGCGGCCCTGCGCAGCAATGTGGCCATCACGGAGCCCGACGGCACCACCACCAAGGTCAACGAGCCTGGCCCCACTCTCTCCCCCGAGCAGCTCGCGGCCCTCTTGGCCTTGACGGTGGAGAAGTCCGACGGCGCGGGCTGGCTCGTGCTGGCCGGCTCACTTCCGCCGGGGGCGCCGGATGATTTTTACGCTCACGTCATCGACGCTGTGCGTGCCGCCTATGGCGCAAAGGCCCCCAAGATTGCCGTAGATTCCTCCGGAACACCCCTGCTAGAAAGCCTGCGTTCGGCTCCGGACCTCATCAAACCCAATGGTGAGGAACTGGCCGAACTGTTGGGCACCGACAACGGGGCAGAACTCGAATCCAATCCCACCCTGGCCGCACACACGGCCTCAGCGTTGCTGACACGTGGTGTTGGAGCAGTCCTGGCAACCCTGGGCTCCAAAGGCGCCGTGCTCGTATCCAAGGATGGCAGCTGGCACGGAAATGGACCTGCCATCGAGGCAAAAAGTACCGTCGGCGCGGGCGACTCCGCCTTGGCCGGATATCTGTTGAGCACCCTCCGCGGCGATTCCGCGCAGGCCTGCTTGCAGCAAGCAGTGGCCCATGGGGCGGCCGCCGCTTCCCTCCCCGGAACCATGGTTCCGTCCGTCGCACAAACTAACCCCGCCGCCGTCGTCGTGACGGCCCTGGCCTAAGTCGAAGAGAAGCTGACATGACCACTCTTATCAACACCGACTTGGTGCTCCTAGATGCCAATCTCGGCACGGACACCACCTCCGTTATCCGCCATCTGGCCGAACTCATTGCAGAGACCGGCCGAGCTTCAGCGGTTGAGGGCCTCTTCGCCGACGCCCTGGCCCGCGAACAAAAAACTGCCACGGGAGTTCCCGGGGGCATCGCCATCCCGCATTGCCGTTCCGAGGCTGTTCTTGAGCCCACCTTGGCCATGGCCCGCTTGAACCCGAGCGTTGACTTCGGCGCTAAAGACGGCCCCGCGGATATTATCTTCTTCATCGCCGCCCCCGCGGGCGCCGATAACGCCCACCTGAAATTGCTCTCCAAGCTGGCCCGCTCTCTTATTAAGAAGGACTTCACCGCGGCCCTGCGCGCAGCGACCACCCCTGCCGAGATCGTGACCCTCGTTGACGAAGCCCTCGCGGACAAGCCCAAGGCGGCAGCCGCACCGGCAGTTCCGGCAGCTGCAGAGCCCGCCGCGGATACCGCAACTACCCGCCAGAAGCGGATCGTTGCCGTAACGGCGTGCCCCACGGGCATTGCTCACACGTACATGGCCGCCGACTCCCTGGTGCTCGCAGCCCAGGAAGCTGGCGTTGACCTGCAGGTCGAGACACAGGGCTCCGGGGCGGTAACTCCCCTGGATCCGGCAGTGATTGCCGCCGCCGATGCCGTGATTTTTGCCGTGGATGTCGATGTGCGTGGCAAGGAGCGCTTTGCCGGCAAGCCCGTCATCAACGCACCCGTCAAGCGCGGCATTGATGAGCCGGCCAAGATGATTCAGGAGGCCCTCGCGGCCGCCGACAATCCCAACGCGCACCGGGTGCCGCACTTTGGCGCCGAGGAAACCGCTGACCAGAAGGCGCAGTCATCGGGCGAGAGCCTAGGCGCCAAGATCAAGAAGGTGTTGCTGACGGGCGTCAGCTACATGATCCCCTTCGTCGCCGGAGGAGGTCTGCTGATCGCACTGGGCTTCTTGCTCGGTGGCTACGACGTGACCGACGTTGCCAAGGATGTGGTTCTGCAGAACAGCCTCTTCAACCTGCCTGACGGCGGACTCATGATTTACCTCGGCGCCGTTGCTTTCACTATCGGCAACCTGTCCATGAGCTTCCTGGTCCCCGCACTGGCCGGCTACATAGCCTTCGGCATCGCAGACCGGCCAGGTATTGCACCGGGCTTCACGGCCGGCGCCATCGCCGTCTTCATGGGCGCGGGCTTCCTCGGTGGCCTTGTGGGCGGTATTCTTGCCGGCCTCGCGGCGTACTGGATCGGCAGCTGGCAGGTACCGCGCTGGTTGCGTGGCCTCATGCCTGTTGTCATCATCCCGCTCTTGGGTTCCATCATTGCCTCCGGCGCCATGCTCTTGTTCCTCGGCGCACCCATCGCCGCCCTATCCAACGGCCTCAACAGCTGGCTGACAGGCATGACCGGCACCTCCGCCGTCATTCTTGGCATGATCCTCGGCCTCATGATGTGCTTCGACCTCGGCGGCCCGGTCAACAAGGTTGCTTACGCATTCGCCGTCGCCGGCCTTGGCACGGGCACCGCCTTGAACCAGGCTCCGTGGGAAATCATGGCGACCGTCATGGCCGCGGGCATGGTTCCGCCACTGGCCTTGGCCCTGGCCACCGTGCTGGATAAGAAGCGCTTCTCACTCGCTGAGCGCGAAAACGGTAAGGCAGCCTGGCTGCTCGGAGCCTCGTTCATCTCCGAGGGTGCCATCCCGTTCGCTGCGGCCGATCCCCTGCGCGTCATCCCGGCCACTATGGTTGGCGGTGCCATCACCGGCGCCATGACCATGGGCTTCCATGTCACCTCGCAGGCACCCCACGGCGGAATCTTTGTCTTCTTCGCCATCGGCAACGTCGGTATGTTCATCTTGTCCATTGTTGTTGGCACCATCGTGTCAGCCCTCGGAGTTGTGGCACTCAAACGCTGGGCTGTTCGCAAGCCCGTTGATAGCCTTGCAACAGCACAGCCTGCAAGCCAGGGCAACTAGGATCTGACATGATTTTCGAAGGAGCAACCGTGCAAAGCTTTGTTGGAGTCGGCGTCTTCCGCGGCCGTGTCATTGGCCCGATTCGGCACATGCCGCCCGCCTTAACCCCGCCTCCCAGCGGTGAAGGTTTGGATAGTTCGACGTCGGCCGAGACGGCCGCTGCCCAGCTCAAGGAGGCCGGGGCGCAGGTCAAGGCCACCCTCCTCGAGCGGGCGGGTCGGGCCAGTGGCGATGGCAAGGAAGTTCTTCAGGCAACCGCACTGATGGCGACCGATCCCATGCTGATCAAGGCCGCGATCAAGCTCATCAACAAGGGCAGCTCTGCCGAACGCGCCATCTGGGATGCCGGCGACACAGTCGCCGCAACCCTCATCAGCCTGGGTGGCTACATGGCAGAGCGTTCCCACGATGTTCTTGATGTCCGCTCCCGCATTGTTGCTGCCCTGCGCGGTGTTCCCGCTCCGGAAATTCCGGATTCCGAGGAACCCTTCATCCTGGTTGCCGATGACCTGGCCCCCGCGGACACTGCCACCCTTGACCCCGCAAAGGTCATCGCGCTGGTCACGGCCGGCGGCGGTCCGCAGTCTCACACGGCCATCATCGCCCGCAGCCTCGGACTGCCAGCCGTCGTTGCGGCCAAGGGTGTTGCCGAGCTTGTTGAAGGCTCCCAGCTGTATGTCGATGGCTCCGCCGGAGTTGTCAGTTCCGAGCCCGGTGACACCGAGCGTGCCGCGGTTAAGCGCTGGCTCGAGAAGGCCTCGCTTTTAGACGTTTTTGATGGCGACGGCCAGCTGGCCGATGGTAGTAAGTTGGCCCTTTTGGCCAACGTTGGCGGCGCCAAGGATGCGCAGGAAGCTGCTGCAGCCAACGCCCAGGGTGTTGGCCTGCTACGTACCGAATTCTGCTTCCTCGGTAACAGCACCGAGCCTACTCATGAGGATCAGGTAGCAGCTTACAAGGGTGTCTTTGATGCTTTCCCGGGCCAGAAGGTTGTTGTTCGAACCCTTGACGCCGGAGCAGATAAGCCGTTGCCCTTCCTCACCGACAGCACCGAGCCGAACCCGGCCTTGGGTGTGCGCGGTTACCGCACAGACAGCACAACGCCCGGCGTCCTGGCCCGGCAGCTTGCGGCCATTGCCGATGCTGCCGCTCAGTCACAGGCCTTGGTCTGGGTCATGGCTCCCATGATCTCCACCCCGGCCGAGGCAGCCGACTTTGCCGCCCTGTGCACCACCGCGGGCCTCAAGGTTCCCGGCGTCATGGTTGAGGTTCCCTCGGCGGCCCTCACCTCCCGGCATCTGCTGGACCGGGTGGAGTTCGCCAGCCTCGGCACCAACGATCTCACGCAGTACGCCATGGCGGCGGACCGCCAGCTTGGCCCCCTGGCCGAGCTCAACGATCCGTGGCAGCCGGCCGTGCTGGCGCTCATCCAGGCAACTGTTGAGGGCGCCGTCGCACAGGCCAAGCACTCAGCGTCCCTGGCACTCGAGGACGCCCTGCCCAAGCCGGTTGGAGTCTGTGGTGAGGCCGCCGCGGACCCGGCTCTCGCCGTCGTTCTTGCCGGACTAGGCGTGAGCTCACTGTCCATGACGGCGCGAGCGCTGCCGGCTGTGGCCGCCGTGCTCCGCACCGTGACCCAGGATGAGGCTCGCCGGCTGGCCAACCGTGCCGTGGCTGCCGCATCGGCCGCCGAAGCCCGTGATCTCGTGCGCGCCGGGCTGCCTGCCCTGAGTGAACTGGGTCTATAACCTCGATACTGGAGTCTGTCGCGAGTCATCTCGACAGACTCCCCCCGATTATCAAATACAAAGAACTGGAGCACCTCATGATTGAACGTACCGCCGTCATTGCCAGCACCGCTGGACTGCACGCCCGCCCGGCCGCGCTCTTCGCCGAAACCGCAGGAGATCTGGACGTAGAAGTAACCATCGCCCGCGTTGGCGAGCCCCTCGATGAGGCCGTCGATGCAGACAGCATGCTCTCCCTCATGTCCCTCGGAGTTGAGCACGGCGAGGCCGTGGTCCTGCGCACCGAGGACGACTCCGCCACGGAGGCGTTGGAAACGTTGGCACGCATCCTGGAGACGAATCACGACGCTTAATTCGTGTTCCCGCGACCCCGTGTTTTTGCCCTCGATACCGGCAAGAACGCGGGGTTTTTGCATTCCGGGCAGGACCTCTTTTTCGGGCCGAAATTAGTCCATCTGATAGAATTTATAGTCTGCCCGTAGCGATGCAGCAGAAAGTCGCAAGCAAATGACCTCCTTAAGGGGATGAACAAATGCCCATAGACCGAAGCATGACTCAACCGGAATCAGGTGTTAAGGACACCGCAGATCGATCGCAGACTAGGCTCAAAAAGCCCCGTCTGCCCAAACTTAAAAAACGGCGATTGGCCGTTGCTGACGTAAATATCGTCAACAAGCCCATGTTGAAAAAAGCCCTCGGCGGAACCGTCGTGGGAAACACCATGGAATGGTACGACGTAGGTGTCTTCGGATACCTGATCGGCACCATGGGACCGGTATTCTTGCCGGACTCTGACCCGGATGTCCAGACATTGTTCCTCCTGGGCACCTTTGCTGCCACCTTCCTGGCACGTCCCCTCGGCGGCGTGGTCTTTGGCTGGCTCGGTGACAAGGTGGGACGCCAGAAGGTCCTGGCCGCGACGTTGATCGTCATGGCCGCCTCGACGTTTGCGGTGGGGCTCCTGCCCGGATACGCACAAATCGGCATGTGGGCGGCGGTCCTGCTGGTCCTCCTGAAGCTGGTCCAGGGCTTCTCCACCGGAGGTGAGTACGCCGGTGCAACAACGTTTGTCAGCGAATACGCGCCCGACAACCGACGCGGCTTCTTTGCCAGCATCCTTGACCTGGGTAGCTATCTTGGATTCGCCATCGGTGCCGCGCTCGTTTCGGTACTGCAGCTGACCCTTGGACAGGAAGCCATGGAGGCTTGGGGTTGGCGCCTGCCATTCCTGATTGCCGGTCCACTCGGTCTCATCGCCGTGTACTTCCGCCTGAAAATCGAGGAATCCCCTCAGTTCCAGGCAACTCTGGACGCCAATGAGGAGCACTCCAAATCCGCCGCGGCAAGCGACGAAGCAGCCTCAGGTGGACCCGTCCAACTGGTCAAGGTTTACTGGCGCCAAGTTCTGCTGGCCATGATTCTGGTGGCGGCAGCCAACACCGCAGGCTACGCCCTCACCTCCTACATGCCAACGTATTTGACTGATTCCATGGGGTACGACGAGGTGCACGGAACCATCCTCACCATCCCCATCCTGGTCGCCATGGCCTTGTGTATCCCTCTGACGGGTCGCCTCTCCGATAAAATCGGTCGCCGGCCGGTCTTGTGGGTTGGTGCGATCAGCACGGTGGTGCTGGCCACCCCTGCCTTCTTCCTGATCAGCCTCGGCCCGATCTGGTCGACCATGCTCGGGCTAGCGCTCATCGCCTTCCCCGTGACGTTCTATGTCTCTAACCTGGCCTCGGCGCTACCGGCGTTGTTCCCGACCTCGAGTCGCTACGGCGGCATGGGGATCTCCTACAATTTTGCCGTGGCGATCTTTGGCGGCACAGCCCCCTTCATCATGAAGGGCCTGATCACCCTCACAGGCAACACCATGATGCCCGCGTACTACCTGATGTTGACCTCGGCGATTGGCGCGGTGGGTATCTACTTCCTGCGGGAATCCGCCCAGAAGCCGCTGCCCGGCTCCATGCCGAGCGTGGCCAGCATGGAGGAGGCCCGGGAGCTGGTGGCCACACAAGATGAAAACCCGTTGCTGGACATGGACCATATGCCCTTTGACGAGAGCTACGAGCCGGCAACGCCGGGTACCGGGATTCCCGTCACCGTGGGCCGCCCCGAAACGGACGCCTAATCGAGGAGTCGCACGGGCCGTTTAGCGGCCGCGGTTTCCCGCCGCGGCCGCAAGCCGATCCGGCACCATCCGGCTCAGCGCCATGAGTGTGGCATAGCGGCGCGATGGAATCGAAACGGATTTACCCGCGGCATTGTCCGTCAGTCCTTCGCGCACAACCCGCTCGGCATCGAGCCACATCCAGGGCTTCACACCACCCATATTGGCGCCCATGCGCTCATGAAATTCGGTGTGCACAAATCCGGGGCACACGGCCGTGACGTTGACGCCTCGCGGGCCATAGCGCAGATTCGCGGAGCGGCTAAAGCTCACGCCCCACGCCTTCGCCGCACCATAGCTGCCCCGGGGGATGAAGGCCGAGACGCTTGAGACGGTGATGATGCTCCCGCCGCCTCGCTCCAGCATGCCTGGCAAGACCGCATGCGCGAGCTCCATCGGCGTTTGGGCGAGGATGCGCAGATGTGCCACTTCCTCCTCTATGGCATTGTTTTCAAATGCCTTAACAAGGGAGAATCCGGCGTTGTTGACCAAGACCGAGATGGGACGCGCGGGATCCGCGAGCCGGGCGCTGACGGAGGAGACGCCGTCGTCCGTCACAAGGTCAGCAGGCAAGACCTCAACCTGCACACCAAAGTCGTTGCGGAGCCGCACCGCCTTGACCTCGAGTCGGGCCGCGTCACGGGCAACCAAGACCAAGTCATGCTGAGACCGGCCCAGCTGCTGGGCGAACTCAGCCCCCAGGCCGGAGGTGGCGCCGGTGATCAACGCGGTGGGGCGCACCATCTAGGCTTCCTCGGGGACATCGGTGTACTGGGTGTACAGATCCGGATGCTTTTGAATGAACCGGGCAACATAGGGGCAATGCGGGATGATGCGTTTGCCGGAAGCCACCACATCGTCGAGGGCGTAGCGGGCCAGGATCTTCGCCAAGCCACGGCCTTCGAAGCCGGGCTGGCCAATGGTGTGCTCGAAATCGATATGCCCGGGCAAGTCCTTGAACGTGATGATCACGGCTAATTCGTCGTGCTCATACAGCTCATAGCGATGCCGCTCATCGTGGCGGGTCATCCGGACGGAGGCGTCGAAGGGGTCAGGTTCTTGGGCTTCAGTGGCGCTCATGAACCGAGCTTGGCACACCAACGCGGTGCTGGCAACAGTGCTGAGCGCACGGCTACTCCCGCACCGCGTTACCTGCCCTTAGCCGCGGGCGCCACCCTGCCATAGGGCCGTGAACGGCGCACCGGAGGTGACGCGGTGCTTGATGCCCTCGGTGACGAAGGCCTTGGCCGTGCGAGCGGCCTCGAGCGGCGTGGCGCCCTTGGCCAATTCGGCCGTGATGGCGGCGGCCAGCGAGCAGCCGGCACCCGACACGGCAACCTCGCCCACCTTGGGAGCCGTGAGAACCTCGAGCGTCTCGCCATCAAAGAAGACGTCGACGGCGTCGGCACCTGCAATGCGAACCCCACCCTTGGCGAGCACGGCAGCACCGCTGATCTCGTGGATCTTGCGGGCGGCGGCCTTGAGGTCCTCGATGTTGTTGATGGTGATGCCGGAGAGGGATTCGGCCTCGAAGTGGTTGGGCGTGACAAAGGTGGCCAGCGGCAGGATCTGGGCCTTGAGAGCCTGGTCCGTGTCGAGGGCGTGTCCGGGTTCCTGACCCTTGCAGATCAGTACGGGGTCCAACACGACGTTCTTGAAGGATGTGGCCTTGAGCGCGGCTTCAACCGTGCTGATCGTGGCGGGGCTGCCCATCATGCCGATCTTGACGGTTTCCAACACGCTCGGTGCGCCTGACGCGGGACCATAGGACGCCGTCGTGGCTTCCAGCTGGTCGGCGATGGTCTGCTGGTCAACCGGGACAAAGCGGTGGTTCCAGTTGTCATTCGGATCAAAGGAGACAATGCAGGTGAGATTCACGATGCCAAAGACATTGAGCTCCTGGAAGGTCTTCAAATCGGCCTGGGCGCCGGCACCGCCTGTCGCTTCGGATCCGGCGATGGTCAGGGCAAGTGCGGGCGCGTTCGTAGTCATGAAACTATCTTGCCACCACCTGTGGCTCTTCTTACAGTTCCTGTTACTCATGGTGGCAACGCCTGGATGCGGGAACCCGGGGCATGAAAAATCCCCTACACCATGACGGTGCAGGGGATTTTTTACTCGCTCGGTGGGCCCTGCGGGGCTCGAACCCGCGACCCACGGATTAAAAGTCCGATGCTCTACCAACTGAGCTAAAGGCCCGAGCTAATAACAACTCGACAAAGATGAATTCAGCTTTGCAAAAGTTGACGCCTATTAGACTACCGCACGCCTAGCGCCAGAATGCAATCGAACCGCCGAAATCCGCGACAGCACTTTGCCTCCCTCGACCGCACCGGGGCGGCGGGGGTAATGTCATGTCATGAACGATCGACCAGCCAGCACAGCTCCCCGACCGCACAAGCCTCTGCCTTTTGCGCCTATCGACTTTGAGCCGTTCGAAGGTGGCGGTGATCCGGCACGAATATCTGAGGCCGCGCACCTCGCTGCCCGCGCACTGGTGCACAGCGACCAGGCCAGCAACGATCCCGAGGTCACCAAACGATTGGTCAGCCTCGCCGATGACGAAGGTCTGGAAGAAATCGCGGAAATCTGGGCGGCCAGCCCCGCCCAATCGCTCCCCGGCGCGCTCTGGCGTCTCTACGCTTTGCGCACCGCCACCCTGCAAGATCCTGAGGGCATCAGCATCTTCTTCCAGGCTGGCCAGCAAAAGGCTCAGGTGGCGCATGCCGTGGCAGGAGTTGCCGCGTCTGCCACGGCCGAGGAGATTATCACCATGTCCAACGCCATCCTTTCGGGGGCGTTCGACGGCGACTTTGATGTTGCGCTGAACCGCACGGCTGCATTCTGCCGCGTCATCGCCTTGGGCCAGGCAACCCTGGCCACCGAGCGTGAGGCTGCTCACCCTGAGCACGCCAGCAAATTGACCAAAAAAGCGCACCAATTAGTGCGTACAGCCGAAGATTTAGAGGGCGCTGCGAAGTCCTGGCGGAAGGGCGAACTGGACTAATCCATAGACTCCAGTTGACACGCGAGCCAAGACGTACAAGACTGAAAGTGGTGTCGAACCGTGGAACCCCCGGGCTCCATTTTATAGCCGCTTTGAGCGGCCCAGTGCCGAGAGGCGCTCCCGGTTCGGCACCACTTTTTTGCCCTAAATTCAACGGATCACGCAACTGTTCCGCTACCACGAAGGCCTCAAAATGAAGCTTCGACTTTTCCCTCAGGAGACTGCCGGACTTCAGGCGTTGGCCAGTATGGCCGAACATATCAGCGCCGGAACTCAGACCCTAGCAGAGCTCCTTGGAGCCTCCCGCAGCGACTTTGTTTCCCTGGTTGAATCCCTGCGGCAGGAGGAAGCCGCCTCCACCGCCAACTTCTCCACCTTGTTGACCGGGATGCGGACCAGCTTCATCAATCCCCTGCCCCGCGAAGATCTTTATGCCTTGGGCCAGTTACTGAATGAATGCAGCGAAAAACTCACGGGCGCGGGCGAAACCATTGAGCTGTATTCCCTAGACCGAATTCCGGCCCGCGTCAGCGACCAGCTGGAGATCCTCTCGCGGCAGGCCGAATTGACGGTCACCGCCATGAAGTCCCTCGATGATCTCGACAGCCTCGAGGATTACTGGCTGGAGATCTTGCGTCTGGCCAAGCGAGCCGACCACACGCACCGCGTGGTCGTTGCCGAACTTCTGGCCGCACACAGCGCCACGACCTTCGCCAAGTACCGCTCACTGGCCGACCATCTGGCATCGGCGAGCCGGCAGATGCGCACCGTTGCCACCCACGTCGGCAGCATCATCGTCAAGGAATCTTAGACCTTGATCACCGTCCTGCTGACGGCCGTGATTGTCACGGCCGCGATTTTCGCCTTTCTCAACGGATTTCGCGATGCCTCATCCGCCGTCGCCCTTTCCGTACGAAACCGGGCCCTCACACCCTCAGTCGCCATCCTGCTGGCCGGATTTTTCAACTGCCTCGGCGCCCTGGCAAGTGTGGCCCTCGTAGCGGTGTTTGCCGACAAACTTTTCACGATGCCTGCCGGACGCGATGGCCTGATATTGCTGCTGGCCGCGCTCATCGGGGCGAGCCTTTGGGGCCTGTACCAGTGGTGGCGTGGCTACCCGTCCTCGTCCACCCATGCGCTCATCAGCGGGCTCGTGGGTGCGTCGCTGGGCTCGGCCGCGATTGGTCATCCGCCGCTCGATGGTATTAATTACACGCTCCTCATGCTGGTCATCGTGCCCATGTTCGTCTCCCCCATCGTGGCTTTTGTGCTGGGCTTTGCGGCCGTTTACCCCACGTCGTGGGCCGCCCGGAATACCGCCCCTAATCAAGTCAATCGCCGCACTCGACAGTTACAGTCGGTGGCTGGGGCGGCAGTGGCCTTTGGTCACGGCTTGCAAGACGGACAACGCACGACGGCGATCGTCTTGTTTGCGCTGATAGCGGCCGGTGTCGCCGGGGCTGGGGAGATCCCCCTCTGGGTGCCGCTGTTTACGGCCGGACTGCTGACCCTCGGGACCTTATTTGGCGGTTGGCGGATCTCCTACACGCTGGGACATCGGCTGGTCCGGCTCGACCCCATGCGTGGTTTTGTGGCCCAGATCGTGGCCGCGGGACTGTTGTTCGTGGGTGCCATTGCCCTTCATATGCCGCTCTCCACGACGCATACCGTCACGGCGGCCATTGTCGGGGCAGGCGCCAACCAGCGCTTCAGCGCCACGAATGGCCGGGTCCTGGCCCGCGTCACGGCCGCGTGGCTCCTGACTCCGTTGGCCTGTGTGCTCCTAGGGGCCATCTTCTTCCTGGCCCTCTCCCCGCTGACCTAGGCCACAGACAAACTCCAAGAACACCAACGACGGCGGCCCCCACCAAAAGGTGAGGGCCGCCGTCGTGCTTTGAAAAGTGCTTATCCGAAGCGACCTGAAACGTAGTCCTCGGTGGACTTCTCGCCAGGGTTGTTGAAGATCGTGGTGGTGTCGGCGAACTCGATGAGCTTGCCGGGCTTGCCGGTGCCGGCGATGTTGAAGAAGGCGGTCTTGTCGGAGACGCGGGCTGCCTGCTGCATATTGTGCGTCACGATCACCACGGTGTATTCGTCCTTGAGCTCGTTGATGAGGTCCTCAATGGCGAGCGTGGAGATCGGGTCGAGGGCGGAGCAGGGCTCGTCCATCAGGATCACGTCGGGTGAGACGGCGATGGCACGGGCGATGCACAGGCGCTGCTGCTGACCACCGGAGAGGCCGGAGCCGGGCTTCTCGAGGCGGTCCTTGACCTCGTTCCACAGGTTGGCGCCGCGGAGGGACTTCTCGACGAGGTCGTCGGCGTCGGACTTGGGCATGCGGCGGCTGTTGAGCTTCACACCGGCCAAGACGTTGTCACGGATGCTCATGGTGGGGAACGGGTTGGGGCGCTGGAACACCATGCCGATCTGGCTGCGCACCGTCACAGGGTCAACGCCGTCGGCGTAGAGGTTGTCGCCGTCAAGGAGGACCTTGCCCTCGACGCGGGCGCCGGGGATGACCTCGTGCATGCGGTTCAGAGTGCGCAGGAAGGTGGACTTGCCACAGCCCGAGGGGCCGATGAAGGCCGTGACGGACTTGGCTTCGAGGTTGATATTGACGTCCTCCACGGCGAGGAAATCGCCGTAGTAGACATTCAAATCGCTGACATCGATACGTTTGGACATAACTAGAGTTCCTTCTTCACAAAAATTTAGCGGCCGGTTTTCGGCGCGAATACGCGGGCCACGAGGCGGGCTCCGAGATTCAACAGCATGACAAGAATGATCAGCAGCAATGCCGCAGCCCAGGCACGTTGCGTGGACGGATCGGCGTTCGACGGCGAGGTCGGCGTCATGATCTGCGTGTAGATAAAGGTGGGCAGGGAGGACATCCACCCGGCAAAGACGTTCATATTGATGCTCGTGGCGAAGCCGGCCGTGACCAGCAGCGGAGCCGTCTCGCCGATAACGCGAGCAATGGCCAAGGTGACACCCGAGGCAATACCGGAGATCGCCGTCGGAATAACCACCTTGACGATGGTGCGCCACTTACGCACACCCAAGGCATAGGCTGCCTCGCGCAATTCATTGGGAACGATCTTGAGCATTTCCTCGCTGGAGCGCACCACCACGGGGATCATGAGCACCGACAGCGCGACGGCGGCCACGAAGCCGGTCTTCGTGCCCGGGCCCAGGATCATGGCGAAGAAGGCTGCGGCGAAGAGGCCGGCGACGATCGAGGGGATGCCGGTCATGACATCGACCAGGAAGGTGATGACCTTGGAGAAGCGGTTTCCGGCGCTGTATTCCACAAGGTAGATGGCGGTCAGCAAGCCGACGGGCACCGAGATGATCGTGGCCCACAGGGTGATCAGCACGGAGCCAACCAAAGCGTGGTAAACACCACCGAGGACGGGGGTGCCATCCTTGACCGCGGCGTTATCCACGGCACCGGTGACACCGTTCATGGATGTTGTCAGGAAGCCCGGAGCCATGAGCCCGGGAACGCCGTTGACAAGCACCGTCCAGATGACCGAAACGAGCGGGAGCAGGGCGACAAGGAAGGCACCCACCACGAGGGAGGTGGCGAACTTGTCGGTCGCCTTGCGGCGTCCCTCGACGATGGCGGCACTGGTGACGTTGCCTGCGGCAAACAACACCGCGGAGAGCACGGCCCAGCCGAAGACATTGAACCCGACTAGGGACAGCAGCGCGGCGGAGATGATGATCGCGGCAACCGCAATCGCGTACGGGGTGTAGCGCGGGAGGCGGCCGCGGGTCAGGGCGGAGCGCTTACGTTCAGTCATGAGCGTGGCCATTAGTTGGCTCCCGAGAATTCTTTGTGGCGGTTGATGATCCAACGGGCCACCATGTTGACGGCGAGGGTGATCAGGAAGAGCACCAGACCGGCGGCGATCAGTTCGTGCATGCGCAGGCCAAAGGCTTCAGGGAAGTCGAGGGCAATTTCTGCGGCGATGGTTTGGTTTCCGGAGCGGATCAAGGAAGCGATCAACGGGCCGGAGGACAGTACAAGGGCAACGGCCATGGTCTCACCCAGCGCACGGCCCAGTCCCAGCATGACGGCGCTGATGATGCCGCCACGAGCGAAGGGCAGAACAGCCATACGGATCATTTCCCACCGAGTGGCACCCAACGCCAACGCCGCTTCTTGGTGCAGCATGGGGGCCTGCAGGAAAATCTCACGGGTCAGTGAGGCGATGATCGGCAGCACCATGACGGCCAGCACAATGCCGGCGGTCAAGATGGTCTTGCCGGTTCCGGAAGCGGGACCGCCAAAGATGGGGATCCAGCCGAGGTTCTCGGCAAGCCACTGGTACGGGACTTTGAGGTTCGAGGCCAGGAAGCTTGCGCCCCAGGCACCGTAAACAACTGAGGGGATGGCTGCCAGAAGGTCCACCACATAGCCCAATCCGCGAGCAAGACTGCGGGGAGCGTAGTGGGAGATGAACAAGGCCACGGCCACACCGATGGGGGTGGCGATGAGCAGGGCAATGGTGGCTGCAATGAGCGTGCCGACAACGATCGGGAAGATGTAGGAGAAGAACCCCTTGCCTCCCGTGATGTCTGCTGCGGCCGCGCTAAAGGTTGGGAGCGCCTGAACGATCAAGAACAGGGCCACAGCAAATAGCACGGCAACAATCAGCGCACCGGCGGTCAAGGCCGCACCGGAGAAAACTTTATCTCCGGTACGACCTGACGCGGCTTGCCCAGCTCCCGCTTTGGGTATGAGCTTTGTGGTGGACAATCTAGTACTTTCTATTGACGCTTAGCTACGACGCGCTTATTTAGCGGCGACGGTGATGGAGTCAAGTGCCGTCTTGGCCTTGGCTGCCAATTCGGTGGACAGCGGGGCGCTCTTGGCGGCATCCGCAGCCTGCTTCTGGCCGTCTTCGCTCAGGACGAAGGTGCCGAAAGCCTTGACCAGATCGGCCGTGGCAGCATCCGGGTAGGAGGCGCAGAAGACACCGTAGGAGACCAGGACGGCGGGGTAAGCGCCGGCGACGGTGGTCTTGCGGTCGAGCTTCAGGGACAGGTCGTTCGCGGAACGGCCTTCAACAACGGTTGCCGCGTCAACGGCCTTGGCTGCGGCTTCTGCCGTGACGGGAACGTAAGCGTCGCCAACCTTCAGTTCCACCTTGCCCAGGGCTTCGGTGACGGCTGAGTCATCAGCGTAGGTGATGGCGCCGGGGGTCTCGGTGACGGTCTTGACGACGCCGGAGGTACCCTTAGCGTTTTCGCCCGGCAGGGCGGTGGGCCAGTCGCCGGACTTCTTGTCGGTCCAGACAGTGGAGGCTGCCGCGGCCAGGTAGTCGGTGAAGTTTTCGGTGGTGCCCGAGTTATCGGAGCGGTGAACGGGCGTGATGGCCAGATCCGGGAGGGTTGCATCCGGGTTGGCTGCCTTGATGGCGGCGTCGTTCCAGTTCTTGATGTCGCCGCGGAAGATCTTGGCGATGGTGTCGGCGTCGAGTTTGAGGTCCTTGACCCCTTCAACGTTGAACGCGACTGCGATCGGTGAGATGTACCAGGGGATGTTGATGGCGCCAGCGGGGCCACACTTTTCCTGGGCGGAGGCGAGTTCTTCGTCCTTCATGTAAGCATCCGAGCCGGCAAACTGAACTGCGCCAGCGATGAGGGCCTTACGGCCTGCGCCGGAGCCTTCCGGGGAGTACTGGATCTTGGCGCCGGAGTTAGCTGACTCGAAGCCGGCCTTCCAGGCGTCCATGGCTGCCGAGATGGAGCTGGCGCCGGTTCCGGTCAAGGTGCCGGTCACTGCAGTGCCGTTGCTTGCTGCCGAGGTTCCGCCGTTGCCGGTGGACACTACGTTGTCGGTGCCACAAGCTGTCAGTG
Source organism: Arthrobacter psychrolactophilus (assembly GCF_003219795.1). Taxonomy (GTDB): domain Bacteria; phylum Actinomycetota; class Actinomycetes; order Actinomycetales; family Micrococcaceae; genus Specibacter; species Specibacter psychrolactophilus. Next base: position 156,356 of record NZ_QJVC01000001.1, on the reverse strand, counting down.
CCAATGCGCCGACGGTGAGAACTGCTGCCACGCGGCCAATGTGAAGTGCCTTCACGCTATTTACCTCTTCGATGGGTTGCTTTCGATTCATTACTTCTCGAGCGTAAAAGGCGGAGGTAAAGCAACGACCCGAACTAGGTGAACAGAAGGTTAACGCAGCGGGGATTCTTGGAAGTTAAGCGCGACATCGGTCACATTTTGCTGGTTTTGCGGCAAGATTGGCCGTCGCACAGACTGCGAGCGCCGCGCGTTAGATGCACATCACAGGGAAAAATGGTTGCTCTATGACAACTACTTCAATATAGTTGATGTTAATCAACTATATTCCTGCTTTGTTTTGGAGTCCTTTTTGTCCAAGAATTCAACCACCGCTAAGGCAGCCCCCGCGCTGTCCGAATCGGGCATGACCCACCGCCAGGTGCTGCAAGCACTCACCGGCCTCCTGATGGGTATGTTCGTCTCAATCCTGGCCGGCACGGTCGTGTCGACCTCACTGCCCGTCATTCTCTCTGACCTTAACGGAGATCAGGCCGCGTACACCTGGGTTGTCACGGCAACCTTGCTGGCCACCACGATCTCCACCCCGATCTGGGGCAAGCTTGCCGATCTTTACAATCGCAAGCTACTTCTGCAGCTTTCGCTCGTCATCTTCGTCGTGGCCTCGGCCGTCGCTGGCTTCTCGCAGGACACCTCGATGCTCATTACGATGCGCGTCTTCCAGGGTCTGGGCGCCGGTGGCTTGACCGCCTTGAGCCAGATCGTCATGGCTGACATCATCTCTCCCCGCGAGCGCGGCAAGTACATGGGCCTCTTCGGCGCCGTCATGGCCGTGGGTACCGTAGGTGGACCGTTGATCGGTGGCTTCATCACGGACGCCATCAACTGGCGCTGGAACTTCTTCGTGGCACTGCCGTTCGCCATCGTTGCCATCATCTTGATCCAGAAGACCCTGCACCTCCCGGTACAGGCCAAGCGTAAGGTCTCAATCGACTACGCCGGTATTGTCTTGCTGTCCGCAGGCGTTTCCTTGCTCCTGATTTGGGTATCACTGGCCGGTAGCCAGTTCGACTGGGCTTCCATGGCTTCGGTCTGGATGGTCGGTGGTGCACTCGTTGCCCTTGCCGCCTTTGTCATTGTGGAATTCAAGGCTTCCGAGCCCATCATCCCGCTGAGCATGTTCCAGAATTCCACATTTACACTCTCCGTGGTTGCCTCCATTTCTGTAGGTGTCTCCATGTTTGGCACCTCGGTCTTCCTGGCGCAGTACATGCAGCTGGCACGTGGCGCCAATGCCACCCAGTCGGGTTTGATGACCATCCCGATGATGGCGGGATTGCTGATCGTTTCCACGATTGCTGGCGCATTGATCTCCAAGCACGGTAAGTGGAAGGCCATCATGGTCATCGGCTCCGTCTTGCAGCTCGCGGGCCTGTACCTGTTGGGCACGATCCATTACGACACCAACTTCATCCTGGTCTCCTTCTTCATGTTCCTTCTGGGAGCTGGTTTGGGCATGGTCATGCAGAACCTCGTCTTGGTGGTTCAGAACGCCGTAACCCCGGCCGAGATTGGTGTGGCCAGCTCTGGCATCGCGTTCTTCCGTTCTTTGGGCGGCACCGTGGGCGTCTCGGTCTTGGGTGCCATCATGGCCAGCAAGGTTGTTGACCTGATGGGTCAGAAGTCGCAGGAACTGCAGGCCGCCCTAGGCGCCCTAGGCGAAAAGGGTCAGGAAATTGGCCTTGCCCTGAGCAGTGGCAATATTCCATCTGTCCACACGCTGCCGGACTCTGTTCGAGTCATCATCGAGTCGGCCTACGGTGACGGCGTCGCGCATGTCTTCTTCGTTGCCGCACCTCTGAGCATCCTGACGATCCTGGCGATCATCTTCTTGCCGAACCTGGAGTTGAGTAACCAAACCCGAGCTCAGCGCGCCTCAAGTGACGCCGCAGAAGACGGTAAGAGCGCCGTGCTTGCAGAAGCTGAGGAACTCCTTGTTGAGGTCAGTGCAGCATCTGTAGCGATTACCCCGGAATCTGAAGAGCTCTCGGGCCGCAAGTGAGTACCGCGGAACAAGCCTCGGCTGTGCCGACCTTAAGCGCAGCCGAGGAACATGAGATGGCCGAGGTCATCAAGACCGCCCAACAAAACATTGGAACCTTGCTCATCAGGGCACGGAAAAGTCTCGGGGTCCGGGCAGCGATGATCCATCCGGATCTCAAGCCCATGGCGTTTTCGGCCATGATGCTCCTTTCCCGTTGCGGCGCCATGCATCAGGTGACGCTGACCGCGCAGTTGGATACCGATAAGGCTGTTGTCAGCCGGCTTTTGAAACAACTTGAAGAGCTCGGACTCATCTCCCGAACCCCTGATCCTGCTGATGGTCGGGCCATGATTGTGGCCCTGACCCAAGAGGCCCACGAGCGGTACGAGGCAACGCAGGACAGCGCTCGTCAGGCGCTGTTTAACCGGCTCTCCAAGTGGGATCTCGAAGAGGTTCGTCTTTTCGCTCAGCTCTTGGCCCACTTCAACGAGGATCTCGACTGAAAAGTTAATTCCTTAGCTATTGGGCTTATGCCTCACGAGCGGCCTTCCTGCAGACTTCACGGGCAGGGAGGCCGCTTTTCGCGCATAGACTAGGGCCATGCCAGAGTCTGTGCAGCGCGAATCCGCCAAGGTTGCTGCCACATTTTTGTTCCTGAAGCAGCGCACCAGCTTAGGTCTGCGCCGCAGTGCGAACTCAGTGAGTCGCGCCCTCATCATGTCATTCTGCGCCGTGGGAGCGTACTATTTTTCCGAGTTGGTACTCGGACATCAGGGCCCGCTGTTTGCCGCTACGAGCGCCATCGTGGCGCTCGGCTTTACCCGAGACCCCCGGCTGCGTCGCGTACTTGAGGTCGGCGTGGGCTGCACGATCGGAATTGCGGTGGGCGATTTACTGCTGCATTGGCTCGGTTCCGGCATCTGGCAGGCCGCCCTGGTCGTGTTCCTCTCCATCTTGTTGGCCAGATTCCTCGATAGCGGTGTCATCTTCACAACCCAGCTGGCGCTGCAATCACTCCTGGTGGTGTTGCTTCCCATCCCGGAGGGTGGGCCGTTCTCCCGCAGTCTCGACGCCGTCATCGGCGGTTGCTTTGCCCTAGCCGCAACCTTCCTCATTCCCAAAGATCCCCGCAGGGAACCCCAGGAAGACCTTAAAGAAGTCCTAGCCGAGCTCACCCTGGTTCTTCGTGAGTGCGCGGCCGCGCTGTCCTACAACGACTCCACCACGGCCTGGCACGCACTGGTTCGCGCCCGCGGTCAGCAGCAACGCATCGATAACATGCGTCAGGGGCTGCGAGGCTCGCTGGAGATCGCCAAGCTCTCACCCATGTACCGCCGGCACCTGCAAGAGGTGGAGGGTATGGCCCAGCTCATGACCCGAGTGGACTACGCCATGCGGTCGAGCCGGGTGCTGGCCCGCCGCCTCGCCACCGCCATCAATAACGCCGCGCTCTCCGATGCCGGAACCATGCATCTTGCCGAGGTAGTAGGACAAACGGCCTCAGCGGTGGATGAGCTCGCGGCAGCTGTCTCCGGCGCCAAAACGCACTCCAGTATGAGTCACGCCCGCAACTCACTGGCCGAGATTGCTATCCGGCTCCATCCCAGTGACTTAGAAATCACCTTGATGGAGGGTCAGACCGTGGTCCTGCTTTTCCGCACCCTGATGGTAGATCTCTTGGAGGCCGCCGAGATGGATCCGGTCGAGGCAAGGGCATTGCTGCCCAAACTGCAGTAGTCCTAGGCGAGCGCGTATTTGTCAGACCCCAGCGCTAGGGTTGTTCCATGGCATCAAAGAGTTCGAAAGCAAACGCCGGCCAAAACTTTCGCTGCACCGAATGTGGTTGGACGGCCGTCAAGTGGGTAGGCCGCTGCGGCGAATGCCAAGCCTGGGGAACCCTCGAGGAGGTCGGAACCGTTGTTGTCAGGACAACGGCCGCGACCACCGTGGTGCGCCCCGCGCAGCTGATCTCCGAGGTCGATGCCTCCCAGGCCGCCCATAACCTCACAGGGGTTCCCGAGCTGGACCGCGTGCTCGGCGGCGGCATGGTCCCGGGTGCCGTGATCCTTCTCGCGGGAGAGCCCGGCGTGGGAAAGTCCACGCTGTTGCTGGACGTTGCGGCAAAGTTTGCCCGCAACGAACATGGACAGGAACCCAAAAAGGTGCTGTACCTGACGGGTGAGGAATCCGCCGCACAGGTCAAGCTGCGGGCCGAACGAATTGGCGCGGTGGCGGATACCCTGTATCTAGGTGCCGAAACCGATTTGGGCACGGCACTTGGTCAGGTCGAGGCCGTGCAGCCCGTTCTGCTCATCGTGGACTCCGTGCAGACCTTCAGCAGCGCCATGGTGGACGGGGCGGCCGGTGGTGTCTCGCAGGTGCGCGAGGTAGCAGCCTCCCTCATCGCGGCAGCCAAACGACTGAACATGACAACCCTGCTCGTGGGCCATGTGACCAAGGACGGCTCCATTGCCGGACCCCGTCTGCTGGAACATCTCGTGGATGTGGTCTGCCAGTTCGACGGCGAACGCCACTCCCGCCTGCGCCTCCTGCGTGCGGTCAAGAACCGGTATGGGCAAACCGACGAGGTTGGCTGTTTCGACCTCACGGACGACGGCATCGAGGGCCTGGCCGATCCCAGCGGACTCTTCACCTCTCGTACGTCCCAGCCCGTCTCGGGAACCTGCATCACCGTGACCATGGAGGGGCGCAGGCCGTTGCTGGCCGAGGTTCAGGCGCTCCTGACGCCCGCCGTGGGTTCACAACCCCGACGCACAGTGAGCGGGCTAGATTCCACTCGCATCGGCATGCTCCTTGCAGTCCTGCAACAGCGGGCCGGGCTGCGCTTGGATTCGGATGACAGCTACGTGGCCACTGTTGGCGGTGCCCGTTTGAGCGAACCCGCCATGGATCTGTCCGTGGCCTTGGCCATCGTGTCGGCCAAAACCAACAAGGTGGTGCACGCCAAGATGGTGGCCTTTGGCGAGGTCGGATTGGCAGGCGAGGTACGTCCCGTGCCCGGCATCAGCCAACGCATTCACGAGGCCAGTCGCCTGGGATTCACGCACGCACTCGTGCCGCGCAGCCCCAACGGCCCCGGGGAAATCCCGCCCAACTTTACCGTCAAGGAGATCGAGCACATCGCAGAAGCGACCGAGGTTATCCTCCATGGATCACCCGAGCCACGGCTCTAAGCGCTCATTGTCCACCTAAAGGACACAGATCGGTCAAGATCGGTCTACTTTACGGCCATACCGGCCGGTAATGGCGTGTAGTTCCTACTATCATGGGCAGTGTGACTTGCGCGGATTCCCGCGCATGGAAAGAAGGAACTGCCCATGCTTCGCAGCCCCGAAGAGGCCCTCAAGGCCACTCTTGCCCGTGTCGCTCCGGGAACGCCGCTGCGTGATGGACTGGAACGAATCCTTCGAGGGCGCACAGGCGCCCTGATCGTGCTTGGTTACGACAAGCAAATTGAAAGTCTTTGCTCCGGTGGTTTCGAAATCGGCATCGACTTCGCTCCCACACGTCTGCGCGAGCTGGCCAAGATGGACGGCGCTATCGTCTGCGACAAGGACGTCACCAAGATTTTGCGAGCCGCCGTTCAGCTCGTCCCCGATCCCAGCATTGAAACGCAGGAATCCGGAACCCGACACCGTACTGCAGAACGCGTCGCCATTCAGACGGGCGTTCCGGTGGTCTCGGTCAGCCAGTCCATGCAGATCATTGCCCTGTACGTAGACGGCTTGCGCTACGTTCTGGAGGGCTCTGAAAAGGTTCTGGCCCGCGCCAATCAGGCTCTTGCCACCCTGGAGCGTTACCGCGCCCGGTTGGATCAGGTCACCAGTTCCCTCTCGGCCCTGGAAATCGAGGCCATGGTCACGGTGCGTGACGTTGCCGTCACGCTGCAACGCCACGAGATGGTGCGCCGCATTTCCGAGGAAATCGCCCAGTACGTCCTAGAGCTTGGTGTCGATGGCCGCCTGCTCTCGCTGCAGTTGGAGGAGCTTTCCACCACGCGCGGCGCCGACACCGTCATCCGTGATTACACGGATCCGGAAACCACGGATGTCGATGCGGCCGTTGTTGCCCTGCAGGATATCGATCAGGCCGATCTGATCGATCTGAATCTGATTGCCAGCGTCGTGGGCCTGCCCAGTGGGGGTGATGCCCTCGATAGCATCATTCAGCCCCGCGGCTACCGTCTTGTCTCGGGCCTGAAGGCCGTGCCTCGCGCGGTTGCCGGACGCCTCGTCGACCACTTTGGTGGATTGCAGAATCTTATGGCGGCCACGATCGATGAGCTCATGATGGTTGATGGCATTGGCGAGCTTCGCGCCCGCAATGTCCGCGAGGGCCTCTCGCGTATCGCCGAGGCAAGCCTGCTGGACCGCTTCCTCTAAAGCGGAGCGCCGTTACTGCAGCGTGAAGGTGACCTTGTCGCTGGACCACTTACCGAGCGTCACGACGAGCGCGTAGGTGGCTCCCCCGCGTCCGGGTGTGCTCACGACCTCGGCGCAGTCGGGGGCGTTACGTTTGACCTTCCACACCATATTGGCGCTTTCCGAGGCGCCCGGCGCGAGATTCTTGACCAGATCGCTTGGGTCTAGCTGGCAGTTCTTGGAGTTGTAAATAATGTCGGCGCCGCTGGTGATCTCATACTTCATCTGGCTCGTGCCCACGTTAATGTCGCACGGCGCCTTCCCTGCATTAGTGACGTGTAGGGTCAGCACGGGCTTTTCGTCGGGGCCGTAGGAGGGTTTGTCGACCGCGGCCGTCACCTTGATACCGGCCTCGTCGCAAACGGCCGACGGCGCGGTCCCGGCTTTCGCCGCATCCTTGACCACTTCGGTGCCTCCGTTTGCGCCCGACTCAGTTCCGGCGTCGTTTTTCCCACCCAGCAGGCTGGCGAGGTAGCTGCCGCCGGCCACGAGGGCACCGATGACCAGGAGGGCCACGAGGGCGGCTGCGAGTCGACGCCGGCGCATCACCTTAGCGGAGACTTTCGGCTTTCGTGCGGGGGCGCCAGTGCGCGGCTTTCCTCCCGGCACAGCAGAAGAACCCTTGCCGCGTCCGGAGTTGCCTGTTGTTCCCACCCCTCAAGCGTAGCGAACGCGGGCCACGCTTCGTGAATCCACGCCGCTGCGGGCTACTGGCGTAGGGCAAGGTCACATCCCTGGCAGTTCCGCATCCGTTTCTGCTGCGGTAAAGTACGGCGGCGGATGTCTGTGGCTTAGACTGGCTGTCGAGCACTACAGTGTTGACGATAATCCACAATTAAGGGAGCCCTCGAGTGAGTGTCTGTCCCGATTATCGTGCCTTTGGTGAGAATCTGCGGGCACTGCGCAAGAACAAGCTGCGCCAAACGCAGGAACAGTTCGCCAGCTATGTGCTCATGGACCGCTCCTACATCAGCGGGCTTGAACGCGGCCACCGCAACCCCACACTGGAGATTATTGTTCGGTTGGCTCAGGGACTGGGCGTCCACCCGTCAGAGCTCCTCAAGCCCTTGCCGCAGGCTCCCGCGATGACCGCCGCAGAATCGCTCGGCTAACAGCTCACTCCCCGTGCAACGCAACCACCACCCACTTTCCAAGGAAATCTATGCCGCTCCCTGCTTCACCCGCTGTGCCTCCCAGCGTCCTGCACGCAACGATCAATGATTGGTTCCGGGACGAGGCCCGGGATCTTCCGTGGCGCGGCGAGTGTTCGGCGTGGGGCATTCTGGTCAGCGAGATCATGCTCCAGCAGACCCCCGTGGTGCGTGTGCGTCCCATTTGGGAACAGTGGCTAGAGCGTTGGCCTACCCCTGCCGACTTCGCCGCAGCACCCGCCGCCGATGTCCTGCGGGCCTGGGGCAAGCTTGGCTATCCGCGCCGCGCCTTGCGTTTGCATGCCGCCGCGGCACAGATTGTTGCCGAGCACCACGGCGCTGTCCCCGACAACTATGAGCAGCTCCTGAGCCTTCCCGGAGTCGGCAGCTATACGGCGGCCGCGGTTGCGGCCTTCGCCTACGGGCGGCGCACCACCGTCGTGGATACCAATATTCGCCGCGTCCACGCCCGCCTCGTCATCGGCCAGGCACTTCCGGCGCCCGCGCTGACCGCCGCCGAAATGTCTCTTGCCGCGGATTTGCTGCCCGAAGCCACGGAAGAATCGGTGTTGTGGAATGCCTCCGTCATGGAATTGGGGGCCTTGATTTGCACAGCACGGAGTCCCAAGTGTGGACAATGCCCTGTCTTTGAGCAGTGTGCCTGGATCGCGGCCGGCCAACCCGAGCCCAGCTATATCCCCAAGGGTCAGCCGTGGGCGGGCACGGATCGGCAGGTGCGCGGGGCCGTCATGGCGGTGCTGCGCGCTGCCGGAGCGCCGGTCCATGCAGATCTCATGTGGGATGCCGAAGCCGCCTCGCGGCACGACGAGGTGGCCACGGAGCTGGGCAAATTGCATGCCCTCAACACCCACGCACCGCAGCTGGAACGCGCCCTGGCCGGTCTCGTGGCCGACGGTCTCGCCCAGGTCTCCGAGGCTGGCTACCAGCTGCCTCGCTGATCCCCCCGAGCGGACTGGTTTAGAGCTCGCCGAAGCCCGCCGCGACCTCTGTTCGAACCAGTTCCACGGCGCGTTTCGCGTCGGGGCCGGTGGCACTGACCTGCAGCTCATCACCCTGCGCGGCGCCAAGGGTCATGAGCATCATGACCGATTGCGCATCGGCACCGTTGATCTCAATCTCCACGTCCATGGCTCCCAGCACGCCCGCCAGAACAGCGGCCGGGCGGGCATGGAGACCCATCGGATTGATCAAGGTGAGCACCGCGGTGACAGAGTCTTCGGCTTGTTCGGTGACGGCTGCGGGCGTGTTCTCTCCCGGGTCAGGCGCCGCTGCAGGGGCCTGCAGCGCGGTCTCGGCCGCCGAGCACACCGCGGCCAGGGATGCGCCGGATTGTGCCGTGACGGCCGCCGCTATGGAGCCCTCGACCAAGGGGGCATTCGCGAGAAGTACCGTCTCCGGACTGCCCAGGAATTCCCAGGCGGCCTCGGCCGTCATGACGGCGGAGCCCAGATCCGTGAGGACCACGGCTCCGTCCCCGGTATCTGCCAGCCCCAGGGCTGACATGACCTTTTCCAGAGAAGTCCCGATGCCGCCGTCGTCCATTCCTCCGGCGGCAATGAGGACCACATCCGGGGCCATCTGGGCAGCTAACTCCACAACTCCAGCGGCGAGCTGGGCGCTGTGGGAGACGATGACGAGTGCAACGCTCATGCCTCCACCCCGGCTGCCTGCGCGGCCGCGCGAAGGATCAGGGCAGAGGATTCGGCGCCCGGATCGCGATGCCCGATGGCACGTTCGCCCAGATAGCTGGCCCGCCCCTTTCTGGCAATGAGTGGTTCGGTGGCGACGGCTCCGACCTCGGCCGCCGTTGCCGCGGCCGCCAACACCTCGGCGGGTGCCGCTCCCGAGTCGGCGGCTGCTGTGGCTGCATCGACGGCTGGAGTCCAGGCGTCGATCATGGTCTTCTCCCCTGCCTCGGCCTTACCTCGGGCCACCACCCCGTCACGGGCCGCGGTTAGGGCAGCCACGAGGGTCGCCGCATCAAGTTCGACGGCGTCACCCACCGCAGTTGCCGCGCGCAGGTACGCTGTGCCGTAGAGCGGCCCGGCGGCCCCTCCCACCTTGGACATCAAGGTCATGGCGGCCAGCTTAAAGGCGGTACCCGGGGTGGCGGGTGCTTCGGCGTCGAGCTTTTCAAGAATGGCGCTAAAGCCGCGATCGAGGTTCTCCCCGTGATCACCATCGCCGATGGCGCGGTCCAGCTCGATCAAGGCCATGCGATGCTCGGCGACCACCGCGGCGCTCTTGCGCAGCCAGTCGATAGCCCACGTGACATCCAGTGTTGTGTTGACCATTTACATCCCCCAGCGCAGTGCAGGTGTGTTGACGGGCGCGTCCCACAGCTCGGTCATTTCATCGTCGAGGAGCAGCACCGAGATCGAGCAGCCCTGCATCTCAAGGGCCGTGATGTAGTTACCCACGAGGGAACGTTCCACCACGAGGCCGGCGTCTTCCAGGAGCTTCGCGGCCGCGCGGTACACAATGTACAGCTCGCTGGCCGGGGTGCCGCCCATACCGTTGACGAAGAGCAGCACCTTGTCTCCGGCGATGGGAGCCAGATCGTTCAGGACCGGCCCGAGGAGGCGCGCGGTGATTCCATCGGCGCTTTCCATGGGGATCCTGTGGCGGCCCGGTTCACCGTGGATGCCAATGCCGATCTCGATCTCGTCGTCAGCCAATTCGAAGCTCGGAACCCCTGCGTGGGGAACGGTGCAGGCTGACAGGGCCACACCCATGCTCCGGACGTTGTTGTTGACCCGGTTTCCGATGGCGGCCACGGCGTCCAGATCGTCTCCGCGTTCCGCAGCAGCTCCGGCGATCTTCTCGATCAGCACGGTTCCGGCCACGCCGCGGCGGCCCGCAGTGTACAGCGAGTCCTCCACGGCGACGTCGTCGTTGACGAGCACGGTGCGCACGCTCACACCCTCCGCCTCGGCCATCTCCGCTGCGGTTTCAAAGTTCAAGACATCGCCGGTGTAATTTTTCACGATATGCACCACGCCAGCGCCGGCATTGGCAGCAATCGTGGCGGGAATAATGGCATCCGGCGTGGGTGAGGTGAACATGGCTCCGGGAACGGCAGCATCCAGCATGCCGTAGCCAACATATCCGGCGTGCAGCGGTTCATGCCCGCTGCCGCCACCAGATACCAGACCGACCTTGCCTTCGCGTGGAGCATCCTTGCGCGTGACGAACAACGGATCCGCATTCACTTTGACGTGAGCGGCATGCGCTTGGCCGAAACCGGCTACCGCTTCGTCGACAACAGTCCTGGGATCATTTATGAGCTTTTTCATGCCGTAGTCCTCCGATTCACACAACCGTAAGTAGCAAGCCGGTGTGAGTCCGGCCTCACATGAACACTACCCGGGAGCACGGACGGTTGGTAGGGATTACGTCAGCTTCCGCGCCCCCTCAGAGCTGGCGAATCATCCTCGTGTTGCCCAAGGTGTTTGGCTTAACGCGGGCCAGGTCGAGGAACTCGGCAATTCCCTCATCGGCGGAGCGCAGCAGCTCGGAGTAAACGGCCGGGTCCACGGCACTTTGATCCGCCATGACGGAGAAGCCATTACGGACGAAGAAGTCCACCTCAAAGGTCAGGCAGAAGACGCGGCTGACGCCGAGGGTGCGGGCGTTTTCCAGCAGCTTCTCTACAAGTACTCGACCAACGCCTTTGCCACGCCACGCATCCGAGGTGGCCAGCGTCCGGATCTCCGCAAGGTCTTCCCACATGACGTGCAGGGCGCCGCAGCCCACGATTTCGCCGTCGATCTCGGCGATCATGAACTCCTGGATCGCCTCAAAGTACGTGACCGATTCCTTGGAGATCAAGATTCGTCGCTCCGCCAGTGGCGCAACCAGATCCTTAATCGCGTGAACGTCGGAGGTACGGGCGGGTCGGAGGACTACTACGGGGGCGGTGGATTCAAAAGTCACCGTTTAAGTCTATGACTCTTGGACGTCCCCGCATGACGTATTGCGCGGGGACGAGCTCCTAGCGGCGGAAACTGGTGAGGAAACGCGAAACGGCACCCTCCCCGCGAAGGGAGGGTGCCGCCGTCGTACTTTTAGTGCGAAGGAACCTTAGGCAGAAGCCGTGATGGCCTCGGGAACCTGCGGCTTGGCCGTGCCCACAAAGGTGAACTTGGCGTCGTCGCCCTCGCCCTCAACACCGACGGTGACAATGTCGCCGTCCTTGAGTTCGCCGAACAAGATCTTCTCAGAGAGGTGATCCTCGATCTCGCGCTGGATGGTGCGGCGCAGCGGCCGGGCACCCATCGCCGGATCGTAGCCCTTGGTAGCAAGCAGGACCTTCGCCGCGGGGGTGAGCTCAATGCCCATGCCCTTATCCGCAAGACGCGTCTCCAGGCGAGCAACCATGAGGTCAACGATCTCGATGATTTCATCCTGCGTGAGCTGCGGGAACACCACAACGTCATCGACACGGTTCAAGAACTCGGGGCGGAAGTGCTGCTTGAGCTCTTCGCTGACCCGGGCACGCATGCGGTTGTAACCGGTCTGCGTGTCCGATCCTGACTGGAAACCGGTGGCGATCGACTTGGAGATGTCGCGCGTACCGAGGTTCGTGGTCATGATGATGATCGTGTTCTTGAAGTCCACGACGCGACCCTGGCTGTCGGTCAGTCGACCGTCTTCGAGGATCTGCAAGAGCGAGTTGAAGAGATCGGCGTGCGCCTTCTCAACCTCATCGAAGAGGACCACGGAGAACGGACGACGGCGGACCTTCTCGGTCAGCTGGCCACCTTCTTCGTAGCCAACGTATCCGGGAGGGGCACCGAAGAGACGCGAAACCGTGTGCTTCTCGGAGTACTCGGACATGTCCAAGGTGATGAGCGCGTCTTCGTCGCCGAAGAGGAACTCGGCCAGTGCCTTGGCCAGCTCAGTCTTACCAACACCTGTGGGGCCGGCAAAGATGAACGAGCCACCCGGACGCTTGGGATCCTTCAGACCAGAACGCGTACGGCGGATAGCCTGCGAGATGGACTTGATGGCTTCGTTCTGACCAACCACACGCTTGTGCAGCTCGTCTTCCATCTTGAGCAGACGCGTGGACTCGGCCTCGGTCAGCTTGAAGACCGGGATACCGGTGGAGTTCGCGAGCACCTCGGCGATGAGTTCCTCATCAACCTCGGAAATCTCATCGAGTCCGCCGGACTTCCACAGGCGTTCCTTCTCGGCGCGGGCGGTGATGAGCTTCTGCTCGTCGTCACGCAGCGATGCGGCACCCTCGAAGTCCTGGGCGTCAATGGCGTCTTCCTTGCGCTTCTTCACGGCAGCAATTTCAACGTCCATGGCCTTGAGCTCCGGCGGAGCCGTCATACGACGAATACGCAGGCGGGCACCGGCCTCATCGATCAGGTCAATGGCCTTATCCGGCAGGAAACGGTCAGAGATGTAACGATCGGCCAGCGTTGCCGCAGCCGTGAGCGCACCGTCGGTGATGGAGACGCGGTGGTGTGCCTCGTAGCGGTCGCGCAGGCCCTTGAGGATCTCAATGGTCAGCGGAACCGTGGGTTCGGGAACCTGGATGGGCTGGAAGCGGCGCTCGAGCGCGGCATCCTTCTCGATGTGCTTGCGGTACTCATCGAGCGTGGTGGCGCCGATGGTCTGCAGTTCTCCACGAGCCAGCATGGGCTTGAGGATCGAGGCGGCATCGATAGCCCCTTCGGCGGCACCGGCACCGACAAGGGTGTGGATTTCGTCGATGAACAAGATGATGTCGCCGCGGGTGCGGATTTCCTTGAGGACCTTCTTCAGGCGTTCCTCAAAGTCACCGCGGTAGCGTGAGCCGGCCACGAGTGAGCCAAGGTCAAGGGTGTAGAGCTGCTTGTCTTTGATGGTCTCGGGCACGTCGCCGCGCACGATGGCCTGAGCCAGACCTTCAACAACAGCTGTCTTACCCACACCGGGTTCACCGATGAGCACCGGGTTGTTCTTGGTACGGCGAGAGAGGATCTGCATGACGCGTTCCATCTCATGCTCGCGCCCAATGACGGGATCAAGTTTGTTTTCGCGCGCAGCCTGAGTCAGGTTCCGTCCGAACTGGTCCAGAACCACCGAGCCGGCGGGCTGGCCTTCAGGCTGTCCGCCACCGCTCGCAACCGGTTCCTTGCCCTGGTAGCCGGAGAGGAGCTGGATGACCTGCTGGCGTACACTGCCCAGATCGGCACCAAGCTTCACCAGCACCTGCGCGGCAACGCCTTCACCCTCGCGGATCAACCCGAGCAGAATGTGCTCCGTGCCGATGTAGTTGTGACCCAGCTGGAGGGCCTCACGCAGCGAAAGTTCAAGAACTTTCTTGGCGCGCGGAGTGAAAGGGATGTGGCCACTGGGGGCCTGCTGTCCCTGTCCAATAATCTCTTGAACCTGTTCCCGGACACCGTCTAGGGAAATGTTCAAGGACTCCAGGGCCTTGGCGGCAACACCTTCACCCTCATGGATGAGGCCGAGCAGAATATGCTCAGTGCCAATGTAATTGTGGTTGAGCATGCGGGCCTCTTCTTGGGCCAGCACAACAACACGTCGGGCTCGATCAGTAAATCGCTCAAACATTTCGCCACACTCCTTTTACTGCGTACTTTGATGCTACGCAGTACCCGGCAATTATGGGGGCATGTTCGCCACAGGGGAAATACCAGTTCTTGCTTTGCTCATTAAAGAACGACGGCGAGATCACCTCGTGAGGTAATCTCGCCGTCGTTTTTGGAGCTTTAAGCCTGCGCTGCGTAGTACGCTTCGCGGATTTCGGCCTGGATGCGGCCACGTTCGTGAACCTCAAAACCGTTATCGCGTGCCCAGGCACGGATCTGGGCAACATCGCTGCTGCCCTTGGTTGCGGCGGCTGCTGCGGGTCCCCTACCGCGAACAGCTCGGCCGCCTGCGCGGCGGCCTGCAGCAATGTACTTGCTCAGGGCTTCGCGCAATGATTCTGCGTTCTCAGCGGAGAGGTCAATCTCATAATTGATCCCATCCAGGCCGAACGTAATATTCTCCTCGGCCGGAGTCTGATCGATATCATCCACGAGGGAGATGTGAATTTTCTGTGCCATGGTGATTAATCGCCTCACATAGTATTGATGAGTACTTCATAATCGATTATGGTTGCAAAATTCAATTACGTCAAAGACCCGTAATGGATTAAATCTTTACGCGTCGCGCTCAAGCTTCGAATCAGCCTCATGTTCGGCCTGAGCCAAAGCATCTCGCTCATGTCGATCCGCATTAAAGATTGCCTTCATAGCGAAGTAGAAAAGCGCGCCTACGCCTAAAGAAGGCAGGATAACTGCTACATATTCCATATTCGTGCCGCTCCTACTCTGGTTTCATCAAGGGAAAGAGAATTGCTTCACGAATACCGACACCCGTGAAGAGCATAACCAGGCGGTCCACACCCAACCCAAGGCCACCCATGGGCGGTGCGCCGTATTCCAGGGCCCGCAGGAAGTCTTCATCCAGCTGCATAGCCTCGGGGTCACCGGCGGCCGCGGCCAGCGACTGCTGAGTCAAACGATCGCGCTGAATAACCGGATCGATAAGTTCTGAGAATGCGGTACCGGTTTCCCGGCCGTCAATAATAAGATCCCAGG
Source organism: Arthrobacter psychrolactophilus (assembly GCF_003219795.1). Lineage (GTDB taxonomy): Bacteria > Actinomycetota > Actinomycetes > Actinomycetales > Micrococcaceae > Specibacter > Specibacter psychrolactophilus. The sequence goes on along the minus strand of NZ_QJVC01000001.1, from coordinate 141,094 downwards.
CTTCAATCAGATTCGGCTTATCGCGGTGCGGACGGGCCAAAGGCTGGGCCGACGGCGGATAATCGCAAACAAAGGTCGGCTGAATAAGTGTAGGTTCAACTATTTCACCAAATAGTTCGGTGACGAGCTTCTCCGCGTCCCAGGCTTGATCAATCTTGATATCACGCTCGGCGGCAATAGCGCGCAGTTCCTCGGCGGTAGTTTCCGGGGTGATTTCGCGGCCTACGCCATTGGAAAGACCCTCATAAACAGGCAGCCAGGGCCATTCGCCGTCGAGGTTAATGGGGCCACGCTCGGTTTCAATAACGCGTGAACCAAGAGCATCAGCAGCAGCAAGAATAATACGCTGCATTGTTTTAGCCATGGTGAATTGATCACCATATGCTTCATATGCCTCAAGCATGGTGAATTCCGGGCTGTGCGTTGAATCAACGCCTTCATTGCGGAAAATACGACCCACTTCAAAGACCTTATCCATGCCGCCAACAACAGCACGCTTGAGGTATAGCTCAATCGCGATGCGCAGGGTCATGGGCTGATCGAAGGCGTTCAGGTGAGTGCGGAACGGGCGGGCCGAGGCGCCACCGTGAACCAGCTGCAGGATCGGTGTTTCGAGTTCGATGTAGTCCTCGCCATGGAGGGTGTCGCGGATAGCCTTGACGACGGCCGAGCGAGCGCGCACCTGGGTGCGAGCCTCTTCGCGAACGATCAAGTCAACATAGCGTTGACGCACGCGCATCTCTTCGGAAAGCTCGGCGTGCAGAACCGGCAGGGGACGCAGTGCCTTGGAGGCCATGGACCATTCGCTGGCCATGATGGAGAGCTCGCCGGTGCGGGAGCTGATGACCTCACCCTTGAAGAACACGTGGTCTCCGAGGTCAACGAGGGACTTCCAGCCCGCCAGGGCGTCTTCGCCGACATTGGCAAAGGAAAGCATGATCTGGAGGCGAGCACCCTCGCCGGACTGAACCGTTGCGAAGCAGAGCTTGCCCTTGTTGCGTACGTACACAACGCGGCCGCTCACGCCAACGATTTCACCCGTGGCCGTGTCGGCTTCAAGATCGGGGTACTGGGCCCGGATTTCCTCGATCGTGTGGGTGCGACCCACGCCAACCGGGTAGGCCTGTTCGCCCCGTTCAAGCAATCGGGCACGCTTATCCAAGCGGACAAGCATTTGCTCGGAAACGTCACTGGGTTCAGGGGTCAGGTTATTTTCTGCGCTCACGAGATACCAGTTTAGAGGGTGATTCTGAGTGAACCCTCCGTACCAGCATTAAAGACGCCAAATAGCTGCTGAACCGGCGAAAATCACATTCCGCGGGCCGGAGAGGTTGAGCCACGCACAACAAGTGTCGACTCTAGGGTCTGGTGTGTCTGGGTGGGCTCCCGACCTGCAATCAAAGCCAGCAACTGCTCCCCCGCTAGCCGGCCCATATCAAAGGCCGGAAGATGTACCGAAGTCAGGGGCGGATTGGTGGATTCCGAGTAGGGCAGATCATCAAATCCCGTGACGGCCAGCTGGTCAGGAACGCAAACCCCGGCAACACGCGCCTCCTGCAGCACTCCGTAGGCGTGTGTATCGGTGGCACAGACGACGGCGGTCACCCCCTTGTGCTGCCACCCCTCCCATTCTTGGGCGAAAACCTGCGCAGCCTTTCCCACATCGATAGTGACCGAACTCTTGGCTACCACGGCCAGCCCCAGCTTCGCTGCCGCAACGCCAAAAGCTTCGCGTCGCACCTGGAAGGTTTCCGTTCCCGTGGAACTATCCAAATACGCCACCTTGCGGTGCCCCAGCCCGGCCAGGTGTTCTGCCAGCAGTCGGGCACCTTGGGCGACATCAAAGTTCACGGATGGTGCATCACTGACAACCCCGACGGCGTCAAGCAAGACCATGGGATCTGGCACCCGCAGCTCATCGAGGAAGTGCGCACTGGGTGCATCCACGAGCATCCCGGCTGGGCGCAGGGCCAGGAGCCGCCGCACGTCCTTGGGATCTGGCGTTTGCCCGGCGTCGGTCACGGAGAGCAGGAGCTGAAAATCCTTGGCAATGGCGGCCCGAACTCCGGCAATAACATTGGCGTAAAAGGGGTTGGAGACATCCGGCGCCACGAGAATGACAATGTCACTGCGCCCCTTAGCCAAGGAGCTACCCAACCCGTCAACAACGTAACCCAGCTCGGCAATAGCCGATTCAACCTTGGCAATATTGCCAACAGAGACACGCCCCGCGGTCTTTCCGCTCGTAACGAGGGAGACCGTGGCCGCCGAAACACCGGCTCGCACGGCGACCATGGCGGCGGTGACTCGCGGGGTTGCGGAAGTACGCTGCGCGGGGCGGGACGTCGGGCTACTTGCGGGGGGATGCATGAATAGATCGTATAGCCGCGTCACGAGGTTTAGAGAAAAGATCTGAGGATGCGATGTGATCCACAGAACGTTAAGCGCTTGACGCTCCGTGTGGCAGCTGCCAGACTACATTCTAAGTACACCCCTCATGGGACCAGCCTAGCCACGCGGAGACATAAGTGACCACGGAAGTACCTCGCAAGATCATTCTCGACTGCGACCCCGGACATGACGACGCCGTGGCCATGCTGCTGGCACACGGAAATCCCAACATCGAACTGTTGGCGGTCACGACCGTGGTGGGCAACCAGACCCTGGAAAAGGTCACGAACAATGCCTTGATCGTTGGCACCATCGCGGGCATCACGGGCATTCCTTTTGCGGCCGGCTGCGACCGCCCCCTGGTCCGGGATATTCAAACCGCTGGGGACATTCACGGCGACACCGGCATGGACGGTCCCCAACAGACCCAGCCGAACATCGAGCTCGACCCGCGTCACGCCGTCGACCTCATCATTGAACTTGTCATGTCCCACGAGCCGGGCACGATCACCCTGGTGCCCACGGCCGGGCTGACCAATATCGCCATGGCCGCGCGCAAGGAACCACGCATCGTGGAGCGCGTGAAGGAAGTTGTGCTGATGGGCGGCGGCTACCACGTGGGCAACTGGAGCCCCGTGGCCGAATTTAATATCAAGATCGACCCGGAAGCCGCGCACATCGTGTTCAACGCGGGCTGGAATGTGGTCATGGTGGGCCTGGATCTCACACATCAGGCGCTGGCCACGGATGAGGTGGTCGCCGCGATCGACGCCGTGGGCACTAAGCCGGCCAAGTTTGTCATGGAGCTCATGGACTTCTTCGCGAAGGCGTACAAGGACAATCAAGGCTTCGACTTCCCGCCGGTCCATGACCCGTGCGCCGTCGCCTATGTCATTGACCCCTCCGTCATGACCACGGTCAAGGTGCCCGTTGACATCGAGCTCACCGGGACGCTGACGCTGGGCATGACGGTGGCCGATTTCCGCGCACCCGCCCCGGCCGATTGCAAGACCTCCGTGGCCGTGACGCTGGACCACGCAAAGTTCTGGGACCTGGTCACCGATGCCCTCGTGCGCATTGGCGAGGTCGACGCATGAGCGCCTCCCGGATCATCGTGGCCGGCTCGCTCAACGCCGATCTGACGATTTACACCGAGCGTCTTCCCTCTCCCGGGGAAACCCTGCACGGCCACGGCTTTGCCGTGAACCCGGGCGGTAAGAGCGCCAATCAAGCCGTTTCGGCGGCCAAATTGGGCGGGGCCGTGACGCTGCTGGGCGCCGTCGGCCAGGACGCCAACGGCGAGATGCTCCTGGCCTCCACCTCGAGCGCCGGAGTGGATGTCAGTTCCGTCAAGCGGGTGGCCGAGCCTACGGGTGTTGCCGTCATCTCGGTGGATGCTCGCGGCGAGAACAGCATCATCATTTCCGCCGGCGCGAATGCCACCCTGTCCCCCGCCGACATGGCTCCGGCCCTGTTCGAGGGCGCCGGAGTGGTTTGCCTCTGCCTCGAGGTCCCCTTGGAGACGGTGCAGGCCGCGGCCCAGGCAGGGCACGACGCCGGAGCAACGGTCTTGCTCAATCTCTCGCCTTACGCCCCCATCACCACCGAGCTGGCGCAGCTCACGGACGTACTCTTGGTCAATTCACACGAGGCGTCCGAGTTCCTGGGCGGCTTCGCCATGCCCGCCGCGGACGCTCCCGTGGACGAGTGGCGTGGCGCGATCGAGAAGTTTGCCGGGCGGGGGCTGAACAAGGTCCTTGTGACGCTAGGCGCCGCGGGATCGCTCGTGCTGGATTCGACGAATTCCGCCGCCCCCGTGGTGCGGATTGCGCCGACACAGGTGAACGCCGTCGATACCACGGGTGCCGGCGATGCCTTCACGGGTGGGGTTGCCGCGCGTTTGGCGGCCGGCGACACGCTCGTGGCGGCTGCCCGCTACGCCTCGGTGGCCGCGGCGCTGGCCACGACGAAAAAGGGTACGCAGGCCGCGTACGCCACGGCAGCGGAACTCTCCAGCGCGGAGTAATTCCCCAACCCCTCCCCAGATCTGTGTGGCAGTTGTTACCGAAAAAACGCCGAAAAGCGGGGTTTTTTCGTAACAACTGCCACACAGATCCCAGAGACAACTCTAAGAAGGCGACGGGAATTAGCCGAGGGGCATGTTGTCGATGAGGCGAACCGCACCCACCTTGGCTGCCACCAGCGCTAGCGCCACTCCCGTGAAGGGCGTGTCCTGGCAGTTCTCGGCACGTGGTGCGAGCGTCTGCGGGTCGACAACTTCCAAATAATCCAGTTCCACGCCCGGGGCGCTGCGAATGAGGCCCTCCACCGAGGTAATATCCAGCGGCTCATGTGCCGTAGCGCGGCTCTCGAGCAGGCGCAGGGCGCGGGAAAGCACCAAGGCTGCCGTGCGTTCTTCCTCGGACAGGAAGCGGTTGCGGCTCGAGGTGGCCAAACCGTCCTCATCGCGCACAATCGGCACCGGGATGATCTGAATCGGGAAGTTCAGATCCGCCACCATGCGCTGCACGAGGGCCAGCTGCTGGGCGTCCTTCTGGCCAAAGTAGGCGCGGTAGGCCGGGCGGCCGGCGCTGTCGTCGAGGCTGAACTGCGGCAGTGCCACATGGAGCAGCTTCGCAACAACCGTCAGGGCACCGTCGAAGTGTCCCGGGCGCGAGGCGCCCTCAAGGATTTCGCCCATCTTGCCGGCGGTGACGCGAATGCTCGGTTCCCCATGGGGGTACATCTCCTCCACGGAGGGGGCAAACATGATGTCGACGCCGGCCTCGTCCAGGAGCGCCAGATCGGCCTCCGTGGTGCGCGGGTAGCGAGCTAGATCCTGCGCGTCACCAAATTGCAGCGGGTTCACGAAGACCGAGGAGACAACCACCGAGTTCTCGGCAACGGCCCGGCGCGCCAACGTGGCGTGGCCGTGGTGCAGCGCGCCCATGGTGGGCACCAATCCCAAGGACTGGGGATTACCCGCGGCGTCCTGCTCGCGCAATTTCTCACGTATCAGGGCCTGCAGTTCGGCAATCGTGGTCACCAGGGCAATAGTCATGCTCTTCACTCTCTTCAATTCCGTGCACATCGCACCATGCAGGCCGTCACGTGGCCAGTCAATTTCCTAAGCCGCCGGGGTCCCGGTGGAGGGGCCGGCGTCGTCCGCGGTTAACGCGGCCTGAACTCCAAGATACGCCTCCGTCGAGAGCAAGCGGCGCCGCGCCGCCCTCGCGGCGGTGGCACCGGCCATGGCGAGGTAGGAATCGAGTACGTCCCCGGCGCCCGTGTCGAGCGCGTGCTCGCGCAGGGCGGCCGAATGCGCGGCCACGGTCCCCACATCACCGCGGGCCACCGGGCCGGTCAGCGCCGATTCGCCGGATGCGAGAGCATTTTCCAGAGAGGCGCGCAGCAGGGGGCCCAGCAGCTGGCTCGGCGATTCAACGCCAATATCGCCCAAAATCTGTGCCGCCTGGGCCACGAGCGTGACCATGTGGTTGGCCGAATGGGCGAGGGCTGCGTGGTAAAGAACACGGTCGGCCTCGGCGATCACCACCGGTTCGGCACCCATTTCCACCACGAGGGCCTGGGCGATGGGCAGCATGGCCGGATCCGCCGTGACACCAAAATTGCAGTCCGTGAGGCGTGTCAGGTCCAGGCTCATGCCCGTAAAGGTCATGGCGGGATGCAGGGCCAGCGGGATCCCGCCAGCGGCACGGACGGGGGCCAGCACGCCCACGCCAAATCGCCCCGAGGTGTGCGCTACGAGTTGGCCCACCTGCCAGGCACCCATGGCGCCGAGGCCACTCACGAGCTCGGGCAGGACGTCGTCGGGCACGGCGAGAAGAACCAGCTCGGCCCGCTCCACGATCTCGGCAACCTCCAGCACGGGTACGCCCGGCAGCAGCAGCTCGGCACGCTCCTTGGAGGCCTCCGATACCGCCGAAACACCAACGACGGCGTGACCGACACCGCGCAGCGCCGCACCTAAGACGGCACCCACCTTGCCGGCGCCGATGATTCCAATGCCTAGTCGGCCCGGCTTAATTGCCACGTTCGTGCTCCTCGATGCGCAAATCTGTTGCAGTCGCCGCGAGCCAGTGCTCGCTGCGGTGGATGCGGCGGGCTGTTGCCGCTCGGGCAGCCTGCTCGTCAAAAAGTTGTAGCCCGTTAGCGAGTGACATGTGATGCACAAGCGGGCGGATGGGGCCAGCGGTGGAATGCAGCTCAAAGTCCACAAGTCCCAGCGCCGCCATGAGGGGTCCCTGGCGTAGCCCGAGGGACTGGGTCCGCTCATGCGGCACCACCTGCAGGCTGCGGAAAATCACGCCGTGACGGCACAGCAGCGCCGTCTCGGTGGCCCGGAACGCGTTGCGGCGCCAGGCCAGCGGATCGATCCACCGGGCCGAACGCGGCGAGTGGACAAAACCGTGGGCGTCGGCGGGACCGCGCAGCCCGGCGCCAAAGACCTCGAAGGGGTTCTCGACGCCCGGATCGGGAAAGACCAAGCCCAGCACGGCCATGACCTCGTCCAGGGTTCCCACGGGAAGCAGGACCGTCCGCGAGCCATGCTCCGAGGCGTCGGCACCATATCCGGCCACATTTACGTGGACCCGGTACCAGCCAAAGATCCGCCACAGCGGCCCCTGCGTAATACCCACGGCCTGAACACGGCCGGGCGGAATGGTTTGTGAGCGTGTCTCCAGAAGCCCATAGTGCAGGCGCACACCATCGGGGGACATCGCGACGCGAAAATTGAAATCGCCCGTGATGTTTTTCCAGTAGCCGGCGACAATACCGATAAAGAGCGGCACCGCACCGACCAAAATACCGGGCTTCCCGCTCCAGAGCACGGCCACCGCGGCGGCGACAATCACGCACAACGCCACGATCGTGGTGCTTCCCAAAAAGACGGCGCCGATGATCCGCCCCGGGCTCAGGGCCAGCACCTGAGTCTCCGGCGCCTCCTGCACCTCGCCCGGCGCTTCCGGGTTGACCACCACCCCGGCGGCCCGGGCAAGAATGGCCGCCCGCAGCCGCTTAGCCTCCCCGATCTTCAGGAAGGAGAGCTTCAGAGCCGACTTCCCGCCGTCGGCCACCTCAAACTTCAGCTCCGCGAGCCCAAAGGCGCGCGCCACGAGCGGCTGCACCACGTCGATAGCCTGAACGCGGTCGATCCGGGCGCGCCGCTGTTGGCGGAACACGATCCCGGAATTAATGTGCACGTGCTCATCCGTGACCTGATAGCGCGTGAAGCGCCAGGACAGGAAGAAGGCCACGCCAAAAATTACGACGGCGGCCCCCACCACCGCGGCGATGAACAGGGCAGGCGGGCCTCCCGTCAGCGATTTTCCGCCGTCCCAGCCCTGTGAAAACACGGACTCGAGGGAGTTTCGGCCAAAGATAAAAATAATCGCCGCAACAGCAACCCAGCCGCGCACCAAAGGGGAAACGGGGTGAACACGGTGCCAGGTGTCGGCATCGTCGGTGGTGAAGGCCGGCTCGTGCTCAAAGGCTGGCGTGCTCACAAGCCCGCCAATTTTGCCTCACCGCGGGCCGAGAGCTGTTCGCGCAGGCGCGCCGCCTCCGCCGCGGGCAGCCCGTTGAGCTCGGCGTTGGTGCCGGGAGAGGCGGTGTGGAGGTGGATCGTACTCAGGCCGAAGGCGCGCTCAAGCGGGCCCATCGTGACATCGACATATTGCATGCGCCCGTAGGGGACCACCATGACGCGGTGGAACATGATGCCCCCGCGAATCAGCAAATCCTCGTTGCGTTCGGCATAGCCGATGGCTCGCACCTGGCGCGGGATCAAGATCATGGACCACGCAGCCACGAGAACAACGAAGGCCGGGGCCGCCCAGGCCAGCCATGCCGGATATCCGGCCCAGACGCCTGTCAGCTTCAGGATCAGGGGCGCCGAGGTGATGGCCAAGAAGATGAGTGCCCCAATGGCGCCGGAGATCAGGCGCACCGTGGTCAGCTTGGGAGAAACACGTAAAAAGGTGACGTCGGTAGGGTCGATCGCGCTGCTGTGTTGCTTAGGCAAACTCTTCCTCCCCGTGGCTTTCGCGCTTAGGGCGAGGCTTCGCGCTTGGCTCGTTATCTTCCGGGGGCAGCTTACAAAAACGTTCGACGACGATACCCACAACAACCATCACGGCCCCGCCGGTCAGCAAGGCAATAATCTGCCAAATCACGCCGAGGTCTTCGCGCAACGCGATCGTGGTGAGCTGGTCCACGAGAATGCCGCCGTGCCAGCCAAACAGCATGGCACCGGCATAGGCGCAGGCCTGCGCGAGCACAAGGGTGCGCGCCGCGAGAAGGGGGTCTAGAACCTTGTCACGTTTGCCGTCGCGCCAGCGGCGAACCTTCAATCCAAGGATCAGGCACACAACAGCGATCAGGCCCATGGTCACCAAGGAATTCAAGGGCAAGACCGGCAAGGCCAGACTTGCGCGGGAGGTCAGCTCGGTAACCCCCGCGCCAATGACGCCCACACTGACGGCCACGGCCACAAGCCAGCTAGGCCTAATGGTCCGCATGGTGCTTCTCATGACTGCCTCATCGATTCGCGTTGGAACTACATAAATTAACCGTACTGGTTTTTTGGCGCTGTGGACTCTTGTACCCGCAGAATCTCCTGAGAGTAGCTACCTGGCACCCGCCTATTCGGAGAACGGCGCGGCTTTCTGCACCGCCGCGATGTCCTGGGCATGAGTGATGCCCGGCATATCTGCGGCCGAGGCTGCCAAGTCTGCCACGGACTGCCCCTCGAGAGTGGCGTTCGGATCCATGAGCGACCAGGGATACAGCACGAAGGCGCGCTCAGCCGCACGCGGGTGGGGCAGCGTCAGTACGGGATCGTCGCTGTGCACATCGCCGTAGCTGATGATGTCAACGTCGAGAGTGCGGGCCGCCCAGCGCACCTCACGGATGCGATGGTGGGCCAGCTCCACGGCTTGGCAATGCGCCAAAAGCTCTTCCGGGCTCAGCCGCGTGTCGATGGCAATGACCATGTTCAAGAAATCTGGTTGCCCGGCGGGGCCGCCCACGGGTTTCGTGGTGACGACAGGTGAGACGTTTTGCAGCCGCACCTCTGGCAGATCCACGAGCTCCGCGACGGCGCTGTGCAGCGTGCCCTGGCGTTCGCCAAGGTTGCTGCCGAGTGCCAGAATTGCCCTGACCATCGGCCGGACCGTGCTCATAGTGCTTCGGTTCCGGTGCGGGCTCGGAAGACCGTGATGCTGACATCACCGAAGGGCACCTGAATGGGTGCCTTGGGCTTGTGCACCGTCACCTCGACGGCGTCCAGAACGGGGAAGTCCGCCAAGAGCTTTTCGGCGATGCGGGATGTGAGCGTTTCAATCAGGTCGAAAGCCTCGCCCGTCACCAAGGACAGAATGGTGTCGGCCACGGCGCCATAGTCAGCAGTTTTGCTCAGATCGTCGGTCTTTGCGGCGTCTGAGACGTCCATGAACAACACCACGTCGGTGATGAACGGCTGGCCGTCACGCTTTTCAAAGTCAAAAACGCCGTGGTAGCCAATCGCCGTGACGCCGGAGAGCTTGATGGAATCCCGGTGTTTCACGGCGACAGCGGTCTGCGTCGTCACTGGCCGGCATCCTCAGCCGCGGCGCGCAGCCGTGCCTTACGGGCACTCTGGCCAGCCACCAGCTTGGCGGCGACCTTGGCCGCGTCGAGGCTCGCGCCGACGTCGTGCACGCGAACGGCCCAAATGCCCTGCGCGGCTGCGATGGCGGTGGTTGCCGAAGTGGCGTCGTCGCGCTCCTTGGGTGCCGCGGCTTTTCCGGCGCTGCTCAGCAAGGAACCGAGGAAGCGCTTACGGGAGGTGCCGACGAGGATCTTGTTGCCCATTTCGGCGACAACGTGGAGGTTGGCCAGCAGTTCCCAGTTCTGCTCGGCCGACTTGGAGAAGCCAATGCCCGGATCCAGGATGAGATTTTCTTCCTTGACACCTGCCGCATAGAACTTGGCGCGGATCTCGTCAAGCTCCCGCACCACATCGGCCACAACGTCGGTGTACTGGGTCAAGGAATCCATGGCCCGGGAATCGCCGCGGCTGTGCATCAAAACGTACGGGACCTGGCGTTCGGCGATGAGGGCAATCATGTCCTCGTGCACATGCGCGCCGGACACGTCGTTGATCAGGCCTGCTCCGGCATCGAGTGCCAGGGCAGCCGTGGAGGCGTGGCGGGTATCGACGCTGATGAGGGCGCCGGCCTTGGCCAGGGTCGAGATGACGGGCAGGATGCGGCGCTGCTCTTCAAGCTCGTCGACGTCTTCTGCGCCGGGGCGGGTTGATTCGCCGCCGACGTCGATGATGTCCGCTCCGCCGTAAAACATGCGCAAACCGTGTGCGATGGCGCTCTCGGTGGAGTCATACTCGCCACCGTCGCTGAAGGAGTCAGGGGTGCAATTCAAGATACCCATGATCACGGTGCGGTCCTGCGGCAGGGAGCCGAAGCTTGCCACGGCCCGTCGTGCCCGAAGAACGGGCAGGGGTGAGGTGGCCGGGCCCGTGCCGGGAGCAGCTGCGAGAGAATCCATGGTGTGTCGTTACCTTCCGAGAATCAGGCTCATGGCTTCGGCCCGGGTTGCGGGCTCATGAAGCAGACCGCGAACAGCACTTGTGACTGTCTTGGCCCCTGGTTTACGCACGCCACGCATGGACATGCACATGTGTTCACACTCAACGACAACGATGGCGCCGCGAGGTTTTAGATGCTCAATCAAGGCATCTGCAATCTGGGTGGTGAGGCGTTCCTGCACCTGCGGGCGCTTGGCGTAGATATCTACCAGGCGGGCCAGCTTGCTCAGGCCGGTCACCTTTCCGTCCGACGACGGGATGTAGCCAACATGGGCGCTGCCGTGGAACGGGACCAGGTGATGCTCACACGTCGAGTAGAAGGGAATGTCCTTGACCAGGACCATTTCCTCGTGCGCAATATCAAAGGTGGTACCCAAGACCTCGGCCGGGTCCTGATGCAGGCCAGCAAAGACCTCGGCGTAGGCCTTGGCCACACGCTTGGGTGTCTCGAGGAGCCCGCCGCGGTCGGGGTCTTCGCCGACCGCTATGAGGATTTCCCGGACAGCCGCTTCAATGCGCGGCAGATCCACTTGAAAGTCGTCTCCCGCTGAGGCGGCAGCTGAGCTGCCGCCCTGGGCGGAGTCGTGTTCGTCGTCGTAATAAGTCACGGATGTGATCCTATCTTCGATTACGGATGGCCGGGCAGTTCCGGGGCGTCATCCTTCGTCAAGTCCAGTGCGGGAGCCGCTGCAGCTTCAATCGCGGCGGCAGCCTCACGGCGTTCCTTGTCGGTGATGACAGGGGGAAGATCCGAGACGGGACGCGTGTCCTTGGAGAGCCAGACCTGGCGCTCGGCCGGCTTGCGCAGATCCTTGAAGATCTCGGCAATCTCGGCCTGGTTGAGGGTCTCGCGCTCCAACAATTCCAGAGCGAGGCGGTCGAGGATGTCACGGTTGGCGATCAAAGCCTCATAAGCGTCGTCGTGGGCCTGATCGATGAGCTTGCGAACTTCCGCATCCACGATTCCGGCAACCGATTCGGAGTAGTCACGTTCGTGACCGCCGCCGGCGCCTAGGAAGGGCTCGCCCCCACCGGAACCCAACTTCACGGCACCGATCCGTTCGCTCATGCCGTACTGGGTCACCATGGCACGAGCCGTGCCGGTGGCCTTCTCGATGTCATTCGAGGCACCGGTGGAGGGATCGTGGAACACGATTTCCTCCGCAACACGACCACCCATGGCGTACGCCATCTGGTCGAGGAGCTCGTTGCGTGTGATCGAGTACTTGTCGTCCTCCGGAACCACCATGGTGTAACCCAAGGCGCGGCCGCGGGGCAAGATGGTGATCTTGGTGACCGGCGCCGTGTTGTGCATGGCGGCGGCAACCAAAGCGTGACCACCCTCGTGGTACGCGGTGATCTTGCGTTCCATCTCCTTCATGACCCGGGTGCGCTTCTGCGGGCCGGCCATGACACGGTCAATGGATTCGTCCAGGGCGCGGTCATCGATGAGCTGGGCGTTGGAGCGCGCCGTCAGCAAGGCGGCCTCGTTGAGCACGTTGGCCAGATCGGCACCCGTGTAACCGGGGGTCTTCTTGGCAACAGCGTTCAGGTCAACGCCGGGAGCCATGGGCTTGCCCTTGGAGTGCACGCGCAGGATCTGTTCGCGACCCAAACGGTCGGGAGCTTCAACGGGAATCTGGCGGTCAAAACGGCCCGGGCGCAGGAGTGCGGGGTCCAGGACGTCGGGACGGTTGGTGGCCGCAATCAAGATGACGTTCGTCTTGACGTCGAAGCCGTCCATTTCCACGAGCAACTGGTTGAGGGTCTGCTCGCGTTCGTCATTACCGCCGCCAATGCCGGCGCCACGGTGGCGGCCGACGGCGTCGATCTCATCAACAAAGATGATGGCCGGGGAGTTTGCCTTGGCCTGCTCGAAGAGGTCGCGGACACGGGAGGCACCCACACCGACAAACATTTCAACGAAGTCAGAACCGGAGATGGAGTAGAACGGCACGCCGGCTTCGCCAGCGACCGCGCGGGCCAGCAGGGTCTTACCCGTGCCGGGAGGGCCGTACAGCAGTACGCCCTTGGGGATCTTGGCGCCCACAGCGGTGAACTTGTCCGGGTTCTGCAGGAAATCCTTGATCTCGTGCAGTTCCTCAACGGCCTCATCCGCACCGGCGACATCGCTAAAGGTCACCTGCGGGTGATCCTTTGTCAGGAGCTTGGCCTTGGACTTGCCGAACTGCATGACCTTGGAGCCGCCACCCTGCATGCGGGAGAACAAGAACCAGAAGATCAAGCCGATCAAGATGAAGGGGATCAGCAGCGAAAGCATGCTGGACCAGAAGTTGTTAGATGCCGGCTGGTCATCGAACTTGGTCATATTGGCCTGGTCAATGACATCAGGCAGGGTCGTTGCGCGGTAGCCGCCGTAGTAGAACTGGACGTTGGTGCCCTTGTCCTTGCCGTCGGCGTCGACGAACTTGTCCTTGAGGACCATGTCAACGCGGCCTTCGGAGCCAAAGATCTTGGCCGAGGCAACCTTGTCACTCTTGAGCAGCTCTAGGCCGTCAGAGGTCCCAATGCGGCTCTGACTCGTACCGGTCAATGTGAACAGGCCGGCTCCAATAAGCACAACCACCACAACGATCCAGATAAATGGACCTTTGAAGAGTTTCTTGACTTTCATGTGTTCGAGGCCAGGCCTCGTCCCTCCTGCTCAACCAATTCGTACCTATACAGGACGCGGCGACACGTTCCCATGTAATAGCTTTACACCGTTCGCTTTACTTCACGTACGAGAACGCCCAATAGTTCCCTGAGGGCATAACGATTTTAGTCGTTTGAGGATAATTCTCACCCAAAAGGCACAACTACTGCTACCGACGTCTTCCGCAGCCCGTCCACACGACAGATCAGGCGCTTGAACACGCGCGAAACAAAAAACGCCCGCCTCCCCGAGAGCAACAGGGGAAGCGGGCGTCTAACTACGAGACTTACTCGTAGATGTGCGGTGCCAAGGTACCGATGAAGTCCAGGTTGCGGTACTTTTCGGCGAAGTCCAGGCCGTAACCAACAACGAATTCGTTCGGGATCTCGTAGCCGACGTACTTGACGTCGATCTCGACCTTGGCGGCGTCAGGCTTGCGCAGCAAGGTGCAGATCTCAACCGAGGCCGGGCCGCGAGACATCAGGTTGGCGCGCAACCATGACAGGGTCAGACCCGAGTCGATGATGTCTTCAACGATCAGGACATGCTTGCCCATGAGGTCGGTTTCGAGGTCCTTGAGGATCCGAACAACGCCAGAGGACTGGGTGCCGGAGCCGTACGAGGAAACTGCCATCCAGTCCATCGTGACGTGGCTGTGCAGCGCCCGGGACAGGTCGGCCATGACCATGACAGCGCCCTTGAGTACACCGACCAGGAGGACATCGCGGTCCTGGTAGTCAGCATCAATCTGTGCGGCCAGTTCGGCGACGCGGGTTTGGATTTGTTCCTTGGTAAAAAGAACGTGCTTAAGATCGGCTTGGACGTCTTGTGAATCCACCAATGACTCCTGATTGTGAAGGTTTTGGTACTGGTTTTAGTACAAATGGGCGCTTATCTGCTGCGTCTAAGAACTAGCTTCCCATAGCTAGGGCCCTCGTGGGGAACTGCCTGGTTCCGGGAGATTCGCCAGGCGCTGACTTTTCCGGCCAGTTGCACCGGCCCCGCGGAGCCCTTGCGCTCGAGCAGCTTTTCCGCCGAGGCGAGTCGTTCCAGGCTTGGCTGCACTCCACCAAGTTCGACGACGGCCAGCGCCAACACGCGCATCCTCAGGGCCGGAGCCAGTCCCCTCAGTCCGTCCTCGGACAGGCAAATTTCCGGCACTTCTTGGCTGTCGGCACCATTTTCGGCGCTATTTCCCGCGTCATTTCCACCCTGTGACGCCGCGCCGCGAAGGGCCATTTTTTCGTATTCCAGCCCGGCCAGCTCATCGAGATAATCGGCGTCGTGTCCGAGAATATTTGCCGAGCGAGCTAACGATTCGGCGATCCCCGGGCCCAACTCGGCACCCAAATATGGAATCACATTGTTACGCACCCGAACGCGCAAATAGGCCGGATCTTGATTGCTGGGATCGTGCCACGGCACCAATCCCAGGGCGTCACATATGGCCAATGTCTCATGACGGCGCAGGGACAAGAAGGGGCGCAGGTAGATTCCGCGACGCACGCGCATGCCGGCCAGGGAACGGGTTCCCGAACCACGCGCCAAGCCCAACAACACCGACTCGGCCTGGTCATCTAGGGTGTGTCCCAACAAGACAGACTCGGCCCCGAGCTCGAGCGCCGTCGCCTCAAGTGCCCCAAAGCGGGCGGCGCGAGCCGCTGCTTCCGGGCCGACGCCGTCGTGGTTGAGGTCAACCGTGCGGACCACGACCGGGTCAAGACCCAGCTCGCGCAACTGCACGGCGGTGGCCTGAGCGACCTCGGCGCTGCCCTCCTGCATCTGATGGTCAACCACGACGGCGCCAACACGCACCTCTCCGCGGCTGGCGAAAAACGCGCACACAGCGGCCAGGGCGAGGGAATCCGGCCCGCCACTGCAGCCCACCAGGATCAGCGGCGGGTTCTCCACGAGGCGATTCTTGCCCGTGGTTTTCAGGCCCAGGAGCTCACCCACCACGGAGCGGGCCTTGCCGACCGTGGGGTCGAGGCGGCCGCGAGCGCGTCGCGTCTGCGGCTGTGCGAAATCGTTGTCCATTTACAGGCCCATCCGTTCAATCCAGAGCCGGGCGTTGTGAATTTCCGGTTCCGTGGGGAGATTCTCCGCCTGGGTCCAGACGTTGTTGAAGCCATCCATACCGGCGACGGCCACGACGTCGCGCACAAATTTGGCGCCGTCGCTGTACTGGCGCATCTTCGCGTCGAGGCCGATGAGGTTGCGGATGAACTTCTCAATGATGCCGCGATCCTTGCCCCGGCCGTTGAACCGCTGGCGGATGGTGCGCACGGTCGGCACGATGCGCTGGTCGACGCCGTCCATGACCACGTTCGCGTGGCCCTCGAGCAGACTCATGACGGCGGTCAGATGCGATAGCGCGGCCTTTTGCTCGGGATCCTGCAGGAGGTCAAGGACGCCGCCGGGGCCGCCCTCCTTGGGGGTTTTCTTGGTTCCGAGGGACTTGGCGGATTCGAGCAGGCGTTCGCCGAGCTTGTCGGAGTCGCCCACCAGGAGAGAGCCAAGCTTTTCGATCTCGCTGAGCATGTGGTGGCGAAGCCAGGGGGCCGCGGCGAACTGGACGCGGTGTGTTTGTTCGTGCAGGCACACCCAGAGCCGGAAGTCGGAGGGATCCACCTTGAGCTCGCGTTCCACCGTGATGATGTTTGGCGCCACGAGCAGTAAGCGGCCGCCGGAGGCCTGCTGTGCGGCGGATCGGGTGGGCGACAGCGCGGCAAAGGGATCGTACTGGCCCAGGACCTTGCTGGACATGAAAGCCAGCAAACCGCCCAATTGCGCACCCGTGACGGTGGCGCTCAGGGCGCCCGGTGTTCCTGGCGAGGAGCCGGACGATTTAGCGGCAAGCGCGCGCAAGATCGGGTCCATCATGACCTCAAAACTTTGTGTGTTGGCCTTCGCCCAGGAAGCCCGGTCAACCACGAGAACCTCGGAGTCACGCAGGTCCTTGGCGGCCTCGAGCCGGCTGATCTCGTGCACATGCGGCACGGAGGTGTCCGCCATGAGCCGCAGGTTTTCCACGGCCGCGGAGATCTCCGACCCCTTCAGCGCAGGACCAGCGGGGGCAAGTGTCGCGGCGGTCTTGGCGGCCAACTCCCAATTGATCATGCTGGGCAGCTGCGTGGATGTCGTTTTGCTCTGCGGGGTCATAAATACCATCAGATCACAGTTCTTTGGTAGCAAGCTCCCAGCGTTCACAGCTGCCGCACAGGATAGGGCTAGATCCGCCTTAGAATTGCCCACCACACTTGAAATACAGCAGTTTTTGCCCCGTGCAGTGCGCCGCGGGCAATTAGTGTGGGGATTACCAAACGCGGAGCACGTAGCCCGCCTTCACGAAAGATTGACGTTCATGACGCAGGCTCCGCGGAATTCTTTCACCGACCTCACTCCCCTCTCGCACCCCGATGGCAGTCCCATCCGGGCCCTTGTTGTCGATGACGAGGCGAGCCTGACGGAGCTTCTGAGCATGGGCCTGCGCATGGCTGGCTGGGAGGTGGCCACGGCAAGCGACGGTGCCGAGGCTGTTCGCACGGCCCGCGCCTTCCGCCCTGACGTGGTGGTCCTCGATGTCATGATGCCCGGCATGGACGGGATCGAGGCGCTGGGGAAGATCCGGGAATTCGCCACGGATATTCCGGCCTTGTTCCTGACCGCCCGCGACGGCGTGCACGACCGCATTGCGGGCCTAGCTGCCGGCGGCGATGACTATGTCACCAAGCCCTTTAGCATGGAAGAGGTCATGTTGCGCCTGCACCGTCTGGTTCAGCGCTCCGGCATTGCCTCCTCGGATAGTGCCGAGATTGTGGTGGGCGATCTGGTCTTGAATTTTGACACCCGCGAGGTGACCCGGGGCGGCACCGACATCGATCTGACGGCGACCCAGTGGGAACTGCTGCGCTACCTGATGGAGAATGCCCGGCGCGTCGTCAGCAAACCCCAGATTCTCGATCAGGTGTGGCACTACGACTTTGGCGGCCAAGCCAACATTGTGGAGCTCTATATCTCTTATCTGCGCAAAAAGATCGACGCCGGCCGCTCACCTATGATTCACACGGTCCGCGGCGTGGGCTACGTCTTGAAGCCGGCCAATTAGTGGCTAGGAAAGCGCAAACTCCGCGCCTGCGAACCACGCTGATCGTCGCCGTCTTGGCGTTGTTGGCGGCCATCTGCGCCACGATTGGCATCGTGAGTCATCTGGCCATGAGCAGCTACCTCACGGAGCAGATCGATAGCAGCCTGCATGAATCGGCGGCCCGTTCCTCCGGACCCAAGGGGCTTTCTCCCGGCTCGCAGCAACAGCCCAACAACGTCACCCTGCCGCCGACGGGGCAGCCTAATCCCTTGGATACCCGTGGCCAGCGCCCGGGTACCCTGCTGGCGCTCTTCTCCGAATCCACCGTCGTTGACTCCTCCGTGGTCCAAGACGATGGCTCGGCCGTTGCCCTGACGGCCGCGGATCTGCAAAAGATTCAACACCTGCCAAGCTCGGGGGCGGCCACCGAAATAACCCTCAGTAGTGGCAACTACCGGCTCGCCGCCTCCACGACCTTCATGCCGACCGACGGGAAACTCGTGGTGGGCTTTCCCACCGCTGAGCGAGACTCCACACTGAACTCGCTCGCATGGACCACGGTGGTGGTCTCCGCCGTCGGTCTGGCGCTGATTGGTTTAGTCGGCACCATCATCATTCGCCGTTCCCTGCGCCCCCTGGATGAGCTGTCCGCCGTCGCAACCACCGTGGCCTCTCTGCCCCTGGATTCCGGCGAGGCCGCCATCACGGTGCGGATCCCGCCCATGGCTGCGGAACCCGGCACCGAAATTGGTGATGTGGGTGTGGCCTTCAACAACATGCTGGACCACCTGACCCGTTCCTTTGCCGCCCGCCATGCCAGCGAGGTGAAGGTACGGCAATTTGTGGCCGACGCGAGCCATGAGCTCCGCACCCCTTTAACCTCGATCCGGGGGTACACCGAGCTCGTGCTGCTCAGCGAACAACTGACACCCTCGGGCACCTCAGCCCTGCGCCGCGTCGACAGCGAGTCCCGGCGCATGTCCGCCCTGGTCGAGGACCTCCTGCTTCTGGCCAGATTAGACGAAGGCCAGCGAGGGGAAAGCGAAGCGGTTGACCTGACAGATCTCTTGATGGAAAGCACGCAGGACAGCAAGGTCGCGGCCCAAGATCATGTCTGGTCGCTGCAGCTTCCGGAAGAACCTGTCATGGTGCACGCCGTCGAGTCTGAACTGCGGCAGATTCTCATCAATCTGCTCTCCAACGCTGCCAAGCACACGGCCGCCGGCACCCACATTCGGGTGGGTCTCGCCGCTGCTCAGGGCGTAGCTACGCTGTCGATCGAGGACGACGGCGCGGGTATCGCCCCGGAGTTCCTCGAGAAAATTTTCACCCGGTTCTCTCGGGCAGATGAGGCGCGGGCCAGCAGCAACGGCAGCAATAGTTCGGGGCTGGGGTTGGCCATTGTCGAGGCCCTCGCGATGGCCAATCAGGGCACCGTCAGCGTGACAAGCGTCCCTGGCCGGACCTGTTTTACCCTCACCCTTCCGAGCCTGTAGCGGCTCACAGCTTCAGCACAAGATAGGGCACGTCCCCGGCACAGGGTGGCTGCGTAGAAAAGAAGTATGAATACTTCTTCCCCTCCCAGCGAGGCTACCTCGACCAAGAAAACCCCTACCCGCCGCGCGGTGCTCGGCGGAGCATTTGGCCTACTCCTCTCCGCAGGTGGTGCCACCGCCTGGGCCCTTGACCGCTTCGTGATAGAACACGTAGAAATCAGTGACGTCGCCGCCTACGAGGCCAGCGCGGCGGCGTCAGCCTCCGGAACCACGGCGAGCGCCGCCGCAACCACCCAAGCCTCGTCCGCCGTCGTTGGTGAAAACTCCTTCACCTCAGCGAATGCCGCGCTGACACTGGCGACGACCACGAGTGGCAGCGGAGATGACACGCTGACGTATTTCACGGCGCGGCTTGACCTCAGCGACGCGACGGCCTTGAAATCGGCGTTTGCGCAAAACAGCTTTGGGGAAAACATCACCGAGACCACCTCGGCGATCGCCCAAGATCACGACGCCATCTTCGCCATCAACGGCGACTACTACGGCTTCCGCGATACCGGCATCGTGATCCGCAACGGAGTGTCCTACCGGGATGCCGGCGCGCGAGAGGGCCTCGCCTTTTATCGCGACGGCACCGTCGAGGTGTACGACGAGACGGCCACCAACGCCGCCGCCCTCCTCGAGAAGGGGGTCTGGCATACGCTCTCCTTCGGGCCCTCGCTCCTGGATAACGGGGCCATCAAGGACGGCATCGATAGCGTCGAGGTCGACACCAACTTTGGCAACCACTCGATTCAGGGGCTGCAACCTCGCACGGCCGTGGGCGTGGTCGGCCCCAATCAGCTCATCTTCGTCGTGGTCGATGGCCGCTCCACGGGATACAGCACGGGCGTCACGCTCCCCGGATTAGCCCAGATCATGCTTGATTTGGGCGCCACGACAGCCTACAACATCGACGGCGGAGGCTCCTCCACGATGTACTTCAACGGCGCGCTGGTGAACAAGCCGCTGGGCAAGAGCAGTGAACGTGGCACCTCCGACATTCTCTATGTAGGGCGGTAGGCGGCCATGATTATCTTGATTCCCGCTTTTGAGCCCGATGAAAAGCTCCCCGAGCTCATCCGCGAGCTGCATGCGGCGGACAGCACGGCCCCGATCCTGATCGTCAACGACGGCAGCGGGCCACGCTTCGATCCGGTCTTTGCCCAGGCTCAGGCCCTAGGCGCCACGGTCATTGGCTACCCCAATAACCACGGCAAGGGGCAGGCACTTAAGACTGCTTTCAGCTACATTGCCGCCAATCTGCCCGGTCATGACGTGGTGTGCGCCGATAGCGACGGGCAGCATCGCGTGGTCGATATTCTCCGTGTTGCCGCCGAAATTCGACCCGGTGCCACGATGGTCCTCGGCGAGCGGCACTTCGACGGAAAGGTTCCGTTGCGCAGCCGATTCGGCAATACCATGACGCGCTTTTTCTTCGCGCTGTCCACGGGAACGTGGCTCAGCGATACCCAGACGGGTTTACGCGGCTACCCGGAGCAGATGCTCCCCTGGCTGCTCTCCGTGCCCGGTGATCGCTATGAGTACGAGCTTAATGTGCTCCTGGCGGCTCGCTCACAGGGCTACGACTTTGCCAGCGTCACGATCGCCACGATTTATCTGGCTAAGAACGAATCCTCGCATTTCCGCCCCCTCCGGGACTCGCTGCGGATCTACGCGCCCCTTGTGAAGTTCTCTCTGTCCTCCTTCATGGGATTTCTCGTGGACACGGCCGTGTTCCTGATCTTGATGGCGCTCGGCGGGCCCTTGTGGCTGGCCGTCTCGGGGGCACGCATCATCAGCGCCGGCGCGAATTTTGCCGTCAACCGGCGCCTCGTCTTTCCCGAGAGCCGTTCTGTCTCCCTTAAGGGCACCTCCGTGCGGTACCTGGCCTTGGCGGTGCTGCTCTTGCTCGCCAATTATGTGCTGCTCCTGAGCTTCACGGACGCCGGGCTGCCGGCCCTCCCGGCCAAGATCTTGACCGAACTCTTGCTGTTTATGACGAGCTTTGCCGTGCAAAAACGCTTCCTCTTCCGGGACCGCAGCACCACAGGCGTCAAGGTTCCAGCAACTAAAAGTTATTCACAAGCCCAGCTGCCCGGCAACACAGATTCAGCACAGCTTCACGCGGAAATCTTGTAGTAGACCCCCTGAACCTTGAATTTGGAGACAACTGTGAACGCATTGATATTCGTAGCCGCCGATCTTGTGGCAATTATTGTGATGGCCTTTGGCCTGTACCTTCCCCGGCATCGGCGGCGTGATCTGGTTGTTTCCTACATCGGCATCAACATCGGTGTCCTGGCCGTCGCCACGGCGCTCTCGTCGTCGGCAGCCACCGCCGGACTGGGTCTTGGCCTGTTCGGCGTCCTCTCGATCATCCGCCTGCGGTCCACCGAACTGACCCAGCATGAGGTCGCCTACTACTTCTGCGCTTTGGCGCTCGGCCTCATCGGCGGACTGGGTGTTGAGCCCATGTGGCTCTCGCTCTCCCTCATGGCGTTGATCCTTGGCGTCATGTTCATCGTTGACCACCCCGGTGTGCTCCGCTCCTACCGCGCCCAAAACGTGGTGCTGGATCAGGCCATCGCCGATCCTGCCGCGCTCAAGGCCCGGCTGGAAGAAATCCTCGGCGGCACCGTCCACACCGTCATTGTCCAGTGTCTTGACCTGGTCAACGACAAGACCACGGTTGATGTGCGTTTCGAGGCTGGCACGGGCCGCAAAACCGTCCCCGCGCCGCGCGGCCCGCTCCAGGAGCAGCTTCCCGCGGTCGAGCAAGACAGCCTCAATCAGGTCCGGGCCTCATGACCCTTTCATACCAGAGCACCCTCAGCCCCAGGCTCCGGGAGCTGCCCACCATCAGCCTCGAAGAGCTCAACACCACGGCAGCACTGCAGACCCGCATCGACCGAAAATATCTGGTCCCCACGGAGCACTTCACCCAGATCTTCAACAGTTTTGACGCCGAGATGCACGTCCTAGACACCGACGGCCTGCAGATCTTCCCCTACGATTCCGTCTACTTCGACACCCCCGAACTCGACAGCTACCATCTGGCTGCTTTTGGCCGCCGACGCCGGTACAAGATCCGCACCCGCAGCTATCTCAACAGCGGCGTGAGCTTTCTGGAGGTCAAGACGGAGGGAGCCCGCAGCGCCACCGTCAAGGAACGCATCCCCTACGAGCTCGCGAACCGCTCCACCATCACGCAGGAGGGCGCCGCGTACATCACCGAGACACTCCTGAGCACGGGCCAAGCTCCCCCACGTGGCCTGTCCCCCGTCCTAGAAACCACCTACGGCCGCATCACGCTCTTCCTCCCGGCATCCAACAGCCGGGCAACGATCGACGTCGAGGTCGCCTGGTCCCTCCTCGGCCAGCCGCCCCTGATCATGAACGATCAACTCGTCGTGGAAACCAAATCCGGTTCCGCCCCCGGCCAGCTGGACAAGTACCTCTGGCACCACGGCATCCGCCCCTCCCGCATCTCAAAATTCGCCACCGGCATGGCGCTCCTCATGCCCCATTTACCCGCCAATCGCTGGCATCGCACGCTCAGTCACAACATGCCCCAGCCCCCAACCCCGTAAGGAACACCCCATGGCCTTCTTCTCCCGCACCCGCCGCGCCACCTCCGTCGCCGCCCTCGCCCTAGCTCTTGCCTTGGCCGGTTGCTCAGCGCAGACCGCGAGTACGACGGCGGATACCTCCGTCAGCTCCTCCTCGGCAGCCACCAGCGTGGTCACGGGAGGAACGACGGCCGAGCTTGCCAGTAGCATTGCCGAGTCAACCCACTTCGACGCCGACGACCTTTCCTGGGACGCGGCCAAGGAAACCACCGTGACCCTGGCCGATGGCGCCACCACCGCCTCCGGGACTAACGCGGACGCCGTTTCCGTGGACGGCGACACGGTGACCATCACCGCCGGCGGCACCTACCGGGTGTCCGGAACGCTGGACGCGGGTTCCCTCGTGGTTGCCGCGGGAGAAGAAGACGTGGTCCGCATCATCCTGGACAACGCCACCGTCACTAGTTCCAGCGGCTCGGCAGTCAACATTCTCAGCGCCAACGAGGTGTTGCTCTTCCTCGCCGACGGTACGAGCAACACGCTCAGCGACGCACAGTCCTACGCGGATACCGGAACGGACGCCGCCAACGCCGCCGTGTACTCCCTGGCGGACCTGACGATTGCTGGAACGGGCACGCTGGCCGTCAACGGCAATTACAACGACGGCATTGTCACGAAGGACGGACTCGTCCTGGCCGCCGGAAATGTCACCGTCAAGGCCGTCGACGATGGCATCAAGGGCAAGGACTACACGGTCTTGCTCGACGGTAACTATTCGGTGACCGCAGGCGGTGATGGTGTTAAAGCCACCAATGACACTGAAACTGAAACCGATCGCGGCTGGTTGCTGATAGCCGGTGGAACGTTGAACGTGGCAGCCGGTGATGACGGCATCAAGGCAGCCACGACGTTGACCATCAGTGATGGCGCAGCCACCGTCTCCACATCCGAAGAAGGCCTCGAGGCCCCGCACATTGCCATCTCCGGTGGCGCCGTGACGGTCACCTCCAACGACGACGGACTCAACGCCGCAGGCGCCTCCACCGATACCGCAGCCAGCTCCCAGCAAGGCGGCATGGGCGGCGGCGGTATGGATACCGCGGGCGATTTCTCCCTCGATATCTCCGGAGGCACCGTGACGGTCAATGCCGAAGGTGACGGCCTTGATTCCAATGGCAATGCCACCATCAGCGGCGGAACGGTTGTCGTCAATGGGCCCACCTCAAATGGCAACGGCTCGCTGGATGTCAACGGTGATCTCACGGTCACCGGTGGCACCATCGCGGCGGCTGGAAGCTCCGGCATGGTCGTGACGCCCAGCGAAACCTCCTCCCAGTCCGGGCTCCAGCTCAGCTTCGACACGCCTCTCGCCGCCGGGACGACGGTTCACATCGTCGATTCCAGCGGGGCCGTGGTGGCCACGTTTGTCACCGCAAAGGAAGCCGCGTCCATCGTCTTCTCCAGCCCCGAGCTCAAGGACGGCGAGCAGTACAGCGTCCTCAGCGGCGGTACGGCAGAGGTTACGGCGGGACTCGGCGCAGGATCTGCCACGGGTGCCACGGAAATCACCACAGCGGTTGCCGGTGAATACACGAGCAGCGGCGGCATGGGCGGCGGACCCGGCATGCGCTAAGAGCGCCGGCCCCGCCCCACCTCCCAATCTCAAGCTAAGGATCACCCACCATGGCTACTAAGCCACGATTTAAGAAGCTCCGCAAACGCCTCAAGGCCGTCTCCGCGACGGCCGCCGTCCTCGCCCTGGCTGTGTCCGGCTGCTCCACCTCCGGCGACTCCGCAACCACGGGCATGGTCGGAACCTCCATCACCGGAGCTGTTGACCTCTTTGACGCCACGGCCGCCCACACGGTCAGCCTGGTCTGGGACGAAGCCGATTACAACGCCATGATCGCCTCCTATGAAAGCGGCTCGGACAAGGCCTGGATCAGCGCCGACATGACGATCGATGGCACCTTGATCAACAACGTCGGGGTCCGGCTCAAGGGAAACTCCACGCTGCGCTCCTTAGGCGGCGATAGCAGCGGAGCCGGAGCAGGTGCCCCCGGGGGCGCAGACGGCACCATGCCGACAGACCTGCCAACAGACATGGCCAACATGGGCGGCGGAAAGGGCCGCCCGGGCGGGACTCCCCCGGAAGGATTCGACGGCACCCTGCCCACGGATAGGCCCACCGATATGGCCCAGATGGGTGGCGGCGCCCCTGCCGGAGGAATGGGCGGCATGGGTGATTCCTCGAGTATCTCCTTCGATGATCCGGCTTCCCTGCCGTTGCTGATCCGCTTCGACAAGTACGTCGACGGCACCGAGTACGAGGGCCTGACTCAGTTGGCGCTCCGCCCGGGATCCCCCGTCATCAACGAGGCGTTGGCCCTGTCCATCACGGCCGCAACGGACCAGCCCACGCAGCGCTACGCCTACACGACGTACTCCGTCAACGGCTCGGACACCCAGACCCGCCTGCTCTTGGAAAACCCTGACGAGTCCTACGGCGAGAGCATCGACGACGGCAATAGCGTGGTCTTCAAGGCCGACGCCGAGTCAAGCTTCACGTATCAAGGCGATGACCTGGCGACTTATAAAGATCAGTTCAAGCAGCTGAACAAGGAGGACACCCAGGACGCTACCCCGATCGTCGCCTTCCTCAAGTGGTTGGACGCAGCTGACGATGCTACCTTTGACGCCGAATTGGCCAACTATGTTGATGTGGATTCCTTTGCCAAGTACGCGGCAACACAGAATCTGCTGGCTAACTCCGATGACATGGCGGGCCCGGGACAAAACTACTATCTGAGCTATGACCTCACGAGCAAGAAGATCTCGGTCATCTCCTGGGATCTAAATCTGGCCTTGAGTGGCAATGCCACGGCTAGCCCCGACACCTCCCTGTCCATGGGTGGTGGAGGCAAGGGTGCCGCCGGAACAGGAAAGGGCGGCAACTCGCTCAAGACCCGCTTCCTGGCCTCGACGAGTTTCAAGAAACTCTACGACGCCGCCTACCAGGAGCTCTACACGAAGGTCTTTAGCGACGGAACGGCCACCTCGCTTCTGAGTACCATTACCGATTCGGTGCCCGTCAGCGACGACCTGACCCAGGATGAGATCGCGGCGAAAGCCAAGACTCTGAACACCTTCCTCACCCAGCGTGGCGAGGCGTTGGAGAAGGCCCTGGCGAACTAGCTCTGGGCTAGGACGGCGGCGGCCGCATCGACCACGGGGCGAGCGACCGCCGCGCCATCTGTGAGGCCATTGCCCAGGATGGAAAAGACGAGGAGACGCCCATCGCTGTTAATGACATACCCGGACAGGGACGTCACCTGGTTCAGGGATCCGGTCTTAGCCCGGACCAGTCCGGCTCCGGGAAGCTGGCTCGCGCTGGTAAATCGGCCGCTCAGGGATCCGGTCAGCCCCGCGATGGGAAGCCCCTGCAACGCCTGGCCGATATCGGAGGATGAGTCCTCCAGCATCAAGGTCAGCAAGTCCACGAAATTCTTGGGGCTCATGAGATTGCCCGTGGCCAGGCCGCTGTTATCTGTCGTCACGATGTCGTCCATGGGCAAGCCCAATTCGGCAACAACCTGACGCACGGCCGCCACAGCACCGGCGTTACTGGCGTCAAGGCCCAACTTCACGGCCGTCATGCGTGCGAGCACCTCGGCCACATAATTATCAGATTCTTCCAGCATGAACTGGGTCTGCTCAGCCACAGTTGCCGAGCTAACCGACGCCAGGACCGTTCCGGGCTGAGCCTGCCCGGGCGCAGTGGAAGCCTCCGCAACAGGAACGCTCCCGCGGGTGATGGCACCGTTCGTCGATACCCCGGCTGATTCCAAGGCCGCGGCAAACGCCTCCGCGACAGCCACCGCGGAATCCTGCGGGCGAGCTCCCGTGAGAACTCCGGGAGCAACACGGCCAGCGTTCAACGCCATGGGGAAAATGGGAGCAATTTCGCCCGCGTCAACATCCTCCCGGCTCCACTTGGGGTTGAGTGCGGATCCCGTGAACAAGGTGTCGTCGATTGACAGCGTCACCGGCCCGGACACGCCAGCGGCCGACAAAGCCTTCGCGGTTTCCTGTGCCAGGGTCGCCAAACCCGCATGACCCATGGTCGACGTCGCATCGCTGTCACCGGCGGCCAGCATGGCATCTCCGCCGGCACGCAGCACCAGCTCTGTGGGCGTGGCACCGGACACCACGGTCGTCGTGAAGCGCGTCTCCGCACCAAGAGTCTTGAGTGCCGCACCGGCGGTCAACAACTTCAAGTTTGAGGCTGGGGTCTTGGCGGTCTCAGCCGCCTGGGAAAAAATCTCTTGGCCGGTCAAAGCATCGGCGACGTACATGCCAAAAGTACCTGCGCCGTCGTACGTTAAAGCTTTTTTCAACTCGCCGGCCAGCGCCGCGGTATCGGGCAGGGGCGCCGTGGATACCAGGGGCGTCACCGCGGCAACTTCACCGAGCTCCGTGGGCAATTCCTGGGCGGCAGGGACAACGGCGACGGCGGCGGGATCGTGCGGGAGGAAGGCCGGGGCCAGCTGCAGGCCCACCGGAACGCTCACGGCAGCCAAGGCGCAGATGAGTAATCCGCTCGTCACAACTTTCGACGTGCGTCCCATAGAGCTGGCGTTCCTTCGTGAAGTGTCCCGGCGCGTAAATGGGCCGAAAAAAGGGCAAGAATGAGCCGGGAAAAATCCAGGCGGGTTTTTAGCGCGACGAAAGCGCCTATATCCTCATACTAGACGGAATTTTCGCGCAAGGCCGCGTCAGGCTGCGCGCACCACCTCATGAGGAGCATAACGATGAAGCACGACGTCACCATCGAGATCCCCCGCGGATCACGCGTCAAGTACGAAGTTGACCACGAGACCGGCCGTGTCCGCCTGGACCGCGTGCTGTTCACCTCGATGCAGTACCCCACCCACTACGGCTTCTTCGACAACACCCTCGGCGAAGACGGCGATCCCCTGGACGCCCTCGTCATGCTGCAGGACTTTGACCTGCACCCGGGCGTTGTGGTGGACGCTCGCCCCATCGCCGTGTTCAACATGACCGATGATGGCGGTGGAGATGCCAAGGTTCTGTGTGTTGTTGACGACAAGCGCTTCGACCACATCCAGGAACTCTCCGATGTTGACGAATTCCTGGTCAAGGAGATCGAGCACTTCTTCACGCGTTACAAGGACCTGGAGCCCGGCAAGTGGGTCAAGGCTGAGGGCTGGGCCGACCGCGCAGCTGCCGAGGCTGAGCTCGAAGCTTCCATCAAGCGCTTCGAGGCCGAGGGACACTAGTCCTTTTCGCTCATAACGACGGCGGCGCTCCCCCTATGTGGGGAGCGCCGCCGTTTTTGTCCCTGCAGCCTACGTTGAGTCGTCAGCTAACGCCCATAACGCGCTTCGATAAGGGCGCGACGTGGCGACTCAACGGTGGGCCGGCGGGAGTGGCTGGGACTAGAGCAAACTGCGCAAGGTGGCGGCAGCTCCGTCGTCGAACACGGAAGCAGTCACCTCGTTGGCGGCATCCTTGACCTCGTCCAGTGCCTGGCCCATCGCCACGCCGCGACCGGCCCAGCGGAGCATCTCGATGTCATTGGTGCCGTCCCCCACGGCCACGGTCAGGGCGTTGTCCACGTCGAGGGAGGCGCGCAGGACCTCGAGTGCGGAGGCCTTCGTGACACCGGCGGCGGCAATATCGAGCCAGGCACTCCAGCCGATCGCGTAGGTGACGCCACTGAGTCCGGCGGCGGAGATGGCATCGGCAAATTGTTCGGTGCTGGCCTCGGCGCTATTGACCACGACGCGCACGGCTTCGGTCTGCAGGAGGTGGTGGAAGTCGACGCCCTCGGCTTCAATTCCAAAGCTGTCGTCCTGGAAGCGGGAGGTAGAGAGGAACTTGCCGTTGGCATCCTCCAGCGCGAATCGGGCGCCGGGAACCTTGTCGCGCAAAGCGTTGAGGGCGGGCGCCGGATCAAAGGTGACCCGCTCGATGACCTCATAGCCGTCGGCCAATTCCGGGTCGAGGCGGATCGTCACGCCGCCGTTGGAGCAGACGCCGTAGCCGCTGCGCAGGCCAATCATCTCCACGATGGGCAGGAGCGCGCCGAGCGAGCGGCCGGTCGCGATGATGACGTGGTGGCCCGCGTCAACCACGGCGCGCGCGGCCTCACGGACACCGTCGGTCATCACGCCGTCGTGGTCAACGAGAGTGCCGTCAACGTCAAGGGCGACGAGGTACTTGGTAGTTTCATTGGCCCGGTCATCGATGCCGGGGATTGCAGTGTTTACTGTCATTGTCATAGATCTAGTGAATCAGATGGACCTTAAAACGCCACATACTGGGACTGTTAACGCGGTGAACTTCTCGAGACTGGAGGAGGCTGGGCAGGACGGCGCAGCGGAGCATCACCACAGCGTTGACCCGCCAGATAACGCCGCTTCGCCGCTGGGATAAGGGCGTGATGTGACCACTCAACAGCTCAACGGCGCTTTTCCCCATGGGGCTCATGACTTAAACATGAACGCCGGGTTACTACTCACAGCTGTGTGCACAGTGTGGGTAGTAACCCGGCGTTCATGTACCTCCGGAGAAGAGCAGAAGTCCTTACAAAACCGGGAAGACTTCCATGCCGCCGAGGTACTTGCGCAGTGCCACGGGGACATTGACGGAACCGTCGGCGTTCTGGTGGTGCTCGAGGATGGCAACGATCCAGCGGGTCGTTGCCAGCGTGCCGTTGAGCGTGGCAACAGCGCGAGTGCCACCCTTGCCGCCGTCGTCCGTCACAAGACGCTCGCGGATGTTGAGGCGACGGGCCTGGAACGTGGTGCAGTTCGAGGTGGAAGTCAGCTCGCGGTAAGCGTCCTGGGTGGGGACCCACGCCTCGCAGTCGAACTTGCGGGATGCGGACATGCCCAGATCGCCGGCGGCCGTGTCGATCACGCGGTAGGGCAGCTCAACCTTGGCGAGCATTTCCTCTTCCCACGCGAGCAGGCGCTGGTGCTCCTCGGCAGCCTTTTCAACCGTGGTGTAAACAAACATTTCCACCTTGTTGAACTGGTGCACGCGGATGATGCCACGGGTGTCCTTGCCGTGCGAACCGGCCTCTCGGCGGTAGCAGGAAGACCAGCCAGCGTATCGAACAGGCTCGTCAACGTTGATGATTTCATTGCCGTGGTAACCGGCGAGGGCCACCTCGGAGGTGCCCACGAGGTAGAGATCATCCTCGGCCAGGCGGTAAATTTCGGCGTCGTGTGCCACGTCAAAGCCGGTGCCGGCCATGGTTTCGGGCAGAACCAGCGTGGGGGTGATCATGGGCGTGAAACCGGCCTCGATCGCCTGATCCATGGCCATCTGTAGCAGCGCCATCTCCAGACGCGCGCCAACACCCTTGAGGAAGTAGAAGCGTGAACCGGACACCTTGGCGCCGCGTTCCATGTCGATCGCGCCGATCAGCTCACCAATTTCCAGGTGATCCTTGGGCTTGAAATCGGGGAATTCGCGGGGTGTGCCAACAGTCTTGACGACGACGAAGTCATCCTCCCCACCTTCGGGAACGCCATCGGCGACGCGGTTCGGGATGGCCCGGACCAGCGCGTCGAGCTCGGCGGCGGCGGCATCGGCAGCGGCGGACGCCGTCTTTACGGATGCAGCCAGCTCCTTGACCTCGGCCAGGAGCGCCTGCTTTTCTTCTCCCTTAGCCTTGGCAACCTTCTTACCAAAGGCATTTTGCTCGGCCCGCAAAGCCTCAAAAGAGGTGATCGCCGACTTCCGGGAGCTATCCGCGGCGATAATTGCGTCCACCACAGACGGTTCGGCACCGCGAGCACTTTGGCTGGCACGGTAGATTTCAGGATTTTCGCAGAGGTCTCGTACATCGATCACGCACTAAGCCTATCGAATCAATGCAACTTCACGGGATATGGTTAGTCAATCATGTCAACTGAACTTCTTGTCGCCATCATTGTGGTCATTCTTGTGCTTGTAACTGCCATGAGTTGGCTGGGGGTACGCAAGCTCGCGCAGAAACACACCCGCAGCGTCGTTGCCGACTCTCCCCATAAGATTCATCTGGCAAAACAGCAGGTCGTATTCATCTACAACCCCACCAAAAGTGGCGTTCACGATGCCAAGACCCTGATCACCCGCTCCGTCTCCAAGGCTGGGTGGCCGGACCCGATCTTCCTGGAAAGCACCGCCGAGGACCCGGGTTACGCCATGGCCCAGGCCGCGCTGGATGCCAAGGCCGACGTCGTCATTGTGGGCGGTGGGGACGGCACAGTCCGCGCTGTGGCTCAGACCCTGCGCCGCACCGAGGTGCCCCTAGGCATTGTCCCGCTCGGCACCGGAAATCTTTTGGCCCGCAACCTTGATCTGGATGTCACGGACATTGCCGGCAGCGTTCAGATTGCCCTCTTTGGTCACCAGCGTCATATCGACTCCGGACTCATGGAGCTCGAGGACGCCGTCACCGGTTCCGTCTCCAAGCACTCCTTCATGGTCATCGCCGGTCTTGGCATGGATGCCGAGGTCATGAGCGACACCAATTCAAAGCTCAAAGAGCACGTGGGCTGGTTGGCTTATAGCGAGGCCGGGCTGCGGCATATGGCCGGTCCGCGCAAGAAGGTCAGCATCGAGCTGGACAATGAACCGGCGCAGCAGCGCAAGATTCGTTCTGTCATGTTCGCCAACTGCGGCTTGTTGCCCGGTGGCATTGATTTTGTCCCTGACGCTTTGATTGACGACGGCGTCTTGGACATTGTCGTGGTGAGCCCCCGCAGCGCTTTGGGCTGGATGGCGATGGCCGGCAAGGTCGTTTTCCGTCACAAAAGCAACGTCCCGGTCATCGATTTTTACCGCTCTCAGAAGCTGACCATCCGTACCGTCATGCCGGTAGAAACCCAGATCGACGGCGACCCGTCAGGCCCCGCAACCTGCGTCAAGGTCAGCGTTGAGCCGAAGGCCGTCTTGGTCCGTGTTGCCGCACCAAACAACCCAGCCTAAATCCTTCGATAGCTAGTCGGTTTCAGGGCGTTGCGATTGCTCGCGAATGAGGCGGGTTTCCTCGTCAAAGCGCAGTTCATTGGCGTCGTCGCCCTCGTCACCTACTGAGGTGTCGCGTCCTTCACGCGTACCCGGATTGACGATGATGCCGTCGTCGTTGCTGTCCTTTTCAACATGCACCGATTCTTCTTGGGGAGTCATGATGCACTCACCTCTTTCCTGTTCGGGTCAACTGCGACAGCCGGGTAATGAATTCCTAAAGATAGGCCAATCATAGGTTCGCGGCCGCGGCCGCGAAAGGGTCCCGCCACAGCGTATTCTTGAAGGAGCTACTAAATGCTTTAACTTGTGGACCAGGAGTTACCCCGTGAGTCACCCCTCGTCGGACAAGCCGAAAATTCAACCGGCAGTTCCGTCGTCTAGTCAACCAGCCGGTACAAAGCCGGTCCAACATCAAATTCCGGCCGCATCCCTGAAATTTAAACGGCTCGGCGGCGCGCTCTTAACCATCTTGGGCATCCTTGAATCCCTGGGAGCCTTCGCCCAGGTGCTGACAAATATTTTGTTTGCCCCGTGGTACATGCTCTTGCTGTCCATGCTGGGGCTGGCTCTCGCCGTCACCATCGCCGGTTCAGGTCTCTTGATGCTCCTGCGGCGCTGGATGCCCGAAACCCTGAGCCCCCTGCTAGGCGTTGCCAGCACGGGAGCCCTCTTGCTGCTCAAGGTAGTCACGCAGCTGATTATTGGCGACGGCTTCTTTGGCCAGCTTATCCCTGTGGCCTTCGCGATCGCCATCTTTATCGTGATCGGCCGGGGCATGCGCAAATTGGCAAAACCGGCGTAACTTCCTACAAGAGCGAGTCCACCCAGTCAGCTGCTTCGCCAAAGGCTGCATCTGAATTGTAGGAACGAATGAGCGGCTCTTGCCGGTCTGCCCGTGGGTACGATCCAAGGAAGCGCATGCCCGGGCTCACCCGATGCAATCCTCGCAGCGCATCAGCCACGCGCGCGTCCCGCACATGGCCGTCAACATCCACGCTAAAAATGTAGTGGCCAAGGAACTGGCCTGTGGGGCGCGACTCGATGCGACTCAGGTTCACGCCACGGCTGGCGAACTGTTCCAGAATCGCCATCAACGCACCGGGGTGATCTTCCGGCAGCGGAATGGCCAGAGTGGTCTTATCCGCTCCGGTCGGCTCCGGCAAGGTACCCGGCTGACCGACAAGAATAAAGCGAGTCACCGCACCAATGTTGTCTTCGATCGCTGCGGCGAGGATGTTCAGTCCCGTTTGCTCGGCAACAAGTGGTGCACAGACGGCAGCCTGGAAGGCATCGGTGCCGGCGACGAGCGAGTGTGCGGCAGCCGCCGTCGAATTGGCCGGGACGTGAGCGGCATTCGGCAGGTGTTCGCCAAACCAATCGCGAGTTTGCGCCCAAGCATGGGGATGAGTTCCGACGGCCGTGATGTCGGCCAGGGTGACGCCCGCGGGTGCCACGAGAACGAAGCTGACCGGCACCACGACCTCGTGCAAAATCCTTAGTTCCAGACCGTTGGAGATGGCGTCCAAGGTTGCCGGGACGCCGCCCTCGATGGAGTTCTCGATGGGCAACATGGCGGCAAACGCCTCGCCCTTCCGGACTTTAGCCAGGGCCGAGGCGGCGTTGGTCGAGGGGATTCGTTCCATGTCCACCGCACCCGGAACCTGCAACAGGGCAGCCTCCGTAAAGGTCCCCTCCGGGCCAAGGAACGTGAGGGGAAGTGCGGATGTGTTGGGCACGGAAATCATGGGAACCTGTTCGTTGCAGCGATAATGAGGATTTAGAGAACGTGTGGAGTTTCCCCGGAGGAGGAAACCATGGGCTTGTCCGCTTCGAACCATGCACCCATGCCACCAATGACGTTAAACGCACTGTAACCGTTTTGGTTCAACCAGGTGGTGGCGCGGAAGGAACGGCCACCCGTGCGGCAGATAACGTTCAAATCAGTGTCGGGATCAAGTTCTTCCAGACGTGCAGGGAGCTGCTCGAGAGGAATATGAATGGCACCGTCAACGTGCCCGGCTTCCCATTCGTAGTCTTCACGGACATCCAAAATCACGGCGTCCGCGCCCAATTCAGCAACGTTGACATTCATGATGTCTGACATTTTCACTCCTAGCAGCAATAGATAAATACTGTGGCTAAGCCTAGTCCCCACGCTCTCCCACCGCTCATTCCTCGCGGCGGCTCCCACTAGCGCGTGGGCCCACCCGACGGGCCTAACGCGAGCGCCGGGAGTGTAGTTTGAGGGTCCACCATTCCGTCAGAATGTGACGATTCGTGACTATAATGCAAAAATTGACTCTGTGAGTTCACAAAAGAGTCCCGCCGAAACGGCCCAGACAGCACAAAACCCCCGCGATACTTCCTTCTTCGGACAGCCGAAAATGCTGCTGAATCTCTTCAGCGTCGAGCTGTGGGAACGATTCTCCTTCTACGGCATGCAGGGCATCCTCGCCTACTACATGTACTACACGGTCACCCAGGGTGGCCTTGGTATTGACGAAGGCACGGCTCTGGGAATCGTGGGAGCCTACGGCGGTGGCGTGTACCTCTCCACCATCCTTGGCGCCTGGATTGCCGACCGCCTGATGGGTTCCGAACGCGTCTTGTTCTACAGCGCGATCCTCATCATGGCCGGACACCTGTCCCTGGCCCTGCTCCCCGGCACGATCGGTCTTGCCACGGGCTTGATCTTGATCGGCGTGGGTTCCGGTGGTTTGAAGGCGAACGCCACCTCCCTCGTGGGGACCCTGTACTCCAAGGAAGACGAGCGCCGCGACGCCGGATTCTCGATCTTCTACATGGGCATCAACATCGGTGGTCTCATTGGGCCGCTGGTCACCGGCTGGTTGCAGGTTACCTGGGGCTTCCACGTTGGTTTCGCGGCCGCCGCCGTCGGTATGGCCCTTGGTCTGTTGCAGTACGGACTGACGCGCAAGAACCTGCCGGAAACGGCGCACCGCGTGGCCAACCCGCTGCCCAAGAACCAATATGCCAAGGTTGGCATATTGGCCGTGGCCGCCGTCATCGTCATCGTTTTGGCTGTTGCCTTCAAGCTCATTACGGCTGTGAACCTCAAGTGGATCATTGTTGCCTTCGTGATTCTGGCTGCCATCGCCTACTTCGCCGTGATCCTAAGCAATAAGTCGGTCACCGGAGTGGATCGCAGCCGCGTGTACTCCTTCATCCCGCTATTCCTGGCCAGCGCCGTGTTCTGGTCCTTGTTCCAGCAGCAGTTCACCGTCATCGCCCTGTACGCGGACAAGCGCCTCGATCGCAGCATTCTTGGCTGGGAAGTTCCGGCCAGCTGGGTCGTCTCGATCAATCCGGTCTTCATCATCGTTCTGGCCGGCGTCTTTGCCGCGCTGTGGACCAAGTGGGGTTCCCGCCAGCCCGGCACCCCCGCAAAATTCTCGGCCGCTCTCATCGTCATGGGTCTGGCCTACCTGCTGTTCATCCCGTTTGCCGGCATGGCTGCGGTACCTATGATGGCCATCGTCTTCATCCTCTTGCTCTTCACGATCGCCGAGCTCATGCTCTCCCCGGTCGGCTTGTCGCTGGCCACGAAGCTGGCCCCGGCCGCCTTCCAGACGCAGATGGTAGCCCTGTTCTTCCTGTCCGTCTCCCTCGGAACAGCCATGTCCGGCGTGCTCGCCCAGTGGTACGACGCCAACAACGAGACCCCCTACTTCCTCGTCGTGGGTCTGGTCTCCGTCGGCTTTGGTGTCGCGCTGTTCCTGTGCCGCAAGCCCGTCAAGAAGTTGATGGCCGGCATCATGTAGTCATATGCCTTTAAAGTACGACGGCGGCACCTCCTCTTCACTTCATCGAAGAGGAGGTGCCGCCGGACTTTAAGGGACGAACACCCCTAGGAGTTAGTAACCCGATTCACCCTCAGCGACCGCGATGACCAGAATGAGGAACGCGTATAGGGCCACCCAAATCACGAGCGCTAAATAGTTGGTGATCAAGCCGGTGATAGCAAAGGCGCGCCCCTGCGGGTTTTCCTTGCGAAGCCCTAGGTGTCCGAGCACGATACCCACGATCTGCGGTGCGATGATGAATCCTGCGCCTGCCACAAGGGAGACTAGGCCAATAATCATGCTGCTCAGGCTCAAGCCACGCGGCCCGGTCACCGGGATGCTGTATTCCGGAACGCCCTGCGAGTACAGCGGGGCGGGAGAGTAGACCGGCTGGCTCGGGGCTGGCGGCTGCATGTCATCGCTCGGCGGCGGGGATGCTGGCGCGTAATAGCCCGGCGGCGCATATTTAGGCGCCTGCCCCTCATACGGGCGGGGAATCTCTGGTTGGTTGGACACGGCTAGCTCCTGCTGACTACTTGTCCCGCTCGTCTTGAGGGGCAAATCGATGATCTATAAGGTGACTCCCATGGTAGTGCAGCGTCATCAAGATAGCTCGACTATCATCTCGGGGCATCCTCCCTGAGGACGGCCGCCTCCCGGCACAGGCGCTATCGGGCAAGGAACATCACGGTTCATAGAATGGGCACTGCGTGCTAATCTGCCTGCTCCTCTGGCATGCTGGGACTATGGCTAGTCGCGCGGGCACTGTTGCCCTTCCCCAGGACCTTGTTGACCTTCGAAATTTGCTGGACGCATACTTCGATCTTGTGCCCGATCTGAGTGATCCAGCGCAGCGAGTGGCGTTTGGTACCTCGGGACACCGAGGGTCTTCCCTTAAGGCGTCCTTCAATGAGGGCCACATCGCGGCCATCACGCAGGCCATCGTTGAATACCGAGCAGGCCAGGGCATCACCGGACCGTTGTACATGGGCAAGGACACCCACGCCCTCAGCGAGCCGGCACAAAACACGGCCCTAGAGGTTTTGGCCGGCAACGGCGTCGAGGTTTTGATCGATGCCCGCCACGGCTACACACCCACCCCGGCCGTTTCGCACGCCATCTTAAGCCACAACAAGGGCCGCACCGAGGGCCTGGCCGACGGCATTGTCGTGACCCCCTCACACAACCCTCCCGGTGACGGCGGCTTCAAGTACAACCCCCCTCACGGCGGCCCGGCCGATTCCGACGCCACCGGCTGGATCGCCAACCGTGCCAACGAACTGCTGGAAAACGGTTTGCGGGGCGTCAAGCGCGTCCTCCTGAGCGTCGCCATGGAGGCCAGCACCACGGGCAAGTTCGATTTCCTCTCTAGCTACGTTGACGACCTGCCGTCCGTCTTGGACCTGGACGCGATCCGCGCTGCTGGTGTGCGCATCGGCGCCGACCCCATGGGTGGCGCCTCGGTGGACTACTGGGGCGAGATTGGCGAACGTCACAACCTCAACCTGACTGTGGTCAACCCCACCGTGGATCCGCAGTGGGCCTTCATGACCCTCGACTGGGATGAGAAGATCCGTATGGACTGCTCCTCGCCGTCGGCCATGGCCTCGCTCATCAACAAGCTCAAGGCCGGTGCGCCCTACGACATCGCG
The DNA here is from genome assembly GCF_003219795.1 of Arthrobacter psychrolactophilus. GTDB lineage: Bacteria > Actinomycetota > Actinomycetes > Actinomycetales > Micrococcaceae > Specibacter > Specibacter psychrolactophilus. The sequence continues at coordinate 103,742 of NZ_QJVC01000001.1, read as the reverse complement.
ACCGGAAACGACGCAGACGCCGACCGCCACGGAATCGTCACCCCCGATGGTGGCCTGATGAACCCTAACCACTACCTCGCCGTGGCCATCCAGTACCTGTATACGCACCGTTCGCAGTGGCCGGCCACCGCCGGTGTGGGCAAGACGCTCGTGTCCTCCTCCATCATTGACCGCGTGGCCGCAGATCTGGGCCGCCAGCTCGTCGAGGTCCCCGTGGGCTTCAAGTGGTTCGTCCCCGGCCTGCTCTCCGGAGAAGGCGTCTTCGGTGGCGAGGAATCCGCCGGCGCCTCCTTCGTGAAGAAGGACGGCTCGGTCTGGACCACGGACAAGGACGGCATCCTGCTGGCCCTGCTGGCCTCGGAAATCACCGCCGTCACGGGTAAGTCGCCCTCGGCGCACTATGGTGAGCTGACAGATCGCTTTGGGGCGCCGTCGTACGCGCGCATCGACGCGGCGGCAACCCGGGAGCAGAAGGCCGCGCTGGGCAAGCTCTCCGCGGCCGACGTCACGGCCACCACCCTGGCTGGCGAGAGGATCACGGCCAAGCTGACCGAGGCTCCCGGCAACGGCGCAGCCATCGGCGGCCTGAAGGTCACCACCGAGAACGCCTGGTTCGCGGCTCGCCCCTCCGGCACCGAGGACGTGTACAAGATTTACGCCGAGTCCTTCAAGGGCGCCGAGCACCTCGCCCAGGTTCAGGCCGAGGCCAAGGCCCTCGTGGACGGCGTGATCTCCTAACACCGGACGCCACTGGGGCCTCTGAGGCTTCGACAATGCCATCGTTGGGCACTCTCGCTATAGGTAGGCAGTCTCGCTATAGGCCGAGCTATAGCGAGAATGCCCAGCTGTGGCGAAAACGCCCAACTATGGCATTTTTCGTGGGCTGGCCACGACGCGGGGAAACCTGGCGTACGCGCTAGTGGTGTGCGCCGTGTTCGTGGTCGGCATGGGCGGCCGTTTCGAGCTGGAAGGTGGAGTGCTCCACGCTGACCTCGAAGTGCCCGGCCACGCAATGCTGGAGCGCGTCGAGCAACTGCGGCACGTGGCCGTCGTGGAAGCATCCGTCGTCAACCACCACATGCGCCGACAAAATGGGCAGCCCCGTGGCGATCTGGCTCGCGTGCAGATCGTGCACGCTGATGACGTGCTCCAGTTCGAGAATGTGCACGCGCACCTTATCCAAATCCAGACCTGACGGCGTGGATTCCAGCAGCACGCTGATGGTTTGCAGCAGAAGTTTCACGGTGCGCGGCAGGATCAGGACGCCGATGAGCATGGCCACAACCGCGTCGGCCTGCATCCAACCGGTCGTGGAAATGATGATCGCGGCGATGATGACCGCCACGGAGCCCAGCGCATCGTTGAGTACCTCGAGGAATGCGGCGCGCATATTGAAGTTATTATTGCGCCCGCCCATCAACACAAACATCGACACAATATTGCCCAGCAGGCCGATCGCACCAAACACGATCATCTCGTTGGAAGCAATCTCCGCGGGGTTAAAGAGGCGCTGGATTCCCTCCACCAACACCACAAGTCCGACGGCGAGAAGCACGGCGGCTTGCGCTGTTGCCGCGAGGACTTCCGCGCGGGCGAAACCCCAGGTGCGCTTGCTCGTTGCGGGACGGGTCATGAGCCGGGCGGCCAGCAGAGCCATCGCAAGCCCGCCAGCATCTGTCAGAACATGGGCCGAATCAAAGAGCAGGGCCAGCGAGCCCGTGAGCAGTGAACCAATAATTTGAAAGATAAAAACAGCCACGGTGATGCCCAGCGCCACGGCAATGCGGCCCTGGTGGCTTTCGCCCGGGGCGCCGGCGTGGGAATGGGAATGATTGTGGCCTGACATACCTCAATAGTACATCGACGGATGAATTCAGCAACTAATGTATGATATTGAGAATGAAGCCCATTAGCAACGCAGCCGTGCTGGCGCGCTTTGGATATGCCCTCTCCGACCCCACCCGGGCCGAAATCCTCATGGGCCTGGCCAAGGCGCCGCAGTATCCCGCCGATCTCGCGGAACAATTGGGTGTTTCCCGGCAAAGCATTTCCAACCACCTCTCCTGCCTGCGCGGATGTGGCCTCGCCGTGGCCATCGCAGAGGGGCGCCGGTCCCGGTATGAACTAGCTCATCCGGACCTGGCCCACGCGCTTAACGATCTTCTCGGCGTCGTGCTTTTGACCAATGAGGGACACATACCTCACCCCTAAGCCCCACACTCCTATATTCTTATGGGCGGGCCTCATTCAGGAACGGCCCCAGAATCGGAGAAGCGCATGAGTTTGTTGGGCACTAAGTGGAGCGTTCACGGAGACGGCCGGACCATCGCGCCGGGGCAGGTTGTGTCCCCCAGCGAACGGCTGAGCTGGCCGCGCACGATTGGGATCGGCCTGCAGCATGTGGTGGCCATGTTCGGCGCAACGTTCCTGGTCCCCCTGATCACCAACATGCCGCCCGCGACGACGCTGTTCTTTTCCGGCATCGGCACCCTGCTCTTCTTGGTGATGACTCGCGGCAAGGTGCCGAGCTACCTCGGTTCCAGCTTTGCCTTCATCGCCCCGATTATGGCCTCGCAGCAGCAGTTCGGCGTGGCCGGCGCGCTCGGCGGCGTGGTGATTGCCGGTGTGACGCTGGCGATTCTCGGCTTGCTCGTGCAGAAGTTTGGTTCGTCCTGGATCAACCGGCTCATGCCTGCTCCCGTTACGGGAACCATCGTGGCCTTGATTGGCTTGAACCTGGCCCCGGCCGCGTGGAACAACGTCAAACTCGCACCCGTCACGGCCATCATCACGCTGGCCGTCATCATCCTGGTCAGCGTCTTGTTCCGCGGCATTCTGGGCCGTCTGGCCATTCTGGTGGGCGTTTTGGTGGGCTACCTCGTGGCCGTGCTGCGCAACGAAGTAGATTTCTCCAAGGTCAATGAGGCCACCTGGATCGGTCTGCCGCACTTCCAGACCCCCACCTTCCACTTCGCCGTACTGGGCTTGTTCATTCCCGTGGTGCTCGTGCTGGTGGCCGAGAACATTGGCCATGTGAAGTCGGTGGCCCTCATGACGGGCGAAAACCTGGACGCTTACGCCGGCCGCGCCATCATTGCCGACGGCGTCGCCACGACCTTCGCCGGATTCGGAGGAGGCTCCGGTACAACAACGTACGCGGAAAACATTGGCGTCATGGCAGCCACAAAGGTGTACTCGACGGCCGCATACTGGGTCGCCGGTATCGCCGCACTCCTGCTGAGCTTCTCCCCCAAGTTCGGCGAGGTCATCGCAACCGTGCCCGTGGGTGTTCTCGGTGGTGCGGCAACCTTGCTCTACGGCATGATCGGCATCCTGGGTGTGCGCATCTGGGTCCAGAACAAGGTGGACTTCTCCAACAACATCAACCTGACCACGGCTGCCGTCGCGCTCATCATTGGCATCGCGAACTTCACCTGGGTGGCCGGAAGCCTCACCTTTGAGGGCATCGCGTTGGGCACCGCCGCCGCCTTGGTGATTTACCACGGCATGAACGCGCTGGCGAAGTGGCGCGGCACGGCCACCGACCCCCTTCTGCCCGATGATCAGCCTGCCGAGGTCACGCTAGGAAAGTAGAACGAACTGTTCTGCGTTGAGTTGGCGTTGAACTTGCCGCACAACACTGTTGTGCGGCAAGTTCGCGGCGAACTTTGCGCAGAACAGAACATTCCTCGTTGCCCCATGGCTGGTCGCCGTCCCCTATAGGAGGTTGCGAGGGACTATTTTTGCGCCCTCGACATCCACGCCTCAATGCCCGCGGCATCAATCGGCAGGGCCTCGGAAATGACCTCGGAGCCGGTGGGCGTGATCAGCACATTGTCCTCGAGACGGACCCCCATGCCGCGGAATTCCGGCGGAAGCGTGAGGTCGTTTTCATGGAAATAAAGGCCCGGCTCCACGGCGAGGACCATGCCGGACTCCATCGTGGCGCCCTGGTAGTGCTCGTAGCTGGAATGGGCGCAGTCGTGGACGTCCAGGCCCAGGTGGTGGCCCACGCCGCAGACTAGGTAGCGGCGGTGATGCTGCCCCTTGGGCGAGAGTGCCTCGTCCACGGAGACCGGCAGTAGACCCCAGTCATTGAGGCCGTTGGCGATAACTTCCATGCAGGCCACGTGGAAGTCGCTCCACGGTTTGCCGGGTCCCACGGCGGCGAGGCCGGCCCGGTGCGACTTCTCGACGAGGTCGTGGACCTGCCGCTGGACGGGGCTGAACGTGCCAGATCCCGGGAAGGTGCGTGTGACATCGGCCGTGTAGAAGCTGTTGACCTCCACACCCATGTCCAATAACAGCACGGCATCCTCGAGTACCGGCCCGTCGCAGCGGACCCAGTGCAAGGTGGGTGCGTGCTTGCCGCTGCCCACAATCGTGGCGTAGCCGACCCCGTTGCCCGTGGTGCGGGCGTGCCGGTCAAAGGTGCCCTGCAGCCAGCGTTCCCCACCGCCGCGGATGGCGTTCGGGACTTCACGCACGACGGCGGCAAAGCCGTCAATCGTGTGGTCCACCGCCTCACGGAGCTGGGCGATCTCCCAGTCGTCCTTGACCATGCGCAGGACCGCCATCCGCTGGCCCAACCCGGATTCGGAGCCGATCCCGTGGCGGGCGCAGACGTCCGTTGGCACCTTTCCTGCGGTGAGCGTACCGGAGGCTGCGTGCATGGCGGCGGCGATTCCGGCGTCGAGCTCGGTGAGGGGCTTGACGGGCAGCGCCAGCGCCTCAGCCCAGTCGGAGAAGTCGGGGGCGGAACCCACCCACATCTCGCCGTGGGCTGCGTTCGTAAAGAACTGCGGGTCGCCGGGGTAGAACGGAGCAGGAATGTACAGTGTGGCATCGTGCGAGGAGCCAGAGGGGACCATGACCAGCACGGCTCCATCAATGGCGGCCCCACTCAGCCAGTAAAAGTCGGAGTCGGGACGGAAGTCGTAGTAGGTGTCATTGGCTCGGACGGGTGCGGTTCCGGCGCCGACCACCAGCGCCTGGCCCGGGAAGTGCTCGGAGAGGCGCGTCCGATGGTGCCCCGCGGCAGCAGCGGCCCCGGCCACGACGGGCGGGGTCCTATCAGGCGTGCCCCACCCCGTGGCCATGTAGTCGGTAAAGGCGGGAACGTTGGCCAGCCGTGGCATCCGTTCATCGGCAACCTCAGGCGTCGGCATGGACCGGGTGGTTAGGGCATCATTTGCTGTCATGGTTGAAAATCCTCCGCCGGCCGGGCATGTGTAGAGCCAAGAATGCGGGCCTGAGCGACCCTGCGCCTCCATCATCCCATCTGGGACGCCTCACCGCTCAGCGCAGCACAAACCTCAATCCGGGCCGGACCCCGAGGGAAGAGCGGAAAATCCAGCTAGATCCCGTTGAGCGCCTCGGAGGTGGCGATCGTGGTGTAGCGCGCGGCGTCGGCCAGCGCGGCCTCCGGCGATCCGGCCACATCCGTGGCACTGACCGCGGCGACCACGCCGTGCTGGGCGAGCTGCTCCGGCGTCACCGTGATGCGCCCGGCAATAACGACGACGGGAATCCCCCGCTCGTGCGCCGCGTCGGCAACACCGAGCGGGCCTTTCCCGGACAACGACTGCGCATCGAGGGAGCCCTCACCGGTGATGACAAGATCGCTGCCGTCCAAGGCTGTTTCCAGATCAATCAGGCTCGCGACCAGGTCAAAGCCACGCTCCACGGACGCGTTGGCATACGCCACAAAGGTCGCCGGGAAGCCTCCGGCCGCACCGGCTCCTGGAATGTCGATGTCGATCCCGGTCGCCTCCCGCACCACCGAGGCGAGATTGCGCAGCCCCGCGTCGAGAAGTTCGACGGCGTCAGCATCGGCGCCCTTTTGTGGCCCGAAGATGTGGGCCGCACCGTTGTAGCCATACAGCGGGTTGTCAACGTCCACAGCCATGCGCACTTTAACGGCGGCAAGGCGCGGATCGAGATCGGAGGCGTCCACGGCGACAACATCCACCAAGGACCCACCACCCAAGGGCACCAGGTTGCCGTTTACATCAAGCAGCTTTAGGCCCAGGGCACGCAAGGCTCCCGTTCCGCCGTCGGTCATGGCCGAGCCACCCAAACCAATGATGATCTCGCTGGCGCCGGCGTCGAGGGCGGCTGCGATCAACTGGCCGGAGCCGTAGGAATGGGCCCGCAGCGCGTTCTCCACCGTAGGCTCGCTCAGCAGATAGCCGCTGGCCTGTGCGGTTTCAATGACGGCCACCTTGCCGTTTTCATTGAAGCCCCAAATGGCCGCTGTGGGCTTGAGGATGGGGCCGATGACGGTGCTCAGCCGTTCAGAATAGCCCGCGGCGACGGCAGCCTCGACTGTTCCCTCGCCACCGTCGGCGATGGGCAGGGCGGTCACCACGGCATCGGGGTACACCCGCAGCACGCCTTCGGCCATGGCCGCGGCGGCTTCCGGGCCGGTCAGGGTCCCCTTGAACTTGTCAGGGGCAATAAGAATACGCATGCCCTCTATCCTGCCATCGCTCACCGACACGGCTGAATAGTTACGCCCAGTGGCCTCGCTGGCGCATAATATCGGCCAACAGATCGGCTCGATCGGTCATGATGCCGTCCACGCCCAGCTCCAGAAGCTCCTGCATCTGCGCCGCATCATTGATGGTCCAGACATGAACTTTTAGCCCCAGCCGCTGCGCCCTGCGCACCTTGGCGGCGGTGACGAGCGCCAGCCCCTTGTGGGTCAGTGGGATCTGCAAGACATCGACCCGGCGCATCAACAAGCGCAGCAGGGGCTTGGGTAGCCAGCCTTCCAGGAGAAAATACATCACCAAAAGGGACTGCCCCGGGGAGCTCGCGACCGGTCGGGACAGCCCGGCCTGAACCTGCCGACGGCGTTTGTCGGAGAAGGAGGCGATACACACCCGATCATGCAAGCCGAGACGTTCAATCGCGTCCACCAATTCGGGCACCGCCCCGGCATCCTTGACGTCAATATTAAATCTCGCCGTGGGCAGGGCCGCGAAGAATTCCTGCAGCGTGACGATCGGCTCGCGCCCCCCGATGCGAGCCATACGAACCCGCGACCAGGGCAGCTCGGAGATCGCCCCGTTCTGATTCGTGGTGCGGTCCAAGGTAGGGTCATGAAACACCACGGCCACCCCGTCCGCCGTGGAGTTAATATCGGTTTCCAGATAGAGAAAGCCCAGTTCCAGTGCGCTGCGGAAGGCCTTCAAGGAGTTTTCCAGGCCATCTGTCGAGTAGCCTCGATGCGCTATCGCCAGCGGCGTCTCGGACCGCAAATACGGCTTCACCGCACTGTTTTTCAAAACCACGACGCCGTCCCCTAGCCCACGCGCAGCGCGGCCAGACGGGCCTCGATCACTTGGGCTACGCCGTCGTCCTCAAAACGCGGGGCACACAGGGCAGCGGCGGCGAGCGCCTGCGGATGACCACTCGCGAGGGCGTATCCGGAGCCGGCCCAGGCCAGCATTTCAATGTCATTGGGCATATCCCCGAAGGCCACGACGTCGGCCGCGTCGATCCCGCGAGCCGCGGCATACTGGGCGAGCGTCACTGCCTTGTTAACGCCGAGCGCACCCATCTCCAGCAAGGCCAGATCCGGCGCCGAGTGCGTCACCGCGATCAAGGACGCGAGGTGCGGGGCAACGAGGTCAAGGTAGTCATCGGCGCTGCCGGTATGACGCACAGCCAGCAGCTTCACAATGCCGGCGTCGGCCATCTCGGGAAGCAGCACGGCGGGCGCCACCTCGGAATCACTGCGGGGCGCGCGCGAACCGTAAAAGCCATCCTCAATATGCAAGCCACTCAGAGATTCCAGCGCAAAGTACGACTGCGGAGCCAGCTCGGAGACGATGGCCCGCACCTGTTCCACGGTCTCCCACGGCACAACATGGGATTCGAGGATTTTCTCGGCGCCAAGATCGTACGTCACGGCCCCGTTGGAGCAGATGACGGTGCCGGTGTGGCCCAGCTGCTGGCGAATCGGATCGAGCCAGCGCGGCGGGCGACCGGTCACGAAGACAATCTCAATCCCAGCCTCGGCGGCGGCCGCAAAGGCGTCCACGGTACGCGGACTGATCAGTCCGTCGTGGCCCAAGATGGTTCCGTCAATGTCGCTGGCAATTAAACGCATACCCAAGGCTACCCAACTTCCACGGTGCGCCAGACCCGCGGGTGATTACTTCTGAAGTTCGGCGCGGCTGGGCGGATTCGCACCGGCCCGAGACACCGTGATCGCGGCGGCTCGCGCGGCATATGCGAGCACCTCGGCAAGCTGCTCGGCACTCAGCGCCCGCAGTTCCGCACGACGCTGCGCCCCATCGAGCTCCCGGTCCACGAGGGCAGACAGCAGGGCCGCCATAAAGGAATCCCCGGCCCCCACGGTATCGGCCACCTCCACAGACGGCGCCGCGCAAGCCACCTCGCCGGCGGCACACACGGCCCACGGACCTTCCCCGCCCTGGGTGACAACCACGACGGCGGGACCTTCCGTCCCGCCTATCGCTAACCACCTGCGGGCCGATTCCTTGGGATCAACGCCGGGGTACAACCATTGCAGATCCTCATCGGAGGCTTTGACGACGTCGGCCAGCCTCACAAATTTCTCTGCCTGCTCCCGGGCATAGGCCACATCGCCGATGATGCTGGGGCGGCAATTGGGGTCGTAACTGATGGTGGCGTGCGGATGAGCGTGCAGCACTGCGGCCAGGACCTGCTCGGCACCCGGGGCAAGCATCGTGGCGATCGAGCCCGTGTGCAGCAGGGTCGTCGCCGCCAGCATCACGGCCTAGGATCCCGTGGCAAGCGAGGCAGGCAACGACCAATCCAGCGCAAAGTCATAACTGGCCGCACCATCGGCATCAAGCGTGGCCCGGGCAATGGATGTCGCCTGGGAGTCCGGCACAAGAGGCACCATGACGCCATTGGCGCTGAGGTGTGCGGCCACCATATCGCCGTAGGGGTCTTGGCCGAAGCGTCCCAGGAACTGCACGGGGTGCCCCAACCGGGCTAGGCCCACCGCCACATTCAAGGGGCTTCCTCCCACGTGCGGCACGACGGGTTGTCCCGGGCGGAGGACTTCATCAACGAGAGCCTCACCAATAACTGTCAGCATGACACCAGCCTACGTGTCTCGGCGCACCCTCGGTGCTCACACATCCCTCGGCGTCATATGAACGAAACTGATAGCCAACTGTGACTTGAATCTCCTACACTACTGATTGTGATTGATTCAAATGACTTTTGATCACGTTCTTGCAAGATATTTTCTGTAGTCAGCGGTTATCCCTCTCTGAAGATGATTGCGCTACCCGGCACGGCCGCGCTCATGTAGTCCCTTGCGAACAGCCGTTGAATTCTCCATCATCCGAGAGGTTCCACCTATATGAAGAGCACCTGGCGACTCAGCGCAGCGCTTACTGTCCTGAGCCTTCCCCTCGCGGGGCTCGTGGCTGCCGCACCCGCATCCGCGGCCCCCGGCACTAACGAAGCCCCCACCGTTGTCCCCTCACTAGCCAACTGGTCCGGTGATAGTGGCCTCGTTGAGATCACCGCCGAGAGCCGCATCGTCGCCTCATCTGCGCTACTCACCATGGGTGAGGAGTTCTCTGACGACCTCGCCGAAATGACGGGGCTGGACCTGCCCGTCGTCAGCGGAAGCAGTCAACCCGGAGATATCTCCCTCGTTCTTGATCTAGCGGACAGCTATGCCGCCGGCGGCGAACGCTATAGCAAGGAGGGCTACAAGCTCAATATCTCCACCAACGGAGTCCAGGTGACAGCGCCGACGGAAACTGGCGCCTACTACGGCACGCGCAGCATTTTGCAGATCATGACCCAGTCCGACGGCCGCAATAAGCTGCCCGCCGGCTCGGCCATCGACTGGCCCAACTACGAGTCTCGAGGCTTCATCCTCGATGTCGGACGCCGCTTCTTCACAGCCGACTTCATCAACGATTACATCAAGATGATGAGCTACTACAAGCTCAACCGCTTCCAGATCCATCTCAATGACAATGAAATCTTCCGGCCCACCGACCATGACTGGCGCAACGGCTACATGGGCTTCCGTCTCAAATCCGACAACCCAGAATTCGCCGGACTAGCGTCCGCCGATGGCGCCTACGACCGCGCCGACTGGGATGGTTTTGAAGCCACGGCAGCCACCCGCGGCGTACAGATCGTCCCGGAAATCGACGCACCCGCGCATGCGGCGGCCATCATCAAGTGGAAGCCGGAGATCGGCCGTGACGGCGGCAAGTCGGATCATCTAGATCTGGGCAAGCCGGAAACCACGCAGGCCATGAAGGACATCTTCAGCGAATTTACCCCTTGGTTCCAGGGTGCCGAGGTGAACTTCGGGGCCGATGAGTACCCGACGAGCCTCACCACCGACTTCCGTAACTACTACAACGCCATGGCCGCGCACCTGCGCACGCTGGGCAAGCAGCCCGGAGCCTGGGGCAGCTTTAGCTACATGGGAGGCAGCACCGCCGGCTACGACAAGGACGTAGTCATCAACTCCTGGAACAACGACTGGTACGGACTGACCTCCGCCGCCAACGACGGCATGAAGTTCATCAACACCAACGATGGCACCTTGTATGTGGTCCCCTTCGCGGATTACTACCACGGCAACGGCTTGAACAACCAGTGGCTCTACACCAACTGGCTGCCCAACACGGCAGGCAACCAAACCGTTGATCCAAGCAAGATCCAGGGCGCCATGTTTGCCGTCTGGAATGACCTCGTGAACAAGGAGTACACCCAGCAGGACGTCCACGGCTTGATCGAGCGCTCCTTCCCCGTGGTGGCACAAAAGACTTGGCGGGCCGCAACACCCACGGCATCCTACGCAGCATTCAACACCGTGCTGGACAAGATTGGCATGGGCCCCTCCCTGGGCACCGTCAAGGACACCACCCCGGCCGCTGGAGCAGCTGACCTGGCCACAGGAAAGCCCGTTGTGGCTTCCTCCGCAAAAGCCGGGTACCCGGCGTCGAACCTCACCGACGGCGAACAAAACACGCGCTGGGAGTCTTCCGACGCCAACCCCGCATCCTTGACGATCGATCTGGGCGGCGTGGAAAAGATCGGTGGCGTCACCGCAGAGTGGGCCGCCAATGCACCCGCCAGCTATGCCATCGAGACCTCCAAGGACGGCAGCTTCTGGGATCGCGTCACGAACCATGAGGTCGCGGGCGGCGGCAATGACTCCGTTGTTTTCCCCACGACCGAGGCCCGCTTCGTCCGTCTCGCGGGGCTAACTCCGGCCGCTGGTGCTGACACCGTGGGCGCCTGGAGTGTGGGCGTCGCCGGCATCACCAACGTCGCCGTGGGCGCGACCGCCACCGCCTCCGGCGTGGAAGCACCCAGCCTGCCCGCCAATCAGGCCTTCGACGGCAATCTGGCCACTCGCTGGTCTGCCAACTACAACGGCATCCGCTGGATCGCCGGCGACCTCGGCAAGGCGCAGACCGTCAACGAGGTCACGATCGCATGGGAAGGCGCCTCCGCCAAGGACTACTCGATCTCCACCTCGCTGGACGGCAGCACCTGGACGGTCGTCGCCACCAAGACCGGTATGCCGGAAGGCAAGCGCACGGATGCGGTCTCCTTTGACCCCGTCAGCGCCCGCCACATCAAGGTCGAGGTCCAGACCGCGAACATGGGCATCTACCTCTCCGCCTACGAGGTCGAGGTCCGCAACACGGCCGCCACCGCCCTGGGCGTCACCGGCAGCATCTCCGGCACCCCCAATGTTGACGGGAAGTACGACGTCGAACCAACGCTCACGCTAGAAGCGACGGGTGCCGCCGCGGCTGGGACCCAGATCGATTACCGCGTTGGCGGCGAGGAATGGACCCCCTACACCGGAGCGTTCGCCGTGGCCGGCCAGCAGCTGACCACGGTCGACTACCGCGCCAGCTCCGGCGCGGAAACCTTCTCGGGCTTTGTCATGCTGGATCTGGACACGCCCGTGGTTGTCACCAACCCCGAGCCGTCAGTCACTCCGGAAGCAGCCGATCCCAAGGCGCTGAAGAAGGACAGTGAGGTTGATCTGGGGCTGGAGGCAAAGAAGTTCCCGCGCGGCACCTCCGAGGTTGTGCTGGGGAACCTTGCCGCCGGCGAGTGGTTCTACGTCTACCTCAACGACGACGGGCTGGGCTGGCACCAGGCCCTGGCCGACGGGACCTTGTCGGTGAACACCCCGGAAAGCACCCGCCCCGGCAATAACAAGGTCGTGGTCTTCGATGCGGCCGGAACGCTGCATGGCTGGAGCGCCCTGAAAGTGACGGGGCCGCCGGTCAAGTAGTTCTGCAGTAGCGGTGTGGCGGTTGGGTCTGACGATCTGGCCGCCACACTTTTTCTATGAACTTTTGTGCTCGTTCCGGCGTGCTATTCGTGTCCTTAGCATCCGGACGTTTAGGCTCAACTTATGGGTAGCAACTGGGATCGTCTCGATGAATCACTGCGTCCGGCCGTCAGCGCCTCCGTGGCTGATTATGAACGCACGCGGCCAGCGCTGGAAAAGGTCACCGCGGAGATGGAAGCGCTCGTCCGGGAGATCTTGTTCGAGGCTGAAGACGCGCCACTCTTCGTCACGAGCCGAACCAAGTCCGTGGACTCCTTCCGGGAAAAGGCCTCCCGCATGCTCTCCGAACCGGATGCGGCCCCAAGTCTGGTGTTCCCCGAGCCGCTGCGCAATCTCACCGATATGGTCGGCGTCCGCGTCATCACCACCCTGCCCGGAGAAAACGCCGAGGCGGCGAACCTGATCAAGCGCAAACGCAACATCTTTGACTGCCGTGGCGATACCGAGAAGGACATCGGCTCGATCGAATCCGGCACGTACGGCTATTCCAGCCGCCACCTGATCCTGCGCACCATCCAAAACGACATTGTGCGCAGCTACCAGGAGCTACTCGACCCGGACACCAAGCCCAACGGCAGCTACTTTTTCGAATGCCAGATTCGCACCATCTTCGCCCATGCCTGGAGCGAGATCGAGCACGATATTCGTTTCAAGTCTCAGGATCCACGCGCATGGAGCCCGTACTTTGACCGCCAGTTCACGGCCACAGCTGCCATGTTGGAGACCGTGGAATCGGCGTTTTCCGAGCTGCACGACAGATACGAAACCGTCACGAGTTATTGGGACTCCGAGGGCGAGGGCAAGGTCTCCCTGACGCCCAACCGCATCAAGGCGGTCTGGCAGACGCTCCTGCCACACGTGGACCGCAAGGCCGACGACGACTGGGGCTGGGCGGCCGAGTTGGTCGCCGCGCACGGGCTTGGGAAGACCATGGATCTGGCGGCGTTGCTGCAGCCGGAAATCATTTCCAACGTCCGCAAGGCGCTCGATCACCGATACTCCCCCGGACCTGACCGGCTGCTTGATGACCTGCTGTTGTGGCAGTTTGGCGAGAGCCACATCGATCTGACGGCGGAGGACGCCGCGGCAGAACAAACTCCTCGGCGGGACAGCCTGGTTCGCCGCTATCAGCAGATGCAGCGCTACCGTAAGGCACAGGGCTTCTAGAGCCCATTTGGCGAGATAATTTGTCAATGGGCGGACGGTGCCATCTTGGTCCGCTCGTAAGCCGCTGACAGAAAAGTAGCCCTCTTCCTCACTGGAAAATCCAGCGAGGAAGAAGGCCCCCAAAGAATGTAGACGCTAGCGAATTATCAGCACCAACGAAGCCCGGCAAAGCTGCATGGCAGGTACCACATGCCATAGGTGGTGGCTACAGATCCACTGTTCACCGCTGATGAAATGCTCGGCGCCGTTGAGGCGAGTGATTCACTCGTGCTGGCTGAGGCGGGGGACAATCCTGGAGACAAAATAAGACCTGCGGCGAGGACGGCGGCAACGCCCGCGGATACGAAAGGTGACTTCATGACAGGAGCCTTTCAAAGGGGCGGTGGATCCGCCAAGGATGGATGACCTTAGCCTAATTGCCAGTCTTCAATAGGTATACGGCTAAAGCGCCGTATACCCCCTGTCCTTTTGGCTAGTCTTTTAACGAGCCTTCAGCTCACAACTCCCGTACGAAGTGCCGTAATGACCAGTTGTAGCCTGTCTCGTGCATCGAATTTCTTGCTCAAACGGGCCAAATGGTACTTAACCGTGGACTCGGACAAGAACAGGGCGGCAGCAATTTCATTATTGCTACGGCCCTCACACAAGAGTCTCAGCACATCATTTTCGCGGATCGACAGGTCGAGATCCGTGCGTGAGCGGCCGGCCGGCAGACTCTTGCGGATGTCGGCAACCAGCAGGTGCGTTACAGCCGGGTCAATGGGGCAATCCCCTGCATGAACTTCTCGTACGGCCGCGACAATGCGGCCAGGTTCTGCGTCTTTGACCACGTAGCCACTGGCACCAGCGATCAAGGCCGCCTTGAGGTACGTATCGGAAATATGTCCCGTGACAACAAGGATCCGCACCTCTGGGGTCTGCGCCACGATCTTGCGGATGGCGGCAATGCCATCCATAACGGGCATTTGAATGTCGATGAGCATGACATCCGGGTGATACTCGTGCGCGAGGCGGACAGCGTCAGCGCCGTTCTCGCCTTCACCTACCACCACCAAGTCTGCAGCCTGGGACAAATATGTCCGCAACGCCCCACGCACGAATTTTTCATCGTCAACAATGATCACGTCGATGGTGTCGGACGCGGTAAGGGGCACAGTTACTTCGGCACTCACGCTCATGTTGACAGTCTACGTACCCAGCCTTAGCTGCGGGGAAAAGGAATGGTGCCAGTGGGCCAAATGCCGGGAAGCTTGAATTGCTTGCTTGAGATCTTCATCGTTTTCTCCTTGAGGACTGACACGGCAAGGTACTTGGCACAACTTGTGCAATGCCTTTCCCTGCTCATTCTTGACGCTACCGAGCAGAGCCCTCCAGCAGCAACATTTCTGCAGGAATCTAGCCGAAAGGATAGCCAATACTCGCGCGTACTGGCCACATGACTAATCCCTTCCGGCCCACCCGGGGCTTAGTGGAGAGTCTGGCGTCCGGTAAAGGGAAGCACGGCACGAACAGTCCAGGCACCCCGTGATTGCCCGGTTTCAAGTGTCCCGCCAAGTCGGGAGGTACGCTCCCGCAGGCCCACAAGACCCGTCCCGGAAACGGGCAGACGGGGCTTTCCCGCGGTCACCTTGTTCCGAATGCGCAATTCTAGGCGGTCTTTATGAACGTCCACGACGATCTCACATTCCGTCCCGGACCCGGAATGCTTAGCAACGTTGGTGGCGCTCTCCTGCAGGATCCTCACAACCGTCGACCGCAGGCCATTGGGCGTCCGGTCCAGATCACCTGAAGTGGAGACCACCGTGGGAAATCCAAGACCGCTGAGTCTCTTCTGCGCGTCGGAGACGCTTTGTGCTAGATCGATCGTGGCCGAACTCGGCGCAACCTTTTCCTCTAAAGCATCAAGAACGGCCGGTTCATCGGCTCGCATCGTCTGCAAAAGCCGCCGCAGATCATCGAGTGAGTTTCGGGCCATCTGACCAATTTCGGTCAAAGCCCGGTGCTTTTCTTCATCAACCTTTGCCAGGGTTCCAAGATTCGCCTGAACCGCAATCATGGTCAGCCCATGCGTCACAACGTCATGGAGCTCGCGCGCCAATTCCGTGCGTTGTTTCTGCGCGACTTTGGCGGCTGCCTCCTCGGCTGCCATCTGCCCGCGCGCGGTTTGCAATGAGCGTTCGCGCTGAAATTTCACGGCCAGGCCCGGCGCCACAAGCATCAACGTTGCGGGGAACAGCCCCCACAGTCCTGCCGTGCCTAACGTTGAAATGGCGGAGGTCCACGCCATTTGCCACACGAGGAAAGTTCCCACGATGACCACGAGTTCCCGCACGGACACGCGATAGGCCGCAACCGCGAGCGCACCAAAGGCTAGGAGCATGGCCCCGCCCGGCGTCGTCTGGGGATACATCGTCACGAGGAACACCACAAACATGTAGGGCATGAGTTTCGGGAGGAAGGCCAACGCCATCCACACCGCCCAATACGCGCCCGTGCCCGCGAGCACCCACCAAGGGTGTTCCCCGTGAGGGCCGGTCGCGAGGAAGAGCCGCACATCGTCAAAGGCCGAGACGGTCACAAATAGCGCCATGACAAAGGATGCCCACAGCGGCATCGGTGAGCTGCCGGTTCGGAGGATGGCCCTGATGGAAAAGGTCCAGCGGGCGCTGCCTCCGCGCGTCTTGGCGCCGTATTCCACGTCGGTACTGCCTTTCATCTCAGCACTGGCGATAGAAATCAGCGCACCTTAGCGGAGCACGAACCCCAGCCCCAGCTCATCGTTGGCGTCCAAAGTAAATTTACCCTCCCCCACAGGGAAGGCGCGACCACTGACCTCCACGACCAGCCCGCCGCCAGGGCCGTGGATTTGATCCACCACACGGGCCGCAAAGCGCGAATCTATCATGGAGTAGTGTTCCAGCACCTCGCCCTCCGCGAGCTCCCCGGAATCGCTCAGGAGTGCCACACGGGCGGCGGTCCCCGAGCCGCTGGGAGAGCGGTCCACCTGCCCGTCGGCAAAAACGCTCACATTGCGTTGCGCCAGCCCCGGGCCGGAGTCCTTGACCGGCTCGTGAAAAATGGTGCCGAAAATGCCCGACAGTCGCGAATCCGCCAGATGGTTCACGGCCGGATGCTCTTCCAAGCCGGCGACCACCTGGTGCCCGGCTGCGACTATCTTCGCCAAGTTCGACGGCGTGACCTCCAGTCCCGCTTGTGCGGCAGGGAGCGAGGCGTACAGTGCGCCACTCCAGGCAAGGTCGACGCGCAGTCGGCCAAAGTCAGCCGTTTTGACCTCGACGTCGCGGGCCACCACGTAGGAGGGGACGTTGTGGAAGGCGACCTCGGCCACCATGCCCTCTGACATGGTGACCCGAGCCGTGACGCGACCCGAAGGAATATCAATCACGACGTCAGTGTCGCCGTCGTCCGGGGCCCGGACCAGACCGCTGCGGACAGCCCACGTCCCCAGGGCCATGGTGCCGTGCCCGCACACCGTAGAGAATCCTTCGCGGTGCCAGAAGAGTGCCCCGAAATGTGCGCCGGTGTCGTTGGGCGGAACGATGAAGCCGCCGTACATATCGGCATGCCCGCGCGGCTCGTTGACTAAGAGTTTGCGGATCTTGTTGGCGTCGCCGGTTCTGGCGTTTTCGCGCCGTTCCAAGACGGTTGTGCCATCGATGACGAAGGGTAGCTCGGGAACTATCCGGAACGGCTCCCCCGCCGCGTGATAGTCAAAAGCCTCAATTTCCCACAGTGCCGATTTCATGACCGCGCCTCCTTTTGGGCCGGCCATCCTTGGCTAATGCGGGTGCCGTGCCCCTGCCGTCAATATGGCACGGCCCTCATGGGGTGTCAATGACTCATGAGGGCGGGCTACCTCGCCGGGAGGTATTTAGCGGTGTGGCAGCCTAGCGGCGTCCGCGCTTTTGGGCGCGAGCCTTGCCACCGGGTCGGCCACCGCCGCGGAGGTTAGGTCCTGCCGACTTGCCTTTGGTAGCTCCGCCGCGGGCCGGCGTCGAACTTTTTGCCACCTTGGCACCCTTCTTAGGAGTGGCGTCCTGCTTCGCCTGCACCGACGGCTGGCGGGAGCTGTTGGCGCTGCGACCGCGGACCACGCCCACGAATTCCTGAATGACGGCTTCCTCGTCTTCGGGCAGCGGGTAGAAGGAGTCGATCCAGGCCAGGGCCACGCTGGTTCCGGCGACACCGTGCAGGAGCCGCGAACGCAGGGTCTTCCGGCTGAAGTGACGGGCCACCGACATTGGCAAAATCAGGATGCCAAGCCCGGCTTCGACCAGATCAAGAGCTTCCTCAAGGGAGGCCATGGGAGGCAGTGGCTTGCGGGTTCCGGCGGCAACTTCGCTGGAAATATCGCGCCATTCCGGGAATTCATCGGGGTCGGCGAGCAGGTACTCGTCGGCCAGATCGGCGACATCGAGTTCCTCAAACGCGGCGATGGGGTGATCCTTGGGCGCCACCACCACGGAGAGCTCTTCGTAGAGCGGAATGACATGGAGGCCAGTCTTGTCTACGGGCAGGCGCACAAACGCCATGTCCACCTCACCGGCGCGCACGGCATCGAGCTGGTGCTCCTCCGAGACCGGATTCGCTACGAGGGGCACGCCAGGCATGCGCTCCTCCCAGCGGTGGATCCACTTTCCGGGAGTCACACCCGGGACAAAGGTCACTGTAAGTTCGCGGGATTCAGACACCTGTTTACCCTAACGCACGCTTTTGCCCTAAACTACCGCGCGGCCACCGGTACCCTTAGAGGTATGAGCATTAAACCTTCCCCCCAAGCAATGAAATCCGCCACCGCGGCCAAGAAGCTGGGCATTCACCTGCCCGCCGCTCCCGTGGAATTCCAAGAGAACGCGATCAGCCGGGAGGAGTTCAAGGTTTTGCAGGAAACCCCTCCGGCCTGGCTCGAGGATCTGCGCCGTAATGGACCGCACCCGCGCGCCGTGATCGCCCAGAAACTAAACATTTCCATCGGTGGCCTGAACCGCTCCAACGTCACCGATCCACTCACGTCGGCGGAGATCACCGCGCTGCTGCAGGCACCCCCTGCGTGGCTCGTCGAGGAACGCGCCGTTCACGCCAAGGCACGCGCCGAGGCCAAGTTGGCCAAGGAACGCGAAGCAGCTCGCCGCCCGCAGAGCTAGGCCGAGCGCCGGTCACATCGACAAAGGACGGTGTTCGCGCAAAGAGCCGGGGGTCTACCACCGGCTCTTTGCGCGAACACCGTCCTTTTGCCTGGCGGGGCGCAGAATTACGGGTTGTAGATCTGGCTGGCTCGGCTGAGCACCTGGCCCTTGAAGAACTCCGGATGGCGCCAATTCATCAGCAACATCAGGGCTGCTCCAAGCAAAATCACGCCGGCACCCAGGATAAAGACCAGGCCCACGCCGCCAATGTTGGAGCCGGATCCGTAACTCGGATCCATGGAGTCGTAAGCGGTCTTGAAGAACATCACCAGCAAGATCACTCCGCCCAGCAGCGGCGCGAGGAACTTGAAGAAGAAGCTGCGGGCTCCGCGGAAGGCTTCCGCCCGGAAGTACCAAACACAGGCCAGCGCCGTGATGCCGTAGTAGAAACAAATCATCATGCCCAGGGCCGTGATGGTGTCCCACAGGGCGTTCTCCGACAAGGTGCGCGTGATGACGTAGAACGCTGCCGCCGCAATAGCCGCCGCGATCGTCGCGTAGCTGGGCGACTTGTACGTGGGGCTGATCTTGCCAAAACTCTTCGGCAAGGCCTTGTAGTGTCCCATCGACAACAAGGTTCTGGCCGGTGAAACAAAGGTCGACTGCAGGGACGCGGCCGAGGAGCTCAGGATGGCCAGGGACATGAGTATCGCGAACGGACCCATGACCGGGCCGGCCAAGACGGCGAAGATGCTGCCCTGGTTTTCCGGGTTTCCGGCACCCAAACCCTCTGTTCCGATGCCCGCGAAGGCAAGCGTGGCCAAGGACACTGTCATATAAATCACCATGATGACAATGACGGTGACGGTCGCCGCACGCCCCGGGGTCTTCTCCGGGTTTTTCGTTTCCTCATTCATGGTCAAGGTGACATCCCAACCCCAGAAGATGAAGATCGAGAGCGAAACACCGGCCGCAAATTGTGAAAACGACTCCACGGCGAAGGGGTTGAACCAATCGGCCTGAATTGCAGTGGCGTCAAAGGCCGTGCCATTGGCAACGTGGGCGAAGGCCGCGATGGCAAACCAGCCCAGCACCAACAACTGGAAGGCCACGAGGACATACTGGAACGTCTTTGTGGTTTCCATGCCGCGATAGGAGATCCAACAGGCGCCCGCGATGAACACCAGGGTTGTGGCGATGTTCAGGGGCAGCACCGTGGTCAGGTCGGCCAGAGACGGGTTGGAGAAAAGCTGCGCCAACATCAAATAAAAGAAGTCAACGGCCACGGCCGCCAGATTCGAGAGCACGATGATGGTGGCGGCGATCAGCCCCCACCCACCCATCCACCCCAGCCACGGACCAAAGGCGCGCGATGCCCACGTGAAGGAGGTTCCGGCGTCGGGCATGGCATTATTCAGTTCCCGATACCCCAAGGCGACCAGCAACATGGGGATGAAGCCGACGATGAAGATGGCCGGCAGGTGCACACCCACCTCGGAGACGGTCGGCCCCAGGGCTGCGGTCAAGGTGTAGGCCGGGGCAATGCAGGAAATACCAATCACCACGGCGCCGATCAAGCCGACCGAGCCGGCTTTCAGGCCCTTCTCACTCAAGCCGCGATCGGCCGCGACAACTGCGCTTTTAGGAGTGCTCATGAGCTTGCCTCTGGGATCGAGAATTCAAAGTTCCGCGGCACCACGATCATGGGCACGGGCAAGGCGCGCAGGATACGGTTGGCCGTACTCCCGAGGAAGATGGATTTGTTGTGGGCCAGGCGGCTAGATCCGATCAAGAGAATTTCGCCCTTCTTCCAATTCAGCCCGTCGACGGCGTCCTCGATGGTGCGTCCCTGGCCAACCACGACGTCGATCTCGGGTCTGTCGAGATCGTCCGGGTCGAGGTTGTGGCTGGCTTCTGCAACGCTGCGCAAATGGGCGTGCGCCTGATCGACCGTGGCGGTGGACTCCCCTGGGCCGAGAGCCACGAGGGAGACCAGGCGCAGCGGCAGGCACCGCTGTTTCGCCATGGCCAGCCCCGTCTGCAGCACATCCTCGGCGCCGGGGCGGGTGCCCAGGGCGCAGGTGAGCCTGGTGATCGGCTCGGTGCGGCTGTATCCGGCCGGCGCCAAAACCACGGGAACCGTGGAGGCGTGCAACAGGGAACTGGCCACCGACCCGATCGAGAACCGCTTGAATAGTCCTGTGCTGCTGGCCCCAATCACCAGCAGCCCAGCCCCCAACTCCTCGGCCGCGGCGATCAACGCCTCCGCCTCGGACTCTCCCCGGCGAAGGTGCGCCTGCGCGGGGACATCCTCCGGGATCAGGGCCAGGCCCTCATCGATCCAGGTGGAAATTTGCTCGGCGAGGATGTCGCCAATTCCGGAAACCGGAGGATACACGCCGTTATACGGAGAGTCCTCCGGCATCACCATGACCAGGTCAAGGGTGGCCCCCTGGCGACGAGCCAAAGCCACAGCCAGGTTGATGGCATCGCCACCACGGGCGTTGGCCGCATATCCAACTACATACCGCATCGGGGTCCTCCTCAGGACGAAGTTGTCAGGGTGTTGGGTCAGGCTGCTTAGCGAAGTTCCGCGATGAGATTGGCGGCGGTGAATTGGCCCATCCGGACCGCGCCGTCAACATGCTGGTAGCCCTCGGCGGCCAGATCGGAGCAGGACCAGTGAATGGGCCCGATGGGTGTCAGCTGATCCGGTCCGTACCTGTGCAGTCCGCCCAGGTCGTAACTGGCTGCGTAGGCGCCGCGCGTCCACTCCTCCGAGCCCCAGTCAGATTCGTAATACACCACCGGTTCGGCCGCGCTGTCACCGAGGAACTCGGCCAGTGAGGCGGTGATTTCTTTTTTGCGCTGTTCCGGGGAAAGCGTGAAGGCGTAGTCGGCCTTTTCATCGGAGACAAAACCCACCAGAGTGCCGCGCGGGTCCTCGTGGTTGGTGTTGTCGTACACCTCTTGAACCAGCGACGAGGCGCTGAATCCGGTGCCCGAGAGTCCGTCCTCGCGCCAGAACGGGGTCTCGTAGACGGCGTGGACCTTGATGACCAGACCCAGGGACTGGTGCTGGTGCATCTGGTGCTGGCGGCGCGGCAGCGGCGGATCAAAGGAGACCCGGCTGTAGAGGTTCGGCGGGACGGCCATGACCACACGCTTGGCGGTGACGGTGGCGCCGTCGGAAGTCACCGTGGCGAGGTAGTCGCCGTCGTGCATTTCCCAGCGGACGGTGCGGACCGGGGAGTTGAGGATGACGTCCTCGCCCAACTTCTTGGCGATCGCGAGGGAAACGCCCTGCATGCCGCCGATGACGCGCTTGTCGAGGATGAAGTTGTCGTCCACGAGGTTGCTGAAGGATCCGGCGGAGGATGCCATGAATATCGCCTGCAGCGCGGAGAAGGCATGGGCGGGCTTGGTTAGCATGCCGCCGGCGATGAACAGGCCGATGTTATTGCAGGCCTCCTCATTGCTCGACTCGGCGCGCAACCAGTGGTGGAAGGAGATGATGTCGAGTTCGCGGGCCTGCGGGTGCTCCCAGGGCGTGGCCGGGTCCATGGCGGCGGCGAGTGCGTCGAGGCGAGCGATGAGCCGGTTCATCTCGGCCTCGGTGGCGGCGCTGACGGGGAACATTTCGCCGGTGTAGCGGGTGCGGGTGCCGTCGGGCGCGATGTAGACACTGTCGCCGTCGCGGTAGCGCGAGTAGGTGTCCAGTCCCAGCTCGTCCAGCAATCCAATGAGAGCCGTCTGGTCCGGGGAGACCCACTGGCCACCGATTTCCAGCCACGCGCCGTCGATCGTGTTGGACCAGGTGCGGCCACCGACGCGGTCGCGCGCCTCGAGAACGGCCACGCTCAGGCCGGCCTTCTGCAATTCGTGGGCGGCCGTGAGCCCGGATGGGCCGGCGCCAATGATGACGACGTCGCGCTCGATCGTGACGGGGTTTCCTACGGATGACATACTTCCCTCTCCGCGAAGCGTTCGGTGACTCGCCTCACTAAATGAATGTCGTTCATTTAGATTAGACTGTAACTGACATCACCTCCTGCCGTAAAGGGGTGAGCGAAAATTCTTGTGCCCTTGCGCCAGGAGGGGGAATCCGGCCTTGACCGAGTTTGCAGTTCACCACGTCCCAACACGACGTCGGGCAGGTCGCCCACCGCAGGCACTGCTCAGTTCCGCACGGATCACCAAGGCGGCGCTCAAGCTGGTCAGCCACCACGGCTACAAGGGCTTGACCATGGCAGCCTTGGCCAAGTCACTCAATGTGGCACCGTCGGCGCTGTACAACCACGTCAGTTCCAAGCAGGACGTGCTGCTGCTCGTGGAGGATCACCTCATGGGGCGCGTGGAAGTCTGCGCCTTTGCGACGGAACCGTGGGACGCCGCGGTAGCGAAATGGGCACGTTCCTACCGGGATGTTTTCGCCGCCCACCTGCCCTTGATCCCCGTCATTGCGCTCTTGCCGGTGACCAACGCCCCGGCCACGGTCACGATGTACGAAGCCGTGACGCAAGGATTTCTCGCCGCTGGATGGGCCCGTGAATCGATCATCGACGCTGTCGTGGCGCTGGAGTCATTCATTTACGGTTCCGCCTACGACGTGAATGCCCCGGAGGACATTTTCGACGTCGGATCCCTCGCCTCGGAGGCGCCCGACTTCAGCGCCGCCGTAGCGCATCGCGGTAACCCAGACGCCGCCGCAGCGATTCCCCGCAATGACGCCGATGCCGCGTTTACGCTGGGCCTGCAGGCCATGATCGCCGGGCTAGCGGCAACCGCGGGGCCGCGGAAGTAACCACTTCCGGCCTGTTTCTTCGTGACGCGCTCAGCACCGCTATAGCTGGGAATTCTCGCCACAGCTGGGTGTTCTCGCTATACGTCGGCCTATCGCGAGATTGCCTACCTATAGCGAAAGTGCCCAGTTATAGCGAGAACGCCCCGCGACATGAATGGCCACACTCTAGCCACACACAGCTCGTGACCATAGGCTGAAAGTTCACCACCGTCTCGAAGCACAGGAGCTCACCATGGGATTCAGCATCAGCAACGCAGCACTTCGCCTCGTTTCCGGGGCGTTCGTGCTCAACTCTGGGATTAGCAAGCTCAATCTTCCCGCCGAACATGCAGCCGGACTGCAGGAAATGGCCCAACGCGCGATCCCCCAGGTCAGCAAGCTGGCGCCGGAGCAGTTTGGTAAGTACCTGAGCTATTCCGAGATCGGCATCGGCGCGCTCGTGCTCGCACCCTTCATTCCCAGCCGTCTGGCAGGCCTGGCCTTGGGCGCCTTCTCCGGCGGCCTGCTCGCCACCTACCTCAAGTCACCGGGCATGACCGAGGCCGATGGGATTCGCCCAACGGCTGCGGGAACTCCCCTTGCAAAGGACTTCTGGCTGGCGGGAATCGCCGTTGCCCTCCTCTTCCACCGCAAAGGTGCCGTGCGGAGCAGCTAATCGAGGGGCCGCTCACGAACTTTGAGAGGCGCTACCCATAGCCAGATAGCCTCGAGAATGGCAGGCTTTAACGCAGGCCGTCTGGGGGTCTAAGCACTGTGCACGGCCATCATCGCGAGAGGTCGCCATGGACACTGCCAGCACTGGCTTAGATTTTTCCTCGCTTCGCCGAATCCTGTCCGGAACTCTTCACGAACCCGGCGACGCGACGTACACTCGGCTCGCCACCCCGTGGAACTTGGCGGTTCCCACGAGTCCGGCCGCTGTGGTTGCCGTCGCAACCGCAAAGGACGTTGCGGCAGCGGTTAAATTCGCTGCCGCTCACGACTTGGCGGTCGCGGTTCAGGCTACGGGGCACGGCATCGCCAGCAACCTCGACGGCGCACTCCTGATCCATACGGGTGCGCTCGACGAGTGCCTGATCAGCCAATCCGAGCGCGGCGGCACGGCCCGCACCGGCGCCGGAACCATCTGGGCTACGGTATTGCGTCGCTGCGCAGCATTGGGTCTGACCGGATTGAGCGGCTCCGCGCCGGGCGTCAGCGTCGCCGGGTATACCAGCGGCGGTGGCATCGGCCCCATGGCAAGAACCTTCGGGGCCGCGTCCGACCGGGTGCGTTCCCTCGACGTCGTCACGGGCGATGGCGAGCTCCACCACGTCACAGCCGCCACCGAGCCCGAGCTGTTCTGGGGCTTGCGCGGCGGGAAAGGCTCGCTCGGCATCATCACGGCCCTGGAATTCGAGCTGCTCGCATTGCCCACAATCTACGCCGGGACGCTATTCTTCGACACCGCCGACGTCCCGAGAATCATGCACGCCTGGGCTCAATGGTGTCCCTCCCTGCCACCGGCCGCCACCACCTCCATCGCACTCATGCAACTACCGCCCATGCCAGGGGTCCCGGAACCTCTCGCGGGAAAGTTCACCATCGCCGTCCGTTACGTTTACACCGGAAACGAGGACGACGGCGCCACTTGGCTCACGCCGATCCGCTCGGCTGCCGCTCCCCTTATGGATACGGTCGCACTCATGCCCTCATCCATGATCGGCATGGTCCATTCCGATCCGGAAGATCCCCTGCCCGCGGTTGAGGGATCAGCCCTCTTGACGGATTTCACCAATACGACGGCGCACACTCTCCTCGAGACGGCCGGTCCGGACGCGAATTCCGCCCAACTTCTCGTGGAGATTCGCCAATTTGGTGGCGCCTTGGCGCAAGAGCCCGCGGAACCGAGTGCCCTGTGCCACCGAGCTGCCCCATTTGGGCTGTACACCGTAGGTGTGGGAGCGCCTCCTGATATTGCCCGGATCAAGGGCCATTCCGAACTCATCATTGAACGCATGTCGCCGTGGGCATATGGCGGAACGCTGCCAAACTTCTCTGCCGGCAGCGGCCAGAAGGGCTTTGCAGCAAGTTATACGGCAGACATCTTCGCCCGTCTTGGGTTCCTCGCACAGCACTTTGATCCCGGGAACGTCTTCCGAGTGGGTCAAGTTCCGGCGCGGTAAGCTCGGGGCGGACCAACCTGCCATACATCGCCCTCTAGGAGCCTCCATGTCACGCAAGACCAGCGAAGACTCCGCCCAGACACCTCGCATCGCAGAAATTCTGCGGCGGGACGATGTCCTGATGTATCGCGGCCGGCTAGCCCTCATCATGACCCAGGATTCCCCCACGAGCGGCGAGGAAGCCGCCCCGTTGACGCCACACGATGCTATGGTCGCCGATCTGCTGGCTATACGCAGGGCACTCGACACGCACGGCATCGAATACCTTCTGGTGCGCGGCAACGACTTGCGCCCCGTCTTAGCCATCGATGACTCCCTCCGCGAGAGATTGCAACGCGCTTTGACGGCAGAGTTCGGCAACGAACCCTTTTATGCCCGCAGCGTCGATACGAAGAAATCAACTGTCTTACTCGCTGAGGGCCTTCTGGCATCCTCGGCCACGACCCGCATCATGAGGCTGTTCCGCCCTCGCCTTGAGCCGCACGGCGGCCTCTTCTTTGGCGCAGCGTGGGGTGTTCAAATCGAATTGTGGACGTTTTCCGCGACGCAGATCGATTTGCCGCTGGAAAATTCACTCACACGCCGCAGCATTGACCGGGCCGACGCGAGCCACAGTTCCGTGGAACTTTATGGTCAGCACTGGCCCACGATCGAGAACATGTTCATTGACCATGTATTTGATATTCGCTTTGACATCGATCTGGTCTTTTCGTGGGTGGATGGCAGCGGAGCCGAGTATCAAGCATCGCGACGGGCCTTGGAGGCTGACGCTGTCCTTGGCGAGGGCGACGAGCACGAGTCACGGTTCCGGCACGTCGATGAGCTTAAATACGCGTTGCGTTCCGTGCACCTCTTTGCGCCGTGGATCAGGCGGATCTTTATTGCCACGGACTCCCCCGCACCGCAGTGGCTGGCGGAGCACCCGCAGGTGACCCTGGTTCGTAGCCAGGAACACTTCGCAGATACCACTGCGCTCCCTACGCATAATTCCATGGCGGTGGAATCGCAATTGCACCATATCGACGGGCTCAGTGAACACTTCCTGTACTCGAATGACGATATGTTCTTCGGCCGTCCGGTCTCCCCGGATTTGTTCTTTACCCCCGGTGGGATCTCGCGGTTCATGCTCTCTCCCAACCGCATTGGATTGGGTGAAAGTGAAACCACACGCAGTGGCTTTGAAAACTCCGCCCGGGTCAACCGTCGGCTGCTGTGGGATCGTTTCGGCGCGTTTACCACCCATCATCTGGAGCACAGCGCCGCACCCTTGCGCCGCTCAGTGCTGGCCGAACTTGAGCAAGAGTTTGCGCCAGAGTTTGCCTCAACGGCCGCCAGCACCTTCCGGGCCGCAGACAACATCTCCGTGACGAATTCGCTCTACCATTACTACGCGCTGCTGACCGGCCGCGCCGTGATGCACAAGGACGGAAAAGGTGTTTATGTCGACACCGCCAACACCGCTGGATTGGCCCAGCTCGAGCGCATCTTGGCCCAGCGCACCGCCGATTTCCTGTGCCTGAACGATGGTAGCTACGGCGACGCCGATCCCGCGCTGCGCCGTAACCGCGTCACGGATTTTCTCGAGAAGTATTTTCCCTTCAAGGCCCCCTGGGAGCGCTAGCTCGCGATGCAGTAGCTGCCCATTCGACGTGAATTGGGCAGCTACTGCATCACAGGCGAGGCTAGTTCAGATAGCCGTTGGGGTTCAGCACGTATTTCGTGGCCGCCCCGGCATCGAATTCGGCATAGCCGCGCGGCGCATCCAGAAGCGAGATCGCCTTGGCGTTGACGTTTTTGGCAATGGAAACCTTGTCATGCAGGATCGCCATCATCAAGCCGCGGTTGTACTTCATGACCGGGCACTGCCCCGTGGTGAAGGACAGGGACTTGGCCCAACCGGTTCCCAGGCTGAGGCTCAGGGCACCCTTTTGGGCCGCCGCGTCGATACCGCCGGGATCGCCCGTGACATAGAGGCCAGGAATGCCCATGGCGCCACCGGCCGCCGTGATGTCCATGAGCGAGTTCAGCACCGTCGCGGGCGCCTCGCCTGCCCCGTGCCCGTGACCCTTGGCCTCAAATCCGACGGCGTCAACGGCACAGTCAACCTCGGGGATGCCCAACAACTGCTCGATCTGGCTCCCCGGATCACCCTGTGAGAGATCAATCGTTTCGCAGCCGAAGGTGCGGGCCTGTGCCAGCCTGTCAGCGTTCATGTCCCCGACAATTACGACGGCGGCACCCAGCAAATGAGCGCTCGTCGCCGCCGCCAGTCCGACCGGGCCAGCGCCTGCGATGTACACCGTGGAACCGACCGTGACGCCGGCGGTCACGGCACCGTGGAAGCCCGTCGGGAAGATGTCCGAGAGCATGGTCAGATCCAGCATTTTCTCCAGAGCCTGATCCCGGTCCGGGAACTTCAGCAGGTTCCAGTCTGCGTAGGGAACCAGAACATATTCCGCCTGGCCGCCTACCCAGCCACCCATATCCACATAGCCATAGGCGCTGCCTGGCCGATCGGGGTTCACGTTGAGGCAGATGCCGGTCTTACGTTCCTTGCAGTTTCGGCACCGGCCGCAGGAGATATTGAAGGGCACGGAGCAGATGTCGCCGACCTTGATGAACTCAACGTCGGATCCGACCTCCACGACTTCACCGGTGATTTCGTGGCCCAATACGAGGTCCGTTGGTGCTGTGGTGCGTCCTCGCACCATGTGCTGATCGGAGCCGCAGATGTTCGTGGCAACTGTGCGTAGGATGACGCCGTGGGGCACTTTGCGCCCCACATTGGCTGGGTTGACGCCCGGCCCGTCCTTGAGTTCAAATGTGGGGTAGTCGACGTCAATAACCTCGACGACTCCGGGTCCTTTGTAGGCAACGGCTTTGTTTCCTGACATGGAGATATTCCTTCCTAGTTAGTTCAGAAGGATCCTGATGGAGCCTTCTAGTGCAACGAGAAATCGACCCGGTCAGCCCGCGAAAGTATACGCCAAGCGGCATGCTTGGAGTTGGAAATTCTCGGTGATTGACGGGGTTCCAGCCAGTCTAGGGGTGGAACCAGGAATATGTAAGTGCTGCAACAAAATGACGTCCGGGCACCGAAGGAAAACGGTTACCTCAGGATGATGACATCCAGGGTGCGCGGGCCATGGACGCCCTCAACGCGCTCCAGTTCAATGTCACTCGTGGCGCTCGGCCCGCTGATCCAGGTCTGTGGACGGGTGGCTTCCAGACGCGCGATGGCCTCGGGCAACACCTCCACGATGTCCTCGGCGCGCAGCAGGCAGATATGCCGATCCGGCACCAGGGAAATGATCCGCCGGCCTTGATCGTCGCTGCCGTCGAGCATGATGGTTCCCGTCTCGGACACCGCCGTCGCAGCAGCCGTCACAACAGCCTCGACGGAATCCAAGTCCGCGGTGGTGAGGCGCCGCTGAGGTGAGTCGACATGCACAACCAACGTCCCGCCGTCGTGCTTCAGGGCGGAAAGCCACTCCTCCGGCAGCCCATGCGGAACGACGATTGACCCCGTGCCCGCCAGCAATTCGGCCAGCTTCACGGGCGCGTCGGCCGCGTCCACAACAAACACATTGGCCTTGTAATCGATCAGGCGATCCACGAGCTGCTCGAGCCGCTGAGCTGCGGTCATGGCCGAACTCCGGCGGTAGTCGCGCGGGATGACTGGCGCCTGCGGAGCATCGTGTAGGGCCGCTTTGATCCGGTTCATGATGTCTTCGCGGGCGCTCATGCCTGCGCCCCCTCGGGTGTTGTGCTCTGATGGTCGACGCCGGACTCAGGCTGATGTTCTTTGTCCCACCACTGGCGGAACGATTGCGTGGGAGGCGCAGGGATATCCCTGCTTTGGGTCCAGCCAGCCCCCATGCCGGGGAGCTTTTTGATGACCTTGTCTCGGCCCGCGACCAGTTTTCCCAGAGGCAGCCCCTTTTCTAGGATATTCAGGTGCGATCCGCTGGAAAAAGCCCACTCGGCGGCCTTCATGATGACGTCCATCTGGGTGGGGATCTTGCGGGCCGAACGTTTTGAATCAACGTCGACACCACGCAGGTGCACCAGAATTTCGGGGATGTTGATCTTGACAGGGCAGGCGTCAAAGCAGGCGCCGCACAGGGACGAGGCGTAGGGCAGGGAATTGTTTTCCTCGCTCTTAATACCTGTCATGAGCGGTGAGAGAATGGCTCCGATCGGACCGGGGTAGGTGGAGCCATAGGCGTGGCCGCCCGTGCGCTCATAGACCGGGCACACATTCATACAGGCTGAGCAGCGGATGCAGTTCAGGGCGGTACGGCCCATTTCATCGGCCAAGGCCGCGGTACGGCCGTTGTCCAGCATGACCAAGTGGACATTTTGCGGGCCGTCGCCGGGCGTGACGCCGGTCCACAACGAGGTGTAGGGATTCATCCGCTCACCGGTTGAGGAACGCGGCAACAATTGCATGAACACCTCGAGATCGGTCCAGCTGGGCAGGAGCTTCTCGATTCCCATGACGGTGATGAGGGTTTCCGGGAGGGTCAGGCACATGCGGCCGTTGCCCTCGGATTCCACCACCGTGAGGGTTCCGGTGTCGGCCAGGCCAAAGTTGGCGCCCGAAACAGCAACCTTGGCGGAGAGGAACTTCTTGCGCAAGTGCGTCCGGGCAGCCTCGGCCAGGCGGGCCGGATCATCGGTGAGGTTGGGATCCACGACGGGCATTTCTCGCAGGAAGATCTCCCGTACCTGACTGCGGTTCTTGTGGATCGCCGGCACCAGGATGTGGCTGGGTTTGTCGTGGTCGAGCTGCACAATGAGCTCGGCAAGGTCAGTCTCAAAGGCTGCAATACCTTGTTCCTCAAGGTATTCATTCAAGCCAATTTCCTGCGTGGCCATGGATTTAACCTTGACTACTTCGCTCTCGCCGGTTTCCCGAATGAGAGCGGTGACAATTTCATTGGCTTCCTGTGCATCGCGCGCCCAGTGAATAATGCCGCCACGGGCGGTGAAATTCGCCTCGAACTGTTCGAGCAGGACGGGCAGATTGGCCATCGTGGCGTTCTTGATGGCGCTTCCCGCATTGCGCATCTCTTCCCAATCAGGGAGTTCAGAGACAACACGCAGGCGCTTGTCGCGGATGGTGTGGGTTGCATGACCCAGGTTGGCCCGCAGCTGGTCATTTCCTAGTTCGCGGTGCGCGGCCTTGGGGAAAGGTTCGGTGGCATTGAGATTGCCGTGCCCGTAGACGGGTAGCGCCGGCATGCCAAGAAAAGTGTTGCTCATCGCTTGCTCCCTGCCAAGGTGACCGCGCCGCTGACCGAAACGGGATTTTCCAAGGTGCTGGCCAGGATTTCAGCGAAATGCAAGGTTCCCACGTCGCTGCCCTGTCGCGAGAGTCCGCCACCAATATGCATGAGGCAGCTCGCATCACCTCCCGAACACAGCTCTGCGCCCGTGCCGCAAATATTGGCCGCCTTGTCGGCATTCATAGCGCTGGAGACATCCGCGTTCTTCATGGAGAACGTGCCACCGAAACCGCAGCACTGGTCTGCTTCGGGCAATTCGACCATCTCGATCGCGCCAACACTCTTGAGCAAATTCAATTGTTTATCTTCCAACCGCAACAAACGCATGCCGTGGCAGCTGGGGTGATAGGTGACCTTGTGGGGGAAGTATGAGCCCAGCTGTTCGGCAGCACTAGTCACGCCCAGGACGTCCGTCAGCAACTGTGAGAGTTCATAGGTTTTTGCACCCACGACGGCGGCCCGGGCTTCCAGCGCCGCGTCACCACAGCGGCGGGCCACGAGCTCGTGCTGGTGTTTCACGCTCGCGACACAGGACCCCGAGGGCGCCACGGCGACGTCGTAGTCATCCGTATCAAAGGCGGCCACGTGGTTGGCGACTACGGAATGAGCTTCCTTGAAGTATCCCGAATTCACATGCATCTGGCCGCAGCAGGCTTGGCCGGAGGGGAACACCACCTTGTGTCCGAGCCGCTCCAAAATGGCCACGGTGGCCTGTGCGGTGCGCGGATACATGGCGTCAACGATGCAGGTGGCGAAGAGCGCAATTTTCATGCTCACCACTGTAGGGCAAATCACCGACCCTGTGGACTGACCACACCCTAACTTGCGTCAATTCGCTCCCTTTATGACGTTAAGGAGCCCCTCTAGAGCGGCAAACCGGCGCTTGGTTTGAGATTTTTCATGACCAGGGTCGACCGCAAACGCAACACCCCGGGAAGGCTTGTGAGTTCGGTGTCATAGAACTTTTGGTACTCGTCGAGGTCCTTCGTCACGACCTTCAGAATGTAGTCGGGGTCCCCAAAGAGCCGCTGAGCCGAGGTGATGCGTCGATTTTCGGAGACCTCGGCCTCGAATTTATCAATCGTGGTGCGGTCCACCTGGGCGAGAGAAACAAAAACCAAGGCCTCAAATCCCAGCCCCACGGAACTAGGGTCAACCACGGCACGATAGCCGCTGATCACCCCCGATGCCTCAAGATCTTTGAGCCGACGATGGCACGGCGCCACGGTCAGCCCCACCTCTGCGGCCAGGGCTGTGGCGCTCATTCGTCCGTCATTTTGAAGTGTGCGCAAAATTTCTTTATCGATAGCATCAATCACGCAATTATTTTATCTCATTTACGGATCTGAGAAGCGAAAAAGGTAAGCACTTCTTGTATTTGTTTCCCTAAGCTTGCCGTAGCCACCCCAATCCGGCAGGAGCATCATGGAACCGCAGGCACTCACCGGCTTCCTCATCGTCGCCATTACCTTGACATGCACTCCCGGGCCCGACTGGGCCTTCGCCATCGCCGCGGGCTTGGGGAAACGCAGCTTCGTTCCCGCCGTGGCTGGATTGTGCAGCGGCTATGTCCTTCACACGATTTTGCTGGCGGCAGGGATCGCCGCCCTCATGGCAGCCATTCCGAGTCTATTGCTGTGGTTGACGGTGACCGGAGCCCTCTATCTATTGTGGCTGGGCTTCATGACCACGAAGTCGTGGCGTGGAGCCGGATTCGTCACGGTCGGCGCCCATGGTGAGCTGCCCGTCGAGGCAACGGGTGGCGCAGCGCCTGCCGCGTCGGAGGACTCCGGATCCGCATGGGGGTCTTTCCTGCAGGGCTTTGGAACCAGCAGCATTAACCCCAAGGGTCTGTTGCTTTTTGTCGCACTCACCCCGCAGTTCATCAGAGCCGATGCGGCATTCTCTGTTCCGCTGCAATCGGCCATCTTGGGAATGTCGTTCGTGGTTTCCACGGCTGTCATCTACACCCTCGTGGCTGCGGGCTCGCGGAAGTTGCTGCGCTCCCGCCCCAGCGCCGCACGTGTGGTGACACTGTCCAGCGGGATCATCATGTGCGCACTGGGCGCCGTGCTTTTGGTAGAGCAGATCGGCCCCGTCACCGAGGCCGCCGGAGCGCTGGTTGCTCTCGTCTAGACGAGAACAACCAGACCTCACGCGGGCGCCGCGTTAATCCTGTGCGGCGCCCCACTGCTCGATGTCGGCCAGCAATTCATTCTTGCGCTCCTGGCTCGCGAACGATGAACGCACGGAGTTGCCGGCCAGGGTCAGGGCAGCCGCGGCTCCCCAACCAAACACGTCTTCCAGCTGCTCAAAGTTCGTGCCAGCGTAGCCGCCAAAGTAGGCCGGATCATCCGAGTTCACGGAGACGTTCATGCCTGCCGCCAACATGTGCGGCAGCGGGTGCTCCGCAAGAGTGTCCACGGCACGCAAGCGCACATTCGATAGCGGGCACACCGTCAGTGGAATTTGTTCCGCGACTAGTCGCGCCACGAGAGCCGGGTCCTCGACAGACCTGATGCCATGGTCGATCCGTTCTACGCCGAGCAGATCTAGGGCGTCTACAACATAACTCGCGGGGCCTTCTTCACCCGCGTGCGCAACCAACCGCAATCCGGCGTCCCTGGCCCGCTGGAACAAGCGGATGAACTTCGACGGCGGATTGCCCACCTCAGCGGAATCCAAACCAATGCCGATTATGGGCGCGTCAATAGCCAGTAGTTCTTCGAGGACGGCAAGTGCCGAATCCTCTGTTTCGTCCCGCAGGAAGGCGGCTATCAATCCGGTACTGATGCCAAATTCGGCCTCGCTGGACGACAAAGCAGAGTGGATGCCGTCAACCACTGTCTCCAGTGCGATGCCCCGGGCGAGGTGCGCCTGCGGATCAAACATGATCTCTGCATGACGCACCCCGCATTCCTTGGCCCGCCGCAGATACGCGCGGGTCATATCGGCAAAGTCCGCCTCGGTGATCAAGACGGCCATATTGGCGTAGTAAAGGTTTAGGAAAGACTGTAGATCACTGAATTCATATTGCTCCCGTAAAGCCTCCAGGCTGGGGAACGGCAGGGTTATCCCGTTCCGGGCGGCCAATTCTAGGATCAGCTCTGGTTCGAGCGTGCCTTCGATATGGAGGTGCAGCTCAGCTTTTGGCAAGTGCATGAGGGAGTTTTTCATCCAGCAATTCTAGACCGTTCCCCTGATGGTCAGGCTTTGTAGAACTTCGCGAGCAGTTTCGGATCCACAATTTCGCTCCGCGGTAGGAGCTAACTGTGGAGATCCAAAATCCGCAAAAGTAATTTAGACACATTTGCGTAACCTTATTTTAGAAAGTTAGGTTAGCATTACCATTGCGCAACGTTTCGCCTCTATGAGGTCAGAACTGCGCCACCTCGCGATGCCCCAACTTTGAACCGCAAAAGGACCACGCAGTGCCCACCCCTCCCTTCCGCCGTCTGGCCACGGCATCCCTGACCTTGCTGATGACATGCGCCTTGTTTCTCAGCGGCTGCTCTGCGATGACGCCATCGCACACCGATTCAGCTGGTGTCGCATTGAGCGCGGCGCAGCTCGTTGACAACCCCAAGGACTACGAAGGTCCTTCCACCGCTCGGCTCACCACCGCGGTCTTGAATCCCGTGGCGCAAGAGCCCGAACCGGCACTTCCCGTCCAGGTGACCGATGCTCAGGGCAGCAACGTCTCGATTACCGATGTTTCTCGCATCTTGCCGATCGACCTCTATGGCACGTCTTCACGCATCGTGTTCGATCTTGGACTCGGTAAGAACGTTGTCGGCCGGGATACCTCCTCTGATTTTGCTGAAATCAAGGACCTCCCCCTCGTGACTCATGACGGCCACCAACTCAACGCCGAAGCAATCCTGCAGCTCGCACCGACCGTCATCATCACCGATTCCTCGCTGGGCCCGTGGGACGTCGTTTTACAGATGCGAGACGCCGGGATCCCCGTTTTCGTTGTTGATTCTCACCGCAGTCTGGAAAACGCCGGCGAGATGATCACTCAAATCGCTACGGCGCTGGGCGTCACCGAGCAAGGAACAAAACTTGCCGAGCGCACCGCCAGCGAAGTTTCAACTATTAGTGCCCAGATCAAAGACATTGCCCCCTCCGGCAATGATCGCTTACGCATGCTCTTCCTCTACGCCCGCGGCCAGGCCGGTGTCTATTATCTGTTCGGCGAGGGATCCGGAGCAGATTCACTCATCACGTCACTTGGCGGGGTCGACATTGCCACGGAGATCGGCTGGAGAGGCATGCGGCCCATGACCGACGAGGCCCTGATCGAAGCTAAACCAGATCTCATCATCATGATGAGCAGTGGGCTGGAATCCGCCGGAGGCATCGATGGAATCCTGGATTCTGTTCCAGCCTTGGCCCTCACCGCGGCCGGAACAAAACGTCGCATCGTTGATATGTCGGACTCCGACGTGCTCAGTTTTGGCCCCAACTCTGCCGCCGTTCTCGAGGCACTTTCCGTGGCCATATACGCCCCCGCAGCGGCAGCCAAATGACGCCAGCAAAGCTGCTCCCGCTATCTCTTAACACTACGGCGCGGTCCGAAAATGCGGTTCCTGAGGCTCCCTCGACCAGGTCTACAGGCCCCGCACGACGTCGGACCACCTCAGGACTGCTTATTGCCGCCCTTGGTCTTGCTGTCATTGTTATGGCACTAGCTTCTGCGGGCATTGGCCAAATGCAGTTGAGCCCCTCTGAGGTTTTGGCCAGTGTCCTGCACCGGTTTGGATTACCGTGGGGCGCGCTGCCGGAGCATCCTTACGCCGAGTCGGCGTTATGGGCGGTCCGTTTTCCGCGAGTCGTCATGGCCATTGTTGTGGGGGCAGCTCTCGCCTGCTCCGGCGTGTTGATGCAGGGAGTATTCGGTAATCCCTTGGCGGAGCCAGGCGTTGTGGGTGTTTCCTCGGGAGCTGCAGCCTTCGCCTGCGTCGTGATCGTGTTTGGGTTGAACTTCTTCGGTACGTGGACCGTGGCATTCGCCGCTTTCCTTGGCGGGCTCGTGGCCACAGCCCTGGTTTATGCCACCGCCCGATCGGGTGGGCGCACCGAAGTAGTCACGCTGGTGTTGACGGGCGTGGCCATCAATGCCGTGGGCGGTGCGGTCATTGCCCTCATGACATTTCTCGGCGATAACTCTTCCCGTGAAGAAATTATCTTCTGGCAACTTGGATCGCTCAACGGCACCCGGTGGGACAACGTTTTCGTCGCCGGACCCGTCACAATCATCGGAATCGCACTGGCCTTCTTCCTCACGCACAAGCTGGATTTACTCGCGCTAGGTGAACGCCCGGCACGGCACCTAGGCGTCGACGTTGAACGTCTGCGCATTCAAGTCATCATCATCGTGGCTATCTTGACCGGTGTAGCGGTTGCATTCGCTGGCATCATCGGCTTTGTCGGATTGGT
This sequence comes from Arthrobacter psychrolactophilus, assembly GCF_003219795.1. Lineage (GTDB taxonomy): Bacteria > Actinomycetota > Actinomycetes > Actinomycetales > Micrococcaceae > Specibacter > Specibacter psychrolactophilus. Next base: position 67,365 of record NZ_QJVC01000001.1, on the reverse strand, counting down.
CGTTCCGCACATCTTGCGAATGGCCATGGGTCCGGGCCACAAGGCGCTCTTGCCAGCGAGCGCTCTCGGCGGTGCGCTCCTACTTCTCGCTGCAGACACTTCGGCACGGACATTGGTTCCCAATGCAGATCTACCCATCGGCATGCTGACAGCGTTAGTTGGAGGCCCCTTCTTCTTCTGGCTCATTCGCCGCACGCGAAAGCATGACGGCGGCTGGTCATGACAGCAAAACCACTCTTGCAAAGTCGCGGTGCTCGTTTGAGCTTGTCTGGGCAGAACGTTCTCGACGATATTGACTTTGATCTTTTCGCTGGCGAAGTCGTCGCCCTTGTTGGTCCCAACGGTGCGGGTAAATCGACGTTCCTCGCCGCGCTCAGCGGGGATGTGAAACTCGATTCTGGCACCATTTCCATCAATGGGCTCACCCTAGAGCAGTGGAAGGTAAAAGATCTTGCACGCCTGAGATCAGTTCAGATGCAAGATTCCAAGGTGTCCTTCTCCTTCAGCGCTGACGATGTTGTTCGGATGGGCCGTTCACCGTGGACCGGAACGGAATTTGTGGACCACGATGACTCCGTCGTCGAACTTGCTAAAGTCAGCGCCGAAACCACAGCCCTGGCGGATCGTAGTTTTCCCACGCTGTCCGGAGGGGAAAAATCACGCGTTGCTTTCGCCCGAGTACTAGCTCAAGAGACGCCACTGATCTTCCTTGATGAACCTACGGCAGCCATGGACATCCGATATCAGGAGTTAGTCCTCAGCCGGGCACGGGAGAGGACAGGAGCAGGCGCCGCGGTCGTCGTCGTCCTTCATGATCTCTCTTTGGCCGCAGCCTATGCCGATCGCATTGTGTTGCTCAATGCAGGAAGTATTCATGCCAGCGGCACCCCGAGAGAAGTCTTGCAACCCCAGATTCTCAGCGAGGTGTACCGACACCCGGTTGCCGTCATTGACCTACCAGATTCGGGTGGTTTAGTCGTGATGCCGCTTCGCCCTCACCTTCACACTTATCAAGCACTCGAGGAGGAACTCGTATGACGGCGCCACAAAAGATGCACGGCCGACGAGGAATTCGGGCGGCCGCGATTACTCTCGCTCTTGCCGCAACACCGCTACTGCTCGGCATACCAGCCAGCCCGGCCGCTGCGGCCGGCAATATTTCAATTGCCTCCTCTCTGGGTAACGGAGCGGCCGCCGCCGATGCCGCCACAACCATTACCGTTTCAGGGTCTGGCTTGCAATCCATACCCAAAGCATTTGGCGGCATTTACGTAGTTTTCGGTTATGCCCCCAATACAAGCTCCTGGGCGCCGAGCCAAGGTGGAAAATCTGGTTCTGATTTCTTCTACGTCGCCGACTCCCAGTCAAAAGACAACAGCGGGTACCAACGCTTCGTCGCGTTCCCTGGCTCCAGCACCGCCGAATCGGCCAACGGTGGCACACTCACAGCCGATGGTTCCTTCAGCCTTTCCATGGTCATTCCCGGACCGATCTTTAGCGCCGAATCAGCCAGTGGTGGCAGTGAAACCTTTGACTGCCGCGAGGTGCAATGCGGCATCTTCACCTTTGGTGCCCACGGTGTTATCAACTCAAATAACGAAAGCTTCGCACCCATAAGTTTCGCTTCGGCGGCCGGGCAGATCGCGCAACTACCCGTGGCATCAGGAGATAGCCTCGCTGAAAATCCAGCGGGGCCTGTTGCGGGCGCTGGGGCTTCCAGTACGACGTCGGGCACGGTCCCGAAGGCTACTACCGACGGTAAAGCATCGCTGGGCATTACTCAGAAAACGGTACTTGCCGGGAATGTTCTCAGTTTCACGGGGCAAGGTTTCGCCCCTGGAGAGCAGCTGGCAGCCACCCTTGCGGGCGGCGTGACCGCCGCGGGACCTCTTGTTGCCGGAAGCTTCGGCGAAGTCGCTGGCGCCGTTCAAATTCCAGCGGATATGGCAGCTGGAACGCATAGGCTCACCCTCTTGGGCGCGGGCTCAAAGGCCACAGCCACCGCCGAGTTTAGCGTCATGGCCAATCAAGCCGGCCTAACCGTTGCAGCCGAGCAAGAAGCTCCCGGCATCTGGTGGGCCCTGGTCGCTGTCATTGTTGCAGCCGCCCTACTCCTCATCGTCGCCATCAGTTCCCTCGTGACGGCACTAGAACGACGAAAATCAGCTCGGAGAACACGAACGAGTGATCAACTTTCTCCACTTGAGCAACCCGTGGAGGAACTTGTATGACGCGGCATTTGTGGGCATCTCTGAGTCTAATCGCCGTCCTGATCACCGCCCCAATGGCACTTTCCTTCCCGGCACAGGCCGCAACGGAGACGAGCGATAACCCGGGCATCTCCGTCGATGTGGTTATTCCTGGCGCAACAGCGATCTCGGTAACTGATGCGCAGCTTCGGTGGGGACTCAACCAAGAAGTGACGTCCGGGGCCTACTTTGGCGGATGCCATTTCTTGTCTGCTGGAACTGCCGGAGATACCGGCTCATCCCGTATCTGGACTTTAGAGGATGGGCTCTACGCGGCATCACAAGCCAATACTCGGATCGAAAAACCTGATTCCGCAGGCAAATGGGTCATCGACTCTTGGAACGGAAAGTGTTTGGCGGCCAACGGGAAAGCTGTTGGAACAACCGCAAAGGAGACAGGAACCGGCGCCCAAGCCGTCATCGATGGTGGCACCGGAACCATCAACGCCGGCGAGGGAAGCGCCAGCATTCAGTGGCGAGGTTCCTTCACGGTGGCCATGTACGGAGGCATGACCTACTGGTCGGTGATCGATCCAATCCTGTCCGTTGAAAACGGCAAGGGAACGTTGCGGGCCGAAGTCAGTGGCTATGCCGCAGATCGTTCAGACACCACATCCTGGTCTTCCCTGCCGAAACGCATGGTCACGTTGGCAACCCTGCCAAATGTGGCCCTTGGGGATAAAGGCATCGTCACCGATCCTGCTTACCGAAAAGTCCTTGCAGCAGGCGTCGAACCCATCCAAAATCGAGATGGCGGTAATGCCAATTGGGGAGCTTTCCCCCAGGACTTCCTCGATTTCCAGACGTCAACTGGTCAGGGCGCCTACTGGTATTCCTCTGGTGGCCTGCGAGATGCCGCCAAAGTGGCTTCCACGCTTTACATCAGTTACTCCGCAGATATCCCTGTGACAATACCAATTCCTGCAATCGTCACGCCAACCTCACCGCCAACAGCAACATCAGGGGGAAGCCTGCCGGCGGTTCCTGCAACAGCTGCGCCGCAGCAAGCATCAGGAACGGTAACTGGCACCGCTCCAGTGGCCGGTATCGTCCGCACAGCCGCAACTCCGGTGGCCCAGACCATGAACTGGTTGGGTGGCTCCTTTATCCCGCAAGTTGTCGACATCGCAAAGAATCATCGAGATGCTTTGCTGTGGTCATCGGCGGCACTATTGGGGCTCTCGGCGTTCACTTGGGTTGGCTTCAAACGCCGCTGGTTGCAATTGCCGTTCCTAGAAAAATCCACACGAAACTAAAATACGCAAGTTTTATTTAACCTAATTTTCACTTAAATGATTAGGGTAGGCTAGGCTAACTTCTATTGGTTTCACTATGACCTTTTACCTTCAAGAATTCGGAGAAATTTATGACTGCACGCCGTTGGGTTAAGTCCCTCGTACGCAAGCCCCTTGCAACGACTGCCGCCGTTGCCGGTCTAGCCCTTGCCTTCAGTGCCTTCGCCGTCGCCCCGGCACAGGCCGCCGATAGCACCGTTTCCGGCGCGGAACTGAGCTGGGGTCTGAATGCCGAGTCGGGCGCGGGAGCCTACAACGGCAGCTGCAACTTCCTCTCCGCTGGCACCGCCGGGAATACCGGCTCAAGCCGTGCCTGGACCGAAGCTGACGGCTTCTACAAGTCCACCGAGGGCAATGTTTCCGTCGTCAAGAATGGCCCGGACGCCACAACAATCGCCGCCACCTGGGCTAATAAGTGCCAAACGGGCGCAGGAACCCCCGTCTCCCCCGTGGGCACAGCCGCCCTGAGCGGGAACAAAATCGTTTTCGCAGAGGGTACTGGAACAGTTGATCCCGTCACCGGAACTGCCACGATCTCTTGGACCGGCTCCTTCACGTCCGTGTTCTACGGCGGCCTGACCTACTGGAGCGCTAGCAACCCGGTTCTCAAGGTCAAGGCCGATGGAACGGCCACGTTGAAGGCCACGGCCAGCGGCTACGGCGCCGATCAGGGCGACACCACTGTATGGACGTCTATCCCCGCCACAGAGATCACCTTGGCCAACCTCACCGGTGTAACCGTTGATGATGATGGGTTCACCGTGAATCCCGATTACCTTGGCGTCCTTGCCCCTGCTGGCGTCAACCAGGTCAACGGCGGCGCCGCCGCGGGCGCATTCCCGACCGACTTCCTTTCCTTCCAGGCCGCCACCGGCACACAGCCGTACTGGTACTCCTCCGGTGGTGGCGCCGATCCTAGGAAAGTTGCTTCCCCCGTCTCCGTAGCCTGGACCGTCGCGGCGACTGAGCCCGAGGTACCTGCCGGAGACAACACCGGCGTTAACGTTGACGTCACTGTCCCGGAAGCTCCGGTAACCCCCGAGCCGGGTGAATTCTCCTGGAGCATTGCCGCTACCTCAGCCACTCTGGGCACAGCCACGCAGAATGCCGGCGGCACCTTTGGTGCAACGGGTGCACTGCCGAGCATCACCGTAAAAGACAATCGCGAGGGTTCAGCCGGATGGACCATCAACGGTAAGGCCAGCAACTTCACGAACAGCGGCAAGTCCTTCAGCGGTTCGGCCCTCGGCTGGACTCCTGCAGCATCTAACCCGGTCGGCACCGTCACCAAAGGTGGCGCGGTCACCGCAGGAAACCCCGGCCTTGCCGAATCTCGCACCCTTGCCTCAACCGAAGCAGCCGGCAGTGCAACTTTGGATGCGGGATTGACGTTCTTGGCCCCTGCCGGAACCTCGGCCGGCAGCTACACCTCAACACTGACCATCACCGCTATCAGTGAGTAACTAGGCGCCATCTGGGGTGCTGGGTTTTTGCGGGCTTTTCGCCGCAAAACCCAGCACCCCATTTTCACGTTTCCCTGCACCTCCGTCCCACCCAAGGAAATCATGCAAATCCTCCCTCGCACGGCACACCCCACCACGTGGCTCGCCCTACTCACCGCGATTCTCATGGCAACCTCAAGCCTCTTGCTTCTGTCTGGCACCGCTCACGCCACTGAAGGTGACGAGCTGTCGTGGAGCGTCAAGCCCGGAGGCGACTCGGCCCGTAGCAATTTCAGCTACGAATTGACTGCTGGCGCCACACAGCAAGGGAGCTTTGTGATCACCAACCTTGGAGCCAAAGCCATCAAACTCGCCGTCTATGCGGCCGATGGAACCACCTCAAGCACCGGAGCGTTGGACCTCTTACCGGCGGCGGAGGCCTCCAACCATCTTGGACTTTGGGTGACAGTCGAGACGCCAGAGTTGGAATTGTTCCCAGGCGACAAGACAGAAATACCCTTCACACTTACCGTGCCTGCTGACGCCGAACCAGGAGACTATGTGGGCGGCCTCGTTTCCTCATATGTCGACAGTGCTCAGGGAGGCACCGTCCAGGTGGATCGGCGGCTGGCTACCAGGATGAACCTCAAAGTCGCTGGTGAGGGAAAAATGAGCCTCATGCCGGGCAAACTCTCCGTGACACACGGCATCGCGTGGAATCCTTTCGCACCGATATCAGCCGAGGCCACCTTCATCATTAACAATGACGGTAATGTCCGCACGCGCGGCAGCTATGAAGTGACCACAGCTGGACCATTTGGCTGGGGTAAGCGCAGCATCAAGACTCCAATGGCCGAGCTCATCCCCGGTGGCAGTGCAACAACCTCCGTCTCGATTGAAGGGATTTGGGCCTTGGGGTGGCTGACCACCACGGTTGAAATCTCTCCTGAAGGCATCGATGCAACATCAGGGGCAACCACCACCACGGCCCTGGACGCCTGGGCCATGCCCTGGGGACAGCTGGCCCTTCTAGTCCTCGTGGTGCTTATCGCGGTCGTGGTTGGCCTGCGACGCGGACGCGTTCCCAGCCCGGAACTCACCAAGGCTTCATAACGCAACGTCCGGGCCCAAAACTCACATTTCCGGTACCAAGACCACTACGCTCGCCGTATTTGAAAGTAAACACGGGAACCTTTTGGTAACGCTAACCATTAGGAATATATAGAGTGAATGGAGATAATTGCATTGAACGATCCGCGCGTGAGCCGTCGGGCCGCGTGCGGGAATTCCCACACCGACCATAGAACCCTGCTGGTTTTTATCCAGGGGCATCTTGAGGAGCTTGTCAGCGCGTGTTCATGAAAACTTTTGGATGGTCCTTCGGGATCACCGCCGTGGCGCTTGTTGTCGCCTTCTTTTATGGCGGCATCGAGGCGCTGATTCTCTGCGCAATTCTCGGTGTCCTTGAGGTCAGCCTGAGTTTTGATAACGCGGTGGTCAACGCGCGCATCTTGGAAAAGATGAGCGAATTCTGGCAGAAGATTTTCCTCACAGTCGGTATTTTGATTGCCGTTGTGGGTATGCGCATTGCCTTCCCGCTGTTGATTGTGGGCGTGACCGCCAATCTAAACCCGGTGCAAGCCATTCAGCTGGCGCTGGAAAAGGGTGACATTCACACCGAGGGCACCTACGCCTACCTCCTCCATGACGCACATCCACAAATTGCCGCTTTTGGTGGCGTCTTCTTGCTGATGCTCTTCCTTGACTTCATGTTTGAGGAACGGGAACTGCACTGGCTCAAGTGGCTGGAAAAGCCGCTCGCCTTTGTGGGTCGCCTCCACGGCGCCGCAATGGCCATCGCCATGATCATCCTCGTCATCTCGGCCACCATGGTCCGCCCGGGCAAGGAAGTCGATGTCCTCATCGCCGGAATTCTCGGTATGGTCACCTACTTGCTCGTCAACGGTCTAGGTGACTTGTTCGACGTCGATGGCGATGGTGATTCCGACGCCGACGACATCGAGGCTGAGGCCGCCGTGATCGCCAAGAAGTCCAATAAGGGCGTCGGCAAGGCTGTTGGTAAGGCCGCCTTCATGCTCTTCCTCTATCTGGAAGTCATTGACGCCTCCTTCTCCTTCGACGGCGTTATCGGCGCCTTTGCCATCACCTCCGACCCCATCATCATCGCCCTGGGTCTTGGCCTGATCGGCGCGATCTTCGTTCGTTCCTTGACGGTATTCCTGGTGCGCGAAGGCACCCTGGATGACTACGAATATCTTGATCATGGCGCACACTGGGCCATTGGTGCCCTGTCCATCATTCTGCTTTTGACCATCAGCATCGAGGTCAATGAGGTCATCACCGGCATCATCGGCGTGCTCTTCATTGGTGCCGCGTTCTGGTCCTCGATTGTCCGCAACAAGCGTCTCGCCACGGCAGAGTCGCCCAAGGTTGATCAGCTCACCAGCTAATCACGCCACACTTTTCCTCAACTACGTACAAGGAGTAAGAACGTTATGGGACTTAGTTTGCAAAAAGGCCAGAGCCTTTCACTGAAGAAGAACGACGGCGCCGCCCTCACCCGGGTGCGTTTGGGCCTCGGCTGGGATTCTGCGGCCCCCGTCAAGCGTGGCCTGTTTGGTGGCTTGAAGAAGGCTGCCGAGGTTGATCTGGATGCCTCGGCCATCTTCTTTGATGCCAGCGGCAAGGCACTCGACACCGTGTTCTTCAACCAGCTGCAGAGCAAGGACGGCTCCACCCGCCACACGGGCGACAACCTGACAGGCGAGGGCGATGGCGACGACGAGGTCATCCTCGTTGACCTGACAGCCGTCTCCCCGGCCGTTGCGCAGATTGTTTTCGTCATCACAAGCTACAGCAAGCAGACCTTTGACACGGTCGAGAACGCCTTCTGCCGCGTCGTTGATGACTCCACGTCCGGTTCACCTGAGGTGGCTCGCTTCCAGTTGACCGATTCCGGCACCCACACCGCCATGGTCATGGCCAAGGTGTCCCGCGAAGGCGCTGGCTGGCAGTTCACCGCTATCGGTAATCGTGCCAATGGCCGCACCGCCATGGATCTGATTCCGGACGCCGCAACCACCCTGTAAAGGGTCCCTTATTTGACGTTGCCTGTCAGCGTCGATTCGCAATTATTAGGAGTTATATTCATGGCATCTTTGACCCTGTCTAAGGGCAGCAATCTTTCCTTGACCAAGGCAGACCCGGGTCTGACGTTGGCCATGGTCGGCCTGGGTTGGGATCCGCGCACCACGAGCGGTGCCGCATTCGATCTTGACGCCTCGGCCATCCTTGTGAGCAAGAGCGGCAAGGTCCGCAACAACGATGACTTCATCTTCTACAACCAGCTCGAATCCAAGGACGGATCGGTCGTGCATCAGGGCGACAACCGCACAGGTGAGGGCGACGGAGACGATGAGCAGATCCTGATCAATCTCGGCACCGTGTCTGCGGACATCGACAAGGTTGTTATTGTGGTCTCGATTGACCAGGCCGATGCCCGTGGCCAGAACTTTGGTCAGGTTCGCGACGCCTACTGCCGCGTGATCAACCAGGACAACGACACCGAGATCGTGCGCTACGACCTTTCCGAGGACGCGGCATCGGAAACTACCATGATCTTTGCCGAGGTCTACCGTCACGGTGCGGAGTGGAAGTTCCGCGCTGTTGGCCAGGGCTACGCCAGCGGCTTGCACGGCATTGCCACCGACTACGGAATTATTCTGGACTAATAGCATTTCACCCTTAGTAATCCACAACGTAAGGACTTGATTTCATGGCTGGACTTTCGCTCGCTAAAGGCAATAACCTCTCACTGACTAAGACCGATCCGGGACTGCAGCAGGCAGTTGTTGGTTTGGGCTGGGATCCTCGCACCACCACAGGTGAGGCCTTCGACCTGGATGCCTCGGCACTTCTCGTGGCCGCCAATGGCAAGGTCCGCTCCGGTGACGACTTCATCTTCTACAACCAGCCTGCTGCCAAGGACGGTTCCGTCACCCACCTCGGTGACAACCGCTCCGGCGATGGTGCTGGGGATGACGAGCAGATCCTGATCGACCTGACGAAGGTTGCCGCGGATGTTGAGCGCGTTGTCATCGTGGTCTCGATTGACCAGGCCGACACCCGCGGTCAGAACTTTGGTCAGGTACGCGGCGCCTACTGCCGTGTTGTCAACCAGAGCAACGACGCTGAAATCGTGCGCTTTGACCTGAGCGAAGACGCCGCACCGGAAACCTCCATGCTGTTCGCGGAAATTTACCGCAACGGCGCCGAGTGGAAGTTCAAGGCCGTCGGCCAGGGCTACGCCACCGGCTTGGCCGGCATCGCCACCGATTTCGGTGTCCCGCTGGGCTAGTCCCCACGCCCGCCTCAAATTCAGCCGCTGGTGCGGCTGAATTTGAGGCCCCTCGGGCGCGTGGGCCCAACACCATTTAGTGTGCCCACAGCCATGGCTCCCTGCCACTCTCCTCGACCGCTCGCACATGGAAATTGGATCCAACAATGACTTCACCGCTGACCCCTCCCACCGAAGCCGAAACCGCACTTGTCTTGAAGGCACCGGACGCACCGGAAATCGTTGCGGCCGAGGAAGCCCCGGGCATGGTGCCCGTTCCTGCTGAGCGTCAGGCGGAGATCAGCCGCCAGGCCAAGGACTTCATTGCCGAGATCGCCACCTTCGATGCTCGCAGCCCGGAATTCACCACCAAGGTTGACGGAATTTCCAAGCTGGCCGGCTCCGAAATGACCACGTCCTCTGACGCGTCCAGCCGCATGCTGGATCGCTCCACGACGTCCATCGCGGGAGCCAAGAAGAGCGGCAACAGCGCACAGGCTCATGTCGCCGGTACGTTGAACGACCTGCGCACCACGGTTGAGGATCTGACGCCCAACAACGCCGACCTCAGCACGGGACGGAAGATCCTGGGCTTCATCCCCGGCGGCAACAAGCTCGCAAAGTACTTCCAGAAGTACGAATCGGCACAGACCCAGCTCGACGCCATCATCAAGTCGCTCATGGCCGGACAGGACGAACTCCTCAAGGACAACGCTTCCCTGGCCGGCGAAAAGGTCAAGCTGTGGGAAACCATGCAGAGCCTGAGCGAATACGCTGTCTTCGCCAAGGCCTTGGACACGGCCTGTGTTGAAAAGATCGATGCCACCCGCGCTTCCGGCCAGATCGAACAGGCCCAGAAGCTCGAAGCCGATGTACTCTTCCCCATCCGTCAGCGCCACCAGGACATCCTGACCCAGCTGGCTGTTTCGGTCCAGGGTTACCTAGCCATGGATTTGATCCGTAAGAACAACCTTGAACTCATCAAGGGTGTTGACCGCGCCCGCACCACCACGATCTCTGCGCTGCGCACGGCCGTCATTGTGGCCCAGGCACTCGCGAACCAGAAGATGGTGCTGGACCAGATCGATGCCATCAACACGACCACGAACAACATGATCCTGAAGACCTCAGAGATGCTCAAGGATCAGACGGTGCGCATCCACCAGCAGGCCGCCAGCTCAGGCGTGAGTGTCGATACCTTGCAGAAGGCTTTCGACAACGTCTTTGCCACGATGGATGCCATCGACACCTTCCGTGCCTCGGCCGCGAAAAACATGGAAGGCACCGTGCACGCCCTCGAGGACGGACTGGCCAAGGCCAAGCCGTACCTGGAGCGCTCACGCCAGACCGATCGCGAGTAGGCTTGAAGGCACAGTCGAGGAAATAAGGTAGCGCTATGATTGGCCGTTTTATGGGGGGCAGATTTGGCGGGGGTGCACCGGTTCCGGTGCCCGACCGCCCTGCTGTCGACCCCGTCGCGCAGGAGATTGCACAGATGGGCGCCTCCGTGGATTCTCTCCGTGCGGCCGTGCGCCGCTCGGGGAGCATCTTGCCGCCCGTGCTCACATCGCAATTGCGTCATTTGGGTGACCTCATGCGTGACGCCGTGGCCGACATTCAGATCAGGGGTTGTTCCACGGAACAACGCGTGCTGCTCAACGCCATGATCTGCGACTATGTGCCGACCCCGCTGCAGTCGTATCTAGCGCTACCTCCGGCTCATCATGAAGAAGAGTCATCGGCGACGTTTATGTTTGCCGAGCAGTTGGCCACACTTGAACAAACCCTTGCGGATCTGTTAAATCAAATCCGCATCGGCGCCGTGGAAGAACTTTCCACCCATGGGCGCTTCTTGGCGGATAAGTTCTCCGCGCAAGACGTTTCCCTGCAACTACAACAACCAGTTTCCGAAAGGGACCCATTGCGTTTGGAGGGCCAACCGTGGCATCACTAGTGGCAGGGGCGAATGCCGCCCTGACCGGCGAAAACCCGGGCCTTGACCACGTTGTGGTGGGCCTGGGGTGGGATGCCATTCCGAGCCGCGGCCCGCAGGCGGAAATTGTCCCGTTTGCGGTCATGTGCGACACCTCCGGCGAGGCCGTCTCCAATGATCACCTGGTGTATTTCAACCAGCTGGTCAGCGCCGATTCCTCGGTGACCTTTGTTGGTGACGGCGATCAGGAACAGATCGATGTTCAGTTCTCCCTCGTGCCGGCCGAGATCTCAAAGATCATCTTCTTCGCTCACGTGGATCCCGAATTCCGCGGTCAAGGCACCTTTGCCTCGGTTCGGAGCGCCCACATCCGGGTGGCAACCGCCGACAATCGTGAACTCGTGCGTTTTGAACTGTCCATGAGTAACGTTGATACCGTGACGGCCATGATCTTTGGTGAGCTGTATCGGCACCGCGAGGATTGGAAGTTCCGCGCCCTAGGACAGGGTTACACGAGCGGACTGGCCGGCGTGGCCAAAGACTACGGAATTAGCCTCTAGGGCCGCCCCGTGAATCCTCCCTCAACACCTCGCACGGATCTACCCTTCCTCCGTCGCCGCATCAAGGCCGTGCCCGTCATAACCCCGGCCCCGGTTCACACCGTGTCCCCCGCCGCCGCCGAACAGGCCCCCCGCCCGGCCGGGCTGGTGCTGGGAGGCGAGCGTCCGGCGTCGACCGTTAGCCCGCGCGCCAAAAGGCTCGCCGAGCAGCGGGAGAAGGCCAAGCATGAAGACCACGAGGTGGCCCTTCTCTTCCCCGTGCCCGGCATCAAGGACATTTACGAGCTAAATCTGGAGCATCGGGCGCTGCGACTCACGCCGCTGCAATCCTCCGTGGGCACGTTGCTCGTCACGGGCAGCACGGCTGTTGCTTGGGAAGACGTGCGCCACGTGGTAGGTGCGCAGACCTCCGACGGGCATCGGGCCGGAAGCGCCATCATGACCTCGGGCAATCGCGAGCTGGTGGGGTACCACGGCAGCGACGCCCTGATCACGCTGCGCCATGTGCGCGCATTCCGGCGCGCTATCTTCATCAATCGCAGCAACTCCCCCATGGGCGTCCGGCTCTTTTCGGGCGACAATGTGGCGCTGCCACCGGCCGCCAACGGCACCCAGATGGTGTTGCTGGTTCACCGGATTGGCAATGTGCTCGAGCTGCGCGCCGAGCCTGTGCCCCACGATTGGCCCGATCTGCAGATCTGGCAGGAATTTGATTTTTCCATGACCCACAGGGCGCCCACGTCGACCCGTCTCCGCTAGAGCACTAGGCAGACCGCCACGAGGCATGCCGCTAACCATTTGAAAGGGCCCATGCGACATTTCCGGGCATTGACCGCTTCACAAATGACAACGCTCTTTCACCGGCAACCGTGTGAGCTGAGTGCCGATAGCGCCCCGGATCTTCAGGCTGTCGCGCTGGGTGGCACGCTGTATACCCCGGCTAATCGGCCCGATCTCGTCAAGGATGTGCTCCGCCAGCGCGATCTGGGGTGCGTCTCCATGGTGCTGTGCCTTGAGGATTCCATCCCCGACGCCGATGTGGCTGGGGCCGAGGAAAATGTGGTGGCCGCACTCCAGGACTTGGCGTTCCGGGATGAGGATCTGCCCCTGCTGTTTGTCCGGGTTCGCACGCCAGAGCAGATGCTCTCCGTGGCCCGCCGCGCCGGCGCCGCCACCGCCGTTCTGACGGGCTTCGTCATCCCGAAGTTCGACAACGAGCAGGGCATGGCCACCGCCTTCATTCAGGCCCTGCACACGATCCAGCAGGAGCTTTCCCTCGATGGAAAGTCCGACGGCGGTGTGCCCGGCTCCGCGCCGCGCCGACGCCTGCGGATCATGCCCATTCTGGAATCCCCTGCCGTCATCCATGTGGAGACGCGGGCCGCGGCGCTGACTCACATCCAGGCCGTGCTCGCCGAACACCGCGAAGATATCCTCTCCGTGCGGATCGGCGCCACGGATATGTCCAGTGCCTTTGGCCTGCGCCGTTCCCGTGATCTGACGATTTACGATGTCAATGTTGTGGCCTCCGTGATTGGTGACATCGTCAATATGCTGGGCCGGCCGGACGGTGGTTTCGTCATTTCCGGCCCCGTGTGGGAGCACTACTCCAACACCGAGCGGGTGCTCCGTCCGCAATTGCGCATCACACCCTTTGCCGGGCAGCACGAGCAGGAGCTGCGCCAACGCATCATGACCGCCAACCTTGACACCTTGATCCGCGAGATCGAGCTGGATCTCGCCAATGGTTTGCTCGGTAAAACCGTCATTCATCCCACCCATGTGGCCCTCGTGCACGCCATGAGCGTGGTGAGTCACGAGGAATACCTCGATGCCCTAGCGATCGCCGGAAACGTCACGGGCGGGGCGGCTGCTTCCCCGTACGGGAACAAGATGAACGAGATGAAACCCCACCAGGCTTGGGCCCGCCGAACGCTGCTGCGCGCCGACGCTTTTGGCGTCTCCGCCGCAGGCGTGACCTTCGTTGACCTCTTAGAAGCGAGCATGGCATGAGTACCGCCCCCGACCTGTCCTGGAGCGGCGCATACCTTGCCGACGTCTTAGGCATCGAGATTCACAGCGATCCGGCCAGCCACGTCGCCATCGAGGACCTGGTGGGATTGGCGCTGCGCCGTAATCCCAAGCGCGCGCATCTGCTCGTCTCGCAGGTGCTCGCCAAGCATGTTCCCACCGAACCCGCCCTAGTCATGGCGGCCGGAGAGTTATTGGGCGCCTTCGTGGCTCAGGAACTCTCGCTCCTGAAGTCTGCTGACGGGCTCACGGCAGCAGCGGCGGCACTCACCGAGGTTCTCCAAAGCCCCACGGGCCAGCGCCGCGACGTCATCGCAACCCTCGCCGCACAGGTGGCGCCGCTGCGCACCGTGGTGCCGGACGCCGTCGTGATTGGCTACGCCGAGACAGCGACCGGCCTAGGCCGCCTCGTCGCGAACGCCCTGGGCTCGTATTACATTCACTCGACGCGGATGGCCACGCCCGGCGTTGCCCCCGTGGCCGGCTTTGAGGAGGGGCACTCGCACGCCACCTCGCATGCCATGGTGCCCACCGACCCGCGCTGGCTCGACGGCGCGGGCCCGGTCATTCTCGTGGACGACGAGCTCAGCACCGGCTCCACCGTCATCAATACCATTCGCGAGCTCCACGCCCTGGTGCCACATTCGGTGTATATCGTGGCGGCACTGATCGATCTGCGCAGCACCGAGGATCGCGCCCGCTTTGATGCCTTGGCCGCCGAACTGGGCTGCCACATCTCCGTGGCGGCGCTGGGCACGGGGCGCATTGAATTGGGCGAGGACATCCTGGGCCGGGCCGCGGCCCTCATCGAGGGGTTGCCGCAGGGCGCCATCGCGTCGGACAACAACTACTCGGCTCACACCCTCGAGCTGAGCTCCAACGGCATCGCTGGCGTGCGCAGTGACCGCTTTGGCAATGTCGGCGCACCGTCGCAGGACACCATCGACGCCATCGCCGAACGGCTCGCGCACGAGCTGTCTGCACAGGCGGATGCGGGTCCGCTGGCGATCGTGGGCTGCGAGGAAAATATGTTCCTGCCTCTGGCCGTTGCCACGGCGCTCGGGGAATTGCTGCCCGAGGCCACGGTGCTGTTCTCCACGACGACCCGTTCCCCGATTGTGCCGATCGACCGGCCCGATTATGCGATTGCCAGCGCCCTGAGCTTTGCCAGCCATGATCTGTGCAATGACGGCCCGGGCATTCGTTTTGCCTACAATCTCAGCGGTTCCCAGCAGCGCCCAGGCACCCTCGTGGTGTTCCCCGAACCGGGGATCGGCCAGGCGGAACTGGACACCAGCTCCGTCGCGGGGCTACCCACGATGGGTGCGGCGCTGGGCGCTGTGGCCGATCTCGTCGTCGTACTTTTGCCCGCAGACCTTCCCGGAACCCCACGTAAGGCAAACTCATGAGCACCACCCCCCTCCCCACTCCCCTGACCGGGCCCGATTTTGGCTCCTATGCGGCGGATGAGGTGGTGTGGCTGTTGAAGGACCTGAGCCATGTCGCCCTCGAGGCGCCCACGGCCGATCGCGAACGGGCCATCCAATCCGGGGCGGCAAACTACGCCGAGTCATTGCCCATGGAGTACTCGCCCAGCCCCGAATACCAGGCCCTGTACGAGGAGGCCGTGGTTCGTGCGGGCGAACGCATTGCAACGGCCGTGGGGGTCGTGACGGAACTGGCCTTGGCGGCCCGAAACCAGGCTCCGGTGTTGGTCTCGCTGGCTCGCGCGGGAACGCCCATTGGGATCCTGATGCGCCGCTGGGCGCAGCGCGTCCATGGCATCGAGCTGCCGCACTTCACCATGAGCATCGTGCGCGGCGTGGGCCTGGATCCCACGGCGCTGCGGTATTTGGCAGACCATTTTGAGCCGTCACGGATCTTGTTTGTCGATGGCTGGACGGGCAAGGGCGCCATCTCCCGCGAGCTCACCGCGGCACTTGACGACTTTGCCGCGAGCTCCGGTATCCGTTTCCCGGACGATCTGGCGGTCTTGGCCGATCCGGGACACTGCGTCTCGATGTTCGGCACTCGCGAAGACTATCTGATCCCCTCGGCCTGCCTGAATTCAACGGTTTCCGGTCTGGTCTCGCGCACGGTGTTCAACAAGGAACACATTGGCCCCGACGATTTCCATGGCGCCAAGTTTTACGCGGAACTAGCTGCCAGCGACGTCTCTAACAGTTTCCTCGACGCCATCTGCGCCCACTTTGATAACGTCCGCCCGCAGGTCACGCGCCAGGTGGCCGAGCACGTGGCCGCAGCACCGGTGCCCAGCTGGATCGGATGGGACGCCGTGGAGCGCATCAGCTCCGAATACGGCATCAACAACGTCAATCTGGTCAAGCCTGGCGTGGGTGAGACCACCCGCGTCTTGCTGCGCCGCGTACCGTGGCGGGTTTTGGTCACTCCCGAGGCCCGCGCCGATGTGGCGCACGTTTTGTTGCTTGCGGAACAACGCGGGGTCCCCGTCGAGGAGGTCCCCGGCCTGCCCTACAGTTGCGTTGGGCTCATTCATCCCCAGTTCGATAAAAGCGCCGTGGGCGCCGACGGAAAAGCGGTTCACAACGCATGAGCGTACCTACTCTTGTCGCCTGCGACCTTGATCGCACGCTCATTTACTCCAAGAACGCCCTCTGGCTCACGGGTGCCGACAAGGACGCGCCCGGGCTCGTCGTGGTCGAGGTGTACGACGGAGCTCCCCTGTCCTATATGACCCGGACGGCGGAGGAGCTACTGCTCAAGGTCAAGGCCGCGGCGAGCTTTGTCCCGGTCACAACGCGCACCCAGGCCCAGTTTGAGCGGGTGCAGCTGCCCGGCCCGCCCTCCGAGTACGCCGTCACGAGCAATGGCGGGGTCTTGTTGCACCATGGCGTGCCGGACGTGGCCTGGCGGGCGCAGCTGTCGGCCACGATGGCCGCGAACTGTGCACCGCTGGAGCAGATCGAGACGTATCTAGCCAAGGCCGAGTTTTCCCCGTGGATCCTGCGCTTGCGCCGGGCCGAGGAGCTCTTTGTCTACGCCATCATCGAGCGGGATGCCATGCCCGAGTCCTTCGTCACAGAGCTGAGCGCGGTCTGCGCGGCGGCCGGTTGGGGCGTGTCCATTCAGGGCCGGAAGCTGTACTGCGTGCCGCTGCCCATCAATAAGACGGACACCCTGGCCGAGGTGGCGCGCCGCACGGGCGCCACGACCGTCATTGCCGCGGGCGACTCCCTGCTGGATCAAGGCATGCTGGAGAGCGCCGACATCGCGTTCCGCCCCTTGCACGGGGAATTGCACGACGTCGGATACCTGGCTTCTCATCTTCGCCTCACCTCGGTACGGGGCGTCTTGGCAGGAGAAGAAATCTTGGGGAGGATCGCCGCAGAGCTCGACGGCTAGCCCCCGCCCACCGCTCGTGGAGTTCTTTGTCGGTGGCCACGGCTATGGTGGTGGGACACCGTTCAATTATTCTGGGGAGAACTCCGCCTTGCCTGCTGTACGTCCCACCCGCTCTTTTGGCGCCACCGATTTCTTTATGGGCTCCCTGCTCGCCTCCGTTCTTTTCGTGACCACTGCGTGCGGCGGCGCATCCGCGCCTGCGGCCGCTCCGACGTCGGAGGTCACCACTGAGGCAGCCACGCCAAGTCCCACCGCCAGCCCGACTCCCTCCGCAATGCCTACCGAGGACGACGTGGCTCCCGTCGACGTCGAGGATGCCCCCGATGCTGGCAATGCCGATTTGGCAGCAAATGCGCAGCCAGCCTTTGCCGCCAAGGCCTTGGAAGTCCTGGCTACCTTGCCGATCAAGGGTCGGGCACCGAAAACCGGTTACACGCGGGAACAGTTCGGCCAGGCCTGGGCCGATGTTGACAGGAATGGTTGCGACACCCGCAATGACATCCTCAACCGCGATCTGACGGCCAAGACGTTCAAGCCGGGCACCCGTGATTGCGTCGTGTTGACCGGTGTCCTGGCGGAACCGTACACCGCCAGCACGATTGATTTTGTGCGAGGTTCCACGACGAGCAGCGCCGTTCAGATCGATCATGTCGTGGCGCTGAACGATGCGTGGCAAAAGGGCGCCCAGCAGCTCAGCGTGGAACAACGCACCGCCTTGGCCAACGACCCCTTGAATCTGCTCGCGGCGGATGGCCCCGCCAACCAGCAAAAGGGCGCCTCCGACGCGGCAAGCTGGCTGCCCCCGAACAAGGCGTATCGCTGCGATTACGTGGCCCGGCAGATCTCGGTCAAGGCCACCTACAGCTTGTGGGTGACGCAGGCCGAGCATGACGCCATGGTCACGGTGCTCGATGGCTGCTCAGATATTGCGGTGCCCACGAACCAGACGGCTGCGCCCCTTGAACCCGTGATCTTGCCGGACCCTGCACCGATTGCCCCTGCAGCACCCGTTGAGGCGGCACCGGTTGTTCCCGCACCGGCGCCCGCACCGGCCGCGGTTCCGCTCCCCTTAGTCGAGGCGCCTGCCGCTCAGGTTTACTACCAGAACTGCACGGCCGTGCGTGCTGCCGGTGCCGCACCGATCCGCATCGGTCAGCCCGGTTACAGTTCCAAGCTTGACCGCGACGGCGACGGGGTCGGCTGCGAGTAAGGCCACCGCGCCTTTGGCGAATCCCACGAGCCTCTGGTCAGAACAGGCATAATGGCTAGAATTAACTCGTGGGCTTTCGTAGCGACCAGCCTCTGGTCCCAGCAGTGTGGCAACGCCATGACACAGTGATCCTGCCGTTATGGCGCGAACGCCTGTGCATGGAAATGAGTCCCCTGGCGGCCAGTCGCTACGCTTCTGGCTTGTTCTCCGAGGACCGGCGGCGCCCCATAGCCCAATGGTTCAACCCCGCGCTCAATGCGGCTCTTCTGGTGGGTCTGGAAACCCCTGCCGAATGGCCAGTGCAACGTTTCGGGTTGTTTTATGCTCCCCCGCAAGGGTGTGTGCAACGGGTCCATACGAATCTTCACGAGTGGTTTCCGCGCAAACCCCGAGTATCCCCCACGGAGGACGAGGCCTTTCACGGCGCCATCGTGTCGGCGGAATCCTTCCTTCGGGTGGAGATGGATTTTCTCTAGTCGCCTTGAGATCCAGAGAACGTGGCTAGAACTCCGTGTGCCCAAGATCGTGAGCGGCCACGAACGACGCCACGGCACGCTGCGCCGCTTGCAGTTCCAACACGATGATTTCATTACCCTCAGGCCGAAGCAGGGGACCTGGAACGTAGAGTGTCCGTTGCGGTCCACGCCCCCAGTAGCGGCCAAGGCAGAAACCATTGATCCAGACCAAGCCCTTCGTCCAGTGCTGCGTATCAAGGAAAAGGTCGCCGCCCAGTGGGTGATCGAAGGTTCCTCGAGCAAAAACTGGCCCCGCCAATACACCATTCGCGGTCTCTGGACGCGTGG
The DNA here is from genome assembly GCF_003219795.1 of Arthrobacter psychrolactophilus. Taxonomy (GTDB): domain Bacteria; phylum Actinomycetota; class Actinomycetes; order Actinomycetales; family Micrococcaceae; genus Specibacter; species Specibacter psychrolactophilus. Next base: position 48,101 of record NZ_QJVC01000001.1, on the reverse strand, counting down.
CGAGCATGATCGACAGGGCCGCAATATCTGAGAACGGCAGCGGCGAAAGCTCCCAGTCGCGGAGCGGCACATCATTGATGTGGGCGGGGCCGATGAGTCCCTTAGCCTCGCCCAGCCGCTCCCCGTAGTTGACCCGGCCTTGATCCTCGAGCACAATTTCCAAGGTTCCGGCGGCGCCCGCGGGCAGTGTCACCGCGCGGTCCTTCTGATCGCGGGAGAGGGTGCCCAGAAGCTCGCGGTTCAGGAAGATCTGCGCCCTGTCGCGCACCTCGGAAAAGCTGAGCACGGAGCGTTCCCCGACGGAGATCTGACTCCGATACACGGAGAATCCATTGAAGCTTCCCACCGCATCAGTGGTCAGCGGATCCTGACTCTGTGTCCAGGAGGCTGTGGCATCGAGGTACTCCCACAGCGGCATGTCCTGAGTCAGCGAGACGCTAAATTCCTGGCCCGCCTGCCGTGGCGCGGGGATATCCTGATCGTCCAGCTCTGTGTATCGACCGAGAACTTCCCTAAAGGCCCAGTACTTTTCGGTCGGCTGTCCTGCCTCATCCAGGGGCGCGTCGTAGTCATAGCTCGTGACGGTGGGCTGGTAAACACCCTTGTCATTGGCACCATTGCTCATGCCAAAGTTCGTGCCACCGTGGAACATATACACATTGACCGAGGCGCCTGCCGCGAGGAGTTCCTCTAGTTCGTGAACGGATTCTTGCACCGAGGTGGTGTGGTGGTGCGCGCCCCAGTGGTCAAACCAGCCAATCCAAAATTCCGAGCACATGAGTGGCCCTGTTGGCTGATGCTCGCGCAGGGTCGCAAGGCGTTCCGTTGACTTTCCACCGAAGGATCCTGTCTTGTGCAGGCTCGGCAGACTGCCATTGATCAGCATCGCAGGTTCCGGCTGATCGACCGTGGTGAAGGGAACGCTCAGCCCAATCTCGCGGTTGAGCTCCACGAGTTGCTCGAGGTAGTGCATGTCCGAACCGTAGGCACCATATTCATTTTCTATCTGGACCAAGATGATGGGCCCGCCACGGTCGATCTGCCGTGGCACTAGGATGGGCGCCAAGGCTTCCATGTAGCTGCGCACCAGAGCCATATAGACGGGATCCGAGGTTCTGATAACGGGGTTCCCCTTGCTAAAGAGCCACCCGGGGAGTCCGCCGTTGTCCCACTCCGCGCAAATATACGGTCCGGGACGGACAATGGCGTGCATGCCTTCAGCCGCTACGAGATCCAAGAAACGGCCCAAATCCAGCCCGGCCGAGGTGTCAAAAACATCCTCGCTCGGTGCGTGCAGATTCCATGCCACATAGGTCTCGATCGTGTTGAGACCCATTTGGCGTGCCTTGCGGATCCGGTCCGCCCACTGGTCCGGATGCACACGGAAGTAGTGCAAGGCTCCGGCCAAGATCCGGTGGGGCTGGTCATTGAGCAGGAAATCCTGCTCGCCGATGGTAAAGACAGACATGGAATTTCCTTTTCACGATAAGTGCCGAAGGCTCTGGTGCGGGTCATGTGTCAAAACCGCTCAAAGCCAGAATGTTTACGTAAACACGATTTGAGGCAGACTATCATGTTTACGTGACCATGACCGGAAATACAGAGGATGAAGCGACCGCTCTCGCGTCAACAGCCACGGCACAAAGCTCTGGATCGAAACGGGGTCCGTCGATTGCCGATGTGGCCGTAGCTGCGGGTGTTTCCGCGCAAACCGTTTCCCGCGTTTCCAATGGGCACACCAATGTTCAGGAGGCGACCCGGCGCAAGGTTGAAGACGCCATGCGTCTGTTGGGTTACCGCCCCAATCGTGCCGCCCGGGCACTTAAAAGTGGCCGCTACACAACTATCGGCATCATCATGTTCACCCTGTCCAGTGTTGGCAACGTGAAAACGCTCGACGCCATCACCCAGGCCGCGTCCGAGGCGGGCTACTCCATCAGCCTGATTCCCATGCCAGATCCGGCGAGCAGTAAATTCCCTGCCGCCTATGCCCGGCTACGGGAACAGCAGGTTGACGGCCTCATTATCATCTTCGACGCTCATCTCAGCGACAAGGCAGACCTCACCTTACCCATGGACTTGCCCACCGTGGTGATAGATTCCACGCCCGACCATGGCTACACCGTCGTCGATACAGATCAGGCTGGTGGGGCACGTCAGGCCACCGAACTCTTGTTGGGTCTAGGCCATGCCACCGTCTGGCATATTGGTGGCCCAGCAACGTCCTTCTCGGCCTCGCATCGCGCCGCCGCATGGCGCGAGACCCTCAACGAGGCCGGCATCGAGGCGCCTCCCATCCTGTACGGAGATTGGTCCACCGATTCCGGCTACCGTGCCGGCATGACCTTAGCGTCTCGTGACGATGTCACGGCGATCTTTGCCGCCAATGACCATATGGCGCTCGGCGCGATGCGAGCGCTGCACGAAATGGGTCGCAAGATCCCTCAGGAGGTCAGCATCGTGGGGTTTGACGATCTTGATGAGTCTTCATCCTTTTGGCCGCCCTTGACCACTGTGCATCAAAGCTTCCAGACCGTAGGTAGCCTCAGCATGCAGCTCTTATTGGAGCAAATCATGGGCGCCCCGGCGCCCAGCACACAACTCGTGCCGACTCGCCTCGTGGTCCGGGAATCTACCTCGTATCCACACCGCTAACCACCCAAGGCCATCTTGGCGCCAAGGAAGAGCATGACCAGGGCGATCAAGGCATCGAGCACGCGCCAAGCCCCAGGCCTGGCAAAGACCGGGCGGAGGAAGCGGGCACCGAAGCCCAAGGCGCTAAACCAGAGGACACTGCCCAGCGCGGCTCCAATGCCGAACCACCAGCGTAAATCTCCGTGCTGATTCGCGAGGGTTCCCAGAAGCAGCACGGTGTCCAGATACACATGCGGATTGAGCCACGTCAGCGTCACGGCAGTGATCAGGGCTGCTTTGAGGCTCAGTGATCCCTGTTGCCCATCCGCCGTCAGCACGCCAGGTTTGAGTGCCCGCTTGGCGGCTAAAACACCATAGGCCAGGAGGAAGGCGGCCCCGGCTAACCGAATCGCCACGACGATGACGGGCGCGGCCGTGATGACCGCACCGATCCCTAGGATGCCCGCGGCAATCAAGACAATGTCGCTGAGCATGCAGATCAAGACGACCTGACCAACATGTTCACCGCGAATACCTTGCCGCAGGACAAAGGCGTTTTGCGCGCCAATAGCAACAATGAGCGCCAACCCGGCCCCGAGGCCCGTGGCGGTGCTTGAGAAAATATCCAATGATGTCACCCATTGAAACTACTAGTCCCCCTATGATCAGTACAGCTAATTATTTTGTTGATACCTAAGGAAAACTAATGGTGGCTTTTCAGACGGAGCAGTTACGCACCCTGCTGGCGGTGTTAGAGCACGGAACATTTGATGCTGCCGCAAGCGTCTTGCACGTCACGGCATCTGCTGTTTCTCAGCGCATCAAGGCCATGGAACAGGTGGCGGGACAGGTCTTGCTGCAGCGTTCCACTCCCATCACCGCCACGGCCGCGGGCGCCGTGGTCCACCGGCTCGCCCGGCAACTACGGCAGCTCGAGGCCGATACCGCCGCGGAGTTGGGCTTGGCCAGCGCGACACAGGGAGCGTTGGCCATCGTGGTCAATGCCGATTCCTTAGCCACCTGGTTCATGGGCGCCCTGACCCAGCTTCCCCGCGACGGTTCCCTGGCCTGCGAGATTCTGCGCGAAGACGAGCAACACTCCGTGGCGCTCCTGCGCTCCGGCGAGGTCATGGCCGCTGTGACAGCAACCGCGACGCCCGTCCAGGGTTGTTCCGTGGTCCCGCTCGGTGCCATGACGTATCACGCGGTGGCTGCGGCCAGCTTTATGGAGCGGTGGTTTCCGCATGGATTCGCAGCCGAGACTTTTGCCGCGGCACCCACCGTGCAATTTGATCGCAGCGACACCCTGCAGGAGAACTTTTTTGCGTCCGTCACGGGCGGCACGATCCACGGCATCCAACATTTCATCCCGGACACGCTCCAATTCGCCGAGGCCATCAAGCACGGTCTGGGCTGGGGACTCATGCCGGAAGCTCATTGCGGCGAGGGCCTCAACAACGGCACCCTCGTGGAGCTGCTGCCCGGCCACATGACGCAGGTGCCGTTATATTGGCAACGCTGGAAGATCCATTCCACGGCGTTGGATGCGCTGACGGACGCCGTCACGACCACGGCCGCCAAGAAGCTGCGTCAATGAGGGTGGTGGTGCACGTTGTCTTTCGGGCGCACTGCGACCCCAATGGGCGTTTTCGGTTTCGGATATGACTGACCCCGCGGTCAGTAGGCAGATAATGCCCCTTTCGAACGGGCGAAGGGGCATTATCTGCCAAGTCAACCAAGGGAAGTGGCGGGCGCGGATCGCGCCGTCGTATTTTGGCCGGGAAACGCAAAATGAGAGCCTGCCGCGTGAGAGACTCCCGCAATAGACGGCCCCAAGGCCCTGCTCTAGCTACTCCCCGAGGATGTGCTCCAGCGCCGAGCGCAGATCGCCGTTCCTAAAGACATAGCCGCTCTCCAGCACGGCGGCGGCGGAAACGCGTTGGCTGGCCAACGCCAGCTCGGCGGCTCCCTGCTCACCGAGGAGTAATTGCGGTCCCAGGGGCGGCACCTTCAGCCCGGAGGGCCGGCTCAATACTGTGCCCAAGGTCTGCGCAAAGTCTTCGGCCGTGACAGGTTCCGGCGCCACGCCGTTGAGCGGACCCGCTACCTCCGGTGACAAGGCCGCATGCGCAAAGATCCCGGCGATATCGTCAATGCCCACCCAGCTCTGCCACTGTTCCTTGCCCAAGGGCCCGCCGACGCCCGCCAAATACAGGGGCAGCAGTCGCTGCAAGACTCCCCCGGCGGCCGAGAGCACAATACCTGTGCGGATATTCACCACACGAACGCCGGCCTTGGCGGCTGGCGCGCAGGCCGCCTCCCATTCCTGGCAGACGCTGGCCAGGAAATCGTGCCCCGCGGGATCGGACTCGACAAGCGCTAAGGGTTCGCTCGTTTCAGGATGTGGCGTGGCCCCGTAGTAACCCACGGCGGAACCCGAGACTAAGGTGCGGTCCACGCCGTCGGACGTTAACTCCGCAAGGGTCTGGGCCAAAAGTCGCGTCCCGCGGACCCGACTCTCGCGAATGGCGTTCTTGGTGGCCTCGGTGAATCGGCCGCCGATGGGGTGACCGGCCAGATGAATGACCATTTGGCACTGTGCTAGGGCCGTCGCATCAATCGCGCCGGCCTCCGGATCCCAAAAAATCTCGTCGGCAGCGCTCGGGGCACGTCGCACGAGCTTGAAAACCTTGTGCCCACCACCGCCCAGCAGCGCGCTCAATTGCCGACCCACAAGCCCCGAAGCCCCGGAAATGGCGATGTTCAGTGGCTTCCCGGGATGAGCGGCATGAAAGCTTAGGTCCCCGAGCAGCTGCCGCTCCCGGAACGCAAACATCCGCTCGAGCTCGGCCGCCATCTTGGTGCGCGCCCACTCCCCACGAGCCAGCGCGGGAAGCTCGTACTGCACGTGATCCACCATGAGGGTTGTGCCCGGCTCGGCGCCATCGCTGAAGCTGTGCTTGTGCGACCACGAGGCGAGCGGGCCCTTGTCCATGACATCCGTGAAACTCACGCCCGGCACGAGCTCGGTGTGTAGGGCGTCCCAGCGCAGCTCCGGGCGGGTCCACTTTTTGCCCGCAATCGAGGCCGGCAACAGCCCACGGACAGTGCCCGCCGCCGACCCCAGCCACATCCCAGCCCCACCGGGCGCGCCAACCCCCATGGCCGCCGTCGAGCCTGGATTAATCCCGTCGCTCGGCTCGGCCAGAATCGTCCCAAAGAACGACGGCGTGAGCCGCACCAGGGCGCCGGGTCGGGAGAACCATTCGAAGACCTGGGCACGGGGGAAGGGAAGAAGAGTTTCGCGGCGCAGCGTGATCATGAAGCCTCCAAAGTGGGTGAGAGCTCTTATCTTGCCCCATCAAGCTGACAGAGTTCCACCAGTTCCCTCCAGCGGTGCCGAGAATGTCCGTGCGGCTTGCTAGATTCAAGGTGCTGCACCCACTCAGCACGGAAGGCACCGACATGTTTTTGCTCGACTCCCCCGCAGGCGACGCCGCACTGATTTTTTCGGCCTCGGACCTCGTCACGGCTAGCGAGTGCCAATATCGGACCCTGCGCTTGCTGGATGAGAAATTAGGGCGAACCGCCAAGCCGGCCTTTGCTAGGGATGCCATGCTGGAGCGGGCTGCCACGCTCGGCGACGCCTATGAGCACAAGATCCTCTCCGAGTTCATCACCCAGTACGGTCCGTGGGATCCCGTGACAGGCAAGGGCGTGAAGTCCGTAGACCGCACGGTGGGCCCAGACGGCAAGCCGACTGCCCCCACCTGGGCGGCGCTCGAGGCCAAGCGCGAGGAAACCCTTGAGGCGTTACGGGCCGGGGCCGACGTTGTTTTTCAGGCCACGTTCTTTGACGGAACACTCGTGGGTTTTGCCGATTTCCTCATGAAACAGTCCGACGGTTCCTACGCCGTCTGGGACACCAAGCTGGCGCGGCACGCCAAGGTCAGCGCCCTGTTGCAGCTCGCCGCGTACGGTGACCAGCTGCAGAAATACCAGATTCCCGTGGCGCCCGTGGCGACCCTGAAATTGGGTGATCGCAGCGAAAGCGCCCACCCCATGCCGGATCTGTTGCCGGTCTTCCGGGAACGTCGCGAGCAGTTCCTGGCTCTAACGGGGGCGCACCGCGCGCAGCCGCTTCCGGTCGCGTGGTTGCAGGAGGGCGTCAGCTACTGCGGGCGCTGTGACTACTGCGCGCAGCAGGTGCAACAGCACCGGGATCTGTTGCTCGTCAACGGCATGAGCGCCGCGCAACGACGCAAGCTCATGGCACAGGGCCTGAAGACGATCGACGAGCTAGCCGCCCTGCCCAGCGACGAGGCCACGGGTCCGCTCGCCCGGCTGCGCGATCAGGCACGGATGCAGCTGGGGCTGGAAAGCGACGTCGTCACGGTCGTCACTGGAATAGGCGCCGAGGCGCATCAGCTCAGTTACAAGGTCTTGCCAACCGTGAGCAAATTGCCCGCCCCGAACGACGGTGACATCTTCTTCGACTTCGAGGGCGATCCACTCTGGCAAGATCCCACGACGGAAAAGTGGGGCATCGAGTACCTCTTTGGTTCCATCGAGGCACCCGTTCCTAACGCCGTCCCGGGCACCCCCGAGGTTTTCACACCGTTCTGGGCGCATTCGCGCATGGAGGAGCGCGAAGCCTTCCTCGCCTTCCTCGATTATGTGGAAAAGCGCCGCGCCATGTGGCCGGACATGCATGTTTACCATTACGCGCCTTACGAAAAATCTGCGCTGCGAAATCTCTCTGTCTTGCACGCCGCAGGCGAGGACATCGTGGATGAGTGGCTGCGTTCCGGTCTGCTCGTTGATCTGCTCGACACCGTCCGCCAGTCCGTTCGAATCAGCGAGAGCTCCTACTCCATCAAGAAGCTCGAACCCTTTTACATGGGGGCCAGCACCCGGTCCGGCGATGTGAAGGATGCCGGCGCCTCCGTCGTCGCCTATGCGGATTACTGTGAAGCCCGCGACGCCGGACTGGCCGGGGACTCTCTCAAGGCCGCCAAAGCGGAAGAAATTTTGGCGTCCATCTCCGATTACAACGAGTACGACTGCCTTTCCACCCTGCGGCTGCGGGACTGGCTCTTTGATATTGCTGCGGCCACCGTGGTCCCGCAGTGGACCCAGGGCAGCGGGAAACTTGATGTGCCTGAGGCTAAGGAAAGTGGCTACGAGCCCACGGACGATGAGCTCAAGCTCCAGGCCTTCATCAACAACCTGGCGGAAAGCAAGGGGCACGTCTTCAGCGATGACGAGCGGGCCATCGAGATGGTGGCCGCGGCCGCCAGCTACCATCGCCGTGAGGACAAGCAGTTTTGGTGGGGGCACTTTGACCGCCTCGGCGCGGCTATTGACGACTGGTCTGAGGAACGCAATATCTTCCAGGTTCAGCTCGTCGAAGAACTCTCCGGCTGGGACAAGGCCAGCCCGCGCGCCCGGACGGAGTCGCGCACGCTCAGGCTCACGGGAATTGCCACGGAAGGCTCGGACTTCCGTGCCGGAAGCTCGTGGTTTGGCATGTTCGACGCACCCTTGCCGGACGGGATGGCCGATGAGGGCCAGGACCCCACCCAGCGTGGCGGTCTCTTCAACATCGCGATCGTGGAAGACCAGTCCGACCCCGCAACGCCGGGTGTTACGACGCTCGTCGTGACGGAAAAATCCACGACCAAAGTGCCGGCGTATGACCAACACCCCATGGCCCTGACCCCCAATAAGCCAGTTCCCACCGTGAGTATCCGCACGGCGCTGGCCACCCTAGCCAACCGGGTGGGCAGCAATCTTCCGCACTTGCCAGCGCACCCGGGCATCGAGATCCTACGTAAGGCCAAGCCGCGTCTGGTCGACGGCGCTATCCTGCCCTCCGCCGTCGTGCTAGGTGATGGTCACAGCCTGCAGGAGCACAATTACATTGGCGCCATCACCGAGGCTGTGCTGCAACTCGACCACTCGTACCTGGCCGTTCAGGGCCCTCCCGGCACAGGAAAAACCCATGTGGGCTCCCATGTCATCGCCAATTTGATCGCCAAGGGTTGGAAAGTTGGCGTGGTGGGGCAGTCGCACGCCGTTGTGGAGAATATGCTCAGCGCCGCCGTTGAAAAGGCCGGCGTCAACGCCGAAAGGGTGGGCAAGAAACTCGCGGCGCCCCACGACGTGCCGTGGAAAATCACCGACGACAAGCAATTTGGCAAACTGTTGGACGGCCCCGAGGGTGCGTTGATCGGCGGAACTGCGTGGACCATGACGGGTTCCAATGTTCCCGAAGGTTCCTTGGATCTGCTCGTGATTGACGAGGCCGGGCAGTACTCGCTCGCTAACACGCTGGCCGTGGCGCAATCGGCGAAACGGTTGCTGTTGTTGGGTGACCCGCAGCAGCTGCCGCAGGTCACCCAGGGCTCGCATCCGGCACCCGTGGACGAGTCCGCGCTGGGCTGGTTGTCGGCAGGTACGCCCACACTCTCGGCGGACTTGGGGTACTTCTTGGCCGATTCCTGGCGCATGCACCCCGAGCTCTGCGCTGCTGTTTCGGCGCTGAGTTACGAGGGTAAACTCGAGTCCGCGCCGGCCGCATCGAAGCGCCATCTGGCCGGGCGGAGCCCCGGGATCGAGACTGTTTTCGTAACCCCGGACGCCACGAGCGAGAAGAGTAACGTGCAATCCTCGCCCGAGGAAGCCGCCCAGGTCGTGGCGCAAGCCAAGGCCCATCTGGGTCTGATCTGGACCCCCGGTGAGGACAAGACGCCGCGTCCCTTGGGGCAGGAAGACATCCTCGTCGTGGCCGCGTACAACGCTCAGGTGCATCTGGTCCGCGGCGTCTTGGACGACGCCGGACTTCCGGACGTCAAGGTCGGCACCGTGGATAAGTTCCAGGGGCAGGAGGCTCCCGTCGTGCTCGTGACGATGGCGTGCGCCGACCCCACCGGGGCACCGCGCGGCATGGAATTCCTGTTGCATCGGAATCGCATCAACGTGGCCGTATCCCGCGGACAATGGCGGGCCATCATCATCCGTTCCCCCAGGCTCACCAGCTTCATGCCGTCCACACCGGCCGGCATGGCGGAGCTGGGCGCCTTCATCGGGCTATGCGCTGCGGGACAAGCGCCCGCGTCCATGGCATGATCACCCCATGAACCCTGCTGCTTCAGCCCGGGCCCGACACCGCCGGCTGCGTATGATCGCCATGGTGCTCTGTGGTGTCGTCGCTGCGTTTCTCACCGGCTTGGTGGGTGACTGGATTTACGCCCCCGCCATTGCGTGGACGGTGGCGGCCTTGGTCTACAACGCCTGGGTGTGGCTGAAGATCGCCCCGATGGATGCACGCCAAACCGCCGCCCATGCGCTGGAAGAAGACCCGGGCCAACGGCTGTCGGATCTCTTGATCCTGTTGGCAGCGTTAGGTTCGCTGGCCGCCGTCGTCCTTGTCATGGTGGGCAGCAAGGACGTGACGGGAACGGGGCGGCTTTTGTTGGCGCTCTTGGCCATGACGTGCACGGCCATGTCCTGGCTCATGGTGCACACGCTGTTCACACTGCGCTACACGGAGATTTACTACTCGGACGAACCCGGCGGCATCGGCTTCAACCAAGACGAGCCGCCGCAGTACACCGATATTGCCTACATGGCCTTTAGCGTTGGCATGACCTATCAAGTCTCAGACACCAATATCACCACACGGGCCATGCGCTCGGCCGTATTCCGGCACAGCCTACTCGCCTTTGTTTTTGGCACGGGAATCTTGGCCACCACGATCAACCTCGTGGTGAGTCTGGCCGCCTAAGCGCTCAATCCTGCGTGGCCTCCCGACGTTGCATGGCTGCTTTTCGATGCTGGTGCCCAACGTTTTCATCGGCGATGACCGTCGCAAGGGGCGCTATCGCGATTATCACCAGACACAGGGCAATGGGTGCGCCAGCTGCTGCCAGGGCAATCGCACCGGCGAGCAGGACGAGCAAAAGTGCACCCATCTTGTAATACAGCCGGTCCGCTTCCACCATGACCGAATGCAGGAACGTCAAGGTCAGGGAGAAGACCGCCACCGGGATCGCCACCGACACCACGACGGCAGCCGCGGAGATGACCGCCTCGCCCTCGAGGTAGTAGGCCACCACGTGCAATCCGGCGCCGGTGGCTGCAATTGCGGCAAAAATGAGCATGTGCGAGTAGCCAAAAATGAAGGAGCGGTGGCGTTGACCGTGCAGCGCCCGCCCCGAGGGGAGAGCAAAATACAGCCACCAGAGCGCGAAGGCCAACACCACGCCGGCCAGGCCAGCCACCGCCGTGCTCACCGTCCAGCCTTCCGTTGCCACCAAGGCCCGCAGCGCCTCAACCGTTCCCAGAAGACATTCACCCAGCGCAATGATGACCAGCAGACTGTATCGCTCGGCGATGTGGTGAGCATGCCACGGTGTGGTGACTTTCCGCTCGGCGATCACGGGGGTGCACATCTCCAAAATGAACAACGGGGCCGTCATCAAGAACATGACCGGCACGCTGGTCTCAACCACCAGCACGGCGATCCAGCCCAGCTGGGCCAGCGTCAGCAATTGGGCGTATCTCAGACACGTTGCCCGCCGCTGCGGATCTTGTGTGGCGGCCCGGAGCCATTGGAACACCAGGGCCAGCCGCATGATGACATAGCCCATGACCATGACGCGGTTGTCCACATGCTCGCCCTCCACGACAGAGGCAAACATGGGTTCCAAGCCCATGACAAGGATCAAAACACCCACCATTTGCAGCATCGTGACGACCCGGAAGATCCAGTCATCGGTGTCGTAGGCGCTGGCAAACCAGCTGAAGTTAATCCAGGCCCAGACCACGGCAAAGATGGCGAAGCCAAAGGCCGTGAGCCCGGCCGCCACATGCCCCTGCGCGAGGGCGTGCGCCAACTGCGCCGCCGCCACCCCGAAGGAGATCGCGAAGGTCAGGTCAAAGAAGAGCTCCAACGGCGTGGAGACGCGACCCAATTCGTGCGGGTCGCGTCCGCCCATCTTCACGAGCGCATGGCTCAAGGCGTTCTTTGGCATGGTGACAGCAGTCCTTTGCGTGGAGACGAGCGGAGCTTTCAGAGCTCGATCCTACGCGGTTACCGCGCAAATGCTAGGAAACAGTGCCGGCAAAGAACGTCTCCGCGATCCGGGTCAGGTAGAACGGATCGTTGACGCCGCACAATTCGCGGGCCGAGTGCATCGAGAGCAGCGGCGTGCCAACATCTAGGGTCCGGATGCCCAGGCGCGTGGCCGTCAGCGGGCCGATCGTGGAACCGCACGGAACCGTGTTGTTGGAGACGAACTCTTGGTACGGCGCGCCCGCGGCGGCACACAGCTTGGCCCAGAAGGCGGCCCCCACACCGTCGGTGGCGTAGCGCTGGTTCGCGTTGATCTTCAGCAACGGGCCGCCGTTGAGCACGGGGAGGTTGGCCGGATCGTGCCGCTCGGAGTAGTTCGGGTGGACGGCGTGACCGGCATCAGCGGAGACGCACATCGAGTTCGCGAAAGCACGACGGCGGTCACTCACCGATGCGCCCAGGCTATCCGAGACTCGGGTCAAGACATCTTCTAAGATGGGCCCGCAGGCGCCGGACCGCGATCCGGAACCAATTTCTTCGTGGTCAAAGGCTGCCAGCACGGGAATCGGCTGGTCTCCACCCTCGGCCACGGCATCCGCGGCGGCGATCAAGGCCACGAGTCCGGCGTGAACCGAGGTCAGATTGTCCATGCGGCCGGCGGCAAAGAACTCGTTCCTGGCGCCAAAGAGTTGCCCCGGCTGCGTATCGGCCACGACAATGTCATAGCCGCCAATGGTCTTGGCATCCACACCGGCGCGCTGCGCCAAGAGTCCCAGCAGGTCCTCGCCCTGGGGATTGCCCTGTCCCCAGATCGGGTTCATGTGCTGCTGCTTGTCGAGTTGAAGCCCGTCGTTGCTGCTGCGATCGAGGTGGATGGCCAGCTGTGGGAAGCGCAGGAGCGGGCCTGTCGCGACGAGCTTTTCGCTGCCGTCCAGATCCACCAGGCGGCCGGCGAATTGCAGCTCACGGTCCAACCAGGAGTTGATCAACGGTCCGCCGTACACCTCAACGCCGGCCTGCAACCAGCCGAAGCGGCCCGTCGTGGACTTCGGCTTGAGCTTGAACGACGGGGAGTCCGTGTGCGCGCCGAGAATATTGAAGCCCGTCGTCGCTGTGGCCTTTGGTGGGACGACCCAGGCGATGATGGCGCCGTCGCGAATCATGAAAAACTTGCCGTGAACGGGCCATTGTTCGTCTTCGGCCAGTTGCGTAAAACCAGCCGCAGCTAGGCGCTGACCGGCGGTGTGGGCCGCGTGAAAGCTCGACGGCGACGCCGCAATAAAGTCTCGAAGGTCCAGGATATGTTCAACAGAAGTCATAGCTCGATTCAATCACGAAGCGTGCCGCCGCATGCTTTTCCAATCCGCGGTCCGGCCAAATTTGGCTAGTAGTCGGGGTTGCTCGGGACCACCATGCCGGTTTCATAGGCATAAACCACAACCTGCACCCGGTCGCGTAGATGTAGCTTCGTCAGGATCCGGCGCACATGGGTTTTCACGGTTGCCTCGGAGAGGAAGAGCTTGTGCGCGATTTCGGCATTGGAGAGCCCCTGGGCGATGCACTGGGCCACCTCAAGCTCGCGCGGTGTGAGGTCCTCCAGCAAAGGATCGACCTGCTGCGGGGGTCGCGGATGCCCGCTGCGCACAAAATTTTCCAGCAGGCGCTGCGTGACGCGGGGAGCCACGACGGCGTCTCCGCTGGCCACGAGCCGCACGGCCTGCACGAGGTCTTGCGGCGCCACGTCCTTGAGGAGGAAGGCGCTGGCACCTGCCTGCAGCCCGGCAAAAGCGTACTCGTCCAGATCAAAAGTGGTCAGGATGATGATCCTGGCTTCTGACGATGATGAGCTGATCTTGCCCGTTGCCTGTATCCCGTCCATGAGCGGCATGCGCACATCCATCAAAACCACGTCGGGCTGAAGACGGTCCACGGCGGCCAGCGCCTCAATCCCGTTGGACGCCTCACCGACGACGTCCAGATCGTCCTCGCCCTCGAGGATCAACCGGAAGCCCATCCGCAACAACGGTTGGTCATCCACAAGGAGAACCTTGATTTTCTGTTCCGGCATGGCACGGGTCTCTTCCACTAGCTGCTCCATTATTTAGGGTCCTTCGCTCGGGTGCAGGGTCGCCTCGACGGTCCACCCACCTCGGGGACCGGGTCCGGCGTCGACCGTTCCGGCAAAGATTCCGGCGCGTTCGCGCATACCCACGATGCCGCTTCCCGTGCCGATCGATTCGTTCATGGTGCCATGACCGTCATCGGCCACGCGGACGCTCAGCTCCCCCTCGGACAAGTTATTGTCGATGCTGATCTGCACCCGGGACACCGCCGTGCCGTAGCGCAACACATTGGTCAGCGACTCCTGGACGATCCGGTAAACCGTCAGCTCCAGCGCCGGGTCGTCGGGCAGCGGCGGCCCCGATTGGGTCAAGGTGATGGGCAATCCGGCCTGCCGGAACCCCTCGATCAACGCGCCCATATCGGTGTGGTCCGGCTGCGGGGCCCGGTTGGCGCCACCGTCTTCCCGCAAAACACCCAGCACCCTGCGCATATCCGAGAGCGCGGTGCGGCCGGTCTGGGACAACTGCCCCAGCACTTCCCCCGCCTTGGCTGGATCGCGTTTAACCACGACGGCGGCCCCATCAGAAAGTGCCACCATGACAGTCAGGGAGTGGGCCACGACGTCGTGCATCTCCCGGGCGATCCGGTTGCGTTCGGCGACGGAGGCGAGCTGAGAATTCTTGACGGCCCATTGCCGCAACTCTGCTTCATGAGTGCGACTGCGCCGTACCGAGGCACCAATACCGGCGGCAATGATGTTCGAGAGCAGCATGACGATGGCCGAAATGACGTTACTGGCCTGGGCACTGGGACCATCGGCCACAAGAAATTCCACCGGGTACTGATAAAAGAAGAAAATATAAAAGGTCAAGGGCATGGCCGCGAGGACCGCCAAGACAAAGCTGACCACGGTGCGGTAGCGAACCGCCACGGCGTACAGCGCAAACCAGAGGCTTGCACCAATATTTCCCGAGGACGGAACCATGATGATGTGGATAATTTCGAAAACCGAAAGCATCGCCAACACAGTCAGGGGCCGGTCCCGGCGGAACATCAGCACCGTGGCTGTTGCCACGATCATGACCAGATGTACGGCTAGATTGATTTCATAGTTCCCGGCGACAAAAAGGCCCGTGCCGGCGGCCAGATATGACACAACCACCACCACATCCATGATGCGGGGGTGGGCGTGAAAGTATTTTCTGATAGCGCCGCGACGGCGGGCCGTAAATTCTGCGGCCCGCCGTTCAACGGAGGGGATGTCGGCGGGGTGCGCGGCCGTTCGTTCCGCGTCCCCCGCCTGGTCATAGGTGCGCATAAGTGTGAGCTTAGACGTCACGATTCTTGAGGGAGATGATGGCGGGGATCATGAAGAGCAGGATCCAGCCCACGAAGATCAAACCCCCGGATAGGGGGCTAATGAAGGCTGCCTTCTCGGTAATTTCCAGCATGCGGCCTCCCGCCACGCTGGGTACGTATTGGTTGACGTACTTCCAGAATTCGCCGGGCATCAAGCTCATCAGCTGGGTACCGAAGTCGAGCAGGAAGAAGATCACTACCAAGACGATGATGCCACCGGCAGAGCTGCGCAACAGCGTGCCCAGGGACAAACCGATCAGGGCAACGCCCGCGACGTACAAGCCGCCCATCAAGATGGAGTAGGCCACACCGTCCAGTCCGAAGGAAATATCGATGCCGTAGGAGCTAAAGATCGGAATGGCAATGACCGTGGTAGCGATGGCTGCCAGCAAGGTCAGAACATAGGAAACAACAATCAAAACCACGGCTTTGGCAAAGAACGCCGGCAGTCGCTTCGGTACAGCCGTCATGGTGGAGCGAATCATGCCCGTACCAAATTCGGAGGAGATCAGCAGTACGGCCAGAGCGCCCAAGATCAGGATGCCGATCTGCAGACCGGCGTTGGGGATGGCGTAGATGTTGAAGCCCATTGCCGCTTGGGCTTGGCTTAAGGTCATCGGCTCAACCGGAGCACCTGGCATGCCCATGTTCATGCCGTTCGCCATCGCCTGCTCCAGCGACATGGCCTGAACCCATGCCGCCATGGTGCCGACGCCAACAACCGCTAGGAAGGTGAACGCCAACAGCAGCTGAGTGGAGCGCAGGGAACGGAACTTAATCCACTCGCTGCGCAAGACACCGGCGAAGGTCAGCGACCCCCGGGCCGAGCGCTGAGGTGAGGAAATCGTCGTCGTGCTCATCTTTAGAGTCCCTTCACAGCGGCAGCAACCGGCTCGTTGTTGAATTCTTGCGAATGGTATTCCACCGCATCCTTGGTCAGGTTGAAGTATGCGTCCTCGAGCGACGTGGTTAGCGGCGTCAGCTCGTAGACCAGGACGTTGTTTTCCATGGCGATCGCGGCAATTTGTCGGGCGTCGAGACCTGAGACCTCCAGGGTTTCATTCTCGTTGCACTCAACCTTGACCCCGTTGTTGCCCAGGAGCTGGCTCAGTCGGGTGACCTCGGAGGTGCGGACACGAACCTTGGCCTGCTGCGCTCCGGACAAGATCTGGGCGATGGGAGCATCGGCAATGATCTGTCCGCGACCAATCACGATGAGGTGATCGGCGGTCTGCGCCATTTCACTCATGAGGTGCGAGGAGAGGAAAACGGTCTTGCCCTGGCTGGCGAGGTGCTTGGCCAGGTTACGGACCCACAGCACACCTTCGGGGTCGAGGCCGTTGACCGGCTCATCCAGGATCAGGGTCTGGGGATCGCCCAAGAGAGCGGACGCAATGCCGAGGCGCTGGCCCATGCCGAGCGAGAAACCACCGGCTTTCTTCTTGGCGACGGCGGCCAAACCGGTCATGTCGATGACCTCGTTGACGCGCTTGGTCGAGATATTGTGCGTGGCGGCCATGGCCAACAGGTGGTTGTAGGCGCTGCGCGAGGTGTGCACGGCCTTGGCGTCGAGCAACGCTCCGACCTGGTGCAACGGGTCGCGGTGCTGGACGTACGGCTTGCCGTTGACGGTCACGGTGCCACGGGTGGGCTTGTCCAGGCCCATGATCATGCGCATCGTGGTGGACTTGCCGGCACCATTGGGGCCGAGGAAGCCGGTCACCATGCCGGGTTGGACCGTGAAGGTGACACCGCCGACCGCGGTCTT
Source organism: Arthrobacter psychrolactophilus (assembly GCF_003219795.1). GTDB lineage: Bacteria > Actinomycetota > Actinomycetes > Actinomycetales > Micrococcaceae > Specibacter > Specibacter psychrolactophilus. Next base: position 31,197 of record NZ_QJVC01000001.1, on the reverse strand, counting down.
GGCACCGTAGTGCTTGGCCAGGTTTACTGCCTCAATCATGTGGACATCCCCTTTGGATGATCTCCAGGCCAGGTCAGCCCGGTATGCGAATCTATAACTACCGTACGCAATGCCGAGCGTCTTTTCGTCTGCCTCAGGGATGATTCAGGGTTCATTCAGGGTAATCCGAAGGGATGATGCCGCATGGCTACGGCGAAATAGCAGCCTAGACTTGCCAAATGCCTTCACGATATTCCAGGGTCCCGGCCTTGCACCCCTTGGCCACATCCCGCGTAAGACTCTTGTGGCTGGCGCTGCCGGCCTTGGCACTTGTTGTCCCAGGTGCCGTGACTGTGTGGGCCTCGGCTAACCAGCCGTTCTTTCAAACGGTCGACGACGCCTGGTACCACTTCATGGTGGCGTCCCGTTTACCGTGGCTCACCACGGCCAACGTGGTGCTCGATTTTGTCGGAAACACCGGCATGGTCATCTACGCGAGCCTGCTGTTCCTTGTGCTGTTGCGTCGCCACCACCGGCTGGCTTTTTTCGTTGCGGGCGCTAATCTCGGCGCCCTGGCACTAACCCATCTGATCAAGTTCCTCGTGGCCAGGCCTCGGCCCGTTGACCGTCTGGTGGACGTTGATTCCGGGTCATACCCGTCGGGGCATGTGAGCGCCACGGTGGCGGCCATGGTGACGACCGCGATTGTGATTGGCCGGTTATGGATCTGGATCAGCGGAGCCATTCTGAGTGTGGCCATGATGTATAGCCGCACCTATCTCGGCGCGCATTGGATCTCCGACACGGTGGCCGGGGCGCTGCTCGGCGCGGGCCTCACCCTTTTGTTATGGGCCACCGTGAAGGATAAATGCCAATTGCGGAATACTCCAAGGCTTGATTTACACCCTAGCTACTCGGAAGCCTACTCCGGGCAGGTCATTGCCACTCCACCGCCTAGCGGAGCGTCTGACGTCGCTCCTTATTAGTGTGAGCCTGCTCCTTGGTACTCGCTGGCGGGCAGGGGCTTGGCCGCAGGAGCCGTCAGGATGGAGGCGATGATGGCGACGGCAATGGCCAAGAGCGCCCATCGAATGGTGACGTGGTCGCCGAGGAAACCTAGCAAGGGCGGGCCTGCGAGGAAGGCGACATAGCCAATCGTCGAGACCACTGAGACGCGGGCGGCCGCCCGGGCGGGATCGTCAGCCGCGGCGGACATGCCCATGGGGAAGCCCATGGCCGATCCGGCACCCCAGAACACGGCACCGAGTCCGGCCAGCCACATGTTAGGTGCCACGACGAACAAGACCAGACCGACTAGGGCCGATCCGAGGCTGCCATACAGCACGGGGACGCGCCCGAAGGTGTCGATGAGGCCGCCACCAAAGAAGCGGAAGAGTGTCATGGCCGCGACGAACACGGCAAACATGATGGCTCCACCGGATTCACTCGTGCCCAAACCATCGACCGTTGCCTTGGCGATCCAGTCATTGGCGGCCCCCTCGGTGAGCGCGGCACCGAGGACTACCAGCCCCACGAGAAGCGTGCGCTTCTCACTCCAGGCGCTGCGCCCCTTCAGCGCCGTGGTGGTTTGCGTCTGCTGGCTGCCACTGTTGGCAGTCTCCGGCAGGAAGTAGCGTGGCACAATCACCATGGAGATGCTGACGCCGATGACGATGACGAGCAGGTGGGCGGACATACTGACCTGTAAGGCGGATAGGCCGGCACCCACGAGCGCGCCGACGAGGGCGCCACCGCTAAAACCGCCATGGAACTGCGGCATGATGGTCCGGCCCAAAAGCCGTTCAACATCGGCGCCCTCGATGTTCTGGGCAACATCCCACAGCCCGATCCCAATGCCAAAGAAGAACAAACCCACAGCCGTGAGCGCAACGTTATGCTGCGACAAGGCGAACGCCACGATGAGCCCGCCAAAAGCTACCGTGAAACCGCCTGTGCGGATCGTCCCTGTCGTACCGACCTTGCCGATGACGGTTCCCGCGGTCGGCAGCGCAATTACAGATCCCGCGGCGATCATGAGCAGCAACAAGCCCATTTCACCCGACGTCAGATCGAGAATACGGGTCACTGCCGGGATGCGCGCAGCCCAACTGGCAAACACGAAACCGTTGATGGCGAAGACGGCAAAAGTGGCGATGGTGGCCGCGCGGACCGCCTGCTTATTCATAAGGGATTTACTCTTTACACACGGGTGAGCAACGACATAACGCCGAAGTTTTACGGCGTTGCGTCAACTCTAGCGGCATGTCTTGCGCAGCTATGAAATATGCCACAGTTTGACGTTTCCGCTATAGCTGGGCATTCTCGCTATAGACCGAGCTGTAGCGAGAATGCCCAACTATGTCATTTCTCGTTGTGGGCGCCTTAGCGGGCTCGCTCGACTCGCTTTTCGTCCCATACGGGCTCGTCGGATTCGTAAACTTTGCCGTCTGAGCCGAAAACGAGGAAGCGGTCGAAGGAACGGGCAAACCAGCGATCGTGGGTCACGGCGAGAACGGTTCCTTCAAAGGAATCGATGGCCTTCTCCAACGCCTCGGCGGAATGTAGATCCAGGTTGTCTGTGGGCTCATCCAGCAGCAACAAGGTTGCTCCGGAGAGCTCCAGCAGCAGAATCTGGAACCTCGCCTGCTGACCGCCGGAGAGCGAATCGTATTTCTGCTCCGAGCTAGAGGCGAGTCCGTAGCGGTCCAAGGCGCCGGCAGCGGCTTCACGGCCCATGCCCGAACGGTGCTCATCGCCGCGGTGCAGGATGTCCAGCAGCGTGCGCGCCAAAAGATCCGGCCGGGCATGCGTCTGGGCAAAGAAGCCGGGGCGGATGCGGGCACCGAGTTTCACGGAACCTTCGTGCGGCACGGGGGCAATATCGACGTCGGACACGGGCTCATGTTCTTTGTCCGGGTCGGAGCCGCCGGCAGCCAAAAGGCGAAGGAAGTGCGACTTTCCTGAACCGTTGGAGCCCAAGACTCCCACGCGGTCACCAAACCAAACCTCGGTGCTGAAGGGCTTCATGAGCCCCGTCAGTTCCAACTTCTCGGCGATGATGGCGCGCTTGGCCGTGCGCCCACCCTTAAGGCGCATTTTCACGTTTTGCTCAATAGGCAACGCCTCTGGCGGGCCCTGCTCCAGGAACTGTGCCAGGCGCGACTGAGCTGCCTGGTAGCGGTTGGCCATATCCGAGCGGAACGCTGCCTTGGTTTTATACATGTTGACGAGTTCCTTGAGTTTGATATGCTCCTCGTCCCAACGCTTCCGCAATTCCTCGAAACGGGCATTGCGGTCCTCGCGGGCCTTCACATACGACTCAAAACCGCCACCGTGGGTCCAGCTGGAGGCGCCGTTGATCCCCGGTTCGAGCGTGACAATACGGGTTGCCGCGTTCGCCAATAGTTCACGATCGTGACTGACAAACAGGACAGACTTCTTTGACTCGGCCATTTTCGCTTCAAGCCAGCGCTTACCCGGAACATCAAGGTAGTTGTCGGGCTCATCGAGGAGCAGGACCTCATCTGGTCCGGAGAACAGGGCCTCAAGGACGAGGCGCTTCTGCTCACCGCCGCTGAGTGTTGCGGCTTTACGGTATTGGGCCGTATAGAAATCCATACCCATGGCGGCCATGGTGACTTCGTCCCAGGTCGTTTCCATTTCATAGCCGCCCGCATCGCCCCAATCGGCGATCGCCTGTGCATATGCCATCTGGCTGGGCTCATCATCGCGTTCCAGCATGGCCTGCTCGGCGTCGTCTACGGCTTTTCCTGCCGCGGCAATGTTGTCCGCGGCAACCGAAAGCAACAGGTCTCGGACGGTGCTTTCGTCACGCACCTGGCCTACGAACTGGCGCATGACACCCATGCTGCCAGAGCGCGACACGGCACCCTCATCGGCCTTGATGTCCTGGCAGATGATGCGCAACAGCGTGGTCTTGCCCGTGCCGTTGGGGCCAATCAGCGCCGTCTTGGTGCCATCGGAGACGCGAAAATTCACCCCGTTCAGCAGCTGTCGGCCGTCGGAGAGAAAATAGTCAATGTTTGCAACGTCAATGTGTCCCACATGCTAATTCTCCCATCACTTATGACGTGCACCGGCCGCGCTCACGCAGCCGCCGCAAGGTAGGGAGATCCCCACCCCTGTTTGACCGGCTGGCATGATGGTTTCAGGACGCCGCCACAACCAGAATTGAAACATGACCGACTCCCCAGCACCCGCAAGTCAACAGTCCTGGCTCATCTGGAAGCCCACAACCTGGCGCCGCATAGGCTCCGACCTGGCCTACATCCTGCCCGGGTTCTTTGTCTCCCTGGCCTCATTCACGGCGTTGACTGGGCTGTTCACCCTAGGCATCGGCACCTTCATCATCTGGGTGGGACTGCCCATCCTCATTGCCTGCCTCACCACCGCCCGCTGGTTCGCCGGCGTCAACCGCGCGGCACTGCGCCGCTGGGCCGGAACCATCCCGCCCGTCCACTACCGCACACCTCATAAATATTCCATCGGTGGCATGTTCAAGAACGTGACCGATCCGCAACTATGGAAGGACTTTATCCACGGTTTCCTCGTGTCCTTCCCGCTGCGCACCGCCACATTCTGCACAGCAATCACCTTCCTCGCCGCCACGGCAGGCGGCCTGACGCAATGGTTCTGGATGCGATTCCTGCCACCGGGAAACACCAACCTTGCCGAACTTATTGGCCTCGACACGTACTTGGGCGTCAGCTCCGAAACGGTGGAGGCCTGGTTTGGTCTGGCGTATGGCGCAGTGTTCCTGCTGTTGCTCCCCTTCATCATTCGCGCCCTCGCTCTGGCCGACGCCGCCACCTCCCGCGCACTGCTCACCAACGAAACCGCAGCCCTGCGTGCACGCACCGAGGGACTGACAGTCAGCCGGGCGCAGGTGGTTCAGGAGGAGGCCAGTACCTTGCGTAAGATCGAGCGTGATCTCCATGACGGCCCACAGCAGCGACTAATCCGCCTGCAGATGGATGTCGAGGCAGCCCAGCGACAAATGGAAAGTAATCCCGACGGCGCCCGCGCACTCATGGATGGCGCCCTCGAGCAGAGCCGCGAGGCCCTCGCCGAGCTGCGTCAGCTCTCCCGCGGCATCGCCCCGCCGTTGCTAGCGGATCGTGGGTTGCGTGCCGCCATCGAATCCCTGGCCGCGAAATCCGCTGTCCCCGTGACGGTCAACGGCAGCCTTGTCCATGGCGCCCGGCTGGCCGAAAGTGCGGAAAATGCCGCCTATTTCGTGGTCTCCGAGGCCCTCGCCAACGTCTCCAAGCACTCGGGCGCCCGCACCGCCACGGTCACCGTTGACGCCCAGTCCGCCGAATTGCTCATTCAGGTTTCGGACGACGGCGACGGAGGCGCCCATGTTGGCAAGGGTCACGGCCTGGCCGGGCTTGTGGACCGGCTGTCCGGTGTTGACGGTTCGTTAGAGATCAGCAGTCCGGAGGGCGGGCCCACCGCGTTGCGCTCCAGCATCCCGCTTAATGGCTGAGCGCGGGCACTAGTGTGGATGCCATGCGTGTTGTCATAGCTGAAGATTCTGTCCTGCTGCGAGAGGGTCTCGTGCGCCTGCTCGAGGAAATCGGTGGCGAGGTGTGCGCGGCGGTGGGAGACGGCGTCGAACTTCTCGAGGCTGTGGAGACACATGCCCCGGAGCTGCTCATCACCGATGTCCGCATGCCGCCGTCGCACCGGGTTGAAGGGCTGCGTGCCGCGCTGGAGGTCAGGGCCAGGCACCCAGACGTGGCCATTCTGGTGCTCTCGCAATATGTTGAGCTCAGCTACGCTGGCGAATTGCTGGCGGGTGCGGGCAGCGGCGCGGGGCTGGGGTATCTGCTCAAGGACCGGGTGGCCCGATTTGAGGATTTCACCGACGCCGTTACACGCGTTTGCGCTGGCGGGACGGTGCTCGACCCGGAGGTGGTGGGCGCGCTGCTAAGTAACCGGAGCGCCACGGACCCATTGAATGCGCTGAGTCCGCGGGAGTCTGAAGTTCTGGGGCTCATGGCGCAGGGGCTCACCAACGCCGGGATCGCCCGGGCCCTCGTGGTCAGCGCCGGTGCCGTGGAGAAACACATCAGTGCCATTTTCCTCAAACTCGCCCTGCACCCCGGTCCTGACGACCACCGCCGGGTCCTGGCCGTGCTGGCGTTCCTGCAAACCCGGAACTGAGCCGCCCACGGCATGCCAGATGGTTCGGCCGAGAACGCAGGCAGGGCCCGCCCGCATGATGCGGACGGGCCCTGCCTATTTAAGGACGGGCTACTTGTTACCCTTCCCCTTGCTCACCACGATGGCGGAACTAGCCACCACGGTCTGCCCCTTCTGCAGGAAGAGGGTATGCATGCCATGAGACAACGACGCCGGCACGCTCACCTCAGCGGTCGCGGAACCATCGGCACCGGCAGTGACATCGGCAAGCTTGAGGTCGCCCGCCGCCTGGGATTTCCCGGGCTTGGCGTTCGTCATCAAGACATACTTGGTGCCCGCAGCAAGCCCGGTGAACTGCATCGTGAGCGTCTCACCGGACACGGCTTTGGCGGGTGCCTTGATCGTTGGCGCTGCGGGCTCCGGTGTTTCCACCGGTGCCACGACAACGTCGACTGCTGAGGCGGCACCCAAGCCGGCCTTGTCGGTAACCCGGTAGGCGACGGACACGCCGTCGTTCCCCGCCTTGATGGCATCCGTGTAGCTTTGCCAGGTCTTGCCACCATCAGTGGAGTACTCCACCGTGGCAATACCCGAACCGGAATCACTGGCGTCCAGCGCCACGGTTCGCGCGTCACCATCAACTGTCGCAGTGATCAGCGGAACCTGAGTGTCTACCTTGAACTCGCCAGCAGATTTTTCGTTTTCAACGTTGCCTGCCGCATCACTTGAACGGTATTTGAAGGTATTGACGCCTTCCGGAAGAGTTACCGCCCCGGTGTAGTCCATCCAAGGGCCGGCACCAATCTGGTATTTGGTCGAAGCAACGCCATCGTTATCCGTGGCAGCCAAGGTGAGAGTTGGTGCCGTGGTGAACCAGCTCGTTGCGGCCGGGGCTTCGGGGCTGACGGTCGCCGTAGTGACGGGAGCCTCCTCATCAACGGGAGCAGCCGGTGCGCACAGGAACTTCGCGTTACCCCACACGCCATGGGCGCCGTTGATGGAACCTCCAGAGATCGGATCAACCTTGAGCTCCACATAGGAAACGCCCGTCAGGTCAATATTCAACTTCTCCGGAGCAAAACCGTTGACCAGTGTGCGGCTTTGGTACAGCACCTTGCCATCGCCAACGACGGTGAAAATGATGGTGCCACCAAAGTTGCCCTCCAGGCCAATCTCCGAGGTGAGGGCCGAACACTGTTCGCCCACGTAGTACGTGAGGTTGGAGGCCGCATGAACGCCCATGCCCTTCTCATAGGTGGTTGTCTTGGGGTTGGCCGGATCGGTGCGGTCAACAACGGTCAGCGGAATATCGGCCGATGCGGCCGAATCCTTGTTGGCCACGTCCTTGCCAATGACCCCGTAGCCGTTGGTGGCGCTTACGGGTGCCACATCGGAGATGAACGAGTCAGCGTCCGGCGCCGTGGGCAGCGGGAAGTCCACCACTTGCCAGTCAAAGAACTTCACGCTTTCATTGACGGGCAGCTGTATGGAGACGAGTTCCTTATTGGGCAGAAGACGCACCGTCGCGGAGTAGATCTGGTAGCCGGTGGTGGTGTATTCCGGGTTGGCTGGCTGGGTTTGGTTGTTGCGACCCATGGACTTGATGGCCACCTTGGATCCCTTGGTGTCTCCCTGGGGCAGCCAATTGGGGAAGTACGGCACCTGCTTTTGAACGGTGCCGTCCGCGTAGGTGATGGTCAGGGTAGGGCTGCCGCCAGCTCCGATGGCCGAGGATCCCAAAATAGCCAAATCCGTGCCCTTGCCACTAACGGCGATGGTCTGCCCGTTAAGGGCAACCGCGTTGTTCTTATTCGGGCCAACCTCTGGCCAGGTGTAGTTGACCTCTGTGTCAAGGCCAGCGTCGACCGTCACGGTGGAGCCAGCTTTGACGCCGCCAGCCGGGACGGGAGCGGTTGCGAGCTGTTCGGCGCTGAAGGAGTCTCCCCCGCCGTCGAAGTTGCCGAGCTTGTCCACGTGGGAACCGCTGGCGGTCGTGACCGAAATGTTGTTGAACGCCCCAGTCAAAGAACCGTAGGCAACATACATTTGATTGGAGCCTGTAACTTCCCGGCTCGTGCCCTTCGAGTCCTCGTAGCTGGCCTTGGCGCTGACGCTCTGCTGACCAGCAGCCGAGTTCACTCCGGGGACCAGGTCAAAGGTTGCTTGCACGGTTGCCCCGGGTTCAACCGAAGGAACAGTTGCGCCTTGAACGTTGCTTACGGTCCAGCCGTCGGCCAGAACGGGGGTGATGACGACGTTCTTCTTGGCATTGCTGCCATTGTTCTTGAACGTGACGGACGCTGTGGTCTTCTGCCCCTGAAAAACCTTGGCTTCGAGGTTGACAGCGACCTGAGCGGCCATCGCATCGGAATCTGTTCCACCAACGGCCGAGGTGCCCGACAACGTCACGGTAGCCGTCGCGTTGGAGGCAATATCGCCAGCCTTGACGTGGACGGTTCCGCCAGCGTCAGTAGCGTCGTAGTACCAACCAGTCGTGGCGGCCTTGAAAGCTGCGGCGTCTGCCACCTTCGTCAGTGTGGTGGAGCCAACCGTGACGGAGGCAGGCTGTGAGCCGCTGTGTACGTCCAAGTTGTACGGGCGGGCAGCGGCCTTGCCGGCGTAGTCGCCATCGCGCTTCCCGATCGTGACGACTACGTCGCCACCATTCTTAGCCGGTGCACTGACAGTGAAATTCTGTGAGCTGGACTTGCCAATCTTGTATTCACGGGTGACATTGTCGTCTTCGTTCAAGGTGAAGGAAGATTCGCCGGAGGGGAAAACGTCAACCGTCAGGGCTGAGTCTTCGGCAACCAATGATGCGTTGCGGGCAATCTCGCCAAGAGGGACGACCGAGCCGGCACGAACAAATATCGGCAGCTTCTCGAGTGGTGCGTTGTAGCCGTTGAGTATCTGGCCACCTGCGTAAAGTTCACCCGACCAGTAATCAACCCACTGACTACCGCTTGGCAAGACAATACCGTTACGAACCGAGCTGGAGGTGGACACGGGTGCGATCAAGTAATCGCTGCCCACCATGAACTGTGTTTCGGCTTCCTTGGTGTAGGACAGCGCATCGTTGGGGAATTCCAACGGCATGCTGCGCATCATGCCAACACCGTTACGGTTGGCCTCGACAGAGAGCGAGTAAATGTACGGCATAAGTTCCTGCCGCATCTGCAGGTACTTGCGGTTGATCTCTGTAGCTGCATCGCCGTAGAGCCACGGTCGCTTGTCCACGCTGGCCCAGCCGCTCATGGAGTACAGCTCCGGGGCGAATGCCTTCCACTGCAGGTCACGGACGTAGCTTTCGGTGCTGCCACCGAAAATCCCGTCAACATCCGACGCCGTGAAGGCCTGACCGGAGTTCGTGGCCCCGGCCAGGGCGGAGACGCCCCAGCGGACGGAGTCCAAGTTTCCGGAGTGGTCGCCCGTCCAGGGAACACCACAGCGCTGGGCGCCTGCCCAGGCCTCAACCATCAAGGTGTTGGCGCGACCGCTGGAGTACGTTTCAATACCGTCCTTGGCGCTTTCGCAACCGGTCAGTGCCATGCGGTAGCCTTCTCCAACCCAGGCCACATCGAGCTTACGAAGGGCGATGCCATCCGTGCCCACTTCGACTTCCTGCTTGGTCAGACTGCGCTGGGTCCAGAGACCAGTTTTCATTCCTGAGACAGCCTCAATGGCCTTGACCGTGTTGCCGAGACCTTTGTCGGGGCTCGCAGGATCGTAGGGAGCATTTTTATCAAAGTCGGCAGCGTCGGGCGTGTATTCACAGCCATAACCGTCATTAACGAGCATCCAGCCGGCAGGCATGTCATTGTCAGCAAAAGCCTGAGCAGTCGTAACTGCGTCAAAGGTGACTTGCTTCGGTGTACTGCCGGAGCCACCGGAAGATTGGTATGTGGGGTTTGAGCGGTTGTAGCAATCGGCGTCGCCATACTCCAACCCGTACACAGGGGGCAGGTTGGGCCGACCCGTGAGTTTCGTGTAACTGTTGATGCTTTCCTTGTAATCGCCCACAAAGTAGTAAGCGTCGAAACGGTTTTCCCGATGGGTTGTCGTTTCATTGTCCGTGAAGGTGTACGAACCCGCGGAGAAGGTGTTTCGCAAAACTCCGTAACCCGCACTTGTCATGTAATAGGGAACAGCGTTGGGATGACCTTCGTCGTCCCAGTCGTAATTGCTGGAGACATTGATCGAGGATCCGGTGTGCACTACTCGGCCGTTTTGCATGCCACCGCCAAGGAATTGCTCGCCGCTCACTGGCTTGAGGTGCTGGGTCGTGGTGCCGCTACCAAAGCTGAGCGCCGAAGATTCCTGCCACACCACAGTGCCGTCGGACTTCTTGAGTGTGAAGGCCCCCGTTGACTTGTTGACCTCGAGCGTGACCTTTGGGGTGGTCATGGAAATGACACCTCCGGCCTCTTTCACGGTCACGGCGCCAGGAGTGAAATCATTCTGACCAACCACAATGTTGGCAGTGCGCTGCGGGTCGGCAGGGACGGCGGGAGTGTTCGCCGGGTCGGCGAAGGTGCCCGTGGGTGTTGCTTCTAGACGGAAGTTTCCATCATCGAGAAAGGTCACGCGAATGGCACCCTTGGCGGGAGTCAGCGTGACCACATTGTCGGCCTGCGCGAATGCGCTGATAGACCCGAGCGTGGCGCCGTTGGCATCAACTGGAACATTGGGCTTGATCGTCGAAGCGGCAATGGGTGTTCCGGGGCTTGCCATGGCAGCCTGCGAAAGTGCCAGGGCGGGCACTGATCCCACGGCGAGCAAACCGGCCAAAGCCACGGCGGTGGCTTTCCGGCTTATGGCTCTCCGGGCTGGAGGTCTTGTCCTCAGCTGTGCTGGGGTTCTTTCGTGGAGCAGGGACATTCGGGCTCGCTTTCACGCATGGACGATAGTTCTTGACGGAATTCTGACTCAAACACGCATTAACAATCACTTAATGATGTGACGCAGGTCAAGGAAAAACCGATTGTGATTCAGATCATGCTTTTTATGACGAAGTGGGAGATTCTCCCTTGACTCCTGCGGCGAAACAGCAAGAAGCCCTGTTCACCGTTGCAATACCGATGAACAGGGCTTCTGGAATGACGATTAAGGGTGAAACGAGAGAAATTGACGTGCTGTGAATTTAGCTGGCTAAGGCGTTGGCCCTGATGTGGCACTGCGACTCATGCTGGGCGTTGCTGACGTAGACGAGACGCCCTTGCTGGCCTCTGAGGTAGCACTCTTCGATGGTGGCGGAACCTCGGTTACGGCAACTGCCTCCGAACTTGGCTCCGCTGAACTGGGTTTGACGAGGTTAGTTGGCGCTGGCTCCGGCTCCGTTGTCGCGGGGGCGGTAGTGGCCGGTTCGCTAGTCGCTGGCGGCTTGGTTGCCGGAGGTGTTGTTATCGGCGCCGTGGTGACAGGAGCGGTCGTTGCCGGAACTGTGGGGCTAGGTGTGTTGACTGGCGTTGTTGTGGCTGGAACCGTCGGGCTCGGTGTCTTGGTGGGTGTTGGCGTGGTTGGCTTGGCCGTGGGGCTCTTACTTGCCGCGCCAGTGCTGGGCTTTGTGGTGGACTTGTCGCCCGCAGCCTTTTCCGCATCTGCCTTGGCCCGTTCATCGGCGGTAGCAAAAGCCGCCATGGTGAAGTACGTGGAGGAGCTGCTCACGGCCCCAGGCGTGTGGAGGATGGTGCCAACAGAAGGATTCAGTGCGCTGATCATCTTTCCATTGCCAATGTAAATACCAATGTGAGACCAGTGATAGGGCCCATCCGGGTTCTGCACCACAATGTCTCCCGGCTGGGGATTAGCGGTCTCCACCATGGGCAGCCATTGTTCGGTGCGCGGCAGAGCCACTCCTGCCTGACCATAGGCCCATTGGACGAATCCGGAGCAATCCCAGCCGTTTTCAAAACTGGTGCCACCCCAGACGTAGCGATGGCCCAGCCCTTGATAAGCGGCGGCCAAAATATTCTTGCGTACTTGTGAAATGAGCTCGGCGGAGATCTCGGGAATGTCCCCACGCATGGCGGTCACCGAACGGGCCAGGTGAGGGGTGTTGCCGTTGGGATCGGTGAGGTTAGTGGGATCGGTTAGGTCAAGGATGGTTTCGGCCGCCGGCTTTTGTGCCAAAATCAGCGTGTTGCCGAACGCGATATTCGCCCCTAGCCCTGGGGCGGCGAAGACCTCAAAAGCTGCCGGCTCAATCTCAACAGAGTTAGTGGGCGTTTGACTCGCCGCCTGAGCGCTGAGAGCTGCTGCGGCATCGGCTGAGGAGGTCCCAACGTATCCTGCTGCCACGAAACCACCGGAGGCCAGCAACGCGCAGACCACCGCCATGCTGAGTTGATACGGCCGTGACTTACTTCCCGAATACGACACTAACTAGTCCCCCTGCTTCATTGCATACGGTTCACGTGAGCCTACGCCGCATCAAGTGACGCAACCGATTTCATCCCAAAAAGTCCAAATATTTCGTGAATCCATTCGTTGGAGTAATTTGGAAAAGCACTCACCCCTTTAGCATGAACCATGATCTCCTCGGGCGCTAGGACTATCGCTAGAAATTCACCCGGCGTTACGAATTATTCGACGGGAAACGGCCACGGAGATAGCAGCGGTGCGGTTATCCACACCCAATTTGTCGTAAATATGCACCAGATGAGTCTTCACGGTCGCCTCGGAGATAAACAGTGCCTTCGCGATAGATTTATTGCTCATTCCGGTCGCCAGCAACTCCAGCAGCTCTACCTCGCGCGCTGACAGAACCGGCACGGGATTGCGAATTCGCCCCATGAGTCGCGCCGCCACCTCAGGCGCCAACGCCGTTTGTCCCGCGGCAGCTTGTTGCACCGCCGCACGAATCTGCTCGGGCGGCGCGTCCTTGAGCATGTACCCGCTCGCCCCGGCCTCCACGGCGGCCAGAATGTCGGCGTCCGTGTCATAGGTCGTCAGAATCAGCACGGGCGGCGCATCCTCCAGCGCTCGGATCGCCTTGGTCGCGCTGACCCCGTCCATCCCGTCGCCCATCTGCAGATCCATCAACACCATGTCGATCGATTCGCCCAGTGCGTGCTGGCGCTGCACCTCTTTGATGGCGGCCGCGCCCTCGGCTGCCTCGGCCACCACGCTAAACCCCTCGAACCCTGAGAGCATGGCTCGCAATCCGGCGCGCACCACGGGGTGGTCGTCGACGAGGAGGATTCGAATCTCAGTCATGCTCAGCACCTAGCTTGTGGCTCATGGTTCCTTCCAGCGGCAGCCGGACAGCCACCACCGTTCCCTCCCCCGGCGCCGATTCAACAGCCAGGGTTCCGCCTTGAGCAACTACTCGTTCCCGCAACGACATCAGCCCGAAACCGCTGCCGTCCGCCCGCGGAAGTACCGTGTCGGTGAGGCTTTCCGGGGAAAATCCGCGTCCGTCGTCGTACACATCAAGGGTCACCTCACTGCCTTGAAACGCCAAACTTACGACGGCGGACCCCGCCTGCGCATGTAGCCAGACATTTGCCAGACTCGCCTGGGCGGCGCGCAACAGGGTCACCTGATAGGGCTGGGGCAGCTCCAGCGGTTCACCATCGAGACGAAAACTGCACTGCAAGGTTCCGCCCCGGGCGGCCGCTTCGCGCTGGGTCTTGCTGCACAATCGGGACAGGCTCTCCACGAGCGAGACTTCGGACAGTGCGGGGGACGATAGCCCGCGCACAAAACTCCGGGCCTCGGCAAGGTTCTCCGACGCCGTGGCTTCCACCATGCTCAGGCTCTCCTGCGTGGACTCCAGATCTCCTGATTCCAGGCTGCGCTGGGCTGCCCGGGACACCAGGATGATGGAGGAAAAACCCTGGGCGAGGGTGTCGTGGATTTCTCGCGCCAGGCGCGCCCGTTCAGCCAAGACCCCGGCCTCATGCTGCGTGGCGGCCAGCTCTGCACGTGTGCGCCGAAGTTCCTCGGCCGCGAGGCGCTGATATTCACCCTCGTCAAAGAGCAAGCGGTACGCCTTTGAGGTCGCGACGGCGAAAGCCGCCCCAAAAAGAGGCCCGACAATCACGGGCAACGGCGGAAAAGCTGCGCCCGAGGACACCCATTGAGCCGCAATGACACAGATGGTCATGAGGATCGTTGTGCCGAGCCCAATCCAGCGCGGCAGAAGATGCAGGTGCAGGAAAAATAGGGGGAAGACCAGCCAAGAAAACTCCACCGAGCCAATCATCAGTGCGGCCCACATGACGGTGACTAGAGCCAACCACAGCACGGCATAGCGTCGTGGATTGCGCTGTAGGGCGCCAGCAGAAAAACGTTTCTCGGCCACCGTGCCCAGCAAATACGTCACGGCCAGGATGATGGCCAAGAGCAAAAACCATCCCCGAGCTGGCTGGGCTGCCGGGGCGATGAGAAGCCGCACTGTGCCCACGCCAAGCAACACGGCAAAGCCCACATGCAGGGTGACGCGCAGAAAGCGCAGGATCGTGCCACTTGTGACGGGTGAGGCTTCCACAGCAGACATGCCACCAGCTTAGGCCCCGTCGTCGACGCGCACCGAGCCATCGGCAGCGAATCAACCAAATGGTTGATCTGGGCATCAACCAGTTGCTGCCTCACGATCAACCGTCCCCACGATTCGCCAGACGTCCGTCAAAGGGACAGTAGAAGTATCAAGAAAATTTCCCGGAAATCCTCCGGACTACGAAAGAAGCGCCACCATGTTCCTCGCGATCCGAGACATCCGCTTTGCCAAAGGACGGTTTGCCCTCATGGCCGCCGTTGTGGCGTTGATTTCCCTGTTGCTGGTGCTGCTGTCCGGGCTCACCACGGGGTTGGGCTATCAGTCCACCTCCGCTATCGAACAGCTGGGTTCTGGTAACAAGGTTAACCAGCTGGTGTTTGGGGCCCCCGGCGCCAATGACGCCAAAGTGTCCTTCACGGAAAGTCAGGTGACGCAGCAACAACTTTCCTCTTGGGCCGGCAGCGCAGGCGTGAAATCGGCGGTCCCGCTCGGCATCAGCCAAAACCGTTTGCAGGCAGCGGGAGACAATAAGGGAATTTCTTCCGTTGCCGTGTTCGGAGTTGGTGAGGGGGAAGCGGCGGCCGGGATCGCGCCGTCGGACATTAGCGATTCGACCGTGGTGATTGGCGAAAACACTGCCACGGAACTGTCCCTGGCCGTGGGCGACGCCGTCACTATTGCAGGCACCGAACTGACAGTCTCCGCGATCGTCCCGGAGCAGTGGTACTCGCATAGTTCGGTTGTGTGGACCACGCTTGCCTCGTGGAGGAACATCGCGCACCTGAGCGACCCTTCGCAGCTGGCCACGGTGTTGGCCGTGACGTACGAGCCGGGCGCCAGCGTTGACAGCGCCGCCGCCAATGCCGCCGCGGGAACGGTCAGCGCGACGCGCAGCGAATCCTTCCAAGGGCTGGGCGGCTATAAGAGTGAGAACGGCTCGCTCCTCATGATGCAGGCGTTCCTCTATGGGATTTCGGCGCTCGTGATCATTGCTTTCCTGACCGTCTGGACCGTGCAGCGCACCCGCGATATCGCTGTTCTCAAGGCCATGGGCGCCTCCGGCAGTTATCTGCTGCGCGACGCGCTAACCCAGGCAACCCTGGTGCTCGTGGCCGGCGCCGGGCTCGGCGGACTCGTGGGTGTTGCCGGTGGACTCCTCGCGGGGCAATTCGCGCCTCTCCTCTTGACTCCCGCAACGACTGTGCTGCCCGTCGTCGGCATCGTGCTCCTTGGCTTAGCTGGCGCCGCTCTAGCGGTCCGCAAGGTGACCCGGGTCGACGCCATGATCGCCCTCGGCGGCAATTAGAAATCCCCTACAACTTTTAGCTAAGGAAACATCATGACTGCCCTGAACCTCATCAATGTCACCCTCGATTACCCCGACGGCGAGGGAACCACGACGGCGCTAAACTCCGTCAATCTCACGGCCCACCCGGGTGAATTCATCTCCCTCATTGGCCCCTCCGGATCGGGAAAGTCCAGCCTCTTGGCCGTGGCTGCGACCCTCATCAAACCCACCTCGGGGCTCGTGATGGTCGACGGCGTCGACACCACCGCCCTGAACGAGAAGGAATTGGCAGTGCTGCGGCGCGACAAGATTGGCATTATTTTCCAGCAGCCAAATCTCTTGCCCTCCCTGACCGCCATCGAACAACTCATCATCACGGACCATCTGCGCGGCGCCTCATTGCGGGCCGCCAAGTCGCGGGCTGGGGAGCTTCTCGAACTTGTGGGTCTGGGCGCAGCAGCCAAGAAGCGCCCCCACCAGCTCTCGGGAGGGCAACGTCAGCGGGTCAATATTGCTCGGGCACTCATGGCACAACCCAAGGTCCTGCTTGTCGATGAACCCACCGCTGCCCTCGACCGTGAGCGCAGCGAATCCATTGTTCGGCTGCTGGTCACTGTCTGCAAGGAGTTCAACGTGGCTACCCTCATGGTCACGCACGACACCGAGTTCGTACCGTTAAGCGATGCTGTGGCCAGCATGCTCGACGGCGAGCTGACCGATCCGGCGCCTGCCAATCAGCCCGTTTTGCTGGGCTAAGCGCCTCCACCGGAAGGGGATGAATCTCCGGGGATGCAATAGCATAAGGGAAACGGACGTTTAGACCAGTGCGATCGGAGCCACCCTCATTATGAAACGCCTTGCAGCCCTTGCCGGCAGCTTGCTTCTTGCCTTGACCATCTCTTCCTGCGGTGCCGCAACCGGCCCTGTTGGCACCTGGGGTGAAGGCTACGATACTGATAAGAAGCCTTATTTCGAGATGTCGTTGGCAGCTGAGAATGACGCCAGCTTTGACCAGGCCGGATTCGTAACCGGTAGCGATGGTTGCAACCGCATCACCGGCCAGTGGTACCTGGTTGAGGATGAATTGACCTTCCAGCAGCTCAGCGGCACCATGATGGCCTGCGACAACATTGACACCTGGCTCTCCAAAGCCGCAGGCGCCAGCATCAAGGGCGACGTCATGACCGTGACCGATGCCAAGGGTGCCGTTCTCGGCACGCTGGATCGCCGCAACTAACGGCATCTCTCCTCACAGGATTCACGACTGACCGGCACGTTTGTGCCGGTCAGTCGTGGTTTAAGGAGTTGAAATCCCCAACTCCGGGACTGGCAAGTGGAAGGTGTTTTTAAGTGCTGACCTAGCCGCGAACCAGCCTCCCATTCCGTGCACGGCAGGTCCCGGCGAGGTCGAGGCCGAACCCAGATAAATTCCCGCGACGGGCGTCCGCCACGGATCTGGAGCCATGACCGGGCGCTGCAGCAATTGCCGCAAGGTCACCGCACCCGAGCTAATGTCCCCATCGATGTAATTCGGGTTGTAGCGGCCCACATCCTGAGCGGTTTCCGTCCGGCTAGCCAGAATTAAGTCTCGGAACCCGGGCGCATACTTTTCCACGGCACGAATGATGTCCTCCGTGCAATCACGGGCGGAACCGGCAGGAACATGTGTATAGGCCCAGAAGGTGTGCTGCCCCTGAGGCGCACGACTGTCATCCACAACGCTAGCCTGAACGGCGAGAACATAAGGGTTTTCCGGATGCCGTCCCGCCAAAACCTCATTCTCCGCAAAGGCAATGGATTCTCGACTCCCACCCAAATGCAGTGTGGGCGCCTTGCGTAGCTCCTCGGCCAACCACGGAACGGGCCCCGATAACGCAAAATCAACCTTGCACACGCCGGCCCCGTATTTGAAAGATGCCAATTTCCGTCTATATCGCTCCGGAAGTTCGTCACCAGCCATCTCAACTAGGGCCCTCGGTGTGGTGTTGAAGATGACAGCCTTCGCGCCGGTCGCCTCCTTGACCTCGGCGAGACTCTCAACCTTGTGCGACAGCTCTACCTGGCCGCCGTGAGCCGCGAAATCCTCGGCCATAGCCTGGGCAATGGCCTGCGACCCACCACGGGGAACCGCCCAGCCGCCCGCATGGGCAAGCGTGCCCAGCAGCAGCCCGGCACCAGCCGTCGCAGGTGTCGGCAGGCGCCCCATGGCGTGGGCACTGACTCCCGTCAGCATGGCAGGTGCAACATCTTCTGTGAAGCCGAGATTCCAAGCCGGGGTGCCCTGCAGTAGGGTCCGCATCCCGTAGCGAATCACCGCCAGCGGGTCCTGAGGTATGCGCAACAGGCTCGCTTGCGTGAAATCAATAACGCCGTCGAGCCGTTGCAGGAGCGGTGCAAACATGGCTCGCCAGGCGCGCCCATCGACCCCCAGAGCCGCAACCATGCGATCCATGTCTCGGTAAGCAATTCCTGCCCGACCACCATCGAGGGGGTGCCCGTAGGAAATCTCGGGGACAATCAACTCAATCCTGCGGTTCAGCTCAAAAGCCCGAAAGAATGGTGACGCCAGGGCCATTGGATGTACCGCGGCGCATATGTCGTGGCGAAAGCCAGGCAACGTCACCTCTTGGGTGCGGGTCCCGCCACCTAAGGAATCTGCGGCTTCAAAGACCTTTACGGATAGTCCCGCACGAGCCATCGTGACCGCCGCGGCTAGGCCGTTTGGCCCCGAGCCCACGATAGCAACGTCCACCATGCCTAGACACTACCTCGGGTGGATATTTCATGATCCCGCAACGCCCCAGCCGGATCTCGTGGCCCCTCCAAGAAAACGCCACCCTGAGGATCGGCCGCGATTCCATGCGTCACCACATCATGCCTCGGCGAGTATATATCCCTGATCACTAGGGCGATCATCGCGCAGCTCGCCGCCCCGGCCAGGAACGCCGCCATGACAAAGTACGGTGAATCAATGGCATGTTGATTGCCAATGTCTCCTAGGGTCTTGCTGCGATAGAGCATGAGTGCAATGAAGTGCGTGACAATGGCGGCCTGCCAGAGCAGCACCGGCCTCCAGCGCGGCATTGCCAATGCCACGAGCGGCAGCAGCCACATCGCATCCCACGGCTGAGTCGTCTTATTGAACACCACAAAGCCTGCCACAGCTACGAAAGTGAGCTGCCCAACTCGGGGCGGGGTTAGCGACGAGAGCGCTACATATGCCACACCGAGAATTAATGCTGCCACAAATATGGCCGATAGGGCATTAGTCATGCCAAGACTCAACGAAGGAAATCCCAATTGCGCGGCAATAATGTTCCAGCCGCCATAGATCGAGGACTCTGACGGCTCGGCCGCCAAGAGACCCTTCAAATAGTCTGGGAAAGCCGGCGGGTTTTGCACCATGACCGGCGCTAGGAGCAGCAGGCAGGAGATGGCTGCCGCGGCGATCATCTCCAACATCTGAGTGGCCATGCCGGCGCGAATGCCCAAGAGCAATAGAACAAGCAGAATGACTACGGGATAGGGTGCGGCCGATGCGGCGACGCCGAGTACGCCGCCAGCCCACAAAACGTGGCGGCGCGCAAAAAGATACAGCGCCAAGCTCACGAGGGCCACGGCCCAGAAATCCCAGCTGACGTATGCGGTCAAAATCAAGAGGGGGCTCGCCGCGACGATGGCGGCGTCCCATGGGCGGCGCCCGGCTGTGCGAGCCGCAATGATAACGGTGATAATCCACAGCACGGCGATGAGCGCCGCATTGACGTCAAAGAAGGCGAGCTGCCGCAGGGCCCCGTCACCGGAGGACGCCGTTAGCCACGCCGTAATACCGGCAATCCAGCCAGCAAGGACAGGTTGGTCAAAGGGCGAACCTTGACTGAAGAACGGAAAAAGTGTCCCGATCTTGTCGTCAAGGAAGGAGTTTGGGATGAGGGACCAGCAAACGGTCGATTCTTGGTCCGGCGTCGTCCATCCCACCGTGCGGCAATGCGCCTTCCCCATGACGGCGATGAAGGCCGACACAGCAGCCATGAGGATCAAGACCCGTTCGACCGTGAAGAACCCAGGATTAACGACGCCCGGTGCGGTGTGTTTACCTAGTGGGCCGCCCACCGGCTCAGTCATGGCGCGCAGCAGAGAATCGCTACGTGAGGGCACAACAATCGGATGCCGGGTGGAACTCCCCGAAGCCTGTGAATCCTGCATGCCCACGAGCCTACCGGTTCCGGGGAGCTACCCTGCTGCCAAACCGCGCAGTTGCGGCCAGCTCAACGAACTATTTAGAGGCCCCACTGCTCGACGGCGGGAGTCTTCTTATCCCAGCCAAGGGTGCAGACCTTGGCCGTGCCCAGAATGAAGTGGCGTCCTTCCCCGGCCGCGAGACCTAGCCAGCGAGCCGTGAGGATACGCAGGAAGTGTCCATGCGCCACGACCAGAACATTGGCCGGTGCGCCGTCTTCGCGCGTGACAGCCTGGACACGCTTGACGATCTCATCGGCGCGGGCGCCAACGTGCTCAAGCGCCTCACCGTTCGGCACACCGCTGTCCCAGATCAAGTAGCCCGGGTTCTGGGCCCGGACCACGGCGCTGTCAATGCCTTCGTAATCTCCGTAGTCCCACTCCACGGCGTTGGGCTCTACCTGAGCCTCTGGGAACCCCGCTAGGGTGGCTGTGCGCCGGGCCCGCTGCAGTGGTGAGGTGAGAACCAGATCAAAGTCGACGCCGGACAGTGTGGCCTGTGCGGAGCGAGCCTGAGTTTCCCCCAGCTCGGTCAACGGCAGATCCGTTAAACCTGTGTACTGTCCGCTTCGCGACCATTCGGTTTCGCCATGACGCAGCAGCCAAAGCTTCGGGCCGCCCGGGATGGCCGGAGATACAGCGGGTGCGGAGGTACTTTCAGTCAGGCTCATGGTCGTATATTCCAATCAATGCACTTAGTGATGCTTGCTATTCAGGCTGTGACTCGGGCTGTTCTGCCCACCACGCGCGAAGTTCAGCTTCTGCTGCTTCGGGGCCCAAGGGTCCGCGTTCCATGCGAAGTTCAAGCAAGAAGTTATAGGCCCGGCCCACAACCCGTCCCGGCTTGATATCCAACAGGGCCATGATGGCTCCGCCATCAAGATCGGGTCGAATCGAGTCAAGCTCTTCCTGCTCTGCCAAAACAGCGATGCGCTGTTCAAGATCATCGTAGGCAAAAGAAAGCCTGTCGGCCTTTTTCTGATTACGGGTAGTGACGTCCGATCGGGTCAAACGGTGCAGGCGCTCCAGCACGGGACCTGCATCGGTGACGTAACGGCGCACGGCCGAGTCGGTCCAGCCGGCTTCGCCATAGCCATAGAAGCGCATGTGCAGCTCCACGAGGCGCGAGACCGCCTTGATGGAGTCATTGTCGAAGCGCAGTGCACGCATGCGCTTGGCCGTAAGCTTCGCCCCTGCCAGGTCATGGTGCCGGAAGCTCACGCCACCGCCGGTTTCAAAACGGCGGGTCTTGGGCTTGCCGACGTCGTGCATGAGAGCGGCAAAACGCAGGACGAAGTCGGGGCCGGGAACGGGACCATCAGGACCCGTTTCTAAGGAAGCGGCCTGCTCCAAAACCTGCAAGGAGTGCTGGTAGACGTCCTTATGTCGGTGATGCTCATCGCTTTCGAGCTTAAGCGCGGGAATTTCCGGCAGGACCAGATCGGCCAGACCGGTCTCGACCAGGATGTCGATGCCGGCGCGCGGGTGGGCACCACAGATGAGCTTGACGAGTTCATCGCGCACACGCTCGGCCGAGATGATGCTGATGCGCTCGGCCATACCCTTCATGGCCGTCAAGACGTCCGGGTGCAGTGAAAAGCCCAGCTGAGAGGCGAAGCGAGCGCCGCGCATCATGCGCAGGGGGTCATCAGAGAAGGAATCTTCCGCCGCACCCGGGGTACGCAGAAGCCCGGCGGCCAGGTCTTTCGCACCACCAAACGGGTCGATGAGTTCCATCTCCGGCAGACGCAGAGCCATGGAGTTGACGCTGAAGTCACGACGCTGCAGGTCGTCAATCAGGGACCGTCCGAACGCTACGACGGGCTTACGCGACTCCGGATCGTAGGCCTCGGCCCGGTATGTGGTGACCTCGATGAGCAACACTTCTTTTGCCGCGTTGCGCTTGCGGAAACCAATCGTGCCGAATTCTCGGCCCATTTCCCAATGCGAGTCCGCCCATTTCTTGGCCACGGCGAGAATCTCATCGGGCGTGGCATTCGTCGTGAAATCCAAATCCGGGGACGTGCGTCCGAGGAAGAGGTCGCGGACGGGTCCACCCACGAGGGAGAGTTCAAAGCCGGCGTCGGCGAAAAGCCGGCCTAGCTCAAGAACCACCGGGTCAAATTTTGAGGTATCAAGCACTAAATCCATGGTTCCTTAAGGATGCCAGACTTTTGCCCCCGCGCGATTGCCCTCCTCCGGCGTTATTGCAAGACACCGGGAAACCACTCCCCGGCCCTGTCATCATCCATGGTCAAAGATAGCTAGAGTGGACTTCATGGTTCACCCTGTGCCGCGCGCGCCCAAGAAGAATCCATTGCCTGTGGCAATGGGTTCTCAGGTTGTGCCCGCCACAACGAGTACCCCGAGCCAGTTACCCACAGTTGAAG
Organism: Arthrobacter psychrolactophilus; assembly: GCF_003219795.1. Classification (GTDB taxonomy): domain Bacteria; phylum Actinomycetota; class Actinomycetes; order Actinomycetales; family Micrococcaceae; genus Specibacter; species Specibacter psychrolactophilus. Next base: position 8,633 of record NZ_QJVC01000001.1, on the reverse strand, counting down.
AGGTTTCTGCCGGCGGCGTCGTCATTGACATGCGCGACGGCGTCCCTCAAGTTGCCATCATCGCCCGCATCAATCGCGGTGGTCGCCTGGAGTGGTGTCTGCCGAAGGGGCACCCCGAAGGTGTGGAAAATCATGCCGAAGCCGCTGTGCGTGAGATTGAAGAAGAGACCGGCATTGCCGGAGTTGTCTTGGCCACACTTGGCAGCATTGACTATTGGTTCACGGTCAGTGGCCATCGGGTTCACAAGACCGTTCATCATTTCCTCCTGCGTGCCACGGGTGGACACCTGACCATTGAGAACGATCCCGATCACGAGGCTGTTGACGTTGCCTGGATCCCCTTGGGCGAACTGGCGAAGAAGCTCTCCTTCCCCAATGAGCGTCGGATCACCGATCTGGCTCGAGAATTGTTGCCCGAATACTTTTAGAGCTTCGTCAGCTTTGGCCGTGTCCGTTCCCACACTCGGAAAATAGTCGCTATCAAGACTCTTTGAGCCTGCAGTGAGATGATGGAAACAATGTCTAACCATGAACGGGGCTCTGTCCCGCCGAAACCCAGCGCAGCGCCACGGTCTGTTTCAGCTCCAGTCAGCTTGGATACCTCCATGTTGACAGCTGTCCAGGCTTCTCCGCAGTCGGCCATGCAGGCGGTGCCGCATACCCAATTGCAGCCCGCCGCAACCCACATCAATGCCGGTCGAGCACCGTCGCCCTTGAGTGAGGCGGTAGCGGAGGACTCCGCAAACGGTTCTCCGAATGCCACACCCAGCGCAGCCCGCTCGGGTGCCTCAATGGCCATCGGCACCTTGGCATCGCGCATCCTTGGATTCATCAAGGGAATTGTGCTTGGTTTTGCGGTGGCCGGAACTGTCGTGGGTGACATTTTCGAGGCATCCAACATGCTTCCCAATCTGATCTTTTTGATGCTGGCCGGCGGCGTATTCAATGCGGTGCTTATCCCGCAAATCGCCAAGGCCAGCAAAAATCCAGATAGAGGATCCGACTTCATCTCACGGCTGCTGACGTTGGGCGTTGTCGGCCTGTTGGCGATCACGGTGATTGTTTTGGTGTTGGTGTCGCCCATCATGAGTGTTTTCACCTCATATTCTGGGAACAACCTGAATCTAGCTATCACCTTTGGCTTATTCCTCTTGCCGCAGATCTTTTTCTACGGCCTGTTCTCGCTGTTGGGGCAGGTACTCAACGCCCACAATTCCTTCAAGGCCTATGCCTGGGCGCCTGTTATCAACAACGTGGTGGCGATTGCCGGTCTACTGGTCTTTCTTGCAGTGTCCGGAACCGCCACCGCGAACCCGCCCACAGTAGATAACTGGACCCCTGTCCAAACGTGGATCTTGGCGGGCACGGCAACTCTGGGCATCATTGTTCAGTCGGCTGTGCTCTTGATCCCCGTGCATCGTCTGGGTCTGAATTTGCGTCCAAAGTTTGATTGGCGCAACTCCGGGCTCGGAGGGACGGCCAAAATTGCTGCGTGGGCCATGGGCACCATGGTCATTGGCAATCTCAGCTTCATTGTCATTACCCGCGTTGCGACCCTTCCTCACGCTGACGACAGCACCTCCGGGTTCAGTATTCCTGGAAACCTTGTCTTGAATCGAGCGACCGAGCTTTACATCATGCCGCACTCGATCATTGCCTTGTCGATCGCTACGGTGATGTTTACGGCCATGGCACATGCGGCTGCCAACAACGACCAGTCTGAGCTTCGAAACTCCATAGCGAGGGCTCTGCGGAGCACGGGCATCGCGACAGTATTTGCCGCCGTAGCCCTTCTCATTCTCTCGGGCCCCTTCGGCATGCTCTTCAGTGGTAGCCAAGAGGTCGTGGCTCGCCAGATAGCCATCACCTTGTCTATCTTGGCTATTGGCGCACCTTTCTACAGCGTTAATTTCATTCTCAATAGGGCCTTCTACGCTCAAGAAAATGCCCGCGCACCCTTTGTTATTCAGTGCATTATGGTGTGCATCGGTCTGGTCGCTGCGTTGTCAGCAGCTCTCCTGCCTAAGGAGTTCATCATCTATGGGCTCGCCGCGAGCTACACACTGACGAATGTCCTGGGACCGGTCGTGAGTCACTTCTTCCTCCGCGCCAAACTCGGAGATTACGGTGGCGGACTCATCATGCGCGCGCACATGCGCTTCCTCGTCGCGGCATTGGTGGCCGGAATCATCGGTGAACTCATATTGCACCTCTTCGGCAGTTCCACGACGGGTGGCTTCATGTGGTCTTCAATTCCGGCTGCACTGGTAACTCTGGCCGTAGTGGGAACTGTCATGGCAGTGGTCTACATCGTCATCCTGAAACAGCTGCGCGTAGCCGAGGTAGATGCCCTGCTGAATCCTGTCATGGCCAAGGTACGTAACCGGCTTCCCGCAAGATGAGTAAATTTCACTAATTGCTAGCGGCCTGTCAAGACCGCAACCATGGAATTTACCGTGTTTTCCTATAGAATCAGTCAAAATATGGCTTCGTGTGCATAACTCGCACCAGCCCCGTGCTTTAAGAGGAGGATTTGGTGCCACAACCTATTGATGTGGGCTCCATCCTAGGCGGCCGCTACAAGGTGACCGGACGTATCTTGGCCTCCGCCGAGAACGATGTCATCCTTGACGGTCTGGACCAAGTCCTTAACCGACCAGTCAGTATATTGGTTGCTGCCGTTGAGAACTCTGCGCATCTGACGCAAAGTTCGCGTGAGGTAGCCATCGGCACCCGCGTCTCCAACGTCTCGATTCTGGACTTAGGAGTTCAGGACAACAGCACCTACCTCATCGCGTCCCGGACCACGCCTGCGGATCTATTGGACCTCGTTGTTCCCACCGAACCGGCCGAGGATGTCTACCAAGAACCCTTCTTTACAGACACGCTGAGCACCGAAATTTTCGGCCGAGCCCGTGATGAGGCTCCCTCCGGAGGCGCTTATGTCTACGACGACAATTCACCCCTGCCACCATCGGCAGCACTGCCCAAGGTAACCAAGCAGCCGGCCCCTCGCACTGCGGCGGTGACCTCGACGCCAATCCCGACACCCGCCGTCGTACCTCCCGCTGTTGCCGCTCCGGCAGCCCCTGTGGCTCCGGAGGCACCAGTGGAAGAGAAAGTCACGCTCTGGGACGAGCAGGACTATGACGCTGTCGACGAAGTTCCCGCGGAGGCCCCTGTCGAGGCACGCCGCCCGGGTACCTTCCCGGCGGAATTGCGTGGCTCATCAGAGGAGTATGCGGCAGCGGAACTGCTCGACGACGAGGACGACGACGAGAATGCCCCGCGCACGAGTGGGCGACTACTCACTGGCGGAATCGTTGCTGTCCTGCTGATTGTCGCCCTGATTTTTGCCGTCCAGCACATTGGCGGACTATTTGGTGGCTCAAGTAACCAGGCGGGGAGCAGCACCTCCGCGGCAAGCACTGCGGACGCCACTCAGGAGCAGACTTCTGAAGCACCCGCCGAACCTGCTCCGGTGACACCTGTCGTCAAGAACCTCACCGACATCACTGCCTACGCCCCTGGCGTTCAGAACTACAGCGAGACTTATTACCCGCGCCTCAAGGATGCCTTCGACGGCAACAAGGCCACGTACTGGCCCACTGTGGAATTCTCTGACGCGAACTTTGGTAGCCTCACCGACGGAGTCAATTTGGTCGTGGAGCTGGCCGAAGAATCAACCATCAGCTCCGTGACGATCAATCAGCTCGCTGGCACCGGTGGACAATTCAACATTTTGACTAACAGCCAACCGGAACTTGCCGGAGCGACAAAGATTGGCAGCGGCTCCTTCAGCGCCCCTGATTTCACGTTGACCGCAGCTTCTGGTGTCAAGGCAAAATACATCATCGTCAACTTCACAGAGCTACCTAAACTTCAGCCGTTCAACACTTACCCGTACGGTTTGAAGATCACCGAAATCAGCGTTAAGTAGCTCACAATCGCACCGCGCATTGCCGTGGTGGAATAACCACGCCCTCGGGCCGGTTGTGGATATCGAAGGTCCCAATGGGCCGCCTGGTGCGGTTCCATCAAGAAGGAAGAGGAACACCCACCCGTGAGCACGCAAGCCACCCCCGTAAGCGATGTCCGTGACGTCATCATCGTAGGATCTGGTCCCGCAGGTTACACCGCTGCGATCTACACCGCGCGCGCGGACCTCAAGCCGCTCATGATCGCCGGTTCCGTTACCGCCGGTGGTGAACTCATGAACACCACCGAAGTCGAGAACTTCCCCGGATTCCCCGAAGGCATCATGGGCCCCGACCTCATGGAAAACCTGGGTACTCAGGCTGAGAAGTTTGGCACCGAGATCATGTACGACGACGTCACGTCGGTCGAACTTGAGGGCGAAATCAAGACGGTCACTTTGGCTGACGGCCAGGAATTCAAGGCCCGCACCGTTATCCTTTCCACCGGCTCCGCTTACCGTGAGCTCGGCGTAGAGGGTGAAAAGCGTCTAGTTGGCCACGGCGTCAGCTCTTGTGCCACCTGCGACGGATTCTTCTTCAAGGGTCACAACATTGCCGTGATCGGCGGTGGCGACTCCGCAATGGAAGAAGCAATCTTCCTGACGAAATTTGCCGACTTTGTAACCGTGGTCCACCGCCGCGACACACTGCGCGCGTCCAAGATCATGGCCGATCGCGCCTTGAACCATCCGAAGATCAAGTTCGTTTGGAACTCTGAAGTTGTTGCTGTTGAAGGCGATGCTAAGGTCACCGGCCTTCAGCTGAACAACCTGGTCACTGGTGAGAAGAGCGAACTTGCAGTAACAGGCGTGTTCGTTGCCATTGGAAACGACCCTCGTGTGGATCTGGTCAAGGGAGTACTTGAACTTACCGAGGCCGGAACTATTGCCGTAGAGGGACGCACTTCCAAGACCAGCCTGCCCGGCGTTTTTGCCGCCGGCGATGTTATTGACTCCACCTACCGTCAGGCCATCACGGCTGCCGGTTCCGGTTGTGCCGCTGCGCTTGACGTGGAGCACTTCCTAGCCCAACAGAATTCCTAAGAGAAAGTAGTTCGCCATGAGCAACGCAAAGAGCGCAACTGACGCAACGTTTGACGAAGCAGTCCTTAAGTCTGAGAAGCCCGTCATCGTGGACTTCTGGGCAGAATGGTGCGGTCCGTGCCGCAAGCTTGGTCCCATCCTTGATGAGATCTCAGTGGACTACTCGGACAAGGTCGAGGTTGTTAAGGTTGATGTCGACGCCAACCCCGCAATTGCTGCGAAGTACGGAATCACCTCAATCCCCGCCGTTTACCTGTTCCAGGGTGGCGAGGTTACCAGCACCGTCATCGGCGCACGCCCCAAGCAGTACTTTGAAAAGGAATTTGCAGACGTTCTGAAGTAGGAGCTGCGGATGCCACTTAGTGGCATCTTGCATTATTGACGTTGTGGGCCAGACATTGTCTGGCCCACAACTTTTTGAGCGTATTTCAACTTCCCCCAGATTGATCCTAAGCGTCAAAAATTTCTTGTCGATTCCTTGCTGGAAGGGTACTTTTCCTTCCTTATTAGCTAATTTCAAGATCCCGACTCAGTTTCACGTGAAACTTCGCGAGCTTCATGTGTTTATGCGCCGTCACTGGCAGGCATCCTCTTGCCCTTGGGGTGACTGTACTAATGTTCAATGTTTTGAACTTTCTATTGACTCTCTAGAATGCCAGTACTAAAATTGGAATATGGGCAGTTCAATGAATTTCCCGTTTGCTCGGGATGCTTCATCCGCCGCAGGGAGTGTGGCGGACGCTATCGCTGAGCTGGCCCTTCCCCAGGTCGAAGCATTCAGCGATATCCTGGCCACCATTGAGGACCTTCCGGATTTACCGGTTCCACGTTTCAGCCCCTCGCCCGACGGCGAGCCTCCCATGCAACTTCCGGAGTCCACCTGGTCACGAATGGATGCAGCCCGAGTTCTTTCTGACGAATGCACAAATGGCATTGCCGCCATGAAGCGCCATCAAAATCAATGTGCGGCACTTGTCGCTGTGCTCATTGAACGCTTGGAGTCCAGTGCTCTTCTAGAGGCTGGCATACTCGCCCTTGATGGGTGGCAACGGCAGACGGCCCTCACCGGCATTCGAGCGGAAATCGCGGCCGTTCTTCAGATACCTGAAGGCGTCGCTAATCGATTGATTCAGGCCGCCACCGCCCTTGTCCGGCAGTGCCCTGCAACGTTGCGCGGGATGAACGACGGTGAAGTCGCTTGGGATTACGCGTTCATTATTGTCGAAGAATGCGAGCTTCTACGCACCGCCGGTATAGCTGCCGAGACTATTGATTCCTTTGAATCCATACTTTTAACGAAGGCGCAGAATGCTACTTTGCCAAGTTTTCGGGAGAAGGCTCGTCGGCTAAGGGAGCGGTCTTATCCCGAAACCATCACTCCACGGACCCTGCAGGCTTATTCGAATAGATCCCTGCAGGTGAGTCGAGCCCGGGATGGCATGTCGTGGCTTAGCCTCTACGCACCGTCGCCAACCGTGGAAGGTATCTGGGATCAGTGCACCCTCACCGCTCAAGCGGCGCAAGGCGTTCATGAAGAACGGACTCTTAAACAGCTTCGTGCGGATGTTGCGGCGACGCTCTTGCTGAATCAGTCCATGGCACAGAACAACATCTACGCACCACCCACGCCTGCCCTTGCTGAAGCGATTGTTCCTGCTCCTGCCTCAAATGAGGGATCTTCCAAGGCAGTGACTTCCGGCTCGACTGATTGTGGTTCTGAGATCCCGGCACAGCTCAGCTACGTGTCAGATTCATATGACGACGTCGAGGAAGAGCTCTCCAGACTTCTGCCGTCCGAAGCTGAACTTTGTTCCGAGGGGGCGTTCCCCGACCCAGGCCGTGGTGAGATGATATTTGCAGCTAATCAACTTCCAAGCTTCGAAGATCCCGACTACAGCGAGCCTGCTTTTCGGGAACCAGATATTAGGAATGGCCCGGATTGGATTGACACTGCCAACCCGCCACAACTGCTTCCCATGCCGCAGCTGCAAAGTAATTCCCCTGCTCAAGGCCCGGGGTACCCCTCCGCTCAAATGGGCTCATCGACTGAGGGGAAAACTGCGTCATCATCCGCATTTTTTGCACCCTCTGCGGAACGATGGCCGCCGCTCCCCCAAGCGATGCCAATCGTCGTGGTTCCGCTGTTATCACTTTTGGGTTCTACAAATGAACCAGCATGGATGGAAGGTGCCGGCCCGATCAGCATGGATGTTGCCAAACGCCTCATGGATCAGGCGCCCAGCTTGTACCGCGTTATCACCGATCCGATAAGCAACAAGCCACTTGATTGCGCTCCGCAGCAGTATCGCATCACCAAAGCAATGCGCACCATGCTGCGTATCAGGGACGAATACTGTCAGTTCCCAGGCTGCACGGCTAAGGCGGCGTACACCGAAGTTGACCACATCAGAAGATTTGGAAGCGGTGGACTGACCATCTTCGATAACCTTGAATGTCTGTGTAAACACCATCACCAGCTCAAGCACTTCAAGGACGACCGCACTCGATCGGGTCACCATCGCAGCGATCAAACTCCGGAACGGGCAGCCATTCGTCTTCGTGGCTGGACTCCTAGCAAGACCGAATCAGGAGTTGCTTGGACATCCCCGTCTGGTAGATACATCCCTCCTGAGTCGCCAGATATTCAAGGACCCCGTCTCCCAAAGTGGCTCATGAAGATTGTTAGGCGCAAATTCCGCACACAATATTTTGCGAGTGGCCAATACCTCTTGGACTATCCAGAGATAGCGGATGAAGGCCAAGGTAGTTCTTCTCCTGACGACAGCAATGATGATTGAAGCTACCTTTCATCCGATCTGCGTTTCACGTGAAACACGAGATTTTCTTCAAGCTCAGGCACTTCCGGCGATGAAGGGCTAGCTTCTACTGAATGTTTTCTTTCTTAGGCTCCAGCAATATCTTGTTTAGCCGCCATGGAGAAGGAACAGCATCTATAGAGTAAAGCACTGGGACGAAACGTCTCGACGCTTTCGAGCATCATCTGGATGAGAGGTGCAGGAGAAGTCCTAGAAGGAAGCGTATGCGCTGCTGTTCCCGGGCTGGAACTGAGCACGCAGCCCTAAGTAATTCTGCAAGGTATAGCTGTTGGTAGCGTTCTTTCCGTTCAACCGAGATGCCTTCATGGATGTCCTCTTGGAGGCGAAACAGGAAGCTGGTTCCGTGCCCCAATTTTCGAGGTTCGTGGCTATCGGTGACTCTGCGCCACACCTACCCGCCGGGGACCGCTCCTACTGGCTCTCTTCAAAGTAGATAGAACGTCGTGAGCTGCAGTCCAACCAGCGGCTTTGAACTACTTACGGATCTTGCATGGCGGATCGTCATTGCTGATGGCGGCACGAGCTTGAGATGAAAGAGCGCTCGTCATCCAACGACTAACGTCGAATGCTCAATCAACAGCACCTTCATATGGGTCACACACCGCAGCAATGCCACGCACGGATTCGTGGTCATCAAGGCCTCGCGCATGGACGCCAAGAAGAACCGCGGCGTCAGTAAATCAGATTTCTTTGGAATCCTGTTAGCTGCAACTTTAAACTGACCAGAGACGGCAATTTGGATTGACCGTTCGCGGCAGTGGTTTTGACCAGTGGCT
>NZ_QJVC01000019.1 GCF_003219795.1 Arthrobacter psychrolactophilus | reverse complement strand
CCGCTCTAAATCCTGAGCCCACCCCACACACTCCAGATCCGACAACCCACCCAACTCCACACCAAACGGCGCACCCAACAACACCGGCGGTGACGACGGAACCGTCTCAGAATCACTGCTGGTGCTGGTGCTGGTGGCGTGGGTGAGTGCGCGAGCGAGATGAAGGAGTTGATGAACATGATCACCCACTCGTCCGCCCTGCGCATCTGGTATCGATTGCTCCGACACCTTTGTCGTTTCATCCATACATATATTCTAATCCCGGGCACTGACAAACAACACCACCAACCCCAAATCTGTGCAACAACCACACACCCACAAGGGCTGTGGAGGAAACAACAACCAACACCACACCTAACCCAGTAGATGCATCGATCATCTGAATCCTTTTGGAGAGCTCACTAACACCGGCTAATGGCTTTGACTATCGATAAGTTCTAACACCATCGGACTGCGGCGTGTGCTTCAGAAGTAAACCCACCACTCCGAGAGCAGCGCCTGTGTTGATGCCACTGAGCTAGACCACAAGAGCGAAATCCAACGACTTTGTAGGATTCCTACACACACATGCGCACTTTCCGTTATTAGACTGTCAGTAGAGTAAGCCCCTTTGTGCGGTTCCCACTGTTGGGCTGCCAGCTTCCACCTACCGATCCGGAGTACCAATGAGCCACGATCTCTCAACGACAGCAGGCAAAATTGCCGATTTCCGCGACCGGATGGCTCAAGCGGAGAAGCCCTCGGGCGAGCTTGCCGTTGAAAAGCAGCACGCCAAGGGCAAGAACACCGCCCGCGAACGCATCGATCTGCTGGTTGATCCGGACTCCTTCGTGGAGTTCGACGCCCTGGCCGTGCACCGCTCCACAGCCTTCGGCATGGAGAAGAAGAAGCCTCTCGGCGACGGCGTCGTCTCCGGATACGGCACGGTCGATGGCCGCCTCGTCGCCATCTACAGCCAGGACTTCAGTGTTTACGGTGGCTCCCTGAGCCAGGTCAACGGCGAAAAGATCGTCAAGGTGCAGGAATTTGCGCTGCGCAACGGCTGCCCCGTGGTGGGCATCAACGACGGCGGCGGCGCCCGCATCCAGGAAGGCGTGGCCTCGCTGGCCATGTTCGCCGATATCTTCCGTAACAACGTCCACGCCTCCGGTGTGGTCCCGCAGATCTCCCTCATCATGGGCCCGTGCGCCGGTGGTGCCGCCTACTCCCCCGCCCTGACCGATTACGTGGTCATGGTGGATAAGACTTCCCACATGTTCATCACCGGCCCTGACGTCATCAAGACCGTCACCGGCGAAGACGTGGACATGGAAACCCTCGGTGGTGCCCGCCAGCACAACAGCACCACGGGTACCTCTACCTACCTGGCCACGGATGAGTCCGACGCGATTGAGTTTGTCCGCGAACTCTTGGACTTCCTCCCCTCCAACAACCTGGCTGAGGCCCCTGTCACCGAGCATGAGCAGGAGTTGGAGCTCGACGACGCCGACCTCGCCTTGGACTCCCTCATCCCGGACTCCGCGAACCAGCCGTACAACATGCGCTCTGTCATCGAGCAGATTGTGGACGACGGACACTTCTTGGAGATGCAGGCGCTCTACGCACCCAACGTCATGATCGGTTACGGCCGCATCGAGGGCCATACCGTGGGCATCGTGGCCAACCAGCCCATGCAGTTCGCCGGCACCTTGGACATCAACGCCTCCGAAAAGGCCGCCCGCTTTGTCCGCAACTGCGACGCCTTCAATATCCCGATCATCACCCTGGTGGACGTCCCCGGATTCCTGCCCGGTAAGGATCAGGAATTCCAGGGCATCATCCGCCGCGGCGCCAAGTTGCTCTACGCCTACGCCGAGGCCACCGTGCCCAAGCTGACCGTCATTACCCGTAAGGCTTACGGTGGAGCGTACATCGTTATGGGCTCCAAGAAGCTCGGCGCCGACCTCAACCTGGCCTGGCCCACAGCCCAGATTGGTGTCATGGGTGCCCAGGGCGCCGTCAACATCCTGTACCGCCGCGATCTGGCAGCCGTCGAGGCCGAGGGCGGCGACATCGAGGCCCGCCGCGCCGAGATCGTCCGCAACTACGAGGACGAACTCCTGAACCCGTACCAGGCCGCCGAATTGGGCTATGTTGACGCCGTCATCGCCCCCTCGGACACCCGCATCCAGCTCATCAAGGGCCTGCGCGCCCTGCGTGACAAGCGGGCCAGCCTACCGTCCAAGAAGCATGGGAACATCCCGCTGTGACGGCCACCCAAGACCCGTCACACGAGCCCAGCGAGGCCCCGTTGCTCTCGGTGACCCGAGGCAATCCCACCGCCGAAGAGCTCGCGGCCGTGACCGCCGTCGTACTTGCCTTGCAATCAGGCAACGGCGGGGCGGAAAAGGCGAAACCGCCGATCCGGCAATGGGTCAGGCGCGCGCAATTACACCTGCCGCCCAAGCCCGGCGCGGGTTCATGGAGGCGTTCGGGGCGGTAGGCTCGTGGCATGACTTTGCCTGCACCGGCCCCTCGTGCCGCCACCGCCATTGACCTCATTGCCAACGCCTACACGGAAACGTTGCTCGCCCTCGACCCCGGTTTTGCCACCTCGCTGGGGCGTGCCGGGCATGAGAGCGAGTATCGGGACCATTCCCCCGCAGGCTTGGAGGCGGTTGCGGCCGCGACGCGGGAAGCCCTGACCCAGCTGGCCGATGCGGCGCCCGCGGATGAGGTCGACCGCGTCACGTTGCACGCCATGAATGAGCGTCTGGGTTTGGATGTGGAGCTGCATGAGAGTGGCTGGTTGCTGGCCGATCTGAACAATATCGCCTCACCCGCCCAGGAAATTCGGGCCATCTTTGACCTCATGCCGACCGCTTCCGTGAGCGATTGGGAGCATATCGCGGCGCGCCTGGGCAATGTGTCCGGTGCCGTGGCGGGCTACATCACCTCGCTGCGGGCCGGTGCCGAGCGTGGCCTGGTGGCGGCGCAGCGGCAGGTTCGCACCGTCATCGAGCAGTGCGAACGGCACGCGGCCGCCGACGGTTTCTTCACGGATCTGGCCAAGAATGCCGCCACGGACGACGGCGGACCCACCCTCCCAGCCGAAGTCACCACGGCGCTGCTCACCCAGGCTGAACAGGCTCGGTGCGCTTATGGCGCGCTCGTGAGCTTCTTGCGCGAGGAGTTGCTGCCGCTGGCTCCCGCCGCGGACGCCGTGGGACGGGAACGCTATGCGCTCTCATCGCGTCAATTCCTCGGGGCGGCCGTGGATCTCAAGGAGACCTACGCGTGGGGTGTGGCCGAGCTGGACCGGATCATCGCCGAGCAGGAGCTTGTTGCCGAAGCCATCAAGCCCGGCGCCAGCATCGCCGAGGCCAAGTCCATCCTCAACGCCGATCCGGCCCGGCAATTGCACGGCACCGAGGCGCTTACGCAGTGGATGCAGGAACTCTCCAACACGGCCGTAAACGATCTTGCCGGAACGCAATTCGATATCCCGGAGATCATGCGCGCCCTGGAATGCCGCATCGCACCCACCCAAGATGGCGGCATTTACTACACGGGACCCTCGGAGGACTTCTCCCGGCCCGGTCGCATGTGGTGGTCAGTACCCGAGGGTGAGGATTCCTTCACCACCTGGGCGGAAACCACCACGGTGTACCACGAGGGTGTTCCCGGCCATCACCTGCAGGTGGCCACGGCCACCTACCAATCGGCCCTGCTCAATGACTGGCGCCGCAATGTGTGCTGGGTTTCGGGCCACGGCGAGGGGTGGGCGCTCTACGCCGAACGCCTCATGGACGACCTGGGATACCTCGCCGATCCCGGCGACAAGATGGGCATGCTGGATGGCCAGCGCATGCGTGCGGCGCGCGTGGTCTTTGACATTGGCGTTCACCTGCAGCTGCCCATTCCGGCCAGTTGGGGATCGGGCACCTGGACGTCGGAAAAGGGTTACGAGTTCCTGGCCGCTAACCTCGATATCTCCGTGGGCCAGTTGGACTTTGAATTCAACCGCTACCTCGGCTGGCCGGGCCAGGCCCCGTCGTACAAGATCGGCCAGCGGCTTTGGGAAGAAATCCGGGACGCCCGGGCCGCCCGCGATGGCGAGGAGTTCTCGCTGCGCGACTTCCACACCCAAGCCTTGAACCTTGGCTCTGTGGGTCTGGACACCTTGAAGATGGCGCTCCTGGGCTGACGGAGGCTCAGGTGCTGGCGATGACGGTTCAGGCGCGTAATAATTGCACAGTTCTCGCGTCATAAAAGGAAACACTAATTTCCGAGTGCTATTGTTCCGCGCCTACCGTTGACCCATGACTTCCACAGCAAGCAAACCCTCAGTGTCAAAGCTGCCCGCCTGGGCAGGCTCTTTCGGCATTCAAATTATTCTCGCGTTGATTGTCGGTTTGGCACTGGGGCTGCTTGCCCGCCAGCTCGGTGGCGACCCCAAGACCGATCCCAATGGCCTCGTCACGACGCTGAGCACGATTGGCTCCAGCTACGTCTCGATCCTCAAGGCGGCCGTTGTGCCGTTGATCTTCACGGCCGTGGTCTCCTCCATCGCCAACCTCCGTCAGGTCACGAACGCCGCACGTCTGGCGTGGAACACGCTGCTGTGGTTCGCCATCACCTCATTGATCGCCGTGACGATCGGCATCTTCCTGGGCGTGCTGTTCCAGCCCGGATCGGGCACGGGTACCGCAACTCCTGAGGAATACACCGGCAAGTCCGGCGACTGGTGGTCCTTCCTGATCGGGCTGTTCCCGTCGAACTTCCTGGGCCTGAGCGCCTCAACAAAGGCCGCCGAGTCCGGCGCCCTGACCACGAGCGTCAGCTTCAACGTCCTGCAAATCCTGGTCATCGCGATTGTGGTTGGCATCGCCGCCCTCAAGGTCGGCAAGGCCGCCGATCCGTTCCTGAAGCTCAATGGCTCGGCTCTTGCCGTCATTCAGAAGGTGCTGTGGTGGATCATCCGCCTGGCCCCGATCGGAACCGTTGGCCTGATCGGTAACGCCGTGGCCACCTACGGCTGGACCACAATGGGCTCGCTCGTGAAGTTCACGGTTGCCATTTACGTGGGCCTGGCCCTGGTCATGTTCGTGGTGTACCCGATCATCGTGCGCACCCACGGCCTGTCCATCAAGCAGTACTTCTCCGGTGTGTGGCCGGCCGTTCAGTTGGGCTTCGTGTCCCGCTCCTCGATCGGCACCTTGCCGCTGACCCAGCGCGTGACCGAGCGTAACCTAGGTGTTCCCCGCGCCTACGCCTCCTTCGCCGTACCCTTGGGTGCCACGACCAAGATGGACGGTTGCGCCGCAATCTACCCGGCCGTCGCTGCCATCTTTGTGGCGCAGTTCTTCGGAATTCAGCTGGATCTGGGCCAGTACCTGCTCATCGTGCTGGTCTCGGTGCTCGGTTCTGCCGCCACCGCGGGCACCACCGGTGCCGTCGTCATGTTGACCCTGACCCTGTCAACGCTGGGACTGCCGTTGGCCGGCGTCGGACTGTTGCTGGCAGTGGACCCGATCGTCGATATGGGCCGCACCGCCCTGAACGTGGCCGGCCAGGCGCTGGTTCCCACGATCGTCGCCAAGCGTCAGGGCATCCTGGACGAGGAACTGTACAACGCTCCTCGCAACGGCAACCCGTTCGCCGATGACAGCGATGAGGAGCTGGCCAACCTCACCACGGCCGACGGCGCGGATCCCCAGCGGGAGCCTGCCAACGCCTAAGTGCATCCGGCAAGAGGAGAGTATGTCACCCGGCATGCTCTCCTTTTGCGTTTCCCTGCCAAAGTTCGACGGCGTACCCCTCACCCTCCGCTTCGCCAACGTTGACCCGCCACATCACGCCGCTTAGAGCCAGTTTTAGGGGCATTACCTGCCAACTCAACGTCGGGTCAGGCACCCCCGACGTCCTGTCAGCCACCCCCGACGCCGAGAACGCATCTCGGGCCCGTCTTCTCGGATACTGGGACCGTGTCCCGCCCCTGAACCGTTCAGAGGCGGGACTGTTGTCGATAATCGCTAGTACTCGGTTTTGTCGCTCTTGGCACGCCACGCGTCGAAGGGATCCTGCACGGTGCCGGTGTCCGGCGCCAGCTGCGAGACAGGCATGAGGGAGCTGCGCTCGGGATTCTCAAAGTATTGGTAAAACAGGGCGTCGTCGAAGCCAGCAGCAGTGGCATCGTGGCGGTCTGCGGCGAAATACACAGTGCCAATGCGCGCCCAGAGCGAGGATGCCAGACACATGGGGCAGGGTTCGCAGCTGGAAAACAGTGTGGCACCCGAGAGATCAAAGTCCCCGGTCCCCTGGCAGGCAGCCCGGATCGCCGTCACTTCCGCGTGGGCCGTGGGATCCAAATTGGCAGTCACCCGGTTCACGCCCTCAAAGACACGGCCATCAGCCATGACCACGATAGCGCCGAAGGGACCGCCACTGTTGCGGACGTTTTCGGTCGCCAACGCCACCGCCTGGGCCAAGTACTGCGCTGTCCGTTGTGAGTCATCCATGAGGCCACTTCCTAGGTGTCTAGCTGTTGCCTTGCGTGGTGTCTGAGGCACCGGAAGAACACTGCTCGGCAGTTTCTAATGCCTTAAAAAATGTTCCGCACATGAGTCACCGGCAAGATAAATACGACAAGATGAGACTAACAAGGTATCCGCGTCGAGGTCAGCGGTTATCCTGACAGCAATATCAGAACCATCTGCGACGACAATGAAGCCGGAGCACCACGATGAATACTCCTGAAGCTGCCGCGGGCGCCGAGCCCCGGTTCACCATCAATGGTGTGCAGCGCGATTTCGGCCCGCAGCCATCCCACACCACCGCCCTTGACTGGCTCCGCACAAACCGCCTCACGGGCGCCAAGGAAGGGTGCGCCGAGGGCGAGTGCGGCGCCTGTGCAATCCTCCTGGCGCAGACTGACCGCAATGGCGGGACACACTGGACCGCCGTAAATTCCTGCCTCGTCCCCATGGCCACCCTCGATGGGCAGGAGCTGGTGACCTCCGAGGGGCTGGGGACGCCAGAGAAGATGCATCCCGTTCAGGCCGCCATGGCACAGGCCGGCGGTTCCCAGTGCGGATTTTGCACGCCGGGATTTGTTTGCAGCATGGCGTCGGAGTTTTACCGCAAGGACAGGGCGCCCCTACCCGGGGCGGTGAGCGAAGCCGCCGCCGTGGAACCCTCGCATCGTGAGTGTGGCGCCAACGGCTTCGACCTTCATGCGCTCAGCGGCAACCTCTGCCGCTGCACAGGCTACCGCCCCATCCGTGACGCAGCGTATTCACTGGGTCCGGCACTCGAAGAGGATTTGGCCCGTCGCCGCAACTATCCAGCCCCGGACTATCGACAAACCCGCCTCACCCGGTCCGACGGCCAATTTGTGCGAGCCACCACGATTGAGCAGGCCTGCGCGCTCCTTGCCGAAACGCCCGCTGCCGTGATTGTCGCCGGGAGCACCGATTGGGGTGTCGACGTCAACCTTCGCGCCCGCCGGGCACCGCTGGTCCTCGCCATTGACCGAATCCCGGAGTTGGACGCCATCGAGCTGCGGGCAGACGAGGTGGACATCGGCGCCGCGGTGCCACTGAGTGAGATTGAAAAGATGCTCGATGGCACGGTCCCCCTCTTGGCGCAGCTCATCCCCCAGTTTGCCTCCCGCCTCATTCGGAACCGCGCAACGTTGGGTGGCAACCTCGGCACGGGATCGCCCATCGGCGACAGCGCTCCGGCACTTCTGGCCCTCGGGGCCAACATCGTTCTGGTCTCCACCGGTGGCGAACGCGTCCTACCCTTGGCTGACTACTTCACCGGTTATCGGAAGACCCTCAAGGAACCCGGCGAGCTCATCAAGTCGGTACGCATCCCGCTTCCGTTATCGAATCTGAGCGCCTTCCACAAGATCGCCAAGCGCCGCTTCGATGACATCTCCAGCGTGGCCATCGCCTTCAGCCTGCAGATTGATACTCAACTGATCACCCGCGCCCGGATCGGTCTCGGCGGTGTCGCCGCCACCCCACTTCGCGCCCATGCCACGGAAAAATTCCTGACCGGAAAACCCTGGACCCAAGATACTGTCACCCGAGCCGCCGCGCTGCTTGGAGCAGAAGGAACGCCCATGAGTGACCATCGCGCCAGCTCCCACTACCGCTCGATGATGCTCTCCAACTCCCTCCTCAAGCTGTACACCGAGCATGCCACGATCAAGGAGGCCAGCGCATGAGCCAGCTATCACAGCGACCCAGCGGGGCCGTCGTCGGCATGGCTGTCCCGCATGAAAGCGCCCGTCTGCATGTGACAGGCCAGGCGCTCTACACCGACGACATCGCCGCGCGCACTCCCGACGCGCTCAGCGCCTGGCCTGTTCAATCTCCTCACGCACATGCCCGGATCCGTTCCATCGGAACGCAAGCAGCATTGATCATCCCCGGTGTCGTTCGGGTCCTCACGGCCGCTGATGTCCCCGGCATCAACGATTGCGGCACCAACCACGATGAGCCGCTCTTCCCCGCCGAAGCCATGTTCCACGGGCACGCCGTGGCGTGGGTTCTGGGTGAGGATCAAAACGCCGCCCGGGCCGGAGCTGCCGCCGTCGAGGTGGATTACGAGGAGCTCCCCTCCCTCATCACCGTCGCCGAGGCCATCGAGGCCGGGTCGTTCCAAGGCCAGCACAGAACGGTTAGCCGCGGTGATGCCGATGCCGCACTGGCCACCGCGGCGAGGAGCTTCTCAGGAGTCACGGAGTTTTCCGGCCAGGAACATTTCTATCTGGAAACCCAAGCAGCCTTGGCCACGGTCGATGAAGGGGGCCAGCTCTTCATCCAGAGCAGCACGCAGCATCCCTCCGAGACCCAGGAAATTCTGGCCCACGTGCTGGGCCTTGCCAGCCATGACATCACCGTCCAGAGTTTGCGCATGGGCGGCGCTTTTGGCGGCAAGGAAATGCAATCGCACGGCTTTGCTGCCATCGCCGCGATCGGCACGCGGTTGACGGGACGGCCGGTGCGTGTCCGGCTCAACCGGACACTGGATATGACCATGACGGGCAAACGGCATGGGTTTCACACCTCGTGGGAGGCCGGCTTCGACGAGGACGGAATGTTACTGGCCCTGAAGGCCGTTTTGACGTCCGACGGCGGATGGTGCCTTGATCTGTCGGAAGCGGTCTTGGCCCGGGCCCTGTGCCATGTCGACAACAACTACAACATCCCCCACGTCCATGTGGAGGGCAGGGTCGCCAAGTCCAACAAAACGTCCCAGACGGCGTTCCGTGGCTTCGGCGGGCCGCAGGGGATGCTGCTCATCGAGGATATTCTTGGCCGATGCGCGCCGCTCCTTAACCTTGCACCTGAGGATTTGCGGCGGAAGAATTTCTACCGCGACGGCGATACCACCCCGTACGGGATGGCCGTGAGGCACGCCGACCGCGTCACCACGATGTGGGAACAGTGCCTTGAAAACAGCAACTTTAGCGAGCGGCGGCGGGAGGTTGACGCCTTCAACGCCGCCCATCAACACCAAAAGCGCGGCCTGGCCATCACGCCGGTCAAGTTCGGCATCTCCTTCAACTTCGTTGCTCTGAATCAGGCCGGTGCACTGGTTCACGTCTACAAAGACGGTTCGGTGCTGATCAGTCACGGCGGCACCGAGATGGGCCAGGGACTGCACACGAAAATGTTGCAGGTGGCGGCCACCGCGCTGGGTGTCCCGCTTGCGGCCATCCGACTGGCCCCCACCCGCACCGACAAGGTGCCCAATACCTCTGCCACCGCAGCCAGTTCGGGATCCGATCTCAACGGTGGTGCCGTCAAGAACGCCTGCGAACAAATTCTGGCGCGCATGGCCCCGGTGGCCGGCGGAATGCTCGGCGTCTCGGGCCACGACATCCGCTTCTCCCGCGGCGTCGTCACCGGTTTGGGTGTCAAGGACCGCAGCTTCACCTTCGCCGAGGTGGTCATGGAGTCGTATCTGCAGCGCGTCCAGCTATGGGCTGCGGGCTATTACCGGACCGAGGGCCTGCACTGGAATCCCGCGCTCATGCAAGGGGCGCCCTTCAAGTACTTTGCCGGCGGGGCGTCCGTCACGGAGGTGGAGGTCGACGGCTTCACGGGCGCCTACACGTTCCGCCGCGTGGACATTGTGCACGATGCCGGGGACTCGCTCTCCCCCATGGTCGACGTCGGACAAATAGAAGGCGGTTATGTCCAGGGTGTGGGGTGGCTGACCCTGGAGGATTTGCGCTGGGATGAGGGCGACGGCCCACAGCGAGGGCGCCTGCTGACCCAATCCGCCAGTACCTACAAGCTCCCGAGCTTTTCCGAAATGCCCCGGGAATTCACTGTCCAACTCATGGAACACGCCGAAGAGGAGGGTGCCGTCTACGGATCAAAGGCCGTGGGTGAGCCGCCCTTGATGCTCGCCTTCAGTGCGCGTGAAGCACTTCGGGACGCCGTCGGCGCGTTTGGGCCTGCGGACCACAGCGTCATCCTGGAATCTCCGGCAACACCCGAGGCTGTTTTCTGGGCCATCCAGTCGGCGCTCGGCCAGCCACCGCTCGGCCAGAGAACCGCAAGGGATTAGGGGGCACCGTGGATTGGTTGGCTGCGGTGGTCCACCTCCGCGAGCGGAACGAACCGGCCGTCATCGCAACGCTGGCGCAGGTGCGCGGCCATTCACCCCGTGATGCCGGGGCGAAATTGGTAGTCACTGCCCATCAGTCGTGGGGGACGATCGGTGGCGGAAACTTCGAAGCCACCGTCATCGACAGGGCACGTGAACTTATCAGGACGGGCAACGGGGCACCCGAGCTCATGACATTTGCCCTCAACGACAAGGTCGCCGGAACCCACGGTGTGCAATGCTGTGGCGGCGAGGTCACCGTCATGCTCGAGGTGCTCAACCCTCGGCG
Source organism: Arthrobacter psychrolactophilus (assembly GCF_003219795.1). Taxonomy (GTDB): domain Bacteria; phylum Actinomycetota; class Actinomycetes; order Actinomycetales; family Micrococcaceae; genus Specibacter; species Specibacter psychrolactophilus. Next base: position 57,935 of record NZ_QJVC01000019.1, on the reverse strand, counting down.
AACCGTTGCGATCTTTGGATTGGGACACGTTGGCTACGAAATCGCCCTGATTCTGGCCAGACAGCCCATCAACCTCGTACTCGTCGACTCCCGGCCGGAAGCACTCTCCCCTGACCGGATCGAGCCCCTGCTGGCTGGCCAGGCAACACTGGCGATCCAACACGAACCGGCGCCGGAGTCGGTGGTGGCAACACTTCCCACGGGCGCGGTGGTTCTGGTGCTCACGCATGACCATTCCGAGGACCTGATCCTGTGTGAGGCCGCGCTCCGGGCCGCGCCGTCGTACATCGGACTCATTGGATCCCCCAGTAAATTCTCGCGTTTCCGCAAGAAACTCAGCGAGGAAGGCTACCCGGACGGCGAGATCGACAGGATCACCTGCCCCATCGGCCTGCCGTCCATTGCCGGTAAAGATCCAGCCAGCATCGCCGTCGGAGTTGTCTCGGATCTATTGATTCGTTGGGACAACGCCGCGGCGGGCATCTGAAGTGAACCCCCACCCAGGGTTTGCACAAAGTGCAAACTTGCCCTTAGTGTAGTCATGTGAGTATTTCTGCAACGAACCCCACCCTCCCGCCGTCTCGGCGCGAGCTCAACAAGACCGCCACCCGCGAAGCCATCGCCCTTGCCGCACTGAATTTTCTGCGTCGCGGGGAGCTCGGTTCCTTCACGGTCGACGACGTTGCTGCCGCCGCCGGAGTATCCCGGCGCACCTTCTTCAACTATTTCTCCTCCGTGGAAGCAGCCATTGCCAGCTTCACCCAGAACTACCTCGACGGTCTGATCGCCGAGCTCCAGGACCGTCCGGCGAAAGAATCGCTCCTCGAGTCCGCTGAGTTCGTGCTCTCGAACGGGGGAACTGGACCAGAGCTGACACTCTTGGCCGAGGTCTTCGCCCTGACGCAGGAGGCACAACTGAGCCGTTTTCAATTGCAAGCCTGGGATGACTGCAGCCTCAAGGTCACAGAGGTAGCTAGACTCCAGCTCCCCGCCGAGACCGACGATCTCTACATCCACGCCCTGGTGGGCTGCGTCATTAGCAGCTGCCGGGCCGCCTTTATGGTGTGGTTCCTGCGCCATGGCACCGACATCTCCCCCGCATCCATCAAGAATTTGCGTGAACTCCTGAGCTCCACGATTTCCCTGATCCGCAACGGATTCTCTTCCTAATCTTTCGCCATTCATGGCGCTCACCGGCGCCAAACTTTTCGACAAAAAGGATGCATCATGGCCCTTTGGCTTTATAAATTGGGACGGTTTTCCGCCCGCCGCGTATGGCTGGTGATCGCCAGCTGGGTTGTCATCATCGGCGTCGTGGGCGGTGCGGCAGCCCTGTTCATGGGCCCCACCTCCAACGATTTCCAGCTGCCGGGCACCCAAACCCAGCAGATGGCCGACAAGCTCAAGGCCGAACTTCCCGAGGCTTCCGGCGGCACCGGAACGGTCGTGTTCACGAGCAGCAACGGCGAGGCTTTCACGCCCGCCCAGGAAAAGGCCATTACGGCCGCACTGAAATCCGTGACCACAGTTCCCTCCGTCAAGGGTGTCATCGACCCCTTCCTGACCACGGCACAGAAGGCCGACGGAGCTGCCCAGATCGCCGATGGCGAGAAGCAGTTGGCCGCTGGCGAAGCCGAGTTGGCTGCGCAGGCCCCGACACTGGAAGCTGCGGCCAACGAATTGGCCTCCGGTAAGGCCCAGCTGGACGCCGCACAGGCTCAGATCGACGCACAGAAGGCCCAGATCGCCGCTTTGCCCGCCGGCTCACCGCAGGCAGAAGCCGCCACGGCGCAAATTGCTGCAGGTCAGGCTCAACTCGACGCGCAGAAGGCGCAGTGGCAGGGCGGTCAGGATCAGTACACCACGGGCAAGGCCGCGTTCGACGCCGGACAGGCCACCTTGACGGAGAAGAAGGCCGAGCTCGCGGTAGCTCAGCGCACCTCCGACGCAGCCGCGAAGGTGCTCTTTGTCTCCGAGAACAACAAGGCCGCGATTGGCCAGATCCAGTTCTCCGAGTCCATGAACGCCGTCACCCCAGCAAACCGTCAGCTGGTCCAGGACAAGTTGAATACCCTTGACTCCAGTGGCGTGAGCGTCGCCTTCAGTAAGGAAATCGTCGAGGACGTCTCCGAGGTCTTTGGTGTGGCCGAGGTGGTGGGTGTTGCTGTTGCCGCCGCCGTACTCCTGATTATGCTGGGCACCTTCGTGGCCGCCGGCCTGCCGCTCCTGATGGCCATCGTGGGCGTGGGCGTGGGTGTGGGCGGCACCATGGCTCTGACCACCGTCGTGGACATGTCCTCCATCTCCCCCATGTTGGCCCTGATGTTGGGCCTGGCCGTGGGTATTGATTACTCGCTCTTCATCGTCAACCGTCACCGTCAGCAGCTGCTGAACGGCATGGAAATGCGCGAATCGATCGCCAAGGCCACCGGCACCTCGGGTAACGCCGTCACCTTCGCCGGGCTCACCGTGGTCATCGCACTGGCCGCCTTGACCGTGACAGGTATTCCGTTCCTGGCCGTCATGGGTCTGGCCGCCGCTGCCACCGTGGCCATCTCGGTGCTCGTTGCCCTGACGCTGACCCCGGCCATGCTCTCCCTCATGGGAACCCGCGTACTCTCCAGGAAGGCCTGGGCTAAGAACGCGATCGCAACAACCAAGCACAATGCCGAGTTGGCGGGATTGAACGATGCCGAAAAGGCCTCCGCCGATGAGGCCGTCGACATTGCTCGCAGTACCCGCGGCTGGGGTGGCCTGGTCACCAAGCACCCCGTCATCTCCCTCGTCACGGCGGTGGTGGCGCTGGTCATCATCGCCATCCCCGCAACGGGGCTCCGTCTGGCACTGCCCGACGGCGGCTCCGAACCAGTGGACTCCAGCGCCTATCAGGCGTACTCCATCACGGGCGAGAACTTCGGCACCGGCATGAACGGGCCCATCATTGTGGTGGGCTCACTGCCTGCCGGACTGGATAAAAACCAGGCCAACACCTTGAACCTCGATGTGGCCGACAAGCTCCGCGAGATCGACAATGTCACGGCCGCCGTACCGGTCATGATGAGCGAGGATCTGCGTACCTCCGTGTATCAGATCATCCCCACGGAGGGCCCCGCCAGCGAAAGCACGGTTCAGGTTATCCATGATCTGCGTGAGGCCAGCAGTTCCCTCGAGTCTGATCTGAAGGTCAGCATCGGGTTGACAGGCCAGACGGCCGCTAACGTCGATGTCTCGGAGAAGCTGGGAGCGGCGCTGCCGCCATACCTGGCCATCGTCGTCGGACTTTCCCTCCTGCTGCTCATCCTGGTCTTCCGCTCCATCCTGGTTCCGCTGCTGGCGACCGTAGGCTTCCTACTCTCGCTCGTTGCCGCGTTCGGTGGCGTGGTGGCCGTGTACCAGTGGGGTTGGCTCGGTGGCATCTTCGACGTAGCCAATCCGGGAGCCGTGCTGAGCTTCCTGCCCATCATCTTGATCGGTGTGCTGTTTGGTCTGGCCATGGATTACCAGGTGTTTATCGCCTCGGGAATGCGTGAGGCCTTCGCTCACGGCCAGGACGCCAAGCAGGCTGTGCGGACTGGTTTCAAGCATGCAGCCCCGGTGGTGACCGCCGCCGCCATCATCATGATCAGCGTGTTCTCCGGATTCATCTTCAGCCACCTGACCATGGTGCGGCCGCTCGGCTTTGCCCTGGCGTTCGGCGTGCTGATTGACGCGTTCGTGGTGCGCATGACGATTGTTCCGGCCGCCATGTATCTGCTGGGCAAATCTGCCTGGTGGCTGCCGGCGTGGCTCGAGAAGATCCTGCCGGACGTCGATGTTGAGGGCGCCAAGCTGGCCACCCTGACGGACATCCCGGACAACGCGCGGGAACTCGACGAACCGCTGGAATCGGCGGCTGTTCGGTAACACCGCACAACACCATGCAGCGGGCGGGTAGGGCTTCGGCCTTACCCGCCCGCTGCGTTTTCGGGCGGGCGAACGCGAAGCAGTGCTCCGGGACTCGTCAGCTAGACTTGTGAGCCACGGCACATCACGGGGCTCTGCCGCCTCGTGCGCCACGAGCAGCCGTCCGCGCCGAGCTTTGGAGAGTGCATGTCCCCGACTCACCCCCTTCTCGAGGAGCACCCCGCGATGCGCCCCTTGGTGCGTGAATCCTGGCAACGCTCCCTTAATGCCTTATCCACCCCGGGCGGACTCACTCCTCCTGTGGTGTGGGAGAGCCGGGAACTCATCGAGTTCCGGCGTCAGCACCCCCTCGCGGCGATCATGCCCGTCATCAATAAATTGCTCATCGAACCCAGCCACGACACGGGTCTCTTGATCGCGGTGGGCGATGAGCACGGCCGCCTGCTCTGGGTCGAGGGCGATTCCGCGGCCCGCCGTCATGGCGAAAACATCAACTTTGCCACGGGCGCCGACTGGTCAGAACCCGTGGCCGGAACGAGCGCCCCCGGCACGGCGCTGGTGTTGGGCAAGAGTGTGCAGATCGTGGGGCAAGAACACTTCAACCCCGCTGTCCATTCATGGAGCTGCACCGCCGTTCCCATGCACGACCCCGATTCGGGGTCCATCCTGGGTATCGTCGACATCACCGGCGGCGCGGACGCCGTGGGCGCCAACACGCTCTCGCTCGTGCAGGCCACCGTCGCGGCCGCCGAGGCACAATTACGCATTCACCGCCTCGAACACCAGATGGATGAGCGCAGGAGTCCCGGCCGCCCAGCCACTCCCGCCTCCACCAAGCCCCTGTACCGCGACAGCTTGCAGATCCTAGGCCGCGATCTCGGCCTGCTCCATGTGGCCGGCGCCGCCATCACCTTGAGTGAACGCCATACCGAGATCCTCGCCATGATGGCCCTCCATCCGGACGGCTTAAGCGCCGAGGAACTCAGCGACAAGGTCTACCCCGACGGCACCTCCCTGACGAGCATCCGGGCCGAGATGGTGCGGCTGCGCAAGCTGCTGCTCGCCGTGGCCCCGTCGCTCGTTCCCGAATCGCGCCCTTACCGCCTCCCCCGGCCCCTCGTGGTGGACGCCGAGCAGGTGCGGAACTATCTTGACCGCGGCGCGCACCGCCTGGCCCTGAACATCTACCGCGGCGAGGTCCTGCCCCGCTCCCTTGCGCCCGCCATCTCGGGGCTGCGCACCCGCGTGGCCGTGCAACTGCGCGAGGCCATCCTCAACGACGCCAGCCCCGAGGTCTTGTTGAGCTATCTGCAGCTTCCCGAGGCCGCGGACGACGTCGAAGCCTGGCGCACAGCCTTACATCTCCTTCCGCCGCGCTCACCTAAGAGATCCGCCGTCGTGGCTCATGTGGCCGAGCTAGAGGGCGAGAGCGTCACGGGCCATTAGCCCCGTCATGGCGCGACTTCAACCGCCAAATGATTGCTTCGAGCCCCACCACCCACGACACTGGAAGCATGGGACAAACTGTAGACGTCATTGCCATGGCAGCCGATGTGGCTGGCACCGCACACGCCGGTCAGGTGGACAAGGTCGGGGCGAACTATATTGAGCATCCGGCCCGGGTCGCCGAGATTTTGCGACAGCTTTTTCCGGAGGCCTCCGATGCGGCCGTGGCGGTGGCCTGGCTCCACGATGTCGTCGAGGATACCGAGGTCAGTTTTAGGGATCTCCACGTGTGGGGCTTTTCGCTGGAAATTGTCAACGGCGTGGATGCCATGACCAAACGCAACGGCGAGACCGCCGAGGATTACTTCTCACGGGTCCGGGCCAATCCCCTGGCCCGCATGGTTAAGGCCGCCGATCTGCAGGACAACACCGACCCCGTTCGTGTGGCACGGCTCGATCCAGCCACGGCGGATCGGCTGCGCGACAAGTATGCCGAGGCCTCGATGCTTCTGGCCCTGGAGTAGCTGGGGCGCGGGACAACTACACGGCGGCACCCGCCAGGCGTTCCTGCGCTGCCGTCTTCCCCAGGAGGTACAGCAGTAAGCCGCCTGTGAAAATTACAGCCAGACACACCAAAGGGCCGTTGAGATACACCGAGAGATACACCTCCATCTCATCACTGAGCCGACTCGTTTTTTCCCAGTATTCTCCCGATACCTCGGCCAATCGATGCATTCTCGCGGCAGCCCACATGACGCCAAGCATGGTCACGGCAATGGCCGCCAAATAAATATTCCAGCCGCGCACACCGACCATAGCCCGTAAAAGCAAGACACCCGCGACAAGGATCCCCACGGTCGCTAAGGCCGTTATCCCGGCCAGGACATTGAGCCACATTTCAAACCCCATGGGCACAGACTATCGTGAGCCGCGCCACGCAACGTCGTTGCAACGTTGCTGCGCGTACGCTTGCCGACAAGGACACTGACGTCCCCCACGCAGAGGAGTTTAAACAATGGCTGTTTACGCACAACCCGGCACTGAGGGTTCCAAAGTTACGTTCAAGGCTCGTTACGAGAACTGGATTGGCGGGGAATGGGTTGCTCCCGTCAAGGGTGAGTATTTTGAGAACATCACACCCGTCACCGGCAAGGTATTCTGCGAGATTGCCCGCGGCACAGCAGAAGACATCGAACTCGCACTGGATGCGGCCCACAAGGTAGCCCCGAGTTGGGGCAAGACCTCCGCCACGGAGCGCGCCGCGATCTTGAACAAGGTCGCCGATCGCATCGATGAAAACGTTGAACTCCTCGCCGTCGCCGAGACCTGGGACAACGGCAAGGCCGTGCGCGAAACACTCAACGCCGACATCCCGCTCGCGGCAGATCACTTCCGCTACTTCGCCTCCGTGGTCCGCGCCCAGGAGGGCCGCCTGACCCAGCTCGATGACAACACCACGGCCTACCACTTCCACGAGCCCCTCGGTGTGGTGGGCCAGATCATCCCCTGGAACTTCCCGATCCTGATGGCCGTGTGGAAGTTGGCGCCGGCACTCGCGGCGGGTAACGCCGTCGTGCTTAAACCAGCGGAACAGACCCCCGCCTCCATCCTGGTCCTCATGGAACTGCTCGCCGACATCCTGCCTCCGGGCGTGGTCAACGTGGTCAACGGCTTCGGCGTGGAGGCCGGCAAGCCGCTCGCCTCCAGCAAGCGCATCCGCAAGATCGCCTTCACCGGCGAGACCACCACGGGCCGCCTGATCAGCCAGTACGCGTCCCAGAACCTCATTCCCGTCACGCTGGAGCTGGGCGGCAAGAGCCCCAACATCTTCTTCGACGACGTGCGCGACAAGGACGACGCCTTCTACGACAAGGCACTCGAGGGTTTCACGCTCTACGCCTTCAACCAGGGCGAGGTCTGCACCTGCCCCTCGCGCGCGCTCGTGCAGGGCTCCATGTATGAGGCCTTCATGGCCGACGCGATCGCCCGCACCGAGGCCATCATCCAGGGCAACCCGCTGGATACCGATACCCAGATTGGAGCACAGGCGTCTAATGACCAGCTCGAAAAGATCTTGTCCTACATGGACATTGGCAAGCAGGAAGGCGCCAAGCTGCTCACCGGCGGCGAGCGCAACATCCTCCCCGGGGATCTGGCCGGTGGCTACTACGTCAAGCCCACCATTTTCGAGGGCACCAATGACATGCGCATCTTCCAAGAGGAGATCTTCGGTCCCGTGCTCGCGGTGACGAAGTTTGACGACTACGCCGATGCCCTGCACATCGCCAATGACACCCTCTACGGCCTGGGCGCCGGCGTCTGGTCCCGTAACGGCAACGTGGCCTACCGTGCAGGACGTGAAATCCAGGCCGGTCGCGTGTGGGTCAACAATTACCATGCCTACCCCGCGGGAGCTGCGTTTGGCGGCTACAAGTCCTCGGGCATCGGCCGCGAGAATCACGCCATGATGCTGGACCACTACCAGCAGACCAAGAACCTGTTGGTCAGCTACAGCGAGGATAAGCTCGGCTTCTTCTAAAACGCCTCCTCACCCTTGGCGCCTTCTCCCAAGTTTCTGGCGCTGATGGTGGGGTTTGTCGGGAATGCTGTAGCTTTCCCTCTCAAGGACGACGGCGGGAGGTGACCTTCCCCGGAAGGTCACCTCCCGCCGTCGTCCTTAGGGCAACCGCCCAAGGTTCCATTCCACCCCCATGAGGGAGCACGTGCCATGAACGCCAGCCCACAGATTTTGGATGCCGCCGTTACGATCCCGGGTGAGAGCTCCTCGCGGGTGGCGCTCACGGTGTCGGCGGTGGAGTTGCTGCAGAAGTTGTGGCTGCGGCACGGGCCCCTCATGTTCCACCAGTCGGGCGGTTGCTGCGATGGCTCCTCCCCCATGTGTTATCCGGCCGGGGAGTTCATCACGGCCGAGGCCGACATCCTGCTGGGGCTCTTTGAACTTCCCGAGTGCGGGCCGCTGGAGTTTTGGATGTCGAAGGAGCAGTTCAACTATTGGTCGCACACGCACCTGACGGTGGATGTGGTGGCCGGGCGTGGCAGCGGCTTCTCCGTGGAGGCGCCGGAGGGCAAACGCTTCCTGATCCGCTCGCGCCTCGTGGACGGATTCGTGCCCGGCGCCTGATCGCCGTCTAGGCTGGAAGCATGACTTTGCCCTTGATTCTGGCCTCCGCCTCGCCCGCCCGCACCAAATTGCTCACCGACGCCGGGATTACCCACCGCATCCTGGTCTCCGACGTGGACGAAGATGCCGCCACGGCCGCCGCCGGGCCGCTCTCCCCCGCGGAGACAGCACTCCTGCTGGCGCGCGCCAAGGCCGAATCCGTCGCCGCCGAGGTCAGCGAAACCCTCGTGATCGGCTGCGACTCCGTCTTCGAGTTCGACGGCCTGCCCTACGGCAAACCCTGGGAGCCCGAGGTGGCGCGGGATCGCTGGCGGCTCATGCGCGGGCGCTCCGGCGTGCTCCACACGGGCCATTGGCTCATCTCCACCCCTTCCTCGTCCGACGGCGGAGCTCCCGTTGCGCACGGAGAGGTCACGAGCGCCGTGGTCCACTTTGCGGACATCACGGATGCTGAGATCGACGCCTACGTGGCCACGGGCGAACCCTTGCAGGTGGCCGGCGGCTTCACGATCGATGGCCTCGCCGGGGCATTCATCACCGGCATCGAGGGCGATCCCCATACGGTCATCGGCCTCTCCATCTCCACCTTCCGCCGCCTCCTGGGCAAGTGTGGGGTGTCCATCACCGAGCTGTGGGGCTGATTCATCGCCTATACGCTGGACGTGCAGTGAGTTTGGCGCATAAAGGAATATCTGTTCCCTAATGCGCCCAACGCGGCCGGGGTATGGCGCACAAACGCTGATGCGCCATACCCGCTGGCAGTTTTGCGCATCTTGGACGGATTTCAAGAAACTACTTGACGCAATGGAAAGTAGTTTCATATAGTTGAGTCACTGCAGTACCGCTCGCAAGAAAGGCACTCCCGTGACGTCACAGCATCATTCACCCTCCCCCTTCGAAGCTGCGCAGCTCCTGGCGCAGGCCGAATCCGTCGGAACGGCGGCCACCAGTAACCACGGCTGGCCAGCGGCGATGGTGTTCAACTCTCTGGCCATCCTCGGCTCACTGCTCATGGTGGGGCTGCACATCGTGGCTCATACCGGTTATGGTGCGCCCTTATTGGCCTGCACTGTCGGAATCTGGGCCGCCTTCACCGCCACGACTTGGTCGCTCATGATGCGCACCACCAAGCTTGGCTTCACCAAGCGATTCCTCAGCTCCCTGCTCAGCTACATGACGCTCTACATTGCAGCCGTGTTCATTGGCGCCTTTGCCTTCCCCAACGGCAGTCTCGCCTACTACATCACCGCGGCCGTGATCCTCGCCGTGATGGGCTTGGCAGCAGCATTCCGGGAGCTACGAGCATGAGCCCGAACGCCAACTCAGAAGCGCAAGGTGAGGGGGACGCCGTCGTCCATCCGCGGCACGAGCTCAGCGAGGTGCTGCACCAGCCTGTGAGGTTTTCCATCGCAGCGGCGCTGTCCAAGACCGAGACTATGGACTTCAAGGATCTGCGCACCACGATTCAGGTGAGCGATTCGGTCCTCAGCAAGCAGCTCTCGCTCTTGGAGAAGGCTGGATTCGTCGAGATCAAGAAGGTTTTTGTGGGCAAGTTCCCGCGCACCTCGGTCAAACTCACGGGGCAGGGCCAACAAGCGTGGGAACATCATCTGGCCACCCTGCGCCTCATCGCCGGCAGCTGAATGTTCGGTTCTGCGTTGAGTTGGAACCGAACTTGCCGCACAACAGTGTTGTGCGGCAAGTTCACGGTGAACTTTACGCAGAACAGAACATTACGGCGGCAATTTGGCAAACTTGTAGGAACTCCACAAAATTTTCCGGGCGCACACGCATAAACGCCATGATGTGTGAGGAAAATCCACATATCCGCGCTAGGCTCTTCGAAGAATAGAAGGAGTCTCGTGTGACAAACTCACGCTCGGCCGGCGCAGGCCTGCAGTCGCTTAAAAAAGTCTTGATCGCCAACCGCGGTGAAATTGCCGTCCGGATTATCCGGGCCGCCCGCGACGAAGGTATCGCCTCCGTTGCGGTGTACGCAGAGCCGGACAGGGATGCACTGCATGTGCGCATGGCCGACGAGGCCTTCGCCCTGGGTGGCTCCACCGCCGCAGACTCCTACCTGGTCATGGAGAAGATTCTCGACGCAGCCAAGGCTTCGGGCGCCGACTCTGTTCACCCGGGCTACGGATTCCTGTCCGAAAACGCCGACTTCGCCCAAAAAGTGATCGACGCCGGACTCATCTGGATTGGCCCCTCCCCCGCCTCGATCGCCGCACTGGGCGATAAGGTGCAGGCTCGCCACATCGCCGAAAAGGTGGGCGCGCCCCTGGTTCCGGGTACCAAGAACCCGGTCGAATCCACGCAGGAAGTCCTCGACTTCGCCGACGCACACGGCCTCCCGCTCGCCATCAAGGCAGCTTATGGCGGAGGCGGCCGCGGCATCAAGGTGGTCCGTACGCGTGAAGAAATCCCGGAACTCTACGAGTCCGCAGTTCGCGAGGCCATCGCAGCGTTCGGTCGCGGCGAGTGCTTTGTTGAGCGCTTCCTGGATGCCCCGCGCCACGTGGAAACTCAGTGCCTGGCAGACGCCGCCGGCAACGTGGTGGTTGTCTCCACCCGCGATTGCTCCCTGCAGCGCCGCAACCAGAAGCTCGTCGAAGAGGCTCCGGCCCCGTTCCTGACGGACGCACAGAACGCTGAGCTCTACGCTGCCTCCAAGGCCATCTTGACCGAGGCGAACTACCAGGGCGCCGGAACCTGCGAATTCCTCGTGGGCACCGACGGCACCATCTCCTTCCTGGAGGTCAACACCCGCCTGCAGGTGGAGCACCCGGTCTCCGAGGAAGTCACCGGTATCGACCTGGTCCGCGAGCAGTTCCGCATCGCCCGCGGCGAAGAGCTCGGCTACGGCGACCCCGAAGTTCGCGGCCACTCCCTGGAATTCCGCATCAACGGCGAGGATGCCGGCCGTGGCTTCATGCCTGCCCCGGGCACCGTCTCCACCCTGACGCTTCCCACCGGCCCTGGCGTGCGCGTCGATTCCGGCATCACCGCCGGAGAGGTCATCGGCGGCAACTTCGACTCTATGCTCGCTAAGCTGATCGTCACCGGCGCCACCCGCGAGCAGGCCATCCAGCGTGCCAACCGTGCCCTGGCCGAAATGGAAATCGGCGGCATGCCCACCGTGCTCCCCTTCCACCGCGCCGTCGTCGCCGACCCCGCCTTCGCCCCCACCGATGGCACCGCGTTCACGATCCACACCCGCTGGATCGAGACCGAATTCAACAACACCATCCCCGCCTTCGACCTCGCCACTGCGGCAGGAGCAACGGACGACGCCGGCACTCGCCAGAGCGTCACCGTCGAGGTTGGTGGCAAACGGCTTGAGGTGACGTTGCCGTCGTCGTTCGCTGTCAGTAGTGTTTCCAGCAACGGTGGCAAGAAGACCAAGAAGGCCGGTCGTAACCGTAATGCCGGGCCCGCAGCCGCCAATGGTAATGCGCTCACCTCCCCCATGCAGGGCACCATCGTGAAGGTGGCCGTGGCCGACGGCGATGTCGTCGCCGAGGGTGATCTCATCGTGGTCTTGGAGGCCATGAAGATGGAGCAGCCGCTCACGGCTCACCGCGCAGGAACCATCACGGGCTTGGGCGCTGCAGCCGGCGATACCGTCTCCGCTGGCGCCGTTCTGGCCACGATCGAAGACTGACCGCTCGCTTCGGCTTTGACATCAGAACGGCCCCGGCACTATGCGCTGGGGCCGTTCTGTGTTTAACCTAGGCGTGGTGGCCGGCAGCGGGCGCCACCGCAATCTCGGGTAGGCTACTGCTTCGGCAACAAATCCCGGGAGCGTCATGATTCACGTACTAGTAGGATGCACGGTCAAGCCCGAGCTTCTTGAGCAGGCTCTTGCGGTCTACCGCGAGCTGATTGCCGAGACCCGTAAAGAACCCGGCTGTATTAGCTACGAGCTATTGGAACTTCGAGATGATCCCGGCCAGTTGCTACTCAGTGAGCGCTGGCTATCCCAGGAGCATCTGAACGCCCATACCCAGACGGTGCACTTTATCCGGGCGATGGCCGAGCTGGAGATACTGGAGACCGCGGCTCCGGCACTGATCTACACGCAAATACTGTAACGCGGCTACACCGCCACGGGCTTTAAACAGCAATCGCTCCATCACTTCATGCCGTGAAGTGATGGAGCGATTGCCGTTTGTTGCCGTAAAGTGATGCGGCGTCTGACGGGCTAGCTGACGTTGGAGGTGTAGTCCAGGTCGCGCGTTTCCTTCATGATGAGCAGTGCCACGAGGGTCAGCACGGCCATGACGGAGAGGTAGACTCCCACGAGCACCGGGCTACCGTCGGCGGACTGCCACAGCGCCACAGCGATGAACGGGGCAACAGCCGCGCCCAGAATGCTGGACATGTTGTAGCTGATGGCCGAGCCCGTGTACCGAACGTTGGTGGGGAACAGCTCCGGCAGCAACGCGCCCATGGGGCCAAAGGTCAGGCCCATCAGCGTGAAGCCCAGGATCAGCAGCGTCATGACGCCGGCTGTGCCAGCGCCGAAGAGCGGGACAAAGGTCAGGCCAAAGACCACGATGCCGGAGGTGACCCAGAGCAGCATCTTGCGTCGGCCGTACTTCTCGGCCAAGGGGCCCGAGACGAGCGTGAAGATACCAAAGAAGACAACACCAATGATGAGCATGATGAGGAATTCATTGCGGGTGTAACCCAGACCCGGAACCCACGCGGCGATCGCATCGGCAGACATGGGCTTGCCCTTGGCCTCTGCAGCAGCCTTGGCGGATTCCAGCGAGGACGCTGCCGTGCCGTACGACAAGGTGAAGGTGGTCATGAGGTAGAACAACACGTAGGTGGCCAACATGACGAAGGTACCCAGGATCAACGGGCGCCAGCTCGTCTTGAAGACGCGCCCCACGGGGAGCTTGGCCACTTCGCCCTGATCGATCACGTTCTGGAAGGCAGGAGTCTCCACGAGCTTCAAACGGACGTACAGGCCAACGATGACCATGACGGCACTGAGCAGGAACGGAACACGCCAGCCCCAGGACTGGAACTGATCGCTGGTGAGGCCAACGCTGAGGCCCAGGAAGATGCCGTTGGCCAGGATGAAGCCAATCGGGGCACCCAGCTGCGGGAAGGTTCCCCAGATAGCGCGCTTGCCGGCAGGAGCATTTTCGGTGGCCAACAGGGCCGCGCCACTCCACTCGCCGCCCAGGGCCAGGCCCTGCATGAAGCGCATTACAACCAAAAGCGCCGGAGCCCAGAAGGTCCAGCCCGGTACGAGTGCGGTGGGAAGGCAGCCAATGAGGAATGTGGCGATACCCATGGTGAGCAGGGACGCTACCAGGGTTCCCTTGCGGCCAAACTTGTCACCGAAGTGACCAAACACGATGGAACCCAGGGGCCGGGCCACGAAGGCCACACCGAAGATCGCAAAGGAGCTCAGCAGCGCTGTTGCGGCATCGGCCGTGGGGAAGAAGAGTGCGGGGAAGACCAAAACGGCGGCCGTGGCGTAGACATAGAAGTCATAAAACTCCACTGTTGTGCCGATCAGGCTGGCGACAATGACCCGGCCCCTGCTGTTGACCTGCGGGGTTCCCGCAGCATCCGCTTTTTGGGAGGTGCTCATGGCTGACTTTCTCTCGTGGCCTTGCCCTTGACCGCCACAGGCGTTCACTCACACACGCTTCGACAAGGAAGAATCTGCGAGCAAACACGGCGCGGCAAGACCGGTTGTGAATTATTCTCGACCCTCAGGTTACTCCCAGTGTCCACCAGTTGGACAATCGGACCAACAGGCGGACGTTCCGGCAAGGAGTTTTTTCTACCCTAACAACACCCTTCGAGCCATGGTTAGGGAAAAGTCACAACGATTTCACACCCGGGAACAAGCCCCGAAACTCCGCTTCTCTAACGTAGTGAACACAGAAGAACAGCACAGATCACTGTGCAGCGTACGGGAGGCTTGTTATGACGGTAGAGCGTATCGACAGCACCACACGGGTACCCGCACAGCAAAGCGGTGCCATCATCACCAGCAGCCGCGGGCGCTGGTTACATCACTGGGATGCGGAGGACACCGGGCAGTGGGAGTCCGTGGGACGCACCATCGCCCGGCGCAACCTCGCCTGGTCCATCGCCTGCGAATTCCTAGGATTCGTCATCTGGCAGCTGTGGTCCATCGTGGTGGTCTTCCTTCCGGGAGCAGGATTCACCTTTAGCTCGGGCGAGCTGTTCTGGCTCATCTCCATCCCCTCCTTGGTGGGTGCCACACTTCGCATCCCTTACACCTTCATGGTGGCCCGGTTCGGCGGACGCAACTGGACCATCATCTCCGCCCTGCTTCTGCTCATCCCCGCCGTGGGACTGGCGATCTGCGTCAGCAACCCCGACACCCCGTTCGGCGCCATGCTCGCCGTGGCGGCCCTCGCCGGATTGGGTGGCGGAAACTTTGCCTCCTCGATGGCTAACATCACCTACTTCTTCCCGGCCCGCGAAAAGGGTTGGGCGCTGGGACTGAACGCTGCCGGCGGAAACCTTGGTGCCGCCGTCGCACAGTTCACGGTGCCGCTGGCCGTCATGATCCTGGCCGCAGGAAACCTGGGCCTGGCCGCCGCTGGACTCATGTGGATTCCGCTCATTCTCATCGCCTCCTGGGGCGCCTGGAAGTACATGGATAACCTCAGCAGCGCGAAATCGGACGTTGCCGGCTCACTCGCCTCGCTACGTGAACCGCACCTGTGGATCCTGGCGCTGCTGTACATCGGCACCTTCGGCTCCTTCATCGGCTTCTCCGCCGTCTTCCCCAAGCTCATCATGGACACCTTCGGCGCCGGTGTGGGCATCCCCGTGGGCCCGGCCATCATCTCGCTTGCCTTCCTGGGCGCCTTGATCGGCTCACTGGCCCGGCCTTATGGCGGCAAGCTGGCCGACCGTTGGGGTGGCGCCCGCATCACGATGGTTTGCTTCGGCATCCTGTCCCTGACCGCCTTAGCTCAGCTCCTCACACTCCCCCTGGGTAGCTTCCCGCTGTTCCTGGGCCTGTTTCTGGTGCTCTTCGCAGCAGCCGGCGCCGGCAACGGTTCCACCTACCGCATGATCCCCATGGTCTTTGCGCTGCGGGCCAGCTCTGAAGAAACCTCCGACGGCGGGAAGATGAGTGCCGCTCGAAAGGGCTCGGCCGCGCTGGGCATCATCTCGGCCATCGGTGCCTACGGCGGATTCGTGGTCCCGCAGGTCCTGAACGCCTCACGCATCGCCACCGGCGGCTACCAGGGCGCCTTCCTCGGCTTCGTCGCAACGTACCTGATCCTCATGGGGGTCACCTGGCTCGTGTACCTGCGCCCGTCCTCCGCCACAGCGCTGAGCCGTATCTAATGACGACACTCACGACGACGGCCGGAACCGACACGCACTGCCCCTACTGCGCGCTGCAGTGCGCCATGCGCATCACCCCGGCCGTCGCCCCAGAAATCCCCACGATCGAGGGCCGCGAGTTCCCCACGAACCGTGGCGGGCTGTGCCGCAAGGGCTGGACCTCGGCCTCCTTGCTGGGACACCCCGGGCGGGTCACGACTCCGCTCCTCAAGGGCCCCGACGGCGTGCACCGCCCCATCGAGTGGGCGCAGGCGCTGGATCTGATCGCCGATCAGGTCCAGCGCACGCGCCGCGACTTTGGTCCCGACGCCGTGGGCGTTTTTGGCGGCGGTGGGCTCACAAATGAGAAGGCGTATCAGCTGGGCAAGTTCACGCGCCTGGCGCTGGGCACCTCCCGCATCGATTACAACGGCCGCTTTTGCATGTCCTCGGCGGCGGCCGCGGGAAACCGGGCCTTTGGCTTGGACCGCGGCTTGCCGTTCCCGCTCACTGATCTCGACACGGCCCACACCGTCTTGTTGCTTGGTTCCAACGTGGCCGAGACCATGCCACCGTTTGTCCAACACCTGGCCGGGGTTCGCGAGGCTGGCGGACTGATCGTGGTGGACCCTCGCCGCTCGGCCACCGCCAACTTCACCGCTGACGGCGCCGGGCTCCACCTCCAGCCTGTGCCCGCCACGGATCTGGTGCTGCTGCTGGGCTTGAGCCACATCGTCATTCAGGACGGGCTTGTGGACGAACGCTTCATCGCCGAGCGCACCACGGGCTATGCGGCTCTGGCCCGCAGCGTCTCGTCGTGGTGGCCCGAGCGGGTTCAAGCCATCACGGGCGTCCCCGTCCACCTGCTGCGTGAAACGGCGCACCGCTTGGCCGAGGGCCGCACGCGCGGTGGCAGCTACATCCTCACCGGCCGCGGGGTGGAACAGCACGTTGACGGCACGGACACCGCCACGGCCGCCATCAATCTGGCCCTTCTGCTGGGTCTGCCCGGATCCGCCACGAGCGGCTACGGCACACTGACAGGCCAGGGCAATGGCCAGGGCGGCCGCGAACACGGTCAGAAGGCCGATCAGCTCCCGGGCTACCGCAAGATCACCGACCCCGCCGCCCGCGCGCACGTTGCGAAAGTCTGGGGTGTGGATGCCAGCGTCATCCCGGGGCCGGGACTTCCCGCCGTCGAACTTTTAGCGTCTCTGGGGAAGCCCGACGGCGTCCGCACCTTTTTCATCCACGGCGCCAATGTGGCGGTCTCGGCCCCCAACGCCAGCGAGGTTCTCAAGGGCCTGCGCAGCCTGGATTTCCTCGTGGTGTGCGATTTCGTCATGTCAGAGACGGCGCGCGAGGCCGATCTGGTGCTGCCGGTGCTGCAGTGGGCCGAGGAGGAGGGCACCATGACAACCCTCGAGGGGCGGGTGCTGCGGCGTCGTGCGGCCGTGACGCCGCCGGCCGGTGCGCGGTCGGAGCTGTGGATTTTCTCCGAGCTGGCCCAGCGTTTGGACGCGCCCTCCACCTTTAGCCCCGATCCGGAAACGGTGTTCACAGAGCTGCGGGCGGCCTCGGAGGGCGGGCTTTCCGACTACTCCGGGATTGATTACGCGCTGCTGGACTCGGGCGCCGAGGCTTATTGGCCGTACCCGAAGGGCAGCCGGGGCACGCCGCGGTTGTTCCTTGAGGCCTTTGCTCATGCCGATGGCCGCGCGGTCTTGACGGCTGTCTCCCCCGCTGCCGTGTCGGCCCGCGATGCCCTCTTCCGCGGCGATACCCTAGCCCTCATCACGGGTCGGCTGCTGGAGCACTACCAATCCGGGGCGCAGACCCGTCGCGTGCCGGAGTTGGCCGGTGCGGCACCGCATGCTGAGCTGCTCATCCATCCCCTGGCCGCCGCCGCTCGTGGAATTCTCGACGGCGCGCAGGTCACCATCGCCAATGACCGCGGCACCGTCCGGTGTGCGGCGAAGTTCAGCACGGCGATCCGCAGCGATACCGTCTTTTTGCCGTTCCACTTCCCGCAGGAGGAAAACGCCAATCTCCTTACGAGTGCGGCCACCGACCCCATCTCCGGGATGCCCGAGTTCAAGAGCGCCTCCGTCACCGTGACGGCGGGAGCATTGGACCCGGCCATCTCTGACTCCGTGCCAGCAGAACTTCAGGAGGCATCATGACGCTTGCATCGAATCATGTGGTCATCATTGGTTACGGCCCCGTCGCCGCCCGGCTCGCCGAGGAACTGCTGCCCAGCGTGCGCCAGGGACTGCTGGCGTTAACCATCATCGGTGAGGAAGCCGCCGCCGCGTACAACCGCGTCTTGGTGGCCGATCTGGGCGTGGGCCGAACCAGCGAAGAGGCCATCTCGGTCTCCGACCCGGCCGAGCTGGAGGCTGCCGGAGCGGTTGTCATCCGGGGCGTTCGGGTACGTCGCGTGGACCGGGCCCGGCAGGGCGTGCTGCTGGAGGATGGCGTCTGGATCCCCTACGGCAAGCTCGTCTTTGCCACTGGCGCGCGTCCCGTGGTGCCGCCGCTGCATGGGCTCAATCCTGATCCGGCCGCACAGGTCCCGCTGCCTCGTGGCGTGATCGCCTTGCGTGATCTGGCCGATGCCGCGGTGCTCCGTGACGCCGTCGACCGCCGGGCCCATGTGGTGGTCTTAGGCGGCGGCATCTTGGGGCTCGAGGCCGCACTGGCCGCTCGCGATGAGGGCGCCGAGGTCACCGTGGTCCATCACGGCGCACATACCTTGGGACGCAGCATCGACGCCGGGGCCGGGCATACTTTGGCCGCGGCGCTGCGGGCGCGCGGCATCCAGGTGGTCTCGCAGGCTCGGGCTGTGGGCGTTTCCATGGCGCCCGGGGCCAACGGCGAGGCCAGCTTCGCCGCGCTCCTGCAGGAAAACGGTTCGGCGGTGCCAGGCCAGTTGCTCGTGTTGTCGTGCGGTGTGCGCCCGCGCGTGGAGGTCGCGGCCGGCGCCGGGCTGTCCACGAACCACGGCATCCTCGTGGACCACACGTTAGCCAGCCTGCACGATCCCCACGTTTTCGCGATTGGTGACTGCGCCGAAATTCGTTGCCTCGATGGCAACTGCCCAGAATGCGCCAACAGCACAGGCCCGCTGGGTTTGATCGGTCCGGGCTGGCGTCAGGCGGAATGGCTCGCGGCCTTCCTTACGGGATTCTCCCCTGAGGCCCTCCCGGCCGAACGCGCACCCGTCATGATGCTCAAGGCGCGCGGCGTGGATGTCGCGGTGGCTGGAGATGTTGCTGCTGGTCCGTTCGACGATGTCCCCGGACTCGCGGTGAGCCTCTGGGCAGATCCCGAGCATGGCAAGTACGTGAAGATGAACACCCGCGGCGGCGTGCTGTGCGGCTTCATCAGTGTCGGTATGCCCCGGGCAGGCGCGGAGCTGACGCTCTTGTTTGAGCGGGGCTCGGAGCTCCCCGCGGATCGCTCGGCGCTGTTGCGGCTCAATGGCCCGGACCGGGAGATCGTCTCCGTGCCAGATCCCGCCCGAACGGTATGCCGCTGCGCCGGGGTCACGGAGGAGACCATCACGGGCGCCGTTAGTGATGGATGCTCCAGCGTGCAGGAAGTTTCGGCAGCCACCCGTGCGGGAACAGGTTGCGGCGGATGCCACGGCGACCTCAAGAAGCTCATCGAGGCCCACTTCGCACCGGCCTAAGCACCAGAACATAGCTGTGGCGACTTAGAAGGATTTCTCAGTCGCCACAGCTGTATCCTCACGTTTCCGTGAGTCCTAGGTGCTCCGAAATGCTACAGCTCGTGCGGCATCTCCTCGGGGGTGGGCAGCTCGTCCTCATCTTCGGGGTGGCGGGCCAGGTTCCACATGGCCAGGCCGAGTCCACCCCAAATGGTTACCATGGCAATGATCATCATGGTGATGGCTATGGGTGTCATGCCTTCACGTCCTCACGGTTGTTGTCGACGTCGCCATCGAGTTCCTCGGCTGCGTTGAATTCTTCATACTCGGCGTCCTTGAGCTTGGATTTTTCACCCCAAGGGATCAGGGACAGCAGCACGGCGCCAACGATGAGCGCACCGGCCATGCCCCAGCCAAAGACCCCGTTGAACCAGGCCGGGTAGCCCGAGTACTGTTCGGAGCTCTTGGTCTGGATCTCGTTGATAAGCATGTAGCCCAGGGCCACCGGCACGATGCCGCCGACCAGGATGCGCCAACCGGCACCCATCTTGACCGTCGAGGTCCGGTTCAGGTGCTTCTGTAGACGCGGCAGGCTGCCTAGCCCGGCCGAGACCACGATGACGGTGACGAGGGCACAGGCCAGGATGCCGAACTGGTTCACGAACGCGTCCGAGGTATCCAGGAGGTGGATGCCCGTGGTGGTCGGGAACAGGATCAGCGAGATGAGGGCGATCGGGATGGTGACCACCAAGGTGGCGGCCTTACGGCTCCACCCGAGCTTGTCTTGGAAGGCCGCCACGATGACCTCCAGGATGGAAATCAACGAGGTCAGCCCGGCAAAGACCAGTGAACCAAAGAACAGCACGCCGAGCACCGCGCCAAAGGGCGCCTCGGAAACGATGGTCGGGAACGCCACGAAGGCGAGTCCGATGCCGCCGGAGGCAACCTCGTCCACGGCCTGTCCGGAGGCCACCGACATGAAGCCAAGGGCGGCGAAGACGCCAATACCGGCGAGGATCTCAAAGCCGGAGTTCGCGAACGCCACAACCATGCCGGAACCGGTCAGGTCGGTCTTGCGCTTGAGGTAGGAGGAGTAGGTGACCATAATGCCGAAGGCCACGGAAAGCGAGAAGAAGATGTGGCCGAAGGCCGCAGCCCATACGCCAGGGTTCTGCAGGGAATCCCAGTTCGGTGTGAAGAAGGCGTTCAGGCCCTCCATGGCACCGTCGAGGAAGAGTGACTGGACCACGAGGATCACAAACATGACCACGAGCAGCGGCAGGATCACGGCGTTGGCACGCGAGATACCCTTGTTCACGCCGGCCACCATGATCACGATGGTCACGATCCACACCGCCAGCATCGGGAAGAAGACGCTGGAGACGAAGTCGAAAGACAACCCGGCCTGATCGGCGGTGTGCAGGTAATTATTGAAGAAGAAGCCTTCTGCGTCATCGCCCCACGCCTGAGTGATGGAGAACCACGCGTACATGGCCGCCCAGGCGATGATCGCGGCGTAGTAGACGGCGATGACGAAGCAGATCAGGACCTGCCACCAGCCAATCGGCTCCGCCGCGCGGTGCAGGCGACGGTAAGCCAACGGGGCCGAGCCACGGAAGCGGTGGCCGATCGAGTAGTCCAGGAACAACAACGGGATACCGGCGCACAGCAATGCCACCAGATACGGAATCAGGAAGGCGCCGCCACCGTTTTCATAGGCAACGTACGGGAACCGCCAGATATTGCCCAGGCCAACGGCGGAACCGATGGCCGAGAGGATAAAGAGTCTTCGCGAGGAGAATGTCTCTCGACGGGCCGGGGCGGCTGTTCCGCCACGGCTTGCGGATGATTTTGTCATACAGGCAACGCTAACCTACTTGTGATACAAGTCCCACAATCGATACCCGTGTACGACGCAAGGAGCCCACCTGGCGGACTTTAGCGCTCACCGGCACCGCGGTCTGGACTCGGTCAGGTGCCGCCCCGACGAGAAATGCCATGCTTAGGCATTTTCGCTATGAGTCGAGCTATAGCGAAAATGCCTAACCATGGCATTTTTCATGCAGTGCAGTTACTTCTTCCGCACCCAGCGGCGAAGGTGTTACATGTGGACGTGCAGGCGGCGGGCAGCCTCGGAAATCGAGCCCGACATCGACGGGTACACCGTGAAGGTGTTGGCCACATCGTCCACGTGCAGCTTCTGCGTCACGGCCATCGCGATCGGGAAGATGAGCTCACACGCACCGGCACCCACCACCACGCCACCGATGACGGTTCCGGAGCCCTTACGAGCAATGATCTTCACGAAGCCATCGTTGACCCCACGCATCTTGGCGCGAGCATTCGTGTCCAGGGAGAGCTTGATGACATCACCCTGGTACTTGCCCGAGGCCAGATCGGCTTCGGACACACCCACGGAGGCAATCTCCGGGGAGGTGAAGATGTTGGAGGAGACGTGGTTGAGCTTGAGCGGGCGCACACCGTCGCCACCCATGTGGGCCACGGCGATGCGGCCCTGCATGGCAGCCACGGAGGCCAGGGCGAAGACGCCCGTGCAGTCACCGGCGGCGTAGACGTTGGGCGCGCTGGTGCGGGAGACGCCGTCGACCTTAATGTGGCCACTGGGGGTGACCTCGATGCCGGCGGCCTCCAGGCCAATGCCGGTGGTGTTCGGGATCGAGCCAACGCAGACCAGGCAGTGGCTACCGGTGATCTTGGAGCCATCACCCAAGGTGACGACCACGCCGTCGGCCGTGCGCTCAACAGCGTCGGCACGCGACTGGGACAGCACGCGCAGGCCGCGGCGGGCGAAGACGGACTCGAGTACGGCGGCGGCGTCGGAATCCTCGCCGGGGAGGACCTGGTCGCGGCTGGAAATCAAGGTGACATTGGAGCCCAAACCGTTGAAAGCTGAGGCGAACTCGGCGCCGGTCACACCGGAACCGACCACGATGAGCTCTTCGGGAAGTTCCTCGAGATCGTAGATCTGGGTCCAGTTGAAGATGCGCTCACCGTCGGGCTGAGCCGAGGCGAGTTCACGCGGGTGGGCACCAACGGAGACCAGGATGGAATCGGCCTTGACGATCTCGTGGGTTTCGCCGCGGTCCACCTCGATGGTGCGGTTATCCAGCAGGCGGCCGGTGCCGATGATGATCTTCACGCCAACAGCTTCCAAGCCGCGGCGGATGTCGGCCGACTGCTCCTTGGCCAGGCGCAGCACGCGCTCGTTGATGAGCTTCAGATCAGCCTTCATGACGGTCTTGGGGTTGCCCTCGGCGGTCTCGAAGCTCACACCGAGCTGCGTGGAGTCAACGCTGCGGTTCATGGCCTCGGCCACGGCAATCAAGGATTTGGAGGGAACCACGTCGGTCAGGACGGCAGAGCCACCCAAGCCGGCACGTTCCACAATGGTGACTTCGGCGCCCATGGAAGCGGCGACCATGGCTGCCTCGTAACCGCCAGGTCCGCCTCCAAGGATCGCAAGGCTGGGAAGGGCAAAGGGCTGGGATACGTCATGTTGGCTGCTCACAGACTTATTCTTCCCTAGGCAGCGCTCTGCACCAACTTCTCAGCTTTCTGTGCATGTGCGCCTCGTGCCGGTATGTTGGTTTCGTGACTATTCAACAGAGTGCAACCCCGACAGATCCCCACGAGCTGGCCCGCGAGGCCGCCGCCTATATTGCCGAACATACCGGCGTCCCCACCCACGACATCGCCGTCGTTCTGGGCTCCGGATGGGGCGAAGCCGCAAGCCTCATCGGCGAGGTGACGGCCGTGGTTGACGCCGCCTCCGTGCCTGGCTTCTCGGCCCCGGCCGTCGTGGGACACGTCGCGACGCTCACCTCCATCCGCACCCCTGCTGGCAAAAACGTGCTGGTGCTCGGCGCCCGCACCCACTTCTACGAGGGCAAGGGTGTTCGCGCCGTCGTCCACGGCGTCCGCACGGCTGCCGCCGCAGGTGCCAAGATCATGGTGCTGACCAACGGCTGTGGCGGACTCAACGAGGCCTGGACCCCGGGCACCCCGGTGCTGATTAGCGACCATATCAACCTGACGGCCACCTCCCCGCTCGAGGGCGCAACGTTCGTTGACCTGACGGACCTGTACTCCTCCCGCTTGCGCGCCGTGGCCCGCGAGGTTGATGCGAGCCTGGATGAGGGCGTCTACGCGCAGTTCACCGGCCCGCATTACGAAACTCCCGCCGAGGTGCAGTACGCCAAGCGCATCGGCGCCGATCTGGTGGGCATGTCCACGGCGTTGGAGGCCATCGCGGCCCGCGCCGCCGGCATGGAGGTGTTCGGGATCTCCCTGGTCACTAATCTGGCCGCCGGGATCAGCCCCACAGCTCTCAGCCATGAGGAAGTTCTCGAGGCCGGCGCAGCAGCTGGTCCGCGTATTTCGGCGCTTCTGGCGGGCATCATCGCGAAATTGTAGGACTTCGTGCGGCGGTGCGGTTACATTTATCTGGTGAGACATGTAAACCAGAGCCAATCCGAGTCCACCGCCGCACTCGAGGTTGCCGCCTTGCAGGAAGCCGCCGACCAGTGGGCCCGCCACGATCCTGACCCGGCCACCGCCGCCACGCTGCGTGCCCTGATCGCCGGTGCCCTCGAGGATCACGCCGAGCTGGCCGACAGTTTCGCCGGTGAGCTGCAGTTCGGCACGGCTGGTCTGCGCGCCGCCATGGGTCCGGGCCCGAACCGGATGAACAAGATTGTGGTGCGTCGCGCCGCCGCCGGGGTGGCCGCGCATCTCTTGGCTTTAGCGGCTGCTCCCCTGCAAGAGACGGACGACGCCGAACCCTCCTCCTCCCCTCGTCTCGCCTACCAGCCCAGGGCAGTTGTGGGATATGACGCCCGATACAACTCCGCGGACTTCGCCCGTGAGACGGCCGCTATTTTTACTGCCGCAGGCATTGAAACCTTCCTGCTCCCGGCAGCCTTGCCCACGCCCGTGCTTGCCTACGCGGTTCGGGCGCTGAGCTGCGAGGCCGGCATCATGGTGACGGCCAGCCACAACCCGCGCCAGGACAACGGATACAAGGTGTACCTCGGCGGCCGCGCCGTGGCTCCCGAGGCTCGCGGCGTGCAAATTGTCGCCCCGCACGATTCCTTGATCGCCGGCCAGATTGCCACGATCGCCGCAACACCCGAAATGGGCGATACCGCCAACATCTCCATGGCCACGGATGACTGGACCGTCTTGGGCGCCGACGTCGTTGCCGCCTACAAGTCGTCCGTTGCCGCCCTGGCCGACGCTGACGCGTTCCCGAGCCGGGAGCTGCGCATTGTGCACACCTCCCTGCACGGTGTGGGACATGAAACCGCCCTCGCCGTCCTGAACGCTGCGGGTTTCCACGACATCCACCCGGTCCCGGAACAGTCGGCACCGGATCCAGACTTCCCCACCGTGGTCTTCCCGAATCCGGAAGAGCCCGGCGCCATGGATCTGGCCTTCGCACTGGCCAAAAAGGTCGACGCCGATATTGTCTTGGCCAACGACCCTGACGCCGACCGGGCCGCCGTGGGTGCCCTCGACCCCACCACGGGTGAATGGCACCAGCTGCACGGCGACCAGGTGGGCGCCCTGTTGGGGACGCATCTTGTGGCTCGCGGCGGGCGCGCCGATAGCACCGCGGTGGTTGGCGACCCGGTGTTTGCCAACTCCATCGTGTCCTCGCGCTTGTTGTCGAAGATTGCCGCCACGGCCGGTTACGAGCACGTTCAGACCCTGACCGGGTTCAAGTGGATCTCCCGTGTTCCCGCGTTGACCTTTGGCTACGAAGAAGCTCTGGGATATTGCGTGGCACCCGAGCTGGTCCGCGATAAGGACGGCATCTCGGCAGGGCTATTGCTGGCGGAAATGGCCGCCGAACTCAAAGCCGCCCGGCGCACCTTCTTCGACGTCCTCGACGATCTGGCGTTGGAGCATGGCCTGCATGCCAGCAATCAAATCAGCATCCGGGTGGAAGAACTTGCCGACATCTCAGCCATGATGGACCGGCTGCGCACCCAGCCGCCCGCTCGTTTTGATGGCTCGCCCGTGACCGAGCTGCGGGATCTTTCGGTAGCCACCCCGGAACTGCCAGCCACAGATGGCATGTGGTATCTGACGGACAAGGGCACCCGCGTCATCATTCGCCCCAGCGGCACGGAGCCCAAGCTCAAGTGCTATCTCGAGGTCATCATCCCCGTGAGCGATCCCGAGCAGCTCAGCGCGGCGCGAGTTGAGGCGCAACGTGCGCTGTCCGCCGTCGTGCTTGATGTAAAGACGGCGTTGGGGCTGGAAAGCCTCTAGAGTCTGCTCCACCATAAAGATCAGGCGATGTCCCGGACCGGAAAATCGCCTGATCTTTGTGGTAAATGCGTCAAGACGCTACATCTGAATCTCGATCATGCCCTCGATAACGCGCACCGGGTAGGTACCTAGCTGCAGCTCGGGACGGCCAAAGCACTCCCCCGTCGCCAGCGAGTAGACCTCTTTGTGCAGCGGCGAGGCGATCGTGTGGGTGTTGCCGCGTGAGCCCACCATGCCGCGGGCCATGACGTGCGAACGGGTGGCCGGATCGGCGTGCGAAACGGCAAAGACATCGTGCTCGCCCACCCGAAACAGCGCAATCTGCTGACCGTTGACGAGCGCCGCCTCTCCCCAGGAGTCTTCCAAGTCTGCGAGCGCACATACGCGGAACCAGCGTGATGCCACGTCATGGTGTGCGGTCTGTGGCTGGTGAGCGGTGAGGGGCTTTTCCATGAGCAGTTCCATGAGCGTTCCTTACGTTTGCGGTGGGATAAGAAGGTGGAGAACGGTATGGACCGTTCAACAAGTTCCACAGTAGGGAGGCTATATTTCCCCCGTCGTCTTCCCGCGTGACAGCTAAGTTAACCCTCTCTCACCATCACCGGTAGCTGCCCTGTGAGGAGGTTGTTAAATGCTCGTTACATTTGCGAAATGGCTCAGTAATGGCGATTTCATAGCATGGCATTACACGTTGAGGCCGAGTCATTGAGCCTCGGCAGGGCCATCCTAGCCCGCACCACGAGGCCGCATCTTCCGGGCCCACAGTGAAAGGCCACAGACATGACGCAGCCACACGAGCACGACGCAGCCACACCCAACACCGCCACAAGGTTCCGCCGGATCGTCGTGGTGGGTGGCGGTCCCGCCGCGCATCGTTTTGTCGAGGCCATGGCCGCCCGCGGCTTGAGCGACTGGCACATCACGGTGTTGACCGAGGAAATCCACCACCCATATGACCGGGTGGCCCTGAGCCAGGCCCTCACAGATGTTGCCGTCGATCTGACGCTGGGCGAGCTCTCCCTCTGGGATCACCCCTCCGTGACGCTCGTACGCGGTGCTGAGGTGGCCGGCATCGACCCCGCCCAGGGCACGGTGCACACCATGAGCGACGGCGAGCTCACGCACTACCCTTACGACGAGCTCGTGCTCGCAACAGGTTCCGACGCCACCCGCCTGAGCATTCCGGGAGCTGAGCACACGCACGTCTACCGCACCCTCGAGGACGTCTGGACCCTGAACCAGCAGGTCGCGTCGCTCACCGAAAAGCTCGGCCGCACGGTGCAAACCGCCGTGATCGGTGGCGGGTTGCTGGGTCTGGAGGCTGCCGCGGGACTCATCAAGCTCGGCGCCGAGTCCATCGTCATCAACGGTGGCCGCTGGCTCATGAATGCCCAGCTCGATGAGGGCGCCGGCCAGGCCCTGGGTCGCCTCGTGGCCGCCAAGGGTATGGCTGCCGCGATTGGCCAGTATCCCTCTGCTATTCAGACGGACGACGCCGGCCAGGTCACCGGGGTGCTCATGGCCGACGACACCGTGGTTCCGGCAGACCTCGTCGTGGTCTCCGTGGGTGTTCGTCCCCGTGATGAACTGGCCCGCAATAGCGACGGCGCGGCCCTCCATGGTTTTGAGCTGGGCCCCCGCGGCGGACTTGTCATCACCGAGGGTTGTGCCACAACAGTCCCCCATGTGTGGGCCATTGGTGAGGTCGCCAACTTTGACGGTATGTGCCTTGGCCTGGTCGCCCCGGCCAACACCATGGCCGAGATCGTGGCCGATCGCCTCCACGGCGGCAGCGCAACCTTCCCCGGCTTCGACACCGCCACCAAGCTCAAGCTCTCCGGCGTGGACGTGGCCAGCTTCGGCGACGCCTTTGCCCGCACGGAAAACAGCCTCGAAGTGGTGTACGCCGATCCCGCCCGCGGCGTCTACCAAAAAATCGTCACAAGCCCCGACGCCAAAACCCTCCTGGGTGGCATTTTCGTGGGCGACGCCTCCCCCTACACGAGCCTACGTCCGCTCCTGGGCCGCGAGCTGCCGGCCGAACCCGGCGCGTTTCTGTCGGCAGCCGGCGGAGGTGAGGCTCCCGCCGTCGAACTTCCCGACGACGCCATTCTGTGCTCCTGCAACAACGTCTCGGTGGGCAGCATCCGTGACGCCGTCAATGGCTGCGGCAGCTGTGACGGCGCCGCCCCGGTCCAGGAATTGTCCGAGCTGAAGTCCTGCACCAAGGCCGGAACCCAGTGCGGATCCTGCGTGCCGCTGCTGAAGAAGCTCATGGAGGGCGAGCTGGCCAAGTCCGGCATCGAGGTCTCCAAGGCCCTGTGTGAACACTTCGCCATGTCCCGCCGGGAACTCTTCGAGGCCGTGCGCTCCCTCGAGCTGAGCAGCTTCCCAGACATTCTGGCCCGCTTCGGCGTGGACGAGACGGCCAAGGCCGGCCGCGGCTGCGATATTTGCAAGCCCACCGTGGCCAACATTCTGGCCAGCCAAAACAGCGCCTACGTCCTCGATGAAGGTCGCGGCACCTTGCAGGACACGAACGACCGCGCCCTGGCCAACATGCAAAAGGACGGCACCTACTCGGTGGTCCCCCGCATTCCAGGCGGCGAGATCACCCCCGACAAGTTGGCCGTCATCGCCAAGGTCGCCCAGGACTACGGCCTGTACACCAAGATCACCGGCGGGCAGCGGATCGACCTCTTCGGCGCCCGCCTCGAGCAGCTGCCGGAAATCTGGAAGATCCTCGTGGACGCCGGCATGGAATCCGGCCAGGCCTACGGCAAGTCGCTGCGTACCGTGAAGTCCTGCGTTGGCTCCTCCTGGTGCCGCTACGGCGTGCAGGATTCGGTCGCCATGGCCATCAAGCTCGAGTTGCGCTACCGCGGCCTGCGCAGCCCCCACAAGTTCAAGCTCGGCGTCTCCGGCTGTGCCCGCGAGTGCGCCGAGGCCCGAGGCAAGGACGTGGGCGTCATCGCCACGGCCGACGGCTGGAACGTCTACGTCGGCGGCAATGGCGGCGCCACCCCGGCCCACGCCCAGCTGCTCGCCAAGGACCTCGACGACGACACCCTCATCGCCTACATTGACCGTTACCTCATGTACTACATCCGCACCGCCGACAGGCTCCAGCGCACGGCTCGCTGGCAGGAAGAGCTCGACGGCGGATTGGCTCACGTCATCGATGTGGTCGTCAACGACTCCCTCGGTATTGCCGCCGATCTGGAGGCCGCTATGAACTCCCACGTGGGCAACTACGAGGATGAGTGGGCCGCGACCCTGGCCGATCCCGAGCGTCTGCGCCGCTTCCGCTCCTTCGTCAACGCACCCCAGGAAAGCGACGATTCCATCGTGTTTGTCCCCGAACGCGGCCAGATCCGCCCCGCCACCGAGGCCGAGAAAGCCGGCCCGGTCCTGATCGCCACCCACATTCCCGTCCGCACCGCCGACGCTCACGCTGACGCGTACAAGAACTAAAGGTGAAGCTCATGCCCCGTAAACGACGCACCGGACACATCACCTTGGTGGGCGGCGGCCCCGGCCCCGCCGATCTGCTGACGCTACGGGCGGCCCGCGCCCTCGCCGCCGCCGATGTGGTGTACTTTGACCGTCTGGGTCCCACGGACGATCTCACCGCACTGGCTCCACGGGCCACCTTTGTGGATGTGGGCAAGACGCCCGGGCATCACAAGGTGCCGCAGGAGGAAATCACGGCCCGCATGATCGACGGAGCCCAAGCCGGACTGCATGTGGTCCGACTCAAGGGCGGTGACCCCTTTGTCTTTGGCCGCGGCGGGGAGGAAATGGCCGGGGCCGTGGCCGCCGGAATCGGCGTCACGGTGGTGCCCGGGATTTCCAGCTCCATCTCCGTCCCGGGAGCCGCGGGTATTCCCGTCACGCACCGCAACGTCAGCCACCTGTTCACCGTAGTCTCCGGGCATGCGCCGCTGACCACCGAGGAGCACCAGCATTTAGCAGGCCTGGGCGGCACCATCGTGGTGCTCATGGGCATCGGCACCCTGCCCACACTCATCGCAGGTCTACGTCAGGCCGGATTGCCAAATGTTACGCCCGTGGCGATCGTCGAGAACGGTTTTAGCCATGCGCAGCGCACCACGATCGCCACGCTGGGTACCATAGTGGACGCGTCGTCCTCTTGCCGCAATCCCGCTGTCATTGTCATCGGGGATGTTGTTAATCTGGCCGGCGAGCATGGCCTGGCCATCCCGAACTTCCTCGAGGATGCCACTTTGCAATCAGTGTGAAGGATTTCATGAGCGAGACACCGCAACAACCCACTCCCCCGCCAGCAGCTATCGGGCACCTTGCCCAGCCACTTCGGGGCTTCAGAATTGGTGTCACGGCTCATCGTCGCGCGGGAGATCTCATTGACGCGCTCGAGCGTAAGGGGGCCACGGTCATGCATGCGCCCGCCCTCAAGATCGCTCCCGTGGAAGACGATGAGGCGCTCCAGAACGAAACCGCCGCCGTCATCGCCGCTGCCCCGGACATCGTCATGGTCACGACGGCGTACGGCATGCGCCGCTGGATCGAGGCTGCCGATGCCGCCGGTCAGGGCGAGGACCTCCTCGCTACGCTGGGCAAGTCCTCTATCTACGTCCGTGGCCCCAAGGCCCGCGGCGCCGTCCGGGCCACCGGCCTGGACGACGATGGCATCAGCTCCGATGAAACCACCGCAACCCTCACGGATTTGGTCATCAGTGCCGGAGTGAACGGGAAGACCGTAGCCGTCCAGGTCCACGGCTATACCGACGTTGCGGCCCTGGCCCGCCTGCGTGAGGCTGGCGCCACCGTCTTGACCGTGACCCCGTACCGCTGGGTCAACGCCGAGGATGGCGACAAACTGCCCCAGCTCATCGAGGCCGTCATCCACCACGAGCTCGATGTCCTGACCTTCACCAGTGCCCCCGCCGTGGACGCCGTCCTGAGCACAGCCGATGCGCTGGGCCGCGGCGCCGAGTTCCGGCACGCCCTGCGCCGGGACGAACGCAGCCCCAGCGGCGAGGGCCTGGGCGCCGTGGTGAGTGCCGCCGTCGGGCCTGTCACGGCAGCTCCCCTGGTCCATGCCGGGATCACTCCCCTGATTCCCGAGCGATTCCGCATGGGCGCCCTGATCCGGCTTGTGTGCGAGTACCTGGAAAACACCGGTGCGCTACGGGTGCACAGCGGCGGATCGGTCCTGGAAATGCGCGGGCAGTCGTTGTGCGTCGACGGGATTCCGGTGACGCTGGCCCCTGCCCCGCTGACGCTTTTGCGTGCGCTCATGGAGGCCGACGGCGCGCTTCTCTCCCCCGCGGAGCTACTAGCGGCGATGGGTGTGGGCGACGCCGATCATGCCCTGCACATGACGATCAGCCGGCTCCGCGCCGCCCTGCCGGATGCCACGCTCGTGGAAACTGTTCTCAAGCGCGGCTACCGGCTCCGGCCCGCCACGACTATGGCACCATAGTGGGTAACAAGTTGTCCGTTTGGAAGGTATTCTCATGACCACCACCAGCCCCCTGTCAGAGCCCACCGGCACTGAGGATTTGGCCCGCTACATCGACCACACCCTGTTGGCCCCCGCGGCCAGCCGTGCAGAAATTCTGACCCTGTGCAAAGAAGCAGCCGAGCATCACTTCAAGTCCGTCTGTGTTAACCCCATCTGGGTTGAGACGGCCAAGAAGGCGCTCCTGGGCTCGGGCGTTTTGACCTGCACCGTGATTGGTTTCCCCTTGGGAACCCACAACACCGATGTGAAGGTCTTTGAAGCCCGCGGTGCCACGATGGACGGCGCCGACGAGATCGATATGGTCATCAACATCGCCTCGGCCCGCGCCCTGGACAAGGAAGCCCTGATCTCAGACATTTCCGCTGTTGCCGAGGTGGTGCACGGTGAGGACTCCATCTTGAAGGTCATCATCGAGACCTCGCTGCTCAGCGATGCCGAGAAGGTCCTCGCCTGTGAGGCAGCCGTTGAGGCTGGCGCCGACTTCGTCAAGACCTCCACGGGCTTCAACGGCGGCGGCGCCACGACATCTGACGTCGCACTCATGCGTCAGACCGTGGGCCCGGACATTGGAGTCAAGGCCTCCGGCGGCGTACGTTCTCGCGAACAGGCGCTGGAAATGATCGCCGCCGGTGCCACACGCATCGGAACCAGCGGCGGCGTCGCGATCGTCACGGGCGGCACAGGAACTACCGGATACTAATCCGTACTAAGATCAAAGGCAGATCATCGCGCCGTTTCGGTGCACCAGCTAAACTCCCCCATCTCGGGGACAGGAGGAACCATGTCCAACAGTAGTTACCAGGGCGAGAACAGCCGTGCGCAGTCCATCGTTTTGTTTGTCATCTTCTTCGCACTGTTCCTCGGCGGTATCTTCTCCATGTCATTCTGGAGCCTCGAGAGCTTTGCCCACGCCTTCGTACCTGCCGGCCTCGGCATCGGCCTGTGCTTCCTCTCATTCTGGGTTCCCATGACGTTCATGGGCCGCTCGGACTCCGCCGGCGAATAATTAGCTTCATTAATAGGCCTTGGCCGGGTCTTCCACTTGGTGGAAGACCCGTCCAAGGCCTATTTTTAATGCCTGACGCCGTAACGCACCGCTATGCGCCAAACTCGGCTCGAGTCTGGCGCATAACACCCAAACTGCGGCACCGCGCTTTCCTTATGCTCGCAACCCGCCCTCACCACGACGCATAAACGCCTATGCTCCACACCGAACCCCAGTGTGGAGCATAAAGCAACTCCCGAAGTCTACGAGCGGGCTCCGCTGCAAAATCTCCGTCCGATAGACTCAGCAGGTTCTTGGCCGCATCTATTGATTCGGGCCGCAAAAAATCTTGGGGGATACAAATGAGCAGTCTCTACACGCGCAAAAAAACGATTTTATGGGCGAGTGCCGCGATTTCGGTGGCACTCGTACTGACCGGGTGTAGCCAGACAGCTACATCCGCACCAGCAGAAACCGCAGTCTCATCAGCAGCTTTGAGCAGCCCATCGGCATCAGTGACACCAGAAGCCTCAGATATCCCTCCTGTCCAGGCAGCTCTGGAAACGCATACAATCGCCAACGGTTATTTCCAAATCCAGATGCCTTCTAATTGGCACTTGGAGATGCTCGACAATGTAGCCGGCCAAGTTCACGGAGACAGCACCGCCAGTTTCAAGATCTTGGCGGCTGATGGCCGCCAACTTGCCGAACTCCGCACCGGTGGTGAACAAATCTGGGGCGTGAATCCCATGCCCGGCCGAGCAAACAATACGGTATTCGACACTGCGGGTGATGGCACATTCGGCAGCCTGAACTACGCATTCCTGTCCTACGACGGACAACCGGATACGGCCGAAGTAGTACTCACGTCGCTTGGTACCGAAGCAACCAAGACATGGGACATTCGACTCCCCGGGCTCATCTATACCGGTGGCTCCGGTAATTTGAGTACAGCGCTAACCAATGCGACCATGCTTCCCGGCGTGAGCGAATCACTGAGGGGTGCGGAGCGATTCAAGGCCTATGCTCGAACCAACGAGTATTCTGATCTCAAAAACACCTTCCTCTCCTTCAAGCAGCTCAAGGACGTTGTTAAGGCACTTCCGGAAGCCGCGCCCGACGGCAAGTGTATTGGTCTCCAATACAGCTACGATCTGGGCGAGTCCGGGCTCACCTGTGATGAGGCCAAGAACTTCCTGACACAGTTGCTTCAAGAGCCCATCCATGCTGGTACCGCTGGAATCGATGGCGTTGGCTATTGCACATTGCCTGTGCCCGAAAAAGCTGGCTACTGTCACGTCGAGAGCACCAATGCCTCATTCGATTTTTCGGTGAAGTAGCTCCTTTCGCACTCCATACAGATTTATCCCTAGCTGCACTGATCAGAGATTTAATTACTCACGGAGGACCCGCGAGCAACGCGAAAATGCGCCCGTCTTCCATAAATGCCACCACACTCGTGGTGCATTTATGGGAGACGGGCGCATTTTTATGTTGTACACAGCTGCGCTGTGCGCTACTTCGCCGGAACCGTCTCGAAGATCGCCTCGAGCACGCCTTCGGCCCACTTGAGCACCTCGGCGTCGGCCAGATCGCGGCCGCCAATGCGTGCCGTTTTCGGCTTCGGGATCAAGATCGAGTTCAAGGCCGGCTTTACCAGGGATCCCGGGTACATACGGTTCAGGCGCATCTCCTTGGATTCGGGCAGATCGGCAGGCGCGAACTTGATGAAGTTGCCCTGCAGCGCCACATCGGAGAGCCCTGCGGATCGCGCCAGCACCTTGAAATGGGCCACGGCGATGAGGTTGACGGCGGCCGGTGGCAAGGCACCGTACCTATCGATGAGCTCATCCTCCACCTCGTGGATGCCCTCAACACTGACAGCAGCAGCCAGCTTCCGGTAGGCCTCGAGGCGTAACCGCTCCCCGGGCACATATTCGTGCGGCAGGTGCGCGTTGACGGGCAGCTCGATCTTCATCTCCGCCACGCGTTCCTCGCTCTCACCACGGAACGAGGCCACCGCCTCGCCCACCAAACGGATGTAGAGGTCAAAGCCCACCCCTTGGATATGTCCGGACTGCTCGCCACCGAGCAGGTTTCCTGCTCCACGAATCTCCAGGTCCTTCATGGCCAGCGCCATACCGGCACCCAGCTCATTGTGGGCCGCGACGGCCTTGAGGCGCTCCAATGCCACCTCACCCAGCGGCTTATCCGCCGGGTACAAGAAGTACGCGTAGGCCCGCTCGCGCCCACGACCCACGCGGCCCCGCAGCTGGTGCAGCTGCGACAAACCGTAGTTATTCGCCTGCTCCACGATCAACGTATTGGCATTGGAAATATCCAAACCGGTTTCGATGATGGTGGTGCACACCAGCACATCAAAGCGCTTCTCCCAGAAGTCAACAATGATCTGCTCCAGGCGGGATTCGCTCATCTGGCCGTGCGCCACCGCCACCCGGGCATCGGGAACCAGCTGCTGAATGTGCGCGGCCGTGCGTTCAATCGATTTAACCCGGTTGTGCACATAAAAGACTTGACCTTCGCGCATGAGCTCACGGCGAATCGCGGCACCCACCTGCTTGTCGCTATGCGCACCCACATAGGTCAGCACCGGGTGCCGTTCCTCCGGCGGAGTCGCCAGCGTGGACGTCTCACGGATACCCGTCATGGACATTTCCAAGGTACGCGGAATCGGCGTGGCACTCATGGCCAGCACGTCCACATTGGTGCGCATCTTCTTCAGCGCTTCCTTGTGTTCCACACCAAAGCGCTGTTCCTCATCGACGATCACCAGCCCCAGGTCCTTGAAGGCAAAGTCCTTGGACAGCAGGCGGTGCGTGCCGATGACAACATCCACCGTGCCGTTTTTCACGCCCTCGACAATTTCCTTGGATTCCTTGGTGGTCTGGAAGCGCGACAACGGACGCACCCGCACCGGGTATCCGGAGAAGCGCTCGTTGAACGTCTCAAAGTGCTGCTGCGCCAACAAGGTCGTGGGCACCAGAACGGCAACCTGCTTGCCATCCTGCACGGCCTTGAAGGCGGCCCGCACGGCGATCTCGGTCTTGCCATAGCCCACGTCACCGGAGATGAGCCGGTCCATGGGAACTTCCTTCTCCATGTCGGCCTTGACCTCGTTGATGGCCACGAGCTGGTCCGGCGTTTCAACATACGGGAACGCCTCCTCCAGCTCGGCCTGCCACGGGGTATCGGGCCCAAAGGCGTGCCCCTTGGAGGCCATGCGCGCCGAGTACAGGCGGATGAGCTCGCCGGCGATCTCCTTGACGGCCTTGCGTGCCTTGGTCTTGGTGGCCGCCCAGTCCGAGCCGCCCATCTTCGACAGCGCCGGCGCGTCACCGCCCACGTACGCGGTGACCTGGTCCAGTTGATCCGTCGGCACGAACAGCTTGTCCCCCGGCGCCCCGCGCTTGGACGGAGCGTATTCGAGCACCAGGTATTCGCGCTGCCCGGCCGCACCGCCAACGCCCGCTCCGGCGACCTTGCGTTGAATCAGCTCAACGAATTTACCCACACCGTGCTGCTCGTGCACCACATAGTCCCCAGCCTGCAGCTGGAGAGGGTCGACGGCGTTGCGCCGTTTCGAGGGCATCTTGCGCATGTCTCGGGTCGAGACGGCAGAGGCGCGACCCAGCAGGTCCGCCTCCGTCAGCAGTCCCAGTTTGAGGGAATCCAGCACGAAGCCGCGGCCCGTATCGGCCGTGGTCACCTCGATGATGCCGGGCTGCGGTTCGGCATCCAGGGAGTCAACGCGCGACGCCGGGATGTTGGCTTCGTGGAACAGCTCGGCGAGGCGCTGGGCCGGGCCGGGCCCCTGCGTGGCAACCACCACGCGCCACTGATCCTTGACCCGGGAGCCGATGAATTCCATCATCTCCGCCACATCGCCTCGGTAACCGCGTGGTTCGCGGGCCGCGAGGTTCAAAACGTCGCTGGAGAGATCCAGTTCCTCGTCTTGCAGCAAGGAACTCATGGTCCACCAGCTCACGCCGTGGCTCTGCGCCGATTCACGCGTCTGGGCCAGCGAACGGAAACTCGCGGCAGCCAGATCTACTCCCCCACCGGCAAGGGCGGCGTTGCTGAGATCCAGGGGTGCGGTCCCACCATCGGACGCCGTGGACCAGGCTGCCTCGAGGAATTCCTCGTTGGTGGACTCGAGGTCGTGGGCGCGGGCGCTGACCTTTTCGGGATCGAGGATGACCGTGATGGAGCTTGATGGCAGCAGCGTTGCGAGCGGCACCATCCCGTCAACGAGCGCAGGGGCCAGCGATTCCATGCCCTCCACAGCAATGCCGCCGGCGATCTTTTCCAGCATGGCGGCGGCCGCCGGCATGCTGTCCTTGAGCTTGGCGGCTCGTCCCATGACGGTGGGGGTGATGAGAATTTCGCGGCACGGCGGCGCATACAACTCGGTGGGGTGCACCACCCCACCGGTGACGGAGGTCAGCGTCCGCTGATCGGCCACGCTGAACCAGCGCAGCGATTCAATTTCATCGCCAAAGAATTCAATGCGAACGGGGTGGTTTTCGGTGGGTGAGAAAACATCGAGGATGCCACCGCGCACGGCAAATTCGCCGCGGTGGGTGACCATGTCGACGCGCGCATAAGCCGCATCGGCGAGCTTCTTGATGAGCTCGGCAAAGGGAACCTCCTCACCGGCTTTGACGCGCACGGGAGCCAGTTCGCCCAGGCCAGCCACGATCGGCTGCACTACCGCGCGAATGGGTGCGACGATGACGCGAAGGCGGGCACCGGCGTCGAGCTCGGGATGAGCCAGGCGACGCAAGACGGCCAAGCGACGCCCCACGGTGTCCGAGCGCGGCGACAGGCGCTCATGCGGCAGGGTCTCCCAGCTGGGGAATTCCGCGATGGCGCCCTCGGGCAGGTAGGACCGCAGCGCGGCCACGGTATCTTCGGCCTCGCGGCCCGTCGCGGTCACGGCCAACACCACACCCTGGGGGCCGGATCCGGAGCGCTCACTCAGCCCGTCGGCCATTTCAGCCAAGAGCACAGGGCGCATGCCGGCGGGGGCGCTAAAGGCGATGTCGGCACTGCGCGTGGCCGGATCGGCGCCCGCAAAGGCCCGGACGCGAGCGAAGATGGGATCGGCTGAGAGCGCGGTTCGCAACCCTGCAAGACTCATGGGTGGTTTCTCCTTGTTGCCCAACGCAGGCGCGTCGAGGCGGCCGCTGAAGTACGTTCTTTGCCGTGCCGGACAGCACGAAAGCCCAAAACTTCGCAGGAAGTCTCGGGGACGATCTCCAGCTTACTCGTGGCGGGCGGTCAAGGTATCGTAGGAGCTGCCCCAAACACACCCCCGATCTTGGAGGAACCATGGCGCTTGCCGCCTCAACGACCCTTTCAGCCACGGCTCAGAACGTGACCGATGTTTTTACCAATGCTGATTTCATCAAGCACGTTAGCGAAACCGTAGGCGGTGAGCTGTTGTCATTCACCATCAGCGGTCCCACCACAGCCGCATTCACTACCAAGACCGTGCGCACGCTGCCCACCACACGCATGCCGGACATCGTCAAGAAGTTCGTTGGCGACTCGCTGACAGTCACTCAGGATGAGTCCTGGAGCGCGCCGGCGGCAGATGGTTCCCGCACCAACTCGATCAAGCTTTCGGTGGCTAAGGCTCCTGTGGATGTTTCGGCCGTGCAGAAGCTCGTAGCCGGCGGCGAGTCCACGGTTGTGGAGCTCACGGGTGAGGTCAAGTCGGGCGTGCCGTTCCTCGGCGCCAAGATTGCCTCCGCTGCCGAGCCCGTGATTGGCCGCGCACTGAACCTGCAGGCCACGCTGGCTCAGGAATGGCTGAACACGCACTCCTAAGCTCTTAAAGCTCGACGGCGCACAACTCACGTTGTGCGCCGTCAGACTTTAAGGCGTTTGCGCCCGTGTAAAACTAGCTTTTGCTTACCAGCTGCTAACGTAACCACTCGCGGTGTAGGGGTTCGTCGAACCGTAACCATCGGCATGGCCGATCACCATGGTTTGCACGGGAGACGTAGCGGTGGTTGCCAGGGCCATGGTGACAAGGTATTCAATCCAGATATTGCCACCTGACGGCGGCCACTCGTCAGCCGTGAACTCGTGCGTCCACGCGAGAGGCGTCGACGTCTCCTGGTTCGCTCCGCTATAAGCCACTGGAGCAAACGTAACCTCGTCCGTCGCTATTAGCGCTGTCTTGGCTGCGTCCGAGTACGCCTTGTAGGCGATGGTGTAGACCACGGTAAAGGGAACGTTCGGTAGCGAACTATCAGACTTGTTGACGTTGATGTTCGTCGAGGCCACCAGGGTTCGATTGCCTTCAGACCCCACCTGGTTCTGCCCGAAATACCAGTCGTAGTTGCTCAGCTCTACACGATCAGATGCCGATGCGGCGGGGGCAGCGATGGCTGCGGCGATGACGGGGACAGACCAGGCTGCGCCTTTGACAATGGTGCGGCGAGAGGAAGTCGCTGCATGTCCTTCATTTGACATGATGGGGGTTACTTTCTGAAAAGGCCGGAATGTGGGTTGAGAAACAAGGATCCAACATGCCATTAGGAGGTTAGAGTTCTGGGGCTCGTGTTCCGCTTCCGAAGGAGGACAAATCCTCCACGACGCCTAGGCACTGGTGATTCGAACTTATCCTTTGCCACTGCCCTCAACGTGGAAGCGGTCCCAAATTCACCCTGAAGTTCGCCCCCCGAGGGCACCACCAGACACTCCTCGCCGGGGCTCGCGCCACCAACGTCCTGGTAACTAATTACAAAGAATCCTTGTCGACACCAGAGCATAGGAAGAAATTTCCGCCAAACTGCTGTTTGAAATGGCCGTAGACTCCCAACCCCCAGAGTAAACCGCCACCACGCTCACGCCCACGGACTTCGGGCCAGTCAAAAGGAAATCCAGAAGATTCCCGAGCAGCGCCAAAAGACCACCTAAGAGTCCCTGCGCGTCCGTCAATGACAGTATCTGCGATGTGGCGCTTGCTGGAACAGTTCCCACGCTAGTTTTCCCGCCCACCGTCACTGTGATTTTGTAGTGATCAACGGCCACCGGAACGTTGCTTGGTGCCACCCAATTGACCGTAACCGACTTATTTCCACTCGCGGGATCCTGGCACCCCAGCCCGCTAGGGGCTGGCATAACGGCCGCCGCAAGAGTGGCACTAGCGACGGCTTTTCCTTCAAAAGCTGCCTGCGTCGGATGGATCGTCCCGGCAACGCCCAGCGGAACCGCGAGCGCAATGGCGGTGACGAGCGCGCCTGTTCCTAGCCATTGGCGAGCGCGTTGTTCCTTACGGTGTCTGTGGCGCCCCGGTCCGTCTTGTGATCCATCCCTGCCTCGATCTTCTGAGTCACGCAGGATGAACGCTTTGACGATCAGGAGTGCGCATAGGAGCCCGGCGAGGAAAGCAACCCAGGGCTGGCTGAACCAACTGATCACAAAGCCCAACCCGGGAACGCTAAAGAGCACCTTATCCACTGAATCCACCGTGTACGGTTCCAGGTCGGCCAGGGCGTTGGCGTCACCCTTGAGTACCAGCGCTCCATCGGCAGCAGTCACCACCCGGTGTGTGATCCGCGAGCCCTGCGTGTTCACCACAGACACCACCTGCCCGGGAACGGTATCAGCAGCTGGCATAGGGACGGCCAAAGCTAGCGAACCCGTCGGGATCCCGGGACTCATGGATCCCGAGGTGAAAATCAAGGGTTTGAGCCCAAAGATCAGTGTCAGCGCCACGAACACCAGACACACGGAGCCGAGAATCGCTCCGCCATTAAAGGCCCATCGGGTCAGTCGATCTCCCAGCGCCGTCGAAGCCTTGGCCCGGCCGATCCGCGCATGCCTATTTACATGGCGCATCTCAAGACCCCACCGTGGCAGTAAACGTCAAGGTCATCGAGGTGGTGGCGCCCTGAAGCGTATTAGCCGCCCCCAATGGCAGCTGGTACTGCACGCAGAAGGTATCGGAAGCCCCCGCCGCCAATGAGCCACGGTTAACGGGGGCGGTAAATGCGGCCATCGCGTCTTTCTTGAGAATCTGAGCCCCGGAACAGGTGGCATTCGACGTTGTTCCTTGGACCGCGCCATCACTGACCAGCAGGGTCATGGCCAGCCCCAGCCCCGCGGCAGGGACATCCGTGAAGCTTCCGGAGATAGAGTACGGAACCGCCACGGTGCTGGTATTTGTCACCACGAGTTTCTGCGCCTGGCTCATCCCCGGATACCAATTGCTGCCTGTGATGGGCACCGTGTATGTCGTGGCGCCGCCGGCCGTCCCTCCAATCCCCAGCGAAACCGTCGCCGCAGTAATGTGCGCCGTGGCCGTGGCTCCACCCGTCCACGAAGCCAGCGTTGAGACCGCACCCAATCCCACCAGCATGCCGAGGGAGAGCATGGCCTTAATCTGCATCGAACGGCGCGCCGACTGAGTCCTCTTCATTATGTTTCCTCCCCCACTGTGTGTGAACTCTTCCTTCTCCGAATACCCCAGAGCAATCCACAGCCTCCCAGCAATGTCAGAATCGCCAGTTGCCAGGCGGCCGAGATTCCACCCGTGTGGCCCAGTTCAGTGTTCCGGACGGGCACGATCTCGCTCGTCTGGAAGCGCAGCCCCACGTGCCAGCTTCGGCCTTGGCTTGTATTATCGGCCAGCTCCGGAAGCGAGAGCCTCAGTTGCAGGACTCCCATCTCACCCGGTTCCAGACTCAGAACGGACGACGACGACAGCCTCACCTCGTTCTTGTCCCCCAACAGTTCCGCAGACTGGGCACCGAGGGACACGTGATAGCTGGCGTCATTGTCATTACGCACCCATAGATCCTTGTCGATACTCTCCCCGGGGACTAGCTTGGGCACATCGGCAAAAAGCGCCGGCACTGCCGCGGAAAATGCCACCCCGTCGGAACTATAGGAAAAAATCGCCTGCTCAGCCCCACGCGTCGTGAGAGGAAGGACAGAGGCTGTGGCCGCCGTCGGACTTAATAAGAGCGCCGCGGAAACCACAAGTGCTAAGGCCAAAGTTCTGGCACGCGAAACTGCCGCGGTCACGATTGCCTGCTCCTTTCACGTCGCTCGCGCCAGGCACTGCCTAACATCAACGCCGCATAGCCAAACAGCCCGGCGGCAATCGCCACGCTGAGCCACTGCCGCTGCGACCCCGTCAGGGCCGTATTGACGTAGCCAAGCCAGGGCATTTGGTACCACAGGCGGCCGCGGATCTGCTCCGGCTGCACGGGAGGATCCTCGGCCGAATTGGCGTCACCACGCGTCGTGAACCGCAGCTCGCCTCGCGTCGTCGCCCCAACACCCACAATGCGGTGCGTGACCACGGCGGGCTCCCCCGATCTCAACTGATAGGTGATGACGTCGCCCGTGCGCAAGTGCGCCGGATCCACGGGCCGCACCACTGCCAGACTGCCGGGCGGCATCCCGGGCTCCATGGAACCGGTCAACACCGTGTAGGCCGTGGCACCTCCCACTCTTGGAACGACAATCATGACGGCCGCGACGGCGAGGACGCTCAGCAAGATCAGCCAGGACACGATCTGTCCCAGCCACCACATCACTCCGGTTCGTTCTTCCTGAGGGGAAGCTCGACGGCGGCCACTCACCACAGCTTCTCGGTTCACGGCACTCATTGCTGCTCACCTCGCCATGACAAGACAAGTGCCACACGCCCACCGGCCGCCGCTTGCGGAGCATTGGCGGGCAAGGCGAGCCGAACGCACAGTGTTTCTGCCGCAGCTGGACTGCCTTGGGCTGTGAGTGTTCTGCGTTGTGAAAATGCGGCGGTGCTGAGCAACGGCCCTGTATAGAGAGGTGTGCCAAGGATGGCCGATGTTGGTGTACAACTGCTTTGGCCAGCCACGGCGAAGATGATCAGCTGTACCCGTGCAGCCAATTCATTGTCTGCAGGAGTCGGGCTTGGCGTTTGCGAAACCGCTCCAGCCAAGGTGTAGCCCAGGTCCACAGAGCCGGCATTGCTTAGTACCAGCGGTGCCTGAGTATAACCACCAGGAAGTAGTGCGGAGGCGTTCAATCCGGCGAAGGGAAAATCTTGAGCCGAGCTAACCCCGTCGCCCGCTGTCAGCGCCAATGACCCGGTGGTGACGGTTCCCGGTTGCAGCTGTCCCTCGGCACGCCAAAGTGCGGCCGTGCCTTGGGCGCTGGCAAAGAGCACCACGAGCACGGCCGCCGCAATGGCGATCGAGAGGATTCTACGCAACCGGTTTGAGCGGTATCAGCCGGCGGTTAGCGAACCTGGTTGAGGTTCAGCGTCAAAGCGCCGAGGTCGAGGGCCTGATCCATGGTCCCGACCGGGGTCGAGCCCGCGGTTCCGGCATCGAAGGTCACTGTGATCGTGACGGGAATGTCGTAATTTCCGGGAGCGGCAAAGGAAATAACGTTACCCACTTTGCTCAGACCCGCGGCGGTGGCATCAGCGGCCAAGTCAACGGAGACCTGGCCGGCCAAGGCCACCGGAACAGCATTCAGGGTTCCAACTTCCAAGGCCCCCTTCAAGTTCTTTCCCTCGGCGGAGATACTGACGGTCTGCTCAAAGGTGACAGTGTCGCCTGGAACGAGCCGATCGGTGGCCGGATTGAATGTGGTATTCGCGGCGTCCGTGCTCGCGTCCGACCAAACACCTGCAGCTGTGGCATCGAGTGTCAGGTGGCCAGTTGTCACGGTTCCTGCGTTAATGTCGTCTGTGCCATTCCACAGCGCGTAGGTTCCTGCTCCCCCGAGCAGGAGTGCGCTTGCTGCGCCAGCCGCAATGGCTGCCTTCATAACCTTTTTCATGAGTGGTCCTTAATCTAAAGATCATGCCCCCAGTAGGCAATCATTCCCACTCAAGCCCACATTGGAACAACATGCGATTGCTACATCAATCATTACGTTGAGGATAATTCTCTGCTGTTCGCAACTGAGATGAGGCACTTTCATGAATTTCCCACTGCGGTCCCTCCGAGAGTTCCACACCCTGTAATGTAGAACTCAGGTGTGCCGGGAAGTCTGGTCGGCGATGTCTTTGGTGACCCCAAGGCGTTTTGTCCCACTCAGTTCAATCGAGAGCACTTGCACCTATGAAA
This sequence comes from Arthrobacter psychrolactophilus, assembly GCF_003219795.1. Taxonomy (GTDB): domain Bacteria; phylum Actinomycetota; class Actinomycetes; order Actinomycetales; family Micrococcaceae; genus Specibacter; species Specibacter psychrolactophilus. The sequence continues at coordinate 14,528 of NZ_QJVC01000019.1, read as the reverse complement.
TCATCGAACCGGCTCCGGATCTTCAGCCGTGGTAGCTACAGCGAATCCCTTCGGATCAGCACCATCCTTCGCTCAGAAACAGTGGGCGGCGCATTGTTGTTGGCGGCAACCGTTCTTGCCCTTGTCTGGGCTAACTCCCCCATTGCGGACGCATACTTTAATCTCCGTGACTTCAAAGTCGGTCCCGAATTCCTGCATTTGAACCTGAGTCTGGGTACTTGGGCTGCGGATGGCCTCCTCGCAATCTTCTTCTTTGTTGCCGGGCTTGAACTCAAACGCGAATTTGTTGCCGGGGATCTTAGGAATCCCGCCCGCGCCGTTGTCCCCATCACGGCAGCCGTCGGCGGAGTCATTGTTCCCGCGGTGATTTTCGCCCTCGTGAATTACTCGGCCGGACCAGAGGTCCTCAAGGGATGGGCCATACCCACCGCTACGGACATCGCCTTTGCCTTGGCCGTTTTGGCGGTCATCAGCACGCATCTGCCAAGCGCTTTGCGTACCTTCTTGTTGACCCTTGCCGTCGTAGATGACTTGATCGCCATCGCTATCATCGCCGTGTTCTATCCGGGAGAAATGCACTTCCAATACCTTGCGTTGGCAGTTCTGCCGTTGCTTGCCTTCACTTGGCTGGTGCAGAAACGAATTCGGGCTTGGTACTTGCTCATCCCTCTCGCCGCAGCCACCTGGGCATTGGTTCATGCCTCGGGCGTCCACGCGACGGTTGCCGGCGTCCTCCTCGGATTCGCTGTCCCCGTGATTCGCAGTCTGAAGAATGGCGGTCCGGAGGCAGGCCCTGGAATGGCTGAACACTTTGAGCACATCATGCGACCAATTTCAGCAGGCTTCGCTGTACCACTGTTTGCGTTCTTCTCCGCGGGAGTTGCCCTGGGTGGACTTGCAGGGCTCAAGAGCGCTTTCACAGACAGCGTCGCCATTGGAATTGTCTTGGCGCTCGTGGCAGGAAAGTTCATCGGCGTCTTTGGTGCCACTTGGCTAGTGACGAAGACCAGCAAGGCGGAACTTGATGACGGTCTCGCGTGGGTTGATGTGGCAGGTTTAGCGCTTCTCGCGGGAGTCGGCTTCACCGTCTCGCTCTTGATCAGTGAGCTCAGCTTTGGTGATGATTCGCCTCATTACAGTCACGCCAAGGTTGCCATTCTCGCCGGGTCAATCGTCTCAGCGCTGCTGGCTTCTGTCGTGCTGCGCAGCCGTAACCGCCACTACCGAAAGATCGCCTATGTAGAGTCAGTGGATGCCGATGGTGACGGCGTCCCCGATGTCTTCCAGCCAGGCACTGACACGACTACAAGTCACTAGCGCTAAACTCGCAAGAGACTCTGCCCCCAAGAAGACTGAAATAGATGATCAAGCGTCACCACCGAATCGCCATGGCCGCGGCCATCTTGTATCTCTTGGCTGTATTGCTCGTTGTTTTTTGGCCAACACCAGTAGACCGTCCGGCATCAGGAACGCTTAACGCCGTGCTCAGCTGGCTCCATCGCCACGGCACGCCCCGTTTTATTGACTATAATTTTGTTGAATTTACCGCCAATATCGCTATGTTTATACCCATGGGACTCATTGCGTCCATCTGGTTTAAGAATGGTTTCTTGGGAGTCATTGCCGGGATGCTCGTCTCGTGCCTGATCGAATTGACACAGGCAACGTCTCTTCCAGATCGCTATGCTACGGGGCTGGATATTCTCGCCAACTCAATAGGTGCCGGGTTAGGAGCTCTGGCCTTTTACCTGGGGCATCGGCGGCTCAGCAAATAGCCGCCGATGCCCCAGACGATCCAAACTTATCTAGCCCAATAATCCCTTGACGTCCAAGTAAGAGCCCAGCTGATCTTCCTTCATGACCTGAGCGATCTCTTGCACAGACTTCTCATCATTGATGACAATTGACTGTCGATCTGCAGATGTTCCCGTGCCAAGGTTGGGCAAGGTGAACGACTTAATGTCACTTGATCGCACATTCTTCAATTTGAGGGCCAAGCCAGCAATCGAGGTTGCGTTGAGTGTTTTGTCCACACTCACATAGGGTGAGAACTCATCGACCAGGCTCGTAATTTTTACCGGGTTCGCCAGTGTTGCCGGCGTGAGAACCTCGGAGAATAGTGCCTTAAGGAATATCTGCTGGTTCCTCACACGCTGGTAGTCACCATCGGTAAAGGCGTAGCGCTCACGGACAAAAGCCAAAGCCTGGTCACCCGACAAGGTCTGCAGGCCCCGGATAAACATGTGCCCGGCTTCATGGCTGCTCTTGAATGCGATCGGATTATCGATCTCCACCCCACCCACCGAATCAGTGATGGCCTTGAAACCCTCAAAATCGACCATCATGACATGGTCAATCCGGGAGTCAAACATTCCCTCGAGCGTCTGAACTACAAGCGGGACCCCGCCAAAAGCCATGGCCGCATTGATCTTCGCTTGGCCATGTCCCGGAATATCTACCCAGGTGTCCCTCATGATGGACATTGTGTAAACACTCTTGTGATCGGACGGAATATGAACCATCATCATGGTGTCTGAGCGCTGGTTTGACCCGGCGCCTTCTTCGGCTAGATCCAGACCGTCTCCACGGCTGTCGCTGCCTAGCACCAGAATATTCGTGACCTCTGCGGCTGCGGCAGCTTTAGTGGGCCGGAGCGATTCAGACGGAAAAGCCTGTTCAATTTTTTGGGTTTTGCTGTCAAAGGAATGTGCCAGGTTAAAAACGAAGGCACCAGCAATCACGGCTGCAAGAACAACAAATGCTAGGAATACCAAGAGAACGTTTCTACGAGTGTGGCGTTTGTCTCTGAGGGCTTCCCTCTGTTGGGCGCGCGAACCCATGACTTCTTCCAACGGACTACTCACGTGTGAAACCCTCTACTCGACCGGCAAAAAATAGTGCTCCCATCATCTCACCTTCAATGCTCACCTTCATCAACGATGCCTCACCTAGTAGAGTCCGGCAATCCTCTGACAATCCTCTGACAATCCTCCTGTATCATTCTTTGAGAGGGCTGTTAATTGCTGGGTATTAGGCATTACAGATAAAAATCGCTCTGATTCATTTGTCGTGTAGTGCCAACTGAGTCAGGGCTTTCGAGCTATTTGGCTGAAGCGTGGAGTTCAATTGGGGTATGGATCATTGGAGAGCGAAGAGCTCTCAGAAACGTTAACGGATGGCAATAAATCCTTCGATTCGAAAGCCGAGTGCAGGAACTGGCGTCAAGCCTACGTTAGAAGGCTTCGTTGGGTCGATGGGACAATCATCGTCTGGGCCCTCTTGGCGGCTCAGCTGGTACGATTTGGCTTTGAAAAATCAGACCTGCAGATCGGTCGCCTGACTATTTCATATTGGTTGTGCGGAGTCATTCTGGGTCTGATTTGGTACATCATGCTGGGCGCATGGGACAGCCGAAAGATTCGTATCGTCGGATCTGGAACTGACGAATTTAAATTGGTACTTACCGCAACAACATGGTTGTTCGGAACGATTGCGATATTCTCTTACGCGTTTGGCCTTGAAACGGCCCGAGGATACGTTCTCCTCGCACTTCCAATCGGCAGTTTGGGAATTCTTTTGGCACGTTGGATACAACGGCAAATGCTCCATAAGAAACGACAGTATGGTCATTCGTCAGCTCGTGTACTCGTGGTCGCGGGGCCCCAAGCTGCTACCCACTTGGCTCGCTCACTGACACGTCAGCCTTCCGCCGGGTTCCTCCCGATAGCCGCTCATATTCCTGGGTTGTCGGCGGCGCATTCCCTGTCAGAATTGACTCTAGGAACGAAGCTTGCTGGTACCGGTGAATCCGTGGAAGCTATTTTGGAATCCATCGCGACCCACGATGCGGACACCGTTGCTTTGTCTGCTGGAGTCACCATGTCGCCCAAGGAAATCCGTGATCTGGGTTGGGCCCTAGCCGACTTACGAATCAGGCTCATCATGGCGCCAGCGCTCACCGACATTGCTGGACCGCGTGTTCATGTTCAGCCAGTAGCAGGGCTTCCTCTAGTACATGTATCCACGCCACAATTTAGCTCTGGGGCCCAGTTCGCGAAACGAGTATTTGACATCGTTTCGGCATCATTGCTGCTTATTGTATTGTCGCCTGTCCTTCTGGTTCTCGCCATTATTGTGAGTTCGGATAGAGGCCCCGTTCTTTTCAAGCAACCTCGAGTTGGATTGAAGGGCAGCATCTTTAAGATGCTCAAATTCCGTTCAATGGTTGTCGATGCAGAGGCTCAAGTGGCTGTCCTTTCGGAACAATCGGATGGAAACGGTGTCATGTTCAAAATGAAGAATGACCCGCGAGTGACCAACGCAGGAAAATGGATGCGCAGGTTTAGCCTCGATGAGCTTCCCCAGCTCTGGAACGTACTTGTGGGAAATATGAGCTTGGTGGGTCCACGTCCACCCCTCGAATCAGAGGCTGAATCTTACGAGAAACATGTCCACCGTCGATTCATGGTCAAGCCGGGCATTACCGGTCTTTGGCAGGTTAGCGGCCGTTCCGACCTTTCATGGGAGGACACAGTTAGGCTCGATCTCTACTACGTTGAAAATTGGTCGTTTGCAGGAGATATCCTCATCCTCCTCAAGACCCTCAAAGCTGTCATCAAGGTTGACGGCGCTTACTAATGACTTCACGAAATCGCAAGACGACTAAGGAAACTATGAAAATCTCGGTTATTGGCTGTGGCTACCTAGGCGCAGTCCATGCAGCGTCCATGGCGAAACTTGGGCATGAAGTCATCGGAATCGACACCGATATCAATAAAGTAACAGCTCTTCAATCTGGACATGCCCCATTCTTCGAACCAGGTCTACCGGAACTTTTAGATGAAGCTCTTTCGGCCGGGCGTCTTCAATTCAGCACTAAAATGTCGGATATTTCGGATTCAGATGTTCATTTTGTCTGTGTCGGTACGCCTCAGAAATCAGGTGAGTATGCAGCCGATATCCAATACGTCGACGCTGCTTTCAGTGCGCTCATCCCACACATGCGTCCAGGTTCTGTCGCTGTTGGAAAATCCACGGTTCCCGTCGGCACCGCCTCGCGAATCGCTGCCCTCATCGAACACGGGGCACCCGAGACTCATCTTGTCTGGAATCCCGAATTCTTACGAGAAGGCCATGCCGTCCAAGACACATTGACACCTGACCGCCTTGTCTACGGTATTTCCCAGGACGAAAAAGGGCATTTAGCAGCATCAATCTTGGATCACGTATATGAAGCTGCCCTCGCTGTAGGCACCCCCCGATTGATAGTGAATTATGCAACAGCTGAGCTAGTCAAGAGTGCCGCAAATTCATTCCTAGCAACTAAGATTTCCTTCATCAATGCTATGGCGGAGGTCTGTGAAGTTGCCGGCGCAGATGTTACCTCGTTGGCCGACGCTATCGGCATGGACGATCGAATTGGCCGTAAATTCCTAAACGCAGGAATCGGGTTTGGAGGCGGCTGTCTCCCCAAGGACATCCGAGCATTTATGGCCCGTGCAGGTGAACTCGGCGCAGATCAAGCACTCACCTTCTTACGTGAAGTGGATGCCATCAACATGCGCCGACGTTCGAAAGTCGTGGAGCGCACCCGCGAACTTTGCGGAGGCTCATTGATCGGTAAACGTATAACTGTCCTCGGCGCAACGTTCAAACCTAACAGTGACGATGTCAGGGACTCCCCTGCGCTAAGCATCGCTGCTCAGTTACAGCTTCAAGGAGCCAACGTCACTGTTACTGATCCGGAAGGTCTCGCAAATGCAATGAAGAGATTTCCAGAGCTCAAATATGAAAGAGATCTAAAAATCTCTGTTACTAATGCAAATGCGGTACTCCTCCTTACAGAGTGGGATGAATACACGCAGCTCGATCCCGGTACCATCGGAAATCTTGTTGACGATCGAGTAATCCTAGACGGGCGTAACGCAATCAATCCGGAAGATTGGCGAGCAAATGGCTGGACTTATCAGGGAATAGGTATCCCACTTAGTCAATAATTACGATTTACAATTAAAGGGAAACACCATGAATACACTTGTGTTTAGTATCGGCCTCAACGGTTATGATATTGGCTACCGAATGTGTCTAGATTCACAACGAGAATACGCTGACCGCATCGGGGCCGATTTCCGTGTGGTTACTAAGCCAACTGTGAGTGACCCTGCGTTTGCAGCATGGCTCAAAGTCACATTGCTAGATGCAGCCCTCAAAGCTGGATACGACGCAGTTGCATATATCGACGCCGATTGTCGAGTCTCCAAGAGCGCACCCGATTTCACTACAGAGCTAGCAAAATCAGATGGAAAAATCTGTATGTCGCTAGGAAGAAGCGGGAGACTTAACTCAGGAGTAATTTTTGCAGAGAACTCGGTAACAGCGAATCAGTTCCTTGAACGCGTTGTGGCAAGTGTCGTCGAGAATATTCCTGCAAAAGCTCGGGCTAACCTTCGGTTTGAAAATGGAAACATTATTTATGTCGAATCAATCAATGGTGGCGTTCATATTATCGATAGCCGTTGGAACAACTCATCAGATGATACGTTAGACGATCATATCCGCCATTTTACCGGTCCGCTGAAGTCTAAAATGCATGCCCCGTTAAAAGACCGCCTAAATTTCCGCATCAGAAAGCTATTTCTCCCTCGCGCTTCCGCCGCGCCTGAACGCAGGGAGGCATCTTTTCTTGACGAGCTACAACAGCTCACCGAATCCATAGTCAGCGAATTGGACCTTAATCCTCGAGTCGATAGGTAAACCATCAGTATGACAGTTACATCTTCACTTTATTGGTGGAAACCTTTTTCATCTGCTCGCGATATGGCTATCAGCACCGCAAAGTACGGGACTGCATGGGCACACTTAGCAATTGCCAACAGAAATGTGTCGAATTTTGGAGACGAAGTCAGCAGACATTTTCTTCAGGAACTCACTGGAGAGTCTTTTCGGTGGCGCCAACCAGCTAAAGCAGAATACTTGGGAATAGGCTCCGTTCTGAATTCAGCTATACGGTCCGGTTTCAGCGGTACCATTATCGGATCCGGCCTCAGGCGACCACTAGCAACAGATGAATCTCCTGATCCTTCATGTAATTTCATTGGTGTTCGAGGCCACTTGACTGCTAAAGAGGTTGGCCTTCCACCTGAGGCCGCAATTGGTGATCCAGGCCTCCTGGCGCGTTCGGTCTTTTCAAAACCAAATCATGAGCGCCAATCTGCTATGCCAGTACTAATCCCACACTTTGAGGTACTGAACTCTAAATCCGGTCGAAGTTCCCTCAAAGCACTCCGCAGTGAAGGTTGGGATGTAATACTTCCCAATACACCTCCAGCGGAAGTTGCACGTGCTGTGCGTCAGGCCCCGTTCGTCGCCTCCTCCAGTCTTCATGGATATATTTTTGCACATGCCTTGGACACTCCCACGACCCTACTCGAGTTTAGAGACGAAAGCGGAGAGCCCGATTTCAAATTCCGTGACTACTTGTCGGTATTTGGACTCGAGCCATCACGAACCCATGCACGTGACCTCTCACATAAAACAGTTGGAACACTGATCGATCAGGAATCAGAAAATTCAAGTCTAATTTCGCAAAAGATAGATTCCGTACTGGATGCGATGTATAAAACTACATTTGGGAAGAGAAAATGACCCAGGGAGCCACACTAAGTGTTCGAGAGGGTATGTCCTTCCTCTTGAACAGTCCCGTCCATCAAGGTGATATGGATGCCGCATTAATTACTATTGCAGAATTAGCCCGAGATTCCGAGGCACATCTAGTAGTCACAGCTAACATCGACCATATTGTCGATCTAGACTTAGGCAACCCGCTTACTTCTGCTTATGAGCGAGCGTCACTTCGAGTAATAGATGGCATGCCTGTGGTGTGGGCACTTCGAGCCCTAGGCGCCAAAAACATTCATAGGGTAACCGGCGCAGACCTCATAGAGTCAGTCTCGGCCGCGAGTGCGAGGAATAATTGGCGAGTCGCCATTACAGGTGGCAATGATGAAATCCTAGCGAAAGCTGCAGATAATCTACAGCGTAAGTATCCAAATGCCTCCATCAAAGCCGTTCCTATGCCTATGCTTAGTTCGGCAGAAGACCCCAGAGGTCGAGAAGCCATCCTATTACTGGAGGATTTCGACCCAGATGTAGTCTTTCTCTGTCTAGGCGCACCAAAACAAGAATCGTGGTTCCTGCATTGGAAAGACGTGTTGCCAGCTGCAGTTTATATCGGAGCTGGCGCCGCAGTTGATTTTGCCGCGGAAGCTAAGAAGCGCGCTCCAATCGCTGCACAGCGTGCAGGATTAGAGTGGGTTTGGAGACTTAGCCAAGAGTTCCGGCGTTTAGCGCCAAGATATTTGTTTAAGGGACCTAGATTCCTCTCAATTGTGGCCACGTCTATGACAAATCACCGTAGGCGGACGGTGACTCTAGAACGATGACCTTGAATAATATCCTTCGCCAGGTGCGGCGTGTCCCTAATCGGAGTAAACGCCTAGTACAGATGCTTTGGCTCACCTCAAAGTATCAAATAGTCAATAGATTCCATAAAAAGTCACTTCGAGGGGATCTTGAACTCGTTGTTTCTCTCACAAGTTATGGCCAAAGAACCAATTCTGTATTTCTAACGATCGAGAGTATTTTTGCGGGCAGGAAACAGCCTAAAAGAATTATTCTCTGGATAGATGAAATCGAAGTATTCGAGAATCTGCCATCTTCCCTGCGGCGGTTGCAAAACAGGGGGTTAGAGATAATTCATTGCTTAAATTATGGGCCACACAAGAAATACTTCCCATACATACTCAGCACAGATGACGATAGTGCCGCGCCTTTAGTAACGGCCGACGATGATATCTTCTATCCTACCAACTGGCTGGATTCGTTGTATAAAGAATACCTTTCCTCAAAGAATTGCATTGTTTCCCATCGCGCCCGTCAGATCAGTCTCACTGGATCCGAATTACCGATAATTGAAAAGTATTCCAATTGGAAGTTATCTGGATCAATAGAACCGTCCTTCGCAACATTTTCTACCGGAACCGGAGGCGTCATATACCCCCCCACCGTCCAGCGAGCGCTGAGAAATCGGGGAGAGGATTTTACAGACAACTACTGGCATGCAGACGATATATGGCTCCATTCAACTGCTGTGATGGCAGGAGTTAGAACTCGGCAAGTAACTTCCTCACCGAAGAATTTCCTTATGTTACTTGGTTCACAGGCCAATGCGCTTTTTAAAAGAAACCATGAAGGTGACGGTAACGATCTAATGATTCAATCAGCCTACTCACGCGATTTGGTTGAATCGATTGCAGGCGACGTCGAAGCGATCAACAAGGTATAACAATGCAATTTGTTCTATGGCTTGCGATATGCGCTATCATAAATATTTTTTCTGGACGGCGAACTCACGTCCCGATAATCGTGGCGACAACTCTTCTTTTCTGCATACCCTGGGTAGCAGCTGAACTATTCACCGGAGTCCCATCTCAGGGGCTGGGTCCTATACCGAGCATGCACCCAGGGACTTGGCTTATTCTTGTCACTTTTGTCTTGAGATTTTTCGATGGAAAGCATGGAGTCCAATTTGTTTTGAAGAAATATCCAGTGGCATTCCTTACACTCGGATTATTTCTATTGGTGGCATTTGCAGTTACCGTAGTCGGCGGTGAACTTCGTGGCGTCGGATCTCTGGTTTATATTTTTGTATGCCCAATAATGCTTGCAATTCTCATTATGGGTGAGAATAATAAGAATCTGAGTTTTTTGACAACTCTTCGAAATATGGTTTTGGTTATTGCTGTCGCTCAGGGTGCACTCGGAATAGCTCAATATTTAACTAAGTCGGCTATTCTTTTTGATGCCTACTACGCTCGACAGTACTGGTGGTCAGAAACTATTAGTAGGTCAATCGGTTCGACTGACCACCCAATCATGCTCTCAATTCTGATGTGCGCGGGAATAGCTTTATCAGTTGGTCTAAGTAACACTGCGCTTCGAATCTTTCTGCCACTATTCTTTTTACTTCCTGTAGTTTGTACTGGCTCTAGAGTAGGTCTGATCGTCGCTGCGGTTCTAGTCGCGTGGATCGTCTTGGCCGGACCCGTCGGTTGGATAACCCGAATCTTTCTTCTTGGCGTTCTCGCCGGCGCCGTTTCACTAGTTCTCAACGGCACAATCTTCAAAGGCGCATTTGGCCGGTTTGAAGACGATTCTGGGTCAACGCGTGTACGTCTTCTAGCCTATGATCTTTTTGGTGATGTCTGGCCTGACTATTTCTTCTTCGGTGGAGGCGCCACGCATAGCTACGATCTGTTGGAAACCGCTAGACTGACCACTAGTTTTGAAAGTGCCGGCCTTACATATGCAGTTGACTACGGAGTAGTTCCGATTTTCTTATACTTCTTGGCAATGACGACTATCGCTTTCACTAGGATTCGAAGTAAGAAGAAGGGAATTCCAGGCAGCGCCGTTGCCTTCACTGCGGTTTTTATCCAATTTCAGTCATACAGCGGCGGTACGGTGCAGAGCTCAGTTGCATCCCTTCTATGGTTACTCGTGGCTCTGTCGGCATGCTCACTGAAGTCTCACCCAAAATCTCTTCCAAGAAATAATTGCGCCCAGCAGGTTGCTCCATGAGTACAACTACGGCAGGCAGTGATCCAGGAAATGTAAGCCGTCACATGGCTATTACTGCGTTCAGTTACCTCTTTGTGCCAATGGCGGCAATTGTTTCCGCTCCCATCCTGGCCAATTCCCTGGGAGTTGATGGACGAGGAGAAGTGGCTGCAGCTACGGCACCTCTCATGTTGGCAGTAGCAATATTTGCGCTCGGACTTCCGCAAGCTGTCGTCCATTACGTAGCCGCGCAACCAAACATAATCAGGTACCTGCTTCGTCCAGTCCTGTTGGTCCAACTTCTCACTGGACTCACAGGCACTCTTGTCGTGGCATTGACATCATCTCTACTTGCTGGGTCAGATCCAAACCTTGCGTCCCTCATTGGTCTTGCCGGGCTGATACTACCAGGCACACTAATTGTCGGTATTTTTCGTGGATTGGCGTCAGGCCTTCACCGATGGACACTAGTAACTATCGAACGCTGCCTCACAGAGTTTACAAAGCTTGTAGTCTTTTTGATACTTTCCCTAATGGATGCCCTTACAGTAACCTCAGCGGTACTTGTAACAGCGTTGTCAGCAGTAGCCAGCGGCCTTGTCTACTTCGCCCTCCTCAGGAACCGTGGCACTATTCCCGCCGGAGCAGAAAGAACAATTCGACTTAAGGATATGTTTAGTTTTGGCGGAAGAATATGGATTGGATCCCTTTCCGGGATCCTACTGACTAGGATTTCTCAAGTTCTTATGACCCCACTCGCCAGCGTCTCACAACTGGGGTATTACGTAATAGCAGTCAATGTATCTGATGCTTCACTTTTAGCCAATAATGCAGTCAGAGATGTCACCTTGGCGGCGGACTCGGCTCAACAGAAGACGGCACGGGCAACAATGAGCGCACGGTGCAGTCTACTAATATCTGCAATTGTGGGAATAGTTATTTCCGCAACAATTCCTTTATGGTTTATCAGACTCTTTGGTTCCGATTTTTCCCCGTCTATTCCATTGGTTATCATACTAATAATTGCAAATGTGGTCGGCGTTCCTGGCTCAGTTGCCGGCGCAATACTTAGCTCACGAGGCTATCCAGGTAAACGGAGTACATCTCTTCTCGTGGCCGCAGTTACAAACATTATCCTACTGCTTATATTACTCCCAATTCTTGGCGCGTTTGGGGCGGCTTTGGCAACTGTAGTTGGAAACTTTATAGCCGCAAACATGAACATTTACTTTAGCTGGAGATTATTTAAGATTTCTCCACTTGATTTCTACATTCCTAGATATCAAGACATTCAATTCATCACCAGAAAAGCAATCAGAATCCTTGTTTCTCTGAAGGGCACGATAACAAGATAACAAGATAACAAGATAACAAGATAACAAGATAACAAGATAACAAGATAACAAGATAACAAGAATCTAGTCCGATTCAATGAACATCAAATGATTTATCAAAGAATATGTGCTCAAAAGAATGGAAAGAATCATGAGCGATACTAATTCTGAGCGGCTTAGTTCCGTTGAAGCCACGAAGTTGGCGGCCGTTCTATGTCAGAGACTGGCGCTAAGAAGGTCCGTTCCGCTGCTAGCTATAAAGGGTGATGCTTTTATGGCATTGGGTATCAGGCCGTTACGGCCTGCTTCAGACCTCGATGTACTAGTAAGTCCATCTTTTCATAAGCAATTTTGCGCCGACTTGGAAGGAAGTGGCTGGGAATTGAGATCCGATGATCTTGGCGGACACTATGCCAACCATTCGAGTACTTATTTTAATTCACAATGGCCAGTCGATATTGATGTCCATCATCGGTTCCCCGGTTTCTCTGGGGATACTCAAAAGACATTTGATCTGCTTTGGGAGCAAAAGCAGACTGTTAAAATAGCGAACCAAGATATTATAACAGTCTCTGAGTTAGATGCCAGAATAATCCAAGCTTTAAATTGTTTGCGGAATCCGTGGAAACCTCTGGACCAAGCTGAGTTCCATTTCCTGATTGAGAATACCGCAGACCACTTGGCGAATCAACTCTCAGATAGAGGTATTGCACTTTCTTGCTTGGCTGAAATACGACCTTTTCTACTCTCTCTCGATCCAAATCTAGATTTAATCGACTGGCCGCAGGAGTCAGCAGAATGGCGGGCCCAGAAGATCTCTTCGTCCGTGGGCGCGCTAAGAATTATTGATATAATTGAATCCCCATTTAAGGATAAAGTTAGGTTGATTAAGAGTGCGATGTTTCCGAGTACTCGATCGCTCATTTCGAAATCAATGGGAGAATTTACAATGGATTCCAATATATGGGCGAAATTGAATCTTGGATGGAAGAGATGTCGCCAATTCATAAAGGACGCCCCCAAAACTTTTACGGCACTGCGCAGATATTACGGGCGAAGTAAGTGAATTTTATATCACGTGCATAGCAGAGGCAATTAGATGTTCACGTGCCGAGGAAGTAATTTTAAGAAGAGGATGTCGCACATGATCGTGGAAATGAACGATGTTTTCAGGGCTAATGATGCTCTGGGAATTGTTGAGAGTGAGTGCGGTAAAAGGGTCGTGATTCTTCCACCGGACTGTGGGCAGCCGGTGATACTGGAGGATATTGCGGCTGCTATTTGGTACAGTATTGACGCCGTCAATACTGTTGAAGAAATTGCCCGATCTTTTGCTTCGGAGTACGGAATTGACATAGCTATAGTCCGATGGCAGATTCAAGAGTTTATCCAGCAGCTGCTGGAATTTAATATCACAGTAAAGATCTAGTTCCATTTCGAACAATTTGCTTTGTGCCACATGATAATACCTATTCTCGGATCATGGGGACAGGGTTCTCAGGCGTATTCTGGCTTCGATTTTTTGTGAGGTGCGTTTAGGTGGCCGAAGCCTGCCAAGGCAGCTCCAGATGTACGGAATGCCTCCCTGCGTGAGCGGCCTTCTCTAAGCTGATCAGGTACTTGAGGGCTGTGTAACTGATCAGCTGTGCCGAGTCCTAGGTACAGAGCCTGCAACACGCCGCATCGAGCAGCCTAGGGTTTGTCCCCTTACCCAAGCCGAAGCATTCATACACAAACGATATCTGGCTATGCCTCGGTTTTCCATCGGTCCAACGACCACATCAATGCTTGAACGGTATAGGGGCTCTTCAGAATTGAGAGTGTAGTTTCGGTCTGAATCCGCCTGATTCCAGCAGTGATCTGGCGACGTAGTTGGTGAGGTTGCGGAAGCCGAGGGCAGAGCCTCGGAGGTGTTCCAATCTTCCATTAATCGCTTCAGTGGGACCGTTTGAGGTCCCTGGCCGGTCGAAGTAGGCCAGCACATCATCGGCTCGTCGTTTCAGGGTCCGGCCGAGTGTTTTGAGTTCAGTGAGCGCAGTCGGCACCCTACGTGTCAGGCTGGAGCGGTACCACGGTGACAGAGCAAATCGGCTCGATCGCGTAGGGCGAGAACCAGGAAACCCATCATTATGTCTAGTCTAGTTTTGGCTGAAGTACGCCAAGATGGATCCATGAGTATTTCCGGACCGCGGGCCGGTGGACCGACCCCTCGTAGGTCGTTCACCCCCACGCAAAAACTTGAATTGTTGGCCCAGTACGAGGAAGCCTGCGCCCGCCACGAAGGCGGCGTGTTCCTGCGGGAGCAGGGGCTGTATTCCTCCCAGATGGTCGAGTGGCGCAAGCTACGCGACGCCGGCGTCCTGCAGGGCAAGAAGGCCGGGGAGAAGATCGGGAAGCTGTCCGGTGAGCAGGCAGAGATCGCTCGTTTGCGTCGCCAGCTGGAGGTGAGTGAGAGTCGGTTGAAACGATCCGAGGCAGCCCTTGGAGTGAAGGGAAAACTGGCTCTTCAGAATTGAGAGTGTAGTTTCGGTCTGAATCCGCCTGATTCCAGCAGTGATCTGGCGACGTAGTTGGTGA
>NZ_QJVC01000018.1 GCF_003219795.1 Arthrobacter psychrolactophilus | reverse complement strand
GACAATCTGATTCTCTACCAAGGCCCTCACCTACACCGAACCAAGCTCCCCGCCCCGGACTTCACACCCGGCAGCGCCGACTACACTCTGGATTCGGAAGAGCCGTAATACCCAAGCATTAATTAACAATCAATTGGATTTATGGATTTCTCGGGTTCATTAAAGTATTTTCCTATCTAACCTAGGAATCGTTGACCGAAAAGCTAGGATCCTCACAGAAACTAACCAAAAGTATTGTGAAGAATTCTTGAAAATACCGAGAGTTTACTCTCTTGACCCTCTTGGGACGTATCTGATGCCCCGCTTTTACATGCTTCAAGACCAGGAAGACTACCCAAAGGTCTAGTGGCTCCGGGCCAGAGCGACCCGGGGCCACGGCCACACGGCTGCGCCTCGGTCGCCAAGATCGTCTGCTGTGGCTAGATCATGGGCACGTCGTCACTCCGGAGCACTTATGCCACCGATGGGCGAAAGCACCGAAGTATTTTTTTATGACATGAAACCGCGCGTCTCATACCCATTCACACGCACTCACCGTTGCAGAAATCCTCATTTTGATTATGCTGATGGTGCACGTCATTCCATTACTCCCTCGTAATGGTCTTAGCTTTATATTCTTCTTAGACGAAAGGACCGCACAATGTTGACCAACCTTCTTGACATCGTCATTGCTCTCCTGCGCTCACTGGGCCTGTAAGTCTTTTAGCAACTCGTAAAGCTACTGGCTGGAATCAAACTTCGACTTTTGATTCCGGTCAGTAGTTTTTTGCGTTCTGCCCCCAATTGGGCCGTTAAACACAAAACCCCCACAGCCAGGGCTGCAGGGGTTTTGCGGAGAAGAATTTAGCCGTCGGTCTTGACGATGTACACGTCGCACGGAGCGTTGTGGGAAACAGCGTTAGCAACGGATCCCAGTACGCGGGCCAGGCCCTGCATGCGGACGTTTCCAACAACAATCAGCTTTGCATCGAGCTTGGCAGCCTCTTCGAGCAGAACGTCAGCAGGCTTGCCCAGTGCCGAGGAGTACTCGGTCTTGACGCCGCTGATCTTCAGTTCTTCAGCAACACGCTGAGCAACACGCTCGGCCTCGTCGGCAGTGGAAAGGAACCACTCGTCATTGCCGATGGCAACCTTTTCGGTCTTGTCTTCGCCAAAAGCGGTAACGACGCGCAGGACGCTGCCCGTTGCCTTTGCCAGTTCAGCTGCAACACGGGCAGCCTTCATGGACGTTGAGTTGCCGTCGACGCCGACAATGATGATTTCAGCCATTTGTTCATCCTTTATATTCGATCCAAGCACCAACGCCTTGAGCGTCAATGCCACGCTTGTCCCCTACTTTAGCCACATATGGCCCCAATTAGGCCTAAACGTGCGCGAACTTACGCCGCTATTACGTCGATGCCGCTTTTGTTGCGTCCGCAAGGATCTCCAGCACGTGCCGATAGCTCTCCCCTGTGGCGCGGCTCATGCCCAGTTCACAGGTTCGATTACACGATGCATGCTCGACGGCGCCCATCGCCACTACCTCGGCCGCCTGTGCCACGGTGGCCGAGGCCGTCAGTTCCGGATGCAGCATGCCGCGATCCCCGGCAAAGCCGCAGCAGCCCCAGTTGTCGGGGACATTGACAGTCTCCGCAACTGCATGAGCAACCTTCGTCAGGGCCGGGTTGAGTCCCATCCGTGCCGATGAACACGTGGGATGCAAGGCCAGAGAATCGATCTTCTGCCACCCCTGGCCAAGTAGCGGCAAAAGGTGCCCGGCGGTAAATTCCACGGCATCAACGACCCGCAAGGCTCGCTGCCCCGGAGCCAACACTTCACTTTCAACCGTGTGCAGCAACCCTTCCGTGCAACTGGACGCATCGCAGATGATGTCCAGCTCGCCATCTCGGGTGGCCTCACGCAACATCGCGAGCGTCCGCGCATGCATCTGCTCCAGCCCGGCCGTCATCCCCTTCGACGACCACGGCGTGCCGCAACATGTGCCGTCAATACCTTCAGGGACCAGCAGCTCCACCGCCGCTGCGGCGCACAATTGCTCAAAACTGGCCTGCACACCGGAGGAACCGGCGTCGGCTGGCCCAAACATGACGTTGACACAGGCGGGGAAATACACGGCCGCCGTTTCCCCCACAGGTGCGGGACGACGTCGTGAGGTGCCTCCCGCGGGCAGCTCGGAGGAATACAGGGGTAGCGTGTCCTCCCCAAGGAGCTTCCGTCCCAGCCGATTCATGGGAAGCACGACGGCGGATGGCGCCTTAGCGGCCACGCCCAGCGCCAGCCCGGCGCCACGCGTCACAGCACCCCAGTGTTTGGCTGCCGTGTTCCATACGCCATTTTCCACAGTCCCCGCAGCCTCGGCACGCAGACGCTTGACCATGGTGCCTGTATTGATGTCCACGGGGCACGCGGTCTGACACATGCCATCCACGGCGCAGGTATCGACGCCTGAATAGTCATAGTCCGCAGCCAGGGCGTCAGCGAGCTCGTTGTTCCCCGACTGCCGCGCCGCCGCCATATCGCGCAGGGTGACAATGCGTTGGCGCGGGGTGAGCGTCAGGTTCTTGCTGGGACAGACCGGCTCGCAATAACCACATGACACGCAGCGGTCCACCTCTGGGTCAACGGACGGCGGAGCCGCTTTTATATGGCGCAGATGTGCCACAGGATCCTCATCCAGTAAAACCCCTGGGTTGAGCATGCCGGCCGAATCAAAGAGCGCCTTGATCTCGCGCATCACCTCATACAGCTCATCACCGTACTGACGGCGCACAAAGGGCGCCATGACGCGGCCCGTCCCGTGTTCGGCCTTGAGGGAGCCACCCTCGCCGAGCACCACGTCAACCATGTCTTCCGTGAAGGCCGCGTAACGGTCCAGCTCATCCTTGCTGGCGAACTTGTCCGTCAACATGAAGTGAATATTGCCATCCTTGGCGTGCCCAAAAATCACCGAGTTAGCATAACTGTACTTATTAAAGAGTTCGCCCAACGCGACGCAGGTGCGGCCCAGAACGGGTACGGGGACCACCACATCTTCGAGCAGGGCCGTAGTTCCTTGCGGTCGGGCTCCGGCCACCGAGGTGTATAGGCCCTTGCGCAGATGCCACAGCTCGCCACGAATTGTGGCATCTGAACTGAAGTCGGCCGCCTTGTCGAGGCCGAGCGTCCCGGCCAGCCGCACCGCCTTGGTGTTGAGCTCGGCCAATTCCGCTGCCGTGCCGCCTTGATATTCCACGAGCAAGGCGGCATGCGCATCCACCGTGAGATCTCGCACCACACCGGGGACCCGAGTGAGTCCCTGGCCGACCTTCAGCGAGAGCGCATCCATGAGCTCCACCGTGGCGGCGCCGCTGTCCACGAGGGCCGGGAGCGCGGCATTGGCCGCCTCAAGATCCTTGAAAATAAGAAGTCCTGAGGTGGCGTGCGCCAATCGTGGCACCGTCCGGAACACCGCCTCGGCGACGAATCCGAGGGTGCCCTCGCTGCCGATCAGCAGATGTGCCAGGATCTGCACCGGGTCGCTAAAGTCTAGAAGCGAATTCAAGCCGTATCCCATGGTGTTTTTCATGGAGAATTGCTGCTCAATAATGGCTCGGGAGCGCGGGTTACTGCGCACCCTTTCCGCTAGCTCGCCGAGGCCGCGAAAGAGCTCAGGTTCTAGGGTGCGCAGCCGTTCCGCGGCATCAGCAGCGCCGGTATCGATGATCGTGCCGCTGGGTAAAACAACCGTCAGGGATTCCAGCGTTCGGTAGGCGTTGTCCGTGGTGCCGCAGGCCATGCCCGAGGAGTTGTTGGCGATTACCCCGCCAATCGTGCAGGCCGCCTCACTGGCAGGGTCGGGGCCAAACTTTCGGCCAAAGCGAGCCAGCCGCGCATTCAGATCCCGGACGGTAACCCCGGGTTGCACGCGGACCCGGGCTCCGTCGTCGAGCACGGTGATGGTGCGAAAGTTCTTGCGCACATCCACGAGGAGTCCCCCGCTGACGCCCTGGCCACTCAAGCTGGTGCCACCGGAACGCAGGGTGAGCGGGAGCCCTCGTGCTGCGCTGATGCGTAGGAGACTGGCCACCTCCGGTGCGCTGGCGGGAATGGCGACGGCCTGTGGGACGAGGAAAAAATGTGAGGCGTCGTGCGCGTTGGCGTGCCGATCAAGGGCTCCGATTTTGACTTGCTCGGGGTTCGCCAGGGCAGCGGTGACCTCCCGCAACAGCTCCCCAGACAGTGCTTCGTTACCCCGTATTTGGCCCGTGCTCGCCGACATCTTCGCCCCTCGTGATGATTCAATACTTTGCTACGCCCCAGCTCATAGTGGCCGGGCATGTGCCCCATGCTATCGCTGAAGGGAATCGCGCCGTTATGCTGTCCACAGACGAGCACCGACACTAGGAGTTTTATGACCATCTCCACGGCAGACCTCTACGACGAACGCGGACCCGAGCTTGCCTCCGTGTCATTGCAATTTCGAGACTTTGGCGGACACCAGTCTTTTAGCGGCCCCGCGCGAACCGTCCAGTGCCTGCATGACAATGCGCTGGTGAAGAGTTTGCTGGGAACACCTGGGGAGGGCGCAGTCTTGATCGTCGACGGCGGAGGGTCCCTGCGGACAGCGCTGATGGGAGACATGATCGGCGAATCTGCCGTGCACAACGGCTGGGCCGGTGTCATTATCAACGGCGCAGTCCGCGACAGCGTGGCACTCGGCGGCCTCCCACTGGGCGTCAAAGCCCTAGGCACTAATCCGGTCAAGAGCGCCAAGGACGGCGCCGGCAGCGTCGATGGCCCGGTTCAGCTCGGTGAGGTGACGATCCAGCCCGGCGACATGGTTTATGCCGATCCGGATGGCATCTTGATCGCCCCTACGCCTTAAAGTTGGCGGGCCCGCGCAGCTTTTCTAGCTGAAGCTTATTCCCGGCCGTGAGCCGGACGAGCGTTCCGCTGGGTTCGTGAAAGAAAGCTAAAACAGTTTCCGCAATGACGCACTTGGCCTCTGTCACAGGGTCAAAAATGCCATAGGCCACGGTGAAGCTGGCTCCCTTGACGGCACTGATCCAAATCCGGATGACGGCCGGGACATTGCGATAGTTCAGCGGAGCAAGATACCGCACGCGATGTTCCACCACGAGTGCTTGAACATCCGCCTCCAGCTCAGAAAAGATGGGCTGGGCAACCTCAACACCGGGCAAGCCGGTCCCTGCAGGAGGACCAAAGGCATGGATTCGAGCCTCCTCGAGGATTCGGAGGATCTCCACGTTGTTGATGTGTCCATAGGCGTCCATGTCTCCCCAGCGCATGGGGACGTGCAGCGTCAGCGAGGTGCCGCCGTCGGGCATCTTTTGCTCATTTGTCATGAAATTTCCACTCTTTCTGCCGGCATCGCGCTCAAGACCTGCGTCTGGGCCGCATCGAGGTACTCCGTGAGTTCGGCCGCGGCGGCCGCGCCCTGCCCCTCATTCCACAGCGTGAAGATGTGTGCGTTGGCCGTGGCAAACGGTTCGTGGAAGGCGAGATCCCCGGACAGCGCGTGGAACACGAGCCGCATCTCGCTTTGCACATGCGCCATCATCTCATTGAGTCGGGCGCTCTGTGCCAGAGCCACAACACGTGCGTGAAACTCTTGATTTGCGGCGGCCATTCCAGCGACATCGTGGAAGTGTTTCGCCGCCAAGCCACGTTGCACGGCCGCGGCCAGCTCCGGTGCGCCGCCTCCGTGCGGCTGCAGCAACGCCGCGGGTTCTAAGACGCGGCGAATCCGGTACATTTCCCGCACGTCGGCGCACGTCGGTTGCGCAACAAAGACGCCTCGATTGGGGATGCGCGTGATGATGCGCTCAGCATTGAGTAAGGTGAATGCCTCGCGCAGAGTGTTCCGTGAAACGCCCAGCTCCGCGCCAAGCGACGCCTCGGACAGCTTGGCGCCGGGCGCGAGGTCACCGCCCACAATCGCTGCGCGGAGCTTATCCGCCACAGCGCTTCCCGTGTGGGCATGCTTGGCATCAAGCGGTCCCATGGCCGCCCCATTCACGTTTCAGGATGGCGTAGTGCTGGAGGGTAACCCATTCGCCCTTGCACCAATCCGATTCGACAAAGGTTGCCTCACGTCGCATGCCCAGGCGGGCCATGAGAGCAGCGGATTTTTCATTCCGCGCATCGCAAATGCCCTCGACTCGATGCCAGCCAAAATGATTGAAGGCAATATCCAACGCGCCAGAACAGGCGGCAAAGGCCACGCCTTTGCCCTGCACCTCGGGGTTGAAAACAAAACCAATCTCACCGCGACGCCAGTTTTCCGCATCCCATTTCAGGACCACCTCGCCCACAACGCGCCGGGGCTCCCCGTATTCCACGGCGAGATCCAACCAGTGGCCCGGAATTTTCAAGTCCCGCTGTGCCACTCGCGTGGAAAGCACCAGTTCGGTATCGGCGAGTGTGTGCGGCGGGTGTGGCAGATACCGCGCCACCTCTTCCAACGATCGATACGCATTGACGGCGGACACATCCGTCATGGCAACTGGGCGCAGCCGGACGACGTCGGACTCAAAAGGGTAGTCCGGCTGGGTCAGAATGGGGATCTTGGCAACGTCGGAGGGCATGTTCAGATCCTAATGCGCTTTCTCGCGAGCACCAGATTCGGGCTGTATCCCCGATGTACATTCCACGCTATGGCGTCGAGCTGACTTGCGGAAAGCTCGCGGCAAACCATCAGAGTCCTTCGATACCATAGCTGCATGCGTGCTGTCCGACTTTCCCGCCGCCGCGTGGAATTCATCCTTGTTCCCCTTGTTGCGGCCTTTTGTATGGCCTTCATCATCGGCGCCCTCGTGCTTGACCGCGATAGTCGCCCCTGTCCGCCGGCCAACTGGAATAACTATCTTTCGGTCTCTTTGACGGGCAGCCTGCTCAGCACCTCAAACGTCTCAGCTATTACCGCCTGCACAAGTGCAAGCTGCACGCCTGCCTCCCCAACTTTTGCTAAGGGAACCTCGGACAACAGTGAGCTGCTGGTGCACCAGCAAGATGGCACGTGGCTCTTGAAACTCGACGCGCAGCCACCATCCGCCCTGAACTTCAGAGTCTTTGACGCCAGCGGGAAGGTTTTGACCGCGCAGTCAACCGCTTTGAACTGGACTCGGGTGACAGGTGACGAACGCTGTGGCGGACGCATGGCGGACATCGGCTTGCTGCTGAGCGTGCCCTAACCGTGGATCATTACCGGTTCAGGAAATGAATCAAAACCCCTACGCCCCAGGTTCCGGCCGCGAGTGAGGCCAGGCCGAATTCGGCCAGCATTCCCAGTCCGGTGGCCTTCAGTGCCGCAACGGAGGAGGATACGGCGGGACGCCATTCCTTCTGCCGGGCAAGTTCGGACAGAAACAGCCCCACTGCGAAGCCCACCAGCAGACCCACTACGGGAATCACGAAGAAACCCACAACGCCCAACACCAGCCCGATGATCACCGAGCGGCCGGGGATGGAACGCTGCTTCATGGCCCGGCCGGTCAAGACTGCGCTGGACACCATGCCGCCCGCGACGAACAGGATTCCGATGCCAAAGATAATCCAGCCAAGAGGCGAACCCAGCACAAGCGCCCACGTCAGCAAGCTCACCCCAATCAAGATACTGCCCGGGAGCACGGGAATAATGATGCCCGTGACCCCTACCGCAATCGCCAAACCGCAAACAATCGTCCAAATAATCTGTGCATCCATGGTGCCATCGTGCCATTGATTCGAATCCATGGCAGAACGTGTCCGGACGCAATGCCCCGCACCACCACGCCGCGGCCTAGACTTTCTCTGTGACCACTGAGCAGAAACCCAAGCCCCTGGCCGCTCCGGCTCCAGCCCGTTCATCTCGGCTGGCTCATGCCCGGCAGCTTGCCAGGACGCCACTGTCGCTGGCAATGATCGTGGGCGTTTTGGCGTTCCTCGTGTACTCCGTCTTTTCGTGGCTGCAGTGGAAGAGCTTCACCATCCGCTCCTGGGATCTTGGCATTTTCACGCAGCTAGCCAAGGATTACGCACACTTTCAGGCGCCCATCGTGAGCATCAAGGGTCACGGCTATAATCTGCTCGGCGATCATTTCCACCCGCTACTGGTGCTGCTCGGCCCGTTCTACCGCCTGTTCCCCAGCGCCTACACGCTGCTTGTCGTCCAGAATCTGCTGTTGGCCGTTTCCGTTGTGGTCATCGCCCATTTCGCCATCAAGCGGCTGGGCTCCATCACGGGGGCCTGCCTGGGTGCGGCGTATGCGCTGAGTTGGGGACTGCAATCGGCCATCGATTCGCAGTTCCACGAGGTTGCCTTCGCGGTGCCGCTGCTGGCGCTGTCGCTCGTTGCCTTGCTGGATGAGAAATGGCGTTCGGCCTGGATCTGGGCCGCCCTTTTGGTTTTCGTGAAGGAAGACCTCGGGCTCACGGTGTTCATGATCGGCCTCGTCTTCGCCTGGCGGGCGCGCACGGCCTCGGGTTTGTGCCTTGCCTCCTGGGGTGTCCTCTGGTTCATCCTCGCCACCAAGGTCATCCTGCCGGCCATGAATCCTGGCGATCAATGGGCGTACGAAAGTCAGCTCAACATCGGCGCGCTCATGAGTAATCCGGGCTCTCTGTTTCAGGCCGACAAGGTCACCACCATGATTCTGCTGGTGTTCATTACGGCCGGGCTGTGCCTCTTTTCACCGCTGGCGTTGCTCGTCCTGCCCACTCTGGCCTGGCGTTTCCTCTCCGATCTCCCCGTGTACTGGGGTCAGGAATGGCAGTACAGCGCTGTGCTCATGCCCATCGTCTTCTGCGCCGCGATCGATGCTCTCCACCGCCGCAAGGTGCTCAATTCCGAACGCCTCAGGCTCCTGCTCGGGACGACCATCTTGCTGATATCGCTGCTTCTGACGAGCCAATACGCCTTTGGCAAGCTCAACGACATCGATAAGAACTTTGCGCTTACCACCGTCGAATCCTCCAGGAACGCCTTGTCCACGGTGCCCGAGGGCGTCACGGTGGAAACCGATATTTCCCTCATGAGTTACCTCGTGGACCGCACCGAGGTGTACTGGGTTGGCAATAGCAACAACCCTGCGCCGGAGTACGTACTCATGGACGTTTCGGGCCGTACCGACGCGGCACCCAACGTCATCGCCGCGGAGACCATGCAGCGCTTCCCCGGCACCCAGTACGTCACGGTCTTCGCCGATGCCCACTACCAGGTCGCCAAGAAACAGTAGCCCGCACTCACGGCGAGTGCGCAGAAAGTGATGGACGACGGCGGCACTGAGGTGCCGCCGTCGTCCATTGAGTTTTGGAGGTGGTTAGGCAGCCAATGTCGCGGTGCGGGCCGCCGCCAGATCGACAAAGACGGCTCGGTTGAGCTCAAACGATTCGGCCGCGAAATTCAAGATGGCGTCCTTCTGGGCGCGGCTGAAGTCGGTTGTGTCGAGCAGTTCGCGGTAGGCATCCTTGTACGGTTTGGGCTTGGTGATGGCCTCGAAGGAGTAAAAATTTAAACCCTTCTCGGCAATGCCGTAGTGCCGCTGCACCATGCGGGAGATGATCAGGCCGCCGGAGAGATCGCCCATGTACCGCACATAGTGGTGGGCCAGCAGAAACTCGATCGATTCGGCGCCCACGGCGGTCAAGGCCGCGGCATAGGCTGCTGTGGCGGGCACAATCTCGATGGTGCCGTCGGCCAATTGCTCCTCCCAGTTTTCACCGTGGTGGAAGGCCATATCGGCTTCCAAGGCAGCTACGCGGGCCAGTTTCGGATCGATAAAAGCACCCAGCTGCGGGTGATCCGCATGGGCGGCCAGCGCCGTTTCCATGGCCCGGTAAATGACCATGCTTTGATCCAGCAGGCTCACGAGCGCTGCGGCGTCGAGGCTTCCACCCATCAACTCCGCGACAAACGAGGACTCCTCGGCTGCCGCGTGCGCTGCGGCGGTATGCGATTTGAGCTCATCCGACAGGGCCTTAGAGGTCTCAGCAACGACGGGTTCAACGACAACTGTGGACATATTTGACTCCATAATTAGGTAAGCTTTACCTTAGCTAATCAAGTTGCTGACATTGTGTCAATAGTTGGCGACATAGTGTCCATAAAATATTTGCGTCGCGCCTCTAGTCCACGCCTTTGATCTTGACAACGAAGACTGCCCCGAGGAGGCCAATCACTGCGGCCACAACATACAGGGTGACGTAGCCACCTAGGATCGTTACGAGCGGCCAGGCAATGATCGGCGCGATGACCTGAGGCAGAGAATTCGCCACATTGATGACACCCATATCCTTACCGCGGCTTGCCGCAGAGGGGAGCACCTGGGTCAGCAGCGCAAAGTCCACCGCGAGATAAACACCGTAACCAACGCCCAAAATGGCGGCTCCCGCCAGGGCCCCCACCCAGGTCGGGAAGAATGCCAAAACAAGGGCGGCTAGGGCGATGATGGCCGAGGATGCCATGACAAAGGGTTTGCGTTTGCCTACCTTGTCGGTCCAGCGCCCACCGATCACGGCCGTGATCAAGGTGAGGACGGCGTAAATGCCCGTCAGGATCAAGACGCCAAATTCCGGGTTTTCGTAGCCAACAGCATCCGTGAGGAAGAACAGCAGATAGAGCGTGACCAAGTGGTTCCCCACATTGACCAGAAAGCGGGTAATCCAGGCCCAGGCGAAATCGGGGTATCGCTTGGGCGAGATCCAGAAACCCTTGACGAAGTTGAGCCATGTGAACATCGGCCTGTCGTTGACCGACAACACCGGATCATTGGCGAAGAACAAGTACGGCACCATACCCAGTAAGAGCCCCACGGCACAGATGATGAAGCCGAGCGAGAAGTTGCCGGCGACAACGGCGCCAATGGCGGCACCGAGCAAGATACCCACTACGGTTCCCATGGATGACAGGCCACCGATGATCCCTCGTTGTCGCGTGGGTACCTGATCCGGGATGGCCGCCGTGGTGGCTGCGAGCGCGCCATTGCATCCCAATTGCACCAGGCACCACAAGAGGGCCATGGCGGCGACCGATGGTGCGCCAGCCAAGCCGATGAGGCCCAGCGTTCCTAGCAAGGCGCCAATGAATACCCAGGGGACCCTGCGACCGTACCGGGAGACGGTCCTGTCGCTGAACGTGCCAAAAAGCGGATTGGCCACTAGGGAAACGGCAGCACCGGCGCCCGTCACGAGCGCAAGAATGCCTTCCTTGTCCGCTTCGCTAAAGTCTGCGGCCTGCTGCCCCAGCAAGACCTGAATCGGACCGAAGAACGCCGCGTTGATACCTACGTTGACGAGGACAACGGAGGTGGTCCACCGGTGGCGTACATTGGCGGTAGGCTCACTCAGCGCAAGGCTGATTGCTTGGCCCGAGGCAGTGCCACCGCTTTGATTACTACTCACTGTGCCTTACGCCCCCAGTCATTGCGTTTCTTGGCTTACTTTCGCACCAGCTTACGCGCCCCTTGAGACCTCGGCAGGAATAGTTACTGCAGTGCGCGAATTTGCTCTACGATCCGTAATCCGGCGATGGCATCCGCCGGGTCTACGGGGGCGGGCGCGCCGTCAAGGATGGCGGCCGAGAGTAGCTCGTAGAAGCGCGCGAAGTTTCCAGCTTCCGTGGCGACGGGCTTGGTATCCTCGCCACGACCAACACGACCCCAACTGGCTTCGGGATCGATCCCGTACCCGGCCTGTCCCGGCAAGATGCCGTTGCGGATCTGGCTTTCCTGGACGTCGGCATCTTGTTTGACGTAGGCAGCCTCCGAACCCAAGACCCGGAAGCGTGGGGCATTGTGCGCGGCGCAGGCATTCGCCCATAAGTGCGAGGTCACGCCGCTGACGTGCCGCAATGCCACGAAGACATCATCCTCGCTCCGCTCTGTGGCTCGACGGGCAGCCAACTCACCGTAAACATGCTCGACAGGCCCAAAGAGTTGCAGGGCCTGATCGATGAGGTGCGTACCTAGGTCAAAAAGCAGCCCACCTCCTGTCTCGACGGTGGCCTGAGCCTTCCATTCCTTGGTGATCTCGGGCTGCCAACGCTCGAGACGTGATTCGAAGCGGCGCACCTCCCCCAACGCACCTTCGGCCAGAAGTTTTTGCAGGGTGAGATATTCTCCGTCCCACCGACGGTTTTGGTAAACGGTGAGCAGTTGGCCGCGCTCTTTGGCGAGGGCGACGAGTGCCTCCCCTTCGGTACTGCTCAGCGCAAATGGCTTATCAACTACGACGGCGCAGCCTCCTTGAAGTGCCGAGGCGGCGAGCGAACCGTGACTTTCGGGCGGGGTCGCTACGATGACCAAATCAACGTCGCTTCGACTGCCAGACCACTCTGAGCGGCTCATGACCGTGGCATGCGGATGAGCTGCCCGCGCCGCAGCCTGGCGTTCAGGATCGGAGGTGACGATCACGTCAAGAGAAAACTGTTCCAGCAGCTCCAGTGAAGGAGCATGAAAAACACTTCCGGCGAGGCCGTAGCCCAGTAAGGCCGTGCGAATCTTAGGCGTCATGAATCTCAGCCTACCGTCCGCGCTACTATGTTTCCCATGACATTAGATGCCCCCAGAGTCAGCCCTCCCTTGGCTACAACAGAGCAGGAAAAGCTTGCGCGAACCCTCGCCGATAGCAATGACGTGACGGTTTTTGTTGACGGGACGGCCCATCGCCTAGACGACGGCGCACGCGAGGCCGTTCTTGACCTCCTGCACCGTCTCTCACGCGGGGATGCGGTAAGCGTGGCCAGTGTTGCCGAGTTACTCACCACGTCCCAGGCCGCTGAGCTGGCTGGTATCTCGAACACGTTCTTGCGAAACCTGACCGACCGAGGCGAAATTGCCGTCCAGTACCGGGGATCGCACCGACGCATTCGCAGCCAGGACATCATGGCCTGGGTCTCCGCCCAAAAACTGGCAACTCCCGTCGCGGAATCCTAAGAAGCACTCCACTTTTCCTTAACACTTAGGACTCTCCATGCTCGAAGCCGCAGCAATCTTTCTGGCGGGCTTCTGGGCTGGAATGATCAACGTTGTGGTGGGCTCCGGCACCCTTGTCACCTTTCCCACGCTGCTACTTTTCGGCTATCCACCCCTGACCGCCAATATTTCCAACAATATTGGTCTCGTGGCCGGCGGCCTATCCGGAACGTGGGGTTACCGCAAGGAGTTGGCACCCAATAAGGTCATGCTTAAGCGGCTCTTGCCAGCGTCATTGGCCGGTGGCCTAGCAGGTGCCATCCTGTTGCTCATATTGCCGTCGTCCGCCTTCAAAACCATTGTGCCGGTGTTGATCATCATCGGGCTTTTGATGGTGGCTTTTGGCCCAATGGTGCAACGAAAGCTAACTCGACGCGGCACAACTGGCCCCACGCACAGCACAGCTGCTTTGCTCGCGGGGATCTTTGTCTTGGGCATGTATGGCGGCTATTTTGGTGCCGCTCAAGGCATCTTGATCGTGGGCCTGATGGGCATTATGACGCAGGTGGCATTGCAGCAAATCAACGCTGTGAAGAATGTTTTGACCACCGCCGTCAATGGCGTCGCTGCCATCACCTTCATGCTTGTTGCCTGGCAATATATTGATTGGCGGGTCACGGCGTTGATCGCCGCCGGATCCCTGTTGGGTGGACTCATCGGCGCACGCTTCGGCAGATTACTGCCCCCAGTTGCCTTGCGCGCCACCATCATTGCCGTCGGCGCGGCAGCGCTGGTCAAGATGCTATTTTTCTCCTGAGGTAGCCCGCCCATATTCTGCACAAGCAAAGCGTTGGCTGACGGAACGATTGACCGCGCTTCTGAACTAGAGTCGCCGCGCATTACCAGCACAGGCTCTGCGCGGACCCTAGGAGCGATGCAGCAAGCGCCCAAAAATCAAAGGAATCACTTCCCATGAGGGTAGCTGCCAAAGCGCGTCAGAAGCGAAAAATCCATTCTTGAAAACATTTGGTGCCTATTTGGCAACAATAGATATATCCTGAGACCGTGAACACTCCAGCATCCGACGCCACTGTCGCCGTCGATCATCTGCCCAAAGACGTCCCCGCCGCCAATGCAACCGCGCATCGACATGAGGCCTTGCTCTCCGCCCGCGCCGCTAATATCAAGCAGTCTGCGGTGCGAGATGTTTTCGAGATCTCCATGAAGCCGGGGCTTGTCTCCCTCGCTGGCGGTAACCCATATTTACAGTCACTGCCACTGGCGCGACTAGCAGCCACGGCGGCCGCCATCATCGCTGAGAAGGGCCTAGAAGCGCTCCAATACGGCGGCGGGCAGGGCACCCTAGAACTGCGAACGCAGATTTGCGAGGTCATGGCGGCAGAAGGCATCCTCGACGCCGATCCCGACAATGTTGTCATCACGGCCGGTTCACAATCGGCCCAGGACGTTGCCGCGAAGGTCTTCTGCGATCCCGGCGATGTGATCTTGCTCGAGGACCCCACATATGTCGGCGCCCTCAACACCTTCGAGGCCTATCAGGTAGACGTTCAGCCGGTCGTCGTGGATGAGCACGGCATCGTGCCGTCACTGTTGCGGGAGCGCATCGCGGCCCTGCAAGCCGAGGGCAAGCGCATCAAATTGCTGTACACGATCCCCAATTTCAACAACCCCTCGGGGGCGTTGCTGGCGCCTGAGCGGCGGCAGGAAGTTGTTGACATATGCCGTGAGGCGAATATCTTGGTGCTAGAGGACAACCCCTATGGGCTGTTGAAGTTCGACGGCGTCCTGCCGGAGCCCCTGCGCGCGGCAAACCCGGAAGATGTGCTGTATTTGGGCTCATTCTCTAAGATCTTCGCCCCCGGATTGCGCATTGGTTGGGCGCTCGTTCCGGCGCATCTGAAGCAGCGTTACTACCTGGCCAGTGAGGCTGTCACGCTGTGCCCGCCCACGTTCAACCAGCTTCTCGTGAGCACTTACTTGCGCGACTACGACTGGCACGGACAGATCGATAGCTACCGTGCCATCTACGCCGAGCGTTGCGCGGCCCTGTTGGCGGCCTTGGATGAATTCATGCCCGACGGCGTGAGCTGGAGCCGTCCCGAAGGTGGCTTCTTTGTGTGGCTGACATTGCCCGAGGGTATCGACAGCTACCCGCTCCTCCACCAGGGCATCGACGCAGGTGTGGTGTTTGTTCCGGGCGCAGCCTTCTCCCCCACTACCGGGCCGAGTAATAAGTTGCGCCTAGCGTTCAGTGCAGTCCCGCCCGAAACACTGCGGGAAGGCGTCAAGCGGCTCGCACCGGTTCTAGCGGAGGCTATTGCAAGCCACCGCTAGAACCTGATCGGCGGAGCTAGTCCAGAAGAAGCGCGGGCTCTTCCAGGATGGCGGCCACATCGGCCATGAAACGGGCAGACAGATCGCCATCCACCACGCGATGATCGAAGGAACCGCCCAGGGTGGTGATCCAGCGCGGGATAACTTCACCATCGAGCACCCACGGCTTTTGCTTGATCGTGCCGAAGGCGACGATCGCGACCTCGCCCGGGTTGATGATGGGCGTACCCGTATCGATGCCGAGGGCGCCGATATTGGTCACCGTCAAGGAACCGCCCTGCATATCGGCCGGCTGCGTCTTGCCCGCGCGAGCCGTCGTGGCGAGGGAGTTCAGCGCAATGGCCAATTCCTTAAGCGACAGGTTTTGCGCGTCCTTGATGTTCGGCACCATGAGCCCGCGCGGCGTGGCCGCGGCAATGCCAAGGTTCATGAAGTGCTTGATGATGATCTCATCGCCGGTCCAGGTGGCGTTGACAGATGGGTTGCGCGCGGCCGCCCAAATGACAGCCTTGGCCAGAATCAATAACGGGGAGACCTTGATGCCCTCAAAGTCGCGCGACGCCTTCAGACGCTTCACAAATTCCATGGTGCGTGAGGCGTCGACGTCAACGAAAATGCTCACGTGCGGGGCCGAGAAGGCGCTTTCGACCATGGCCTTGGCGGTCGCCTTGCGTACACCCTTGACCTTGATCCGTTCGATGCGCGGATCGTCGGCCAGACCGCTACCCGTGGCAGGAGCCCAGAAGCTGCCGGCACCATCTTGTTCGGCCGTACGCTGATCTTGGTAACTCAACAGGTCCTTCTTGGTGACCTCGCCGCGCAAACCAGTGGCTGAGACCTCGTTGAGGTCGATACCCAAGTCCTTGGCGGCCTTGCGCACGGGAGGCTTGGCCAGCACGCGGCTGGACTTTGGCGCAGCCTGTGCCTGAGTCGGAAGGTTCGACGCCGGAACCTGGGCAGGTGCCTGAGGTGCGGCAACTGCCGCAACGGTAGGCGCAGGGGCGAGCGCCGCGGAAGCCGCAGCTACCCGCGGGCGGCGCTTGACGGCGTCGGCCTTAGGGCCAGAACCAACCAGCGGCTTCATAACGTCAGCCTCGGGAGCGACCGGCGCTTCGGGCACCACAGGAGCCGGCGTCGTTTCGGGCGCAGCCAGCTCAGAGCCGATGGCAATGATGGGTGTTCCCACGTCTACCGTGTCGCCCTCGGCCACCATCAGCTGGGCCACCATGCCGGCATAAGGCGAGGGCAGCTCAACGATGGACTTAGCTGTTTCAATTTCCACGATGATGTCATTGATCGCGACGGTGTCGCCCAGCTTGACCTTCCACGAGACGATCTCGGCCTCGGTCAGGCCTTCGCCAACATCGGGCAGGTTGAAATATGAAAGCTTCGACATGGTGCTGGCCTTCCTAGTATGCGAAGGCGCGGTCCAACGCCTCCAGCATGCGGTCAATGTCCGGGAGGTAGTGCTCTTCAACGCGTGCCACGGGGTACGGCATATGGAAGCCGCCCACGCGGATGGCCGGGGCCTCGAGTGAGTAGAAGCAGCGTTCGCTGATGCGTGAGGCGATTTCGCCGCCGATGCCACCAAAGGTCGGTGCCTCGTGAGTGACGATGAGGCGACCGGTCTTATTCACGGAGGCTTCTACCGTGTCAAAGTCGATGGGTGAAATGGAGCGCAGGTCGATGACCTCAACGCTGCGGCCCTCTTCTGCTGCGGCATTGGCTGCGGCTAGGGCCACGGGAACCAGCGGGCCGTAGCTGACGATGGTTGCGTCGCTGCCTTCGCGCACCACATGAGCTTTGAAAGGGTCGCCGGGAGAATTCTCGGTGTCTACCTCGCCCTTGAGCCAGTAACGGCGCTTGGGTTCGAAGACAATGACCGGATCCTTGCACGCTACGGCCTGCTGGATCATCCAGTAAGCATCGTTGGCGTTGGAGGGGCTGATGATGCGCAGGCCTGCCGTGTGGGCAAACAGCGCCTCGGGCGATTCCGAGTGGTGCTCGATGGATCCGATGCCGCCACCATATGGAATACGAATCACCACAGGGGCGCTCAACTGCCCGTCCGTGCGCGTGCGAATCTTGGCCAGCTGGGTTGTGATCTGGTTGAACGCCGGGAACACAAAGCCGTCGAACTGGATCTCGCAGATGGGGCGGTGTCCGCGCAGGGCCATGCCAATGGCGGTGCCGATGATGCCGGACTCGGCCAGCGGGGTGTCCATGACCCGGTGGGCGCCGAATTCCTTCTTCAGGCCTTCGGTGACACGGTAAACACCGCCCAGGGATCCAATGTCTTCACCCATGAGGAAGCTCTTGGGATCATTGCTCAGTGTCGCGCGCAGGCCTTCCGTGATGGCCTTTGCAATGGTCATCGTGCTCATGCGGCACCGCCTTCGGTCTCTGCGTTCTGGGCATCGACGAAGGATGCCTCGTACTTTTCAAACCATGCCAGCTCTTCGGCTACGAGCGGGTGGGCCTCAGCGTAGACGGTGGCGAACTTTTGACGAATATCAGCTCCACCCAAGGCCAGCGTGGCCTTGCGGACATGGGCAGCCAGCTCGTCGCCGTCGTTCTTCACCTGGGTAAAGAACTCGTCGTCGGCCAGATTCTCGGCGCGCAGGTAGGCCTCCAAACGCTGCAGCGGGTCCCGTGTCTTCCACAGTTCCTCTTCGGCGTTTTCGCGATACTTGGTGGGGTCATCGGCCGTGGTGTGCGCGCCGACGCGGTAGGTTGAGGCTTCGATTAGCACGGGGCCGTGTCCTTCACGGGCGTGGTCAAGCGCCCACTTAGAGACGGCGTAAACAGCCAGAACATCGTTACCATCTACGCGAATACCTGGGATACCGTAGCCACCCGCGCGGTTGACCAGGGGCACCTTCGACTGAACTTCAAAAGGTACCGAGATG
Source organism: Arthrobacter psychrolactophilus (assembly GCF_003219795.1). GTDB lineage: Bacteria > Actinomycetota > Actinomycetes > Actinomycetales > Micrococcaceae > Specibacter > Specibacter psychrolactophilus. Next base: position 54,390 of record NZ_QJVC01000018.1, on the reverse strand, counting down.
GCCCAGTTGTTGTTCTGGCAGAAGAAGACCACGGGCGCGTTGTATGAGGCGGCGAAGACCATCGATTCATGCACATCGCCTTCGCTGCTGGAACCATCACCGAAGTACGCCACGACGGCGGCCGGCTCGGTTGCGGGGTCAGCAGCAAGATCGCGCTGAATGCCCATGGCATAACCCACGGCGTGGAGGGTCTGAGCAGCCAAGACCAGGGTGTACAGGTGGAAGTTGCTCTCGCGCGGATCCCACCCACCGTTGGAGACGCCGCGGAAAAGCTTCAGCAGGTCTGCAAGGTCGAGGCCACGTGTCAGCGCAACGCCGTGTTCGCGGTAGGTGGGGAAGGCATAATCAGCGGAGTTCATGGCGCGACCGGAGCCGATCTGGGCCGCTTCCTGGCCCACAACCGGCACCCAGAGCGCCAACTCGCCCTGTCGCTGCAGCGCGGTCGCCTCGGCGTCAAAGCGGCGCACGATGGCCATGTCACGGTAGAAGCCACGGATGGTTTCCGGGCTCAGCGCCGCTATGTAAGGGCTGAAGGTCGCGTCGTGGAGAGCATGTCCCTGCTCATCCAGAAGCTGGACGGCTTCATCGGATCCCACCGCATTGGCGCGCAACACTCCGGCGGACTCTCCGGCCTGCGGACGCGTTGCTGCGTTCAAGCCCGTGTTGACGGAACTCGTGCTTGCTGAAGCTGCCTCGTGTGAATCACTGGCAGCTTGTTGGGCGGCGCCCATGCTGTCTCCTCGTCTGCCGAATCCCAGATGCGTCATGCGCCCTGTCCCGACTCGTTGGTGCCGATATATGCCGCTTCGGGAATGCATTCCTGCTGGCGCATATATATACGTTTTCGATTTACAACTGTATCCGTACCCGTAGGCAAATCATGCCTTTGTTAATCGCTAGGAACGTTGCGGCTCTTTTGTATAGGACGCACAGATTTCCAGAAGTCTAGTGTTCGCGGCGACCTCGCCGATAGATACGCGGACACCTTCGTCGCCAAATGCCCGAACAGAGAGCGCATGATCGAGCGCCACGGCCGCAAAGTCTTGACTATTAGCACCCAAGGCCAGCCAGATGAAGTTTCCCTGAGCCTCAGGGATCTCCCAGCCGAGCTGCTGCAGGCCAGTCACCACCCGGGTTCGTTCATCAACAAGGCTTTGTACTCTTTCTACAACCTGGTTGTAGTGAGCCAGCGACGCGACGGCGGCTTGTTCGGCGATGCCCGAGACGGCAAATGGTGTAGCTGCCGCGCGCAGGTACTGCGTGATTTCCGGCTGCGAAATGGAGTAGCCAACGCGCAGGCCGGCGAGTCCATGCGCCTTTGAGAATGTGCGCAACACCATGACGTTGGCGTATTTGCGGTACATTTCCACGCCGTCAACTACGGCGTCGGCCCGCACAAATTCCAGGTAGGCCTCGTCGATCACAATGACCACGTGGGCGGGGATCTTGCGGATGAAGTCCTCGGTTTCCTGCGAGCGCAGGGCCGGGCCGGTGGGGTTATTGGGTGTGCACAGCAGGATCACTTTAGTGCGATCGGTGACGGCAGCGGCCATAGCATCGAGGTCGTGACCGCCATCGGCGCGGAGCGGGACCTGAACACTCGCGGCGCCAGCAAGTCCGACGCAGATTGGGTAGGCCTCGAAGGAACGCCATGCATAGATGACCTCGTCGGGCACCCCGTCGTCGTTCTGACCCGAGAATGCGGCAAGGATCTGGTTGAGGGCGCCGAGGCTTCCGGCGCCTGCGACCACGTCATCGGCGGGAAGATCCAAGAATTGAGCCAGAGCGTTCCGCAGAAGCGTGCAGCTGGTATCGGGGTAGCGGTGAACATCGGCCGCTGCGCGCAGTACCTCCATGACGGCGGGGACCGGCCCCAAGGGGTTCTCATTGGACGACAGCTTAAAACTCTCAAGACCCGGCACTTCCACCGGCGGTTTTCCCGCGGAGTATTTTGGCAGACGGCCCACTACGGGTCGAGGCTGCACACCGGTAAGTCCTGTGCTGTTTGTCTCGGTCATGTCTCTAGCTTATGGCAGCGCCAGTTCACAGCTTTTCTAAGCCCGAAATGTGGAACTATGGAGCCATGGGAAGAATCATTATTCGAGTTGTCATCAACGCCCTTGCCTTGTGGGTTGCCAGTTGGATCCTGCCGGGCATGCAGATCGCCTCAACGACCTTTGTTGGAAACGATGTTGCGGGAGCCAGCGGTAGCGCCAATGCCATTAACACTGTTTTGGCCTACCTCTTCATTGGCCTGCTCTTTGGCATCGTCAACGCGCTGGTCAAGCCGGTCGTGAAACTCTTGTCGCTCCCCGTGACGATTTTGACGCTGGGATTGTTCACAATCGTCATCAATGCCGCCATGCTGTGGCTGACCGCCTGGATCACCACCTTCACGCCGGTGTCGCTGAGCATCGATGATTTTTTCTGGACGGCAATCCTCGCCGCGTTGATCATTAGCTGCGTGTCCATGGTGGCCGGTGGAGTGAGCTCCTCGGATTCGCGCCGCTAACGGCGCGTCCGGTTCTTTTTCTTCGCTTCGCTCGGTGCTGACTTTCCCTTCCCCGGGTCTGCACCATCGCGTCCTTGATACACCCACTTGCTGCCAGCAATGGCGCCACCGGCGGCTCCGACGCCTAGAATCGTCCGCAATTTCTCTGCCGAGGCCACAACAGCGGGATCTCCGCTTTGATCCAGCAGCACGGCATCGTCTATGTAGTTGTCCAGGGAATGCGCCTGAGCAAGCACGTCGACGAGACCCGCAGCGTCTCCGCTGGGCGGCCGATGCGAGGTGGCCGTCACCCAGTTCGGCGCTGGCATTGGCGGGCCAAAATCTAGCGCGGTCACCACGTCGTTATCGTTCTCGAGGGCCACCACAGAAACTCCCTCCCCAACGCCCGCATTTCTTGCTGGCGCTCCGGCAATCACAATCATCTGCACGTTCACCTCCGCCAGAAAATCCGGATCAGCCGCAGCCGCCGCGGCATGAATACCGCCCCCGCTGTGCCCCGTTAGAACAACGTCTTCTCCCGGCAGGGCTCCGGATGCGGTAAGCGACTCCTTGATCAGTTCCTGCACGAGCACCCCTTGCTGCGTGAATTTTTCATGGTTGGCCGCCGTCATCGCTTCCATATTGCCCTCCATATCGAAGGGGTTGGAGCTATCAAAGGTGCCCCAGTCTTCGGTCCCGGGAAGATGCACGACCCAGGCGCGATCGCCGTCGGGCTTATCGACTCGCACCACCCCGATTGACCCCGGCGGATAGCTATAGGCGTCGTTACTGCCACCGAGCATGGCCGCAAAACTGCTCCCTTCACTCCACGGCACCCCTGCTGCCGAGACGGCGTGTCCCGGCGGGTAGAACTTTCCCGAGCGAAGGTGCCATTCCTGTTCTGGGACCTGCCGCACCGTCAGCGCTCCGGGTTTCGCTATCCCCAACCCATCCACCACTTTCCGCAGCCCAAAGGCCGGTAGCGTGCCTGCGGCAGGAGCATTCTTGTTCTCTAGCTGTGAGATCAGATAGGCGAAGGTCACGCTGGGGCCCAATGCCCCCGCAACATAGGCGCCGCTTTGGTTCAGCATCGTCTCTAGGGAATCCCGCAGCCCCCGATCTTGCTCAGTTGTCTGCAGTCCGCGGATATCAAGGGCAATCTTCACAGCTGACAACGGCCCCCACCTCCATGCATCCATCCCCTGACCCAACGCAGCGCTGCGCCGTGCGTTAGCTACGGAGTTGGCCGTGTTTGCCTCGGACGCCGCATAGTTCACCCCCGCCTGCCCAGCATTCGCGGCCAACCGCACCATGGTTTCGTGCAGACTCGACGACTGAAACCAGGCGTCCCGCATCGCCTCAAGACTGGCGTACGGGTAGGCGCCAGCACCTCCGGCGGCATTTCCTAACCACGTCCATTCCGCACACAATTGCCGCTCCAAGGGTTCGAGCAGGTGGACGATCCGACGCATCTCAACGGCGAGCGCGGAAATCTCGGCGAAGGTGCCACTGATGGATCCGGCACCACCCGAATAACTCAATACCGTCCCATCACCTAACTTTTGTGCCATCAGGCATCGCCCCTTTCCCTACTACTCACGGAGCCCACTCAGCCAAAGAGCTACAAGCGATCCCACACCCGAATCATGCCCATATTGCCGCCCCAGCTGGGCCCGATCCCCGGGTAGTCTTCCCATCGCGGAACCCCGCACGTCACGGCATCGGCCACGGCTCGTAAATACGCGGCGTAGTTGCCCAGTAGTTCAACTGCTGTCCCAATCTGCTGGTCAACCGTGACAAATCGGGCGTCAGCATCGGCCAGAGAATGACGGAAGGCAGTGGCCGCCGTCGAGTTCCAGTCCACATTGTTTAGCTGCGACAGGCGGAACCGCAGGACTGCAATATCTTGGGCCACACACGCCAGTCGTTGCGCCGACAGCGTCACGGCATCCGGTGACGGACCCGTCGCAGAAAGGCCTAGCGGTCCCGGCAGCGCACCCCCTGCAAATGCCATTACATGCTCCTCTCCAGCTCCCCTAAGCGTCAGCCTAGAAAGGCATCCATCTCGGCACCAGAGCCCACTTTGCGATTGTGGAATGGTGGCATGTTGGACGTCACTGTGGAGGAATGGGCGGTTCATGGAAGAATTGAGGCATGTCTGATTCAGCAAATGCCACAGCCCGCATCCCTTCCGGCCGCTTGTCCTTGGCCGCTTCCTCCGAGCGCATTGCGCTGGGCCCTCTCGACGGCCGTTACTCCGGCGCCGTTGCCCCGCTGGTGGACTACCTGTCTGAAGCGGCTTTGAACCGCGACCGCGTTGGTGTTGAGGTTGAATGGTTCATCCACCTCACGAGCAACAATGTTCTTCCGGGAACCGAGCCCCTGACGGCTGAACAGCAGGCCGGCCTGCGATCCATCGTCACCGAATTCGACGCAGCCTCCGTTGCGGAACTCGCCGCTATTGAAAAGGTCACCGTTCACGACGTCAAGGCCGTGGAGTACTTCATCGGTAACCGTCTCGGAGCCTTGGGCCTCGAGCGCCTGAAGCCGCTGGTTCACTTTGGTTGCACCAGCGAAGACATCAACAACCTGTCATACGCCGTGGGCGTCAAGGGCGCCGTCGAGGACGTCTGGCTTCCCGCAGCTCGCGAACTCGTCGCCAAGATCGCCGCCATGGCCGAGGAAAACCGCGCCGTCCCTATGCTCTCTCGCACGCACGGCCAGCCGGCCACACCCACCACCTTGGGTAAGGAATTGGCTGTCACGGCGCACCGCCTGGGCCGTCAGCTGGATCGTGTTGCCAAGACCGAATTTTTGGGCAAGATCAACGGCGCCACCGGAACCTACGCGGCACACTACGCCTCCGTTCCCGAAGCCGACTGGCAGGATGTTGCCAAGAGCTTCGTCGAAGCATTGGGCCTGACCTGGAACCCGCTGACCACGCAGATTGAATCGCACGACTGGCAGGCCGAGCTTTACGCCGATATGGCCCGCTTCAACCGCATCCTGCACAACCTGTGCACGGACGTCTGGAGCTACATCTCCATCGGTTACTTCGCTCAGATCCCAGTTCCGGGCGCCACGGGTTCCTCCACCATGCCGCATAAGGTCAACCCGATCCGTTTCGAAAACGCCGAGGCCAACCTGGAGCTCTCCAACGCCCTTCTGGACACCTTGGGCGCCACCTTGGTCACGAGCCGCTGGCAGCGCGACCTCACCGACTCCTCCAGCCAGCGCAACATCGGAGTGGCCTTCGGACACTCCATCTTGGCCATCAACAACGTTCTGGGTGGCCTGGGTCGTTTGGACACCGCAGAAGCCGTTTTGGCTGACGATCTGGACCACAACTGGGAAGTGCTCGCCGAAGCCATCCAGATGGTCATGCGCGCCGAAGCGATTGCCGGTGTTGAGGGCATGGAAGATCCGTACGAGCGGTTGAAGGACCTCACCCGCGGTCATCGCGTCGACGCTGACCGCATGCAGGAGTTCGTCTCCGGCCTTGGCCTGTCCGCCGGCGCTCAGGAGCGCTTGTTGGCTCTGACCCCGGGCAAGTACATCGGTATCGCAGAGTCACTCGTGGACCACTTGAACAAGTAATCCACCTCTGAGCCACCTGCTCTTAAGCGGCTAAAGAACGACGGCGGCACCTAGCTGCGCTTTACAGCGCGGTTGGGTGCCGCTGGTGTTTAGGACGATCCCACGACAGCGACATCGACTGCTTCAGCGGTTTCGTGCCGTCAGTCCCAAGTGAAGTGGTGTGGCCATGCGTTAAACCGCTCACGCTCCACATCACGCCGCCAGCGCCATAGCTTGCAGGGTTGGGTCGATCCGCGCCGCACCTCAAGGCAGTCCGGAGACGTATAAGGGATGCCGCAATCTGGGCAGCGCTCCGCAGTCCAAATGGTTTCGTTGACGAGGACTCCGGCTTGAATCAATTGCCCATCGCTGAAGATTCCCTTCTGGGCGAGCCGTCCACCCAGATTGCTTGCTCGAGGCGCGTTGAATTGCCGAAACCTAGCCGTCATGGCAAAGCCTTGTGGCTCTAGAAACATCATGACGCGCATGAGGAAACACACTAAACACTCATTGCGGTACGGCACGACCAATGGCCCCGCGAGTTCTCGGAACACTCGGTCAACGGCCTCATCCTGTTCTTCAGAATTGCCAGCTCCGGCGCTTTCATCGCCACTGTAATGATCCATGGTTTTCCTTTCCATGAATCCACCCTGCCTGCTGTGAAACGGCAGCAAAAGGCCCGCTGCATCTTTTGTGGATAAGGCAGCCGAACTGCCCACCTTGTGGAGGAACCAACGCATCAAATCAAGGAGTTAGTGGTACAAAACATGGTGTGTTATGGCTAACAAAAACGACCCACACGGCCGGTTTTCACGATACATTTACGGCTATGAACACTGGTGACATTACCTTCCGCACCCGCAAATGGGTTCGCCCCGAAGACCTCAACGCTAACGGCACGCTTTTTGGTGGCAGCCTGCTCCGTTGGATCGATGAAGAAGCAGCAATTTACGCCATCGTTCAGTTGGGAAACGGCAAAGCCGTCACCAAGTACATGTCTGAAATTAACTTCGTTTCTTCTGCCGTCCTGGGCGACCTCATCGAGATGGGCCTGACGGCCACTGCCTTTGGTCGCACCTCGCTGACCATGCGTGCTGAAGTCCGCAATATCTTTACCCGCGAGTCCATTCTGACCGTCGAAAAGATTGTGTTCGTCAATCTGGGCGAGGACGGCAAGCCTGCCCCGCATGGTTACGACTCCATCACCTATGACCGGGACCGGATTCCCGTCAAGATCGCGAACGCACAGAACTAACCATTCAGTTCCTAGGCATTTGCGGCCTGAAAACGTTCAATCCGCGCAAGCGCCTCACACACGGCGTCGTACCCGGCGGCGAAACTCAAGCGGACGGTGGCACTGCCCCCGACCCCGTCAAAGTCATCGCCGGGTACCAACGCAACGCCTTCGCTCTCCAGCAACGCCACGCAATACTGTTCTGAACTCGTGAACGTTCCCTTGGCCGAGCCTAGGGTGGCATAAAAATAAAAGGCCCCATCAGCCGGTGCCGCATCACTCCAGCCCAGTGCGGCAACCTTCCCCAAGACGTAGTCTCGGGTGCGCGAGAATTCCGCGACAAAGGCATCCGCTTCGGCATAGGACTGCTCACTAAACGCCTCGATCGCCGCCATTTGAGCTGGAGCGGGTGGACACAGGGCAACATTTCCGGCCAGCGCGTCGACCGCTTGAATCAAATCGTCTGGCACCAGAGCCCATCCCAAACGCCAACCGGTCATTCCCCAGTACTTTGAGAAACTGGAGATAACAGCGCCGGAGCGGTCCAGTTCCCAGGCGCAAACGCCTTTCGGATCCGCGGCGCCCGGTGCGGGATACGTGATGCCGTGATAGATTTCGTCGCTGATCAGTCGCACCCCGTGATCCCCGCACCAAGCGCTCAACGCCTCCAATTCGGCGCGCGTGACCATCGTGCCCGTGGGGTTGGCGGGCGAGGCCAGAACTAAACCTGCCAGCGGGCCGTGTTCCTGCACCGCTGCATCCAAAAGTTCTGGGGTGGGCTGAAAATGACTCTCCGATCCGGCGTCGAGCTCAATGACCTCAATCCCTAGCGCCTTCAGGATGTTCTTATAGGCCGGGTAGCCGGGACGGGCAAGCGCCACCTTATCTCCCGGGTTAAACGCGGCCAGGAACAGCAACATAAAGGCGCCGGATGAGCCTGTCGTGACGGCAACATTGTTGGCAGAAAGTTCCATGCCGTACCACCGCTGGTAGTGCCCGGCGATGGCCTGACGGAGTTCCAGGATGCCCAACGTTGGTGTGTACGTCAGTGGCAATCCTGAAGCATGGATCTGCGCGGCACGTGCCGAAACGGCACCAGGTGCACCTCCGCTGGGCTCGCCAGCGCACAGTGAGATGACATCGCGACCGGCGGCACGAAGCTCGGCCACCCGCTGCAGAATATCCATCACGGCAAACGGCTGGACGTTCGCACGGGCGGCAACGCTAAGAGGTGTGCGCATGGAGACTCCTGAACAAGACGGTTGCACAACTGCCACGATGAGCCGGTATGCGAGGAATGGGACTGAGCTCCAGCTTGTCACATGGCGTTGCCGATAGCCCTACGCTTAGGGAGTGAGTGAATACACCGAACGCAGCGCACAGGAACTCGTCCAACCCATTATTTTGCTCGTTGACCGGGAGGAACCCGCCAGTGAGCAGCACGGCATTGCCGCCGCCGCACTGGCCTCGGCCCAGGCGTTCTTACACGATCCGGCAAATCCCGAATGGCATCAGTGGGCCGAGGGCGCCTTTGCCAAGTCTGTGCGACGTGCCGACGCCAAAATGTTCGCTAAAGTCCGCGCCATGTTCCCCGATCAGGCCGTGTCCACGGTGGGTGAGGCCAGCGCCGTGGGACTGCCACCCATGCCCGCGGCGGAACTGCCGAAGCTCCTGGCAAAGCTACAGGTGTCGGGAACCCAGCTGCCAGTTGGCGCCCCATTACCGCCGCAGCCGCTGACCATCGTGTTGAACGCCTCCTTGGAAATGTCCACAGGAAAGGCCGCTGCCCAGGCGGCCCACGCCCTGCTGGCCTGGGTGCTGGAGTCCAAAGTGGCCACCGTTTCGGCGTGGGCCGGAGCCGGGTTCCCCGTTGGCGTTGTGGCATTGCCTGCCAAGGAGTTCCGCAAGGGCGCACGGAAAGCGGCCGGCCCGGTCATTGCCGATGCCGGCCGGACAGAGATCGAGCCCGGGTCAACAACCGCGTATGTGGTCACCGCGAAGACGCGCTAGGCCCCTGTCGACAGTCACAATGTCGGTGTTGCCAAAAGTCGTTGACGTTAACCCTTGTGCACCAACACAAACATGTGTAATTATTTACTGACAGGTGAAAGGAGGTGCAGAAATGTCATTGGAAGAAGAGATCGCAAAGGTCACGGCCATTGCTCATCCCACGCGGTACCGCATCATCGCAGCACTTTCAGCCGAGTCGCTCCATGTCAGCGAACTGGCTAGGCGCCTGGGGATGTCTCGACCCCTGCTGTACATGCACCTCCAGAGGCTCGAGGAGGCCGGATATCTCTCCGGTCGACTGGAACTCTCCCCCGAAGGTAAGGCCCTGAAGTACTTCGAGGTCGTTCCCTTCACATTCACCATTGACCCGGCCGCCATCACGGCAGCCGTCGGACCGCTCGAAGCGCCCGACCTCGAACCAAAAAAAGAAAGCGGTAAATGATTATGGGAATCGAATTTGTACCGTGGTGGGCCTGGATCGCAATCATCGGCATCATCGGCGGCATCACCTACCAGATCGTCGTAGCCCAGGCCAACGCCAAGACCCGCCAGACGGAACTCGGCGGAGCCGATGAACTGCGTGAAGTGGTCAAGGCGAACACGGCAGTCAGCACGGAACTGCTCAGTAAGCTGGAATCCCTCGACAAGCGCCTTGCCGCGGTCGAGAAGACCCTCAACGACATTCCCTAACTCAACCACCGCTTAACTTAAAGAACGACGCCGGAACTTGCGTTCCGGCGTCGTTCTTTAGTTTTCTGCCAGTTCAGTTAGGCGAGACGTTACTCGGCCGCTGCGAGCTGACCGCAGGCGCCGTCAATTTCCTTGCCGCGGGTGTCGCGCAGCGTGGTGGGTACACCGTTGTCGATCAACGTGTCGATGAATTCCTGCATGACCTCGGGCTCGGACGAGGTCCAGATAGAACCCGGGGTGGGGTTCAACGGGATCGGGTTGACGTGAACCCAGCCGCGGCCGCGCTGATTGAGCTTCTTCGCGAGGAGTTCGGCACGCCAGGGGTGGTCGTTCATGTCCTTGATCAACGCGTACTCGATGGAGACGCGGCGGCCCGTGACCTTGTAGTAGTTGTACGCGGCGTCGAGGACCTCGTCCACCTTCCACTTGTCGTTGACGGGGATGAGCTCGTCGCGGAGCTCGTCGTCGGGCGCGTGCAGGGACAGTGCGAACGTGATGCCCAGACCCTCCTGCGCCAGCTTGTTGATGGCCGGAGCCAGGCCCACGGTGGAGACCGTGATGCCGCGGGCTGACATGCCCAGGCCCTCGGGACCCTCGGCGACCATGCGGTGCACCGCGTTCATGACGCGCTTGTAGTTGGCCAGCGGCTCACCCATGCCCATGAAGACAATGTTGGTGACGCGCTCGGCGTCGTGCCCGCCATCGCGGCGCAGGTGTCCCAGCCCACCCTCGGCGATGACCCGGTTGGCCTGAACGATCTGGTCCAGAATCTCTGCCGTAGACATATTGCGGGTCAGACCGGCCTGGCCCGTGGCACAGAACGGGCAGTTCATACCGCAACCACACTGGCTGGACACGCACAGGGTCACGCGACCCGTGTAACGCATGAGCACGGACTCCACGAGGGAGCCGTCGAAGAGGCGCCACAGGAACTTGATGGTGTCACCGTTGTCCGTGGTGAGGCGCTTGACCTCGGTCAGCAGCTTCGGGAACATGGTGTCCACGATCTCGGCGCGGCGATCCTTGGGCAGATCGCTCATGAGCTCGGGATCGGTGGTGTAGTGCTGGAAGTAATGCACCGAGAGCTGCTTGGCACGGAATGCCGGCAGGCCCATCTCCTTGAACTTCGCCTCACGCTCGGGCAGCGTCATATCGGCCAGGTGTGTTGGCGGCTGCGAGACGCGCGGGGACTTGAACTGCAGCAGCGGGCGACCCGCCGGATCCTTCGCCTGCTTCCAGCCCTCGGTGGCAGGCATGACCTGCGCCGGGCGGCGGGAAGGTCGCGTCGTCGGGGCTGTCGCATCGGCTGCGGCGGGGCTGGGGGTGTTTTTGGGGGAAGTCATCCTTTCCATTGTCTCCCACTTCCCCTGAACTGTCCCGCCTTGGCCGCTAAGATCACATTTCCGGCTCTTATTCGGCAGGTTCGACGGCGCCCACCTCCCCTCAGCACGTAGGCTGGCACCATGATTTCCCTGATTCTGGCCCTCATTTTGGGCTGCGTTTACCTGTATCTACGCCACAAGGATCCCCGTATGCTGCGAAACGGCATAGTCCTCGTGGCTGCGGGCTGGTTCGCGCTCGTGGGCATCTCGGAAATCCTGGCGAACTGGTTCCCGTGGACGCAGTGGATCGCCTTCGCCATCATCGCGGCCTCCCCGCTGGCGATTTTAGTCTTGGCCGGATTCCTCATCAGCAACGGCGCCACCATGATGCGCAATGAGGGCCGCAGCCTGGGCAATCTACTCTCGCTCGTGGCGGGCGTGGCCCTTGTGGGGCTTCCAGTGTTCGCGGTTCTCCTCGTCATCACGCTCAACCCCGTGGCCATCGGCCTGGCCGCCCTGCTGTTCTTCCTGTGCAGCTACTTTGGTGTTGTTTTTGTGGTTTTTCTGGCCTATGCCGTGGCTTACGGGCGCATGAAGCACACCCTTAAGCCCGTTGCCGTGGTCATCCTAGGCTCGCAAATTATCAACGGAAAAGTGCCCCCGCTCCTTCGTTCCCGTTTAGATAAGGGGCTGGAAATTTATCAAGAGGCGGCGCCGGAGAACTCGCCCTTGTTGATTCCCAGCGGGGGTCAGGGCGCAGATGAATCTCACCCCGAGGGCGTCGCCATGGCCGAGTACCTCGTGGCGGCTGGTGCGCCGGAACAACATGTCGTGGCGGAAGATCAAGCGGTCAACACGGCCCAGAACCTCAGGTTCTCTGCAGCCGTGGCCAAGGAGCAAGGTCGCGAGGGCGAGATGGTGGTCGTGACCAATAATTACCATGTGCTGCGGGCGGCCCTGCTGTCACGCAAGTTAGGGATCGACGCACAAGTGGTTGGCTCCCCCACGGCTCGATACTTCCTACCCAGCGCGTTTCTGCGTGAATTTGTCGCCATTCTGAAAGAGCACAAGATCCTGCATGCGCTCATGTGCATTCCGTTTGTTGCCCTGACGGCAGTCCTGACGTTTGCCGTGATCCAGGCATCCCAGTAGCAGCCAAGTCCCACCACCAGCACCACTAGTCAACGAACTCCGACTGGGTCACGATGAAGTCCCACTCGCGCTGTGTCAGTGTTCCTCCGGTCAAACTGCCGCCGGCCGCAGCCACGGCCTCCGCAACATTGTCGGGCACTTCTTGCGCGCCCGTATTTTCACGCAGCCACTGCTTGGCTCGTAATTCGAGCTCAAGCCACCACAGATGAATTTCCACTTTGGCCACCCCCTCGGATGTAGTTCAACGCTATGCTCGTTGCCCCGGCCCTTCAATGGCTAGCGCCTCAAAATCGTGTTGCATTTATCAATGCATTTATGATCTATACTCAAACCATGGCCAAAAATCCTCATATCAGCCGACATTGGTCTTGGCACCCCGAACCGGTTCAGGCGAGCACCGCAGTGGAACGCGTGTATGCGAGCGTCAGCGCCGACATTGTCGGTGGCACCCTTCCCGGGGGCACCCTCATCACCGAGGGCGAAGTGGCCGAGCGCTTCGATGTGAGCCGGACTCCCGTGCGCGAGGCGTTCCTCCTGATGGAATCGCAGGGCCTGTTGCGCTTGTTCCCGAAAAAGGGCGCCGTCGTTACGAGCCACACCCCGGAAGAAACCGCGCACCTCTTGCAGGTCCGCATCATGCTTGAGTCTCGCGCCGTCGAACTTCAAACAGCTGGCCGGGAGCAAACGACAAGCGGTGCCTCAGGGGAACAGCGTATCGCGGCGGACTTGGCTGCTTTGATCGCTGTGCAACGCGCGGCAGCAGAACAGGACGATCTTCCTGCCTTCGCCCGCGCCGATCATCAATTCCATGCCCGAATCGTTGCTGGTTCTGGGAATCCCATCATCGATGATTTCTATGCTCAGCTCGGACCTCGCTTGGCCCGGCTAACGTGCCTCACCGCACGCACCAACACAGCTGATTTGCAGCGCTTCATGGACGATCACGCCCGGCTCGCCGAGCTCCTGGCTTCGGCCGATCCTCGCGGCTACGAGGAATTGCTGCGACGCCACGTCGCAGCAACGTAAGTAATCTATTCGCCCATTGAAGTAACCACAAGCAACCCCAAGGATAGTGATTTTCATGCGCGCCGCCCGCGCCGCATTATGGCTTCGTGCCGCCCCCGCAGTTTTCGTCTTGGCGTGGGGAGGCAATCACTTCACACCACTTCTCAGCCTGTACCGCGATATTGGCCACTACTCCGTGGTGAGCGTGGACTTGTTCCTTGCCACTTACGTTTTGGGCCTCATTCCGGGTTTACTCATCTCCGGTCCGTTATCTGACCGGTACGGGCGCAAGCTGCTGACCATCCTCGGCGTTATTCTTGGGATCGTCGCCAGCGTGATCTTGGCCTTGTGTTTTCACAGTGAGATCCTCATGTGCGCGGGCCGAATGCTAGCTGGCATCGGGGTCGGAATCGGCATGGCTGTGGGTACGAGCTGGCTCAAGGAACTATCCATGCCGCCGTTCGATAAGCAGGCTGACGCCACGGCTGGAGCCCGTCGCCCCTCACTGATCCTGACGCTGGGCTTTGGACTCGGCGCTGGCGCGTCCGGAATCCTTGCACAGTGGGGCCCATTGCCCACCATGACCCCCTACATCCTGCACATCGTCTTGAGTATTCTCGCGTTGTTGGCATTGGCGAAAGCGCCGGAGACAGTCACCCTCGAGGCCGGCCAGGACGGCCCGCAGGCAACCTCACTCCTAGACGATCTGCGCGTGCCGCTTGTGGGACACCTGCGATTCCGCCGCGTAGTCTTACCAGCTGCTCCTTGGATTTTTGCGACGGCCGGTGTCGCTTACGCCGTCATTCCCATGCTCGAAGGCGAGCGCCTAGGCACCATGCAGCTTGGCTACGCCACGCTGCTAACCGTCCTCACGCTGGGCACGGGGGCCCTCGTGCAGCCCTTTGCCGCACGCATCAATGAGGCAACGGGAGGCAGAGCCCTTCTCGTGGGGATGACAACCATGATCGTCGGGCTCATCGTCACGGCCATCAACGCCCACTATCTATCCCTAGTGGCCGGTGCCGTATCTGCAATATTGTTGGGTGCATCGTACGGAATCGCCCTGGTTTCGGGATTGGTGGAGATCCAACGCATCGCCACCGGCCGGGATCTGGCCGGGCTGACGGGCGTGTTCTATAGCCTCAGCTATATCGGGTTTCTACTCCCCATGGCCTTGGCCGGGTTGGCGGGCTTCGCCACCTATACGGTTTTGCTAGGCGCCTGCGCTGTGGTGTGCCTGCTCTGTCTAGCCCTCGTATCGAGTGGCTTGCGCCGGACTGCTTTCTAAGCAGCCAGCGACACCAAGACAAGGACGACGGCGAGCAGCGGGAACGTGAGCTGCACCAGGGCCGCTTTTGCTTTCGAAGGCGATGAAATGAGCAAGACCAGCCCAGCGGCAAGCATAGAACCAGCTCCGGCGAGGACAAGTGCGGCACCCACACCATGGTGGCCAGCGGCGCCGGCGACAATACCGGCCGCGGCCACTACGGCAAGGAACAGGTTGTAGAACCCCTGATTGAAGGCCATTTCCTTGGTGGAGTTCGCCTCCGCAACAGAGGTGCCGAAGGTCTTCCGGGTGCTGTCCGCCGTCCAACGCAGCGACTCCAACACAAAGATGTAAACGTGAACCAGCGCGGCCAGTCCAGCGAAAATGAGTGCTGCTATGAACATCGGGATCCTTAGATTGTGGGAGGCGGGTTAGCCGCGGGGGATGTTGCGCAGATTGGACCGGGCCATGCTGACAGCCTCGCCGGCACCCTTGTTCAGTACGATCTTCGACATCGCCGTGGCAAAGCCAATCACTTGCCCACCCTTGATTTTTGGCGGAATGGACAGGGCATTGGGATCGGTGATCAATTCCACCAGGGAGGGCCCATCATGGGCAAAGGCAGCCCTATAGGCGTCCGCGATATTGCCCGGATCGGTGACACGGACGGCATGGAAGCCCATCGCCGCAGCAATGGCGGCGTAGTTGGCGTCTGGAACGTCCACGCCAAAGTCCTGCAGTCCGTCGACTAACATTTCAAGCTTCACCATGCCCAGGGTGGAGTTATTGAAGACCACCACGTTGATGGGCAGCTTGTGGGCCGCGGCCGTGATCAATTCACCCAGCAGCATGGACAGTCCGCCATCGCCGGAGACGGAGATGACTTGCCGGTCGGGATAGGCCGCCTGGACACCGATGGCCTGGGGAAGCGCATTCGCCATGGAACCATGTAGATAGGAACCAATCAGCCTGCGCGTACCCAAGGGGTTGATGTAACGAGCTGTCCAAACATTGCACATGCCGGTGTCAGCGGTGAAGATCGCATCGTCGGCGGCAATTTCATCAAGCAGGGATGCGGCGTATTCCGGGTGGATGGGCACCAATTTGTCGGCCTTGCGGGTATAAGCACCCACTGCCTTATTCATGAGCTTGTCGTGTTTTTTCAGGATCGTATCCAAGAACTTGGAATGCTCCTTGGCCACTATCAGGGGCATCAGTGCCTGGATTGTGGGAAGGACGTCACCATGAACGGCAATATCCACGTCCGTCCGACGCCCTAAATGCTCAGGAGCCCTGTCCACTTGGGCAGTTCTTGTGGACGGCAGGAATTGGTCATATGGAAAATCGGTGCCAAGCATGATTAGCAGGTCAGCATCCTCGATACCCTCCGCCGCTGCCCCGTAGCCCAACAGGCCGGTCATCCCAATGTCGTAGGGGTTGTCGTATTGGATGAAATCCTTGCCGCGCAGGCTGTGCCCAATGGGTGCCTTGATCAGTTCCGCCAGCGCAATGACTTCGTCATGAGCTCCCTGCACGCCGGCTCCGGCGAAGATGGCCACCTTGTTAGCGCTATTGATCGCGTCTGCCAGTTCTTTGATGCTTTCCGAGGCTGGCACCAAACTTGCCGGGCGCAAGGGGCGCTGCAGCGGCGACGGCGCAGTGGCTGGCAAACTGGCGATGTCACCTGGCAACGTCACCACAGCAACACCCCGCAAGCCCACGGCATGTTGAATGGCATTGTGGAGCACCCTTGGAGCCTGGTCAGAGGTACTGATGAGCTCCGAGTACACCGAGCACTCGCCAAACAGCCGGTCTGGGTGGGTCTCCTGAAAAAATCCGCTGCCGATTTGTACGCTGGGAAGATGGGACGCGATGGCCAACACCGGCGCACCCGTGCGATTGGCGTCATAGAGCCCGTTCATCAGGTGCAAATTTCCCGGACCACACGAACCAGCACACACGGCCAGTTCCCCGGTGAGCTGCGCCTCGGCACCGGCTGCGAACGCGGCGGCTTCCTCGTGGCGGACATGGATCCAGTCAATCCCGCCTTTGGCGGAACCGCCGGTTTTCCGCACCGCATCCACCAGCGGGTTCAGGCTGTCGCCCACAATCCCGTAGATACGCCGCACACCCGCTGCCTGCAATTGTTCGATGAGCTGACTGGCAAGTTCCTTGGCCATGTGGCCCTCCTGCTGCAAATAGTCCTGCGTCGGATACTGGCCAATATAGCCCCCCAGCACCACGAGGCGCAGCACAGAGCGACGCAAACCCCGCTAAGCCGCAGAATCTTAGCTCCGCTCATTTGAGTAGACACATGGCGCTCATTTGTTATAGTGGGACGAAGATCACGTCACCAAAGGAGCCAACCGTGCCGCAGCTCAATGCCGAGAGCCTCACCCACCTACCTGAGTCGGTGGCCGTTCCGGCCTACGACCGCACCAAGGTCACCACGGGAATCGTGCACTTTGGTGTTGGCGGCTTCCACCGCGCCCATCAGGCCATGTACCTTGATCGACTCATGAACGCCGGGAAGGCGCTCGACTGGGGCATCTGCGGAGTTGGGGTACTGGAGCACGATGCCAAGATGGCCCAGGTCATGGCCGAGCAGGACTGCCTCTACACAATGGTCCTCAAGCATCCGGACGGGCGGCGCGAGGCCCGCGTGATCGGCTCCATCACCGAGTACCTCTTTGCACCCGCGGACCCCGATGCCGTCATTGAGATGATGGCTTCCCCGGACACCCGCATCGTCTCACTGACGGTAACCGAGGGCGGCTACAACTTCCATCACGTGACAGGCGATTTCGACGCCGAAAACCCCGACGTCGTCCACGACCTCTCACCCAACGCGACCCCGCGCACAACCTTCGGCCTCGTTACTGAGGCGCTCTCCCGCCGTCGTTCTCGCGGCATTGCCCCATTCACCGTCATGTCCTGCGACAACATCCAGGGCAATGGCGACGTGGCAAAGAAGATGTTCACGGCCTTTGCCGAGCTTCGGGATCCAGATTTGGCCGCCTGGATGCGTGCCAACGTACTGTTCCCAAACTCCATGGTGGACCGAATCACACCTGTCACGGCCGATGCAGACCGCGACGCGATTGCCACCGAATTTGGCATCACGGACCAGTGGCCGGTGGTTTGCGAGCCGTTCGAACAATGGGTGCTGGAGGACCACTTCACGATGGGTCGCCCACCATTCGAGGACGCCGGCGTGCAGGTGGTTGACGACGTCGAGCCGTACGAACTCATGAAACTCCGGCTCCTCAACGCCAGCCACCAGGCGCTCTGCTATTTCGGCACCCTGGCCGGCTACACCTACGCGCACGAGGTCTGCCAGGATCCATTATTTGTCCAGTTCCTGCTTGATTACATGGACCTTGAGGGCACGCCCGCGCTCTCGCCACTGCCCGGCGTGGACCTGCCACTGTACAAGCGCACGCTCATCGAGCGCTTTGCCAACGAGCATGTCCGTGACACCCTCGCCCGCCTGTGTGCCGAGAGTTCAGACCGGATCCCCAAGTGGCTGGTCCCGGTCATCTGGATCAACCTTGGCAACGACAAGCTGACGGACGACGGCGGGATCGCCCGTTCCGCGGGTATCGTCGCCTCATGGGCGCGGTACGCCGAGGGGACGGATGAATCCGGCGCACCCTTGGACGTCGTCGACCGCCTGAAGGAGCCACTCATGGCAGCCGCCGCCTTGCAACACGAGGATAAGCTGGCATTCCTGCGCAACCGCGACGTCTTTGGTGACCTCGTGGATAACGCCCGCTTCACGGACGCCTACCTGCGCACGCTGGACACCCTGCATACTCGCGGTGCCCGTGCCGCCGTCGAGGAGCTCGTGGCTCTGGGCCGGTAACCCAAATCTTCCACTCAAAACGTGGCCAGCTGTCGAGCGTACGGGAACTTTGCCCTACACTCGCCAGCTGGCCACGTTGTCGGTGCTTCAAGGCTTGAAGCGGCGGCTGGCGGCATCGATGGCTGCCCGAATCCGCCGCTTAAGCAGGTCCGGATCGGCCAGGTCCTTCCACTCCACCCGAAGAAACATCCAACCCACTTCCATGAGCTCCCGCTCCCGCTGCCGCTCCTCATAAATGGCCTCGTCCGTGCGCTGATAGTCAAAGTATTTACTCTTTCCATCAAACTCGAGCGCCAGTTTGATCGCGCGCCATGCCCCGTCCACCCGGTAGTTGTTGCCGGCGGCCAGCAGCCACACCTGATATTCAGGCTGGGGAATGTTCATGCCTGCCACTACCAGCCGCAGCCGGGTCTCGCCGGCGGATTGAGAACCCTTGTCCAAAGCTGCCAGTACGCGCCTTGCTGCTCGCACACCGCGATGGCCGTCCATCCCGGCAACAAGCTGGTTCATGAGTTCCAGGCTCACACCCTTGTGCAGGCCGGAGTCGCCAATGATTACTGCTGTGACAAATGGCTCGGTACGTGCACAGTCCACAATGGTCTGTTCCAGCGATGTCACACGTACAACCCCGTACCTTTTAAGGGTGATTCGCCGTCGCTGTTCCGGAGCCAGCGTGCGCCGGTGCACACGAACACCCGGCACAGCACTGTCACCGGCAAGCGCGGACTTCGCTGTCACGTGAACGTCTGGACTGCCATTCCACACGTAAAGTCCCCGCAGCCGGGCCGCACTGAGATGGCTATAAAGCGCCGTTGCTTTCGTGGCCTGGCAGTGCGCAAGCAGCCGCAGTTCGTCCCTCTGAGAAGGATATAGGCCCTCCCAATCACCCCTGCGGATATAGACACCGTGCCGGATACGGAGGAGCAGGCCAAATTTCACTCCCGCCGTCAGGCGACGCGGCCCCAGCCCGGAATGTGTGAGCTCGGCCGTGGTTGCAGAGGTCAGGCCGACCGGCCAGTCCCGATCGATGCCGCCGGCCAAAGCCCGTATGTCCATGCCACAAGCCTTGCCCCGTCAGATCGCGAATTCAATACCCGTCGGTGCGCCTGTGGATAACTCCGCCCCCACGACTTCAGGCCACCGGCGACGCGGCAAGGCCTGGACGCCGCCTACCGCCCGTAAATAGCCTTTCGGGCCGCGACGTACCGACCTCGCACCAGGCTGCCCCATGCGCCGTCGGGTATGAAGGACTCCTCGATCCGCCGCCCCCACACGGGAAGTTCCCCGGTCGCAGCCCAGGCCGCCTGGCGCGCGGCCCCAAGCGCCACATATTCACGCTGTTCGGGCACGTCGACGGGCACGCCAAACACCGTGGCGGCCGCCTCCCGCAGCGCCCGGGACTTGGCGCCGCCACCGATGAGCAGCACCCGCTCCACAGGAACCCCAAATGACCCAAGCGAGTCCAGCGCGTCGGCCAGCGAGTTCAACACCGCCAGCACAGATGCCCGCGCCATGTTGTTCGGCGTCATGTTCGCCCGGGTCAGGCCCAGCATGGACCCCGTGGCATCGGGCAGGTTCGGCGTGCGTTCGCCGTCAAGGTAGGGCAGCAGCGTCAACCCGCCGGCATCGGGGGCGGCGGCGAGCGCGAGCCGGTCAAATTCGGCCAGGTCCACGTTGAGCATGGCAGCTCCGGCCGCCATGACGCGGGCCGCGTTGATCGTGGCGAGCAAGGGCAGGTGCCGCCCCGTTGCGTCAGCAAATCCCGCGAGCTGTCCGGAAACGTCACGCACCGCCGTCTCCGAGATGGTGAACACCGTGCCCGAGGTGCCAATCGAGACGGCCACCTCCCCTGGCGCCAACTCCAGGCCCAGTGCCGCCCCGGCGTTGTCGCCCATGCCGGCACCGACGACGGCGGCACTTGAGCCCCAGCGCGGGAGCAGCTGCCCGGCGCTTTCGTTGGGTGCGAGAACCTGGGGCAGGGAGGGCACTGCGCCGAAGAACTTCTCCAGTAGTTCGACCCGGTACGTGTTGGCAACCGGGTCGAAGTAGGCAGTGCCGGAGGCGTCGCTGCGGTCGGTGGACCACGACCCCGACAGCTGCAGGTTGAGCCAGTCATGGGGCAGGCCCACGGTGTCCAGCCTGGCGGCCGCGTCCGGCTGCCAACGTGCCAGCCAGGCGAGTTTTGTCAGTGTGAATGAGGCGACGGGGAGTATGTTGACCGCATCGACCCATGCCTCGGCACCCAGCTCGGCGACCATGCGGCCGGCTTCTTCCGCACTGCGCACATCGTTCCACAGCAGGGCATCATGGACGGGCTCATTGTCCCCGTTCACACCCACCATGCCGTGCTGCTGGGCGGCAACAGCCACACCGGCAACCCGTTCCCCCAGCGCCGCAATGCCCGCGGCCCTCCAAGCTTCCTCCAGCGCGGACGTCCAAAGATGCGGATTGATGGACGTGCCGTCCGGATGGGACGCGGACCCGGCGGACACCTGCGCCCCGGTCTCCAGATCAACTGCCACAACCTTGCACGACTGGGTGGAGGAATCGACTCCAACAACCAGCCGGCCTGCGGCGGACAGCGTTCGATTCTCGTCTGAAATGTTCATGGTTTCGGTGCCCACTGCGGTGCTCATGCAGACACCTCGTGGCCGGTGGCAAATTCCTGCAGCGCCATAGCAAGCGACTCGTCAACCACGAGGGTGTTGACGATTCCCGCGGCGATGCAGGCACGTACAGCGTCGCCGCGCCCCGCACCCTGCGCCACGGCAATGACCTTGGGCGTGCATTTGAGTTGGTCAACCCTGACGGAGAGAATCCGGGCATCCAATTCGGACGCGACCATCGATCCGTCCATGGCGATCAACCGGCCGGAGCACTCGGCCACGGCTCCCCTATTGATGCCGTCTTGGCGCACGGCATTATCAACGCGATCCCAGACGGTTGAAAGGTTCGGCGCCCACGCCCCGATGGCAACGATAGCCAGATCCAGCGAATCGGCTTTATGCATGGCATCGGCAATCTCAGGCTGACGGCGCAGGCCGGTGGCCGTCGCCGCACTGTCTACCACCAACGGGGCCCACATTGGCCACGTCCGTCCGCCGCCTACGCGGCCCAGGCGTTGGATGATCTCCAAGGGGTTACCACCTCCCGGAGTGGGTAGAGCGCCGGCCAGTTGAACGATGTCGCACTTGGGAAGTTCCTTCACGTGGCGCGCGGCCATGTCCAAGGTTCGCGACCACGAGATGCCAATGGTCATGCCTGTTCGAGCCTCATTCATGAGCTCCTGCGCCACGGCCTGCGCCTGAATATCCCGCTGAGCAAAGTCGTCACCGACGGTCTTGACCACCACGACGCGGTGCAGGCCGAGGGCGGCGGCGAGCGCCTCGACGTCGATCCCTGTCTCCGCACCGGGGCGGCGGATTTCAATATGGACGATACCTTCGGCACGGGCCTCGTCGAGGAGGCGTGCAACCTGGAACCGCGAAATTCCGTGTTCCGTGGCTATTTCAACCTTGGACTGGTTGTCCAAGTAATACGCCTGCCCAATACGGGCAAGCAGCTCCTCGTGGGAAATTTCCGGCACAGTGCGCCTTCCTCAATAAAAACATTTGAGCCATTGCTCTTGCTCAAATGAGTATATATGACTAGAGTCACTTAACAAATGAGCAGGAATAACTTCTCAAATGAGCAAACAGATTGAGAGTGACCAATGAAGTTCCCCCAATTTCGTGCCAAACATGCACCTAAGCCCGGTTCGCGTGCCGGCAAGTGGCTTGCCATCGCCGCAGCCGCCACGCTGGCACTGAGTGGCTGCGCACCAGCCGGCGATCAGGACACCATCGTTGTGGCCATTGTTGCGAACCCGCAGATGAAGGATGCGGTCTCCCTTCAGGACGATTTCAAGGCCAAGCATCCCAATGTCAACGTCAAGTTCGTGACGCTTCCTGAAAATGAGGCCCGTGCCAAGATCACCGCCTCGGTAGCTACGGGCGGCGGCGAGTTCGATGTTGTCATGATCTCCAACTACGAAACCGAGATGTGGGCGGCGAACGGTTGGATTGAGAATCTCCAGCCCCTGGCCGACGCCACTGAAGGTTACGACACTGCCGACTTCATCCCCACCATCAAGGACGCCCTCAGCTACAAGGGCGATATGCATTCGGTGCCGTTCTATGGCGAATCGTCGTTCCTGGTGTACCGCGAGGATCTCTTCAAGGAGGCCGGAATTACCATGCCGGCACACCCCACGTGGGCCGAGATTGGCGAGATTGCCCGCAAACTCAACGACCCCACCAAGGACTTCGCCGGGATCTGCATGCGCGGACTCGCCGGCTGGGGTGAGGTCATGGCCCCACTGGACACGGTCATCAACACCTACGGCGGCCAATGGTTTGACACGGACTGGAACGCGAAGTTGGACTCCCCCGAGGTCAAGGCGGCTGTCACCGACTACGTTGACCTGCTGCACGACGCCGGCCAGCCCGGCGCCGCGACCAGCGGTTACGGCGACTGCATCACCCGCTACAGCCAGGGCAAGGCGGCCATGTGGTACGACGCCACGGCCATGGTTTCCAGCATCGAAGACCCAGCCTCGTCGCTGGTTGCCGGTAAGTCGCAGTACGCCCCAGCGCCCGTGCAGAACACCGAGTCGGCGGGCTGGCTATACAGCTGGTCGTTGGCCATTCCGACCACCAGCAAGCACAAGACCGCCGCCTGGGACTTTGTCTCTTGGATGACCAACAAGGATTACATCAAATTAGTGGGCAACAAGATCGGCTGGGAGCGGGTCCCGCCAGGCAGCCGCAAATCCACCTACGAAATCCCCGAATACGCCGCAGTCGCCAAGGCCTACGCCAAGCCAACCCTTGACGCGATGTACGGCGCCAAGCAGGAATCCAGCATGGTCAATTCCGTTCCGTACCCGGGCTTGCAATTTGTGGGGATTCCGGAATTCCAGGACCTGGGCACCCGGGTCAGCCAGCAAATCTCGGCCGCTATTGCCGGGCAGAAAACAGTCGACGAAGCACTCAAGCAGGCCCAGCTGTACGCCGAGCCCATTGCCAAGTCATACCAAGAAGGAGGCAAGTAGTGGCTACCACGCTGGTTGATCGACACAACCTTAAACAACACGCCCGCAAAAACGCCAAGAAGGCGAACGACGGAACTGGCATCTCCAGGGCCGAGGGTTGGCGCCGCCGAGGACCCCTCCTGCCAGCCTTGATCTTCACGATCGTCATCACGCAGCTGCCATTCCTTGTCACCATCTGGTACTCGCTGCGGAACTGGAACCTGCTGCGCCCCGATGGCAACCAGTTCACCGGGCTGCAAAACTATGTGGATATCTTCATGGACTCCACTTTCCGCAGCTCGGCCCTGAACAGCATTGTCATCACCCTTGGCTGCGTCTTCTTGGCCATGGTCCTTGGCATCATCTTCGCCCTCCTGCTTGACCGCAAGTTCCGCGGCCAGGGCGTTGTGCGCACCATGCTCATCACGCCATTTTTGATCATGCCGGTCGCCGGGGCCACGCTGTGGAGCATCTCCATGCTGAACCCGAGCTTCGGCCTGGTGAACTGGGTGATCTCCTTGGTGGGCATCCCGCCCGTCGATTGGACGGCGTCGCACCCCATCGTCTCCATCCTCATGGCTCTTGTCTGGCAGTGGACCCCTTTCACTATGCTGCTGGTGCTGGCCGGACTGCAGTCCCAACCCAAGGATGTCCTCGAGGCCGCGCAGATCGACGGCGCCGGCTGGACCAAGACGTTCCTGTGGGTCACGCTGCCACAACTGCGCCGCTACATTGAGCTGGGCGTGCTGCTGGGCACCATCTACGTTGTCAACACCTTTGACCAGATTTACCTCATGACGGCCGGTGGTCCCGGGACAGCCAGCGCCAACCTGCCGTTCTACATCTACCAGCGGGCCTTCCTGGGCTTCGACATTGGCCAGGCGGCCGCGATGGGTGTTGTGGTGGTTATTGCCACCATCGCCATTGCCACATTCGCCCTGCGCCTGATCTTCCGCAGCTTTGACGCAAAGGACTAAGCCGTGACTACTCTCATCACTCCCCCAAAATCCCCTGCCCCGATATCCGCTGAGCGGAAGTCTCGTGAAGCACGACGGCGTTTCTCCGGTTCCGCCCTCACCACCGTTACGTGGTTGCTCGCGTTTGTGTTCTTCGCGCCCGTGATCTGGCTTGTCCTGACGGCGTTCAAGCCCGAATCGGCCGCCGCCTCCAACCCTCCAGTGTTCTTCTTCGTTCCCACCTTTGAACAGTTTGAGGCCGTGCTCAGCAACGGCGCGGGCGCTTACTTCCTCAACTCGCTGATCGCCACAGGGGTCTCCACCATTCTTGTGGTCCTGCTGGCCGTGCCGGCCGCCTATGCCGTGAGTATTCGACCCGTTAAGAAGACCCAGGACGTGCTGTTCTTCTTCATCTCCACGAAGATGCTTCCCGTCGTGGCCGTCATCATGCCCATCTACGTAATCGCCGGACAGCTCAAGGTGCTGGACAACATTGGCACGCTGATTGTCCTGTACACGGCCATGAACCTGCCAATCGCGGTCTGGATGATGCGATCCTTCTTCCAGGAAGTCCCCGCCGAGGTCCTGGAGGCCGCGTCCATGGATGGAGCCGGGCTGATCAAGACCCTGCGCACTATTCTGATTCCCATGGTCACCCCTGGTCTGGCCGCAACGGCACTGATCTGTGTCATCTTTGCCTGGAATGAGTTCTTCTTTGCCCTCAACCTCACGGCCGCCAACGCGGCCACAGTGCCGGTGTTCCTTGTCTCCCAAATGACCAGCGAGGGCTTGTTCCTTGCTAAGTTGTCGGCGGCTTCGGTACTGGCCTCCCTGCCCGTCGTGATCGCCGGCTGGGTGGCACAAAAGCAGCTCGTCCGCGGGCTCTCGATGGGTGCGGTGAAGTAGAGAATGAGCACTCAAGCAACCTCAGCTCTACCCAACTCCATGACTGCCTCCGTTTTGGTTCGCCAGGGAGAGCTGCGTACGGAGCAGCGGCCTGTCCCCACTCCGGGGCCGGGTGATGTTCTGGTGCGAATCACGTCTGTTGGCGTGTGCGGATCGGACACGCACTACTTTACGGAGGGCCGTATTGGCCCCTATGTGGTGGATGCACCTCTGGTACTGGGCCACGAACCCGCCGGCGTCATCGTCGCACTGGGCGACGGCGTCAAGGACCGCACCCTGGGCCAGCGCGTCTCACTCGAGCCGGGCATTCCCGACCCTCGCTCGAAGCAGACCCTGGCAGGCTGTTACAACCTCGATCCGGGCGTTCGGTTCTTTGCCACGCCTCCCATAGACGGAGTGTTTTCCGAGTACGCAGTACACCCGGCCGCCTTCTGCCATCCGGTTCCAGACTCGGTTTCCGACGACGCCGCAGCCCTTCTTGAGCCACTCAGCGTGGCCCTGGCTGCACGGGCCGCAGGCAAGATCCAGATTGGAGATGCTGTCTTGGTTGCGGGCGCCGGACCCATCGGGTTGCTCATTGCTAATGTGGCCCAACTGGCCGGAGCCATTGTCACGCTGACCGATGTGCGAGCCGAGCGGTTAACGGTTGCACAAAAGTACGGCGCTGCGCATACGTTCACGGCCGGCGAACCGCCGCCCGTGGAGCCGGAATTTGATGTGTTTATCGATGCGAGCGGCTCCGAACGGGCCATCCTGGGCGGTCTGGCCAGGCTGGCCCCGCGCGGTCACTGCGTTCTGGTGGGCATGGGCGCCGACACGATCTCCCTGCCGGTGCCACTTGTTCAGGGGCGCGAGCTCGTGATCACCGGTACCTTCCGTTACGCGAATACGTGGCCCACGGCCATTGCGCTGGCTGCTTCCGGGCAGATTGATTTGGACGGGCTCGTCACCTCAACGCACGGGCTTGACGACGTGGAGGCGGCGCTAAAGGCAGGTACGAATCCAGGAGCCCTGAAGGCCGTCGTCCGCCCTTAGCAACGCTCGCGCACATACGGGGCACTTGGCACCAACGCTCGCTCGCGTCGCGGAGGGACACTAACCGTGTTCATGCCGTTAGCGAGCGAGCGTTTTGGGGGTGGTGGACGGGAGCCAGCTCAACCACCGGCGACGGACTGAATCACCATCAGTTCGCGACCGGCGGCCACGTGGGTTTGCAGGCCGTCCAGCCGCCGCACCTCGTCGCCGTCCAGGTAAATGTTGACGTGGCGACGCAGGGTTCCCGTCTCATCACGCAGTCTTCGACCAAAGACCGGGAATTGTGCACTAATGACATCCAGGAGTTCCCCCACCGAGGCGCCATCACCAACATCAAGACGCAGTTCCCCGCTGCCACCCACCAGAGGTCGCAACAGCTGCGGCACCAATACCGTCACTTCGTTCGCCACGACTCCACCTTCATAGTTCAATGGCGGCCGCGCGGACGCACAAAACATCTGGCAGGTGACTAAGGACCTCGAAGAAATGATTGCCCTCATCCGCGCTGGCGTACACCGATCCCCCACGCGTGCCAAAGTACACGCCCACGGGTTCCGCACTATCAACTGCGGCAGCGTCACGGAGCACAACGTTAAACTCAGGCTGCACCAAACCCTCTTCGAGCCGCGTCCAGGAGTGACCGCCGTCGTCCGTTCTATGCACGGCAAGCTGGCCATCCGGCGGGATCCGCTCGGCATCGGCCTTGATGGGAATGACCCAGGCTGTGTCGGAGCGGCGCGGGTGGGTCATGACGGTGAAGCCGAAATCTGCCGGCAGGCCGCGGGCAATGTAGTCCCAGGAATCACCACTGTCTCCGCTACGGTAGACGCCGCCATGGTTTTGCGCGAACAGCACCTCGGGATGATTGGCATCGCGGGCCACCTTGTGCACGCACTGGCCAAATTCCGGCGTCTCCTCGGGCAGGAACGTGGCACCGATGCCCTTATTTCGCGGCTCCCACGACGCCCCTCCGTCAAGGCTGCGGTAAACGCCGCCGGTGCTCATGGCGATGTGTATTGTGTCCGGATCGGCAGGGCTGGGCAAAACCGTATGCGCGGCCGCGCCGCCAAAACCCGCACCCCATTCGGAGCGATGCGGGTGATCCCACAGCCCGCGGTTGAGTTCAAAGTGCTCTCCCCCGTCCACGGACTTCCACACCGAGATGGGTTCACAGCCGGCCCACACCACCCCTGGGCGGTCTGCACCGTCGGGCTGAATCTGCCACACACGCTCCAAAGCCGCACCGGTATCCGCAGGGAAGGTAATGGCCCCATGTTCGGGTTCTTGCCACGTGGCGCCGAAATCATCGGAGTGCGCCACGGTGGGTCCCCAATGCTCACTGCGTAGGCCCACCATGATGCGAGTCCGGCCGCCACGAGTGTCGATGCCAATGCTCGGGATCTCCTGCATGAGGAAATGTGGGCCGGTGAAGGTGTAGCTCACCCGGTCGTCACTCGTGCCAAGCCACAGGCCCTTTTTGGTACCTACGGCCAGCAATGTCAATTCACCATCGTTTGACGTCTCCTGATTGCTCATGGATTAAATTCGACCATCACCGGGCTCGCGCAACAAGGGGTTACTGAGCGGTAATGTGCATCCGCAGTCGCGCGAGAATCATCAAAACCCCTCTTGACGCATACCCCCCGGGGGTATAAGTTGAGGGTATGGAAGAAGAACATAGTCACGGCTACTCCGAAGAAAAGCAGGCCTATCTCCGACGCCTAAAACGCGCAGAGGGCCAGGTCCGCGGCATTGCCAAAATGATTGAGGATGACAAGTACTGCATCGATATCCTCACTCAGATGGCAGCTGTCAACAAGGCCCTCCACGCCGTCAGCATTGGGCTGCTCGAAGACCATATTGCGCATTGCGTGGTCAACGCGGCCCATGAAAGCCACGAAACCGGCAATCCGGACATCGTCTCGGACAAGGTTTCCGAAGCCACCGCAGCAATTTCACGTCTACTCAGGAGCTAATCATCATGAGCCACACCATTACCGTCAACGTCTCCGGCATGACCTGCGGGCACTGCGTCAACTCCGTCACCGAGGAATTGACCGAACTCAAGGGCGTGGAAAGCGTCACCGTCGACCTCAATTCCGGCGGCCTTTCCGAGGTCACCATCACCTCAACCCTGACGCTGGATTCAGCAGAAATCGGCGAGGCCGTCGCCGAAGCCGGTTACCTCCTCGTCTCCAATGACGCATAAACCACTCCCACATTAAGGAGCGCCATGAGCGCCTCAGAAATTTTGACCCAAACCGCTACCCCCGGACCCCGCATGGTCGAGATCGACATCGAAGGCATGACCTGTGCCTCCTGCGTCAGCCGGGTGGAGCGTAAGTTGGGCAAACTCGAAGGCGTCAGCGCTGCCGTGAACCTCCCGCTGGAAACAGCCCAGGTCACGGTTCCCGCCGGCATATCCGATCAACAAATT
Source organism: Arthrobacter psychrolactophilus (assembly GCF_003219795.1). Taxonomy (GTDB): domain Bacteria; phylum Actinomycetota; class Actinomycetes; order Actinomycetales; family Micrococcaceae; genus Specibacter; species Specibacter psychrolactophilus. The sequence continues at coordinate 25,373 of NZ_QJVC01000018.1, read as the reverse complement.
CTCGATACCGTCAACGCCACCGGTTATACCGCCCGGCTTAAGAATCCTCCACCCTTGAAGCACGACGGCGGACATCACCACGAGCAGGAATCTCACCCGAGTGCCACACCGGAACATACCGACCACATGGCCCACGGCGGCACTGCCGCGACCCTGCGACCGCGGTTGGTTCTGGCCGCCATCTTGACCGTTCCGGTCTTTTTGATTTCCATGTTTCCAGCCCTGCAATTTCCACACTGGGGCTGGGTTGTGGGTATCTTGACCCTGCCCGTCGTGACCTGGGCGGCCTGGCCGTTCCATCGCGCCGCGGCCATCAACGCCCGGCACCTTGCCTCAACCATGGACACGCTCGTCTCCATCGGTGTCAGCGCCGCTTTCCTCTTCTCGGCCGTAGAGCTGGGACTGGATCCGACCATGACAGCGCACGGCATGGCCATGGATGGCGCACACGCTCGCCTGTATTTTGAGGTCTCGGCGGTCGTGGTGACCTTCCTACTCTTGGGGCGTTACCTCGAGGCAAGGGCCAAGTCCAAGGCAGGCGACGCTCTCAAGGCACTGCTGAGTCTGGGCGCCAAGGAAGCCACGGTGCTTCGCAACGGCGTCGAGGTGAAGATTCCGGCAACAGATCTTGCCGTGGCAGAAATCTTCGTGGTCCGTCCCGGCGAGAAAATTGCCACCGACGGCATCATCACCGACGGCAGCTCGGCTATCGATACCGCTCTTATTACCGGAGAATCCATGCCCGTCGACGTCGCGGTAGGCGATGCCGTCACCGGCGCCACGATCAACACCTCAGGACGCTTGCTCGTACGGGCCACCCGGGTCGGCAGCGAAACCACGCTCGCCCAAATGGGGAAACTGGTCAGCGCCGCGCAAGCATCGAAGGCCCCGATCGCCCGGCTCGCGGATCGCATCAGCGCGGTCTTCGTGCCGATCGTGCTCGCCATTGCGGTCCTGACCTTCGCGCTCTGGCTGCTCTTCAGTGGCGACATTCAGGCCGCCTTTACGGCAGCGGTTGCGGTGTTGATCATCGCCTGCCCTTGCGCTTTGGGCCTGGCCACACCCGTTGGACTATTGACAGGAACGGGCCGCGCCGCGCAGCTCGGCATCCTCATCAAGGGCCCGCAGGTCCTCGAGGACACCCGTACGGTGGACACCATCTTGCTGGATAAGACCGGCACCGTCACCGAAGGTAAGTTGAGCGTTGTCGACGTCGTTGCTCTTGCAGGGCTGCCGGCGTCGGAGGTCCTGAGCTTTGCTGGCGCGGTGGAATCCCGCAGTGAGCATCCCATTGCTCATGCCATCGCGGAGCACGCGCGCAACTGGGGCACCTTGCCCGACGTCGAAGACTTCACCTCCTCCCCCGGGGGCGGCGTGCGAGCCAACATCGAGGGCCGCACGGTTCTGGCTGGACGCACGGGCTGGCTCGAGGACAACGGGGTGGAGCTGACGGGCCCCCACCGCGCAGCCCAAACGGCGCAGCAAAACCTCGGCACGACGGCCATCTGGGTGGCTGTGGACGGTGAAGTTGCCGGGCTGATTGCTCTCAAGGACACCATTAAGGCCGGATCTGCCGCCGCGATTGCCACACTGAAAGAGTTGGGGCTGCGTCCCATCCTCCTCACGGGAGACAACGCTGCCGTGGCTGCCCAAGTCGCGGCCGCTGTCGGAATTGCCCCCGAAGATGTATACGCGGATGTGCTGCCGGAGGGGAAGGTCAGCGCCGTCAAGGCATTGCAGGCCGCGGGAGCCACTGTGGCCATGGCCGGCGACGGCGTGAACGACGCGGCCGCTTTGGCGCAGGCCGATCTGGGCATCGCCATGGGATCGGGCACAGATGTGGCCATTGAGGCGGCAGATCTCACCGTCATGGGCAACGATCTAGGCCAGGTCGCCACGGCCATTGCGCTCTCACGCAAGACCTTGGGCACCATTAAAACGAACTTGTTTTGGGCGTTCTTCTATAACGCGATCGGCATTCCCGTGGCAGCGCTGGGGTTACTGAATCCCATGATCGCCGGCGCCGCCATGGCCGCCAGTTCCGTACTGGTGGTGGCCAACTCGCTACGGTTGAGGCGCTTCGGCCGGTAGCTTTTCCGCTGGCAGTGCAGCGTCAAGGTCAACAGAATAGGACGGGCCGCGTCGGGGCGAGCCGCGCAGCTCGTCCAATCTGACCAGAACCACACCGCCCATGATGGCGACACCACCGAGCAGCTGAATGGTCCGGGGCAACTCCCCCAGTAAAATCCAGGCCCACACAACGGCGAAAAGCACCTCAAAGAGCGCCACGAAGGATGCCACCTTCGAGCCCAAGCCACGGGTTGCAACAATTCCGACGACGTAGGCGAACACTGTGGTGATGAGGACCAGACCCAGAACGGGAACCAGCCAAGGCACCTGCGTTCCAGCAAAGACTGGATTTTCGAAGGTGAAGGCCATGGGCAAAATGCCCGTGATGCCCAGTCCGATGATCATGACGGCACCCACCGCCATGCCACCACCGGCCATGAGAATCGGCGGCACATTATCGCCACTCCTGGCGGACATGATGAAGAAGACCGCCGAGCACACGGCCGCAGCCAAACCCCACAGGATGCCTTCAACACTGACCTTCTGACCGCCCGCGAGATCCAAGACGAGCACAAGACCCGCCATGGCACTGACGGCTCCGATGATCGTCAGAACGCGAGGGCGCTGTCGTGTCATAGCCCAGGCCCACCCAACCAACAGCACAGGTGAAAGGTATTCCAGGAGCAACGCGACGCCCACCGACAGATGCTGCACGGCGTTGAAATAAAACAGCTGGCAAAGCGCGATCGGCACGACACCGTAGATAGCCACCCGACCCAACGAGCCCTTCACGGCAGCCCAATTCCGTACCAGAGTGACAATGACGGGAATCAGCAGCACCGCGGCAGCGCCTCCGATGCGGGCAGCGACGGCCGCGCCGGGTGACCAGCCAACATCGAAGAGCGATTTAGCGAACGATCCCGACAGGGCAAAAGCCGCGGCGGAAATAAGGGCTAACAAGAGAGCGGGCGAGGCCAGCATTCTTTTCGATTCAATAGAAGCCACTAGTGCGGGGGATTTGGAGGAAGTCACGGCACATCCAGATGTCAGCAGTAATCAGAGTTATACTAATGACATTACGCTCGAGCAATGTCAGGAGTCAACATGATCTTTAGTCATGACACGGAGGTGGCACTGCTGTCTGCCGTGAATTTGATCAATACTGCCCCCACATCGTTGGACGAAAATCAGCAGGTGACGGGAAGTGAAGGACTAAAGTCCGTGGCTGATCTTGATGTTTTTGTGGAACGGGAGCAATTCTCCGGCTCCCGCGAGCACTCCGAGGACGAGGTCGCCGCCGTCCGTGCCGTCCGTAGCGAATTACGGAGCATCTTCACGGCCGACGAGACTACCGCGGCCGAAATGATCAATGCACTCCTGGCTCGCGCGCAGGCTCTGCCGCAGTTGGTCAGACACGATCAGTGGGACTGGCATCTGCACGCAACCGCCCCCGCGGCGCCCCTCGCGCAGCGCATGGGAGTGGAGGCCGCTATGGCTCTGGTTGACGTTATTCGTGGCAAGGAGCTGGTGCGCCTGAAAATCTGTGCCGCACCCGATTGTTGTGCCGTGGTGATCGATCTGTCCAAAAACCGTTCGCGCCGGTATTGCGATACCGGAAACTGCGGCAACCGTGCCCACGTAGCCGCGTATCGGCGTCGTAAATCAGCGCAAGAAGACGGATCTTAGAACCTTAAAGGCCCGCATCATGTGATGCGGGCCTTTGGCATTCCCTCAGGGAAGTGAAATTACTTCATGGTTCCGGCAGACACTGAGCCCTGAAGCTGGCGTTGGAACAAGATGTACATGATCATGACGGGGACAACCACGATGATGGCCGCAGCAAAGAGTGAACCAAAGTCCACCGCATAACCCTGCTGGCCAGCGTAAGCGGCAATGCCCTGCGAGAGCACATAGTTCTTCGGGTTGGTGTTGATGGCGACCGGGATCAAGTACTGGTTCCAGAGACCCAGGAAGTTGAAGATGGCTACTGAAGCCAAGCCCGGCTTAGCCATGGGCAACATGACCTGGAAGAAGGTACGCCATTCACCGGCACCGTCAATCTGCGCAGCCTCGCCAATTTCGTACGGCAAAGCCTTGAAGAAGGAGAAGAGGAAAAATACCGTGAAAGGAAGCGCGAAGGCTACATACACAATGATCAAACCAGGCAAGGTGTTCAACAGTCCAATGTTCTTCAAGATAAAGAACAGGGGCACAATGGCCAGGAAGATCGGGAACGTCAGGCCAGCTAGCAAAAGCGTGTAAATGGCCTTCGAGCCAGGGAAGACATAGCGGGCCAGAACGTAGGCACACATAGCACCAAGCACCATGACGATAACCAAGGAAAAGCCAACGACGATCACCGTATTAAAGAAGGACTTACCAATACCGGCGGTTTCCCAGGCGTTGATGTAGTTCTCAAATTTCCAGACTTCCGGGAGGGAGAAAGGAGACGCAAAGATTTCCGAGGTCGTCTTGAAGGACGACATCAAGGTCCACGCTAGCGGGATCAGCACGAGGAGGGCCCATAGGCTCAGCATGGTGTGCGAAACACCGGCTACAACCTTGTCACCCTTACTGTCTTGAGCCTTACGCTCAACATGGCCGTGCGGCTCTGCTTTTGAAAGTTTAAGGGACATTACTCAGACACATCCTTGCTGCCGCCGGTCAACCGGTTCACCAGGAATACCAGTGCCGAGAAAATCAAAGTAATTGCTGCCAAAACCACACCCATGGCACAGGCTAGGCCAAACTGACCCTTGGAAAATGCCGTGCTGAAGAGCTTCTGGGACATGACCAACGTGGAGTTGGCCGGTCCACCTGTGGAGTTCAAAACCGACATGTAAACAAAAGCATCGAGCGCCAAAATACCCATGTAGACATAAGCCGTCTGAATATTGTCGCGAATCAACGGAATGGTAATGGTCATGGCGGTCCGGAATCGGCCGGCACCGTCGATGCGGGCAGCCTCAAAGGTTTCCGCAGGAATGCCCTTAATGGCCGCAATAAACAAGATCATGTAGAAGCCGACAAAGCCCCACACAATAATGAACATCGAGGCAATCATGGCCGTGCGTTCGTCGCCAAGCCAGGCAAAGTCTTTCGCTTGATCAAATCCAATGGTGGTCAAGATTCCATTGAGCAGACCATTGCTAGGGTTCAAAATCTGCTGCCAGATAATACCGATGACAACAGCGGGAATTACATAAGGGAAGAAGGAGATTACGCGGTAGAAACCGGATCCCTTGAGCCCCTTGATCTGGCCTCGGCTACTGCCACCAATCGTGACGAGCGTAGCGAGGATCAGCGAAAGAATCACGGTGACAACCGGCAGGAAGACCGCTAGAACCACACTATTTCGCACCGAAATCATGAAGATGTCATCGTTAAACAGCTTGACGTAATTGTCCAAGCCGATGAACGGCATATTGTTGTCGAAGCCGCCCCAGCTGGTCATTGAGTAGTAGACCGCCTGAACAAATGGCGAGATTACAAAGACCAGATAGATCACCAGAGGCAGTCCCAAAAAGACCGCCATGAAGCTGACCTTGTCGAATGTCAGTTTTTTCCGGCGCCGCCGGGCAGTGGCGACAACGCCACTGCCCGACTGCACATCATGTGTTACTTGAGTCACTTCACTTCAATCTTCTTGACCGAATCGTCGGCAGCAACCTTGTCGGTGATGGACTGCAGGGCCTTGGTGAGGCCTGCAACGTCAAGCTTGCCGTCGAGGAAGGAGTTCCACGGAACGAGCATGTCGCCGTTCATGCCATAGGTGTCAACGAAGTTCCAGGTGAAGATGTCCTTGCCAGCCTTCTCCAGCATGTCGGTCTGTGAGACCAGCGCGGTGGAGCCGAAGCCGTCGGCGGGAACGGTGCCCTTGACGACCGTGGGAGCCAGCTTTTCCTTGGCGAAGTTCGTTGCAGCTTCCTTGGAAAGCATGGTGCGCAGCAATTCCTTACCAGCAGCAACATTGACACCCTTGCTCGGAACGATGAAGGGCTCACCGCCAGCGGAGCGGACGCCCGTCTGGGCAATCTTGGGGCTGGAGGAGACAACAGGAACCGGAGCACCTGTCATTTCGAATCCTGCCTTGGTCTGGTCCTTCATTTCGTTTTCAATCCAGGAGCCCGAGGGGTACAGGAGGGCTTCCTGCCCGTTGCTCCAGGACGCCTGGGCCGCGGTGAAGACCGTGCCTGCGCCACCGGGCTTGAACATGCCAGCCTTGACGATCTTTTCCAGAGCCGTGAAGACGCTTTGAACTGCCGGGAGTGACCAGCACTCAGGCTTCAGGTTTTCAAGCGCGAGGCGAACTTCGTCGCCGCCTTCCTTGATGGCGGATTCAATGGCCATGGTCTGGTAGTACGTTGCGGCTTCCTTGCCCCAAACGAACAGGAACTTACCCTTTTCCTTGGCCTTGAGGCCGAGCTCGTAAGCCTCGTCCCAAGTGGTCGGAACCGTCCAGCCATTTTCCTTGAACAGGCTGGCGGAGTACCACCACGAGTAGATCGTGAGGACGTAGTTGATGGCGGCGAGTTTGCCGTTGAACGTGCCCGGAGCCAGAACGCCGTCGAACAAGGTGTCGGCGATCTTGGTGCCTTCGAGGTTATTGGAGTCAATAACCGACTGTAGATCTTCGAGCTGGTCGAGGATCGTGCTGAAGCCGATGGACTTAGCGCCGGAGTTATCGATCAGGTCCGGCGGAGTTCCACCGGCGAAGCGGGGCTGCAGTTCCTGGGCAATGTCCGTGGAGGGGTTGATGCTGACTTCCAGCTCGGGGAAGTTCTTCTTGACGATAGCGCCAGCGAATTCAACGTAATCGATGCCGTAGCCACCCTTGAAGATGACAGCGTCAAGCTTGCCGGTTGCGGCAAGGCCAAACGGGTTCTTCGTGGGATCGATCTCTCCACCAGGTGCCGATGATGCTCCCGAATCGTTACCGCCACCCGCACAGGAAGCCAAGGCGCCACCGAGAGGCAACAACACAGCGGTAGCAAGAGCTCCGCGGAGGAATCCACGACGCTGCAGCGGCTTATTTTGAATACTCATTCTATGTACTGCCTTCCATTGATGGTATGAGCGATAAATCTGTACTTCTTGAACTTGCATTGCATTGCACTACGACTCGTGCGCCTCGCTACCCGAAGATAGGTGACCTCAACAAGATTTTTTGGAATCACGCATCACGTCTAAGTCGGCCAATATATTGACCAATCAAAGCGTTATTGTGTTCGTCGCCGCCCGGAATATTTGCTGAAATATAGATGGGTGGTTTCTTCCCCGCACGGATCATGCACTGGACTGTTTCGATCGTGAGTAGCTGCGCAATATATGCGCCCGTGATCGAAGAGACAGCACCAACACCTCCTCCGCCGGAAACCTCTAGGGTCGTGTCGCCAAATGGCGCCCTGTTATCGATAACAATATCGGCAATCTCACTCAAGCGCATCCCGCTTGAGTGTTTGGCCGTGACAGCATTTGTGTGCTGCAGGCTCGTCACCGCGATCACCTTATGTCCGTGAGACTTAGCCGCCAGCGCCAGACCCACAATGGAGCCATTGACGCCGGAATTCGAGGCGATGATGAAGATGTCCCGAGGATCAACGAGCGAAAGGTTGAAGAGCTCTTCAGCCACCCCGTTCTCACGCTCCAGAACTGATCCTTCTAGGGAATCCAACTCGGCTACGTCATGGCTGCCATGGAGCACGAGGTCGCGCAAGGCAATCTTGCTTGTGGGGATCAAGCCCCCGGCACGGCCGGCAATCTCCATGGCAAACGCCTCAGAGTGTCCCGTACCAAAGGCCTGAATGACCCCACCCTCGGCCAGCGTCTGCGCTATGGCCCCAGCCGCCTCGCCCAGACCACCGACTGCGGCCCACTCTGTAATCTCTGTCAGCCTGGAAGAAATTTCAAGGCTGAAGGAGGTAATTGACTCAGAAATTTCCTTCACCTTCCCTTAGTAGTGCGGGCGGTTCGATGTGCACCTGCGTCAGCACGAGCACTTCGCGTCGGCCGTCGATGCGGCGAAACCGCCCTAGCGGACGCCGCAAGTTTTGAAGTGCTCTTGGCGAAATTCACCTGAGCCACCAACAGATAAATCAGATCAAGCACGAGTAGCTGAACGTGCTTGGCCGATAGATCATCGGGCTGAAGGAACTGCTCGTGAACAGAAGTAATGATGGAGGCGTCAGCACTGTCGGCCAATGGAGATCCGGGGTTATTACTCAACGCCACCGTCAACGCACCGGCTTCACCGGCTTCACGAAGCATCTGCAACGTTTCTTCCGTGCGTCCAGTGTTAGAAATACCGATCGCGACAGAATTTGTATCTTGAATTGCAGCACTTGTCAGACCGGCATGAACCTCGGACCAATGGTGGGCGTTGATGCCAATTCGATACAGCCGCGACTGCAGTTCCTTTGCCATGACAGCGCTGCCGCCGATGCCATAGATATCCACATGAGAACTCATGGCAATTCGGCGAGCGATCTTATTCATGAGCGCCAAGTCCATGATGGACGCCGTTTCCTGCAACGAACGAGTATGAGCATTCACGAGAGTACTCAGGACATCCCGCGCCGAATCATCGGGCCCAAAGGCTCGACCAATGTCAGCCTTCCAGGATTCTCGAGCATCGCTTCGACCAACCTCGGATGCGATACTGACTCGGAAAGGAACAAAGCCTGCATATCCGAGCAAGCGGCAAAAGCGCGTCACCGTTGCTGGTGAGGTCTTAGTCTTTTCCGCCAACTCCATGATGGAAAGTTCCAAGGGCGCCTGAGGATGCTCCAAGAGATAAGAGCCGATCTTCGCCATGGCAGCTGGCATATCGGGCAGTTTGGCCTGAATGCGGCTCACGACGCCCGTGGCGGGAACTGCCACTGAGGGTGTTGTGAAGGCTGGCATGTGAAAATCCCTTTCTTTTGACGTTTACATAATGAAAACTATTATCGACATAGATGTAAGTCAAGTCACATGAGGGACACGGAATGATAACGATGAGTAACTTCCTTGCAATTGACGCCGGGGGAACATCCACGAGAGCGGTTCTTGTGGACGCCTCCGGACACTGCTTCGGCTACGGCACTGCGGGCGGCGGAAACCCGGTTTCCCGCGGAATTGGGCCCGCTTTGGAAGCTCTCGTGGCCGCCTCGGAGCGCGCACTTTCTGGCACGGGAGCATTCCCCTCCCAGGTGCTCATAGCGATGGCTGGAGCATCGCTCGAGCTGCCCTTGAATTCGTACTACGACAGCTTCTCTGCTCTCGGATTGACAGGAAACGTGGTGATTGAATCTGATTTATTGGCGGCTTTTTACTCAGGAACCTTTCATGATGATGGCATCGCGTTAATAGCCGGTACCGGCGCAGTTGGTGCACGGATCACAGAAAGTCACCTAGCAGAGGTTGCCGACGGGACAGGCTGGCTGCTCGGCGATATGGGGTCAGGATTCTGGCTTGGCCAAGAAGTGGCACGCGCTGTTGCGGCGGCTCTCGATGGGCGCGGTCCAGCCACTGCGCTCACCCCATTAGTCATGAAGGAGCTAGACATAGCCTTTGATCTTCAGGACCGAACCTTGGGCAGATTGCGAGCCCAGCAGCAGCTCATCAACAAGGTCTATGAACGCAGCGCCATTGAACTTTCACGGTTCGCGCCCCTGGTTTTTGCCGCAATAGATGACCCCGTTGCCCAGGACATTATTCAGCGAGCTGCGGCCGCCTTGGCCCAGACACTAGTGGCCATCAGCGACGGCGCCGAGACCGATGCCACGACGATGCCCTTGGTATTTGGTGGCAGTGTCCTCACCAAGGGAGGAACGGTGGCCGCTGCGGTCCTGGAAAAGTTTGCGGAGGCTCGTGGCCAGCGTCTGGCGGAGCCAACACTGGTCCATGATGGTGTGGTTGGTTCGGCCGTCATGGCGCTCAAGCGTCATGGAATTACCGTGGATGCGGGCGTCTTCGATCGCATCCAGAAAAGCCTGTCGGAACTGCGAGACTGAGCCTCAGCAGGGTCCAACAGGAGGGCCAGAAACGGCCCGATGTCCCTCAAATGCGCCACAGCGCAACTGCCAGGGACGGCAGTTAGGCGGTTTCGTCGTCGTTCTTCGCTTTTGCCTCTGCAGCGGCTTTGTCCGCATCCTCACGGAGCTTCTGCAAACGCTCGGACGACTTCCGGTTCACGCCCGAACCCTCGCTGAGGGACGGGTCGTTTTCCTTGTGTCCCATGACTAGCAGCGAGGCGATCAACAAGCTTGCAATGAACGCAATGCCAAAGGCAATAGCGCCGAGATCCCAGCGGAGACCATGTCGGGTGCCGCCTGCGGACACGATCAGCGTGACGATACCGGCAACTGCAGCCAAGACGAACGAGAAGCTCAGCGGGAACTTGATGGAATTGCCCGACTTCGGGTTCTGCGGCTCTACACTGCCCACAATTAATCCTTTGTTTGTTGAGCGTTGCGCACGCTACGTGTTTCTACGCACAGTAGAACATATATCACTAGTTTACTGGCCTTTTGCCTTGCTGCCATCATGGCGCAGTGTGAGGGCTGACAACAGCCACAGGGCGCCCGACATCAGTGCGCCACCACCAGCAACACCCAGCAAGCCATGGGGACCTGCCTGGATGAAGAACGGCAGCAACAGACCGGTACCCAGACCGAGAATGCTGGAGATCATCCAGTCGCTGCGCAATGCGGATTTCACGCTTCCGGCAGGCTTGTATAGCGCCGAATACAGCTCCGCCACACCCAGAATGGCCAGGGCCGCAGCAGCAAACCAGGCCGCGTATACAACGCTGGCAAAAATAGCGGCGGCAACGCCACCCATCGCCAGCAACGCGGTCGCCCCGAGGAGAACCACGCGTCGGTTATCGCTGGCAGGAAGCGCGAGGGTTCGTACCGTCAGGTACTCGGTGGCAGCTAGGGCCAACAGATAAAGTGCCAGAGCCACGCACAGTCCCATAGTTCCGGGCTCTGCCCAGAACACGGTCACGAGTCCGAAAGCGAGCGCGACTAACGCCCTCCACAGAACGGCCTTCCACAACTTTGGCGGGTTGGAGGCCACAGAATGGGCGTTAATGGGCTGGGGAATGGCAGTTTCACTCACTAGTCCAGTCTAACGGGGGCTAGCGGAGGCTCCGACCCGCATCCACCGTCCCGTTCGCGCGCGGAGGCCTAGTGTAAGACCGCGCGCACCCATATAAGCCACACTGAAGGCCGCCCATACCCAGAACAGGCCAGGCACCGAGTCGCCGAAATTTTCGTGGTTGACCCAGAACAGTAGCGGCACATACACGACGAGGTTTCCCACGCCTGCGAGCGCGAGATACCGGGCGTCGCCTGCCCCGATAAGCACACCGTCAAGAACGAATACATACCCTGCGAGGGGCTGACCCACGGCTACAACGAGCAGGGCTATGGCAAGAGCCGCGTGAACACTTGGGTCCGTGGTGAATAGCCAACCAATGTGGCTTGCCGCCGCGGCAAGCGCTACTCCGGTCAGCACGCCGAAGGCAAGACCCCATCGCGTCATGGTTTTGGTCAAGGCGCGTACTTCCCGCAGGTTTCCTGCTCCGAGTTCCTTGCCGATCAACGCTTGCGCCGCAATGGCAAGGGCGTCGAGTGCGAAGGCGAGGAAGGTGAAGAGCGTCATGGCCAGCTGGTGTGCTGCGAGATTATTGGGGCCCTGTGCCGTCACTACGAGAACCGTGGCGAGAATGGCCGCGCGCAGGGACAGGGTTCGGAGCATGAGCCAGCTTCCAACACGCGTGACCGCCTTGACCCCTTTCCAATTGGGGCGCATTCCCACGGCATACTGGCGTGCCGAGCGAATGACAATGACGAGGTAAACGATCGCCATGCCCCATTGGGCGATGACCGTGCCCAGTGCGGCACCGCCCACGGAGAGATGCAGGCCGTAGACGAGGGCAAAGTTCAAAACGATATTGAGAGCAAAGCCGGCGCCCGCCACAATCAAGGGTGTTTTTGTGTCTTGCAAGCCGCGCAGGACACCCATAGCGGCCATGACTAAGAGCATGGCAGGAAGTCCCGCGAGGCTGATCGTCAGGTAGACGCTGGCATGGCCGTGGAGCTCCCCTTCGGCACCCATAACGGCCAGTAACCAATCACCGCTCACTACCCCTAGCGCGGCCAGTAACAGTCCGAGGATGACGGCAAGCCACATGCCGTCACGGCCCACGGCGAGCGCCTCGGCATGCCTACCCGCGCCTAGCAGCCGTGCGACGGCTGGTGTTGTGGAATATGCCAGAAACACCATGAGTCCCACAAGGGTTTGCAGTACCGTCGCGGCGAGGCCAACTCCGGCTAGCTCTGCGACACCGAGGTGTCCCACAATGGCCGAATCGGCCAGGAGAAAGAGTGGTTCAGCGATGAGTGCACCAAAGGCTGGGATAGCCAGTCCCCTGATGGCTTTAGCCGTGACTCGGCGGGAAGCACGTACCGCTACGGCTGTATTCTCGGTTTCAGGCATCTTCTAAGAGTATCGGCCGAGGGCGCGCGGGAGCATCGACTAGCTCCTCCATGATGCGCTGCAGGCTCTTGACGACATGAGCAACACTCGAGCGTTCCATGGCTTCGGGCCGTGTCAGAATATCGATGCGGCGCCCGAGCCTTGGCTCCCTCAAGGGAATCAGGACGAGTTCTGAAAAGTAGCTTTGATCAACGAGATATCTCGGCATGAGGGAGACACAGCCGCCTTGTTCCACAAGGGATGCAGCGACAAAGAATTCATTGATGCGATGAGCAACGTCAATTTCTTCCCCGGCTATGGTTCCGATCATCTCAATAGCCCCCTCGAGGGGAAACCCTTGATGCACCGAGATCCACCGTTCGCCACGTAGATCCTGAGGCGTCAGGCTTTTTCGCTGCGCCAAACGATGCCCGGCACTCACGGCAATATCCAACGGCTCATAAGCCAAGGGCGTGACGCGTACCGAGGTAGGCCAGGGTGCACTATTAGTTCTGCGATGTGCCAGCACCACGTCGTAGTCGGCGGTTAGGAGCGCGAAATCTTGCTGGGCGACGTCTTGATCCAGGAATTGCACCGGCGGCCCGCCCTCAGCCAGCAGGGTCCGTTCTAAGGGACCAAAAAAGGCCAGACCCGCACTGTGGAACGCTGCCACGCTCACGGACTCTTGCGTGTTGCCCTTGAAAGATTCGACGGCGGATTCAACCCTCGCCAACGCTATTTCCACCTCAACGGTTGCTGCGCGCAGAGCTAATCCTGCCGCGGTGAGGACCGTTCGACGCCCCAATTTATAGGTCAGGGCAGTTCCAGCCTTGCGCTGCAGGGCGGCCAGCTGCTGTGAGATCGACGACGCCGTGACCCCCATAGCTTCGGCGGCCGCCGCAATGCTGCCCCTGTCATGGACCTCCCGAAGGGCACGCAACTGAGAAATTTCCATAAGTTCAAACTAATGCATTAGTCTCCAAATTGCCTCTGGTTTAAGAGTATTAATCCCCCGAGTATTAGCTTTGTGAAAAGAATCTGGGATCGTCTGAGCGTTGATATTGCCCTCTTGACTGTGGCCTGCGTCTGGGGCAGTAGCTATCTAGCTGCCAAAGAGTTGACGGCTGTAACGAGTGTTCCAACCATTTTGGCTTGGCGTTTTCTCATTGCCTCGGTATGCCTAGGAATCCTCTGGCTCTGGCGAGTGCGGCGAATTCCCGGCCGGGCGGAGATGTGGACTGGAATACTGTTGGGCCTAACGCAATCGGCCGTGCTCTTTCTGGAAACCTTCGGGGTGGCACACACGCAGGCCAGCAATGCTGGCCTGATCATCAGCCTGACCGTGATCTTTACGCCCTTGCTGGATGCACTGGCAACGCGACGGTGGCTCCCGCCGTCGTTCTTTGTCGCAGCGGTAATCTCGGTGGTGGGTGTAGCCCTGTTAGTCACAGTAGATGGTTTCCGCAGCCCCAGTATTGGCGATTTCCTCATGCTCGGAGCCGCGGCGGTCCGCGCCGTCCACGTGACGTTGTTGGGTGCCTTGACGGCCAATAAGCCCTATAGCTCAATTACGGTGACATTGATCCAGGCACTGGTATGCACCTTGCTGGCGATCCTGCTGGATCCCCTGGGCGTGCTGAGCTCGGCGGCAGCTTTTTCACCTACCGCCTGGCTCAACATCGTGTACCTGGGCCTAGCCTGCAGTGTCTTCGCATTCCTTGTGCAGCTGTGGGCCGTTCGCCGCACCTCGGCGTCGCGAGCCAGTCTCCTCATGGGCACCGAGCCCATCTGGGCGGTCGCCGCAGGCATCTGGTTGGCCGGCGATACCTTTGGCTGGATCGGCGCCCTCGGTGCGGCGCTCATCGTTGCGGCTTGCTTCGCGGGGCAGCGGATCGAGGCCCGCGCCCGGGCTGCCCGCAACAACGCCGCCGACTCGCTAGTACCCGCCGCCATTCTCGCTAGCCATGTTGGCAAAGCGTGAGTAGTGCCCCTGGAAGCCGAGCACGATGGTCTTAGTGGGACCATTACGGTGCTTGGCCACAATGACATCGGCCTCACCGGCACGTGCCGACTCCTTGTCGTAGATATCCTCACGGTGCAGCAGGATAACCATGTCGGCATCCTGCTCAATGGAACCTGATTCACGAAGATCCGAGACCATGGGCTTTTTATCGGTTCGCTGCTCGGAACCACGGTTCAGCTGTGACAGCGCCACAACGGGAACTTGGAGCTCCTTGGCCAGCAGCTTCAAGGCACGAGAGAACTCGGAGACTTCTTGCTGTCGCGACTCAACACGCTTGCCCGAGGACATCAACTGAAGGTAATCCAAAATCACGAGCTTCAGGTCATGCTGCTGCTTCAGGCGACGGCATTTGGCGCGAATCTCCATGAGCGACATATTGGGAGAATCGTCAATGAAAAGCGGTGCCTCGTTCATCCGGCCCATGGTCGTGGCGATCTTTGACCACTGATCGTCCTTGACGGTTCCCTTACGTAGATCCTGCAGGCTGATGGTTGCCTCGGCCGAAAGCAGGCGCATGGCAATTTCGTTGCGCCCCATTTCCAAGGAGAACACCACGGTGGCCATATTGTGGTCAATGGCCGCCGAACGCGCCCAGTCAAGGGCGAAAGTACTCTTACCAACAGCAGGCCTAGCCGCGATGACAATCATCTGACCAGGGTGCAAACCATTCGTGAGCTCATCAAATTCATAGAAACCTGTGGGCACACCGGTCATGCCCTCGGTCTTGTGCCCCGAAGCCTCAATTTCATCCACCGTCGATTCCATGACGTCCTTCAACAGGACGTAGTCTTCGGTGCTCCGACGTTCGGCAACGGCAAAGATCTCGGCCTGCGCCGCGTTGACTACCTCTTCCACCTCACCGTCCTGGGCGTAACCCATTTGGACGATTTTGGTTCCGGCTGTGACAAGGCGGCGCAACACGGCACGTTCGCCGACGATTTCTGCATAGAAACCGGCATTGGCTGCGGTTGGAACGGACTGGATCAGCTGGTGCAAATACGCGGCACCACCGGTTTTGGTGATCTCGCCGCGCTTCGTCAGCTCATCAGCAACCGTCACGGCGTCGGCAGGCTCACCGCGGCCATAGAGGTCCAAAATGGCCTCATAAATGCTTTCGTGAGAGGGCCGGTAGAAGTCGTTACCGCGCAGAACTTCCACGACATCGGCAATCGCGTCCTTGGACAGCATCATGCCGCCTAAAACGCTTTGTTCTGCCACGAGATCCTGTGGCGGGGTTCTTGCGAAATCGGGTTCGCGGCTGGAGTTGCCTGATTCCCTGGTTGGAGCCGACATAATTAGTGCCCTCTTTCTGCCCTGCTGGCCGGGCCGTTCACCGCCTCTGCCAAACAGCTTTTGGCGGCGCAATTCTTCTCATCTACTCCTTACCAGCTGGTACCGACATAGTTGTCGCGCAGGAGAGCCTATTCGTAACGTTAGACGCTTGCTCCGCATCCACCAACCTCGTTGTCCACGTACCCTGTGGATAACCGGTGCATTAAGTGCCCTAGCTTGTGCACAGGATGGGGACAAGCATGTGGATAAACATATTGTTTACTTATAAAACCGCTCCTGACCTGCACAAACACTATCCACCGCCTGTGGAAAAGGAAAAATTTATCTCAATGTGAGCTGTGGAACCTGCGGCTTACCTCATGATTTAGACACATGTGCCATCGGGGATATCCACAGATATATGTCGCCATGTGGATATCCCCGGTCTCATGGCATGATGCTGCCCACAAATGTCCATGCGCCGCCCGGCATGTACCTGCCCGCAGATAATGTCGGCCGCTCCCGCTAAGCTACCGAGAAGGGAGGTTCACCATGAGTACCAGCAATAAGACCGCCGTAACGCCGCGGGACCCCATTGAGTTCATCCGTTCCGTGGAGACCAGCGCTGCCCGCCGCCACGACGCCCAGGTGCTCGTGGCCATGCTGGAGGAAATCACGGGCCAGCCGCCTCGCATGTGGGGTCCGAGCATCATTGGCTTCGGCGAGTACCACTACAAGTACGCATCCGGCAGGGAAGGTGACGCGGCCGCCGTCGGATTTTCCCCGCGTAAAGCCAAACTGGTGATTTACGGCCTCACCTACCCGCCAGGATCCGCTCCCCTTTTGGAGAAGCTGGGGAAGTTCACCTCCAGTGTGGCCTGTGTTTACATCAACACCCTGGCCGACGTCGACCTCGAGGTCCTCCGGGAGCTCCTCACCATGACGTATACGCACTTCACGACGGAAAATATTCAATCTTTGCAATCGCAACGCCCCTGATGCGACAGCGTTAAAGCAAAAGGTCCGGCCCCCATAATGGGGACCGGACCAATTGAAGCGGTGAAGCGGGGTATTAGCCTGCTACAACGTTCAAGGTGATGACAGCCGAAACATCTTCGTGCAAACGAAGAGTTGCGGTGTGCTTGCCGGTGCTCTTGATGTGAGCAGGCAGTTCAACCTTGCGCTTGTCGATGGTTCCGAGACCTGCAGCGGCAACAGCCTTTGCAACGTCGTCAGCCTTGACGGTTCCGAACAGACGTCCAGATTCGCCGGCCTTGACGGTCAGAACAACCGGCTGAGCCTGCAAGGCAGCAGCCTGTGCCTGAGCAGCTTCGGTCGTAGCGTGTGCGTGAGCAGCACGTGCAGCCTTGATGGCTTCAACCTGCTTCTCACCACCCTTGGACCAGGTCAGTGCGAAGCCGCGGGGAAGAAGGAAGTTACGTGCGTAACCGTTCTTTACCTCAACGATGTCGCCAGCGGCACCGAGGCCGCTTACTTCGTGGGTCAAAATGAGCTTTGCCATGTTTATTTATCTCCCTTAACCGCGGCCAGCGCCGGAGTAGGGCAGCAAGGCAACTTCGCGGGCATTCTTGATTGCCTGTGCGATCTTGCGCTGCTCCTGGACGGTAACACCCGTGACGCGACGCGCACGGATCTTTCCGCGATCAGAGATGAACTTGCGCAGCAATGCTACGTCCTTGTAGTCGATGACAGTGATGTCAGCGGCCTTCAAGGGGTTGGACTTTGGTTTGGGCTTACGGAGTTCAGCCTTAGCCATCGTGGAGCTCCTTAGTATTCGTGGAGCCCGTGGATATTAATCCGCGGGATGGAGTGCGTACGGCGGTTGCCGCACATTTGTAAAAATTTTTGTTTAGAAGGGAGGCTCGGAGTTATCCGGACCTGCGCCCCAGCCGCCAGTTGAGCCACCGGGCGTTGCCCAGGGATCAGCTGCCGGTGCGGACTGTGGCTGCTGCTGGCCGCCACCCCAAGGAGCGTTTCCGCCACCGGGGTTGCCACCACCAAAGCCACCTTGCGCTCCGCCAGCGTTACCGCCGCCGAAGTTTCCGCCCTGGCCGCCATTGCCGCCACCAAAGTTGCCGCCACCCTGACCGCCGGAGCGCTGGGTGCGGTTAACCTTGGCGTTTGCGTAACGCAGCGAGGGGCCGATCTCGTCGACCTCAAGCTCCATGACGGTGCGCTTTTCGCCTTCTTTGGTGTCGTAGGTCCGCGACTTCAGCCGGCCTGAAACAATCACACGAGTTCCCTTTGTCAGGGACTCGGCAACGTTCTCGGCCGCTTCACGCCAGATCGACGCACGGAGGAACAGCGTTTCGCCGTCCTTCCATTCGTTGCTCTGACGGTCAAAGGTCCGCGGAGTCGACGCAATGGTGAAGTTCGCTACTGCTGAACCGCTCGGTGTGAACCGAAGTTCTGGATCACTGGTGAGATTACCAATGACCGTGATAGTGGTTTCGCCTGCCATCTGCTCCTGCTTCCTGCTTGGTGTTTTCCTACAAAGAAAAAGCTATAAAGAAATTGCCGAAATTACTCGGCAACAACCTTCTGCTCTTCCGGACGGGTGATCTTGGTGCGCAGGATGGTCTCATTGATACCAAGTACGCGATCAAGTTCCTGAGCGGTAGCAGGCTCAGCGGTGAAGTTCACCACTGCGTAGATACCTTCAGACTTCTTCTGGATGTCATAAGCCAGGCGACGACGGCCCCAGATGTCAACCTTTTCGATGGTTCCACCATCGTTGGTGATGACATTCAGGAACTTCTGAAGCGACGGCTCAACGGTACGCTCATCAACATCGGGGTCGATGATTACCATCAGTTCGTAAGGACGCATATGTGAACCCACCTCCTTTGGTCTAGGCGGTTACGGCATTTCCGTAACAGGAGGTTCATTTGCGATGTCCGGCCAGCTTCCCTGACCACCCAAAAGTGGTCTCGGCGCCAGCACAGACTTATCCAGTTTACCGTAAGTACGACGGCGGGACGTCCCCCTATGCACGTAACTCTCACCACATGCTGGCCTCGCCTTGGGATCAAGTCGAAACTGACCATTAAAGTCACCGCCCCAATCGCCATCCACGTGCTACCTCATGCCTTAAAATAGAATGGTTCCCCTCCTCTTTGCCGAAAGGCCTCACCATGCGCTCCTCCGATAACGCTGTTGCGCAGTGGCACGCCCAACAGCAACTGCGGCTCAGCCCCGCCTGGAAGCTGCTGCAGGGCGCACCCTGGGCTGTCGCCTTCCTGCGCTCAGCGTTTACGGCCAGCAAACAACGCGTGCCCCTGGAGACCTTCCACGCCGATCTTGCCGATTTCATGAAGGAATTACGGCACGAGAATCTCAGCCTGAACGAGGCCTGGCAGGCCTCCCACTACGCGGATTCTTGGGTCCGTGGACAGTTCCTCTCCCGCCCCATGGTGGACGGGAAATTCTTTTACGAACCTACGGCAGCAACGGCGCGCGTCTTAGCCTTCATCGACACCTTAACGGGCAACCGGACCAATCTGAACAGCTCGCGGCTGAGTACCTTACTCAATAGCATCGAGACGCTCTCTCAGCAGAGTGATCCGAATCCGGAATCGCGCATCGCCGCACTTGAAGCGGAAATCGCGGAACGTGGAAACGAGCTAGCCGCTTTGCGTGCCGGCGCCAGCCCGGCCGTACTTACCGACGACTCAGCCGTCGCCGCGACCCGCAGCGTCTTGGATCTGGCCGCTGGCTTGCCGGCGGATTTTAAGCGCATGCGCGACGGCGTCGAGGTCATGTTGCACTCGATTCGCCAAGAAATCATGGAATCCTCCGTGACGAAGGGCGTAGCCGTAGGCCAGGTCTTGGCCGGCGACAAGGCCCTGCGAGGAACCGCAGAGGGCGAAACCTTCCAGGGCTTCACCGAGTTCCTCAACGATCCAGTGCAGCAGGCGCGCTTCAGGCAATCAATCAATGAGGTGTTGGAACGAGACTTCACGGATCAGCTCAGTTCCGGGGAACGCAGCAACCTCGCCTCCCTGCTACGTGAAATGCGGCGACAGGCAGGAGAGGTCCATGCCATTTATGGCCGACTCTCGGAAAGCCTGCACGCCTACGTGCAGTCGGCCGAGTTCAAGGAATCGGTACTGCTGCGCAAGGCAATTCACGCCGCGGAGCAGGCCGTAGCTGCCGCTCCCCTTGGGGCCCGGACCGGCGTCGTTGAGCCTTTGCTGTACGCCCCGGACTTTGAGACCCTGGCCGGGCTGGGCATCTTCAATCCCGAAGATCATGTGCCGCCGCCCAAGCTGGCCGCTCCTCCTGCGCTGAGCGACGCCGATATTCACCGGACCCCCGTGACTCCAGCACCCGATATGCCAGCGCTCCATGCCTCCGTCGAACAGGCTAGGCAGACCCGCAATGGCTCCGCAACACTGCAAGAGGTGTACGAGTCACTCCCTGCCGAACTCCAGCACATCAACACCATCCGCGGCTTGATCCTTGCCGCCCGTGGCTCCGGAAATACCATCGACACGGAGCGCACAGAAACGTTGACCTTCACCCAGATCGACGGAAGCACGCGCACAGCTCGCGTCCCGTTGTTCACCTTTATTAAGGACTCCGCCTCATGAGCACCAGTTCCCAGCCCGGCTCGAAGCAGCGCGGCACCGCCAACGCCTCGGGCAATACAGAACGGACGCTCTTCGAGGGTGACACCGGATCATTCCCGCTCGAGTTACGTCAGGCGCTCGTGCGGCTGCTGCGCGGACCTTATATTGATGGCACTGCGGACCCTGTTTTGTGGAACACAATCCTCACACATGGGGTCTCCCTGCAGCAGTACTTTAGCGAAATCTTCCTGCTATTGACCGTCGACAGCGAACGCAAGATCGCGCTGCTCACCCCGGCCGGGATCGACGCCGTGCACACGCAACCGATCGTGGCCCGCAAGCCGCTGCGCCGCGAGGAAACCCTCCTTGCCCTGCGTCTGCGCGTGCTGCTGGATCGACATGCCGGCTCCGGTACCGATGTAAGCATCTCGCGCGCCGGCGCCCGGGAGATACTGGCCGAGCACCGCCAGCCCGGCCTCGTCGATGACAAGCGCCTCGACGAGCAGACGGATGCGGCGCTGGCCCGGTTGTTGAACCTCAAGCTCATTCTTCCTACCGAGCTTGCCAATGAGTACCGCGTGAGCAATGCGCTGGCCTTGGCCCTGCCTTTTGATTCGATTGATCAGATTCCCGCCTACCTTGCAGCCTTGGATAAGGCCGCCGGTACCGAACCCTTGGACGCTGTGGATGCAGACGAAAACGATGACGCAGCACAGGAGATCTTCTAAGTGAGCATCGCAACCACCCTGCCTATCGGCGAGGAACTCAACCCGGGTCAGTTCCGCCTGAGCCAGATCCAGATCATCAACTGGGGAACCTTTCACGGCCGCCACAGCATGTACGTGGACCGCGCGGGAACGCTCCTCACGGGCCACCCCGGTGTTGGAAAGTCCACGCTCTTTGACGGCATCCAACACATTTTCTACGCTGCTCCCCGCCTGAACGAGTCCGCCCATGAGGCCTCGAATCGTAAGGATCGCCGCACCACCTTCTCCTATATGCGTGGCCGCAAGATCAAGACGAACGACGGCGTGGTGTACCAACGCCCCAGCGCCACCTGGTCCGCCACCGCCCTGGTCTTTGAAGATGGACTGGGCCGCCACGTCACGATCGCGGCGCTCTTTGACCTTCCCGCCAATGGCCTCGAGGGGCAAGTCGGCAAGCACTACGTCATCCACGACAAGCCGCTGGACACCGAGGCGTTGGAAAAGCACGGTAGTCGCCGCTTCTCCCCGTCGTCCCTTCACGCAGCACTTCCTGGCGCAGAGGCCTTTGATGTGCATAAGACTTTTGCCGAACGCTTCCGGCGCAAGCTCGGCATTCACAACGACAAGGCGTTCAGCCTGCTGCGCACCCTGCAGAATGGCAAGGGCCTGGACAAGGGCGTCAACCGTTTCTTCCGGTACGAGGTGCTGGACAAGCCGGCAACCCTGACCGCTGCCGCTGCCGCGGTCGAGGACTTCAATCACCTCAGCGGCATCTACCGCCAGCTTGAGGATGCCAGGGAACAGCGTGACGCCTTGGCGCCCGTCCCCGAACTGCATGAAAAACTACGGGAGCTGACACAATCCCTATCCCGCACAGTTGAGCTAAAAAACGTGCAGCTGCCCCTCCTGCGCCAGCAATTCCAGGCCGAACTGCTAGCCGCAAAGGCGGTTGCCCTCCGGGAGGCCCGGGACCAGAAGCTCGTGGACATCGAGTCCGCGATCCAGGCCAAGGACGCCTTGGCGGAATCCGTGTCCGCGCTCGATGAGCAGCATGCCAATCACGGCGGCCGGGCTATTGAAAGCCTCGAGAAGGACATCCGCAGTTGCAAGCGGGAACTCGCCGAACGCCAGCGCATTGAGGCCGGGCTCCGCGATGATCTCGACGGCGTCGCTCTCGAGTATGACTGGAGCGCCCACGGACTTGCCGCTGCCCGCGCGGCAGCAACGTCCGGCGTCGAACGTCAACAAGAAGAAACCGAGTCGGCCAGGACTCGTGAGTACGAGGCCGTTGCCGCCAGCGTCAACGTCAAGACGCAGGAAAGGGCGTTGCGGGCCGAGATCGAGTCCTACCAGCGTCGCGGCTCCAATATTGATTCGCGGAGTGCGGGCGCCCGTCGTGCCATCTGCGCCGCGACCGGTTTGACGCCCGAGGACATGCCGTTTGCCGGCGAGCTCGTGGATATGGGAGGCGGGCAGGGTGCCTGGCGACCGGCGGCTGAGAAAGTGCTCCGCTCGCTGGCCACCACATTGCTGATCCGCAGCGATGATCTTGCCGCGGTCACCTCCGCGATTGATGGCCTTGAGGGGCTCGGCAAGTTGCGGTGGATTAACCTTGGTGTTCCTTCCCGACCCGCCAAAGCCGGTAAAAATCACCTCGTCACGAAGCTAGATTTCCACGATTCCGACGCCGGATCCTGGCTCCGCGAGAAGGTCACCGGCGACTTCGCCTACACCTGCGTCGACAGCGACGCCGAGCTTCATCAGCACAGCAAGGCCCTCTCACTCGCCGGAACAGTGAAGCTGAGCCAGGCGGTCTTTGAGCGCGATACCCGCTCCATCAATCCCGCCGATTACCTGCTCGGCTTTAACAACACGGCCAAGATCGCTCAGCTCGAGGAGCAGGCTCAGGCTCTGGCAACCGAGCACGCAGAGTCGGCTGCCGCCGCAACACAGAGCAGCCTCGCCAAGGATCAGTCAGCCCGGCGTTTGGCGCTACTGCAGCGGATCGCCACTGACACGCGCGCCTTTGAGGACGTGGATTCGGCAGCACTTTCCGCGCAGCTCGAGACGCTGCACGCCACTCTGGAACAGACCATTGCCGGCAGCACCACTCTTGCCCAGCTCCGCGATTCGCTTGCGGCAGCCAAGACAAACCTTGAGGCAGCCGTTGGTCGCGTTGCTGTGCTGCATCATGATGTCTCGAACATTGAGAAAGACCTCGCACAGGTGCAATCCGTACTGGCCGGCAATGTAAATGCTGTGCCTGCCGCAGACTGGGCCCTAGAATCGTTTGCGCCATATCTGCTCGACGGCGAACCCGCCACCTTGGACGAACTGGAGACGATGCTGAGCCGCGTGACCGTCGACCTCGGGGAGCGCACCGCCACCATCAAGGAGCGTCAATTCCGCACCGAGGGCGCCCTGAGCGAGATCTTCAAGGCCTTTGCCCGCCAATTTGGTCCCACCATGAGCGCCAGCCATGGCACGGGTGCTGACGCGGCTGAGCATTATGAAGAGCTGTTCTCTCGCATCGTTTCCGATGGTCTGCCACAGCGCCAGGATGAGTTCAAGGAATACTTCAACAACCGCTCCTACGAACGGTTCTCCGATCTTCTGCAACTCCTTGAGGAGGAACGCCGCTCCATTGAGGAACGCATCCTCCCGCTGAATCAGATTCTTGCCGATGTGCCGTTTGAGAAGGGCAGCCGCCTGCGCTTGGAGGTTAGAACCACCATTCCCGACGAGGCCCGCGCCTTCCGCCTCGAGCTGAAGGAAGCGCTCGGCAACGCCTATGCAAAGGCGTCCGAGGAGAGCATGGCTGCCAGCTATCAGCAGCTCGAGACGCTCGTCAGCAACCTGCAGGATCCGTCCATGGCGCATTGGGCCGACACCGTCCTGGACGTTCGTCAGCACGTGACCATCAGCTGCAACGAGCACCGTTCCAATGGCGAGGTAGAGATTGGGCTTGAGCCGGGCACCTTGTCCGGTGGCGAGGGACAGCGGTTCACCTCCTTCATCATGGGTGCGGCACTTGCCTACCAGCTGGGCATCGATGTTCAGGGCTACAGCACCTACGGCACGGTCATGATTGATGAGGCCTTCATTCAGGCGAACTCCGAGTATGCAGGCGCTGGTATCAACGCCCTGCAGGAGTTTGGTTTCCAGCTGCTTCTGGCGGCTCCGGAGGACAAAGTCGATCTCTCACGACACCTTGGATCGGTCACCGACATCATCAAGCACCCGCAGGCTAATGTCTCCGGTTTTGTGTCCACGGGCCAGTCGCCGGCCACCGCTACGGATATCATTCTGCGGTAGTTTCTCAGGGATCCATGGCCCGAACGGCTCTCGGTCGTAGACTGGGCCACAAGAACGATTCCAGCGACAAGGATTCAAGATGACTTCTTTTCGGGAGCTCCACTTTCAGGATTCACCGTTTCTCTTGCCGAACGCTTGGGACGTCGGATCTGCATTGGCCTTCGTGGCAGCAGGTTACCCTGCCATCGGTACCACAAGCTTCGGCATCGCCTCCAGTACGGGAATGCCCGACGGCGGGAGGACCAGTAAGGCTGTTACCTCCGCACTCGCTGTGCAGCTAACTCGCTTGCCTGTTCACGTCACCACCGACATTGAAGACGGCTATTCCGACGACCCTGTGGAGGTTGCGGATTATGTTGCCGATCTTTCACGGTTAGGAGTTGCGGGAGTGAATATTGAAGATAGCCGAGATGGGCATCTTGTAGATCCAGTCATTCTGGCAGCAAAGATTAGTGAGATCAAGAATCGCTGCCCCAACATGTTCATCAATGCTAGGGTCGACAACTTCTGGTTCTCCGAAGATGCAAGCGTCGACGCAGTTGTCCAACGATCCAGCAGTTACGCAAGCGCGGGCGCTGACGGTATTTTCGTCCCGGGGGCGCTTGCTGCTGAAGATATCCGGCAATTGACCATGGCCATCACCTTGCCGGTGAATGTGTTGGCCCAGCCGGCGTTGTCGGTCCCCGAACTGGGGCTGTTAGGGATCCGTCGCGTCAGCTCTGGATCCCTCCCCTATCGGGCGGCGATAGACGCCGCTGTGGGTGCTATCGGGCTACTGCGAGACGGTGGGGCAACAACCGTGGCAACGTCCTATTGGGAGATGCAGGAACGACTGGAAGCGTTCAACAAAGCCGTTAAATGAGGGAGGCCCCGCACCTGGTGGTGTGGGGCCTCGACCTTGTTACGTGTTGTCCGGCGGTGTCCTACTCT
>NZ_QJVC01000017.1 GCF_003219795.1 Arthrobacter psychrolactophilus | reverse complement strand
GATGTGGGAGAGTAGGACACCGCCGGACAACACGTAACAAGGTCGAGGCCCCACACCACCAGGTGCGGGGCCTCCCTTCATTTAACACCCAAAAACCAACAAGACAGCCTCCGGACGAAGAAAACCTTCGCCCAGAGGCCGTATCTGTTTAAGGAGCGCAGCCTTCCAGACTAGGAAGCTGAATCCAGCCACGTTCTGGCCGCGGTGTGCAGGGCATTGACGCCGAGCTGCAGTGTGGGATTAATAACTGGGGCGTAGAACGGCGGAAGGTTCGAGGGAAGGCCAACGACCACACGAGCCATGTCTGCTTCGTCCATTGCGCCCTCGAAGGAGGCAGGGTCTGCGCCACCGAGAATCCAGAACGCACAGGGTGCGCCGGCAGTCTCTGCCAGGATCCCCACGTCTTCACTGCCCGTGATGAGCCCCGGATCGAGGAGTACCACCTCTGGAAGTTCCTCTGTGAAGGCTACGCGCAGACTCTCGATGGCTGCTGCATCGTTAACAACGGCAGGAAAACTGTACATCATCTCAATCTCGGGTTCCCGGGGAGCGCCAGACGTGGCCGCCTCGCCTCGCACGATCCGTTCGATGGCAGCCAAAACGCGGGCACGTACCTCAGCTTCAAATGAACGGATACTCAGTGCCAACTCGGCACGGTCCGAGATGATGTTTTCCTTATCTCCTGCATGGAAGGACCCGACCGTTACGACGGCCGATTCTGTCGCGGAAATTTCGCGGGACACCACGGTCTGCAGCCTTGTGACGATAGCAGATGCAAGGACAATCGGATCGACAGTCGTCTCTGGCTTCGATCCGTGCCCGCCCTTGCCGTGAATGGTGATCTTGAGAGAATCTGCGGCCGCGAAACACGGCCCCTCCCTCATCCCGATGACACCGGCGGGGAGGGGCGCTACATGCTGGCCGAGTACCACGCGGGGGACACCAAAACGCTCGAAGAGACCGTCGGCAATCATGGCCCGTGCACCAGCGCCCACCTCTTCTGCGGGCTGGAAGACTAAGACCAGACGACCTCGCCAGCTGTCATCGGCGGCTAGAGCTGCGGCAGCGCCCAGGAGAGCCGTGGTGTGCATATCGTGGCCGCAGCCGTGCATGACATCTACCTGCTTGCCATTGAGCTCACCGGTTGTTGTGCTGGCGTAGTCGAGTCCGGTGGCCTCGGTGATGGGCAGCCCATCCATGTCTGCTCGCAGCATGACGATGGGGGATTCTCCGCGGTCAAGTACACCGACAACTCCGGTGCGGCCTACTCCCTCGGTGACGTTGTATCCGTTCGCGCGGAGACGTTGCGCGACGATTCCGGCTGTACGGTGCTCGGCAAAGCTCAGTTCTGGGTGAATATGAAAGTCTTTGTAGACGTCCTCGAGATCCGGTTCGATGAGACTATGCAAGGCCTGCTCCTTCGTCAACATTTGCGGCTTGCTCATACCCTACCTGCCGAATATTGCGGGATTCTGTAGCAATGTGGAGCTTTTTGGGCCAGAAGGTGCTGTTGTGCTGAATTTCGTAGGTTAACCGAGAATGTTGTGCCATTGTTCGAAGTCAGTCCCACCGATGGAAGGCATAACATGGCAACTGATACGCAAGCAGGTTGGTACGACGATGGCTCAGGCAATTCGCGTTGGTGGGACGGAGCGAAATGGACCGAGCAAGTTCAAGCTCCAAAGCCTCCAGTAGGTGGACTGAGCGGGTTGGTGGGCCGGATTGAGGCAGAAGCCGTCGCCGGGAGCCAGCCACGGCCGGCTCCCGCTGGTATGAGCTATGTGGTTCTACAAGTGATCTTGAAGGAAAAGCTCTGGGGAACCGGCTCCGGGAATCTCACCGAACTCGAACATGTCATCAACAAGCAAGCCGCGCTCGGATATCGGCTCCACACCATCACGACGGCAGCATCGGGTAGTAAAGGATTTGGTGGAGGCGACCGAATTCAAGCCACAATGGTGTTCGAAAGTATGAGTTAACGGCTACTGACGCCTAAAGCCTTGCCGATCGTGGTGTCATCCTCAAGAGATTCCAGCATGCACGCGGCCAGGTCGCCACGGGGAATTGTCCCTCCCAGCTTCGTTGCATCGCCTACCTCCACGGCATGCCACTTGCCCGTGGGTGTCTTGTTTGTGAGCCCGGTGGGACGCAGCACGGTCCAATCCAGTTTCGAGTTCATGACGGCGGATTCTTGCTCATTGTGATCTGCCAAAGGCTTCGCCAGCACCAACATGGTGATGAAGCGTAGGACCGTGGGCAGCTGCGAGGCAGAGTTACCGGCACCCAGCGAAGATTGCACCACGAGCCGGCTGACACCCGCCGATTCCATGGCCGCGACGACGGCCCGCGTCACGGCCGCACGCTGGTGATGGACGCCCTTCGCCGCACCTACGGTAATAACGACGGCGTCTGCCCCCGTGACTGCCTCGGCTGCCACGACGGGATCGCTCGCATCGCCAGCCAAGGAACGAACACCATTCTCGCCTCTGCCACTGCGCGAGAGCACTGTGACGTCGTGCCCTGCCGAGTGGGCCAAGGTCGCCAGTTGTGCTCCGGTTCCTTGCGAGCCGCCAATAATGGTGATTTTCACTGCATCCTCTTTCATCAGGTACGCGCCGGTGAGGGCTCAAAGAAGCTTACACGGATTGGACAGGCTCCTTCAGCGATCAGGGCTGTATTCTAAGCGAACCGTGGAGTCGACCATCCGAGAGGACCCCATGCCTGTTCCCGTTCCCCAATCGTTGATTCCGCTGTTCCTGAAAGCGACTCGAGCCAATCGAGCCTTCGTGAGCGAGGCAGGTGCGCAGCAACGTATTGCCGAGCGTTTCTTGCGACCGGAACCCTACGGTCCGCCATCGCGGCTGGAGGGTGTCAGCGTCACGCGGCGGGTCCCCACGCCGCTGGGCTGGCCCGTCTACGACGTGGCAGCGGAGAACACCGCCCGAAACCAGGGTTCTGTGGTCATCTACGTCCATGGCGGGGCCTGGGTCAACGAGATCAGAGTCCAGCACTGGCAGCTGACGGCTCGGGTGGCGCGCGAGACCAGACAGCGCGTGGTGGTCCCCATCTATCCGCTCGTGCCGTTTAGCACCGCGCGTGAGGTACACGATGGCGTCGTTGCGCTGATTCAAGTAGAGCTCGACGCTGGCCATCACGTGCGCTTGGCCGGAGACTCAGCGGGTGGTCAGATCGCGCTCTCGGCAGCGCTGGCGCTGCGGGAACAAGGCATTGTCCTTCCGGGCATGACGCTGCTCTCGCCCGCCTTGGATCTGAGTTGGAGCAACCCGGGAATCGACGTCATCGCACCCAGTGACCCGTGGCTGGCGCGGCCAGGTGGACGAGTCCTCGCGGAGGCCTGGCGTGGTGAGGACTCGTTGGAAGATCCCGTGGTGAGCCCGCTGTTCGGCGAGCTCTCCGGGCTGGGACCGCTGACTATTCTCACGGGCACGCGCGATATCTTGAACCCGGATGCCCAGCTCCTACGTGCCAAGGCGCAGGCCGCTGGAGTCTCTGTCGCGTGGCACGAGGGCGCCGGACAGATTCATGTCTATGCCTTGCTGCCCACCAAGGCCGGGGAACAAGGCTTGCAAACCATCGTGAAGAGCCTGCAGCCAGTGACTAGTTAGCCGGGCTCCAGCCCAGCGCCGGGCCGAGTTTGGTGGCAATATCGCTCAGAATTTGAACGTAGTCCTCGTGGTCAAAGCTGAACGGCAAGGCAAACGCCACCTCGTCGACCTCCTGGAATCCCGCGTGTGCGTACAGCTGCTCGGCGATTTCATCGCTCGTGCCAATGAGATCCTGGGCAAAGAGCATGCGACGCGACCCTTGCGGCGTCAGCGTTCGTGGGGTGCGCTCGTCGACATAGCGCTGGTACTTTTCGCGCTGCGCCGCTGACGCCGAATCGGTGGGGATCACCACGAGACCCTGGGACACGCGTGCGGTGCCCCGTGCTCCGGACGTTGCGGCAGCCTCACGGAAAGCCCGAATCTGGGCCTGCTGAATAGCGGCAAAGGACGGTTCCTGACCTTCTTCGGGGAAAATCACGCTGCTTGTGAGCAGATTGAAGCCATGCGCGCCGGCCCAGATGGCCGATTTCTGGCTCGCCGCCCCATACCAAAGCCGCTCGCGCAGCCCGGCCGCGTGTGGTTCGACACGGTTGGAGAACTCTTCAACAACGCCCTGCTTGCCGGAGAACTCCCGGACAGGATCACCGGCAATCAGACGGGCCAAGCGCTCAACACGGGCGTAACTAAAGTCTTCCTGGTCTGCGGAATCGGGGTAGAGCTCGTGCTTGACGGTGTCGAAATGCATGGGTTCGCCCACGCTCACACCCGGGTTGATGCGTCCCCCGGAGAGCAGATCCACGGTGGCCAGATCCTCGGCCAGACGCACGGGGTTTTCCCACCCCATGGGAGTCACGGCCGTGCCCAGACTGATCCGGGAGGTGCGCTGGCTCGCGGCAGCCATCACGGCGATGGGGGAGGAGATGCCAAATTGCAGATGTCGGTGCCGGAGCCAGGCGCTGTTGAATCCTAGCTGCTCGCCCAACTCGATGACCTGCAGGGTCGATTCATGGCCCGCCGCCGGATTGGCCGGATCAAAAAGGCCAATCGTAAGGAATCCGAGTTTGCGAAGGGGCTGAGAGGGGAGAGGCATGGGCTACTTTCTGGCAAAGGCGGCAACTGTTCCTCATCCTAGGTGCGGGTGCAGACGTGAGGAACTTAAAGCGTCGGAACATTACTTGCTGCCACAGCGCATAGGATGTTTCTGCCGAGTTTTTTTGTGCCACAATCCCAAGGAGTGCACCATGTCCGTTGGCTTGCTTGCCATCGTTGATGACATCTTGACCGCTGCCTTAAAGGCGTCTGCCAAATCGGCTGGCGTGGTGATTGACGACGCCGCCGTCACGCCGCAGTACGTGGCGGGCCTGACGCCCGCCCGCGAACTACCTGTCGTGGCCAGGATCGCGCGCGGCTCGCTCATCAACAAATTCGCCATCATTATTCCGTTGGCGCTGCTCCTGACGGCGTTTGCGCCATGGGTGCTGCCGTACCTGCTCATTGTTGGCGGCGTGTACCTGTGCTTCGAGGGTGCCGAAAAGGTGACCGAGTGGTTTGGCCATGTGCACGCTCACAAGGATGAGGGCGGCCGAGATGAGAAGGCCCTCGTGGCCGGTGCCGTGCGCACGGACCTGATTCTCTCCACCGAGATCATGCTCATCTCACTGTCCAACCTTGACCCGGAGATGGGTTTCTGGATGCGACTGGGCGCCCTTGCCGTGATTGCCCTGGTCATGACGGCGCTGGTTTATGGCGCAGTTGCGCTACTGGTCAAGCTCGACGATGTCGGTATCAAAATGGAGTCCAGCGGCAACACCGGAACACGCAAATTCGGTGCGGGCATTGTGCGCTCCATGCCCACGGTTTTCCGCATCATCAGCATCATCGGCACCGTTGCGATGCTCTGGGTTGGTGGGCACCTGGCCATCCTCAACATTGGCGAGGTCGGCTGGCACTGGCCCCTCGATCTGCTGCACAGCGTGGAGCATGCCATCGAACCGCTCGGGGCTGTGCTGACCTGGTTCGGCGGCACCCTGATGTCGGCCGTGGCCGGGCTCCTGATCGGCCTGATCGTCGTCGGAATCATGTTGCTGGTCCAGAAGCTGCGCCCCGCCATCAATAGCGCAAGCCACTAAAGAGCAAAGCCCGACGGCGGCACCCATCTTGGATGTCGCCGTCGGGCTTTGTGGGTTAAAACTTCAAGCTGACGAGTTACAACTCGGTGACCACGTTCCAGGAGGAGTGAATGGCACCGTGAATGTAATTCACGGCACCGGCGTCACCAATCACGTCATGGCTGATGCCAGCGTCCTTGAGCTTTTCCGCGAGGGGAGCAGCCGCCGTGGTGCCGTCAGCGTAGACCACCATGGCAGCGGGGGCGGAGAAGCTCTCCTCACCCTCGCTCCACTCGACCGTCTTGGCTGTGATGCGGTTGATCTTGACGTTGCGGTGAATCTTTACACCGTGGTCCAGCGAGTCCTTCACGGCCGTCCAACGACGGGGCATGGCCAAGGGCAGTCCCAGCTGCTGCTTCTCGTGCAGGAGCGTGACGTTGCGTCCGCGCTCGGCAAGGAACTCAGCAAGCTCCAGACCAACGAGCGAGCCGCCAATGACCACCACGTTCTTGCCCATGGGCAGCCAATACTTCGTGAACTGACGGACGAACTCCGGGCTCTTGGTCAGCCCGGAGAGGCGCCCCATTTTGCCGAGGTTACTCAGGACAAAGCCAGCCTCCTGCGCGGTGGCCGTACCGAGCATCATGGCGCGAAGCGTATCGCCGGTCTGCACGTTCGGCAGATCGCCGCCGGGGAAGTCCGGCTTGGGGCGGACGGCGCCGGTGGCCACAATGACATGGTCGGCATTCAGGGCCCGGATCGTCTCGACGGTGGCCGGCGTATTCAACTTGACCGAGATACGCAGACGCTTGATCTCTGCCTTGAACCAGCGCAGCAGGCGCTCGTTGTCAGGGGTGGTCATGGTGGAGAACCACATGGTGCCGCCCAGACGGTCGGACTTGTCGAGCACGGTGACGCGGTGGCCACGTTCGGTCAGGACTCGGGCGCTCTCCAAACCGGCGGGACCGGCACCGACCACCACAATGTGCTTGGAGGCAGAGGCCGGCTTCAGGGGGAGCAGTGCCTCGTTACCCAGAGCCGGGTTGACGGCGCAGAACGGGGTGTCATCGAAGAAGTTCTCGGCAACGCACAGGTAGCAGTTGATGCAGGGACGCACCTGATCGGCCTTGCCCTCGCGGAGCTTGTTCGGCAACTCCGGGTCCGCGAGCAGCTGGCGGCCCATGGCAGCGAAGTCGATCATGCCTTCGGCGATGGCCTTCTCAGAGATGTCCGGGAGCATGCGTCCCACGGCAATCACCGGGATGCCCACGTGCTTCTTGATCTCTGCGGCGTTCTCCAGGTAGGCGCCGACCTTGCTCGGCAGTGGGCCGTCGGTGAAGTTATCGAACGGGTTACGTCCCCATCCGGTCACATGGATGGCGTCGGCGCCGGCCTGCTCGAACAGCTGGGAGGCTTCGATGGCCTCCTCGAGGCTGAGCCCGCCTTCCTGGCCGTACTCCTCGCCGGAGACGCGCACCAGAATCGCCAGTTTGTCGCCGACCCGCTCCTTGACGGCAGCGATGACCTCGCAGGCCAGTCGTGCCCGGTTGGCCAGCGGGCCGCCGTATTCGTCGGTGCGCTTGTTGTCTCGCTGATTCAGGAACACTCCGAGGATGTAGCCATGCGCTACGTGGATCTCGATGGCGTCACAGTCAGCCTTGGCAATGCGCTCGGCGGCGTCCGCCCAGTCGGAGATGAGCCCGGAAATGTCATCGGTAGTCATCTCCTTGAATGTTGCCTGCTTCCCGGCGGTCGCTGCACCCATGCGACGCAGCTCATCCGGGGTGCTGTCGGCCAACGCTGACATGTTGTAGCTGTAGTCGGGCTTGTTGGGTGCAAGCACGGGCCTGTCGTTGGCGGTGTCCACACGGGCAACCTTGCCGTGGTGTGTGGACTGGATGCACAGTTTGGATCCGGTTGCGTGGATTGCGTCCGCGAGAGCCTTCAGTCCTGGGATGAACCTGTCCTCTGAGAGGCCTGGCTCCTTCATGGAGGCTGCGCCAAACGGGAAGGCGATGGCGCACGCACCCGTGATGATCAGGCCCGCCCCGCCGGCGGCGCGCGCCACGTAGTGATCAATCTCGGTCTGCTCGATCTCGCCGTGCTCCGAGACGTTCATGTCCATGGCCGGCAGAACAATGCGGTTGGGTGTTTCCATCCCGCCAATACGTCCGGCGGCCATCAGGTGTGAATATGTCTTTACTTTCATACATCAATAATACTTGCCTCAGGACAGTAAATTGATGTTAAGGCGGGGATTCGTGCCTAGGATCTCAGTCTTGGCTACTACACGGCACGCTGTTCAGCGTCCGTCAGGGCCCGCAAAATACAGAATTCGTTGCCTTCCGGATCTGCCATGACGACCCATGTGACCCCACTGCCTTGGCCGATATCAACCCGGGTAGCACCGAGAGATTCTAGCCGTGCCACCTCTACATCTTGATCTGCTGGGCGCAAATCAAGATGTAGACGGTTTTTGATGGCCTTGGACTCCGGGACGCGCAGAAACAAGATGTCCGGAAGGACCCCAAATTCCGGACTTCCGGGAGCGGGTTGCACCGCAATTTCATCATCGTCGCCGTCTTCAGCAATCCTCCAGCCCAATGCCTCCGCCCAGAACTGCGCGGTTTCAAACGGGGACGTGGAATCAATGGAGATGTTCTCGATACGAAATGTCATGCCGCCATTCTGCCGCCACAAGAAGGCCTTGACTAGAGCTCGCGCGAGAAACAGCCGCACAATAGCGGTGGGCGAGGCCGCCCCTATGGAAGGGTTAGGCTATGGATCCCCTCATAAAACGCACACCCGAGCTGCTCGATACTCGCACCGATCCACCCTTCATGGCGGGAGATCGGGAGTCACTGGAGGCCTGGCTGGAACTATATCGCTGCACGCTGCCGCTCAAGGTGGGTGGGCTCACGGCGGAACAGCTGTGCAGGGAAGCGGTTCCGCCGTCGACCTTGACGGTGGTGGGGATTGTGCGCCACCTCAGCGACGTGGAACGGTACTGGTTTTCAAATGTCGTGGCCGGCAGCTCACAGGAGGCCCGCTACAAGGCTACGGATCCCGACGCCGACTTCCACGGTTATAGCGAGGCCACCGCGCTCGCCGACGTGGCGGCCTACGACGAGGAACTGATGCAGGTACGGGTCTTGGCGGCGGCCGTCACCGACCTCGATGCCCCGCTGCCCGGACTCCGGCGTGGCCAGCAGTTGAATCTGCGGTGGGTGTACACGCACATGATCGAGGAATACGCTCGTCATCTGGGGCATGTGGATCTGCTGCGAGAATCTCTGGATGGCACCGCCGGCTACTGAAGCCTTGGTACAGGCAACGCCCAAGCTGCTGCGGTACTCTAGCAAGCAGTCTTGTTCCCGGGACGGGCGAATGCCCCAGCGTCCCGGATGATCCTATTGAAGCGAAGAACCTGGAGGTGAAATGCGGCTCGGAGGCATTTCTAAAGTAGTGGCCGCGGCCGCAGCATTGGCCCTGTCCCTGGCGGCGTGCACGTCGACGCCACCGGCCCCGGTCGAAACCACTCCAACACCCACAGCGTTCGACGGCGGAAACCTCACGGTGCTCGAGGGCACGCCCTTCACCTCCTTTAATCCCACGAGCGTGACCGGCACCAGCGTGACGAACGCACGCATTGCCTCGGCCACCCATTCCGGGTTTAACTCCGTGGATCAGTCCCTGAACATCGTCAAGAATGAGAGCTTCGGTAAATACGAGAAGGTCAAGGATGATCCCCTGACCATCAAATACACCATCAATAGCGGTGTGCAGTGGTCTGACGGGGCGCCCGTGACGGCCGATGATCTGCTGCTGGAATGGGCGGCAGCATCCGGGTACTTCAACGACGCGACCCTCGATGCGAACTTTGCCGTCAAAACCGGAACAGCGTATTTCCATACTGCAGGCGATCACTCGGGCCTGGCGCACACCAAGCTCCCTGTTGTCAGCGATGACAGGACCTCGCTGACCCTGACGTACACCACCGCGTTCTCAGATTGGGAGACCGCGCTGGGCTCGACCGTGAGCGTTCCGGCCCATATCGTGGCCGTGCGTGCCGGACTCAAGGACGCTAAAGCGCTAACAGAACTTTTAGGCAGCGTAGATAAGGGAGATCCGGCCAAGCCCGTTGCAGTCAACCCGACCCTGCGCAAGGTCGCGGACTTCTGGAACACGGGCTTCGACAGTACGGGCATGCCAGATCCCACCCTGGCCCTCTCCAATGGTCCGTACCTGGTCAAGGACATCGCAGCGGATAAGGAACTCGTACTGACCCGCAACCTTGATTACACGTGGGGTCAAAAACCCACGCTCGACACCGTCACGGTGCACTATGAAAGTGATCCTGAGCAGCAAATCGCCGCGTTGGCCGCCACGACCGCCGACATCATCTCGCCCACCGTGACGGCAGATCATCTGAGCAAACTTTCTGCCCTGGAAACGGATGGCGTGGCCCTCCAGCAGGGACAGGGGCTGGGCTTTGATCAGTTGGTTTTGAACTTCAAGGGAGTGCTAGCCAACCCGGAGCTGCGCACGGCCTTCTTGCACACTGTGCCGCGCGATGACATTGTGCAGCAAGTGGCCAAGCCGCTGGATCCCAACGCCACCGTCCTGAACTCCTTCGTGTTCCGTCCCTCCCAGGTCCCGTATAAGGAATCCACGCAGAGCAACCGCATCGCCAGCTACACGGCGCCTGTTGTGGACAGCACCGCATCCCCGGCCCCGAACAAGGCCAAGGAACTGCTCGATGGCGCCAAGCCCACGGTCCGTATTTTGTACAACCGGAGTGATCCTGACCGGGTTCTAGAGTATTCCTTGGTCGCCGCGGCCGCGGCGGAGGCCGGGTTTGTTGTCACGGATGCCGGTAAGGACGCCGACAGCTGGCTCTCCGCGCTCAAAGATGGCGCCTTTGACGTGGCCCTCTATGGCTGGACCAGCAACCCCACGGGGTCCGTTCAGGTGCCGCAGATCTTCCGCACCGGCGGGATCTCTAATCTCAATAACTTCTCCAACACCGTCGTAGATCAGCTGACCGAACAATTGGCCACCGAGCCGGACACCGCCAAGCAAAATGCGCTCAAGATGCAGATCGATCAGCTCGTCGTGGAGGCAGGCTACGGGCTGCCATTGTTCCAACGCACTGTGCTCAGTGCCAGCGGATCGCACGCGACTGGGGTGGAGTATTCGCCGCTGGCCATTGGCCCCTGGCAAAGTATCGCCAGCTGGGCCTTCGTCAAGTAGACCGTCTTGCCTCGGCGCTAGATCCAACCTTGGTCATGGGCCATCCGTGCGGCCTCGATTCGGTTAGCCGCTCCGGTCTTGCCGATCGCGCTGGAAAGATGGTTCCGTACCGTGCCAACGCTGAGAAAAACCGCCACCGCAATCTGCGCCACGGGAGCCCCCGACTGGGCAAGGGAGAGGATCTCCCGCTCCCGTTCCGTCAAGGGATTTGGTCCATGCTGTAGCGACTGTGTCGAAAACGAGGGATCCACGGTGTGTGTCTCGGAATGCACTCGTCGTACGGCCGCAGCCAACTCCGAGGAAGGGGTGTCCTTGACGAGGAAGGCGCTGGCACCAGCGTCGTAGGCCGCTCGCAGATATCCGGGGCGATCGAAGGTCGTCACCATCAGCACCTTGCAGTCGGGGACGTTCTCTCGCAGCATGGCTGCGGCCACCAATCCATCGACCCGCGGCATTTGAATATCGAGCAAGGCTACCTGCACGCGATGCTCTCGAGCGAGGTCAACAATATTGCTGCCATCACTGGCCTGCGCCACGACCTCGATATCTGCTTCCAGATTCAGCAAGGCCGCGAGGGCTCCACGCACGAGCGCCTGGTCATCGGCGAGGAGCACCCGGATGGTTTTCTTCGGTGGGGGAGTTTGTTCGGGGCTCACCATGAGAGGGCCACTCGTGTTCCGCCATGGACCGATTCGGTGATCACAATCCGTGCCGCGGTGAGGCGGGCACGTTCGCGCATGCCGCGGATGCCGTGCCCCTCGTGGCTCCCGGTGAGGGAATCGCCGTCGTCCTCGATGCTCATGCTCCGCTCTTCGATGCTGATCCAACACGTAGTGGCGTGGGCATGCCGCAGCACATTGGTGACGGCCTCGCGCAGAATCCAGGAAAGTGCAGCAGAACGGGGCGGGTCGACGATCGCCGCGTCGCCGCGCACTACCGCGGTCACGCCGGCGTCATCGAGAACGGCACGTGCCGAGAGGAGTTCCTGGGCCAAGGTGGTGCGGCGCAACCCGCCGACCGTGGCTCGGATGGAATCCATGGCCTCGATGGTCAGGGCGTTGATGTGTTGAAGTTCGGCTCGGGCGGCTGCGAGGTCCGTATCCAGTAGCCGTTCGGCCAATTGTGCCTTGAGCCCCACGGCGGTGAGCGAGTGCCCCAACGCGTCATGAACATCCCTGGCCATGCGCTCCTGCTCCATGAGCATGAGGTTTTCCACCCGGAGCTTTGCCTCGGCGGAACCGTGCCTAATCAGCATGGTATTCAGGGGATTGATGATGGCGAGCACCAGCAGCATGCCGAGCAGGAAAATAGAGCTCTCCAGTTGCCCGCTGGCTAGTGCCACGTACACCGACAGCACCAGCGTGAGCGCGGTGATCCACCACATGGCCCGCCGAGACAGAAGATAGGCGGCATAGCTGATGATGAACGGCCCGTAGGAGACGGTGTTGGCACCCAAGAGAGGAATCCCGGCAAGGGCCACACCCAACAGCAGAAGGAAAGGAAGCCATGCCCCGGGATTCCCGGCATAGTGTGCGCCGAGCCTGTCCCGAAATCTGTAAAAGGCGAGGAGATAGATGACAGCGAAGCAGCCAATCAGCCCGTACCCCAGGAGGGAAAGGCCCAAGGCTAGGCTCGAGTTCGCAATCGATAGCGCAGGAAAGATCAGGAAGATTACCCAGAAGGCGGCCAGCAGATAGCCATAGTCATCCCAAAAGGTATCCGGCTCCCGGCCCCGTCCCGCCTGCGTCGCCGTCGTTGTGGTCACCGACGAGCCCGCGAGCGGCGCAGTGCCCATAAAGCCAGTGTTGCGAACAGAAGTGCCCAGATGACCAGATTAGCCACCAACAGCCAGATGGAATCCACGGGACCACCGGACGCGGCGCCTTGTCCTTCCAATAAGGGCCAGCGCACCAAACCCGTATATCCATACATGGGGGTGAACCGGGCGATGTCCAGCATAGTCCCGCTCAAGGGCAGGAAGACATTTCCGAAGAAGGCAAAGAAGACCATGCCGCCGCTGGCAACACCCAGCGCCGATTCGGACTTAAAACTCATCCCCACGCCCATGCCGTAGAGAGCGAAGATGGCCGCGCCAAAGACCGCGATGAGGTAGCTCCCGAGCCAGATCCGCCAGCTGTCGGCCACGGCGCCGGTGGCCGCACCCATGGTAAACACCGCTGCGGCCGACACGGCGCCCACGATCAAGGCGACACATACTTTTGCGCCAATAAAGCCGCTGGGCTTCATGGGTGTCAGCGCGATTTGCCGTCCCCAGCCCAGAATAGATTCGGTCGCGGCGCTGCCGGCAATCGCCGTCGTGGCAACCGCGGCTCCGTAAGCTGCCATGGACGCCATGATGTAAAACTTCACGTTGCCGTTGCCAGCACTTTCGCCTCCGCCGCCAAACATATTGCCAAACAAGAGGTACATGACAGCGGGCATGACAATCGTGAACATCAAATTTCCCACGTCGCGGCATTGCCGAAACAATTCGATGCGTACATACGTCAGGTTCATGCCTTGGCTCCCGTCAATTCCATGAACGCCGCATCGAGAGTTGGTGCGGTGATCTCCAGATCGCTGGCGGCAAGTTCACCGAGCAGCAGACGAGCCGCCGCATCAGAATTGGGCCCGGTCACGGTGATGCGTTGTCCCGCGAGTCTCACGGAACTAACCTGCTCGAGTGCTTCAAGAGCGGCCACGGCCAATGCCGTGATCGCGCCGGTGGGCAGCGTCGCGCTGACCACCCGGGCCCCGGTCAGATCACGCAGCTTCGTCGTGGGGCCGTCGGCAAGGACTCGTCCGGCGCCGATGAGCACGGTCCGTTCGGCAAAGTCCTGAGCCTCTTCGAGATAGTGCGTGGCAAATAAAACAGTGCGTCCCTCGAGCGCGTCCTGGCGCATGGTCTCCCAAAACGCGTGCCGGGCCGAGACATCCATGCCCGCCGTAGGCTCATCGAGGATCAGCAGCCGTGGATCAGGAAGCAGGGCGAGGGCGAATTTGAGTCGCTGTTGCTCACCTCCGGAGCACTTGGAGACCTTTCGTTTTGCCAGCGCGGTGATATCTGTCCGCTCCATGACGGAGTCGATGCGATCCTTGGCGTCGTGGAGAGCCGCAATTGCTGTGACTGTTTCCTGGACTGTAAGGTCGCGTAACAACCCGCCGGTTTGCAATACCGCAGAGATGTCGCCGTCGGCAACCGCGGTGCGAGGGCTCTTGCCAAAGACTCGTACGGTGCCCGAACTCGGCGCCGTCAAGCCCAGCATCATGTCAATCGTGGTAGTTTTTCCTGCCCCGTTGGGTCCAAGAAAGGCAACAATCTCTCCCGTGCCCACGCTCAGATTGATGCCTGCCACGGCTTCAAGGGGGCCATTGGCTGTATGAAAGGTCTTGCGGACCGCATCGAGTGTCAGCGCAGGGCTTTGAATGTTCATGTCTCTAGTCTGCTCGACGCCTGAGCATGGAAGAAGTGCCAAATGTCATGGTTGTGGCAGCTACTGGACTGTAGGGGCTGGTGGCGCGCCTCATCCTAGGTGACGTTCGTCACGAAAGGTGACTGTCGTCGTCGTGCTGTTGCGGCGGAAAACCGCCGGAGTGCGCCTGCTAGGTAACGGTCGGTGTGGTGCAGCTGGCAAAAAAATCGTCGATCATGGGATAAAGTGACTAGGCCGTATTTGTCAGTACGACTAGAATGGTGTTATCTGCCGATTCTTCACGGCCAAACATCAATGTGACTTACTGCTTTAGCCCTTCCGGGCCTGCAGCCGGGCCCAACTGAAACGAGTCTTCACGAATGAGCGATCTTTCCCTCAATACCGCTTCGCGCAACGATCTGCGCAACGTCGCCATTGTGGCGCACGTTGACCATGGTAAGACCACCTTGGTCGATGCCATGTTGCAGCAGACCCACGCATTCGCCGCTCACGGCGATGTTACCGAGCGCGTTATGGACTCCGGTGACTTGGAGCGCGAAAAGGGCATTACGATTTTGGCCAAGAACACGACCGTTGCTTACAACGGTCCTTCTGCCAACGGCATCCCCATGACCATCAACGTTATCGACACCCCGGGTCACGCTGACTTCGGTGGCGAGGTCGAGCGCGGTCTGTCCATGGTTGACGGTGTTGTTCTGCTCGTTGATGCTTCTGAAGGCCCGCTGCCGCAGACCCGCTTCGTGCTGCGTAAGGCACTGGCTGCAAAGCTCCCCGTAATCTTGTTGGTCAACAAGACCGACCGTCCCGATGCTCGCATCGACGAGGTTGTTGCCGAGTCCATGGACCTGCTCCTGGGCCTCGCCTCGGACATGGCCGACGAAGTTCCGGACCTGGACCTCGACGCCGTTTTGAACGTTCCGGTTGTTTACGCATCCGGCCGTTTGGGTCGTGCCTCCATCGTGCAGCCCGACAACGGAGCAGCCCCGGACAGCGAAGACCTCGAGCCGCTGTTCAAGGTCATCATGGACCACATCCCGGCCCCGAAGTACAACCCCGAAGGTGTTCTGCAGGCGCACGTCACCAACCTGGATGCTTCCCCGTTCTTGGGCCGTTTGGCTCTGCTGCGTATCTTCAACGGAACCCTCCACAAGGGCCAGACCGTTGCCTGGTGCCGCCAGGATGGCACGGTTAAGTCTGTCAAGATCACCGAACTTCTCGCCACCAAGGCACTGACCCGTGTTCCGGCCGAGTCTGCTGGCCCCGGTGAAATCGTTGCTGTTGCCGGTATCGAAGACATCACCATTGGTGAAACCCTGACCGACATTGACAACCCGCAGCCGTTGCCGCTGATCACGGTTGACCCGCCGGCTATCTCCATGACCATCGGTATCAACACCTCCCCGATCGCCGGCCGCGTCAAGGGCCACAAGGTCACCGCCCGCCAGGTCAAGGATCGCCTCGACAAGGAACTCGTTGGTAACGTTTCCTTGAACGTTCTCCCGACCGAGCGTCCCGACGCTTGGGAAGTACAGGGCCGTGGCGAATTGGCTCTGTCCATCCTCGTTGAGCAGATGCGTCGCGAAGGTTTCGAGCTCACCGTAGGTAAGCCGCAGGTTGTGACCAAGATGGTTGACGGCAAGGTTCACGAGCCGATGGAACACATGACCATCGACGTACCCGAAGAATACTTGGGTGGCGTAACTCAGCTCATGGCAGCTCGTAAGGGCCGCATGACTAACATGGCCAACCACGGTACCGGCTGGTGCCGCATGGAATTCATCGTTCCGGCCCGTGGCTTGATTGGTTTCCGTACCCGCTTCATGACCGACACCCGTGGTGCCGGTATTGCAGCCTCGCTGGCCGAAGGCTACGAGCCGTGGGCCGGCCCGATCGAATACCGCACCAACGGTTCCATCGTGGCTGACCGCTCCGGCGTTGTCACCCCGTTCGCGATGATCAAGCTTCAGGAGCGCATGAACTTCTTCGTGCAGCCCACCTCTGAGGTGTACGAGGGCATGATCGTTGGCGAGAACTCACGCGCCGATGACATGGACGTGAACATCACGAAGGAAAAGCAGCTCACCAACATGCGTGCCGCTTCCTCGGACACCTTCGAGAACATGACGCCGCCGCGCGTTCTGACCTTGGAAGAGTCCCTCGAATTCGCTCGCGAAGACGAGTGCGTTGAAGTTACCCCGGAGTCTGTTCGTATCCGCAAGGTAATCCTGGACGCTAGCGAGCGCGCCAAGGCTTACCGCTCACGCGCCAAGAACTAATTTCTTGATCTGAGTAAAAAACCCGCCTCGGCATCTGCCGGGGCGGGTTTTTGTCATTTAAGCCGAGTCGGAAACTGTGGCTTAGGTCTCATATCGGTAAAGATATTCCCACAATGCGGTCTCGTTTACTTGCAGGTAACATATTACGGCTAGGCTTCTTGAGTATGAGTTGAAACACTGTCCGTCCAACAAGGAACCGGTATATATCAGGGTTTTTACTCGCGTCCATATCATAAACAAGGAGGCGGAATGCGTTTCTCACGCACTTCCAAGGCATTGGGCCTGGCAGCAGTAGTTGCTTTGTCCCTGTCAGCATGCGGTGGCGGCACGGGTAGCGATACCGGTAGCGGCAACGCAGGCGGCGACACCACCAAGGTCATTACGGCTAATAACACCGAACCGCAGAACGGTCTATTGCCTGCTAACACCAACGAAGTTGGCGGCGGCAAGGTCATGGACCTGTTGTTCTCGGGTCTGGTTAGCTACGACGCCAAGGGCGCCACGGTCAACGAACTCGCTGACTCCATCGAGACCACTGACTCGGTGAACTACACGATCAAGATCAAGTCCGGCGAGACGTTCAGCGATGGCACTCCGGTCACGGCCAAGTCCTTCGTTGATGCTTGGAACTTCGGTGCGGCTGCAAAGAACGCACAGCTCAACAGCTACTTCTTCGAGTCCATCAAGGGCTACGACAAGGTTTCCGCTGAAGGCTCCACTGAGACCGCAATGGAAGGCCTGAAGGTTGTTGACGACAGCACCTTCACCGTCGAGCTTGCTCAGCCTGAGTCCGACTTCCCGCTGCGCCTCGGCTACACGGCCTTCTACCCCTTGCCGGAATCCGCTTACGCCGATCCCGCAAAGTTCGGTCAGAACCCGGTCGGTAACGGCCCGTACAAGCTGGCTGCCGATGGTTGGAAGCACGACGTTTCCATCGAACTGATCCCGAACGATAAGTACAAGGGCCCGCAGAAGGCACAGAACGGTGGCATCACGTTCACCATCTTCGCCAACACGGATGCTGCTTACACCGAAGTTCAGTCTGACAACCTCGACGTCCTTGATCAGGTTCCGCCGAGCAACTTGCAGAACTTCCAGACGGACTTCGAAGGCCGTTTCGTCAACCAGGCTTACGCCGGTAACGCAACGCTGACGATCCCCAGCTACCTCCCCGAATTCCAGGGTGAAGAAGGCCTGCTCCGTCGCGCCGCTATCTCCATGTCGATCGATCGCCAGCAGATCATTGACAAGATCTTCTACGGCAACAAGAAGATCGCTACCGAATTCACCTCTCCCGTTCTGGACGGCTACGAAGCCGCCCTCCCCGGTTCCGAGGTCCTGAAGTTCGATGCCACCAAGGCTAAGGAACTGTGGGCAAAGGCTGATGCTATCAAGGCATGGCCGGCCGACAAGGTCTTCACCGTTACCTCCAACATCGATGGTGCCGGTAACAAGGAATACATCACGGCCATGACGAACCAGATTGCAACTAACCTGGGCATCAAGGCTGAGCTGAACCCGATCGCGACGTTCAAGGAATCTCGCAACCTGATCAACTCCAAGAAGCTCACCGGTGGATCACGCGCCGGCT
This sequence comes from Arthrobacter psychrolactophilus, assembly GCF_003219795.1. Classification (GTDB taxonomy): domain Bacteria; phylum Actinomycetota; class Actinomycetes; order Actinomycetales; family Micrococcaceae; genus Specibacter; species Specibacter psychrolactophilus. Next base: position 56,960 of record NZ_QJVC01000017.1, on the reverse strand, counting down.
GGCAGGCCGACTACCCGTCGCTCTACAACTTCCTTGGCCCGCTGTTCGGTACGGGTGCCGGTTCTAACGATGGCGACTACTCCAGCGCTGCCTTCGACGCTAAGTTGAAGGAAGGCCTGGCAGCAACCAGCGTTGAAGAAGGTAACAAGAAGTTCAACGAAGCACAGGAAATCCTGCTCAAGGACCTGCCGGTTCTGCCGCTGTGGTACCAGGCTGCACAGGGTGTCTGGAGCAACAACGTCAACACCGTACAGTTTGACTGGAAGGGCGTACCCATGTACTACGCCATCACTGCTAAGTAAGTAGCCCTACTTACTGCCGTGGAATAATAGGGGGAATCCGGCCTACGCGCCGGGTTCCCCTTTTCGCGGTTTACGCGCAGCTTTTGCTATATTCCGTACGGACACCTGCGGCGGATCCCGTCAACTGCCCGTACCGACAACTATTGAACAGGTAATTTCATGAACGCTTTGCGATCGGAATCCCGGCGAAAGGGGACACCGCAATGGTGATGTTCGCTTTTCGCCGCTTCCTGCAGCTGATTCCCGTATTTTTCGGGGCCACGCTGCTGGTTTATTTTTTGGTCTTCGCCACCCCTGGAGACCCCATTGCCGCCCTATCCGGTGGCAAGCCGATGGCTCCCGCCGTCGAAGCAGCATTGAGGGCCCAATACAATTTGGACCAGCCTTTCTGGATTCAGTACGGGCTCTACCTGAAGAACCTCGTCACTTTGAACTTGGGGCAGACCTTCTCGGGTCAGGAAGTCTCGGCAGTTATTGCCAGGGCATACCCCGTGACGGCTCGCCTGGCCATTATGGCCCTGGCTATTGAAGCCATCTTCGGTGTGCTCTTCGGTGTTATCGCCGGTCTGCGCAAGGGCAAGCTGTTCGACAGCACTGTCCTCGTTGCCTCCTTGGTAGTTATCGCTGTCCCGACCTTCGTCTTGGGCTTCGTTTTGCAGCTCGTTGTTGGTGTCAAGCTGGGCTGGGCACGTCCCACCGTCAGCGGAGCAGCACCGTGGAATGAACTCATACTTCCCGCAGTGGTGCTCGGTTTGGTCTCCTTGGCGTACGTCATTCGACTGACCCGCACCTCCATCAGCGAGAACATGAACGCCGACTATGTACGTACGGCAACGGCAAAGGGCTTGAGCCGCCGCCGCGTCGTCGTGGTGCACATCCTGCGCAACTCATTGATTCCGGTCATCACCTTCCTCGGCGCCGACCTTGGCGCCTTGATGGGTGGAGCCATTGTCACGGAGGGAATTTTCAACGTTCCCGGTGTCGGTAACCTGTTGTACAAGGCCATCTTGAAGGGCGAAAGCGCCACCGTCGTCGCTGTCGTGAGCATCTTGGTCATTGTCTTCGTGGTTGCCAACCTCATTGTGGACTTGTTGTACGCGTGGCTCGACCCAAGGATTCGTTATGTCTGAGAACCTCACACCCGAAAATGACCTGAGTAAGTCGGCGAAACCCGCCGCACGTCAGGGAAAAGTCTCCTCACGCGTCATCGAGCACTTCGTGGCGCCGCTGGAGGAAACCCCGCTTGTAGCCGTCGATAAGGTCGATATGACTGCGGCACCTTTGAGCCTTTGGGCCGATGCCTGGAAGAACCTGCGCAAGCAGCCGTTGTTCATCATTTCGGCGCTATTGATCTTGGCCGTGCTTGTCGTGGCCATCTTCCCCCAGTGGTTTACCCATATCGACCCGACGGACCAGTCCACCTGTTCTCTGAATGACTCAGGCGAGGGTGCCCGTTCGGGTCACCCCTTGGGCTTCACCCTGCAGGGCTGTGACGTGTACGCACGCATGATCTACGGAACACGCGCCTCCCTCATGGTGGGTGTCTTCACCACCATCGGTGTCCTGCTCCTGGGCGGCATCATGGGTGCTCTTGCTGGCTACTACGGTGGCTGGCTCGATGCGATCTTGGCTCGTTTGGGCGATATCTTCTTCGCACTGCCCATGATCCTCGGCGCCATCATCATCATGCAGTTACCGGCATTCCGCGACAACCGCAGTGTCTGGACCGTTATCGTGACCCTCGTGGTCTTTGGCTGGCCACAGATTGCGCGCATCACCCGTGGTGCCGTCATTGAAAACCGCAACGCAGACTTCGTCACGGCCTCCAAGGCGTTGGGGCTGTCCTCGTTCAAGGCCTTGGTCAAGCACGTCATCCCCAACTCCATGGCACCTGTCATCGTTGTTGCCAGCATCTCGCTGGGTACCTTCATCGTGGCCGAGGCAACCCTGTCCTTCCTGGGCTTGGGTCTGCCGCAGTCGGTCATGTCGTGGGGAAATGACATCTCCGATGCGCAGCCTCAGGTACGTAACAACCCGGCCGTTCTGCTCTGGCCCGCTCTTGCGCTCTCCATCACCGTCTTGAGCTTCATCATGCTCGGCGATGCCCTGCGCGATGCGCTGGATCCCAAAGCAAGGAAGCGGTGACGGATATGAACGTCAATGAAAGAAACACCCCCATGAACGACGCCGAGACTCCGCTATTGGAAATCCGCGATCTGGCCATCACCTTCGACACCTCCAATGGGCCGGTCAACGCTGTGCGTAACGCACACCTGACCATCATGCCCGGCGAGACGGTGGCCATCGTGGGTGAATCCGGTTCCGGTAAATCCACCACGGCCTTGTCCGCGATTGGCCTGCTACCCTCCAACGGGCGGGTCAGCGGCGGTCAGATCCTTTTCGACGGCGAGGACATCACCCACGCCAGCGAGAAGCGCATCATTGAGCTGCGCGGCAACTCGATCGGCATGGTTCCCCAGGACCCCATGTCGAACCTGAACCCGGTCTGGAAGATTGGTTTCCAGGTCAAGGAGACGCTCAAGGCCAATGGTCTTGCCGGTGCCAACTCCAAGGACCGCGTCGCCGAGGTGCTGGCCGAAGCTGGCCTGCCCGATGCTGCGGCCCGTGCCAAGCAGTACCCGCACGAGTTCTCCGGTGGTATGCGCCAGCGTGCCTTGATCGCAATTGGTCTGGCGTGCCGTCCGCGTTTGCTGATCGCCGATGAGCCCACCTCGGCACTGGATGTTACCGTCCAGCGCCAGATCCTCGATCACCTCGACACCATGACAACCGAGCTCGGCACGGCTGTGCTGCTCATTACGCACGATCTGGGCCTTGCCGCCGAGCGTGCCGAAAAGGTTGTTGTGATGTACAAGGGGCAGGTGGTTGAATCGGGTCCCGCTTTGGAGATCCTGCGCAACCCGCAGCACCCGTACACGCAGCGTCTGGTGAACTCGGCCCCGTCCTTGTCTTCTCGGCGCTTGCAGTCCGAGAAGTCCAAGACAGCCGAAACACAGCTCACCAAGCCCGCAGTTGTGGCCGCTCCCGTCGCCACCGCCGATGATCACATTGTTCAGGTTTCAAACCTGACCAAGGTCTTCAAGATCCGCGGCGCCCTGGGTAAGAGCACCGATTTCAAGGCCGTTGATGACGTCTCCTTCGACGTCAAGCGCGGCACCACCATGGCGATTGTGGGCGAATCCGGTTCGGGTAAGTCCACCGTGGCACAGATGGCGTTGAGCTTGTTGACCCCCACCGAGGGCAATATTAAGTTCGACGGCGTGGACGTCACCAGCCTGCGTGGCAAGGCACTGTTCGACTTCCGTCGCCGTGTTCAGCCCATCTTCCAGGACCCGTACGGTTCCTTGGACCCGATGTTGAACATCTACCGCACGATCGAAGAGCCGTTGAAGATCCACAAGATCGGTGACAGCAAGTCGCGCGAGAAGAAGGTCCGGGAATTGTTGGATCAGGTGTCCATGCCTGCCGCCACGATGCACCGTTACCCGAACGAGCTCTCCGGTGGCCAGCGCCAGCGTATCGCCATCGCGCGTGCCTTGGCCCTGAACCCGGATCTAATCATCTGTGATGAGGCTGTTTCGGCTTTGGACGTTCTGGTGCAGGCACAGGTTCTGAACCTGTTGGCCGAGCTCCAGGAAGACCTGGGCCTGACCTACCTGTTCATCACCCATGACCTGGCCGTAGTCCGCCAGATCGCGGACAACGTCACGGTCATGCAGAAGGGTCGTGTGGTGGAGTCGGGAACGACCGATGAAATCTTCGCGAATCCCTCGCAGAGCTACACACAGGATCTGCTCAACGCCATCCCCGGAGCAACCCTCCTGGCCTAAGACGCATCGCAGAATCACCGCGACCGGGCCGGTATCCGCAACAGAACTGTTGTGGATACCGGCCTTCGTCATTCCCAGGCTGCGGGTAGATTGGACTCTATGGAAACAACTGCCTTAATGCCCGGAGTCGAGGCCGGAGCCACTGTGCTCTTTGTGCACGCTCATCCCGATGATGAAACCCTGGTCACAGGTGCCACGATGGCGGCCGCGGCCGCTGCCGGAGCCACAGTGGTCCTGGTGACGTGCACGCGTGGGGAACTCGGCGAGGTCATTCCGGCCGAACTGGCACACCTTGAGGTCAAGGCCGCGGACCTTGCCGCGGGTCAGATCGCAGAAGACGGACTGGGAGCCGGGCTGGCCCTGGAACGCGAAAAGGAACTAGCCGCCGCACTTCAGGCGTTGGGTGTGAAGAAGCACATCTGGTTGGGGCAAGGCCTTGCCGCCCCCGCACAAGGACCCACGACCTTCCGCGACTCGGGCATGCAATGGGGGTCCGATGGCCGAGCCATCGCCGCCTCCACGATCCTGCCGGGCTCCTTCTCCCGGGCCCCTCTTCATGCAACGGCGGCGCTCTTGGCCGCCACAATTCGCGCCCTGCGCCCCGCCGCTGTCATCAGTTACGCGGCCGACGGCGGCTACGGTCACCCCGATCACGTGCGGACCCATGATCTCACCATGGCTGCCCTGCGTCAGGCAGCTGACGGGGATGCCGCATGGCAGGTACCGCACCTGTACGCGATCGTCAGTGACCGCCCGGAACGCCCGCTCGAGGATGGTGTGGTGCGGCTGGCCGTTGCCGGCGATCTGGCCGCCAAGACCGCAGCCATGCGGGCCCACCGCACCCAGATCACCGTGGAGGGGGAGCGCTATGCGCTGTCCGACGATGTTTGGAAAGACATTAGCGCCGTGGAAGAATTTGTCGCGATCGATCCCCGCACCGTTTATGAGTTGCCATGAGCCTGGCGCAGCCCGAAGGTGGCAACCTCACCGCTAAACGCTGGAGCGGCGTGATCGCCGCGCTTGGCGCCGGAATCGGGGCTGGCTTGTTGGGGACATCGCTCCACGGACATGCCTGGTTCCCCTCAGGCGCGGTGGTTCCCTACGGCGCGGCCCTTGCCCTGCTGCTCGTCGCCGCCGTGAGCATCTTTGTGGCGCTGTGGAGTAAAAAGTCGTGGAACGCCGTGTGGTGCGGCGCCGCAGCCTATGCCACTGCCGGGCTCTTGTCCTTGCAGCTAGGTTCCTTTGGGCTGATCTTTGACAACATGCAGGGCCGGATCTGGCTCTATGGCATAGCCGTCATCGCACCGCTGACCGGATGGCTGGCCTGGCTCATCCTGCGTGGTCAACGACGGCGTGACCTAATCCCGCACTGCCCGCTCACGCCGCGCGGGAGGCGGGGGAACCGGCTTAGCCAGCGTGACGTCGTCGTACTTAATAATGACGGGACCGGAGCGGGAGATAATGGTGCAACCGAAGCTGTCGCGGGCCGTGAGGAGGCCCAAGGCGTCGGTCAATCCGCCGTCAATCCGGTAGCGGACCACGACCCGGGTGCCTAGGGGAAGGGTGGCGAGTCGGTCAAGTGCGGTGTTCACCACTTCATACTAAGTCTTGCCTAGGTGCATGGTGTGGCGGTGGTGGGGGATAATGGGAGAACCGGTGACGATTTGTGCCGGAATGAGACTTTTGAAGGAAGGTTGGGGTTCGTGACGTACGTAATTGCGCAGCCGTGCGTGGATGTCAAGGACAAGGCATGTGTTGAGGAGTGCCCTGTTGACTGTATCTACGAAGGCGAACGCTCGCTCTACATCCACCCCGACGAGTGCGTTGACTGTGGTGCTTGTGAACCAGTTTGTCCCGTAGAGGCCATCTACTACGAGGATGATACCCCGGATGAGTGGGCCGAATACTACAAGGCCAACGTGGAATTCTTCGACGTGCTCGGTTCTCCCGGTGGAGCTGCCAAGATCGGCAACACGCACACCGACCACCCGTTCATCGCAGCGCTCGCGCCGCAGAACCAGGACTGATCCGCGCACCATGACTGCAGCTTCGCGCACCTTTGGCCTGCAACTTCCCGACTACCCGTGGGATGCGTTGGCGCCTTATCAGGCGATCGCCGCCGCTCACCCGGATGGTTTGATCAATCTCTCGATCGGCACGCCCGTGGATCCCACGCCGGCGCTGATCCAGGAAGCCCTAGTCGCGGCGGCTGATGCTCCCGGCTATCCCACGACCCACGGCACGCCGGCCCTGCGCCAGGCAGTTGTGGACTGGTTTGCGCGGCGCCGCAATGTGCCCGGACTTGATCCTGCCAATGTCATGCCCACGGTGGGCTCGAAGGAGCTCGTGGCCTGGCTGCCGCTTCTGCTGGGGCTGGGTGAGGGCGATGTTGTGGTGCGTCCGCGCGTTGCTTACCCCACCTACGACATGGGTGCCGTGTTTGCCGGGGCTACCTCGGTTGCGGCTGATTCACTGGACGAGCTCGACGCCGAGACCCTCGCCAAGGTGCGTCTGATCTGGGTCAACTCGCCGGGTAATCCCACCGGCATCGTGCGTGGCGTGGCCGAGCTGAAGACTCTCGTGGAGCAGGCGCGGGCCGTTGGCGCCGTGGTTGCCTCCGACGAATGCTATGGCGAGCTGGGCTGGGGTCAGTGGGACCCGGAAAACGGCGGCGAGGCCGTTCCGAGCGTGCTGGATCCGCGCGTCACGGGTGGCTCACATGAGAATCTGCTGGCTATTTACTCGTTGAGTAAGCAGTCAAATGTTGCCGGCTACCGTGCCGCGTTTGTGGCAGGGGACGGCGCCATTGTGGCGAACCTCGTCAACAGCCGCAAGCATGCCGGCATGATCGTGCCGTACCCGGTACAGGAATCCATGCGCGTGGCCTTGGGCGACGATGTCCACGTCAGCGCACAGAAGGCGCTGTACCGTGCGCGCCGCGAGCAGTTGGTGGGCGCCTTGGAGTCCTTCGGGCTCACGATCCACCACTCCGAAGCGGGGCTGTATCTGTGGTGCACCGCTGGCGAGGATACCTGGACAACGATTGGGCGTCTGGCAGAGCTGGGTATCGTTGCCGGACCGGGCACCTTCTACGGCGAGGCCGGCAACGGTTTTGTCCGAGTAGCACTGACCGGCACGGATGAACGCATCGCCGCGGCAGTCGCGCGACTGGGCGCAAAATCGTAACGATTTCCCGCAAACAGTACCCAAATGGCGCTCAGGATTAGTCTAGTTGGCCCTTAAAGCGGTAGTTTCGTAGATAGCCGTGTAGGCCACCGGACGCTTAAAATGCTGAGTTTTATCTTGGGGATTGCCTCAAGCTGGCGTGGGTGACCCGCCAACGGATAACGAGCATTGAACTAACCAAAGCCTTTCGAAGGCTACCTCATGAAGGGGACTCCATGACTGATTCCACGAGCGCATCGCTGCGCTACGACGGCGGAGAGCTTGAACTTCCGCGACTTGAAGCAGTAGAAGGCAACGCCGGCTACGACGTTTCCAAGTTGCTCAAGACCACCGGCGCGGTCTCCTATGACCCCGGTTTTGTTAACACGGCGGCAACGTCGTCGGCCATCACTTACTTGGATGGTGACGAGGGCATCTTGCGTTACCGCGGATACCCCATCGAAGAGCTGGCAGAGCACTCCAGCTTCTTGGAAGTTTCCTACCTGTTGATTTACGGGAACCTGCCCACCGCAGCCGAGTTGGACAAGTTTGACCAGCGCATCCGTCGCCACACCATGCTGCACGAAGACCTCAAGGGCTTCTTCGGCGGTTTCCCGCGCGACGCACACCCCATGCCGGTGCTTTCTTCCGCTGTTTCTGCGCTGTCGACGTTCTACCAGGATTCACTTGACCCGTTTGATGACGAGCAAGTTGAAATGGCCACCATCCGCCTCATGGCCAAGCTGCCTGTTTTGGCTGCTTACGCTCACAAGAAGTCCATCGGTCAGCCCATGCTGTACCCGGATAACTCCATGGGCCTGGTGGAGAACTTCCTGCGTCTGAGCTTTGGTCTGCCGGCCGAGCCCTACGAAATGGATCCCATTGTTGTCAAGGCCCTTGACCTGCTGCTGATCCTGCACGCTGACCACGAGCAGAACTGCTCCACGTCCACCGTGCGCATGGTGGGTTCGGCCAACGCCAACATGTTTGCCTCGGTTTCCGCTGGCATCAACGCCCTCTTCGGCCCGCTGCACGGTGGCGCCAACGAGGCCGTGTTGAACATGCTCCGTGACATTCAGGCCAGCGGCGAGCCCGTTGAGAAGTTCGTCGAGCGCGTGAAGAACAAGGAAGCCGGTGTCAAGCTCATGGGCTTCGGTCACCGCGTCTACAAGAACTACGATCCGCGCGCCAAGATCGTCAAGAACATGGCTCACGAAATCCTGGCCAAGCTCGGCGGCAACGACGAACTCCTCGCCATCGCCATGCGTCTGGAAGAGGTCGCGCTGACGGATGAATACTTCATCTCACGCCGCCTCTACCCGAACGTGGACTTCTACACCGGCCTGATCTACAAGGCCATGGGCTTCCCCGAGAAAATGTTCACGGTGCTCTTTGCTATTGGCCGTCTGCCGGGCTGGATTGCCCAGTGGCGCGAAATGATGAAGGACCCGGAAACCAAGATTGGCCGTCCGCGCCAGCTCTACATCGGCGAGCCGGAGCGCATGTACCCTTCGCGGTAACATTGCCTTAAGCACGACGGCGGCGGGAGACTTTCCCTGGAGAGTCTCCCGCCGTTTTTCTGTTCAACAGACGAAAGTAAACCACATGAAAATGTCCACCCTGTTGCTGCACACCTTCTCCATGGCCTTCCCGATTGTCGTGGTGGTTCTGGGAGTCATGGTCCTCATGGGCAAGTCCGTATTCCTGCCGTTCTTTATCGTTGCCCTGGTCATCATGATCGTGTTGCTGGTGCTGCTGGCCCGAGATAAGAAGAAGAACCCCACCGACGGCAAATAAGCCACCTCTAGTAGTGCTGCCTTCGCACAGGGACTTCCTGATTGAGGCATCATGAAACATCTGTGCTAAAAAAGAGCTGTGCCTAAAATTGTTGATGCAGACGATCGCCGTGAGCTGGTCGCAGACGCCGTTTATCAAGTCATTGCCGAGCATGGACTGACACAAGCTTCGCTACGTAATGTAGCCAAGGCCGCCGGACTGGCCCTGGGGTCGGTACGGCACTACTTTGATAACCAGGCCGAGCTCATGGAATTTGCCTTTCGCGTGAACTCCGAGCGGATTCACCTGCGAGCCCTGGAATCCCTTGAAGCCTTGGAACAAGAACCACTTCCTCTCGAGCGCGGTGGCTTGTTGGAGAAGTGCGCTGCGGTTCTGGAAGAATTGCTGCCCCTTGATGAGATACGTCGCGCGGACGCCGTGGTGCACATGGAGTTCATGCTCGATGCCCGGACGAACGCGGGGCTGACAGAGGCCGCGCAGGACGACTACCGGGCAACCGGTGCCGTTGTGGGCCGGGTCCTGCTCCAGCTCATGGAGAGCCCACTCGCACAGGAGGCTCTCGTGCCCATAGATGAAGCCGAACGGCTCATTGGGCTCCTCGATGGGCTCAGCCTGCGTATGGTGCTGCAGCCGGCCTGGGCGGCTCCCGAGCAGGGCCGAGCAACCCTCCGCCGCCACCTGGATTCCCTCCTCATTCCTAACGCCGCACCACTTTACGGCGTTTAAACCGTTTCGCTCCCTCACTCATTGAGGGAGCGAAACGGTTTAAAGCCCTGAAAGTGATGCGGCGTCTGAAGGGGAGTGCCGAGCTGGCTGCTTCGGAGTAGCCTAGTAAGAGGGATTGCGGCTCTTGCTGAGCAGCAGGCTGGAGGCAGAAACTATGCATCACACCGGTGGACCTGGCTGGCGAATTACCATGGACACATGCACGCCCATGTTGTTGGCACTGTACTTACGGGACGTGGCAGGACTTGCCGGAGCAGGTACGCCGTCCCTATCGCATGTGGTCCCCTCGATTCGGGCGGCCGACCATTCCCTTCTGACCTCGGCCGTGGGTGGCACCGACGCGCTGCGCGATCAATGGGAGGTTTGGTGGGGCAGGCTGCTCAAGGCTCTTCCCGATGGCCGTTATGAGCTCACGCCTCCGGACTTTCCCGAGCTGGCCGGTATGCCCGCCCTGCAACGAGTCGCGCACGCGCATTACGGGGCCGCCCTGAGCTGGTCTAGGGAGCAAACACAGCTGTATTCCATCATGAGCGCGGAACGGGAAACCTTGGGCGGGCACAAGATCCTCGCCGATCTCGTGCAAAACCGCGAGATGGAATTAGGTAGAAGCGCCCGCGACTTCACCTTGACCATTGTGGAGGTGCCCCTCGCGGAGCAGCGGGCCTGGTTCATTGAGCCAAACCGGCTCATCATGAGTTCGCATCTGCTGGCCGATCAGGATGTTTTCCGCAGTTACGTCCAGCCCGTCGTGGAGCTGCTGGTTTAGTCTCTCCTAGGGTGTGGCGGCCGGCAACACGATGGTGAGCTGGCCTGCGGTCGTCGAAGTGCTGGGCGCCCACCCCTTGTTGTGGCCGTCAGCATTAGAGTTGCGGTCCCAGGCCTGGCCGTCGTAGCTGACCTGGCTAATGCCGAATTGGTTGGCGTTGGCCAGCGCCCAATGTGCCAGCATCCAGCCGTAGGCCTCATGCACGGAGAAATGAACCGTAGTTCCAGCGCCATCGATCGAGGTTGTGGCACTGACCTGACCCACTGCAGTTTGCGCGGCGGCAATCACAACATCCGGTGCACTGCTGCTGGTCACGGGAGGTAGGGTGCAATTGAGAGCCTCTTGTGACTGCCCCGTCAATGCTGAGGCAAATGCGCGCGACAGCGGCTCGTGCTGTGCGTAGGCGTAGGGAAATCCCGAGCGTTGGACGATTTGCGCGGCGTCGTTGATGGGCATGTTGATGTAATCGGGCACCTTGGAGAGCACGTCGTAGAAGGCGTTGGTGGAGTACACGGGGTCCATGATTTCTTCCACCGTGCCCCAGTCCTGAGACGGCCGTTGCTGAAACAGACCCACCGAATCCAAGTCGCCGTAATCAATATTGCGCAGTCTGGATTCCTGCATCCCCGTGGCTAAGGCAATCGTGGCGGCCCGTGCGGGCATGCCACGTTGAATGGCGATCGAGGAGATCAGCGCGGCGTTTTCGGTTTGGTCCAGTGCTAAAAAGTACTGCTGGTCGGCAACGCTGGCGGTGCAGCCCAGCGAAAGACCCGGGGCGAAAGCATTTTTGACGGTGGTGACGACCCAGATGCCGCCACCGATTATGACGGCGATGACGAGGAAAAGGATCAAGAGCCACCAGAGGGCGGCGCGGCTTTTCATCGCCGGCCACCCTCTGGGTATGCAACTGCGGTAGGCAGGTATTTAGTTAGCATGCAGGCTTTCGTTCAGGGCAACGGTGGTGCCGAGGCGAGGAAGTACCTCGACCTCACCCGTCGTGGAGTTGCGGCGGAACAAGAGGTTCGCCACACCGGAAAGCTCGCTGGCCTTGACGATTACGGTGGTGTCTTCGCCGTCGTCGTTCTTGGGGCCCACAACGCGCACTCGGGTACCGGCCGTGACGTACAGGCCGGCCTCGACGACGGAGTCATCGCCAATGCTGATGCCCACGCCCGAGTTGGCGCCGAGGAGGACGCGCTCGCCCAGGGTGATGCGCTGCGTGCCGCCGCCGGACAGGGTGCCCATGATGGAGGCACCGCCGCCAACGTCGGTACCATCGCCCACCACGACGCCGGCGGAGATGCGGCCCTCAACCATGGACGTGCCGAGCGTGCCGGCATTGAAGTTCACGAAGCCCTCGTGCATGACGGTGGTGCCAGGTGCCAAGTGAGCGCCAAGGCGGACACGGTCGGCGTCGGCTACGCGCACGCCTGCGGGGACAACGTAGTCCACCATGCGCGGGAACTTGTCGATGGAGAAGACGGTCACAGGACCGCGTGCGCGCAGCTTGGCGCGCGTGAGTTCGAAGCCCTCGACGGCCGCGGGACCGAAGTTGGTCCAGACGACATTGCTGAGCTTGCCGAAGACGCCGTCCAGATTGATGCTGTTGGGGGTGACGAGGCAATGGGAGAGCAGGTGCAGGCGCAGGTAAGCGTCGACGGCGTCGGCGGGTTCGGCGTCGAGGTTGATCTGGGCAAAGACAACGCTCTGGTGCACGCCGCGGTCGGCGTCGGTGCCGGCCTCGGCTAGAGCGGAAAGTTCGGGGCTAGCCTCTGGGGTCTGGCCCAGGGCATCTGCCGCAACACCAAGGGCGGGGGCGGGGAACCAGACATCCAGCACAGTGCCGGAATCTGTGATGGTGGCAAGGCCAAAGCCATGGGCGGAACGGTCGGTCAACGGCGCAGATTCAGTCATGGCCTAAGTCTATCGAGGCAGCCGCAGGTCCCCAACATCTGCTACCTGTTCTGGACACAGTTTAGGTCACGGTGAAGTTGATGGAGTGCCAGCCTGTGGAACCATCCGGCTCCGGGGGCGCCTGGTCCTCAATTTGCAGCTCTCCACCGGTGTCATAGGCGCGAACCCGGACCTTGTGGGTGCCGGCAGGGGCGTCGTTCCAGATAAACGACCACTGTCGCCACGTGTCTATTGAGGCCTCGGCCGCGAGCGTGGCCTCCTGCCAAGCGCCGTCGTCGAGCTGGATCTCCACCTTCGAGATGCCCTTGGTTTGCGCCCATGCGCTGCCGCCGATGGACACCTTTCCGGCTGGAATTCGCCCGAATGCGCGAGGCACCTCAACCCGTGACGCGGTCTTGATGGGCCCGTGCGACGACCAGCCGCGGGAGGTCCAGTAGCCAGCCTTTTCGGCAAAGGTAGTGACCTCTAGATCAACAACCCACTTGGTGGCCGAGACAAAACCGTAAAGCCCGGGAACCACCATGCGGACCGGGAAGCCGTGTTCCAAGGGCAACGGCTCGCCGTTCATGCCGATCGCCAGCATGGCATCCCTGTCGTCCAGTAGCACGGGAAGGGGAGTCGAGGCGCTGAAGCCGTCGCTGCTGGTGGACAAAACCATGTCAGCGCCAGCCGTCGGCTTGGCACGGGCCAATACCTCACGCAAGGGAAAACCCAACCATTTGGCGTTGCCGGCGAGATTTCCACCCACAACATTTGAAACACAGGTCAGGGTTACATGCGATTCGATCAGTTCCGATTTCAGGAGCTCATCGAAGGTGATGCGCAATTCTTCTTCCACCATTCCATGGACGCGTAATTCCCACGTCTCAGGGTCCAGCTCAGGAACAATCAAGGCCGTATCGATGCGGTAAAAGTCCTCATTGGGTGTCACGAATGGCGTGACGCCGTCCACCGGAGCCTGGACACCGACTGGCAGGGGCGCTGCCTTGATTTTCGGGGACGGTAGCTTCAAGGCGTCACGGAATGCCCTGGCCGTGTTCCTTGAGGCCGAAAGGACGCTGCCGCCAAACCCGGCAACAATGGCAACACCGGCCAATGTTGCAGACTTGATCAGGAACATGCGTCGGCTGGGGGCCGCTCCTGGTACAGGATCCGTTTGCTCAGTTCCGCGGGTGCCCGGCTGGGTCAGCAAACTCTGGCTCAGGAAACGCAGCGCCCACAAACCGGCGGCCGTTCCAACGAGAAGGGGGAGCAGGTCGAAGGGGCCAGCGCCTGCGCGGGTAATGATGCAGACCGCCATGACGAGGGCAAAGGCGCCGACCATCCCCATAGCTATGCGCAGGGACTTCAGCGCCACGACTCCGGCAACTGCCGACAGCAGAGCCGCAACGATCCCCATGGACAATAGGAGCACCATCTTGTCATTCGTGCCGAACGTGGCAATGGCAAAGTTCTTCATCCACGCTGGTGTGAAATCGATGAAGGTGGAACCCACAGATGTCAGGGGGGAGGCCACCGGTCCAAAGAATGCGGCAATCAATTCGGCGATGGCGAACAGCACACCCGCCGAGATCAGCCCGGCTAGCGCCCCCACACCGACTGTTCGCCAGTCCTGCTTTTTAGACTCCGTGCTTCGCTTGCCCATGGGAGGCTCCTTTGAACTCTTTATTGGCTACCGCTTGGTATCCGGTAGAAGTACGTGCTGGTACTTCGGAGCCACACGCCCTCCGGATTGCTCCTGAGGGCGAAGGTTTCTAGATTTCCTGCACCAGTATGGGCGTTGTGGTGGGTTTCTCCGAGCCACCCAGTGGTTCCACGGTGATGCCAACGTGAGTTGCGCCGCCCATGTCGCCGTCGAGCAGCTGCATGGCCGGACCCTTGGGGCTGTCCATTAAGCCTGCTGGCACTGCTCCTGCTGCGGAGATGAACCAGAGCTCATAGGTTTTGCCCTCTGGCAGCGGTGGCATGTCATTGACCATGACAGCTGCCTTGTTGGCTTTGCCGGACGATGCAACTGTCACGGTTCCGCCATTGGAGAGCGGAGTTGTGGCAATTTGGGCGTCAGGGGAACTCATCAGGGCAAGCATTGCTTGCTGCTGTGCCTGTGAGGCCACAAGCTGTTCCTTGATGTCCTGCTCGGAAGAGTTTTGGCCAGCAACCCAACCACCAACTCCCACGCCGGCAAAAAGTGCCAGTGCGGCCGCGGCGCTTAGGGCCGGCACCCAACGACGGCGCTGCGTGGCTCCGCTCTCGGACCTCGACTTGGCGCTGCGGGCGGAGGAGATGTCTCGCACCACCGAACTAGCCGGCAGCTGGCGGGTATTGCGAATCGCGGACATGACGTTGGCCTTGAGAGCCGGTGGTGGTGTTTCCTCGGCCGTCCCGAACGCCAGGAGCGCTGCGGTCTCGCTCAGACTGCGCACTTCCTCCAGTGTCTGGGGATCGGTGAGTGCATGGCGTTCAAAGTCACTGCGCTCACCGTTGTTTAAGGCGTTCAAGGCGTAGGAGCCGGTCAGTAGATGTAGTTGTTTTTCCATCACGCCACCCCTAACTTGTCCCTGAGCCTGATCATGCCGTCTCTAATTCTCGTTTTAACTGTCCCAACCGGGATTTTGAGCAGCTCGGCTACTTCCTGATGGGTATATCCACCGTAGTACGCCAAGCTGATAGCTTCTCGTTGCGGATCTGTGAGAGTCTCCAAAGCTTTACGTACCCGTTCGGCCTCCATCTGTGTTTCCACAGTGTCTGCCACATTGTCATAACTCTCTTGGAATTCCTTGATGCCTTGGCGCAAGTCACGATCCGCGCTGGCTTGGCTTGCACGAACCCTGTCAACGGCCCGTCTGTGGGCTATGACAAGAATCCAGGACATGGCCTTTCCTCTGTCCGCATCAAAGCGGGAAGCTTGCGCCCAAACATCAACAAAGACTTCTTGGGTGACTTCCTGACTCTGTGCCGGGTCTCGAACCACGCGGCGAACGAGTCCGTAGACCCGTGGTGCCACCGCATCGTAGAGTTCTTCAAAGGCCGCCTCGTCGCCTAGGGCGACGAGGCGGATTAGATCCTCATGGGTTGGTGGTGCCAAAGGCTCCACGGACCGCATCCAAGGTAAACGCATAGTGTCTACCTTGCCACGGTCCGTGCCCATGAGCCCATTCCCTTCAAGACGTGTTGCATTTTGTTCCGTGAGAAGCCGGAGTTACTTCTTGGCCGGCGGCATCAGGACGGTGTCGACGAGGTAGACGGTTGCGTTGGCGGTCTTGACGCCGCCGCAGATCACCTTGGCACCGTTGACCATCAGGTTGTCGCCGCTTCCGGTGACCTCCAGGTTGCTGCCTTCAGCCGTTGCATGCTCGCCGGCAACGGCGCTGGGAGCCAACTGGCCGGGAACCACATGGTAGGTCAGGATGGAGGTGAGGGTCTTCGAATCGGTCTTCAGGCCCTCGATGGTTGCTGCCGGGATCTTGGCGAATGCATCGTCAACGGGTGCGAAGACTGTGAAGTCGCCGGAGTTGAGCGTGTCTACCAGGTTGACATCCTTGTTCAACTGGCCGGAGACGGCTGCGGTGAGGGTCTTCAGCAGCGGGTTGTTGGAGGCCGCCGTGGCAACCGGGTCGGCGGCCATGCCAGCGACGGAGCCCGCTCCATCGGGGACAGCTGCTGCGTACGCTGCACAGCCCGAGCCGACAAGATCCGAGGCCGGGTCCATGGCTGCACTGGTGGCCGGCGCCGGAGCGCTAGTCGCCATGGGTGCCTCAGAGGAAGCGCTGGGTGTGCTGGCCGAGCTGCAGGACGTCATGCCCAAGGCTGCAACGGCCAGGAGACCGAGTCCCATGGTGATGCTCTTACGGGTTCCAAGCTTCTGGGTGATGTTCATGATGATTCTCCGTAGTGTGAAGGCGGAATGATTCCGTGGTGCTTCTCCCGAGTCGCTTCTCAATTTCTTGGTCTGCAACGGTGGGCTGTCAGGTAGTACTTCGGAGCACTAGGGGAAGCGGATTGGAGAGTTTTTAGAATTCTTTTCGACCTTCAACATCCGAACAATCGGTGGCTGCTAGTGTACGAGCCCCAGGAACGCCAGAGCCGCGGGGCTGGGATTGAAATCACTCCACGCCAGATACTCAATTCGAGTGGGGCCGTCGGTAACCGGAACAGCCAGAAAATCGCGGCCATCCGGAATGAGGGCGGGGGAGAGCATGGCAATGGCAAGGTTTTGCTCAACCAGAGCGAGGAGTGATTCGGTATTCATCATTTCAAAGGCCACCCGCCGTGGTACACCCGCCGAAGAGAAACTGAGATCGGACTGCGCGCGACCCGATGTGCCCAAAGGAAAGTCTGCGAACGTTTCATCGGCCAGATCGCTCAAAAGTAGCTGGCCCTGTCCGGCGAGGCGGTGCGTGGAATTCATGACAGCGACAAGGCGTTCTCGGGTGATGACTTTGCTTGCGACTCGAACAGGGACGACGGCATCTGGTAGCCCCAGGACGGCAACATCCATCGCCCCGTCGCGGATGGCGGAGATGAACTCCTCGCTGCCTCCCACGCTGATCCTGATCTGTACCGACGGATGGCTGCGATGAAATTGTCCCAGGGCTGCCGGGATGTCAATGCCGGTGACGGTGGGGATGATGCCGATGGACAATTTGCCGCGGATCTCACCTGTTGCGGCCACGGCGTCAGCCGCCGCCCGATCTGCCGCGTCCAGGGCGACCCGCGCGGCAGGCAGGAATGCTGCTCCCGCCGCCGTCAGCTCGACCCGGCGGCTGCTGCGGGCAAAGAGCAGTACCCCGAGCTCACGTTCCAGTGCCTTGATCTGGTGGCTCAGTGCGGACTGCACAACATGGCATTTTTCTGCCGCTCGTGTGAAGTTTCGTTCCTCGTCGACGGCCAGTACGTACCGCAATTGCTGCAATTCCATTGATCTATCGTGTCACACGATCGCTGGGATGATAACTATGTGTTGGACTCATTGATACCTGTGGCGCGATAGTTTATCGGTGAAGAAAAATACTAGCCATATCGCGCCGAATTCGGTCGGCACCCGAGTGACCGCCACGCTCATGACAGCAATCGCCCCCATCGTGTGGGGAACGAGCTACATCGTGACCACGGAATTGTTGCCGCCCGGGCATCCTTTGTTCGCCGCCCTGATGCGCTCCTTGCCGGCCGGCGTCATTGCGCTGGTGATCGCGCGCAAACTTCCGAAGGGCGCGTGGTGGTGGAAGTCGGCCATTCTTGGCACGCTGAATATTGGGCTGTTCTTTCCCTTGCTGTTTATCGCCGCGGGTCGCCTTCCCGGTGGGGTGGCGGCAACACTCGGAGCTACTCAACCAATCCTTGTCACGATTCTGGCCGTCCTTGTGCTGGCGGAGCGCCTATCATGGTGGCGCTTGGGCTGGGGACTCGTGGGTGTGGGCGGTGTTGCCTTGGTGGTGCTGGGACCCGGTGCGGGTTTCGATCCGGTGGGCATTGCCGCCGGTATCGGCGGCTCCGCGGCGATGGGGGTTGGGGTGATCCTGGCCAAACGGTGGGGGCGTCCTCCGGGTCTTAGCGCCATGGGATTCGCCGGTTGGCAACTCGCCGCAGGCGGTCTCGTGCTCTTGATCCCGACCCTAGTCTTTGAAGGCATCCCCGCCCGGATCGACGCAGCTGGGGTGGCCGGCTACCTCTGGCTCGGCCTTATCGGCGGCCTTCTGGCCTACACATTGTGGTTTCGCGGGATCGGCCGACTCCCCGTCACGGCAACAGCACTTCTGGGACTGCTCTCTCCTCTGGTCGCAGCCAGCCTGGGTGTGACGATTGGAGGAGAGACCCTCGACAACCTTCAACTTGCCGGTTTTGCCCTCGCGCTCGCCGCCCTGGCTGCCGGGCAATTTTCCCCGCGCTTTCGACGGCAGGATTCTCTTCCACCCTTAACGAATCGATTTCAGCAGAGTCATGAGCTCAGGTAGCGGCGAGAGGAAAACCTACACTTATCGCATGACAGAAGAGCAAGTGCGCCAGGCCTACGCCGCTCGAGCATCGGAATACACGGCTCTTCTAGGTTCGATCGAGGATGTGCATGAGCTTGATCGACAGCGCATCACGCAGTGGGCCGAGCCAATTTCTGGACCCATACTCGACGCCGGATGTGGGCCAGGACAGTGGACAGAATTCCTGCACCGGCAGGGAACTGAAATTTCCGGACTCGATCTGGTGCCGAACTTCATAGAGACGGCACGCATCCGATTTCCCGACGTCGCATTTGCGCAGGGTTCCCTGAAGGCTCTTGAGATGGCTGACGGGAGTCTTCAGGGAATTCTTGCCTGGTATTCCTTAATTCACTTTTCACCGGAGGAGCTACCCGCTGTTCTCGCTGAGCTGGCTCGCGTCCTCGTGCCGGCAGGACGGCTCCTCGTGGGCTATTTCGACGGCGAGGCGGGAGCGCAGTTTGGGCATGCGGTCGCTACGGCGTACTTTCACTCGGCGGCGGAGTTGACCGGCCTGTTGCATGACGCTGGCTTTGACACGATAGACGTTCAGACTCGTCAGGATCCTGGCAGCAGGCCCCACGCGGCGCTGTCCGCGATTCGGCGCTGAGGCTGCGCCGCTAAACTGGTCTAATGACCAACGCCACCAGCTCCGCCCAGTCCACCTCCTTGCCAACCGGCCAAGGCGACCCGGGAGGGATGAGCCCGGCAGGCACCGTCGTTCTTGATTTGACCCAGGATGTGGCCTTCCTGACGGCGGCGCTCATGGACATTGAGAGCGTCTCGGCGAACGAGCGGGCCATTGCCGACGCCGTCGAGGTGGCGCTGCGGGCCCTGCCGCACCTGGAGGTTACGCGTAATGGTGACTCGATCGTGGCGCGGACCTCGCTGGGACGCGATGAGCGCGTCATCTTGGCCGGGCATCTGGACACCGTGCCGCTGCCCACGACGCCGGGATCGCGCGGTACCGTCCCGAGCAGCTGGGACGGTGAGGTGCTTTACGGTCGCGGCGCTACCGACATGAAGGGTGGGGTCGCCGTGCAGCTGGCCCTCGCTGCCACGCTGACCGAACCGACCAAGGACGTCACCTTCATCTTCTACGACCACGAGGAAGTGGCTGCCGTCAAGAGTGGATTGGGTCGTCTGGTTCGGGAAAACCGGGAACTGCTCGACGCCGATTTCGGTATCCTCCTGGAGCCGACGAACGGCACGGTTGAGGGTGGCTGCAATGGCACGATTCGTTTTGAGGCCACGACGCGCGGCAAGGCTGCCCACTCGGCGCGTGCGTGGATGGGGGAGAACGCCATTCACGCCGCGGCTCCCATTCTGGCCAGGCTCGCCTCGTACGAACCCGCCACGATCAACGTTGACGGCTTGGATTACCGTGAGTCGCTCAACGCCGTCAAGGTGCACGGTGGCACGGCCGGAAACGTGATTCCGGATCTGTGCGTTGTAGAAATCAACTACCGCTTCGCTCCGGATAAGACCCCGGACCAAGCCGAGGCGCACGTTCGTGAACTGTTGGAAGGCTTTGAGATGGTGCGCACCGACTTCTCGGCCGGCGCCCGCCCCGGGCTCAACGCTCCTGCCGCCGCGTCGTTTGTTGCCGCCGTAGGCCGCGAACCCCTGCCTAAGTACGGCTGGACAGACGTTGCTCGCCTGAGCGAGATGGGTATTCCAGCCGTCAACTTTGGCCCCGGCGATGCCTTGCTGGCGCACAGCGACAACGAGCATGTCCATGCCGACGCCATCCGCGAATGCTTGGCGGCCCTGCGACGCTGGTTGGCCTAAACCGCGGTTAAAGTTCGACGGCGGGAGGTTCCCTTTTCATCGAAAAGGGAACCTCCCGCCGTCGTTATGGCCAGAGGCCCAAATCAGCTCGTGAGTCCGACCTTGGCCTTGATGACCTTCACGCGAGATGACATCTTGTATTCGGTGAACTTGGCAACTCCGGAGAGCACCAAACACAGACCAACGTAGATGACGGCCGCCACCATGAGCGCCGGAACCACGGGGGAGCCGTACTGGCCCTGGGACCCGAGGAAGTTGGCGTACTTGAGGATCTCGTCGTAGGTGATGAGGAAGCCGAGCGCGGTGTCCTTCATGATGACGACGAGCTGGGCAATGATGACCGGAAGCATGGAACGAACAGCCTGCGGTAGCAAGATGCTGCGCAGCACCTGCCCCTTTGACATGCCAATAGCCAAACCGGCCTCGCGCTGCCCCTTGGGTAGAGATTCAATGCCGGCGCGGAAGACCTCAGCCAGTACCGAACCGTTGTACAAGATCAAACCAACCACGACGGCGATAAAGGGCGTGATGCCCTTGACGCCTGCCGACGGCAGACCGTAGTACATGATCATCATGAGGATCAGCAGCGGTACGGCACGGAAAAGCTCCGTGAACCAGTAACACGGGACCCGAACCCACTTGGTGTCAGCGAGACGGCCAAAGGCCAACAGCACACCCAACACGATGCTGCCGACGGCGGCAACGGCGAAGGCACTTAGCGTGGCACCAATGGCCTTCAGGAATGTCTCCTGAACACGCGGGAAGGTGAAGATCTCCCACTTCTTAGCTGTGAACTGCCCAGACTCATAGAAGCGGAACATGATGAAAGCAATAGCGCCCACCACGATGGCAACAGTGACGACATTGAGGTAGACGTTGCGCGTGCGGGCTTTAGGGCCGGGAACATCGAAAAGTACTGCACTCATCGCGCTACCCTCCACTTCTTCTCAAGGTAGCGTTGCAGCGGTGTCAAAATGCCCAGTACCAACACCACAAAGATCAAGGCAACCCACAACAAACCAGGCAACAACGGTTCGCCACGTTCGCTGAGGTAGGCACGAATAGCACCGGCCTCGAAAACGGAGAACCCAGCGGCAACCGTGGTGTTCTTCAACAGGGCGATGAACACGCTAAACAACGGCGGAACCACGGAGCGGAACGCCTGGGGCAGAACGATCAAGGTCAGGGTTTGCATGAAAGGCAAGCCAATGGCTCTGGCTGCCTCAGACTGACCCACGGACACGGTGTTGATACCGGAGCGGATCGCCT
Source organism: Arthrobacter psychrolactophilus (assembly GCF_003219795.1). Classification (GTDB taxonomy): domain Bacteria; phylum Actinomycetota; class Actinomycetes; order Actinomycetales; family Micrococcaceae; genus Specibacter; species Specibacter psychrolactophilus. The sequence goes on along the minus strand of NZ_QJVC01000017.1, from coordinate 35,410 downwards.
CGGAAACGTAGGTGGCCGTGTAGAGCGAGAGGCCAATGGCGGCCGCCGCAAGGAAGTCAACAGAGGGCAATCCCAGCTTGGGGTAACCCAGGGCAAAGAAGGCCAAGATCAGCGTGAGCGGGGTATTGCGGACAAAATTGACGTAAACAGTTCCGGCGGCGCGCATGGCCGGGGCTGGAGAAACGCGCATGCCAGCAACGATGGTGCCCAGAATCAGGGCGAAGAACGCTGAGATGACAAACAGGATCCCGGTGTTCTTGAAACCTGTCAGGAACAGGTCGCTGTTATCAGTAATTACATTCACAGGCCAGTGTCACTTTCAGTGAATTAGAGAGGACGAAGTGGTGGTGTTACTTAGCCCGCAGGCCAAAGTAACACCACCACTGGCGGGTTTAGTACTGGTTGACCTCAGGCTGTGTCACCTTGGTACCGGAGAGACCCAAGGTGGAATCGAAGATCTTGGTCCAGGTGGCGCCACCATCGGTGAGTGTCTTGTTCAAGAAGGTACGCAGCGCGGTGTCACCGAGCTTCAGGCCGATGCCGTAGTTCTCCGTGGTGAACGGCTCACCGACAACCTTCAGAGCCTCAGGGTCCTGCGAAGCAAAGCCCAACAGGATGGCCTGGTCGGTGGTTACGGCGTCAACGTCGCCATTCTTCAAGGACTCAACACACTTGGAATAGATATCGAACTCGACTGGCGTCGCTTCCGGGAAGTTCTCCTTGATGTTCTGGATCGGTGTGGAACCGGTAGCGGAGCAAACCTTCTTGCCGGCTAGGTCCTTTTCGCTCGTGATATCCGTGTTGCTCTTTGCCACCAGGAGGCCCTGGCCTGTCACGAAGTACGGTCCGGCAAAGTCAACAAGCTTCTTGCGCTTGTCGGTGATGGAGTAGGTACCCACGTAGAGGTCAACATCGCCATTGGCCAGTGCAGTCTCACGGTTGGCCGAAGGAATGGACTTGAATTCAATCTTGTCCGCGGCAACGCCGAGAGAAGCAGCCATCCAGCGGGCGATTTCAATATCAAAGCCGGTGCGGTCTCCCGTGGCTGCATCGAGGTAGCCCAGACCGGGCTGATCTTCCTTGACGCCGATGCGGATTGCGCCGGAGGACTTGATCTTGTCAAAGGTGGGGCTGCCGGTCAGGGCAACATCCTTGGCGACCTCAAATGCGGGAGCGTCGCCGGAGCCTTCGCCAGCGGTGTCGCCGCCGCCGCCACAGCCGGTCATGGCCAGGGCTGATGCCGTCAGAAGTGCGGCGAAGCCGAGAGTTGTCTTGCTAAAGAACTTTTTCAAGAGAGGTTCCTTTCATAATCGGCCATCACGGCCGGTGTAATGAGGGCTGAAGCAGCCGGAAATCGTCGGTTGGGTGATTTACCCGTTGGTCAGGATCTTCGAGAGGAAGTCCTTGGCCCGGTCTGTCTGCGGATTGGTGAAGAAGTTCTCGGGAGTAGCTTCCTCCACGATCTGGCCGTCTGCCATGAAAATGACACGATCGGCTGCCTTGCGAGCAAAGCCCATCTCGTGGGTGACAACCACCATGGTCATGCCGTCCTTAGCCAGCTCGACCATGACGTCCAAGACCTCATTGATCATTTCGGGGTCAAGGGCACTGGTGGGTTCGTCGAACAGCATGACCTTTGGCTTCATTGCCAAAGCTCGTGCAATTGCGACGCGCTGCTGCTGGCCGCCGGAGAGCTGAGCCGGCAGCTTGGCTGCCTGATGCCCAACGCCGACTCGTTCCAACAAGCTCAAGGCGAGCTTGTCGGCGTCGGCCTTGGCCATGCCCTTGACCTTGATGGGTCCCAGCGTGACGTTTTCCAGAATCGTCTTGTGCGCAAACAAGTTAAAGGACTGGAAGACCATACCCACATCGGCACGCAAACGAGCCAGTTCCTTGCCTTCTGCGGGAAGTTCCTTTCCTTCAATCGTGATGGACCCGGTGTCGATGGTCTCCAAACGGTTGATGGTGCGGCACAGAGTTGATTTGCCGGACCCGGAGGGACCAATGACAACCAAGACTTCGCCCTTGGCGACCTCTAAGTTAATATCCTTGAGCACGTGGAGGGCGCTGTAGTGCTTATTGACAGCTTTAAGCTCCACGAGTGCGGGAGCATGTGCGGGATTTGTCATGCAATGAATCTATCCATATTCACAAGTACCGGTAATGCTTTTGGACATCTCGAGCAGGATCGTAACCCTAACGAGATCTTGTGAGGCTGGACACGGTGGCTTTCGCGTACTCTTGGGTGCATGAGTGCACCTACTGAATCCAGCCGCCACACTAATTCGCCGCTTCCCGGAAGCGGCGCCTGGCGAAAAAACGGTGCCACCCACCAGACCGCTGATGCGAAACTTCTTGAGACACCACGCAGCAGCGCTTTCACCCACACCGACCCGTGGCGCGTCATGCGGATCCAAAGCGAGTTCGTCCAAGGTTTTGACGCGCTCGCCGAGGTCGGCCCGGCCATTAGCGTCTTTGGCTCGGCACGCACCAAGCCCGATTCCCCCTACTACATCACCGGCATGGAGGTGGGGCGACGTCTCGTCGAGGCCGGCGTAGCCGTCATCACCGGCGGTGGCCCGGGCTCCATGGAGGCAGCCAACCGCGGGGCCGCCGAAGCCGGGGGACTCTCCATTGGTTTAGGCATTGAGCTGCCCTTTGAACAAGGGATGAACGAGTGGGTCGGCCTGGGCGTCGACTTCCGTTACTTCTTTGCCCGCAAGACCATGTTCGTGAAATATGCGCAGGGCTTCATCGTGTTGCCCGGCGGATTGGGAACGCTCGATGAGCTCTTTGAGGCCATGGTCCTAGTGCAGACCGGCAAGGTCAGCAGCTTCCCGATCGTGCTGGTCGACAGAAACTTCTGGGCTCCCTTGCTCGACTGGATCCGTAGCACCATGGTGACCGAGGGGCTGGTCTCACCCGGTGACCTGGACATCTTCTCACTCGCGGACACGGCCGAGGAAGCCGTGGCCCTTGTCTTGGCGGGCAAGGCCGGGGAGCAGCTCGCCGCGCAGGAGAGTTAACGGTCATAACGCTCTAAGGCGCTGCACATCTGGCACCATGTATCTGTGAGCTATTTCCTGATCTTTCTTGCCGTGATCCTGGCCGCCGGGGCTGCAATTTATGTTGTGGGACTGAATCGGCCCCACGCCACAGCTCCCGTCTACGACGATGCCCTGGCAGCACCGGTGGCCAATCTGCCACCTGTCTTGCTGCCGGGGGAGCCTGTGCCGGCCGACGTGGATCGTCTGCGCTTTTCCCTGGGACTACGCGGCTACCGCATGGACCAGGTGGATGAGGTGCTTGATCTCTTGCGCGATGAGCTGGCCGTCAAGAATGCGCGCATTGCCGAGCTCGAAGCCTCTCTCGCGGGCACCGGCACGGCTGCTGACGCTTCGTGAGTGCTGAGCGAAAGATCCGCTGTGGCTGGCCCGGGCTCGAGAGTGATGAGCTCTATCAGCGTTACCACGACGAGGAATGGGGCCGCTCCGTCACCGGTGAAGCCGAACTCTTTGAACGGCTCAGCCTTGAGGCCTTCCAATCGGGACTGAGCTGGATCACGATTCTGCGCAAGCGGGAATCGTTCAGGGCCGCTTTTAGCAACTTTGACCCGGCGGCCGTTGCCGCGTTTGGACCGGCAGACTTTGACCGGCTGATGGCCGACGCCTCGATTGTGCGCAACCGTCTTAAGATCAACGCCACGATCGCCAATGCCAAGGCCCTTTTGGCTCTTCCCCAGGGCACGACCCTGGCGTCCATCATCGCCGAGCACACTCCGGCCCCGAGATCCGCCGATGAGGCCATCCCGGCCCAAACGGATGAGTCCAAGGCACTCGCCAAGGCCCTGAAGAAACGTGGCTTTGCCTTCGTGGGCCCCACGACCGCCTACGCCATGATGCAGGCCATCGGTGTGGTCAACGACCACCAAGCGGAGTGCTGGCTGGCTGGCGGCACGGAACCAGAGTGAGAATACGCGGCGAGAATCTCACCCGTTCACGAGAGGACCGCGCCGGCGCCCCCACGATCAATGACGCGATCTTCACGGCGCTGGGCCGGCTCCTGAGTCCCTTGCGCAGGGCCCCTTGGTGGCTGCAGGTCAGCGTGCTGTTCCTCGCTGCCCGCCTCGTGAGCTTCGCGATTCTGCTGGGCGCAGCATGGCATGCCGAGGAATCGCCCTGGGGAGGACGGCAACCCGACTACCTGACGTTCATCGATCGCTGGGATGCTGGCTGGTACGAGAGAATTTTCGACGGCGGATATCCCACCTCGATCCCGCGGAACGATGACGGGACAGCCCAGCCCAATCAATGGGCGTTTTATCCCGTGTTCCCGTTCCTAGCCCGTGGCCTCAGTACCGTGACTGGACTGGGCTGGCCGGCCGCAGGCGCCCTCGTGGCCACCGTGGCCGGACTCGGCGCGGCGTTCGTCATCTACCTCTTGTTCAGGCGCTTTGCCTCACCCGGAACTGCCCTGTGGGGTGTGGCGTTCTTCGCCATGTTCCCCGTCTCTCCCGTGCTGCAGGTTCCCTACGCCGAATCGCTGGGTCTGCTTTTCCTGGCCGCGGCACTATATTTGCTGATCAAGGAAAACTATTGGGCGTCGTTGCCCATGGTGGTGCTGCTGTGCCTCTCGCGCCCGGCAGGTGTGCCGTTTGCCGCCGTCGTACTGGTCCACCTGCTGCTGCGCTGGCGGAAGCGGGAGCAGCAGCCGTTCCCGCCACGGGACCAGGTGGCGGGGGTGGTGCTGCTCGTGGCCAGCGGGATCATGGCGTTCGCCTGGATGGGCATCGCGTGGTGGGTGACGGGGGAGCGGACGGCGTACACCGACACCGAAACAGCGTGGCGCGGCTCGGATTTGGTGTTGTTCAAGCCCTGGTTCGACGCCGGGATCGAGCTCGTGGGGCCGTTCTGGGGTCCGCTGCTGCCGATACTTTTTGTGGCCCTGGTGGCGCTCTATCTGAATTCGGCGGCGGTACGAAAGATCGGCCTTGAGCTGCGCGTGTGGTGCGCCATGTACCTGTTGTACCTGCTGGCCGTGCTGCATCCGCAGTCGAGCACCTTCCGGATGTTGCTGCCGCTGTTCCCGCTGGCGCTGGCCGCCGCCCTGATCTCGGGGTCGCGCGCGTACCGCTGGAGTGTGCTGGTCATGTTCTCGGTGCTGCAGATCGTCTGGGTTGTCTGGCTGTGGCAATTTTCCGCGATCAGCACGGGGCAGGCCTGGCCTCCCTAAAGCCTGCGGCATAGGTTACTAATCGGTAGCTAAATGACAAAAAGCTACCCGCGGCGACGCGTCGAGGAACGCTCCGATTAGCGCCCGGGCCCTCGCATACGGAATAATGGGCTGTGAGCAAGACAACAGCAAACGGCTCGTTGAGGAAAACTCAAGCGCGGCGTGAATGCACTACAAAAAGGGGAGCTCCTGATGGCGGCCATGAAACCGAGGACCGGCGACGGTCCAATGGAAGTGACTAAAGAGGGTCGGAGCCTGATCCTTCGACTGCCGTTGGAAGGTGGCGGACGGCTCGTAGTTGAGATGAATGCAGATGAGGCAGCAAGCCTCAAGGAGTGCTTGGTAGGCGTGACCGAATAAGGTCCGCAACGAAGACTTAAATAAAGGAACCGGCGGACAGCACAAGCTGTCCGCCGGTTCTTTTTGTTCTAGGCTGGCGCGTTGTTAACGCTTGACGGCCAGCAACAGGCCATCGCCGGTGGGCAGCATGGCGCTGACCATGGCATCGTTCTCGCGGATCATCTTGCCCACGCGGCGCAACACCACGGTGCTGTTCTCGCGAATGGCGGGATCGGAGACGCGATCCTTATCCATGGCGTCATTGATGATCAAAAGACCGCCGGACTTCAAGAGCCTGATGCCCTGCTCAACATATTCCGGGAAGCTGGGCTTATCGGCGTCGATGAACACCAGATCGTACGCCTCATCCGTCAGACGCGGCAGGACATCTTGGCCACGACCGGAAATAGTGCGGGTGCGGTTCGCGGGGGAACCGGATTCGGTAAAGGCCTCGCGCGCCGCGCGTAGATGGTCAATATCGGGATCGATCGTGGTCAAAACCGCACGCGGGCCCAAGCCACGCAGGATAGAAACGCCAGAAACGCCCGCGCCGGTGCCAACTTCCACGGCCGTTTGTGCCTTCGACGTGGCGGCCAGGACGGTCAAGGCTGCCGCGACTCCCGGGCTGACGGGGAACAGGCCCAGCTCGTGCGAGCGTTCGCGGGCACGTCGCAGGACACTATCTTCCACGGGTAGGCCCTCTGCGTAGGACCAGCTGGTGGATTTATCGGCACTCATGGGTGGTATTTCCTAAACTGTTGCGATGATTCCCTCTAGCCTACTGCCTCAACACCTCAGGGGAGGGGCCGGGGCCGTTCAGCAAAATGTCAGCTTCATTTGGCAGACTAGGTTGACTCGAGGGAAACGTCCCGGAGGATATCCAGGGCCGATTTTCCGCACCGCAGGAAAGCAGAAGAAGTGAGGTGGAGAATATGGAAACTACACAGTTCACCGAGTGGGTCACGCCGTCATGGGACGAAGTTGTCAATAACCACTCGGCCAAGGTCTTCCGGCTCGCCTTTCGCTTGACGGGCAATAGGTACGACGCCGAGGACCTCACCCAAGAGGTTTTTGTCCGCGTCTTTAAGTCCCTCGCCAATTTCAAACCCGGCACACTCGATGGTTGGCTGCACCGCATCACCACGAATCTCTTCCTCGATCAGGCACGCCGTAAACAACGCATTCGCTTTGATGCGTTGTCAGAAGATGCCGCCGCACGACTGCCCGGAAACGATCCTGGCCCCGAGCGAACCTTTGAATTTAACAATCTGGACCACGACATTGCCGCCGCATTGGAGGCGTTGCCGCCAGACTTTCGTGCCGCCGTCGTACTGTGTGACATGGAGGGCCTCTCCTATGACGAGGTGGCTCTGGCCCTGAATATCAAGTTGGGGACCGTGCGCTCCCGCATCCACCGAGGGCGCGCCATGCTGCGCGAATCGCTGGCCGACAGGGCGCCGGGACGCGATGGGGCGAAGGGTAAGGAGCTGCGCCCTCCGCGAAAGCCGCTGTTGGTGCTGCCGCGCATCGCTGGGGCACGCTAGACTTTTCCCGCTGGCCAGCACCGTTCACGATGGTGGCCGAAAAGTTGAATCCACGTCAATAAGCTAAATACTTTCGAGCGTTACCGCTAGGAATCGTTGCTTTGAGTCTTGAGAGGGTAATCTTCCTAACGTGTTTGGTATCAATACCCCTGAGCTGATCCTGATTGTCGTCCTGGCAGTCTTACTTATTGGCCCCACCCGGCTCCCCGGTTACCTGGAGAAGCTGAAGAACCTCATTCGCGAGGTACGCAAGATGGCTTCCGGCGCGCGCGAAACCATTAAGCAAGAAGCCGGCGTTGATATCGATGACATCGACTGGAAGAAATACGATCCCCGCCAGTACGATCCGCGCCGCATCATTCGCGAGGCGTTGCTGGACGACGATGACGTGGAAAACCTCAAGTCGTTGAAAATGGCTCCCGGCGCCGCCATCGCATCCATGATGGGCAAGGACGAGCTCAAAGGCATTGAAGGCGCCGAGGCGCAGCCCGGTGACGCACTTCCGGCAGCTCCGGAGATTGAACGTTTGGCCGAAGGCGAGCGGGCCCCCTTCGATGTAGAAGCGACCTAAACCCTCAGCTACCCCAACGCCGCATCACTTTAAGTGATGCGGCGTTGGCGTTTAATGGCCGGAAAGTGATGCGGCGTTTAGGGAGTGTTTTAGGAGCGAGGGGTGACGCCTAGCTTCATGCCGGCCAGGCCCCTCGGGCGTACGGCGAGCTTTCCTGCGATGCTGATCAGCGCCAGCGCTGCCGGTGATTCGAGAGCCGAGAGCACGATGGGCACGCCGGCATCGCCACCCTCACGCAGGGCCACGTCCAAGGGGATCTGGCCCAGCAGCTCAACCGGTGCGTTGACGGTCTGGCTCAGGCGCTGGGAGAGGATCTCCCCACCTCCGGAGCCGAAGACCTCCATGGTGCTGCCGTCGGGCAAGGTCAGGAATGACATATTCTCGATGACCCCGGCAACCTTCTGGCCTGTTTGGACGGCGATGGCACCGGCACGTTCGGCCACGTCCGCGGCGGCGGCCTGCGGGGTGGTCACGACAAGAATCTCGGCCTTAGGCAAGAGCTGCGCGACGGAGATGGCGATATCGCCCGTGCCAGGCGGCAGATCGAGCAGCAAGATGTCGAGGTCGCCAAAGTACACATCCCCGAGGAACTGCTCCAAGGCTCGGTGCAGCATGGGGCCACGCCATGCAACAGGCTGATTGCCCGCCACGAACATTCCAATGGAAATGACCTTTACGTCGTGGGCGACGGGTGGCAGGATCATTTCATCAACCCGCGTAGGGGTTTGCTTGATGCCCATGAGTCCGGGAACGGAGAAGCCGTAAATATCGGCGTCGACAATGCCCACACGCAAGCCCTTGGCTGCCAGGGCACAGGCCAGGTTGACGGTGACGCTGGACTTTCCCACGCCACCCTTGCCGCTGGCCACGGCGTACACCCGGGTCAGGGAATCCTCGGCATTGAACGGGATGCCGCGTTCGGCGGCGCCGCCCTTGAGGCGCTCCTTGAGTTCTGCGCGTTGCTCTGCCGTCATGACGGTGAGGTCCACGCGGACGTCCGTGACGCCGTCGAGCTTTAACAAAGCATCCGTAGCGTCGCGGGTGATGGTCTCATGAAGGGGGCAACCGGCGATCGTGAGACGGATGACGGAGGTGACCGCTCCGGCGTCGTCCATGGAGACCGACTCGACCATGCCGAGCTCCGTGATGGGGCGGCGCAACTCGGGATCGATGACCGTGGCGAGGGCGGCAAGGAGTTCGGATGGGGAAAGCATGGGGTAAGACCTTAAGAATTAGAGGAGCGCTTAGAGGAGCCGTTTTTCGTCGAGGAGTTCTTGCTGGAGGAGCCGCTCGTGGGCCGGGCATCCTCGGCGTCGTCCGCGTCCTGAAGGGCGATGAGCTCCTCGAGGAGGCTACGCAATTCGGACCGGACAAAGTCACGCGTGGCCACCTCGCGCAGGGAGATGCGCAGCGCCGCGACCTCACGCGTCAGGTACTCGGTGTCGGCCAGGTTACGCTCATTGCGGGAACGATCCTGCTCGATCTGGACCCGGTCACGGTCATCCTGCCGGTTCTGTGCCAACAAAATCAAGGGTGCGGCATAGGAGGCCTGTGTGGAGAAGAACAGGTTGAGCAAAATAAACGGGTACGGATCCCATCTCAATCCGAACAGACCAATGACGTTCACTGCGATCCAGACGATCACGAAAATGGTCATGTAGAGCAAGAAATTTGCCGTGCCCATGTAGCGGGCAAAGCGTTCGGCGAAGCGGCCGAAGAGATCCGGGTCGCTCGTGAGGTTCGGGAGGAGCCGAGACTTCAGCTCCATCGGGGTATCGAGGCCGCCGCCCTTTGCATGATGCCGCTCAGCCAATGCGTCCTCCTAGCTTCCGAAAGGGGGCACCGTCATCGTGCGTGCGCCAGTCTTCGGGTAATAGATGATCCAGTAAGTCATCGACGGTGACGGCACCGACGAGGCGCCCTTCCTTGTTAACTACGGGAAGTGAGTTCAAGTTGTACGAGGCCATGATGTGGCTGACGGTGCTGATGTCGTCCTGGTCCGACGCCGGCTCAAGGTTTTTATCAACGAGGGTGCCCAGTTGTTCTGGAGGTGCGCTGCGGAGCAATTGCTGAATGTGGACCACGCCAAGGAAACGACCCGTGGGGGTTTCCATGGGCGGACGGCAAATGAAGATTGTCGAGGCCAATGACGGGGAGAGGTCCTCGCTGCGAACATGCGCGAGGGCCTCTGCGACGGTGGCTTCGGGCGGCAGGATGACCGGCACGGGGGTCATGAGGGCTCCCGCGGTGCCTTCCTCGTACTGCAGGAGTCGGCGGACGTCCTTGGCTTCCTCCGGCTCCATGAGCAGCAGGAGCTCTTCGGCCTTGGCCTGGGGGAGGTCGGCGAGAAGGTCGGCGGCGTCGTCGGGGTCCATCTCCTCCAAAACGTCGGCAGCGCGCTCGTTATCCAGAGCCGTCAGCAAGGTGACCTGATCGTCCTCAGGAAGCTCCGACATGATGTCGGCGAGTCGCTCATCCTGGAGCTCGCTGGCGACCTCAACACGACGCTTGTCGCTCATCTCCTGCAGGGCGTCGGCGAAGTCGGCCGGCTTGAGATCCTCATGCGTGGCGACGAAGTGTGTGGCGCTTTGCGGTTCCGCAGCGGATTCGGTGTGGGCCTCGGACCAATCGATGAGCATGGTGTGGCCGCGGCGCAGCCCACGCAGGCGAGACGTGGAGGAACCTCGGCGGACAAAGAGCTTGGTGATGAGCCAGTCGCCGTTGCGTTGCTGATCCATGGCGATGTCTTCGATGACGGCAACCGTGCCATCGTCGACGAGGGTGACCTTGCGGTCAAAGATGCCGCCAACGACCAATTGTTCGGCCCCGCGCTGTTCAAAGCGGCGCAGATTGACCAGCCCGGTACAGATGATTTGGGATTGGTCCATGGATGTCAGACGCGTCATGGGCACAAAGACACGTTTCTTGCCGGGGACCTCCACCACGATGCCGACGGCGTGGGGTGCGGTGTTTTGCCGACGGCCCAAGACGACAACATCGCGCAACTTGCCCAGCCTGTCGCCCATGGGGTCAAAGACGTCCAGACCGAGGAGGCGTGCGACAAAAATGCGGGTAGGTTGAGTGCTCACAGATACAGGCTACTTCCCTTATCTGGCAATATCCCAAACAATGTTTCAGAGAGGTCGTTTCACTACCAGCGATACTCCAGCCAACGTGCAGGAACATGGTGAACAATGGGGGTATGGCAAACCTCTTTGGACGCACCCGGCCCCTGGACGAGGCACGCCTCGTTCCCACGGGCGAAACAATCGGTTCCTACATTTCCTACCTGGATGCGCAGAAGGCGGTTGACTACCTCGCTGACGAGAAGTTCCCCGTTCGCTATGTCTCCATCGTGGGCAATGATCTAAAAATCGTAGAACGCGTGACCGGCAAGCTCAGCTACCCGCGAGTTGCTCTCAGCGGTGCCATGACCGGCGCCTGGTTTGGCTTGTTCATTGGCGTCATGCTCTCTTTCTTTGACTCGGCCAACAATGCCGGAGCTCCCTACATCAACGTTTTCACGGCCGTGCTCCTGGGTGCAGCCCTCTGGATGCTGTTCGCGATCATCGGTTACGCGGCGCAGCGCGGTAAACGTGACTTCACCTCCACCAATCAGGTGCTGGCCTCCAGCTACGACGTCATTGTTGCTCCGGAGGTCGCCGGCGAAGCTCGCCGCTTGCTGGCGCAGCTGCCCATGAACTCCAACGCCCAGCGTCCGGTTCACAGCACACCGGACCAGGGCTACCGCCCGCCGGTCCAGCCGCCTGCCGCGGGTGCCGCGCCGACCCGTCCGGAAGGTTGGCACGACCCCTACGCCCCGGCAGAACCTGCCGCAGGCGATACTGCGGGCGCCGAGAACACTGATCGCCCCGGGCAGGCTCCGCTGGATGGGCCGCGTCGCGGCCAGTTCCCCGATCTGCCCGACGGTCGCCCGCAGTACGGCATCCGCGTCGAGGCGCCGAAGCCTGCTGAGCCGGAAGTTCCAGCTCCGAAGGCTCCGGAGAACCCGGAACAGTAGCCACCGCTTACCGCCCCTCATCGAGGAGGCAATTGGTGGATGAGACAACCCGAAAATCGAGGGTTTTCATCCAACGACTGCGTACTCGATGGCGTTTGGGGTGGGGAATGGGCCAGGGTTGACTTTCCACTCTGGAAAGAGTTTATACTTTCCACTATGGAAAACATTTCTTCGCAGGACGCCGCTGCAGCGTTGGCCTCGATTGATCAGGTTCGCTCCGAGGCTGCTGAGCGGCTGACGACTCCGTGGTGGTATCACCCGATCCTCGGCCTTCTGGCCGCTGCTTTCGTGGTCGCCTACACGATTGGTGGAACTGGCGTGATGATTGCCGTCGCTGTTGTGTATTTCCTGGGTCTGGGCATTCTTATGGGTACTTACAAGAAGCAGACCGGCGTGTGGATCAACGGTCTCAAGGCGGGCAAGGCAACGTGGTGGACGCTGCCACTGGTTGTCCTCATGGTGGCGGGAATGGGCGCAGCCTTTTACTTCCATGCGGAGCACGGCATGCATTGGCCTGCCTGGGCAGCTGGAGCGCTCGTGTTCATTGCCGTGAACGTCTTTGGCCGACGCTTTGACGGAGCCCTGCGTTCACAGCTACGAGGTAAATCATGAGCGAGGGCCTCAACGAGATCATCCATGCGCCTAACAGGCTGCGCATCTGCGCTTTTCTCAGCACCCTCGAGCAGGCCGAGTTCGCCACCATCCGGGACATGCTGGGCGTCGCCGATTCCGTGGCCAGCAAGCAGCTCAAGGTTTTAGAAGAAGCCGGCTATGTAAAGCTGAGCAAGCCCAAGGGGCTGGGGCGCGTCAAAACCTGGGCGGCACTCACGCCCGAGGGCTCGCGCGCATACTCCATTCACGTCGCGGCGCTCAAGGCGCTCATCGCGGGGTAGGCAAGTGCCGCCGTCGTCCTTAAAGAACTCTGCCGCACTTAGTGCACGAAAAACACCCTTTTAGGATGAATCCTTGCAATAAGTGCGGCACAGCTACCAAAAGGCTAGGAGAGCTTGGCCATCCAAGCCTCGACGTCATCCGGCGTGCGGGGAAGCGCGGCGCTCAGGTTGACGGGGCCGTTGGCGGTGATGAGGATATCGTCCTCGATGCGCACGCCGTTGCCACGGAACTCGGCCGGGATGGCCAGGTCCTCATCCTTGAAGTACAGGCCGGGTTCGATCGTGAAGACCATACCCTCGGTGATGACGCCGTCAAGGTAAAGCTCGGCACGTGCCTGGGCGCAGTCGTGCACGTCCAGACCGAGGTGGTGGCTGGTGCCATGCGGCATCCAGCGGCGGTGCTGCTGACCTTCGGGGGAGAGGGCGACCTCTGCCGTGACGGGCAGCAAGCCCCACGCGGCGAGCCGGTCGACCAGCACCTCCATGGCTGCCGTATGGACTTCACGGAACTTGCGTCCCGGAACGGCGACGGCGAATCCGGCGTCGGCGGCATCCAAGACAGCCTGGTAGATCTTGCGCTGCACCTCGGTGTACTTACCGTTGACCGGGATGGTGCGCGTGATGTCCGCCGTGTAGAGCGAATCGGCCTCGACACCGGCGTCAACGAGCAACATCTGGCCCTCGTTCACGGTTCCCGTGTTGCGGTTCCAGTGCAGCACGGTGGCGTTGTTGCCGCCAGCAGCAATGGTGTCATAGCCAAGCTCGTTGCCTTCTTCGCGGGCACGGGCAAAGAAGGCGCCTTCAACGACGCGCTCGCCGCGCTCGTGAGCCACTGCCCGGGGCAGGGCCTTGACGATGTCCTCGAAGCCGTTGATGGTTGCGGCAACCGCAATCTTCATCTGCTCGATTTCCCAGGCATCCTTGATCAGGCGAAGCTCGGAAAGTGCCTCGGCCAACTTGCCGTCCAGATCGTCTAGGGCGCCAAAGTCCAGGGCGTCCGGGTTCTGGGCCGTGTTGTAACGGGCCGTGTCCACGAGAGCGTCGATGTTCTCGTCAACCTTGCGGACCAAACGGATGGAGGTGCCACCCACGGAAGACTCGCCAACATTCTTGGTGATGGCCACCTCCAGTTCGGTGACATCGGCCGTGGGCATGCCCAACAGCGCCTGGAACTCGGGCAGGGTGGGGCGTGTGCCAATCCAGAACTCGCCGCTGCGAGAATCCGCGTAGAACGCCTTCGTGTCCCGGCCAGCCATGGGGCGGAAGTACAAGGTGGCGCGGTGGTGGCCGCTGTCGTCCCCGGTACCCTCGGCAACCGGGTCCATGACGAGCACGGCGTCGGGCTCGTGGTCCACGCCGAGGCCGGTCAGGTGGGCAAAACCGGAATGCGGGCGGAAGCGGTAATCGCAGTCGTTGGAGCGAACCTTCAAGGGCCCTGCCGGGATGACGAGGCGCTCGGACTTGAACTGCTCGGAAATCGCACGACGGCGGCGGGCGGCATGGTCTGCCACCTCGGCTCGGGCGGGGAGTTCGGCAGTCGACGGCGCCCAGTTGGCGGCCATGAAGGAACGGAAAGCGTCAGAGTCGGGGCGCTGCGAACGGTTGTTCACGCGCTCCTCGAGAGGCTGATCGCTTGAGTGGTCGGGGTGCGCGGAGGATTGCTCTGTCTGGTTCACCCCTTAAGTCTCCCACCGCATCCGCCGTGGGACAAAGAACCGCCCAGGGCGGCCGTTTGAGTGCGGCGCTGCGCTCTGGCCCGGAAGCCACGTACTCTATGAAGGTGAGGATCGATTTGCATGCGCACTCAAATATTTCCGACGGCACCCAGCGCCCTGCCGAGCTCGTCGCGGCCGCTGCAGCCGCGCGGTTAGACGTGATGGCGTTGACCGATCATGACACCACAGACGGCTGGGCCGAGGCGCTCACGGCGGCGCGGCACCATGGCGTCGGCCTGATCCCGGGCATGGAGATCTCGTGTAAAACCTCCCAAGGCATCAGCGTTCACCTGCTGTGTTATCTGCACGACCCACTCGATGCCGGCCTGGTGGAGGAAATCACGAAGGCGAAGGTGGCTCGCCTGACCCGGGCCGAGAGCATGGTGGCACGGCTGGCCGAGGACTACCCGCTGAACTGGGACGACGTCAGCGCCCATGTTGCCCCCGGCGCCACGATCGGCCGTCCGCATATCGCCGACGCGCTGGTTGCCGCCGGGATTGCTGCCGACCGCAACGAGGCCTTCGCCACCATCCTCACCTCGCACTCGCGCTACTTTGTCAGCCACTACGCCCCGGATCCCGTCCTAGCCGTGGAGTTGGTTCGCGCGGCCGGTGGTGTCCCCGTGTTCGCGCACCCGCTGGCGTCGGCCCGGGGTCGGGTGGTGGCCCCGGAGATCTTCCATGACATGATCGACGCCGGACTCCTCGGTTTGGAGGTCGAGCACCGGGACAATCCTCCCGAGGCCCGCATCTGGTTGCGCAGCCTAGCCCTGGAAAAGGGTCTCATCGTGACCGGTTCCTCGGACTATCACGGAGCCGGCAAGCCCAATCAGTTCGGCGAAAATCTGACGAGCCCCGAGGCGTTGGAACGCATCGTGGCACAGGGAACCGGCACGGCACCCTACCTGCCCTAACCGCACTGGTTTGCATCTTCGCTATTCTCTCTTAGAAGCAGCAATCATCTTGAATCATGAATGCGCTGTTACAGTAAGAGTTGACGATTGCTTTACAGAGGGTGGCTACACGCTGCCCGTGAATCGTCGTATTCCCGTTGCCGGCTGAACGTCAGCCGTTGAATTTCCGGTAGTGAAACCTCGCGTGAATCGCGATTCACTTTGGGCCGCCTGCGCAGAGAAATCTGCTTGCCTTGGCGGCTGATCCCGGGCGGGAAAGCGCGCCAGCTAGGTCCCTCACCGGATGATTTTCTGCACCCTTTTGCGGCGGCGCGCGCTGTTGTTGGCGGAATGCCGTTGGATTCCGTCCTAGCGAGAGGACAAGTATGGTGCCGGATGGCGCAGGACTGAACCAACTGGGAGGTTGGACAGTCATCAGCTTATTAGTGCTCTTTTTTGGTGGCACGTTACTCATGACCTTCTTTATTGGTCGAAAGAATGAAAATGCCGACGGATATATGACCGCCGGTAACAAGGTGGGCTTTGGAATTTCCGCGGCCAGCATGACAGCGACATGGATTTGGGCGTCGTCAATGTACGCCTCCGCAACATCGGGCTACACCTACGGGATTTCCGGGCCGATTCACTATGGCTTGTGGGGAGCGTTGATGATCTTGTTCATCTACCCCTTTGGCAAGCGCATCCGAGCCGTGGCACCCAAGGCTCATACCCTGGCCGAGATTCTGTATGTGCGGCATGGGAAGTCGAGCCAGCTGATGCTGGCAGGGTCCAATATTGTGGGCTCCCTGATCAGCATCACCTCCAACTTCATCGCCGGCGGCGCCTTGATTGCGCTGCTGTCCCCGTTTAACTTCACGCAAGGCATCGTGTTCATCGGCACGGGCATCTTGTTGTACTCGCTCTGGTCAGGTTTCCGGGCATCTGTCCTGACAGATGCGGCGCAGATCTTTGCCATGCTGGGCGCCGTCATCATCATTATTCCGGTGGTGTTCTTTGCCACCGGTGGTACGGATATGTTTGTCACGGGGGCTGCGAATCTCACTCCGCAGCAATCGAGTTTCTTCTCCTCGGATGCATTCCTGAATCAAGGCGCGCCCTATATTGCAGCCGTTCTGGCCTACGCCATTGGTAACCAGACCATTGCGCAGCGCCTCTTTGCCGTGCGTGAGGATCTTATAAAGAAGACCTTCATCACGGCCACCGTGGGCTATGGTGCCACGATCATTGGTATCGGCATGCTGGGCGTTATTGCCCTCTACGCCGGCGTCGTCCCGTTGGATGGGGACACCAACAACCTGATCCCGCAGATGGCCGCGACGTATCTGAGCCCCGTCTTGCTAGGCCTCTTCCTTGTCATGATTGTTGCCGCGCTTTCATCCACGGCAGACTCGGATCTCTCCGCCATGTCCTCCATCATGATGGCCGACGTGTATGGGCAGAACATCGCCAAGGAAGGCCAAGCCAACCCCAAGACGATGTTGTTCATTGGCCGGATCACGATGGTGGTCGCCACAGGGGCTGGGCTGTACTTCGCAAGTGGGCAATTGAACATCCTTGACCTGTTGGTCTTTGTCGGTGCCCTCTGGGGTGCCCTGGTCTTCCCTGTGATTGCGAGCTTCTACTGGGAAAAGGTCACCAACAAGGCCTTCACCGTCTCGGTTTTGGTGGCACTTGCGTGCTTTATCCCGGTGCGTTTTGCGTGGATTCCCATGTCGGGCGCCACCGGAATCATCGTCGACATTCTCGCCACGGTCGGCATTGGCGTGGTTCTTGGCCTGATGGCATTTGGCTTCTTCGGGCTCAAGGTCGCCAAGATTGTGGCAGCCGTGGCCATCCTGGCGACGGCACCCTTCGCCATCGGATTCTTGCACGATTACGCGATCCTCTCCGGATCACTCGTGGCGTACTCCGTCAGTACCTTGGTCTGTTATTTCATGTGCTTCCGCAACCAGGCCAACTTTGATTTTGACACCATCAAGGAGCGGATCGGCGACTTTGATAACCGCCAGGAAACCAACCACGAATCCGCAGAAGCATTGCTCGAGAAGAAAGCGTAGGCGCAATCCATGAGCGTATTTTTACTCTCCCTGTATGTCTTGATTTGGCCGGTCATTGTTGCCGGTGTGCTGTTTGTCCTGGGCCGGGGCCTGTGGCATGAGATTCGCGAGGCTAAGCGAGAAGGCCGCTCGCTGATTTAGTCAGCCAATAAAAAACCCGCAACTGCTACTCACGGTGCCCCTCAAGGGAGCATCGTGAGCCAGCGGCTGCGGGTTACTTTGTAAAAGCGGATTACTCGCCGTTTTGCGGCTGCGCAACCGTTTCGCCGTTACGACGACGGGTACGCGTGCGACGGGCGCGCGGAGCAGCTGTTTCGGTGCTGGCGCTGGTGGTCTCGGTGGGAGCGGCGCTTTCAGAAGACGGACGACGGCGGCTCCGGCCACCCTCGCGCTTCTCGGCCGAGTCGGAGGTGTTCCGGCTTTGGCCCTGGTTCTGGCTGGTGCCACGGTTTCCACCGCGACCGCCGCCACGAGGTGCATCCTGCCTGGGGGACTTGCCCTTGCTCGGTCCGCCCAGATCCTCGAGCACCTCGGCGCCAATACCGGCGTGCGTGCGCTTGTCGCGCGGCAGACGACCCTTGGTGCCGGCCGGGATATCCAGATCCGTGTACAGGTGCGGCGAGGAGGAGTACGTCTCGATCGGCTCGGGCACGTTCAGGCCCAACGCCTTGTTCACGAGAGCCCAGCGGGGCATGTCATCCCAGTCGACAAAGGTCACGGCCGTACCCTTGTTGCCGGCGCGACCCGTACGGCCTACGCGGTGCAGGTAAATCTTCTCGTCTTCAACACATTGGTAGTTGACCACGTGCGTGACATCGTCGACGTCGATACCGCGGGCGGCAACGTCGGTAGCGACGAGCACATCTACCTTGTTGTTGCGGAAGGCACGTAGTGCCTGTTCGCGGGCGCCCTGGCCGAGGTCACCGTGGATGGCGGCTGCGGCAAATCCGCGGTCCACCAATTCCTCGGAGACCTTGGCAGCCGTGCGCTTGGTCTTGGTGAAGATGATGGAACGGCCGCGGCCATTGGCCTGCAGGATGCGGGCCAAGACCTCGATCTTGTCCAAGTTGTGGGCGCGGTAGATCAGCTGGCGAATATCGCGCTTGGTCATGCCCTCGTCCTCGGGATCCGCGGCGCGAATGTGCGTGGGCTGTGACATGTAACGGCGGGCCATGGCAATGACCGGGCCGGGCATGGTGGCCGAGAACAACAGGGTCTGGCGCACGGGGGGAGTTCCGGCAATGAGGGTTTCAACGTCGGGCAGGAAGCCCAGATCCAGCATTTCGTCGGCCTCATCGAGAATCACGATGCGCACGTGCTTGATGTTCAGGTGACGCTGCTTGAGCAGGTCAATCAAACGGCCCGGCGTACCAACAATGAGCTCGACACCCTTTTGCAGGGCCTCGACCTGAGGCTCGTAGGCGCGCCCACCGTAAATCGTGGCGATGCGGATGCCGCGGTGCTTAGAGGCGGTGGTGAGGTCTCCAGCGACCTGAACCGCGAGCTCGCGAGTCGGCACGATGACCATGGCCTGAGGGGCGCCCGGTGCGGCAAGCTTCTCAAAGCCCTTGTCCTTGGGAGCCACGATGCGGTTCAGCGCCGGGATACCGAAGCCAAGGGTCTTACCCGTTCCGGTCTTGGCCTGGCCGATGATGTCGTGCCCCGTCAGGGCGATCGGCAGCGTCATGGCCTGGATGGGGAAGGGGTGGAGAATGCCGGCCTCGGTCAAGGAGGAGACAATCTCGTGGTGCACGCCAAAGCTGGCGAACGTTTCTTTTTCTTCGTGGCGGGCTGGCTCGTCGCTGCTCAAGGTTCCGTCAATTTCAACGATCTCGTTGCTGCTGTCTGCCTGCAGGAGTGAATCTGCTTCAATGCTCAAATGCTTACCATTCAATTCGTCTATACAAGGTGCCAGTGGCCGGGCTCAACGCGGGCGCGGGAGGCCTCACGGAACGCAGGACAGTGGCACAATCTAGGGAAGCCGATCGCGGGCTAACAAAAACTTGCCCTCCCTTCGTTTCATAAACGGTGCGGGAGGAGCTGAAAAGACGCGCGTTGGGGCGGGTTTGTTGAATCAATACTCTTTAATCAACGACCGGGCATCCATGTCTACAAGAATCAGTCTAGCCGCACACCTTAGCTTTACGCTGCCGGAACGAACGTTACGCTGCGCTTGGCAATATCGACGGCGGCCAGCTTGACCCGCACCACGGTTCCGGGCGTCAGATCCCCTTCGCAATAAGCACTCACGGCGGGGACACGGATCTGGATCGAGCTGCGTGGTGTGGACTTGGATCCATTAGAGCGCGGCCCGGCCACCACGACGGCGTCAAACTCCTCTCCCAACAGATGGCTCAGGAGGGCGGCCTCGACCGTGTCGACGGCGGCGCGGTCCACCTTGCCGGCGAGCTGATTCGAGACCGACATGATCTCGGGAAGTTCCATTAAAGCCTCGATCGCCCAGGCCGGGACGTCGTCATTGGCGCACAGCGCGGCACAGATCGCCAGGACAAAACGGTCAACGAGCCGGCGCAGCGGCGCCGTGGTGTGGGCGTAAGGAGCCGCGACTGCCGCCTGCATGATGTCATCCGGCACCGTGCCGTTGAACGGCGTGTACGTGGCGCCTCGGAAGAGGGAGGTGGCCGCGTGCATGATGGCGAGCTGTTTCGGGTCCTCGGTGTTGAGCCGGCGCAGGTACTCGCCATAGGCGATGTCCTTGGTCCACGGTGTTCCCAGGGCCACGGTTTGCAGCCGGAAGGTGGCGACGGCCTCTTCATCCGGGGTGGGCATGGTGCGAAGAATCCCCACCTTGCCCTCGATCATGATGGAGGCTGCGGCCATGCCGGTCAGCAAGGAAATTTGCGCATTCCAATCCTCGATGGGCAGATTCGGGCGGAACTCCAAGACATACCGCCCATCCACGAACTCGACCTCCTGAGCCGGCACGTTCAGGCTGGCTCCGCCGCGGGCCCGCTCGAGGGCGATCCGCTTCGTCCCAATCTCGGCCAACAGCGCTAAGGTGCTGGCGAAGGCGGCAGGCGCGGTCCCGGCGTCGTACATCTTTTGCGCCTCCTCGTAACCGAGTTTGGCGACGCTTTGGACCGTGGCCCGGCGCACCGTCGCGGAGCTCTGGGAACCGTCGGCGGCCAGATGGATCTCCCAGACATAGGCGGAGCGAGGCTGCTGGGCGAAGAGGCTCGCGGCACCCTCGCTCAAGGGCGCGGGGTGCAGGGGAATGCGCTGGCCGGGGGTGTAAATGGTCTGGCCGCGGCGGCGCGTCTCGGCATCGAGCGGACCTCCGGCGGGCACAAAGGAAGGGACATCGGCGATGGCGTAGTGCACCACATAGCCGTCATCGCTGCGCTCCAGATACATGGCTTGGTCCAGATCCTGCGAGGTGGGCGGATCGATCGTGATGAACGGCAGGGCGCTTAGATCCGGCGCGGGGAGCTCATGGGCGGCAATCACCTGCTCCACCTCGGTCAGGACCTCAGGGGCGAAGTCGCGGGGGAGCTTGAACTCCTCGCTGAGCGCGGCAAGAGCTTGGGCAAGGGACTGTTCTGCGGCGCTACTTCTGACGCCAATGTGAGAGTACGGCACGGTTTCAGCGTAAACGATTGCCGCGGAGGAACAAGGGCGGCGCGGCACGGACTACGCTGGTAGTTATGAGTATTTCAGCTTCCGCCGCCGATGATTCCGTTTCCGCAGGCGAACTGAGCGCCCGCTATGACAATTTCGTGGTGGATTTGCTGGGCAGCATCGCGTACGGGGAACTCTCGGCTTTTGAACGTTTAGCGACCGACGCGCGGCACTCGCCATCGCTCGCCGACCGGGCCGTCCTGGGGAAGATGGCCGTTGCCGAATACGGCCACTACGAATCCATGTGTGCCCGGCTCAACGCCATAGGCATGGATCCTGAGCTGGCCATGGCGCCGTATCAGCGCATGGTTGACGCCTTCCACGAACGCACGCGTCCGGCCGATTGGCACGAATCGCTTATGAAGGCGTATGTCGTAGAGGCCATCACGGAGGAGTTCTACGCCGCCATCGCCAAGAACCTCGATGAGCCCACGCAGCTAGCCATCGCCGCGGTACGCACGAGCGACGAGCAGCTAGCCGCCTTGACAGCATTGCTGAAGAAGATGCTGGCCGAGGACCCGCGGCTCTCCTCGCGCCTGGCCCTGTGGGGTCGGCGCATGGTGGGCGAGGCACTCACACAGGTCCAACGCATTGGCGCCAAGCACAGCTTCCTCGTGGGGCTGCGCCCGGATGGCACGCAGGAGCAAGCCGCCGCCGAGGTTGCCGTCATTGTGAGCGCACTGACCCGCAACCATTCCCGGCGCATGAGCCAGCTGGGACTGACCGCCTAAGTCCCTACGCCCCACGCTGCGGGTTGTTCTGCGTAGATCGCTCGGTTCAGTGAGTGGACGTACTGTGTCACATCGTGGGCATGTGGCTAGGCTTGTGCGGTGAGAATCAAAAGCACGACGACGAACGGCAGCAGCTCCTTTAGCCGCGCCTTGGCGCTTTTGGTCGCCGGGACCTACTTCATGGAGATCCTGGATGGGACCATCATCGCCACGGCGGCCCCGGGGATCGCTGCCGATCTAGGGGTCCGGGCGGTGGACATCAATCTGGCCATGACGGCGTACCTGATCACGCTGGCCGTGGGTATCCCCATCAGTGGCTGGCTCGCCGAACGCTTTGGCGCCCGCAAGGTGTTCACGGCAGCCATTGCGGTCTTCACGATCGCCTCACTCCTGTGTGCCTTCAGCCCCAACCTCGCCGTGCTCTGTGGTGCCCGCATGCTGCAGGGGCTCGGTGGCGCCATGATGGTTCCCGTGGGCAGGCTCGTGGTGCTCCGCGACGCCGACCGCAAAGAATTCCTCGAAGCCATTGCTTATCTGACTTGGCCGGCGCTCATTGCTCCGGTACTGGCCCCGGTCCTTGGTGGTTTATTTGTCACGTACGCCAGCTGGCACTGGATCTTCCTGATCAACGTCCCGCTGGGCGTCATCGCCTTCATCGTGGCCCTGCGCGTGGTGCCGGATATCCGCGCTCGCAGGGTGCCGCCGCCGGACTGGGTGGGCTTCATCCTATGCGGGTTGGCCTTGGCAGCCTTGGTGATTGGCATGGAACTGGTGGGTTCGGATCCCACGCCGTGGACCGCCGTCGTGCTGTGGCTTGTGGTATCCGTGGTCAGCACGGTGGCGGCGCTGGGCTGGTTCAAACGCTCCCGACACCCCTTGCTGGATCTACGCGCCCTGCGGATTCAAACCTTCCGGGTGGGCAATGCCGGAGGCGGCATGTACCGACTCATCATCAATGCCGTGCCATTCTTGCTGCCGCTGATGTTCATGCTGGGATTTGGCTGGAGCGCCTTCGAGGCAGGGCTTATGACCATGGCTGTGTTTGCCGGCAATGTCCTCATCAAGCCGGCCACCTCGCCGCTGATTCGCAGCCTCGGATTCCGCAATGTGCTGCTGCTGAGCAATATTGGCGGCGCCGTGGTGCTATTCGCCTGCGCCTTCCTCGGGCCACAGACACCGCTGGTCGTGACCGCCGCGGTGCTCTTCCTCAGTGGTGTGCTGCGATCCATCGGTTTCAGCGCCTACAACACGCTGCAATTTGCCGATGTGCCCAAGGCTCGGATGGCGGGGGCGAATACGCTCTCGTCCACGATCGCTCAGATCGCGACCGGACTTGGGGTGGCCGTGGGCGCGCTGATCTTGCGCGCCACCCAAAGCCTCTTGAATGGATCGGAGGCCGTGGTGAGTTATCAATGGACCTTTGCCGTACTGGGTCTGATCATGCTGTATCCGGTCATCGAAGCCGCGGCGATGCACCGCAGCGGCGGCGATCAGGTCCGCACCAGGTAATTTTGTACCCATTCCGTACTTCGCCGCACTCTTTTAAGCAGTACCTGCGGGTGTTGCGTGGCCCCGGAATTCTCTTAAGCAGCTTCGGTGGGTGTTTGGCCGCCTGACCCGCATGAGCTGCTTAAAGGATTTCTCCACACTGCCGCTACCCGCAGGAGCTGCTTAATCGATTTGAGAAGTGCTTTGATTTCGGCTGCTTGTCACCGGTCGTCCCGGAAGAAGTGTCACGGCCGCCACCGCAGCGACAAGGGCCAGAACGGCCAAGACGCCAGCCATCGCACTCCACCCGAGCTGCTGGAAGACAAGTCCCGAGCTCCAGCCCACCACGCTTGATCCGGCGTAGTAACTGAGGTTGTACAGCGAGGAGGCCTGAGCGCGTCCCGTCGTGGCCAGGGCGCCGGTCCAACCCGAGGCGATGCTGTGAGCGCCAAAGAAGCCCGCCGTGAATAGCACCAAACCCATGAGAATCACGGCCACGGGGGCCGCCAAGGTCAGGGCAAGCCCGGCCACCATGGCTCCCGTGCAGCCCAGCAAGACCGTACGTCGCCCCCAACGGCTGGCAAGAGTGGCCACCATTTTTGAGGACACCGTACCGGCGAGATAGGCCAGGAACAACAACGCCACGGCTGATGCCGGAAATAGATACGGCGGGGCTTCGAGCCGGAAACCGAGATAGTTGTAAACACTCACGAAGGACCCCATCAAGAGGAAAGCCTGAGCGTAGAGAGCTAGGAGCTTGCCATTGCGCAGCTGGGGGAGCAGCTTGCCAAGGACCGAGCCAAAACCCTCGGAGCGCGCGGGCACAAAGCCGCGTGGTTTCGGTGCCAACACGAGGAAGGCCACAGCTGCGGCGGCGGCACAGAGCGAGACGGCCAAGGTGCCCATCCGCCAACCGGCAACGTCGGCCACGGGGCCAGCTAAGAGCCGGCCAAAGAGGCCACCTAGCGAGGTTCCGGCAACGTACGCCCCCGCGGCGGCCGTTGCATTGCGTGGGCTGACTTCCTCCGTGAGATATGCAATGGCCAGAGCCGGAATGCCACCCAGCGCGGCACCTTCTAAGAAACGCAGAACTAGCAGGGCCTCAAAGGTGGGAGACAAAGGAACCAGTAGCCCCAGGATAGTGGCCAGGATGACGGCCAATCCCATGGTGCGGACGCGGCCCCACCGGTCAGCGGCAAACGACCACGGCAGGACAGCCACGGCTAGACCGACGGTGGCCGCCGAGATGCTGAGCGCAGCTTGTGCGGCGGAGACATTGAGATCGCGGGAGATGAAGGGCAAGATGCCCTGCAAAGAGTACAGCTGGGCAAAGGTGGCGACACCGGCACAGGCCAGTGCCGCGAGGATCCTACGGTAGCCGGTGCTGCCTTGGAGGTGACCCGCCCACGGGGTGTCGGTCTTAAACACGATCCACGTCGATCCCGTGGTTATTTGAGAAGTTATCGGCCCTATTCACATATTCCACCGTAGAACGCAGTAATTAATGCGTCTAATGCATTAGAAATGCATAAATAATCCATATTTGGATGACTTGGGGCGTGGCTGCGTGGTTCCATGAGGTTATGGACACTGACGAGAAGGATCTGGCGAAGCTCTTACCGGCCCTGCCCATCCTCGTGGAATTGGGAATCAGCCGGCATATCACGGCCACCGCCGAAGCGTTGGGGATTCCGCAGTCCACGGTGAGTCGCACCTTGGCCAGGGCGGCAGAGGTTGTGGGGACACCGCTGCTCTTGCGTAAAGGGAGAGGCGTGGAGCTGACACCGGCAGCGCTGGCTCTCATCCCGCGAGCGGCGGAGGCCTTGGACCAGATCCGTGAGGGTCTAGCCTTGGCGCGGCAAGAGTCGGGGCAACAATTTGGTCGCATCCAAGTGGCTTTCCAACATACTTTTGGTGAGGTGGCGCTGCCGATCCTCATCAGGGCCTTCGCGCACGAGCATCCCGGCGTCACCTTTGATTTACAGCAGGGGAGCAGGGCCTTCTGCTTGGATCTGCTGACGACCGGATCTGCGGATCTTGCCCTGGTCGCGCCGCCGCCGGCGCCCAGCAGAACCATGGGGTCTGAGGTGCTGTATTCGGAACCATTGAAGCTCGTGGTACCGGCGAGCCATCCGCTCGCGGGATCGCCCGGCATCAGACTCGATGCTGTTCGGGACGAACCTTTTGTCATGCTGGAACCTGGCTTTGGCATGCATTCGATCGTGCAGTCGCTGTGCCAAAGCGCAGGGTTTCGTCCGCGGATGGCATTTCAAGGCCAGGACCTACACACGATTCGAGGCCTCGTCTCGGCAGGTCTGGGACTTGCCGTGGCCCCTCCGGAACGAGAAACGACCCAAGCGCTGCGCAGTGGCGGCTTGGGTCGTTGCGAGGTGGATATTCTCTGGCCGAGTGCTCATCGAGAGGTGGGCTTGGTCTGGCGGAACCGCTCTGATGGATCCGCTCAGGCCACTCGCTTTCGCGATATGGTGCTCTCCTCAGGCAAGCAACTCCTGGGGACCATGCTGCAGTGAGGTTTGCCCACGAAGGTACGGGCAAACCTCACGGCTGTTATTTTTCTTAGGAGCTCTTGTCCGCGTCCAAGTAGGCATCGCTTTCGTCCTTGTCGGTGCGCAATTCCTCCTTGAACTTTGCGTAGCGGGCGCGGTGGCTGGGGGTCTTGCCCACGAGGTACCAAACTATGGCTAGAGCAATGAACCAGATCGGCGTCACCAGCAGGGCGATCAAGGTGTCACGCTGCGTGGTCAATGCCCAGAGAACAAAGGCAAAGAAGACAAAAACCGTGTAGACCATGGGTTTGCCACCAGGCATCTTGAACTTGGAGCTCTGATGCAATTCCGGACGGCGCCGACGGAAGGCCAAGTAGCTGGCCAGAATAATGGACCAGACAAAGACGAAGCAGACAGCGGAAACGGTGGTGACCATTTCAAAGGCCTTGCTGACATCCTCCCCGACGTACAGCAGCACCAGGCTCGAGAGGAGCAGGATGCAAGAGAGGAACAGGGCATTGTTGGGGACCTTGCGCTTGGACAACTTCGCAAAGCGCGACGGCGCATCGCCTTCCTGTGCCAAGCCGTAGACCATGCGCGAGGTGGAGTAGATGCCCGAGTTGGCCGACGACATGGCCGAAGAAAGGACAACCAGGTTGATGATCGTGGCGGCGGCACCGAGGCCGGCCAGGGAGAACATCGCGATGAAGGGGCTCTTGCCTGCCTCGAACTGGGTCCAGGGAATGACCGACATCAAGATGATCAAGGCACCTACGTAGAAGAGCAGGATGCGGACCGGGATGGAGTTGATGGCCTTGGGAAGGTTCTTCTCCGGGTCCTTGGCCTCGGCGGCAGTCGTTCCAACCAGTTCAATGCCCACGAAGGCAAAGACGGCAATCTGGAAACCAGCAACGAAGCCCATGAATTCGTTGGGGAAGAATCCGCCATGGCTCCAGAGATTGGTGAAGCTGGCGGTGCCGGAATCCGACTGGAAACGGCTCAAAATCATGAACAAGCCCACAAAGATGAGCGCCGCAATCGCGATGATCTTGATCAAGGCGAACCAGAATTCCGTCTCGCCGAAAGCCTTCACGGTCGTCAGGTTCAGTACCAGCAAGATGCCGATCGTGACCAGGCCTGGGACCCAGAGGGGGATTCCCGGCCAGAGTACCTCGGAGTAGGCGGCGATGGCGATGACATCGGCAATGCCGGTGATGACCCAGCAGAACCAATACGTCCAGCCGGTGAAGAAGCCAGCCCAGGGGCCGAGCAAGTCAGCAGCGAAGTCGCTAAATGATTTGTACTTGAGGTTGCTCAGCAGGAGTTCGCCCATGGCGCGCATGACGAAGAACAGCATGAAGCCGATGATCATGTACACGAAAATTACGGAGGGCCCGGCGGCCGAGATGGTCTTGCCTGAGCCCATGAACAAACCGGTGCCGATGGCCCCGCCAATGGCAATGAGCTGGATATGCCGGTTGCTCAGCTGCCGCTCTAGATGCGGCTCCGACTGGGCTTGCGTGCTGGATTGGATACTCGTCAAAGGAAGACCCTTCGTTTTAGGTGGCAGGGTGCACCACGAAGATTTGCTTCCTCCCCACTCTGTCTGGGACCTGAGAGTTTCCGCGATGCCTTGACATACTTTAAGGCACCGCTTGCACCTTCGGTGAGCACGGATCGGTGCGCGGAGCGCAAAGGCCATGCTGCTTTCCAGAGTTGCCTCGCCGCGGCGGTACATGGGCCTGAGAGATTCCCGGGGAGGGTTTGCTCCTTCGGCGCCCACTGACTGGCTGCGCTGAGCGTAGCTGTACCGGCGGAACTCTCCCGCCGCGGATCATAGGCACTTCAATTACTAAGTTTGGTGACGCGAATCACAGAATATCTAAAGTGTCTACCGGGCGCAATGTCTGTCCACAATATGACAGAAGGAAATTGTCGCGAACACATGGCGGGAGGAATTTGTCGCGAGAATTTGAAGCCATGCGCTGGACAATGCTTGGCAGTCGAGGGTTTTATCGTGTAGTCTGTGCTTCGAATCACCCCCAATTTAATATGCCTTTTGAACCGTGGCGGGAGAGTCCTCCAGCTATTTTGGTGGCGCCGTAGGAGCAAATCCTCCCCAGGAATCTCTCAGGCCCCCGTACCGTCATGGTGAGGCAACTCTGGAAAGCAGCCACGGGTGTTTCGTGGCTCACCGACGGTGCAAAGTGAATGAATCATTCACGGAATCTCTCAGGTCCAAGACAGAGCGGGGAGGGACCCAGCCCATGCCGCATCCCCTATGGTGCGGCCGTATCTTGGAGTTCCTCATGACGATTCAGTCCAGTCCAGCGATTTTTGCCGACCGACACATCGGTGCCCGCCAGCCGTCCCACATCGAGACCATGCTCAAGGCCATCGGCTACGACAGCGTTGACTCCCTCGTTGACACGGCTGTTCCCGATTCCATTCGTCAATCACAGCCCTTGGCACTCCGCTCGGCCCTGAGCGAAGTTGAAGTTCTCGCGGAGCTGCGAACCATTGCAGGCAAGAACAAGACGGCCGTTCAGATGATCGGTCAGGGCTACTACGACACCGTGACCCCTCCGGTGATCATGCGCAACATCCTTGAAGCCCCGGCCTGGTACACGGCTTACACCCCGTACCAGCCTGAAATTTCTCAGGGCCGCCTTGAGGCACTCCTGAACTTCCAGACCATGGTCAGCGACCTGACGGCTCTGCCCGTCGCTAACGCCTCCCTGCTCGACGAAGCAACCGCCGTCGCCGAGGCCGTGCTGCTCATGCGTCGCGCCAACAAGTCCAAGACGGCCGCTAACGGCAAGACCGTGCTGGACGCGGATCTGCTCCCGCAGACCATCGCCATCGTCAAGGGCCGCGCCGAAGCTCTCGGCTTCGAAGTTGAGGTCGCCGATCTCGCGCAGGGCCTGCCCGACGGTGAGATCAACGGTGTCGTGCTCCAGCAGCCTGGTGTTTCCGGCCGCGTCTTCAACCACGCACCCGTCATCGCTGCAGCCAAGGAGCGCGGCGCGCTTGTCACGGTTGCCGCAGACCTACTGGCGCTGACCTTGATCAGCCCTCCTGGTGAACAGGGCGCCGACATTGCTGTTGGAACTGCCCAGCGCTTCGGCGTGCCGCTGTTCTTCGGTGGCCCGCACGCCGCTTACATGGCCGTCCGCAACGGCATGGAGCGTTCACTGCCCGGCCGTATTGTTGGTGTTTCCGCGGACAACACCGGCCTGCCGGCTTACCGTTTGGCGCTGCAGACCCGCGAGCAGCACATCCGCCGCGAAAAGGCTACGTCCAACATCTGTACGGCTCAGGCCTTGCTGGCGATTGTCGCCTCGATGTACGCCGTCTACCACGGCCCGGCCGGCCTGAAGGCTATCGCCGAGACGGTCAACGGCCACGCCCGCACCTTGGCATCGGCACTGCAGGCGTCCGGCGTCGAACTGGTTCACACCTCCTTCTTCGACACCCTCACGGTCCGCGTTCCCGGCCGTGCCAGCACGTTGATTGCGCTGGCCGAAAAGGACGGCATCAACCTGCGTCCCATCGATGCTGACCACGTCGGTATCTCCGTCGATGAAACCACGACGGCGGACATCGTCGCTCGCGTAGCCGTCGTGTTTGGTGCCGCGGCAGCAGGAGACGGAACGGACCAGGGCGCTGTCTCTGACTTCGCGCTTCCGGCCGAGACCGTGCGCAGCTCGGACTTCCTGACTCACCCCATCTTTAACACGCACCGCTCAGAAACTCAGATGCTGCGTTACATCCGCCGCCTCAGCGACCGCGACCTGGCACTGGACCGCACCATGATCCCCTTGGGCTCGTGCACCATGAAGCTCAACGCAACGGCCGAGATGGAAGCCATGTCCTGGCCCGGATTCGCCTCCATTCACCCCTTCGCTCCGGATTCTCAGACGGAAGGCTGGCGCGAACTCATCGGTGGTTTGGAAGCCGATTTGGCTGAGATCACCGGTTACGACCAGGTCTCCATCCAGCCCAACGCTGGTTCTCAGGGCGAGCTCGCCGGCCTGCTGGCCATCCGCGGCTACCACCTCTCCCGCGGCGATGTGCAGCGCACCATCTGCCTCATCCCGCAGTCGGCTCACGGCACGAACGCTGCCTCGGCAGTTCTGGCCGGCATGAAGGTTGTTGTTGTGGCCACGGCCCCCGACGGCACCATCGACCACGCTGACCTGAACGCCAAGATCGAGACCCACAAGGATCAGCTCTCGGCCATCATGATCACCTACCCGTCCACGCACGGCGTGTACGACGCCGATGTGCGCGAGGTGTGCGATGCCATCCACGCAGCCGGTGGCCAGGTGTATGTTGACGGTGCCAACCTGAACGCTCTCGTTGGACTCGCTCAGCCCGGCAAGTTCGGCGGCGACGTCAGCCACCTGAACCTGCACAAGACCTTCTGCATCCCGCACGGTGGTGGCGGCCCCGGTGTTGGCCCCGTTGCTGCCAAGGCTCACCTGGCACCGTTCATGCCCGGCGATGCTAACTCGGCCCAGACGGGTGCCGGTATCCCGATCTCGGCTACCCGCTTCGGCTCGGCTGGCGTTCTGCCGATCTCCTACGCTTACGTCAAGCTCATGGGTGGCAAGGGCCTGACCGAGGCTACGAAGTCAGCGCTGTTGGCTGCGAACTACATCGCCTCACAGCTCAACGAGCACTTCCCGGTTCTCTACACGGGCGAGGGCGACCTCGTTGCTCACGAGTGCATCTTGGATCTGCGCGACCTGACGGCCAAGACCGGCGTCACGGCAGAAGATGTCGCCAAGCGCCTCATCGACTATGGTTTCCACGCACCCACCCTGTCGTTCCCCGTCTCGGGAACCTTGATGGTGGAGCCGACCGAGTCTGAAGACCTGGGCGAGATCGACCGCTTCATCGACGCCATGATCAGCATCCGTGCGGAAATCGATCAGGTTGCCGACGGTGCTTTCACCTTGCTGGACAGCCCGCTGCGCAACGCCCCTCACACGGCTGCCGCCGTCGTGGATTCCAACTGGGACCGTGGCTACTCACGCGAACAGGCCGTCTTCCCCGTGGCCAGCCTGCGTCAGGATAAGTACTTCCCGCCGGTCGGTCGTATCGATGGCGCAGCAGGCGACCGTAACCTGGTCTGCTCCTGCCCGCCCATCGAAGACTTCGAAGAAAACTAAAGCGTTTACTCTCCCCACCGCAAAGGAATTCCCATGACTGAGAACCACACAGCCCTTTACGGCGAGCACCAGAAGGCCGGAGCTTCATTCACCGACTTCGGTGGCTGGCAGATGCCTTTGAAGTACTCCTCCGAATTGGCGGAGCACCACGCAGTACGCAACGCTGCCGGCCTCTTCGACCTCTCCCACATGGGTGAAGTTTGGGTCACCGGCCCGGATGCCGCAGCGTTCCTGGACTACGCCTTGGCTGGCAAACTCTCGGCTGTTGCCGTCGGCAAGGCCAAGTACTCGCTGATCTGCAACGTTGACGGCGGCATCATCGATGACCTCATCTCCTACCGCCTGGCCGACGAGAAGTTCCTCGTTGTCCCGAACGCGGGCAACGCCGTGACCGTGGCCGGACTCTTGGCAGAGCGCGCCGCAGGCTTCGACGTTGTCGTCGAGGATGCTTCCGCGGCAACTTCGCTGATTGCCGTTCAGGGCCCTAACGCCGTGGCCATCTTGTTGACCTTGGTACCTGCCGAGCAGCACGCTCTCGTGACCGAGATGAAGTACTACGCAGCCTCGGAAGTCACCATCAACGGCCAGGATTTGCTGCTGGCTCGCACGGGTTACACCGGCGAAGACGGATTCGAGATCTACGTTCCCAACGCCGACGCAGCCGGTCTCTGGCAGGTGCTGTTGGAAAATGGTGCGGATCAGGGGCTCATCCCGGCAGGCCTGGCCTGCCGCGACTCCCTCCGCCTCGAGGCTGGCATGCCCCTCTACGGCAACGAGCTCGCCGTGACCGGCCACGCGTACTCCGCCGGGCTCGGCCCTGTGGTCTCGCTCGCCAAGGAAAGCGACTTTGTTGGTAAGGCCGCCTTGGCTGCCATCAAGGAAACGGGCGACGGCGTCACCTCCGGCCGCCGTCTGGTGGGCCTTAAGGGTCTGGGACGCCGTGCGGCTCGCGGACACTACCCGGTCCTCAAGGATGGTGCCACGATTGGTGAAGTCACCTCGGGCCAGCCCAGCCCCACGCTGGGTTATCCCGTGGCGATGGCCTACGTTGACGTGGCCTTCTCCGAGGTTGGCACCGCCCTTGATGTGGATCTTCGCGGCAAGGCTGAGCCGTTCGAAGTTGTTGCACTGCCGTTCTACAAGCGCCAAAAGTAGTTCTTAGTCTCTGCTCCCGCACGAAAGCGGCGGGAGCAGAGGCCACACTCATCGTTTACCCACACTTTTAAGACAAGGATCATCATGAGCAAGGTAGCAGCAGAACTGAAGTACTCCGTCGAACACGAGTGGATTGCTCAAGACGGCTCAGGCCCCACCACCATCGGCGTCTCCGCCGTGGCCGCCGACGCACTCGGCGACATCGTCTATGTAGACCTGCCCGAGGTTGGTTCCACCGTCACAGCAGGCGAGACCTGCGGCGAGATCGAATCCACCAAGTCCGTCTCTGACCTGTTCTCCCCGGTCACCGGCACCGTCACCGAGGTCAACACCGCGGCCATCGATGACCCCGCAGTAGTCAACTCAGACCCGTACGGAGCCGGCTGGCTCTTCAAGGTTGAGGTTGAGTCCTTTGGCCCGCTGCTCAGCGCAGAAGAGTACGCAGCAGCAAACGGTGGCGAGCTGTGAGCGCCGCAACCGCGACCTTTGTCCAGGTAACCTCACCGAGTCTTGACGCCAAGCTTTCTGAGCTCGACCCGGAAGTTGCCGCATCCATCGATGCTGAGCTGGGTCGCCAGCGCAGCGGCCTGGAAATGATCGCCTCCGAGAACCACACCGCGGCAGCCGTCATGGCCGCCCAGGGTTCGGTGCTGACCAACAAGTACGCCGAGGGTTACCCAGGCCGCCGCTACTACGGTGGTTGCGAGCATGTTGATGTCGTCGAGCAGCTGGCCATTGACCGAGTCAAGGCCTTGTTCGGCGCCGAATACGCCAACGTTCAGCCGCACTCCGGTGCTCAGGCTAACGCGTCTGTCATGCACGCCCTCATCAAGCCGGGCGACACCATCATGGGTCTGAACCTGGCTCACGGCGGACACCTGACACACGGCATGAAGATCAACTTCTCCGGTCGTCTGTACAACGTGGTCCCGTACCAGGTACGTGAAGACACCCACCAGGTGGATATGGCCGAGGTTGAGCGTCTGGCGCTCGAGCACAAGCCGGCCCTGATCGTTGCTGGCTGGTCGGCGTATGCCCGTCAGTTGGACTTCGCAGAATTCCGCCGCATTGCTGATCTGGTCGGTGCCTACCTCATGGTGGACATGGCTCACTTTGCTGGGCTCGTCGCTGCCGGTTTGCACCCCTCACCCGTGCAGCACGCCCATGTCACCACGTCCACGACGCACAAGACCCTGGCAGGCCCTCGCGGCGGCATCATCTTGAGCAACGACGCCGACATCGCCAAGAAGATCAACTCGGCTGTCTTCCCCGGACAGCAGGGTGGCCCCTTGGAACACGTGATCGCTGGCAAGGCTGTGGCCTTCAAGATCGCTGGGTCTCCGGAATTCAAGGAACGCCAGGAGCGAGTACTCGCTGGTGCCCACATTCTGGCCGAACGCTTGAACCAGCCCGACGTAGCTGCCAAGGGAATCTCCGTCATTTCCGGTGGCACCGATGTGCACCTGGTGCTGGTTGACCTGCGCAATTGCGAGCTCAACGGTCAGGAAGCCGAAGACCGTTTGGCAGCGATTGACATCACCGTCAACCGCAACGCTGTGCCGTTCGACCCCCGTCCGCCCATGGTGACCTCGGGTCTGCGTATTGGTACGCCGGCTCTGGCGACCCGCGGCTTCGGCGAGGCTGCCTTCGCGGAAGTGGCAGACATCATTGCCGAGGCGCTCATCACGGACGCTGGGGCAGATCTGTCGGAGTTGCGCGCCCGCGTGCAGCATTTGGCTGATGCTCATCCGCTGTACCCGTCGGTAGGGAATCTCTCCTAGCGATACAGTTGCTCACTGCGGTGGATGCCTTGGAGGGCGTCCGCCGCAGTGACCGGCCTTGCTTGCACCGACGTGGTGTGCCCGGCCCTCCGTCAGGATTTTTGACGGAGTAGTATTTGCACTTGAATGAGGTACTCACATGTCTGTTGGCGTTTTTGACTTGTTTTCTGTGGGAATTGGCCCGTCCAGTTCACACACCGTGGGGCCCATGCGGGCTGCCGCAGCGTTCGTCCGCGAACTGGCTGCCAAAGAGTTGCTCGATCAGGTTGCCACCGTCCGCGTAGACCTTTATGGTTCGCTGGCTGCAACCGGTCGTGGACATGGCACCATGACCGCCGTGCTCCTGGGTTTGGAAGGTCGCGAACCCGAACTGATCCTCCCCGCCGAGGTGGAATCCCGGCTGGCAGCCTTTGCCACCGGAGAGCCTTTGCTTTTGGGTGGCAAAATTGCCCTCCCTTATGGCGCAGATGACATCATCTTGCACCCCCTAACGATCCTGCCGCGCCATACCAATGGTGTGAAATTCAGTGTGAGCGATGAGGCTCAGACCGTTGTGCATGAGGCCACGTACTTCTCGGTGGGCGGTGGATTCATCATTCGCGAAGATGCGGTGGATGAAGCCGTTGCCGAGCTCGAGCACTCCAAGGCGCTCCTGCCGTACCCGTTCCGCACCGCCGCAGAATTGCTGGCCCATTGCGAAAGCAGCGGCGGCAACTTTAGCGACGTCATGCTCGCCAACGAACTTGTTGAGCGCAGCGAAGACGAGGTGCGCAGCGGCTTGCTGCACATTCGCGACGTCATGGAAGAGTGCAAAGATGCCTCCTTGACGCGCGAAGGCTTGTTGCCGGGTGGTTTGGGAGTTCGACGGCGTGCCCCGGGTTGGCATGAACGTCTCCGCCGTGAGGACCCTGATCGGGATCCGAAGTTTTGGCAGGAGTGGGTCAACCTCGTGGCCTTGGCCGTCAACGAGGAGAACGCCTCGGGCGGACGTGTCGTCACAGCCCCCACCAATGGTGCGGCGGGCATCATCCCGGCTGTCATGTTTTACGCGACTCACTACACCGACGGCATGCAGAACGCTTCGAAAGAGGCGATTGACGCCGTCGTGGTTAAATTCCTGCTGGCTGCGGGAGCTGTTGGTGTCCTGTACAAGGAGCAAGCCTCCATCTCCGGCGCCGAGGTTGGCTGCCAGGGTGAAGTGGGATCGGCGTCGTCGATGGCGGCCGCCGGACTTGCCGAGATTATGGGTGGCACGCCGGAACAGGTGGAGAACGCGGCCGAGATCGCCATGGAACACAACCTGGGCCTGACCTGCGATCCCATCGGTGGCCTGGTGCAGGTTCCGTGCATTGAGCGCAATGCCATTGCCGCAGCGAAGGCTATCAACGCGGCGAAGATGGCGCTGTGGGGCGACGGTCAGCACCGCGTCTCACTGGACGAAGTAATCATCACGATGCGTGAAACCGGACGAGATATGTCCTCGAAGTACAAGGAAACAGCCATGGGCGGACTGGCCGTCAACGTGGTGGAATGCTAGACCAATCAGCTTGCTGGGCAGTTAATCTGCGAGCAGAAGGAGTTCTTTCATGACGTTGGCGCCTGAGGGTCGTAAGTTGTTGCGTATTGAGCAGCGTAATGCTGCTGTT
>NZ_QJVC01000016.1 GCF_003219795.1 Arthrobacter psychrolactophilus | reverse complement strand
CGGGAGGGATAACGCCCTGGAAACGGGAAGCGACAGTAGTCACGAGAATTGCTCCAAAATTGTTTGTATTGAGTAGAAAATCAGCTGGCGGTCTCCCGCTAACACCGTAACTAGTGCATCGAGGACACCATATTGGCTGGTTCTAGACCGCTGAAGGTATCGATCACCGCATGAGCATTGGCCAGCCCCACGCCGGTCAAGGCTTCAAAGGAGTTGGCGCCCAAATGGGTCGTCGAGACGACATTGGACAGGGCGAGCAACGGGTTGTTCGGATCCAATGGTTCAACTTCAAAAACATCCAGGGCCGCACCTGCCAGCTGACCATTTGTGAGCGCCGCATAAAGCGCCGATTCGTCGACAAGTCCACCCCTAGCCGTGTTGACCAGATAGCTGCCACGTTTAAACAATGCGAGGCTGTCAGCGTTGATCATATGATGAGTTTCATCGGTTAGCGGAGCGTGGAGACTCACCACGTCGGCTGAGCTCAGAACAGTTGCCAAGTCACAGAGTTCAAAAGCAGAATCGCTCTGGCCGGACAAGGCGAGATAGGGATCGTAGACCTTGACCTGGACGTCAAAGCCCTTCAGCCGACGAACGAGATGAGCCCCAACGCTGCCCATACCGACAAGTCCAACCGTTTTCCCTGTTAGTTCGGGGCCATTGAAAATGGTGCGATCCCCGCTCTTCGCTGCCTCCTGAGACAAAGAAAGCTGGCGGAAAATGTTGATCATAAGGCCAACAGCTACCTCAGCTACGGCATTCGAGTTAAGCCCAGGGGTATTGGTCACAAGAATGCCGCGTTCACGAGCAGCCTTCAAATCAATTTTGTCGACTCCAACACCGCATTTTGAAAGAATCTTCAGATTCGGGTGAGCATCCATGCCCGCAGCATCCCAGGTTTCCATACCGACGATCGCTCCGTGCAGATCGTGCCCCATCTTCCGAAGTTCTTCGGGGCTAATGGCATCATCCGTATTATTCTCAACCAAAGAATATCCGTGATCCTGCAGCAGATTAGATCCTTCAGGCAAGAGATCCCGGTAGTACGAGGGGCCAAGAAAAATTTCTTTATTCTGTGTCACTGTTTTTCCTTGAATAGGAGATTGATAATCAATCGGCGTTGATGAGGTGTCAGCTGGCGATCTGCGGCAGCATGCGGGGCTAGCCCTTTGTGGCGCCTGCCGTGAGTCCCGCAACAATGTACTTTTGGAGAAAAATTGTCACGATCATTACGGGAACCGTAATCACTACGGAGGCTGCCATGAGTCCGCCCCAGTCAACGCCCAGATATGAGATGAACTGGTAAAGAGCAGCTGGCAAAGTGGTTGTGTTTTTCCCTGAAAGAATCAGGGCAAAGAGGAAGTTGTTCCAGCTAAAGATGAACGACAAAATGGCGCTTGTCGCAACTCCCGGGATGGCCAGTCGCAGGGTAATTCTTAGGAAGGTTCCGGCAACTGTAAGCCCATCAATCTGTCCGGCCTCTTCCAATTCCGTGGACATACCTTCAAAGAAACTGGACATGATGGCGACGATCAATGGAAGGCTCACAAAGATGTGCGTGATGATCAACGCCCGGAAAGACCCGACGAGGCCAATCTGCGCAAAAATGTAATACCAAGGAATCAGCAAGCTAATTCCAGGGATTACGCGGGCCAACAAAATAAACCCAGATACGGACTTCATCTTGTACTTGCTGACGGCATATGCCGCGGGCAGCCCAATAATCAAGGCAATCAGCGTTGCGGCCGCGGCAATCACCAGGCTGTTGAAGCCATACCGCAGAAAGTTATTGGCGAAGAGTACGTTGATATAGTTCTGGACCGTCGGCGCAAAGAAGAAGACGTCAGGATTGGTAATGTCCACATTTTGCTTGAATGACGCCAAAAGCATCCAAAATAGAGGAAATACCATCACGAGAGTCACCACAATGATTGCAACTGCGCGGATCCATCCCAGAAGCCTCTTACGAGGCGAGGTACGACGAATTACTTGAGCTACTCCCACGGAGGGCTTCTGCGCTGCCGAGTTGATTACATCTATCATTTGGCCCCTGCCTTACTGGCGACCGTGACGAGGGCAACCGCCCCACAAATCAGGATCAGGAATAGTATGAGGACCGCACTGGCAATGCCATAGTCCTGATAGTCGAAGCTGTAGCTGTACGCGAGTACGTTCAAGGTCTCGGCCTCGTGATTCGATCCTCCGCCTGCACCCTTGGTCGCATACAAGATGTCGAACGTCTTCAAAGAGTCGATGGCTCGCAGTAGGATCGCGGCGAAAATGGCTGGCTTGAGCATCGGGATCGTTACGTAGATGTGGCGCTGGAGCCATGAGGCCCCGTCAACCAAAGCTGCCTCTTCAGGTTCTTCAGGAATGCTCGCCAAACCAGCCAGAAGGATCAGCGCCATCATGGGAGTCCACTGCCAGACATCGATGAAGATCAGGGTATTCAGCGTCTGTCCGGGATCAGAAAGCCATCCTTGCGCAGGAATCCCAAACCACTCAATAAACACATTGGCGAATCCAATGCTCGGCTGAAAGATCAGCATCCACATCATGCCGACGGCGACAGGTGTGGCCACGAGCGGCAGAAGAATGGCTGTTCGCACAATGCCCTGTCCGCGGAACGCTTTTCGTAGCAATAAGGCCAGACCAAGCGCACAAACGGTTTCAATGATCAGGCCGGCGCCCGTGAAATATACAGTCCTACCGACGGCTGGCCAAAAACGTTCGGTGTCGTGCAACAAAGTTACAAAGTTCTCAAGGCCAATGAAATTCTTCGCCCTGGTGGTGCTCCTAGAAGCATCTGTCAGAGCAAGCTGAATCGTGTAAATCAAGGGGTAGATGATGAGTGCCAACACCAAAAGCAGGGCCGGCAAGGTGAATATGAATTTGAGGTTGCGGTCTACCCACCCTTCAAGTTTGGCTTTGGTGGAAATGCTTTTATCGCTAAGTTGCAGTGCCATGCGTTTCTCTCGGTCTCTCGTCATGAATTAGCCATTGTCCGGCCACACTGTGCTGGCAGGCGAGTGCCTGCCAGCACTCAATGAGCTACTTGTCGGTCTTCAGAAACTCGGTGAAGCTGTTACTGGCTTGCTTGGCCGCTGCGGTTACATCGCCGCCTTCGAGGGCCACGGTGATCGGAGCACCCACAATGTCACGGGCTTTGTTGACCTGGATGACCTGCGGTCGGTCATGTCCAACAGCAGTTGAACTGTACGTGCTGAAGATCTTTACCAATTCCTCCGGGTAATTTGCTGTGACAGCAGAATCAGCCCACGAGCTAATGCGAGGAGATGGGGAGCTCTGATCACTCATGGCTGCGTTAAGAACTTCGCTGGAGGTGGCCCACTTGATGAACTCCCAGGAAGCATCCTTATTCTTTGAGTACGCGCTAACGCCTGCGGCCCAAGATGTGACATCGTAGGGTTTGGCTCCGGCAGGTCCTGCCGGGAATGCCGCGTAACCAACTTTGCCGGCAACGCTTGATTGCGTGGCGTCTTCGATGAGCCCCGCTCCGGAGTCTGCATCGATGTACATCGCAGCCTTGCCTTGCTGGAAGATTCCACGGGCTTCAGTGCCGTCAAGGCTGGTGGCTCCGGGAGGGCCGTAGTTCCGAACGAGGTCTCCGTAGTACTGGTAAGCCGCAGCAGCTTCAGCGGTGCCGATCCCCGAATCTCCGTCCTTAGTGATCCAATCAGCGCCAAAGCTATAGAGGAAGCTAGAGAAGGAGGTGACGGCGGCATTCGCCTTCCCTCGCATAACAACACCGTAGGTACCTGAGGTGGTATCCGTCAGCGCCTTGGCAACAGCTTCCAGTTCGTCCATCGTTTTCGGTATAGCGATGCCCTTTGCCGCAAACATCTCTTTGTTGTAGAAGATGATGTCGCGCTCGGTCATCAAAGGCACACCAAAAGCGTGCGCATCTACCGTAGTTGCGGCTCGGGAGGACTCACTAAAATCGGTCCACTTCCATGCTTCATCGCCGCTCACCCTGTCGCTAATATCCTCTAGCCAACCATTGTCGGCAAACAACTTAGTGGACTGTGAAGGACGGTAAACCATGACATCAAGGTCTTCCGAACGAGAGTTCAGTTTGACCTGGTACTGGTTATCAAGCTGCTCGGTTCCCAAGACGTTCAGGCTTACTTTGACCCCGGTTTTGCTTTCAAACTCCGGAAGTAATTTTTCAACTGTGTTGGTCCAGCCGCCCGCAGCAAGGTTGACATTGATCTTTGTGCCTTCAATCGAGCCAGCGTCGCCGCCGTCCGTATTTCCGGAACAACCCGCCAAAAGGAACATCGAGCATGTGGCAGCTGCTGCAATCTTAATCAACGACTGCCGTCGCGTAATTTCTTTCATGTTTCTACTCCCTCTTACAAGACTGGATCGATTGACCCAGTGGATGGACGGCACGGATGCGCTTCAGGGCCTAAGAATGTGGCATGAACCACAGCACTCCTTAATGAAAGCATCTTATTTAACTGATTACAAGGTAAAAATAATCTTTTTAAACTATTTCGAGGCAAGCGTTATCCAAAGCGCCTTGTTTTGAAGGGCTAGGGGCCTAGATCGTTGGGTAGATTCTTGGGGTACCGGCCCATGTCGACTCGAGTTCATCGTTGATCGCGCAGACCAATTTATCGGCGATACTGCGGGCGTCATGTGGCCGGCGACCCTGAATTGCATCAGCCAGATCGACGTGGAGCTGTAACGATCCCTCATCAGGAAGCTCCGGCAACAGGCCAAGTTCGCTTCGTCCTGAGACTGTCTCGCCAAGGACACCGCGCAATAGCGCAAACATTTCATTGCCCGATGCGGCTAGGAGGATCGAATGAAATTCAACGTCCACTTTTACAAAACGCTTGTAGTCCCCCGCCCTCACCGCGGACCGAAGTTCACCGGCCAGACCAAGCAACATGGCACATAATTCATCAGGACCCGAACTCGCAGCCAACGAGGCTGCCATAGGTTCCACCGCGGTGCGAAGCTCACTCAGAGATCGTAGCTGGGCAACGCTGGATCCACTGGAGAGCCTCCATTTAATGACTAGCGGATCAAAATAGTTCCATGAGTCAGCAGGCAGGACTTTCACTCCAACCCTCTGCACACTGCTCACCAAACCGATAGTCTGCAGCACCCGAACAGCCTCACGCATCACAGAATGTGACACCCCGAGATCCACTTCCAGTTGCTGCGTTGTTACTACATGCCCTTCTGGAAGTACCCCACTAACAATGTCGCTTCCTAAACTATCCAGAGTCTTCTGTAGATATGTGGCCATAGATGCAAGCCTAACGGCCGGTGGCAAACAAACCGTGCACACCAGCACTAACTGCAAAACGTGGGTTCATTTGTTTGCAGGCACCTCGAGTGGCTTGCTACGCTACAGCTGAAATTGGGTGGGAGACACTCCGGGCGCGAAAAAACCGGGCCCCGCAGGGCCCGGCTATCGAAATTTTCTTAGGCTCGACGGCGCTGGAGAACATCGTCCAGATTGGTCAGCGCATGTGCGCCGCGTTCTGCGGCAGCAGCCTGTTTGTCCTTCTTCTCAGCCTTCTCGGCGGCGATATCGGGGCTGTCCACGACCACGACAACACCTTCGTGTTCGCCCGGAAGGCCCACACCGGCCAGATCCGCGCGAATAGAGGTCCCCGCGGATTTTGGAGCTTCAGGAAGGATGAGTGGCTTCTCCAAGGTGAGCGCGCGGTTGGCGGTTACATAGCCAGGAGTCGGTACTTCAACAGGCTCCCAAGGCTCTGCGTCCAGCTCGCCTTCAGCGAGGGTCTGCGTGTGTGCCAGCTTGGCGTCAGCCGAGCCCTTAGCCGCGACGCGCATGGCGGCAGCTCGCAGCTCTTCGGCCGTGAGTGGCT
Source organism: Arthrobacter psychrolactophilus (assembly GCF_003219795.1). Taxonomy (GTDB): domain Bacteria; phylum Actinomycetota; class Actinomycetes; order Actinomycetales; family Micrococcaceae; genus Specibacter; species Specibacter psychrolactophilus. The sequence goes on along the minus strand of NZ_QJVC01000016.1, from coordinate 72,616 downwards.
TGGCGGCCGGAGCTGGTTCCACACCTTCGGCCCGGTCAAAGAGTTCCGGCTCTTTCAGTTCCACAGCGGTAGTCGCCGATTCAGCGGAAGTAGGCTTCGCCGTCGTTCTTGCGGCAAGACGAGCCGCCTGACGGGCTGCCTGATCTCGAACTGCCATGGTGCGCAGTGCCACGATGACGGCGGCAAAGACGGCGAGGGAGGTCCAGGTGACGCCGGCTGAACCCATGTTGAACACGTTCAACGCACCGGAAATTCCGGCGGTCAGTAAGGCGATGAGGCCCAGCAATGCGAAAAAGGTCCGGCCCCAGCGAATATTCAGGGGTTTCGCAGTTGCCGAGGGCATAGCCATTGAAGGTACCGGCTCCACATGAGTGTGGGCGTCGGAAGTAACACTTTCCATTGACGTCTCCTGCAACTGCTGGATTTGGCGGACTGGCAACATGTGTCCCGCCACATTTCAACCCTAAAGGGGAAACATGCCGGGTCTGGCATTACTGTCGGTGTGTCGTCCGGCAAGGAGAAAATTCGCCTTTTGGACAGTCCCAGCGTCCCATCACCGGCGTGCCAACCATCGGGCCAGAATTCCTTCCGGCACTTCCTCGCTGGTCAGGGCAAAACTACGATGATCGGCCCACTCGCCGTTGATATGCAAGAAGCGGGGGCGCAGGCCTTCATCGCGGAAGCCCAGTTTCTCGACCACTCGCAGGCTTGCGGCATTTTCCGGACGAATATTAATCTCCATCCGGTGCAGGCCCAAGGTCTTGAAGCAATGATCCGTGGCGAGGGCTACGGCCGTGGGGACAATGCCGCGGCCGGCCCTGTCCTGGTCGACCCAATAGCCCAGGGTCGCCGTCATGGCCGATCCCCACATGATCGAGGAAACCGTCAGCTGACCCACGATCGCAGGCTTTTTCTGTCCAGGAAAACGTTCCGTGATGATGAACGGCAGCGCCGCAGCCTCGCGTGCTTGCAGGTTCAAGGAGCGCACCATCCCACCAAAGGTGGGCAGCTGCCCCTGCCCTATGGGATTACTGGCTTCCCACGGCTGCAACCAGGCAGCGTTGCGGGCTCGCACCTGCGTCCACTCCGCCTTGTCACGGTACTTAATGGGGCGCAGGACCACGTCGCCGCATTCCAAGCTAACCGGCCACATGGCCTGGCCCCACACGGACTAGCTCTTGAAGTCGGTGGTGAACTCGCCCAGCCACTCGCGCAGGTCCGCGCCGAGCTCGTCATTTTCGCAAGCAAGCGTGACGACGGCCTTCAGGTAGCTCAGCTTGTCGCCGGTGTCGTAACGACGGCCGGTGAAGACAACGCCGTAGACGCCGCCGCCTTCGCCTTCCATCGTGGCCAGCGTCTGCAGGGCGTCGGTCAGCTGAATTTCGTTGCCGCGTCCCGGAGGGGTGTTTTCGAGAACGTCGAAGACGGCCGGGTGCAGGACGTAACGGCCAATGACCGCCAGATTTGACGGAGCATCTTCGACGGCGGGCTTCTCAACCAGGTGGTTGACGCGCACGTAGTTTTCGCCTTCGATGACGCTCATATCGGCGCAGCCGTAAGCGGAAATCTTGTCCTGCGGCACCTCGATCAGAGCGATCACGGAACCGCCAGTGCGCTGCTGCACCTCAATCATGGTGGTCAGCAGTTCGTCGCGCTCGTCGATCAAGTCATCACCGAGGAGTACAGCAAAGGGCTCGTCGCCCACGTGGGTCTTGGCACGCAACACTGCGTGTCCCAGGCCCTTGGGGTCGCCCTGGCGGACGTAGTGAATTTCGCCCAGTTCGGTGGCGTGCTGCACGGCGGCGAGACGATCGGAGTCGCCCTTCTCTTCCAGCAGCTGCTCTGTCACGGGAACGCGGTCGAAGTGATCTTCCAGAGCGCGCTTGTTACGTCCGGTGATCATCAAAACGTCGGTAAGCCCGGCGCTGACTGCTTCCTGAACTACATATTGGATGGCAGGCTTATCAACGACCGGAAGCATTTCCTTGGGCATTGCTTTGGTTGCGGGCAAGAAACGCGTTCCCAGACCAGCGGCAGGGATAACGGCCTTGCGTACAGTTTTTGCAGAAGTCATTCCCTTAGGCTAGCCGACTGGGTCACGTTTTCCCGGATAATGTTAGTTGCGCAACATAATCTTGGCGTCATCTTGTGGCGTACAACTTTCAATTAGTCTCCCGATTGGGCTTCCATGAAATCTCTCGATAAAGCGGCCTGGCGCTCCCAGTTGCGCGCGCAACGCCGTGAGCAGCCGTTTCCCGCAGCCGGTGCCACGCTGGCGAAGGTCGCCTTGGCATGGCTGGAGTCGTTGCGAACCAACGACGGCGGATTGGCTGGCTCCCCCTTGTCGGTCGGCACTTCTGTGTGTGCCTACCTCTCTATCGGGAGCGAACCGGACACGGGCGAGCTGCTGGCGACACTCACGGCGGCTGGTTACGCCACCTACGTGCCCGTCTGTGAACCGGACTTCCACATGGCCTGGACGCGGTGGACCCCAGGCGTCCCGATGGTGCGAAGCACCCTAGCCCCCGTCATGGAACCCGTGGGCAAGCGTTTTTCCTTTGCCGAGCTAAGCTCCGTTGAAGCTATCTTGCTGCCCGCACTGGCCGTCGATGGCGACGGCGTCCGACTCGGGCAGGGCGGTGGTTACTACGACCGTTTCCTTGCCGGTCTGACTGCGGAGGCGGGGTCGAAGGCGGGGTCGAAGTCTGTGCCGCTGGCCGCCGTCGTGCATGAGCATGAGTTCTTTCCCAACATTTCCCTCCCGCACGATGACCTAGACGCCCCCGTGACGGACGTTCTGACGCCAGCCGGGCACCGCCGTCTGGGCAAGCAGTCGTAGCCGCAGCTCGGGCGCGGGAATGTTGCGGAGCTTCCGGGCGTTGATTACTGCGGTGATAGAATTAGGCCTTGGGACCATAGATTTCCAGTCACGCGGCTGGCAATTGTACGGTCCCAACGCATGTATCCAGGAGGAAATTTAGTGCCTACGTACGCCTATGCTTGCAAAGAGTGCAACCATGCTTTCGACATTCAGCAGTCGTTCAGTGACGATTCCCTGACGGTCTGCCCCGAATGCGGCGGCACCCTGCGTAAGAAGTTCAACTCCGTAGGAGTAGTTTTCAAGGGATCCGGCTTCTACCGCACGGATTCACGCTCAACCTCCAGCTCTGTTCCGGCCGCTCCCACGGCTGCTCCGGTCGCGGCTGCTGCTTCCAGCACTCCCGCCACTGCCTCCGTTGGCTAAGGCATAGCTCCTCCACACACGCCATTAGTTTCTGTTTTGTGCACTTTTCGCTAGTGAGCTCTTTTAGCTGCCTTCAGGTAGGCCTACCGTGGCCACATGAAGTCCGCACACACTCCCCCGCCCACGGTTTATCCGGGGCCAGTCTGGCATTCCCAACAATGGTCCAGGCGCAGCTCACCGCTTGAGAAGTTCGGCCGCCTGCTAGCTCGCCGACGGCGCCTGATGGCCGCCCTATTATTGTGCGCTGCTGCCGCGCTTGCCGTTCAACAGCTCACGCCCGTCGCCCCAGTCACCGCAACCGTGCTGGTTGCCGCACGTGATTTGCCCTCAGGTCACGTTTTAGCAGACGGCGATGTCCGGCCTGTTGCCGTCAGCCCTTCGATGGTTCCCGATGGGGCCTTCGTGCCACCGGCACCGCCCTGGCTGGGTAGCCAGGTCTCTGGTCCACTGCGCCGCGGCGAAGTACTCACGGACGCTTCACTGCTGGGCGCCGGATTATTGACAGGTACGGCGGCAGGAAGTCAGGCAGTTCCACTCCGCTTGAGCGATCCCTCAACGCTCGCGCTGCTGCGGCAGGGGCAACTTGTCACGGTCATCCTCAGTAGCAGCCAGGGTTTGGATGGTCCGGTCAGCAATGAGGTGCTGGCGGACAAGGTCCCGGTGTTGTGGACTCCCGCCCTTGCGCCGAGCAGCGGCGGTTTGTTCCCTGCCCAAGACAACGAGGGGCTCGTGGTGGTGGCCGCATCGCCGGCTCAGGCCGTGCAACTAGCCGGTGCGGTGAGCAGGGGAAAGGTCTCGCTTATCCTGCTGAACTGAGGCGGGATTCGGCGCGGATGGCCTTCATGGTGTCAAAGTACTGCCTCGACGCGGGGCGCCGGCTCAATACGACGGCGGCCGCTCCAGCGATGATCTGCACGATGGTCGTGTAGCCGCCGGGAAAAACAATTCCTACCAGCTGCGACAAAGTCAGCACGAACAAGACAGCCGTGGCCGTTCTAGCCCAGCTACGGCCCTTCGTCATAAAGAAGGCGAACAAGAGGTACGCCAGCACGGTGCATATCCCTGCCAACACCACCGTAATGACGCCCGCGTTGCGCAAGCCCTCCAAGCTCAAAGTCGAGTCGCCAGTATCCAGTTGACGCTGGAGCACCACGGCACGTTCCGGTGAGAGGGCGTGGATCCAACCCAGAATGGAGGCCACGACCTGGGCCGCAGCCCCCAGCACGAGGAAGCACGCTGCGGTAATGATCGAGCCCGGGACAGCCGGCGCAGCGGCGCCCGGGGTAAGTGGCACTGACGCCATAGCGGGTTGGATCCTTATCCCCAGTGCGGCGGCTTGTTTTCGCGCAACCACTCGTCGTGGCCGCGGTCAGAGCTAGCATCGCCCCAGGTGTGGTCGGCGTCGTGTGGAGCAACCTTCGGCAGCAGATCCGATTCCTTGGCCGGAACCACGCTCTTAGGCGTCTGCTCTGCCTCGGATTCGTTCACTGCAGCGACCGGCTCCTGACGTTTTTCTTGCTCGCTCACTGGCGTGTCACTTTCTTCAACAGCTTCTGGTTCGTCCGCTTCTCCGGCCTCGGGCGTCGCTTCGGCAACAGCCGCAGCGACGACGGCGGGAGCCTCGTCGGGGGCGTCTGCGGCAGCTACCTCGGCACGCTCCGGAACCTGCGCGAGTTCCGGGGCAACCGCAGCGGACGACCGCCGGCGGGACCTCGGAGAATCGGGCACGGCCGTCATCGACGGGTCCTGAGAGGAGCCCATGAGGGAGGAAAACACGGCATCGCCGGTTCCCGTGCCCAAGCCCAGGTAGCGACCGATCTGGTCTGCGCAGGTGGACGGATCGGTGAAGACCTCGATGGTCCACAGGGAAACGTAGCGCCAGCCTAGGCGTTCCAACATTTCCGGGCGCAAACGGCTTCGCTCACGCACGCTCATGTTCTGGTATTTGGCCGTTCCGTCAGACTCGACCGCCACCGGAACAGGGATCTCATGATCTTCCCGGCCGATGAGCTGCAACGGGTCTGCGGCAGCTGCCATATCGAGGGCGCCATCAAAGTGGTGCCACACGCGAGCACCGCGAGCCCGAAGCCGGTCGGCGAGGTCTGCCACGAGGGGATCTTCCCCGGTTTCCCGTTCGCTATCGAGGGCTCGAGTCGCCGGGGTTCCCAGCAACGAATTGCCAGCTAGTTCCCGATCGAGTAATTCAAAGAAGTCCACGGCGCCGTAGCTCAAACGGCTGACGTCCAGGTCCTCAGGACGGAAACAGGTCACGAGGTGGATATGTGTCCGGGCGCGGGTCATGGCTAGGGCAAACTTGGCACGGCCATCAGGCTCTGACAAGGGGCCGAAGCCGTGCAGGACGCGGCCATGCGGCGTGCGCCCAAAGCCCAACGAGAAGATCACGCGGTCACGGACCAGACCCGAGGCCCGGTCAACAGAGACAACCCGGAATGATTCCGGGCCAGAGCCAAAGAATTCACTCAGCAACGGATGATTGGCCATGTGCAGGCGAATAGCCTGCGCTACCTGAACGGCGTGCCGATCGCTGGCCGTGATGACCAGCAGTGATTCGCGGGGCCGGACCCGTGCGTGCTCGAAGACGAGATCGACGACGCGGTTAACTTCTGCGGCCACGGATTCAACGCCACCGTCTCCGTCACCGGGCAGCCCCTTCCCGTCAGGAAGGTAGTCAACGGTGATCGATCGTTCCATGCCGGCCAAGGCGCGGCCATCAGGCAAACGCTCCAGCTGTGAGTCATAGAAGCCGGTGCTGAGCTGGCGGACGAGTTCCTCGTCCACGGCACGGTAGGACACGCTGAGGCGGTGCCGCGGGAAGACCTTGGACAAAGCGCCAAAGACGCTCTCCAAGGCGGTGGTATCTGTACCGTTGCTACCAGGAGCAGCGACGGCGACCGAGAAGCTCTTGGCGCAGGCGCTCTGTTCGTCACCAAAGGCAATGACCTGTTCGGCACGGGCCAAGGCCGGGAGTGCCGATTGGAGCGCCGTGGATTCGGCATCAAGAATCACGACGGCGTCGAAGCGGTAATCGGCAGGAATAATCGCGGGCACAGCCAAGGGGCTCAGCAGGAACACCGGCGCCAGATTACGCAGCAAATCCGGGGCCTGGGTGTTCAAGGCTGGCAGGGAAACGCGACCATCCTTGAGGAGGTTCCGAAGCATCTCCCCCTGGCGGTTGCGGCCGGCGATAATCTCGCGCCACCGCTGGGCCAAACGCCAACGAATCCGGCTCGGCCCCGAGGCGACATGCGCCTGGTCAGCCAAGCGGAACTCGGCCTCCAAGCGGCGCAGATTGGCGCCGTCGGACATGGCGAGGTATTCATCGCCACTAATCATGGCCTCAAGGGCGGACTGCCACCAAGCTAGTTCTAGCTCGGAACCGGTCTCTGCCGCCGGAACCTCACGTGCGGCAAGGTCCTGCAGCAATTCACCCAGACCCTGTTCACGCATGCCATCGAGCAACAGCGTGCGCTCGGGCAGGGTCTCCAAGGAGTCCTTAGAGACGACCAAGGCCTCGAGGCGACCGGCGAGCTCGGCGGCGTTAAAGTTCAGCAGGTCCCCGCCGTCGACGGTGCGCTCAAGCACTTTGCCGAGGGCCACCAACTTCTCGCGCAGGCTCATGTAACTCCGACTCAGCTCCGCCAAGCCCGAGGGAACCGTGGGGTGACGCTTGCTCGTGGAGGCCTCGGCCCACAGGGTACTCTGCTCATTGACCAGCACGAGCGATTCGTGCAGATTGGCGATGTGTACCCCGGGGCGAACCAGATCCTTGGCATTGCGGCGGAATCGCGCACGCTTGAGCGCGGGCATCTCGATCCCCCGCTCGCGGCGCCAACCGGCAGTTGCCGTCGCCGCGATCATGTCATCCGTTGACCAGTCGAAAATGTCGGCGTTGAACTTATCCAGGCTCTCGCGAATAGCCACCAGCATGTTCAGCTGACGACCCCATTCCGCAAAGGAATTCCCCTGGCGAATCTGCCCGAACTCGGCCACCTCACGCATCTTCTTGGCAAAGAGCGGCACCTGCTCATTGAGCTGTTCGGCCAAGGCGTAGGCCGTTTCAGTTTCCTTGCGCGTGACCATGCGGGCACCATGCCAGGCACTGCTCACGGCGGCGCGGCTGAAGGCGCCCAGCTCGGCAGCCCGAACCAGTCGCCCGGTCAGCTCCTTGCGGTCGCGAATACTATCCAGCACGCTACGCTTCAAGCGCACGGTGGTGGACGGGGCAGGGTGGATCGAGGTCAGCTCCGCCAATGACTGCATGGCCTGGTACGGTGAGCAGCCCCAACGATCACGCACATTGTGCAGGCTTGCCACGTGGTCTACGAGCTGATGGCGACGATCGATGAGCGTCTCATGCAAGTTCGAGAGCGTAGGTTCGGTGGCCTTCTCATTGCGGGTGATGGCCCGCACGAGCTGTGAGGTCATCTGCTGCGGACCAGTCTGGGCATTGAGCTGCAACAGCAGCGAATCCAAGCCGTGGTCCGTGAAGATCTGAGCTAGCTCATTGAGCGTGCCACGGCGCTCCCCCACGACCAACACGTTTTTACCGTCATGGACGAGCTGTGCGATGGCGTTGACGGCGGTTTGCGTCTGGCCGGTGCCCGGAGGCGTGGAGACCAGCACGGATTCGCCGTTGCCGATCATGTCCAAAACATACTGCTGGTGCCGGTCAGCGTCACGCACAAGAATTTCTTCTTCCGGGTGACGATCATCCAGCGCGGCAAAGCGGGAGTAGTCAGGTGTCAGCTCAACCGGCAGGACATCGTCGTCCTTCTGGCTTTGCAGCTGCTCCAACAATTCACTGCCAGCCAGTAGGGCCGGATCTTTAAGATTGTCCGACACGAACGCAAAGGTGGACACGACGAGATCGTGTTCAACGCTTACGCCCGGGATTGAGGACAACAAGTGGCGGACCCGGTCCAGAACGGGGATGGGGTCAAAGCGAGCCGTGCTGTAGGCCAGTCGGCCCAGTGCCGGGGCATCAAGGTCAATGTGCCAGTGCTCGGATAGGTGCTTCACGAGCGAAGGGTTGACTTGGGCTTGCTCCATCAATTGGAGCTCGTAGTCGTCCTGTCCGGGCCGGACAGTCAGGGCGACGGCGGCCAGCAGAACAGGGGCACACACCTCGCCGTCGGGCGTCTCCGTTGCAGAGGGTTCCGCCGCGGAGGACCAGCGGGCCATCCCGGCGCCAAGATATCCGACGTCGATCCCGCGGTTGCTGCTCATCTCAAAGATTTTGGCGCGCAACGCTGAGGCAGCGTTCTTGGCTGCGATGTAGTGCTCGGGTTCACGGATCAGCGTGGACAGGCGAGTCTTGCGGCCCGCCAACAGCTGGGCCAGGCCAGAAGGGTGGGCGTGCGTGAGGCTGATGCTGCCATGCCCGGTCTTTGCAAAGGCCAGGGCTGTGTCAGCACCTGAGCATGCTTCCAAGCTAGCAAGCCAGGTTTCGAGCTCCGCTGAACTCTCATTGGGGCCTGCAACTTCGGACACGGGCGCCTTCTTCTCTGCACTTGAGCGAAACGGTCTTGACCATACTGACATGCTTTTTAGGCTATCGCTCTCAGCCAACTAATGCTTACTCGGCACACTGAAGGGCGCCAAATTTCCCGTGAATTCACAGAATTTGACGCCCCTCAGGCTAGCTAAGGGAGATTACTCCCACTCGATCGTTCCCGGCGGCTTGGACGTGACGTCCAGAACCACGCGGTTTACACCGTCCACCTCGTTGGTGATGCGGTTGGAGATCTTCGCGAGGAGATCGTACGGCAGGCGTGACCAGTCGGCGGTCATGGCATCCTCGGAGGACACCGGACGCAGCACGATCGGGTGGCCGTAGGTACGACCGTCGCCCATGACGCCAACGCTGCGGACGTCTGCCAGCAGCACGACAGGCATCTGCCATACTTCGTTGTCCAGGCCGGCTGCGGTGAGCTCGGCGCGGGCAATGGCGTCTGCCTGGCGCAGCAGTTCCAAGCGTTCGCCGGTGATTTCACCGACGATACGGATGCCCAGGCCGGGGCCGGGGAACGGCTGCCGGCCAACGATCTCGGCCGGGAGGCCCAGCTCGGCGCCAACTGCGCGCACCTCGTCCTTGAAGAGTGCACGCAACGGCTCAACGAGCTCGAAGCGCAGATCCTCAGGAAGTCCGCCAACGTTGTGGTGACTCTTGATGTTGGCTGCGCCTTCACCACCGCCAGATTCAACAACGTCCGGGTACAGGGTGCCCTGAACCAGGAACTTGATCTCTTCGCCTTCAAGGGCAGCCTCGGCCATGATGGCGCGTTCTGCTTCTTCGAAGGCGCGGATGAATTCGCGGCCGATGATCTTGCGCTTGGTTTCGGGGTCGGAGACACCCTCCAAGGCGCTCAGGAAGCGTTCCTGCTCGTTGGCAACGTACAGCTTGGCGCCGGTGGAAGCGACGAAGTCGAGTTCCACCTGCTCAGCTTCGCCCTGACGCAGCAGACCGTGGTTGACGAACACACAGGTGAGCTGGTCGCCCACTGCGCGCTGCACCAAGGCTGCGGCAACGGCCGAATCAACACCGCCGGAGAGGCCGCACAGGACCTTGGCGCTGCCAACCTGGTTACGAATCAGTTCGACCTGCTCGTCCAGGATGCTATTCGCGGTCCAGTTCTTTTCCAGCTTGGCGCCGTTGAACAAGAAGTTCTCCAACACCTTCTGGCCGAACGCGGAGTGCTTGACCTCGGGGTGCCACTGCACACCGAAGAGGCACTTTTCCTCGTTGGCAAAAGCTGCCACGGGTGCGCCTGCGGACATTGCCAGAACATCGAAGCCAGCGGGGGCTTCGTGAACAGCGTCGCCGTGGCTCATCCAGGTGGTCTGGTCAGCATCTGTTGCGGCCAAGATGGAACGGCTTTCGCCGATAATCTGGACCTGAGTTGCTCCGTATTCACGCTGACCTGTTTCGGCAACGGTTCCGCCCAAGGCAGCAGCCATGGCCTGGAAGCCATAGCAAATACCAAGAACCGGGATACCGGCTTCAAAAAGGTCTGCGCCAACACTGGGCGCACCCTCTGCGTAGACACTCGAGGGTCCACCGGAGAGGATGATGGCAGCTGGGTTTTTAGCCAGCAACTGCGCAGTTGTATAGGTATGCGGCACGATTTCCGAGTACACATTGGCCTCACGCACGCGGCGCGCAATCAACTGGGCGTACTGGGCACCGTAGTCCACAACCAGGACGGGCTTCTGGGAAGTCTGGGCCTTAGCGGGATTAGTCACTCCTTAATCTTAACCCACGGTTCGGTACGCTTTCCCCAGCGCCGTCATTTCCGTGACCAGTGACTCACCTCTGAGCTCCCATATGACGCGCCCGATGACGCCAGAGACGATCTGCTGCCACATGGGAGAAGCCCCCTCGCACTGGGTGCGAGGGGGCTTCGAAGGTTTGGCTATCGCTGCGCGAGCGATAGGACGACCCGGGGCTAGTAGCGCTTGCCGGCCTTCGGGTTTGCGGCGATCTCGGCGAGGACTTCCTTGTGCACCTTGGCTTCAACGAAGAAGGACAGGAACGGGATCACGCCACCGAGGGCGATCAAAACAAGCTTGCCAAAGGGCCAGCGCATGAGGGTCCAGAGGCGGAAGTCCGCGACGAGGTAGACCACGTACATCCAGCCGTGGATGATCAAGACCATGGTCGAGAGGTTCACGCCACCGACAATGGGCATGACGCCGCCATCGATATTGACCAGTCCCAGGCCGTGGCTGGCGCCGAGCATATCGGTTCCGCCGGCCACCAAGACGCTCTGGAAGGCATAGCGCAGCACCAGTTCAATGACGAGCAGCAACAACATGACACCCGTTGCGTAGGCCAGGACCTTGTAGAACTTCAGTGCCGTGAGGATCTGCGCCGGGGTGCCGCCAAAACGTCGTTTCGGTGTGGGCTTAGCCGTCGGGGCAGTATTGCTTGCCGTTGCGGGACTTGACTCTGTGTTGCTGGGCTCGGTCACGGTGCCGGCTCTCCTCAGTCTGTTCTGGATTTCTAGAAGGTTGATAGTGCTTTTACTTTAAGGCGTTTCGTCATCTTCGGGGTGCTCGAGGTCATAGAGTGCGTCTTGTTCGCGTCGGTAGTCATCCGCGACCAGGCGCCACCAGATGAAGATGGCAAAGCCGGCAAAGACGGCCCACTCAATCGAGTAGAAAATGTTCAGCCAGTTAATCTTGTTGTTTTGATCTGTTGCGGTCACCGTGATGGGAACCAAGGGATTGTCCGCCGCGGCAGCTCCGACGTCGTGCCCGTCCACGGTTTCGCTGAAGGAAACGATGAAGGCCGCGTACATGCTGGAGTTCCAGCGATTTGTCAGGTCAGCGGTCGAGAGCGCAGAAATTTGCCCCTCGGGAAGATCTTTTTTCAAGACGGGGCCCTCGGAGTTCAAGAGCCGCCCTTCGATCTCCAGTTTGCCTTCCGGCACGGCGGGGACATCGTCTGGAGAGGAAACCCAGCCGCGGGCGACGGGGATCAGCACGTCCTCGGAGGTTTTCACACCAATGGGGGCAACCGCCCCATCAACGACAAATGCCACGACATCCCAATAGCCTTCGTTGCCGTCTTCTAGCCGGGAAGGCAGCAGCAGCTGCTTGCTGGGATCAAAATGACCTTGCGCGGTCACGACCTGACCTTCGCGATCCCCCGTCATGAGATGGCCAGGCGTCATGGTGTTCAGCAGGGGTTGGACCTTCTCCGTCACGGACGGCGGAGCGACATCCTTTTCCAGCGAACGGGAAAGCTGCCAGTGACTCAACAGGACAAGAATGACGGAAACAGCCAGCGCAAAGACCAACGCGGCTATCCATTTGGGCTTGATGGCAGTTTTCAACACACTTCAACGGTACTTCGTAACTGTGTAGAACAACGAATGCGGTGTCCAATTCCACTGCCGGGAATTTAGTGCTCGGAGAACACCAGGGTGGAGTTGATCAACTCGGCAATGACCTCGGCATCGTGGGCGCGGCGCAGAGATTCACGGAAGTTTTCCTTGAAGAGCGAGCGGGCCAGGGTCGCGAGGACCTCCAAATGCGCCGAAAACGAGCCGGCCGGGGTGGCGATGAGCAAGATCACCGTTGCGGGGCCGTCGACGGCGCCGAAATCGAGGCTGTAATCAAACTTGGTGATGCCCACGGCAATGGAAATTTCCTGCACATAGCTGCTGCGCGCGTGTGGCAGTCCGATGCCGCCGGGAAGTCCCGTGGCCATCTGGTGTTCGCGGGCGTTGACGTCCCGCAAGAAGCCGGCAAGATCGGTGACCCGGCCCTGCTCAAAGAGCTTTGCAGCCAGTTGCGCGGCCGCATCCTCCTTGGACTCTGCCTGCATTTCCAGAATCACTAAACCAGCGTTGGTCAGTTCAGTTTCATAGCGTTCCAGTGAACCCGGTGTCATCTGTACCTTTCAAGGCAGGGCGGCGATGTAAATCTGCCTCAAGTCTAGCGGTTGCCCTGTCGAGAAAGGTGCCAGAGGCAGGCGAGGAGGTCCCGCCGTCGAGAATTTTAGACACAAAAGTGCCCCGATCCGCGAAGGACCGGGGCACTGTCGGGAAGGAAGATTACGCGGAGACGATGACGTCGATGCGCTGGAATTCCTTGAGATCTGAATAGCCGGTGGTGGCCATGGCGCGGCGCAAGGCACCCACCAGGTTGGAGCTGCCATCGGCACGGTGAGCCGGTCCGTGCAGGACCTCATCCAAGGTGCCGACCGTGTCCATCTTCACGCGGTGGCCGCGCGGCAATTCGGCGTGGTGTGCCTCGGCACCCCAGTGCCAGCCCTGACCGGGAGCCTCGGCTGCGCGGGACAGCGCGGCACCGAGCATGACGGCGTCGGCGCCCATGGCAATAGCCTTGACGATGTCGCCACTGGAGCCCATGCCGCCGTCGGCGATGACGTGAACGTAACGTCCACCGGATTCATCCATGTAGTCACGGCGGGCCGCGGCAACATCGGAGATGGCGCTGGCCATAGGTGAACGGATACCCAGGGCACGCTGCGTGGTGGTAGAGGCACCGCCGCCGAAGCCAACGAGCACGCCGGCGGCACCGGTGCGCATGAGGTGCAGTGCGGAGGTGTAACCAGCCGCGCCACCGACGATGACGGGCACGTCGAGCTCGTAGATGAACTGCTTGAGGTTCAAGGACTCCGTGGTCTTGGAGACATGCTCGGCCGACACCGTGGTGCCGCGGATAACGAAGATGTCAACGCCAGCGGCGATGACGGTCTTGTAGAACTCCTGGGTGCGGCCCGGGGTCAGCGATCCGGCGACCGTCACACCGGCGGCACGAATCTCGGCCAGGCGGGCCGTGATGAGCTCGGCCTGAATCGGGGCGCTGTACAGCTCCTGCAGGCGGCTGGTGGTGTTCGGGTCGATGACCGAACCCTCCAACGTGGCGATCTCATCCAGGATCGGCTGCGGGTCTTCGTAACGAGTCCACAGACCCTCGAGGTCCAGCACACCGAGGCCACCGAGCTTGCCCAGGGCAATGGCGGTCTCGGGAGACATCACCGAGTCCATGGGTGCACCGATGACGGGTGCCTCAAACTGGTATGCGTCGATCTGCCATTTCACCGACACATCTTGGGGATCGCGAGTACGCCGAGCAGGCACAATCGAAATCTCATCCAACGAATATGCGCGGCGTCCACGCTTTCCACGGCCAATCTCAATCTCATAAGTCACCCCCTAAGCCTATCGCAGGCGGCGCCAGAGACCTTAAATGACGCCCGCAGCCGCTTCCAAGGCTCCCGCTGCGGCGTTTTCCAGCACGGCAATGGCGTCCACAGCCGCTGCCATCGCGGCGAAGTCGGGATCCCCCGGAGCCCCCACAAGAGCCACGAGCGTGTCCCAGTGCGCGCCGAGGGCGGCATATTGTGCGGCGGCTTCGAGCAGGCTGCCACGTTCGACGCCGGACACCGCCTCCCCCGTTTTCGCCACCTCGTGCAGAAATTGCGCATACAACGGGCGCAGCGCGCCGGGACCGCTAAAGCGTCGGCCCACCAGCAGCCCGTGCAGCATGGCCATGCCGGCCGCGGAGCGTTCCGGATCACTAAAGATCCGCATCCATCCCCGCTTGGAATTCCTATCCGTCAGGCGCCGCGCCCAGGTCTGCATCCCCAGGATGCCAAAGTTCCCGGCGTAGCTTGCGGGCACGCCGGGCGGCGCCTGCTCCGACAATAGCTCCCCCGCTGTCTCAGCCATGGCGTGGCGAATCACCTCGACCGTGAGCGGATCGCCCGCGAGCTCCTCATCCAGGGCTGCAGCACCAGCACCTAGCACCACATGGGCCTGCCAATGTTTATCCGCCTTGCGGGAGCTGCGCGCCTGGGCCAACGCGTCGGAGGAAATCCGCTCGAGGCGAGCTCCGCCGTCGTCCATCAAGTAATCTGCGTCAATCCTGGCCACAACTGGCAGATCCACCGAGTCCATGTCGGCCAGCGGGTCCTCAACGACCCACGGCAACTTGCCGCGCACGACACGCACGACGACGGGCACTCCCGTATCCAGCGCAGCGTCCAGCCGGCCCTGGGCCAGTTTGGCGCTCGTGGTCTGCTGGATTCGGACAGCGGCACCGCTGCGACGCAGCAGATTCTCCGTGTAGGGTCCCGGGTGGAAGCGGGTCACGGCCGAGGCCGTCGTGGTGTCCTTGTACTCAAAGGTGAAGATCATGAAGCCGATGCCACCGGCCAAACCTGCCAGCATCGCCTCGGTGAAGGGCTTGTCCGTCAAGGGGTTGCGCACACCGGAGGCTGCCAGAACACGGGTCCAGAGCCCAGAATCCCAATGTGAATATTCGGTGGTGTGGTCATAGGCGGAAAGCATCCTTCGATTCTAGCCGGGCTAGGCTTGATCCATGACTGAGACCGAATTACGTATGACCGACCATGAGCTCTTGGCCCTCTTGTCGATGACGCCCACGGAGTCGGCGGCCACAACGCTGGGCTTGCTGCGCCTAGATCAGTACAACGACGACGAGTTGTTCCATCAGGCCGGCGTCACGACGCTGCTGGTGCGCGGGCTGGCCACGGCCCAGGGCGAAAAGGTCGTGCCCGTGGAGAATGCGGCCATTGTGGGATCCGTGATTGCCCAGGCTCAGGAGTGGCTGCAAATCACGCTGACGACGCCCGAGATGCACCACGTGTTGTTTACCGTAGGATCCAACGTTGGTGCCGTGCTGTTGAGCATCACACCCTTCGGCGTGCACGACGTCCAGCCCATCGAATCCGGACCCGCCATGCTGGAACTGGGCCTGCACCTGAGCAAGGAATACCTCACGGCCGCCACGGCAGATAGCCCCGCCACGGTCACCATCAAGCGCCTCCGCGTGGATGCCCCGACCGTTGAGGCCAGCGTGAGGGCCGAGGCCGGCGACTGGACGCTCAGCTCCACAGGCGGCGAACAGAGCTATCCTCGCGAGGTGGCCTTGGACAAGCTCCGCGAGAGCCTCGGCTAAAGAGTTCGCCGGCGACAGCATTTACGAACAGTACGACGGCGGGAGCCCTCCTTGGCGGATTTTAGCTGTCGTTGCAACACGGCTGGTGGTTAGGTTGTTAATAGTAGGTCGCGTAAGCGCTCGGCTGGTGTATTCCAGTCGAGCGTTTTGCGTGGTCTCCCGTTGAGTTGTTGGGCGACGTGCTCGAGGTCCTCAGGGCTGTAGACGGATAGGTCGGTGCCTTTGGGGAAGTATTGGCGCAGGAGTCCGTTGGTATTTTCATTGCTTCCGCGTTGCCAGGGGCTGTGAGGGTCACAGAAATAGACGTCCATGCCGGTGGCTGTGCTGAAGGCCTTGTGCTGGGCCATCTCGGCGCCTTGGTCCCAAGTGAGGGATCCTCGCATGTGTTCAGGCAGTGTACTCATGGTTCTGATGAGCCCGTCACGGACGGTTTCAGCGCTGTGATCGTTGGGTAAATGTACGAGCATGACGTAGCGGGTGGTGCGCTCCACGAGAGTGGCGATAGCTGATTGGTTGCGGGAACCCGTGATGTAGGGTCGGGCCGGAGCGCGACACCAGAATTGCTCCTGGCTCGTTTCTCCGACCCGCCCTCCGCACCGGACATGCGACTCTCATCGCATCCGGCGCTCCACGGATAGCCACTCAAACCGTGCTGGTCGCCCATGGCGTCGGGATATTGTGCGCCCGCCACCGATACCGTGTGACAGGTACCGACGCGGTATCGAACATAGTAATTCCCTCTGCCTGTGGCTGGTTTCCGGGCCTTCCTGTCAGAAAGCGCCGAAACAATTCCCGCCACGTAATGCCGGGGTGTCGTTTGCGAATCCATTGGGTCACCCGATGCCAAATAAACGCATCAAGATAGCCGAAGGTCGCTTTGGAAACCCCATGACGGAAATAGTTGCACCAACCACGCACTACCGGATTTAACTGGTTGAGCAGGACGTCCAACGAAGGATGCTCCGCTCGACGTGTCAGTGCACGCACCTTCCCCAGAATCGTCAGCAAAGACTTCTTCGACGGGTAGGTGTAGACACTCATTTTCTGGGTTCCTTTCTTCAGTCTTCGCTGGATGTGAAAACCAAGAAAGTCGAACCCCTCATCAATATGGCAAACCCGGGACTTGGCCATGGAGATCTTCAACCCCAAGGGGGCAATGACCTCAGCGACTTCATCCCAAAGGGCCTCCGCATGGGCTTGGGTTCCAAGGACCATGATCACAAAATCATCCGCGTAACGAATGATCCGGTACGTGGCCCCACCCTGTTTCCGGTGGGCTTCCCTGCGATACGGGGTGCTGTGGGCCTCCCATTTATCGCAGAAATGCTTATCCAAGACCGTCAAGGCGATATTGGCCAGAAGCGGGGAAATGATCCCGCCCTGTGGAGTCCCGGTGCTGGATTTCCTGACTTTCCCCTCGGCAGACATGATGCCCGCCTTGAGGAACTTACCGATCAGGATCAACACGCGCTTGTCCGTGACTCGCTTACGCACCTCGGCTATGACCGCCGAGTGCTTGAGTTCGTCAAAGCACGCCTCAATATCTGCCTCGAACACCCAGTGATAATTCCGGGTGGCCATGGCATGTATTTCAGCTATCGCATCTTGTGCCCGACGCTTCGGACGGAAACCGTAACTGACCGGTTTGAAATCCGCCTCAAAGATCGGTTCCAACACCAACGCCAAAGACGCCTGAGCCACCCGATCCCTCGCGGTGGGAATGCCGAGCCGGCGAAGCTTCGTGCTGTTCGGTTTAGGGATCAAGCGTTCCCTCACCGGCAACGGAACAAAAGCCCGGGACTTCAGTAGCTCCCTGACTTCCTCCAGAAACTCCACACTTTCGGCACCAACACCGATCAGGGCCGGAATGCGCCGGTCAACACCGGCCGTTCTAGCACCCTTATTGCCCTTGACCCGGCCCCACGCAACGGTGAGGAAATCCCGGTCATAGACGAGGTTAAACACATCCTCGAAAAGACGGTCAGGATCGCTGACCGCCCAGTGGTGCAGTTTCGTCTGCATCGCACGTACCCGCACGGACGCCTCATCGAGGTCAGGCCATCGCGGTTCACCGGTATTCACCAATGCCTCCGTTCCTTGCAGTAGCAACTGCGTCATATCCGCTGGGGCCCTTCGCCATGTACGAGGCTTTCCCCCGCTCGGACTACTACGGCCCCTCCGCCCCATCGCGCGCCGATCGACGGACAACACGCCCACCCGAAACCATGACCCTGGATGGGCCTACGATCACGGGAGACACACGATGGTTCCCACGTTCACTGTTTACCGATTGGCAGGTTAGGTGCCCAGCTATGCCCCTGCGATATCGCCACGGCTACGCCGCAGGCCTTCACCGTGGCCTCGAATGCCAACGACCTTAACCGGCATTCAAGTTCCCATCCCGTAATGAGGGGATGGTGCGCATCGCAGGCCAGCCCATATCCACCGAATTTGAGCTGGCGGGAGACTTGAGGAGCTTTTAGCGCTGGTTCCTCTCGTACACCTTCCTGCCTTGCTTGCCGGACCCGGCCCATTCGGTAGTACTGGTCCGTCCCGGCGTTGTCGGGGCTGCTTTCCGCCCTCCCCGGTGTTTCCTCGGGTTAGACTGCCCCCAGCTTCATCATGCTGCTGCGACAGCACAACGGCGAAGGTCTTCCACCTCCGCTCGGTAAAACAGCGCCTCGTGGCGCACCAAGTCTCCTTCCCAGTGTCCTGGCACGGCCCGGTCCTCGATCTCTGCGGGGCGTTCGGAGATGTTGATCATGGAGTCTTTGAATCGGTGGGTGCGTTCTTGCGGGCCGGTGCGAGTTTTGCGGCGGGTTCGCCCGGTGCGCAGTGCTTGCTGGACTTCAAGTTTGAGCCCTCCGCGAGCTTGGAAGTACAGTGCTTGATAAATTGTTTCGTGGCACACGCGCATGTCCTGATCCTCGGGGAAGTCCTGAACCAGTTTGTGCGATATTTGTTCCGGTGACCAGCACTGGCGCAGCCCGTGTTGAATGAACTCTTTGAGCATCGGGTTAGCCACGATTTTGGCCAGCTTGGGCCGGGGCCGGCGTGCCACAAAAGCACGGTGGGCGAGGTAAGGGGTGTAGCCGCTCACAGGATCGCTGTTGCGCCTAATCTCGCGGCTGATACTTGAAACGTCTTTGCCCAACGCTCTGGCGATCGCACGTTGACTGCAGCCGCGGATGAGCATGCCATGGATCATTTCCCGGTCCGCTAAGTGGAAGAACCGCCTATCAATGACACGCTCAAGCTGTTCCAACGTCGGGCTCGAGGATGCTTCGGATTCACGCTTGTACGTCACCCCCTTTTTATAGTCCACAGCCCGACCCGCAGGATAAACGCGGCCATACTGTGTCCGGCGTATCCCGTGTTCCCATTCCTGTGCGGTCGTGGCGTGAATACCCAACTGTGCGGCCGCTTCATGTCGTGAGAGCCCAGCAGCGCGTAGCTGAAGGAAGTCTTCCCTACTGGGCTGTTCCGAACGCTTACGTGCTAACCCAGCCCGCCGGATCCACGCGTAACAAGTATTCCTATCTAGACCCAGAGCCTTCGCCGCTTCGGTCACGCTCCCCAAACGAGCGAACAGATCAAAGAAATCCTGCTTTACTTCCGGCGAGGACCGCTGCCTTTTCCGCGGCAACTCTGGATCCCCCACAGAATTCAACTTTTTCGTTAAAGACGACACGGTCGTTGCAACTCCCAAAAACTTAGGTGTTGCAACGACCGCTAGAACTCGCCCCTTTTCGCAAAAGGTGGGCTCCCGCCGTCGTACTGGGTGGTGAAAAGCGAGCTACTTGTTGTAGTTCGGGGCTTCCACGGTCATGGTGATGTCATGGGGGTGCGATTCCTTCAGGCCGGCAGCCGTGATGCGCACAAACTTGCCGCGGGCCTTCAGCTCAGGAATGGTCGGCGAGCCAACGTAGAACATGGTCTGGCGCAGGCCACCCACGAGCTGGTAGGCAACCGAGGCGAGCGGCCCACGGTAAGCAACGCGACCCTCGATACCCTCGGGGATGAGCTTGTCATCACCGGAGACGTTCGCCTGGAAGTAACGGTCCTTGGAGTAGGAGGTGTTGTTGCCACGGGTCTGCATCGCGCCCAAGGAACCCATACCGCGGTAGGCCTTGAACTGCTTGCCGTTGACGAACACGGTCTCGCCCGGGGATTCCTCGGTGCCAGCCAAGAGCGAACCGATCATGACGGTGTCGGCGCCGGCAACCAGGGCTTTGCCGATGTCGCCCGAGTACTGCAGACCGCCGTCGGCGATCAACGGCACGCCGGCCGGGATGGCAGCCTTGGCGGACTCGTAGATGGCGGTGATCTGCGGGACGCCAACACCGGCAACAACGCGGGTAGTGCAGATCGAGCCCGGACCAACGCCAACCTTGATGCCGTCAGCACCTGCATCGATGAGCGCCTGAGCGCCCTCGCGGGTGGCGGCCTGGCCGCCGATGATGTCAACGTGCGCGGCAGCCTTTTCGCTCTTCAGTCGGGCAATCATCTCCAACACGCCCTGGCTGTGGCCGTTGGCGGTGTCGACGAACAAGGCATCCACGCCGGCCTCGACCAGGGTCATGGCGCGCTCGTAGCCGTCGCCGAAGAAGCCGATAGCGGCACCGACGCGCAGGCGGCCCTCGTCATCCTTGGTAGCCAAGGGGTACTGCTCGGCCTTGGCGAAGTCCTTCACGGTGATCAAACCGCGCAGGACGCCGGCGGCGTCAACGAGCGGGAGCTTCTCGATCTTGTTCTTGGCGAGCAACTCGGAGGCGTCTTCGCGGCTGATGCCGACCTTGCCGGTGATCAACGGCATGGGGGTCATGACGTCGCGCACCAGGCGCTGGGAGTATTCGTTTTCGGGGATGAAGACGGTGTCGCGGTTGGTCACAATGCCCATGAGGCGGCCGTCTTTGTCCACAACCGGCAAGCCGGAGACGCGGAAGCGGGCGCAGAGCTCGTCCAACTCGGCCAGCGTGGCGTCGGAGCCAATGGTCACCGGGTTGGTGATCATGCCGGATTCGCTGCGCTTGACCAGGTCAACTTCTTCGGCCTGACGCTCGATGGACAGGTTGCGGTGCACAACACCCAAACCGCCCTGGCGGGCCATGGCGATGGCCATGCGGGATTCGGTCACGGTATCCATGGCTGCCGACAGCAGCGGGGTCTGGACCGTGATGCGCTTGGACACGCGTGAGCTGGTGTCGGCGTCCGACGGGATCACGTTGGTGTGGCCGGGAAGGAGCAGGACGTCGTCGTACGTCAGTCCAACAAAGGCAAATGGATCATGAATTTCGGGCTGGGACACGAGGGCTCCTTGGCGGGGTAGAACCGGTGGGGGTGTGCATCCGATGGCCGGTCCCGTAATTACGAAGCTGGCCTGTGCGTTGGTTACAGTCTAAAACGAAAGCGGCCGTTGCCCTATTCCCGTTCGTTGCGTCACACCGACGCGCCACCCGGGCGTCCGGGCAGATTAGCGCGTCCAAGAGATCCCACCAAGAAAAGGGACGGCGTTTGCGGTCAAAGCCGGTGGTATACCTGTGGCTTTACCCGCAAACGCCGTCCCTTTTCAAGAAAGCGTCACACGTTAGTGCTGGTGTGCGTCTTCGTCCTCGGCAGGCTTGTCCGTCACGAGAACTTCGGTGGTGAGCACCAAAGCCGCGATGGAGGAAGCGTTGCGCAGGGCTGAACGGGTGACCTTGACGGGATCGATAACGCCGGCCTTGACCAGGTTTTCGTACTCGCCGGTTGCAGCGTTGAAGCCGAAGCCGTCTTCGAGCTCGCCAACCTTGTGGACAACAACGTAACCGTCGTGGCCAGCGTTCTGGGCGATCCAGCGCAGCGGCTGAGCAACAGCCTTGCGGACCAGCTCAACAGCGGTTGCTGCGTCGCCGGTCAATGCCAGCACGTTAGCGTCGTCATCAAGAGCCTTGGCGGCCTGAACCAGTGCGGAACCGCCACCGGCAACAATGCCTTCTTCCAAAGCAGCGCGAGTAGCCGAAACGGCATCCTCGATGCGGTGCTTCTTTTCCTTGAGCTCGACCTCGGTGGCTGCGCCAACCTTGATCACGCCGATGCCGCCGGCCAGCTTGGCCAGACGTTCCTGCAGCTTCTCCTTGTCCCAGTCGGAGTCGGTGCGCTTGAGCTCAGCGTGGAGCTGAGCTACGCGCTCTGCAACATCCTCGGCCGTGCCGGCGCCGTCAACGATCGTGGTGTTGTCCTTGGTGACGGTGATACGGCGAGCCGTACCCAGTACCTCGAGGCCAACCTGGTCCAGGGTCAGGCCGATCTCCGGGGAGACCACCTGAGCGCCGGTCAGGATCGCGATGTCCTGCAGCATGGCCTTGCGGCGGTCGCCGAAGCCCGGAGCCTTGACAGCAACAACGTTCAAGGTGCCGCGCAAGCGGTTGACGATCAGCGTGGACAGAGCCTCGCCGTCAACGTCTTCAGCAATGATGAAGAGCGGCTTGTTGGCAGCAAGTGCCTTTTCCAACAGCGGCAGGAATTCCTGCAGGTTGGAGATCTTGCCCTGATTGATCAAAACCAGTGCATCTTCCATGACAGCTTCCTGGCGTTCTGCGTCGGTGACGAAGTACGGGGACAGGTAGCCCTTGTCGAACTGCATGCCCTCGGTGAGGACCAGTTCGGTGGAGGTCGTGGAGGACTCTTCGATGGTGATGACACCATCCTTGCCAACCTTGTCGAAAGCCTCGGCGAGCAGGTCGCCGATTTCCTGGCTCTGAGCGGAGATGGCGGCAACTTCTGCCACCTGTCCACCCTCGACCGGGCGGGCGTTCTCCAGGAGACGCTTGGCAATGGCTTCAACCGAAACCTGAATGCCGCGCTTGAGCTCACCGGGAGCCGCACCTGCGGCAACATTGCGCAGGCCTTCCTTGACCAGAGCCTGTGCCAAAACGGTGGCCGTGGTGGTGCCGTCGCCGGCAACATCGTTGGTCTTCGTGGCAACTTCCTTGGCCAGCTGTGCGCCAAGGTTTTCGTACGGGTCTTCCAGCTCAACTTCGCGGGCGATGGTTACGCCGTCGTTGGTGATGGTGGGAGCGCCCCACTTCTTGTCGAGCACAACGTTGCGACCGCGCGGGCCGAGGGTGACCTTGACGGTATCGGCAAGCTTGTCGATACCGGCCTCAAGGGCCTTTCGTGCGTCGTCATTAAATGCAAGCTGCTTAGCCATGCGTGTGGTCCTTTCAAGCAAAGACCCCGCTCCCACAAGGGTTGATCTGGACGTGCTCGATCAACCCAATTGCTGGTGCGGGGCTTTACAAAAGTGGTTACTTAACTACGATGGCCAGTACGTCGCGAGCCGAGAGAACGAGCAGCTCTTCGCCACCGGTCTTCACTTCGGTTCCACCGTACTTGGAGTAGATAACAACGTCGCCAACGGCAACATCGATCGGGACACGGTTGCCGTTGTCATCAACGCGACCGGGTCCAACTGCCACAACTTCGCCCTCCTGGGGCTTTTCCTTGGCAGTGTCCGGGATAACCAGACCGGAAGCGGTGGTCAGCTCTGCTTCGAGCTGGCGAACAACAATACGATCCTCAAGAGGCTTAATAGAGACCGACACTCGGACCTCTCCTTCACATGCGTAAATTCTATGGATGACTAGCGGGATTTTTCGCCATGTTTTCAGAGCCCCAACCGTCGTCGCGGTGCCGGTGTTGCTCTCATGGCCAAAAAGTATCGCAAGTTAGCAGCCTCAGGGCGAGAGTGCTAACTCTGACTCTAGGGAATCTATTAGCACTCGGTCAAGGCGAGTGCCAGAATTAACCTCAAAAGTACGACGGCGGCAGGCCCGGTTACGCTCACGGCGCACCCTGGGTGCCCGCGCAGCTCAGTAGTAAACCGCCAGCGGGCCGCGCGGGCCGTCGATGACCGTCACGGGGGTGTCGAAGACCCGGCTCAGGACCTCATCGGTCATGATTTCGGCGGGGGTGCCAAACTCGATGACCTTTCCATCCTTCACGGCGCAAATATGGTCGGCGTAGTGCCCGGCGAAGTTGATGTCGTGCAGCACGATCACAATCGTGCGGCCCAATTCGCGGGCCGCCTTGTGGAGCAGCTGCATCATCTGTGCCGAATGCTTCATATCGAGGTTGTTCAGCGGCTCATCCAGCAATACGTGGTCTGTTTCCTGGGCTAGGACCATGGCCACATAGGCGCGCTGGCGCTGCCCACCCGAAAGCTGATCAAGATAGCGGTTTTCCAGCTCGTTGAGGTTCAGAAAATCGATAGAGCGGCTGATGATTTCCTCATCGTCGCGTGTCAACCGCCCCTTGGAATGCGGGAAACGGCCAAAGCCCACGAGCTGGCGCACCGTCAGGCGTGTGACGAAGTGGTTTTCCTGGCGCAGGATCGAGACGATCTTGGCGAGGTCCTTCGAGGCCGTGCTGGCAACGTCGTATCCGGCGATCTCGATAGCACCGGCATCCAGGCCCAGGAGCCGGCCGATCATGGTCAGCAGGGTCGATTTTCCGGCACCGTTGGGGCCCACCATGGCGGTGATGCCGCCCGTGGGGATCTTTAGGTCCACCGGCCCGATGGCCACGTCGCTGCTATAGCTCTTCTGGACTGCGCTAAGAGAGATCACAGGCGTCCCTTTCTGAGGATAAAGATGAGGAATACGGTGCCGCCGACGGCCTCGATAATGATCGAGACCACGCCTTGTGCGTAGAAGACGTTCTTCATGACGAAGTACGCGCCGGAGAGGACCACGAAACCAACGAGGATCGCCACAGGGAAGACGTAAAGGTGATCGTGGGTATCGGCCAGCTGGTAGGCGAGGGTTGCCACGAGGAAGCCCAGGAAGGTCATGGGACCCACCAAGGCGGTGGAGACGGCCATCAGGATCGAGACTAAGAACAACACGCGCATCGTCTCAAAGCGGTGGTTCAGGCCGAGGTTGGTGCTGGCATCCTTGCCGAGGGCGATGACGTTCAGCCGCTTGGCATTGAGCCACAGCAGCGTTCCGGCCACGGCCGCGAGCGGGATGGCGACCGGGAGATAGCTGACATCCGCGTTGGAGATGGAGCCGAAGAGCCGCGCCGTCAGGACATCAAATTCACTCGGCGTCAGGAGCCGCTGCATGAAGGAGGACACCGCGCCGAGCCCGCCACCGAGGACGATACCCACGAGCAGCATGATCTGCAGGTTACCGTTCTTGCCGGAGAGCAACCAGCCGTACAGCGCCATGGACAGCCCCACCATGAGCACCAGCTGCAAGGCGAACTGCGGCACGCCTTGGATGGCGGTGACACCGGCTGCGCCGAGGAAAAATACGGCCCCGGTTTGCACGGCGATGTACAGCGATTCAAAGCCCATGATGGAGGGCGTGATGATGCGGTTGTTCGTGGCCGTCTGGAAGCTGACGGTCGCCATGGCCTGGCAGAACGCCACGAGCAGCATGACCAGGACGTTAACGGAGCGCATCTGGGCGATGAGCCAGAAGCCCGGGGTACCCGGAGGCATGGGGTTGTCGTAGGCGAGCAGTCCCCCGGCAAAGCCCAAGGCCAAGATGATGAGGATGCTCAGGACGATCCAATAACGACGGCGGACCCGCCCGGTCGGCAGCGGCCCGGACACGCGTCCGAGGTGATGGCGAGAGGCCAGGGCCGGGGTGGTGCGGGGCGCGGATTTGATGGTGTTTGATTCAGGCATTGCGACGCTGCTTCAGGAGGAGGGCTACGAAGACCACGGCGCCGACGACGCCCAGAATCAGGGAGACGGGCACCTCAAAGGGCATGATGATGGTGCGTCCGATCAAGTCGCAGATGGTCACGATCGCGATGCCGAGCAGAGCGACCCACGGCAGATTTGAGCGCAGGTCATCGCCGCGGAACATGGATACGACATTGGGCACGATCAGACCCAGGAACGGCAAGTTGCCCACCACCACGGTGACAACGCCGGTGGCGATGGCGATCAGGCCCGTGCCGATCAGCATGATCTGGTTGTAGTTCAGCCCGACATTGGTAGCGATTTCCTCGCCGAGTCCCGCGACCGTGAAACGGTCCGCGATCAGGAAGACCAGCGCCCCGACGATAGCCACGATCCACAGCAGCTCATACTGTCCGCGTAGGACCGAGGTGAAGCTGCCGGCGAACCAGATGCCGAGGCTTTGGAGCATGTCCGTCTGCAGGGCCAGGAAGGTGGAGAAGGCGCCCACCACGGCGCCCAACATGATGCCGACAATCGGCACCGTCAGGGATGCCTTCAGCGAGACTCTGCGCAAGAACAGGAAGAAGATCATGGTGCCGATGAAGGCCGCCGTGACGGCCCCGCCCATCTTGGCCATGATGCTGGCGCCAGGGAAGAGGATCATGACGGTCAGTAAACCCAGGCCCGCCCATTCGGTGGTTCCGGTGGTTGTTGGCTCCACAAAACGGTTCTGCGTCAGCAATTGCATGACGAGGCCACACATGGCCATGGCCGCGCCGGCAAGTACCAGAGCAATCGTGCGCGGGATGCGCGTAATCGCGAACATCTCCCCGCCGTCGTCATTGCCGAAGATGTCATAAACACCCACAAATAAGGACAGCACGAGCAGTAAAGCCACCACTACTATCCCAATGAGCAGTGAGGGCTCAAATAGCCGGCCCTTGGCTGGTGCGCGCGTGGTGGTCACCGGGCGACCTTCCCTTCAAAATCTGTGGCGGAAACACGACAATGGCGGACCCGGCGAAAAAGGCCAGATCCACCACTGAGGTGCTCAAATATAGCTATTACTTATTTGCCCTCAAAAGCATCGGCGATGCTGTTCAGGAACGTGGTGTACGTCTGGATGCTCTCGTTGGTGTACGTGTCGGCAGGCATGTACACAATGCGGCTGTCCTTGACGGCGCTGACATTCTTCAGGGCCTCAGAGGAAGCAATCAGCTTGTTCGCTTCAACGTAGCTGGCATCGGCGTTGCTCACCGCGGCGTCGCGGTCCATGACCAGGATCCAGTCCGGGTTGGAGGCGGCGATGGCTTCTACCGAAATATCGTCACCCTTGTGGTCGGTGCTGGCGTCCTTGACCTCAAGAGCCGGAGTCAGACCCAAAATGTCGTAGACCGGACCCAGGGTACGGCCCGTGCTGGGTGCCGAGTAGTTGATGTTTCCGCCGGAGGTGATGACGGCCATGACCTTGTCGTTGGCGTCGTAAGCCTTCTTGGCGCGAGCAACAGCTGCATCGAAGTCGTCGGTGAGCTTCTTGGCTTCATCCTGCTTGGAGAAAACCTCACCCAAGACGGTGATCTGGCGCTTGAGTTCGCTATCGAAGGGCTCGCCGTCGCGGGGATCCAGTTCCAGCACCTTGGCGCTGGGAGCCAACTTGGTGAAGTCATCGTGGTACTGCGCAAATCGCTGACCGTTGACAATCACATCGGGTGCCACGGCGACAATAGCTTCGAGGTTGGGCTCGTTGTGGCTGCCCAGGTCAACGATGCTGTCGTCCGTCTTGTACGGGTTGGTCTTCGGCATCAGGGCCACGGCCCCGGCGCTGAGCTTGATGCCCCAGTCGGACAGCGTCTGGAACGTGCGGTTGTCGGTAGCAACAACTGACTTCAGGGGAAGTGCGATCTCCTGCGAACCGTTGTTATCCTGAACGGTCACGGAGGAAGCTGCGGCGCTTTCACTCGTGTCTGTTGCGGCGGATCCTCCACAAGCGGTGAGGGCAAGCACAGCGGCTGTGGCGGCAAACGTCATCAGGCGTGTCTTCATCATCAAAATTTCTCCAGAAGTAGATTAGCTTAGGCAATCCTTATTAAGTCTCCTCAAAAAACTATTACACCGGTGAATAATTGCGCAAATTATTCGTATGCTATTTACTGTGATCCTTATCACGGCGGAACTGGCGGCTACGCTTGAGTCATGCCTAGCGATGCGATTTCCCCCTTACTGACCCTTGACGGATGGGAACTTTTGTCATCCCTCGGCCCCTACCGCGAGGCCGACTCGCTCAAGCTCAACGAAACACTGCGTAAAGCCGGCCACTCCCCCGAGCTTGTAGCCGCGGCGCTGACGCAGGCCCGCTTGCGATCCAAGGCCGAGGCGAAATTCGGCGAATTCGCCCATCAGATGCTGTTCACCCAGGCCGGACTCGAGCAGGCGACGCGCCTGAGCATCGCCGCCCTGCATGCTCAAAGATTTACGACGGCGAACATCACCTCCGTGGCCGACCTCGGCTGTGGCCTCGGAGCGGACTCGCTCGCCATGGCGAGCCTGGACATCGCCGTCACTGCGGTCGAGATGGACGAGATCACGGCGGCCTGCACCACCGTGAACCTCATGCCCTTCCCGCACGCGAAGGTCATCTGCGGCAAGGCCGAAGAGGTTGATCTGAGCGGCATCGAGGGCGTCTGGTTGGATCCGGCCCGGCGTACCACCAACACCTCGGGCACCACCCGGCTCTTTGACCCGGAGGCGTTCTCGCCGCCGCTGTCCTTCGTGGAATCGTTGGCGGATCGCGGCCTGGCCGTGGGTGTGAAGATGGGTCCGGGTATCCCGCATGAGGCGGTTCCGGAGACGGCCGAGGCGCAGTGGATCTCCATCAACGGCGATGTTGTCGAGGCTGGACTGTACTTCAACCAGCTGGCTCGCCCGGGCATTCGCCGCTCGGCTTTGGTGATTGGCAAGCATGGCAGCGCAGAGCTGACGAGCGCTGAGAAGTACGAGCCGCTGAAGCAAAATGCCGAGCTCGGCCCGGTCAGCAACTACCTGTACGAGCCCGACGGCGCCGTCATTCGCGCGGGGCTCGTGGCCGATCTCGCCCGGAGTTTGGGGGCGCATCTACTCGACGAGCACATCGCCTACCTCTCGTCGGAGGAGGCCATCGACACCCCATTTGCCCGCGGTTATAAGGTGCTGGAGGTCAAGCCCTTCAACGTCAAGGCACTCAAGAGCTGGGTGAAAACGAACAAGATTGGCGTGCTGGACATCAAAAAGCGCGGCATCTCCGTGACCCCCGAGGAGCTGCGCCGCCAGCTGTTGACCGGCTCGGGCAAGGGCCCCAACAAGGCCACCTTGATCCTCACCCGCATTGGTGAGGACCGGGTCGCCGTGGTGGTTGAACCTCTAGGCGCGGGAGAACTCTGAGGCTTCGCGCACCAGCTCGGGGCTGGGGCGCACGCCCGTGTACAGCACAAACTGCTCCTCGGCCTGAATCGCGATGACCTCGGCGCCCGTGATGAGCTGCTTGCCAGTCGCACGGCCCGCCCTGATGAGCGGGGTCTCGGAGGGAAGTGCGACGACGTCGAACACGATTTGTGCCTGCGCCACCGTCTCATCGCTGAAGGACTGAACCGAGGCATCGGCGCCTGTCATACCCAGCGGGGTGACGTTGATGAGCATTCCGGCGGTAGCCTCGCCCACCTCGGGCAACCACGCAAAGTCATATAGCGCGGCAAGGACCCGGCCCCGCTCCTCGTTGCGAGCCACAATCGTGACGGACGCAAATCCGGCGTCGTGCATGGCGGCGGCAACGGCCTTGGCCATACCCCCGGAACCGCGGAGTAAAACCGTGGTGGCGGGGTCGACGGCGTTGACGCTCAGGAGGCGGGCGATCGCCAGGTAATCGGTGTTGTAAGCGGTGAGCACGCCGTCGTTATTGACGATCGTGTTGACCGAATCGATCGCCGAGGCGGAGGCGTCCATGACATCGATGAGCTCGATGACATCTTCTTTATAAGGCATTGACACGGCGGCGCCACGAATTCCGAGGCCGCGAATACCGGCAACCGCCTGAGCAAGATCAACCGGGGCAAAGGCCTTGTAGACATAGTTCAGCTCGAGCGCATCGTAAAGGTAATTATGAAAACGCGTGCCGATGTTGCTGGGTCGCGCCGCGAGGGAAATGCATAAGGTCATGTCTTTATTCAGGATGGGCATGCTCCCATTGTGCCCGAGATCCTGAACTACAATCAGAGGGCAGTCGGCATTATTTCCGTAATCACTGCCATACGTTCGCTTATCAAGGAGGCGCCGCAGTGAAGATTGACTTCGCACAGTCAGAGCAATCGACTTTGGGATTGGAATGGGAAATTGCACTCGTGGACAAGGAATCAGGTGAGCTAGCGGCCCGCGCTAATGATGTTTTCGCGAATATCACCGCGGCCCACCCGGATGTCATGGAGGATGGCGAGCATCCCCACATCAAGGGCGAGATGCTGCAAAACACGGTGGAGCTTGTCACCGGGGTCAATCACACGGTTTCCGAAGGCACCGAAGATTTACGCCGCAGCCTCAATATCTTGCGAGAGGCCAGCGAGCCCCTGGGCCTGGATTTGCTATGCGCCGGAACGCATCCGTTCAGCAATTCACGCACTCAGGTCGTGACCGACAAGGAGCGTTACGCCAAGCTCGTAGACCGGACCCAGTGGTGGGGCAGCCAGATGCTCATCTACGGAGTTCACGTCCACGTCGGCTTGGATCACGTTTCCAAGGCCATGCCGGTCCTTGACGGCCTGGTCAATTACTTCCCGCATTTTCAGGCGCTCTCGGCATCCTCACCATATTGGAACGGCGAGGACACCGGTTACGCCTCGCAGCGTGCGCTGATGTTCCAGCAGCTACCCACGGCCGGACTGCCGTTCCAGTTCCCCACCTGGGAGGCCTACGAATCGTACGTCCAGGACATGTTCACCACAGGTGTCATCGACGCGACGAATGAGATCCGCTGGGACATCCGCCCCGTGGCGGGCCTGGGCACGATTGAAATGCGCATCTG
Organism: Arthrobacter psychrolactophilus; assembly: GCF_003219795.1. Classification (GTDB taxonomy): domain Bacteria; phylum Actinomycetota; class Actinomycetes; order Actinomycetales; family Micrococcaceae; genus Specibacter; species Specibacter psychrolactophilus. Next base: position 42,172 of record NZ_QJVC01000016.1, on the reverse strand, counting down.
CGACGGCATGTCCACGCTCGAGGAGATTGGTGCCGTTGCGGCCCTGACCCAGTGCCTCGTCGAGGACTTTTCCAATACCTTAAACGACGGCGGCACCATCCCCACGATGCCGCCGTGGCATATTCAGGAAAACAAGTGGCGCGCCGCACGTTACGGCCTGGACGCCATCATCATTCTCGATGCTGCAGGCAAGGAACAGCTCGTCACCGAGCACACTCTGGAATTGCTGAACAAGCTGGAGCCGGTTGCCGCAAAACTGGGCTGCTCCGATGAGCTTGCCAGCGTGGAAAGCATCCTCACCAAGGGCGCGAGCTACCAGAGGCAACGCCGCGTGGCCGCCGCCAACAATGGTGAGTTGCGCGCCGTCGTGCGTGAACTCGTGGCCGAGATGGCGAGCAACTAGCCGTTCGCGACGACCGGAAGGGCTGTGCGGACCACCATCTTTCCGGTGTTGGCTCCCCGCATCATCTCCAGCAAGGCATCCACAGCATTGTCGATGCCGTCAACGATCGTTTCGTCGTAGGCGATCTTGCCGTCGGTGAACCAGCCGGTCATGTGCTCGTTGAATTCCGCGGCCAGATTGAGGTGGCTGCCCAGGGTGAAGCCTCGCAGCTTCAGCCCGCGGGTAATCATGTTGACCATATTGTCGGGACCAGCTTTACGCTCGGTCGTGTTGTATCCAGCGATGGCCCCGCACAAGGCGGCCCGGCCGCCTGGGTTGAAGACGTCAAGGGCGGCCTCGAGGTGGTCGCCACCGACGTTGTCGAAGAACACGTCGATACCCTCCGGCGCGGCCGCGGCGAGCAGTTCGCGCACGGGACCGGACTTGTAATTAAAGGCTGCGTCATAGCCATATTTTTCCGTCAAGAGGGCGACTTTCTCGTCGCTGCCGGCCGAACCAATGACGCGGCCGGCACCGAGCAGTCGGGCGATCTGGCCGGCGGCGGTACCCACGGCCCCTGCGGCACCCGAGATAAAGACGGTGTCCCCAGCCTTCATGTTCGCGATCTCGGTCAGGCCAACATAGCCTGTCATCCCGGTCATACCCAGGATCCCCAGGTACAGCGAGAGCGGCACACCGGGGAGTTCCGGAACAATCCTGAATCCAGCGGCGTCCTCCTGAACCACGTCGCGCCAACCAAACTGGTGGAGGACTACGGAGCCTACCGGAATGGTCTCACTGGCGGACTCGACAACGCGGCCGATGGCGCCGCCGGTCATGGTCTCACCGAGAGCAAAGGGCTCCGAGTAGCTCTTGGCCGCGCTCATACGCCCACGCATATAGGGGTCAACGGAGACAAATTCGTTGGCCACACGGATTTGGCCCGGCGAAAGCGGCGCAAGGTCCACCTTCACGGTGGTGAAGTCACTGGCTGTGGGCCATCCCACGGGACGGGCGGTGAGCTGGATTTGGGTGCTGACTGAGTGGGTCATGATATGAGCTTTCTTGTGGAATGAGTGAAAAGTAGCGGGTATCAGAGGGATAGGCCAAGGGCCAACGCCAAGACACCGAGGAGCGGCGGCACGAGTTGTTTGAGTGCAGCCCCGGCCTTGCTCGGGCTGGAGAGCAACAAGACCACTCCGGCGGCTGCCATGGAGCCTGCTCCAACAAATACCAAGGTGGCGCCAACCGCTGTGGCTACCGGCGAGCTGGCCACGGCCAGCACCACAATTCCGGCCAGAACTCCCAGCGCTAGGAACAAGTTGTAGAACCCTTGGTTGAAGGCCAAGGACTTGGTCAGCTCGGCTTCTTCCTTGCTGGCCAGGCCAAAGGTGGCGCGGCTGCGTTCTCCGGTCCATGCGATGGACTCCAAGAAGAAAATGTAGACATGAATGAGCGCTGCAATGCCTGCGAACACGAGACCGATGATAACCACGCTGAACAACTCCTCACGGGGTGCTTTGGTTCCGGGAACCGTCACCCATGGCTTATTATGTATTGACTAGTCCACTATATATTGAACCGATCGATCTACAAAATGAGGGGCCCATGGGACGCGCGCAAGCATTTGATACGCAGGAGGCGATCCGTGCTGCGCGGACAGTGTTTTGGGAGCACGGCTACGAGGATGCTTCCCTGCCGGATCTTGAGCGCGCCACAGGGCTGAGTCGCTCCAGTATTTATCACGCCTTTGGCAGCAAACGGGGACTCTTTGATGCCGCCCTGACGAGTTACCTCGGCGAAATTATCCGCCCACGACTACTGCCTTTGAACGCTCCTGTTGTGGAACCTGACGCCATCGTCGACTATTTCACCGGCTTGCGGGACGCGCTTGCTCGGCGAGGCACCCTACCCTCCGACAACGGCTGCCTACTACTGAACGCTGCCGGTTCTCCTATCTCCAATGAGGAGGCGGTCAGCCTCACCATCGCCGGGTACCGGAAGGAACTCAGCGCCTCCTTGCTGCGCGGCATCGCCGCCCACCGCCCCGAGATAGGCAGGGCCACCCATGAGCAGCTCGCCACCGTCCTGAGCTCCCTGGTCATCGCTGCCATGACCCTGGCTCGCGTCGACAACCCCCAGGCCCTGACCACCCTAGATACGGCGCTGATTTTGCTCAACAGCTAAGCAACAGCCGCGCCGACTCTCACTCCGGGAGAATCAGGAAGTCCAGGTAGTCCTGCAGGCACTGGGCCATGTCCACACTGTCTGGGTCCATGAGCCATTGCGTCTGAATACCGTCCCAGAGAGCAATCAGGCTTGCTGCTGCGCGCTCGGGATCCACCCCTGAGCGCAGCCGTCCTTCGCGCGCGAGCGCGGTAAATGATCTGGAGTAGCTGCGGCGCAATCCCTCGTAACGCTGCGTAAAATAATCGCGTCCAGGATGCTTGGCAGTCAGCGATTCGGCGCAGAGCACCGTATACAGCTCGACGACCCCCGGGACGGTTTCGTTGAAGCGAGCCTGCCGAATCACGGCGGAGGCCAGCGATTCCTCTGGACTGCGGGACCCGCCGTCGCCCGTCACCGTATCGCGCCAATTCAACACAGCCAACAGAAGCGCACTCTTGGACGGAAAGTAGTGCAACAGGCTGGTTTGACTCATCCCCACCCTGTCGGCAACAACCTGCAAGGAACCGCCCTTGTAACCATGTTCGGCAAAGACTTCATGCGCGGCGATCACAATATTCTCACGCCGTTGCTTGGACTTGGCATATGGGCCGCGCTTGGGCGCCGAAGCGGAAGAGGTGGTCATGAAATGTCAGCCTAATGCACATGACGGCTTAACGTCATCTAAATTCGAGTACACACTCGATATTTGTGGTAACTTCTTCACCAATCGGTAAACACGGTATGTGACCATCAACGCTTTTTGCTCGTAAAACTGGCGTACGCATACCCACAATGAAGTGAGAGAACCCTTATGCCCCTTGTTACTCGAAGGCAGTTGCTGCACGGCGGCTTAGGTACCGCAGCCCTGGGACTACTGTCTGCCTGCGCCACGCCTGGAACTCATTCGGTCAATACGGCGCCCACCATCGCCTCAACAACTGGTGAGAAGATCACCATTGAATACTGGTCCTGGCTCAAGGATCTGCAGGTTGTGGCGGATATCTGGAACGCCGCGAATCCGAATGTTCAGGTTAAAACCGTGTGGATCCCCAGCGGAAACCAGGGCGGCTACCCGAAGCTGTATTCAGCACTCGCCGCCGGCGGTGGCCCCGATCTGGCACAGGTAGAGTTCGGTGTCATTCCGTCCTTCATGATGGTCAATGGGCTCGTGGACATCTCGCGCTACGGAGCCGCGGAATTCGCCGGCCGCTACGACAAAAACTTGTGGAATCAGGTAAGTTTCGCCGGCGGCGTCTATGGCATCCCACAGGACTCCGGCCCCATGGCCACGTACTACCAAAGCGAGCTCTTTGCCAAGGTCGGCGCCACGGCTCCTGCAACCTGGGACGAATGGGCCGACGTCGCGGCGGAACTGCGCAAGGCCAAAACCTACATCGATTGCTTCCCCTTGTCCGATGCCGCCGTATTCACCGCCTTTGCAGCCCAGGCCGGCGCTTCCTGGTTTCGCGCCGACGAGGACGGCTGGGTCATTAACATGAGTGACGAGGCAACCTTGGAGGTGGCCCGCTTTTTCGACAAGGCCATCGACAAGGACCTCGTCCAGACTGGTTTCACCCCCTTTTCTCCGGGTTGGTTCGCGGCAGCAGGAAAGGGTGAAATCGCCACGCTGACCTCGGCCAGCTGGGCTGACGCACTCATCGCCGGCATCAGCGGAGGAGCAGGCAAGTGGCAGGTGGCCGACATGCCGCGTTGGAGCTCTGGAGGATACGGTTCCAGTTACCAGGGCGGCTCCACTGTTGGCGTCATGGCCAATAGCAAACATCCCCGTGAGGCGCTGGAGTTCGCCGCGTGGCTAACCTCCACGCAAGAGGGAATCGACGCCGAAATTGAACATTGCGGCATTGGCTGGTCACCGGCCCCGGAGATCATCGGCACCCCGCGGACGCAGCCCTCGGATTTCTTTAGCGGCCAGAACTACAACCAGGACATCTTCGCCCCGGCAGCCCTCGAACAAAACACGCAGTGGTCCTGGTGGCCCTCCCAGCAGCAGTCGTTCAACATTCTCAGCGATGGATTCCGACAAAAAGCCTCCGGTACCACCCTCGTGGATGCCGTTGTTGCGGCAGAAGAAAAGATCATGACCGTCTTTAAAAACAGCGGCCTGAGCATCCGGAAGGAATCGGCATGAGCATCACAACCCCACAGAGAGAATCCCGTCCGGCAGCTGACCGGCGCGGCGGCACCCGGCGGGTTTCCGCCGTCACCCGCGCCCCATGGCTGTTGCTGGCTCCGTTTCTGGCTCTCTTCCTGCTGACCTTTATCCTGCCCATCATCGTGGCCGTGATCTCCAGCTTCACCAAGGTCACCCGTGGTGGCTTGTTTGGCGAGACCGGAGTCACGAGCAAATTCGCAGGATTCTCCAATTACGCCCAAGCTCTGGCGGACGGAAACTTCGTTGCGTCCATGGGACGAATGCTCCTATTCGGTGTGGTGCAGGTACCGGTCATGATTGTTCTGGCCACCATCTTGGCACTCCTACTGGAGGCCGCCTCGGCACGCTGGCCCGGATTCTTCCGCGCCGCGTTCTTCCTGCCCTACGGTGTACCCGGTGTCATCGCCACGATCCTGTGGTCCTTCTTGTACGTGCCCGGATTGAGCCCGCTGATTGATATTGCCGGCTGGTTTGGCCTCTCCCCCGACTTCCTAGGCCCCAGCGCTGTGCTGTGGTCCATCGCGAACATCGTGACCTGGAGCTACACCGGTTACAACATGCTCATCATCATCGCCCAGCTCAAGGCCATCCCCACCGAGGTCTACGAGGCCGCCAAGGTTGACGGGGCCTCCCCCGTCCGGGTGGCCTGGACCATTCAACTCCCACTGATCCGTCCGGCCCTAGTATTGACCACCATTTTCTCCATCATTGGCACCCTGCAGCTTTTCGCCGAACCTCAGGTTTTGCAAACCGTCTCGCCAGCCATTGACAGCCAATACACCCCCAACCTCAGCGCCTACACCACGGCCTTTGCCTACAACGACTACAACGTCGCCGCGGCACAGGCGGTCCTCATCGCCGTGGTGGCTTTTACGCTCTCCTTCGCCTTCCTGGCGTTCTCGAATAGGAAGTCATCATGACCACACAGCTGACTAAGCCCGTCACGAAACCGGCGGCAAAGCCCTCGGCCAAGGTACATAAGCCCGGGACGAAAAAGAGCACCACCATTGTTGTCACCGGCATTTTGGTGGTGGCGGCGTTGTACTTCCTGGCTCCCGTGTACTGGGTTCTTGTGGCGTCGACCAAATCAACGGCGGATCTCTTCTCCACCAACGGCTTCGCTTTCGCCGCGAACTTCAATTTGTGGAATAACTTGTCCCAAGTTCTCAGCTACGACAACGGTATCTTTGTCCGCTGGTTCCTGAACTCGATCCTCTACGCCGGCATTGGCGCCTTATTGGCCACCTACATTGCCGCGGCCGGAGGCTACGCCCTGGCAAAATACCAGTTCCGCGGCAATAACCTCGTTTTTGGCATCATTCTTGGCGGTGTCCTGGTACCCGGAACGGCAACAGCCCTTCCGCTCTTCCTGCTCTTTAGCCAGATGGGCCTGGCCAACACGTACTGGAGCGTTTTACTACCCTCGCTCGTGTCCCCGTTTGGTTTATTCCTGTGCCGAATTTACGCCCAAGCCACCGTGGACCCGGCCCTGTTGGAGGCCGCCCGCCTCGACGGCGCCGGGGAAATCCGCATCTTCCACACAGTTGGCCTGCGGGTCCTGACACCGGCGCTGGTCACCGTGTTCTTGTTCCAGCTGGTTGGCGTATGGAACAACTACTTCCTCCCGCTCGTCATGCTTTCAGACACCAAGCTTTACCCTGTGACCCTGGGCCTGAATACGTGGCTCAGCCAGGTCAATCGCCTGCCGGAGTTTTACCAGCTCACCACCGGCGGAGTGTTGCTGTCCATCATCCCCCTCGCCATCGCCATGGTAGTTCTGCAACGCTTCTGGCGCGGCGGCCTCACAGAAGGATCAGTCAAGTAATGTCTTCCTCCTACATCACCGATCAAGGCCCCGGTTCCGGCCTCCGTGTTCCGGCCCGCTCGTGGCTGAACAGCGATGCCCCGTCACTGTCCCTCAATGGGGATTGGCGCTTCCGCCTCTTGCCCACTGCTCCGGGTACTCCCGGGGCCGGGTCCGTGCTTCCCACGGGAGAAACGGTGGAAGGCGTTGCCTCCGAGTCCTTCGACGACTCCAGCTGGGACACCCTGGCCGTTCCCTCGCATTGGGTCCTGGCCGAGGACGGCAAGTACGGCCGCCCCATCTATACCAATGTGCAATACCCCTTCCCAATCGATCCCCCGTTTGTCCCGGACGCTAATCCCACGGGCGATTATCGCCGTACCTTTGACGTCCCGGACAGCTGGTTTGAGAGCACGACGGCGGCCCTGACCTTGCGCTTTGACGGCGTCGAGTCCCGCTACAAGGTCTGGGTTAACGGAGTGGAGATTGGGGTTGGCTCCGGCAGCCGCCTCGCCCAGGAATTTGATGTCAGCGAGGCCCTGCGTCCCGGGAAAAATCTCTTGGTCGTCCGGGTTCACCAGTGGTCAGCCGCAAGTTACCTCGAGGATCAGGACCAGTGGTGGCTCCCCGGCATCTTCCGTGATGTCAAGCTTCAGGCCCGCCCGGTGGGCGGACTCACGGATGTTTGGCTACGGACAGATTGGTCCGGCAGCGGCACGATCACCCCCGAAATCACGGCGGATCCTGCCGCGTTCCCCGTGACCTTGCGCGTGCCCGAGCTGGGACTTGAGGTTATCTGGGACTCTCCCGCCGACGTCGCCCCGGTGAGTATTGACGCCGTCGAACCTTGGTCTGCCGAGGTGCCGCGCCTCTACGACGCAAGTGTCTCCAGCGCCGCGGAGAGCATTTCGCTGCGCCTGGGCTTCCGCACCGTGAAAATCGTGGGAGATCAGTTCCTGGTCAATGGCCGCAAGGTGATTTTCCACGGCGTCAACCGCCATGAGACCAACGCCGATCGTGGCCGGGTCTTCGACGAGGCCAGCGCCCGTGAGGATCTGGCGCTCATGAAACGCTTTAACGTCAACGCCATCCGCACGAGCCACTACCCGCCACATCCGCGTTTTCTGGATCTGGCCGATGAGCTGGGATTCTGGGTCATTCTCGAGTGCGATCTGGAGACGCACGGCTTCCATGCCCTTAAGTGGGTCGGCAATCCCAGCGATGATCCGGCCTGGCGCGATGCCCTCGTGGACCGTATGGAGCGCACGGTCGAGCGGGATAAGAACCACGCCTCGATTGTCATGTGGTCGCTGGGCAACGAGTCCGGGACCGGCGCGAACCTCGCCGCCATGGCGGCCTGGACGCATGCGCGCGATCTCTCCCGCCCCGTGCATTACGAGGGCGACTACACGGGAGCCTACACGGATGTCTACTCCCGCATGTACTCCTCGATTCCGGAGACGGATTCCATTGGGCGCAACGATTCCCATGCGCTGCTCCTGGGCTGCAACGCCATTGAATCCGCGCGTCAGCGCACCCGCCCCTTCATCCTCTGTGAGTACGTTCATGCCATGGGCAACGGCCCCGGCGCGATCGACCAGTACGAGGATCTTGTGGATAAGTACCCGCGTCTTCACGGCGGTTTTGTGTGGGAGTGGCGTGACCACGGCATTCGCACGCGTACCGCCGACGGCACCGAGTTCTTTGCCTACGGCGGCGACTTCGACGAGGTCATCCACGACGGCAACTTTGTCATGGATGGCATGATCCTCTCCGATTCAACGCCCACACCGGGCCTATTTGAGTATAAGCAGATCGTCTCCCCGATCAGGCTCGCGCTGACCTTGAACGCCGAGGGGAACGCGGGCCTCACGGTAGCGAATCTGCGGCACACCTCTGATGCGTCCGACGTCGTGCTGCGTTGGCGTGTGGAGCATAACGGTACACGCGTTGACGCGGGTGAACTCACTACAGATGGCGCCAACGGCCCCTTGCAGGCGGGCGATTCGCTCACGCTGACGTTGCCCACCATCGTCGCTGCGGCTGAGGGTGAGACCTGGCTGAGCGTCGAGGCCGTGCTGCGCGAGGCTACGGCCTGGGCTCCTGCAGGGCACCCTCTGAGCGAGACTCAGCTGGATCTCTCCCCTGCGCAGCCGCCGTTGCGCGTGCCTCGCCCGGCTTCCCCCATCGCTGGTGCGGCTCCTGTGGAGCTGGGTCCGGCCACGTTCGACGCCGGATCCCTCGTTACGCTGGCAGGATTGCCTGTTGCAGGTCCCCGGCTCGAGCTATGGCGCGCGCCGACGGATAACGACAAGGGTCAGGGCTTTGGTGCTTATGGTCCCGAGGATCCGTGGATCAATAGTGGCCGGGGTGTTCCGGCGCCGTCGTCGGCCGTCGTCTGGCAACAGGCTGGATTGGACCGACTCACGCGCCGCGTTGAGGACGTAGCCGCGCTGCCGCAGGGTCTGCGCGTGCGTAGCCGCTATGCCGCCGCCAACAGCGGACATGATGTTGCCGTTGAGGAGAACTGGCAGCTTTCCGGCGATGAGCTGTGGCTGCGGATCGACATTGCACCCAGTGCTGGTTGGGATCTGGTGTTCCCTCGGATCGGTGTGCGGTTGGATCTTCCTAGCGAGGTTGACGGTGCTTCCTGGTTTGGCGCGGGCCCGCGGGAATCGTACCCGGACAGTTTGCATTCTGCCGTTGTGGGTACCCACGGCGGATCCCTCGAAGAGCTCAACGTCAACTACGCCCGGCCACAGGAGACTGGCCATCATAGCGATGTGCGCTGGGTGGAGTTGAGCCGCGATGGGGCTCCGTGGCTGCGCATTGAAGCAGATCCGGATGCTTTAGGTCGACGCCCTGGCTTCTCCTTGGCCAAGAACACGGCCCAGGAAGTTGCCCTTGCACCGCATCCGCATGAGTTGCCGGAATCGCAGCACAGCTATCTTTACCTCGATGCGGCGCAACACGGTCTGGGCTCGAGGGCTTGCGGGCCCGATGTATGGCCGGACTTTGCACTACGACCGGAGGCCAGGACACTCGTCCTGCGCATCCGTGCCGCTTAGAGACTAGGACGCCGCATCACTTTAGGGGCTTTATCCCATTACGCTCCCGCAATTTTGTGGGTCTGAGGAATTCTTAGAGAGTTCTTAGATGACGTGCGGGACAGTGGAAATACCAGCCACTGTCCCGCACGTTTTTGTTGAAGAAAGCTCCCTCATGCACTCATTGAGCACCCGCACAAACACCGCGACTCCGCACCAGAGCGCTCTCTTGCCCCGGCTCCCACAGCCGGCATTTTGGGGCCTGTGGGTAACGATCTTGTCCTTAGCCGTCCTCGCGATCGGCGTCGTCGCCAGCCACTCCCCGCAGTTCACCTCGGAGGAATTCACGGTGGATCAAGAGCTCAGTAAGAGTCATGTGGGCGTTCTGACGGGCCTGGTGATGGTGCTTGATAGGGCTTTTTCTCCGGTCGGCGGCGTCGTCATGATCGGTCTGGTTTGCTTGTTCCTCTGGTTGTTCCGCACATCATTTGTCAACGCGCTGGCCTTTGGCGGTGTGGCCTCCGCGGGATGGCTCTCCAGCCAGCTGTTCAAAGTCATCGTCGCCAGGCAGCGGCCCAATCCGGCCTTGTTGATTGACCCGCTCTCCCCGGAAACCGGCTCCACTAGCTTTCCCAGTGGTCATGTGGCCCTCGCCGTGGGACTGGCCTGGGCTTTTTACTTTCTGTTGCGAAAGACTCACTGGGCCAGGCCGGTGATGGTGCTGGCCGTCGTCGTACCTCTTGTAGTGGCCTGGTCTCGCATCTATGTTGGTGTGCACTACCCCAGCGACGTTATTGCCTCATTCCTGGCGGCGAGCGCAGGCGTAATGTTGTTTGTTGGTGTGTGGAATCTTTTCCGGGGCGCCGGCGATGCTACTGCCGCCACCCACCCTTCTGTGTAATCGAGACTCATTGTGCTGCATGTAATTGATCCTTCTACCCTTTTGGGTGATCTCGGACCGGCGACGTTGGCCGTCGTGGCCTTGATTGTTTTTATCGAATCGGGGCTGTTGTTCCCTTTTCTGCCGGGCGATTCGCTGCTCTTCACTGCCGGGCTGTTGCATCAGCAGCTGAATCTGTCACTGCCGGTCTTGATTGGTGTGGTGGTGGTGGCCGCGATTGCCGGAGATCAGGTGGGTTACCTGCTGGGACGGAAGTTTGGCCGTCGCTGGTTCAAGGACGATGCCCGGATCTTGAAGACGAAATATCTGACGGAGACCGAAGAATTTTTCGCCAAGCGGGGCGGCTGGGCCATTGTGCTGGCTCGTTTTGTTCCCGTGGTGCGCACCTATGCTCCCTTGGTGGCCGGGGTTGCGAACTTTAACTACAAGAAGTTCACGTTGTGGAACATTGCTGGTGGTGTCGCGTGGGCAGCGTCGATCACCCTCTTGGGGACGTGGCTGGGACACTACGAGATCATCGCCAAGAATATCGATGTCATCGCGGTGCTTCTGGTGCTGGCCTCCGTTATACCGGGTTTGATCAGCTTTCTTCTCAAGCGTCGCAAGGCCGGTTCAACTGCTCCCGCCCCTGTGACGACAGAGGACAATAAGGATCATGTACATCCCTGAGCTGCCACGGCTCCTGTTGATTGAAGATGATCCCGTGTTGGGTCCGTTGATCGCCGAGCTTTTATCGGGCGACTATGAAGTTCGGATCGCCCCCGATGGGCAACAGGGTCTCCATCTGGCTCTCACGCAGGACTGGGAGGCCCTGGTGGTTGACCGCGGCTTGCCGATCCTGGATGGGGTGGCGCTGATTCAGGCCCTACGGCGCAAGGGCGTCACGACCCCTGCCATTATTCTCACCGCTCTGGGGTCCACGGCAGAGAAGATCGCCGGGCTCGACGCCGGAGCTAACGACTACATGAGCAAACCCTTTGACGCGGGTGAGCTCAGAGCGCGGCTGCGTGCCATAACCCGCAGTTTCGCGGCCACCCCGACGCTATTGAGCTTCGGGGAGTGGGTGCTGGACCCCGTGAGCCGTTCCTTGCGTTCCTCCTATGGGGAACGGGTGGCCCTGACCGCCAAGGAAAGCGATCTCTTGGCGCTCCTCGCCGCCGAACCGGAGCGCGTGTTCAGCCGGCAGGAGTTGTTGACGAACCTGGCCCACCCCGACGATTCGCACAGTGTCATCGACACCTATGTGCACTACCTACGTAAGAAGCTCTCGCGCTCCGTGATCCGCACGGTGCACGGACTGGGTTACCAGATTGGGGATGGTTCTTGAGCTCCGCGGATTCACCCCAGCTCCGCCGCGCCGCACTGACGGTAGGGCTGCGAATTGCCATCAGCATCGCCCTCATGGTGGTGGTCGTCATCATCGCGGCAGCACTGTACATGCTGTATCTCTCCGACCATCCCGATGTGAATGCCGCCGACACCTCGGCCCGGGTTTATGTTGAATCCAACGACATGCTCAAGGCCATGATCGTGGCCGGCATTGTTGGAGTTCTCGCCGCCGGTGGCATTGGCTGGCTCAGCGCCCGCAGCGCCATCCGCCCCCTGGGCAAAGCTCTCGAACTGCAGCGTCGCTTCGTCCAAGACGCCAGCCATGAGCTGCGCACTCCCCTGACGATTCTGGACGCCCGGGTGCAACTGGCCGAGGTGAAGGTGGCGCCGGGCAGCGACGCCGCCGGGCTGTTGGGCCAGATCCGGCAGGACACGGCCGCGCTGTCGGCCACGGTCCAGGAATTATTGCTCGCGGCCACCGGCGAGAGCGAGGACACGGCCGAACCCCTCGAGGTATCCGCCGCCGTGGCCACGACGGTTGCAGGTCTCAACGATCACGCGGCTGCCCGGAACATCACGCTGCGCACCGAGAACGACGGCGTCGCGCACGTCCGTATTCCGGCCAACAGTCTGCATCGGGCCGTGTTGGGCTTGATCGACAACGCCCTCAATCACACTCCCGAGGGCGGCGTCATCACGGTCGGCACGGCGCTGCGCGGAAACACCATTGCTATCTCCGTGGCCGACACCGGCGCCGGAATCACTGGCATCGACCCGGCCCGCATCTTCGATCGCTTCGCCCACAGCAGCACACCGGCGCTGGGTGGACGCCGCAGTTACGGTCTCGGCCTGGCCCTGGTGCGCGAGATCGCACAAGCCTGCGGCGGCAGCATCGCCGTCACGGCCACGGGCCCGTCCGGCACCACTGTAGAACTCCTCCTCCCCGTTGACCTGGCACATAATGCCGCTATGAGACGTCAGAAGGGCATGATCTGACTACTCAACCTGGGGACGTTCACTTTCCGGCGGCGGCGTTTACTCACAGTTCATCTGAACCAGCTAGTCTCGAGTGAATGAGCAACCCGCAGAACTTGGCCCGCAGGCTCGGCACCTTTGACGCCGTCGTGATTGGCCTAGGCTCCATGATCGGGGCCGGCGTTTTCGCCGCCTTCACTCCTGCCGCCCAGGCCGCCGGATCGGGATTGCTGATCGGCCTGGCTGTGGCCGCCGTCGTGGCGTACTGCAACGCCACCTCGTCGGCACAATTGGCCGCGGCCTACCCCACCTCCGGCGGTACCTACATCTATGGGCGCGAACGCTTGGGGCAGTGGCCAGGCTTCCTCGCAGGCTGGGGCTTTGTTGTGGGCAAGGTCGCCAGCAGCGCGGCCATGGCCATGACCTTTGCCGCCTATGCTGCACCCGCCGGGTGGGAGCGACCCGTGGCGATCGGCGCCGTCGTCCTGCTCGTGGCTGTCAACTATCGCGGCATCAGCCGGACGGCCGCCATGGCCCGGATCATCGTGCTGTTGGTCCTCGCCGCTCTGGCCCTCGCTATCACCGCGGCGTGGGTGGGCACGGGCGGCAGCACAGCCTCGATCAGGGGCGAGGGCCTGTTGTCCCACGGCTGGTACGGGATTGCGCAATCGGCCGGGCTGCTCTTTTTCGCCTTCGCCGGATATGCCCGCATCGCCACGCTGGGTGAGGAGGTGCGCGATCCGCGGCGCACCATCCCCCGCGCTATCCTGCTCGCCCTGGCCATCGCCGCCGCACTCTACGCGGTCATTGCCGTGACCCTGCTCAGTATTTTAGGGCCCGACGGCGTCGCCTCCTCAGCAGCTCCGCTCGCCGAGGCGGTGGCCGCGGGAGGCTGGAGTTGGGCCTCACCCGTGGTCCGTTTCGGGGCGGCCTTGGCGTCGCTGGGGGCGTTGTTGGCTCTCATCGCGGGGCTGGGAAGAACTTCCTTGGCCATGGCGCGCGAGGGCGATTTCCCGCGCTACTTTGCCGCCATTCACCCGAAATTTCAGGTGCCGCACCGTGCGGAACTGGCGCTGGGCGCGGCCATCGTCGTGATCATTGCCGTGGCCGATCTGCGTGGGGCCATTGGATTCTCGTCCTTTGGCGTGCTGGTCTACTACCTCGTGGCAAATCTGGCCGCGCTGACCCAGACCGGCGCCGACCGCCGCTACCCCAAATTCCTGCAGCTACTCGGCGCCGCCGCCTGCGTCATCCTCGTTGCCACGCTGCCCCTCGAAGCGGTGCTCGCCGGCCTGCTGATGTTCGCAGGAGGAATCTCCTACCGCCTCGTCAGACAACGCCGCACCACTTTACGGCCATAATCGGCCAACGCGGCATCATTTTCCGGCGGTGCTCCTAGAGGCTGATGCTCGTCACCGGCATGGAGGAATCCGGTGCGAACGCCAGATCGCTGGGGGCTACACCGTTCATGACAAGTTGCGCGCCGAGGGCCGCCACCATGGCTCCGTTATCGGTGCAGAGCGAGAACTTGGGCACCAGCAAGGTGATGCCGGCGGCCAGGCAACGCTGGTGTGCCAGCTCGCGCAGACGGGAGTTGGCCGCCACGCCGCCACCCAGCAACAGGGTCGTGATGCCTTGTTCCTTGCAGGCCAGCACGGCTTTGGCCGTAATGACGTCCAGCACGGCTTCCTGGAACGACGCCGCAACATCGGCAAAGGGAACCTCCTCGCCGCGCGCCTCGTAGCCCTCAACGCAGCGAGCAACCGCCGTCTTCAGCCCGGAGAAGGAGAAGTCGTAGCGGTGCGGGCCAGGAGCCTCGGCCGTCCCCATGTACTTGGGCATGGTCAGCCCGCGCGGGAACCTGATGGCCTTGGCGTTGCCCTCGCGTGCCAGCTTGTCGATCGCCGGCCCGCCCGGGTAGTTCAGCCCCAAAAGGCGGGCCACCTTATCGAAGGCTTCGCCGGCGGCGTCGTCAATCGTGGCGCCGAGCAGCTCAACATCCGAGGCGATGCTGCGCACCCGCAAAATCTCGGTGTGCCCTCCGGACACCAGCAAGGCACCGAGGTTCTCCGGCAGCTGACCACCCTGGGTCATGGCGGCGATGGATTCATCAAGCAATCCCACCCCAACGTGCGCCACGAGGTGGTTGATGGCGTATAGCGGCTTGCCCGTGGCCAGGGCCAGCGCCTTCGCCGCACTGACACCCACCATGAGGGCGCCAGCCAAACCGGGTCCGCTTGTCACGGCAATCGCGTCCACATCCTCCAGCGTGACCCCGGCATCGGACAGCGCCTGTTGCAGTGTGGGCACGAAGGCGTCCAGGTGCGCGCGCGAGGCGATCTCGGGGATGACTCCGCCAAATCGCACGTGCTCTTCCATGGACGAGGAGACCGTGTTGGTCAGCAGCTCGGTGCCTCGAACCAGCCCGACCCCGGTTTCATCGCAGGAGGATTCGATCCCCAAGATCAGCGGATTTTCCTGGCTCATGACGGGTCCTTCGAGGTTGTGGGGAGATCTGCGGTGGCGAGTGGGAGTCGCATGATGAGCCCGTCCGAGCCGTCACGGTAATACTTGCGCCGCGTGTGAATGTGTTCAAAACCGTAGCGTCGGTACAGCGCCTGCGCCCGCGGATTGGTGGAGCTGACCTCCAGCATGACGTCGTCCGCGCCGCGCCGCCGGGCCTCGGCGATGAGCTCGGTCAGCATGGCCCGGGCCATCCCGCGCCCCTCATAGTCCGGCAGCACGCCAATGGTTTGGATGTCGCCAATGGGCGCCACACACATGAGCCCGGCATAGCCCACAATGATTTTTTGGGAAGGCTCGACGGCGGACGGCAGCTCCGCGATCACGTACCGTCGGGTCTCTGGCTGGGCCAGTTCCCCGACAAACATCTCCCGCGGCCAGGCGTCCACGCCAAAGAGCTGCTGGTCCAGGGCCGCGATGAAGTCAATGTCGGCCTCGACCATGTCTCGAAGCTCGGCCGGCTGGGTGGTTGCGGCTTCGACGCTCACGACAGGGCTCGCTTCCGGGGGCCGGGGACCTTCGCATCGGACTCGCGCAGGTAGAGCGGGGTGGAATCCAGCAGTCCCGCGGCCTCGAGGGAACCGGCGGCCGTGATCTTGCGAGCCGCCGCGCGGCCCAGTTCGAGGGCCGTGGGCTGCGCTTGGGCGAAGGGCTCGTACACGGAGCAACGGTTGGCGGTGAGGACCTCTTCATAGAGTCCGGCACCGGCGCCAAATACCTGAACACCAAAAATGTCGTCGGCCGGACCTACGTGAGGCCCGTCCAGCAGCTGCGCGCCTGCACTGTATTTAGCCCAGTACACTTCCTTGCGCCGGGCGTCGGTGGCGATGACAAAATCCCGGACGGCGAGCGGGGCAACAGCCACCCCGTTGCGGTATTCGGGTGAGTCAAAGACCTGGTGGGCCAGGGCGTCCAGGCTCATCATGCCGTACAACGGAACACCCCACGTGAAGCTCAGTGTCCGTGCCATGGCAATGCCGGAGCGCAGACCCGTGAACGGTCCCGGACCGGTGCCCACCACAATGGCATCCAGCGCGGGCCCCTCCGTGATGGGGTCACCGAAGAGGGACTTGACGCCCGGAGCCAGCACCTCGGCATGGCTGCGCGTGTCCTCGGTGACGAAGTTCGCCACCACTTCTGCGGTCTTCACGGGGTTGCTGGGGTCAAAGTCCAGGATGGCTGCGCTAGCAACAGCCGAGGTATCAATAGTCAGTATTCGCACGAAATTTTTATCTCTACTCTGTTGTGTTCACGCGCTGGCCAAGCAGCGAAAAATCGGTCTCTGCCCAGCGCGGCCCCACGGCCACCAAGCGCAAGGTGCGGGGTTCGTCGTCGTCCTCGTCAGCATCGAAACTGGCGGAAAAATCACTGTCCTCCACGTCACTGCCGGCAAAGTCACCGGCGGCCTCAGTGGGAGCGGCGACAGGGCTGGCGCCCCCCACGGCCCGCACGAGCTCAATCTCCAGGCGGCTGGCGGCCAGGTGTTCCACCCGGTCAACGCCCCATTCAACCACCGTGACGGAGGAATCCATGGTGTTTTCCAGGTCGATGTCATCAATCTCGCCCGGGGTCGCGAGCCGGTACGCGTCAACGTGGACCAGATCCGGGCCGCCGGGGTTGGAGCCGTCGGGCAGGTTCGGATGAATCCGCACCAGGACAAAGGTGGGCGAGATGATGCCCTCGCGCACGCCAAGGCTGCGGCCCAGGCCTTGCGTAAAGGTGGTCTTCCCCGCGCCAAGTTCACCACTGAGGATGATCAGATCGCCGGCACGCAAGAGTTCGGCCAACTTCCCTGCCAGCTGTTGCGTGGCCTCGGCCGTGCCCGTGGCAAATTCCCAGAGCGTCATTGGGCCCCTCCCACATAGCGACGCGGAACGCGGGGGCTGATTCGGGTCACGATCTCATAGTTGACCGTCCCGGCGGCGCCCGCCCACTCCTCAACGAGGGGTCCGCCGTCGGCCCCATTACCAAACAAGACGGCCGGGGCACCAAGCGCCGAACCATTTTCGAAGCCTGCCCGCCCCTCAGGGCCGAGGTCGATGACCATCTGGTCCATGGCGATCCGGCCCACCACCGGGTAGGTGATGCCGTTGACTCGCACCGGGCCGCCCGTGGCAATGCGCGGCACACCGTCGGCATAGCCCAGGGGAATCAGGCCTAGGGTCGTGGCCTGTGAGGCGATGAAGTTCAGCCCGTACGACACGCCTTGACCGGCGGGAACGTCCTTGCACTGGGCAATCTGTGTCTCCAAGGTCATCGCGGGCGTCAGGCCCAAAGCGGCGGAGCTTTGGTCCGCAAACGGCGAGAGCCCGTAAATACCTAGGCCTACGCGAACCATGTCGAAATGGGAGTCGGGGCGGGACAGGGTCGCGGGGGTGTTGGCGATGTGCCGAACCTCCAGCTGCGCGCCAGCCTCTTCGGCAATGTTGACGGCCTCACGGAAGCGGTCCAGCTGCTCATCGGTTTCGGGACGCTGCGGTTCATCGGCCACGGCAAGGTGGCTAAAGACGCCAACTACACGCAGCAGGCCCTGATCCTGATACTCCATGGCGGCGGTCACCAGGGCCGGCCAGTTCTCGCGGGAACAGCCGTTACGGCCCAAGCCGGTATCAATTTTCAGGTGGATTCGAGCGGGGCGCTGCAGCTCGCGGGCCGCGGCCACAATGTATTCAAGCTCCCAACCGGAGCAGCCCAAATCCAGCTCGTTGGCCACGGCAGCCGTGAAATCGGTGTCCAGCGTGTGCAGCCACGACAAGACCGGCACCTCGATGCCGGCGGCACGGAGCGCAAGACCCTCGGACACGTGGACGGCACCAAGCCACTGAGCTCCCGCGGCCACCGCGGTGCGGGCCACCGGAATCATGCCGTGCCCATAGGCGTCGGCCTTGACCACCGCCATGAATTGGGCCGGGGCGGCAATCTCACGCAGATGACGGATATTGTTGGCGATCGCGGACAGGTCAATGATGGCTTGCCGTTCAAGACTGGGACTGCGCTCAGGAACGGGGGCAACGAAAGGGCTCACCAGCCCATTTTAGGCCTCTTTTCTGGGAGTCAGTTCGATTCTTCGCTCCCGTGCCGACGCTCACACGTAGCACGGGCGTGGAACAACTCGCGTCGTGTGCACCTTATAGATGGCGAGCGGTCCCCAGCAGTGGGAAGATATATAAGGTATTTGCGGGGTCAACCGGCCCGGCCACGAAGCCAACGGAGGAAAGCTGTGCATCAGATTCGGCGTGTCGCCATGCTATCCCTCCACACTTCCCCGCTCGAGCAGCCCGGCGGTGGCGATGCCGGCGGCATGAACGTTTATGTGCGCCATCTCGCCTTAGAACTGGCCGCCACGGGTGTGGCCGTTGACATTTACACCCGACGCGTCTCCGCAGCGCAGTGTGAGAGCGTGGAGCTGGCCCCGCTTGTCACGGTGCACCACATTGCGGCGGGCCCCGCCGCAAAAGTTTCCAAGGAGGTCCTGCCGGAGCTCATCACCGAGATGGCGGACGCCGTCGCCGATCATGTGGCGGCACTTCCGGGAGAGCCGGTCAGGGTCATTCACTCGCACTATTGGATTTCCGGGATGGCCGGGTTGCTGGTTGCTAAACGGCTCGATCTGCCGCTCGTCCACACCATGCACACCATGGCCCGGGTCAAGAACCATCTCCTGCCACAAGGCCAGACCGCCGAGCCTGGTATCCGAGAAGATGGCGAGCAACATATTGTGGCGGCGGCAACGCGCTTGATTGCCAATACCACGGCCGAGGCCGCCGAGCTGGAGCGCCACTATGACGGCTGTGAGCAGCGCATCGATATTGTCTCCCCCGGTGTCGACCTCAAAACGTTTAAACCGGCTTTCCGGGATCGTTCTCGGCAAGAGCTTGGTATCGCGCCGGAGCGTTTCCATGTCGTTTTTGCCGGGCGCATGCAACGTCTCAAGGGCCCGCATGTCCTGGTCAAGGCGGCGGCACTCCTGCGGGAGGAACACCCCGATATCAACCTTCAGCTCTCCTTCCTGGGCTCGCGAAGCGGCAACGATAAGTACGATCTGCAAACCCTCATCGACAACGCCGGGTTAACGGACTGCGCCACCATCTACCCGCCCGTCGAGGCGCCGCAATTAGCCGATTGGTACCGCAGCGCCAATGTCGTGGCAGTCCCCTCCTCCAGCGAGTCCTTTGGCCTGGTGGCCCTGGAAGCTCAGGCCTGTGGCACCCCGGTGGTGGCCACCAATGTTGGCGGCCTGCCCCGCGCCGTAAGCGATGGCCGCACGGGCCTGCTCGTGGACGGACGCTCGGCCACCTTGTGGGCCGAGGCTCTTGCCTCACTGCATGACTTCCCCGAGACCCGGATCGACATGGGCCGTGCCGCCTCCGTCTTTGCCGGAGCCTTTGGCTGGGAACGAACGGCCGCCCGCACGGTCTTGAGTTACGATCTCGCCCTGACCTACCAATACATCGCACCTCCTGGCTGCTAGGCGCCACCCCTAGCCGTATGGATAGTTCATGACCATCTTCGTGTGTTTGGGGTCACAAACTTCGTACTGGTCAGTAGCCTAATGGGGTTGGCTTCGATCGTTTCGCACCCCCGACTTCATCACTCGATGCTCAGGTACGAACCGTCGCGCCATGTTGCACCCGCTAGGTAAGCCGCCTAGCGGAGATCCTGTTGAAAGGTTCACGCGCCATGAAACGAACGAGAAGAACTCTCTTTCGAAACTCAGGAATGCGAAAGGCTGTGGCTCTTTGCGCCGGCCTTCCATTGCTTTTTGTCACAGTGGGGGCACTGCCCGCATCGGCCAACCCGAGCGAACCCACCGAGTCCGGCATTTCCCAGTCGGAGATTGACCCCTTGGATTACCAGGCCGGACGTTACATCGTCGTCCTCGCCGAGCAGCCCATCGCCATGTACGACGGCGGCACGGCCGGCATGAGTGCCACCAAGCCCCAGGCGGGCCAAAAGTTAGATTCCTCGCGTCCCGAGGTCAAGAAGTACAAGGCTCATCTTGAGAACAAGCAGGCCGCCGTCGCCAAGACGGAAAATGTTAAGGTCAAGCGCACCTTCACCGCGGCCTTGAACGGATTCTCCGCGGATCTCTCGGCAGATCAGGCCCTCGCCCTGGCCAAGGACCCCAACGTCCTGGCCGTCGCGGCCGACACCGAGAATGCACCTGATTACTCCAGCACCGATTTCCTCGGGCTCAGCGGCCCCTCGGGTAGCTGGAACACAAAATTTGGCGGCCAGGACAAGGCCGGCGAGGGTGTCGTGGTCGGCATCATCGACACCGGTTACACCCCCTCGAGCCCCTTCTTTGCAGGAGAAGAGGTGCTGCCCCTGACGGGTGAGCCGCAGGTTGGTGTCCCCTACCGCACAGATGATGGCAATATCGCCATGCTCAAGGCCAACGGTGAAACCTTCTCGGGCGAATGCCAGAAGGGTGAGGGCTTCGATGGGAGCGCCTGCAACTCCAAGGTCCTCAGCGCACACTACTTCGCCGATGATTTCCTGGACTATGTAGCACCCGGGGATCGCGCACCGGAAGAGGTCATCTCACCCGTTGACGTGGGCAGCCACGGCACGCACACGGGCAGCACGGCAGCCGGAAACGCCAACGTTTCCGCCACCATCGGCGACCGCGCCATGGGTATTACCAGCGGGGTTGCCCCGGCGGCAAAGCTCTCCGTCTATAAGATTTGCTGGGAAGATACCGATCCCGACACGGGCGGCTGCTACTCCTCTTCGGCAGTTGCCGCCATCAACCAGGCCATCCTCGATGGTGTTGACGTGCTGAACTACTCGATCTCTGGCAGCGCCACCTCCACCACGGATCCGGTCTCCCTGGCCTTCCTCTCAGCCACCTCGGCCGGGATTTTCGTTGCCGCATCAGCGGGTAACTCCGGACCCACGGTCAGCACCGTCAACCACGGCGCCCCGTGGCTGACCACGGTTGCTGCCACCTCCTTCTCCTCCGAGTTGCAGGGCACGGCAGAATTCTCGGACGGCAGCAAGTTCCGGGGTGCCAGCATGATGGCCCAGGGCGTTCCGGCCAGCCACGTGATCCTCGCGACCACCGCAGCAGCATCCGGTGCCGCCAACCCCGAATTGTGCGGACCGGGCACACTCGATGCCGCGAAGGTTGCGGGCAAGGTCGTTGTCTGTGATCGCGGCGTGATCGACCGTACGGCCAAGAGTGCCGAGGTCAAGCGTGCGGGAGGCGTGGGCATGATCCTCACCAACGTCACCTCTTCCTCAGAAGATGTGGATCTCCACGCAGTTCCCACGGTGCATGTGAATCCTCCGGCGACCCAGCAGATCAAGGATAAGGTCACGGCCAATCCGGATATTCTGGTGACCTTGGTGGGCACGGATACCACTGGTCTGCCGGTCGCTCCGCAGCCGCAGGTTGCCGGGTTCTCCTCGCGCGGCCCGCTGTTGGCCACAAATTCTGATCTGCTCAAGCCCGACGTTGCAGCCCCGGGTGTTGCTGTCTTGGCGGGGGTCTCCCCCATCGCCACCGGCGGTGACCAGTTCGGCATGATGTCCGGAACCTCCATGGCCGCACCGCATGTTGCTGGTTTCGGCGCACTCCTGATGGCCAAGAACCCCACGTGGTCACCGGCCACGGTGAAGTCGGCCATGATGACCACTGCCACGAATGTGGTTAATGAGGACGGCAGCAAGAACAGCGACCTCTTCGCCACGGGCGCCGGCCAAACCGCCGTCGTCAAGGCGCTCACCCCGGGTCTGGTGTACGACGCGGGCGACACCGAATACCTGAAGTTCATTCAGGGCACCGGAATCGACCTGGGCATGCCGGGCTTGGGCAGCACGGCACCGCGAGACATGAACCTCGCGTCCTTCGCCGTGGGCAGCCTGGCCGGCAAGGTCACCGTCACCCGCACCGTGACGGCGTTGCAGGCCGGTATGTACCGCGCCACGGCCAACGTTCCCGGTGTCAACGTCAAGGTCACCCCGTCGGTGCTGAACTTCGCTCAGGCGGGTCAGCAGCGCACCTTCAAGGTCACCTTTGAAAACGCCTCGGCACCCTTGGGTAAGTTCGCCATGGGTAACATCGTGTGGCAGGGGCAAGGCGCTACCGTAACCTCCCCCGTAGCGGTGCGGCCGCTCGCCGCCATCGTGGCTCCGGAGATCACCTTCACCTCCGATCAGGGCACGGGAACGGGCAAGATCCCCGTGGTCTCGGGAACGAATGCGCCTGTGGCATTGACGTTGAATGGTCTCTCGAAGGCCGATTCCAGCGCCGTTGAGCTGACGCCCGGCCCGCTGGTTGTCGGGACGAACGCCTCGAACTACCTCAAGGAAGTCACCGTTCCGGTCGGCACCGAGCTGGCCAAGTTCCAGGTCATTTCCTCCGATGCGGGCGCTGACTACGACATGGTCGTGTTCAACCCGCAGGGCAAGGTGTACGACCTGCGCACGGCGTCCTCCAGCGAGTCCTTCTCGCTGAGCAATCCGACGCCGGGCAAGTACCGGGTCCTGGCCAATCTGTACTCCAGCACGGATGGCGGCGCGGTCAAGGCCAATGTTGACGCCGCGATCTTGGGCGGCAACGTGGGCAATGCCTCCGTCTCGCCGAACCCGCTGAAGCTCGCCAACGGCAAGTCCGGCAGCGTGACGCTGGGCTGGACGGGTCTGGCTCCGGGTAACTACCTGGGCCGGGTGGCCTTTGGTGATGCCGGAACCGAAACATTTGTCTCGGTCATCATCACCGACTCGGGCGCCGCGGTAATCCCGCAGAACGCCAAGGTCGCCGACTCGCTGGTTCAGGAGTCGCAGGGCTAAGACGCTCTCACAGTACGACGGCGGGGACTGCGCAATTCAGGTGAATTGCGCAGTCCCCGCAGTGGTTCGTTTGAGGGAGCTTACACCGCGCCGGTGCTGCCGGCCAAGGCCCCGAACAGCGGAGCCAGAGCCTGCCAGCGGGAAATCTCGCAGCCGTCGGTGCGGCTGAAGCTCGCGTTGACTTCTTGATCTTCAAACCACCCTGTCACGACGGCGATTTCCGGGCCACCGTATTGCTGGGTGCAGACTCTCGTGGGATCCGGCAGGGCAAAGAAGATCTTTTCGCCGTGCTGTTCCACGGCAGCCAGTGCGGCCGCGGAATCGGGCAGATTTGAGGCGGCGGAGGGCGTTGCACCGTCGGCCACGAGTCGGAAGACGCGCGGCGTGGCACCGGGAGATTCCGTCAAGGTGATGGTCAGATCGACGCGCGCGGCGGCAGCGGTGGTCGGGGAGCTGCTGGCCGGGGCGCTCGAGGCATCACCGCCAGGTGTAGCCTGGCTGCAGGCAGCCAGAAGTGCCGCTAGCGAGAGCAGGGCCGCCGTCACGGCAAGTCGTGACCGGGCCTCGTGGGCCGCCTCTCGCAGACTGTGAACGACGTTCATGGTGGCCGCCTCCTCGCGTTTGTGCCGTGGTCACCCCAGACTATGCCTATAGCCCGTGACCCGGCTAGAGAACGAAGGCCTGCGCTTGAATCGCCACGGCTGCCGCACCGCGCGCCCACTCCGTGAAATCGGCAGAGGCAACGCGCAGGGTCACGGGATCGGCGTCAGGATCGCGACCGGCGGCCAGCGCCGTCAGGACCGCGTCCTTGCGGCTCGTAAAGAGCGCAAGTCCCTCCCCGCCTAGCACGACAGTGTTAACCATCGTGAGATTTGCGGCGGCGGAGATCAACACGCCCAGGGCCTTTGCCGCGGCCTCGAGCACGGCGACGGCCACCTTGTTGCCGGCCTCAGCCAGCTCGAGTGCCTGCGCGTAATCCACCGGATGCCCTAGGGCTGCGGAGATCTGCAGGCAGATGCTGGGAATCGACAGCATGGCCGTGGAGCAGCCGCGATGCCCATCGGCGCACATCGGCCCCGTGGGATCGAGCGGGAAGTGCCCGCCCAGGCCCAGCCCGGTGTCGGCCGTTCGCATGACATGGTTGCGGATGGCCAAACCGTAACCAACTCCCGCACCCACGGTAATGACGGCAAAGTCGGCTACCTCCTTGCCCGCACCGAACCATTGCTCGGCGGCAACGAGCGCCGTGACGTCGTTATCCACGACCACGGGCAGGCGGAGACGATCAGCGAGCAGCGCACCGAGCGGAACATCTTTCCACGCTAGGAACGGCGCCCGATACACCACCCCGCCGGCCCGCACCTGGCCACCGAGGGAAACCCCGACGCCGGTCACCACCACCCCGTGTTGGGCGGCCAGCTGTTCACTCAACCGGGCGATTCCTGCCACGACCGTGGCAACGGCGGTATCAGGCAAAGGCAGCGAGGCCTCGGCCAACACGGTGGCTCGCAGATCCGTCAGGACGGCTTGCAACACATCCCCGGCAACCTTGACGCCCACAAACCACGCGCTGTCGTTGCGCACATCGAGCAGCCGCACGGGCCTGCCCACGGTGCCGTCGGTCAGCAGCTCACCCTCGACCAACAGGCCGGAATCAATCAGGGGCTTGCCCAACCGGGTCAGGCTGGCCACGCTGAGCTTGAGCTCCTTGGCCAGCTCACCACGTGAGATCGGGCCGCGCACAAGGACCAGCCGGGCTAGCTCGAGCGCCGAATCACTCAGGGCGTCCGGGAGCGGAATGACGGTGTTCATGCCGCCTAGTTTATTGCAGATTGAAGCTAATTCAAGTTAGTTCTCGCGGAATCGACGTGAAATCCGCGCACAAAGTGACCCTTGACACTCCAATTAGTTTTGCTGTAAAACTAATCCATGAGCTCTTCCACTTCTCACTTCCCTGCCTACGCGCAGCTCCACCGCGGCGGTACCTCGGTCATCGTTGACCTGACGACCGCAGGAACTCCCGCCCTGATCCATTGGG
Source organism: Arthrobacter psychrolactophilus (assembly GCF_003219795.1). GTDB lineage: Bacteria > Actinomycetota > Actinomycetes > Actinomycetales > Micrococcaceae > Specibacter > Specibacter psychrolactophilus. The sequence continues at coordinate 17,034 of NZ_QJVC01000016.1, read as the reverse complement.
GCGCCCCGACCGGTGTCCTCTCGAACCCCGAGCTGGAATCCTTGGCCGTCGCGGCCCGTCCGCAGCGCGTCTCCGGAGGCATCGATTTCCCGGCACGCCTGACCCTGCTCCCCCAGGAAGCCTTTGGCTGGCAGGGCTCCCCGGCCTTGATCGGACAGCGCTCCCGCAGCGGTTGGTCCACCGCCTTAACCACGACGGCGGCCCTCGTCGAGAATTTCTCCCTCACCATCACCGCGGAAGACGTGAGGGGCGGGCTGACCCTCGTGACGGAGCTGTCCCTCACCGCCGCCGGAGTCCTCAAGCAGCGCCACACACTGAGCAATACCGGCAGCACGGAATACCAGCTGCAGCAGCTTGCGTCGATGTTCCCGCTTCCGGCCTCGGCCACCACGGTGCAGGATTCTACCGGCCGGCATCTTAAGGAGCGCACGGCCCAGCGTCGCCCGCTCACGGTGGGTGCCCATGTGCGCGAAAGCCGTCGCGGCCGTCCCGGAGCCGATGCGTCCTTGCTCATGCTGGCCGGAAGCGAGCATTTCGGGTACCGCAGCGGGCTTGTCCACGGCGTGCACTTCGCCTGGAGCGGCAACCACCGGATCAGCGCCGAACGCACCATCACGAGCGATAACTTCCTCACGGCGGGTGAGCTATTGCTTCCCGGCGAGGTGGTGCTAGCGCCCGGCGAAAGCTACACAACACCGTGGGCGCTGGGTTCCTGGGGCTACGGCCTGGACGAGCTCTCAGCACGGTTCCACGACGATCTCCGGGCCCGCCCGCACCACCCGAGCCGTCCCCGCCCCGTCACCCTCAACACCTGGGAGGCCGTGTACTTCAACCACGACCTCACGACCTTGGAGCACCTCGCCGACAAGGCGGCCGCGGTCGGCGTGGAACGCTTTGTGCTGGACGATGGCTGGTTCCTGGGACGTCGCGACGACACCGCGGGCCTGGGCGACTGGATTGTTGACCCCGCCGTCTGGGCCGAGGGCCTGCACCCCATCATCGATCACGTGCGCGGTCTAGGCATGGAATTTGGGCTGTGGTTTGAGCCCGAGATGGTCAACCCCGACAGCGAGCTGGCCCGGAACCACCCGGAGTGGATCCTGCACACCCCAGGCCGCTGGCCCGTCAGCGCCAGGCAGCAACAGGCGCTCAACCTTGCCCACCCCGACTGCTTCGACTATCTCCTGACCCGCCTTGATGTCCTGCTGAGCGAATACCCCATCAGTTACATCAAGTGGGACCACAACCGGGACCTGCTCGAGGCCTCCGATCCGCGCAGCGGCCATGCCGCCGTTCGGGACTCCACCTTGGCGCTCTACCGGCTCTTGGGAGAGCTCAAGTCACGCCACCCGGAGCTGGAAATTGAAAGTTGCGCCTCCGGCGGCGCCCGCGTGGACCTGGGTATCTTGGAGTTCACCGACCGGATCTGGACCAGCGATTGCATCGACCCCCTCGAGCGACTCGACAACCAGGCCAACACCTCACTTTTGGTGCCCTATGAACTAATGGGTGCCCACATCGGCGGACCCAGCTCACACTCCACCCGCCGCCAGCACAGCCTCGGTTTCATGGCGCGCACCGCCATCTTTGGCCATTTTGGCATCGAGTGGAACATCGCCGATATCAGCGCGGAGCACACCGCCGAGCTGACGCAATGGGTCAGCTTCCACAAGGAATACCGGGACATCTTCCACACGGGCCGCAGCGTTCACGCCGATCTCCCGGACCCGGCACTGGATGTGCGCGGGGTTATCGCAGCGGACGGCGAGCGCGCCGTCTTTGCGCTCACACAACGCACGGCATCCACCACTTACCCCTCGGGACGGATCACGCTTCCCGGCCTTGCCCCGGACAGCCGCTACCGCGTGAGTCTGTCCCATCCCCTCGACGACGCGCTCGGCAATGGCCAATCGCCCCTCGCTTGGGCCTCCCACGAAACCATCCTCTCGGGCCAACTGCTGGCATCGACCGGCATCCAGTCCCCCGTCCTCTTCCCCGAACAAGCTGTGCTCATCGTGCTCACCAGGGTCGACGCCGATCCTCGCCGGGCCTTCTAAGGAGTTCGCATGAAAGCAACAACTCGCCTAGCTACCGCGCGCCCAAAATCGTCTGGTTCGGTGGTGGCACGCACCGCCGCCGGCCTTGCCCTGGTCTTGGCCTTGAGCGGCTGCGGCGCCGCCGACGATGGCCGCGTCAAGCTCGACTTTTTCCAGTTCAAGCCCGAAGCCGTGGCCCAATTCGATCAGATCGTGGCCGATTTTGAGGCTGCTAACCCCACGATCGACGTCGTGATCAATAACGTTCCCGACCCGGACACGGCCATCCGTACGCTCCTGGTCAAGGACAAGACACCGGATGTTCTAACGCTGAATGGCAACGGCAACTTTGGTGATCTGGCCCAGGCCTGCGTCTTTGCCGATCTGTCCAAACTGCCCACTGCCGCACGGGTCAATCCCTCCGTGCAGAATATTCTCAATGGCTTGGGGACCTGCCACGGCAGCGAAAGCAACGGCCTGCCGTTTGCTAACAACGCCAGCGGAATCTTGTACAACCCCGAGATCTTTGCCAGGTACGGTGTCTCCGTACCCACCACCTGGGATGGCTTGATTGCCGCAGCCGACACCTTCAAGTCCCAGGGCGTCAACCCCTTCTTCATGACGCTCAAGGACGCCTGGACGATTCAACCCTCCTTTGTGAACCTCGCCGGAAACCTCATGCCCGAAACGTTCTTCGACGATGTGAGCTCATCGGGCTGGACGGCCAGCGGCGGGGAGTTTAGTTTCGACAAGAACGGCGGGGAGGCAGCCACGAAGCTGGCGAAGTTGTTCAGCTACGCCCAGCCGGGTGCCGAAGCGGCCGGATACAACGACGGCAATGCCGCCTTCGGTGCCGGGGAGTCCGCCATGTATCTGCAGGGCAGCTTCGCTATCCCCGCGATCCGCGCCGCCAATCCTGACGCGAAGATCGCGTCCTTCCCGTATCCCACCTCCAACGATCCAGCCAAGACCACCCTGGTGTCCGGCGTCGACGTGACCCTGGCGATCGGCAAGGACACCAAGCATCCGCTCGAGGCGCAAAAGTTCGTGGACTACCTCATGAGCCCGACTGTTCTGAACTACTACGCGGGCGCCCAGTCCTCGCTGACACCCGTTCTGGACGCCGCACCTAGCACTGACCCGGCGCTGGCCGGCATGCAGGGCCTCTTTGCCGAGGGCAAGGTCATTGGCTACTTCGATCATCATGTGCCCCCGAGTATTCCGCTGGCCCCGCTGTTGCAGCAATACATCCTCGACGGCAAGCAAGGCGAATTCCTGACCCGCATGGATCACGAATTTGAGAAGGTCGCCGCCCGCACCGTTACCAAGAAAGGGGACTAGGTCATGAGTATCTCCTCAGCCAAAGCATTACGGCCCCGCACCTCAGCCGGCCTGCAACGCCGCAAGCCTTCCCGGGTCAACAAGACCTTTTACTGGATGGTCATTCCGGCCCTGGTGCTCTTTGTCATCCTGCACACCATCCCCACCCTGACGGGCATGTTCTTTAGCTTCACGAACTATGCCGGGTACGGCGAATGGAACTTCGTAGGAATCCACAACTACGTGAACCTGTTCAAGGACGATCGGATCCTCGCCTCCTACGGCTTCACCTTTATCTTTGCCATCACCACCACGATCGTGGTCAACGTTGGCGCCTTGTTCATCGCCATCTTGCTGAACTCGAAGATCAAGTACCAGACGGCCTTCCGCGGGATCTTCTTCATCCCCAATATCTTGTCCGTGCTCATCGTGGGCTACGTTTTCAACTACCTGCTCTCCAACAATCTGCCGCTCATTGGGCAGGCTTTGGGGATCAAGTGGCTCTCCACCTCCATCCTGGCCAACCCCGATCTGGCCTGGCTGGGCATCGTGGGCGTCACGGCCTGGCAGTCCATCGCCTTCAGCGTCATCATCTACCTGGCCGGACTTCAAACAGTTCCCGGCGAGCTGTACGAGGCGGCCAGTCTCGACGGCGCCTCACCGTGGCGCCAGTTCTGGTCCATCACCTTCCCGCTCATCTCCGGCTTCTTCACGATCAACATGGTGCTCGCCCTCAAGGGCCTGCTGCAGGCCTTCGATCAAATCGTGGCGTTGACCAACGGTGGCCCCGGAACCTCCACCGAATCGGTCTCCATGGTCATCTACCGCGGCGGCTTCCAAGGCGGAGAATACGGCTACCAAATGGCCAACTCCGTGGTGTACCTCGTGGTCATCGTGGTCCTGTCACTACTGCAGCTGCGCGTTCTCTCGCGCAAGGAGGCTGACTTCTCATGAGCACACTAAACCCCACCCCCACCCAGGTGAGGACCGGCACCCGCCGGGCGTCCCGCCGTCGTACTTCCGTGAATATCCCGGTGACCCTGCTCATCGCGGTCCTCTCCCTGACCATTTTGATCCCGCTGTACTTCACGATTGTCACGGCGCTGAAGTCCTCGGACCAGCTTGGCGGCAACGGCCTCGCCTTACCCACCAGTATTCACTGGGAGAACTTTTCCAACGCCTGGCAACTGACGAATTTCCCGCATGCGCTGCTGATCTCGGGGATCGTCACGGTGGCCGCGGTCATCCTGACCATCCTGACGAACTCGCTCGTGGCCTATGCGATCGCCCGCAATATGCACCGCCCGTTCTTCAAGGCGCTGTACTACTTCTTCATCGCGGCGCTCTTTGTCCCCTTCCCCATCATCATGTTGCCCGTAACAAAGGAGATGGCGGTGCTGGGGCTCGATAACCCGGTGGGCTTGTTCCTGCTATACACGGTGTACGGACTGAGCTTCAATATCTTTGTCTACACGGCCTTTATCAAGTCCATCCCGGCCGAGCTGGAAGAGGCAGCCATCATGGACGGCGCCAGCGTGTGGACCACGTATCGGAAAGTCATTTTCCCCATCCTGACGCCCATCAACGCTACCGTAGGCATCCTGACCTGTCTGTGGGCGTGGAATGATTTCCTGCTCCCGTTGGTGATTCTTTCCGATCCCAACACCCGCACCCTGCCGCTGGTTCAGTACGTTTTCCAGGGACAATTCAATACCGATTACGCCACGGCATTTGCCTCGTATCTGATGGCCATGGCGCCGCTGCTTCTGATCTATTTATTCGCCCAGCGCTGGGTTATTTCCGGCGTCATGAGAGGATCCATCAAATAATGTCTGTGCCCACCTCCGAGTCCTTGTGGTGGCGTCAAGCCGCCGTGTACCAGATCTACCCTCGCAGCTTTGCCGACTCCAATGCCGATGGCATGGGCGATCTGCCCGGCATCACCTCACGCATGGCCTACCTTTCGGCGCTGGGGATTGACGCGATCTGGCTCAGCCCGTTCTACCCCTCTGCCCTGGCCGACGGCGGATACGACGTCGACGATTACCGCAACGTTGATCCCCGGCTTGGCTCCCTGGATGACTTCGACACCATGGTGGAAGCTGCGCACGCCGCTGACATCCGCGTCATCGTCGATGTGGTGCCCAACCACAGCTCCAACCGGCATGAATGGTTCCAGGCTGCGCTGGCGTCGGCCCCGGGGTCGACCGAGCGCGCCCGATACCATTTCCTCGATGGTTTAGGGGCCGACGGCGAGCTGCCGCCCTCGGATTGGCCCTCCCACTTTGGCGGGGGTGCCTGGACACGAGTGATGGAGCAGTCCGGCCCGAACGCCGGTTCCCTGGGCCAGTGGTACCTGCACCTCTTCGCCGCGGAACAGCCGGACTTCAATTGGGACAATCCCGAGGTACGCGAGGATTTCCACACGACCTTGCGTTTCTGGTCCGACCGCGGCGTGGATGGTTTCCGCATCGACGTGGCGCACGCGCTCGTCAAGGACATGTCACTGCCGCTGCGTTCCAAGCCGTCGCTGGAGATTGTGGTTGCTGATGGCGGCGACCCGCTCTTTGACCGCGATGCCGTGCATGAGGTCTTCGAGGGGTGGCGCTCGGTGTTCAACGAATATGATCCGCCCAGGGCTGCCGTGGCCGAGGCATGGGTGCCGTTCACGGATCGCCGGCTGAAGTATGCTCGTCCCACTGAATTGGGTCAGGCGTTTAACTTTGATCTGCTCGAGGCGCCGTTCTCGGCCGTGAAGTTCCGTTCCATCGCGGAGAAATGCCTGTCGGAAGCAACCGCGTCGGGAGCATCCTCCACCTGGGTTTTCTCCAACCACGATGTGGTGCGCCATCCCTCGCGTTATGCCTTCCCTGATGGCAGTACGCGCGAGGATCTCGAGGCGTGGTTACTGTCCGGCGGAGCCTCTCCCGTACTGGATCTAGCGCGCGGTGTGCGCCGGGCCCGGGCCGCAACGTTATTCATGCTGGGCCTGCCCGGATCGGCGTATCTGTACCAGGGCGAGGAGCTGGGCCTCTTGGAGGCTGCGGACCTTCCTGCGTCTGTTTTGCAGGACCCCACTTGGTTCCGCACCGACCACAAGATCAAGGGCCGCGACGGTTGCCGTGTTCCCCTGCCCTGGTCTGCCACCGAGCCCAACTTTGGCTTTGGCGGCACGCCCTGGCTGCCGCAGCCCGAATCATTCGGCGCTTCGGCGGCGGCTGCTCAGGACGGTGTCGCGGGCTCCACGCTGGAGATGTACCGTGCCGCGCTGGCTTTGCGCCGCTCGCTGCAGGCCGAGGAGTCGCTCGAGTGGCTCAGCGCGCCCGAGGCGACGGTGGTGCACTACCGCCGCCCCAACGGCTGGGAGGTCATCACCAACTTTGGTGCCGATGACGGACAACTGCCGTCCGACGTCGACCTTTCCAAGGTGGTCCTCAGCTCCGGCGAGCCTGCTGCGGTTGAAGCTTCGGGCGGGACGATCCCGGCCGAGACAACCCTCTGGATCGCCCCCTAACCCCCAACGCCGCACCACTTTAGTGCGGTTTTTCACCAACGCTGCATCAGCTTACGGCCTCCACAACTGTGTGGGGGCCGGCCGCCGTTTCTAGGCTGTGGATAACTTCTGCAGCGGGTGTCCCCTCGGGGCCACAATTAAACAATGGAACCCAGCGACGCGTTCTCTCTCCCCGAGGTGCCCCTCACCTACCGTGAGGCCCTCGCCGCTGGCTTGACCGCGGATCAGCTCAAGCACGGCCGGCTCATCAACGTTAGCCACGGGATTTACCGGCCCGATGCGTGGACTTTTGATCTCCGGGACGCCGCCCGGGTGCTCTCGGCTGCTTCGCCAGGCGCCTGGATTTCGCATTCCACGGCAGCCCGGCTCCACGCGCTCATTCTGCCGCCCTGGCTGGCCGATTCGGATGAGCTGCACCTCAGCAAGCCCCGCCAGCTCCCGCAACTGCGCCGTAAAGGCATCGTCAGCCACAACGTGACGGCGCTGCCCGGCGAGGTCGAATCCGCGGGCGGTCTGCAGCTCAGCACACGCTCACGCACCTGGCTCGATCTGGCCCGAACACTTCCCCTGCCCGATCTTGTCTGCCTGGGCGACCAGCTCATTCGCCGCCCCAGAGCCGAGTTCGAGGGCCGCAGCGAACCCTACGCCACCCTCACCTCATTGCGCGAGATGGCGAGCCAACACCGCAATCTCCAAGGTATTGTGCGGGCCCGGGACGCTCTGGAGCTCATGCGCGTCGGGGCAGATTCTGCGCCCGAAACCCTTTTGCGGCTGGCCATAGCCGACGCCGGCCTGCCGGAGCCCGAACTTCAGCTCACCTTGTGGGGCCGGGAGGGCGGGCCGTCGGCTGACGCTGGCTATCGTGCCCGGCGCCTCGCCCTGCAGTACGACGGCGCCCATCACCTTGAGGAGTTACAGCAGTTCAGCGACAAACGTCGCGATCAGGCCTTCAACAACGCTGGCTGGACTGTGCTGATCTTTACGCAGGAGGATCTCGCGGACGGTTTTCAGAACGCGGTGAAGCGGATTCGACAAGCCTTGAGCCACGCGTGGCGTGATCCTCGGCTGACCTCCGGCTTCGAGGGCCAGCATTGAGGGTGTTCCACCATTTTAAAAAGCAATGGGACGCTCCCTCGAAAGGAAGCGTCCCATAGGCTATCGCCCTAAAGTGATGCGGCGTCGGCGAAAAACCGCCGGAAAGTGATGCCGCGTCGGGAGAGAGGTGTTAGATGTCGCCGCGGATGAAGGCTTCAACCTTTTCGTGGGCGATATCGTCGGCGTACTGCTCCGGCGGGGACTTCATGAAGTAGCTGGATGCCGAGAGGATGGGGCCACCGATGCCGCGGTCCAGGGCAATCTTTGCCGCACGGATAGCGTCGATGATGACACCTGCCGAGTTGGGAGAATCCCAGACCTCGAGCTTGTATTCCAGAGACACGGGGGCGTCACCGAAGTTACGGCCTTCCAAACGGACGAAGGCCCACTTGCGGTCATCCAACCAGGCAACGTAGTCCGACGGGCCAATGTGCACGTCGTCCTCGCCCAACACGGCAGAGGTGTTGGAGGTGACGGCCTGCGTCTTAGAGATCTTCTTGGATTCCAGGCGCTCACGCTCGAGCATGTTCTTGAAGTCCATGTTGCCACCAACGTTGAGCTGGTAGGTGCGGTCCAGGACCACGCCGCGGTCTTCGAACAACTTGGCCATCACGCGGTGCGTGATGGTGGCACCGATCTGGCTCTTGATATCGTCGCCAACGATCGGCACACCGGCAGCGGTGAACTTGTCGGCCCATTCCTTGGTTCCGGCAATGAAGACGGGGAGGGCGTTGACAAAGGCAACACCGGCGTCGATGGCGCACTGTGCGTAGAACTTGGCAGCAGCCTCGGAGCCTACGGGCAGGTAGCAAACGAGCACGTCAACCTTGGCGGCCTTGAGGGTTGCCACAACGTCAACCGGCTCGGCGTCGGATTCAACGATCGTCTCGCGGTAGTACTTACCGAGACCATCCAAGGTGGTGCCACGCAGCACGGGGACGTCCAGGTGCGGGACATCGGCAAGCTTGATGGTGTTGTTTTCGCTCGCACCGATGGCCTCGGAAAGATCCAGACCAACCTTCTTGCTGTCAACGTCGAATGCGGCAACAAACTGCACATCGTTGACGTGGTACTTGCCGAACTCGACGTGCATCAGGCCAGGAACCTGAGCGCTCGGATCTGCATCGTGGTAGTACTGGACGCCCTGGACCAGTGATGAGGCACAGTTACCCACACCGACAATGGCAACCCGAATAGGATGATTGGACACGGAACTCCTTTATAAAATCACACGGATCCGGCGCGCACGTTGAGGTGCGGTTCGACGCCCGACTTCACGGTAGACATAAAGAAGCGACGGCATGGCCGGATCTGGCGCCCCTACGGCGCCCTAACCATAATAGTCAACACCCGAGAAGCCGTTTTTGTTCCATCGGGAAGAGAATGGCCCCTCTTGTGCACTTGCCCGTTGTGCGCTAGGAGCCCACAACGGGCAAGAAAAGCCTAGAGGGAAGGCTCGACGGCGCACGCGTCAATGGCGCGCAGCTCACCTTCGCTGAACTCTAGATTGTTGATGGCGGCCACGTTGTTTTCCAGCTGGCTGACACTTGAGGCGCCGATGAGTGCCGAGGTGACGGGGCTGCTCTCGGGCCGCTCGCGCAGGATCCAGGCGATCGCCATCTGAGCCAACGACTGCCCGCGTTCGCCGGCGAGATCGTTCAGCGCGCGCACCCGGCCCATCTTTTCCTCCGTCAGGTCACTGCCGTGCAGGAAGTGTTCCTTGGCCGCCCGGGAATCGGCCGGGATACCCTTGAGGTAACGATCGGTCAGCACACCCTGCGCCAGCGGGGAGAAGGCGATGGAGCCGGCACCCACGGTGTCGAGTGTTTCATACAGGTTGGGTTCGCCGTCTTCGGTCCACCGGTTAAGGATGGAGTAGGAAGGCTGGTGGATGAGCAGCGGGGTGCCCATCTCCTTCAAAATCCGTGCGGCTTCAAGGGTTTGCGCCGGGGTATAGGAGGAAATTCCGGCGTACAAGGCCTTGCCCGAGCGGACGGCGTAGTCCAGTGCGCCCATGGTTTCTTCCATGGGCGTCTCCGGGTCCGGACGGTGACTGTAGAAGATGTCTACATAGTCCAGGCCCATGCGTGTCAGGGAGCTATCTAGGCTATTGAGCAGGCTCTTGCGAGAGCCCCACTCGCCGTACGGGCCCGGCCACATGTCATAGCCAGCCTTGGTGGAGATCACGAGTTCGTTGCGGTGAGCGGCGAAGTCGTCCTTGAAGTGACGGCCAAAGTTTGTCTCGGCGCTTCCAGCGGGCGGGCCGTAGTTGTTGGCCAGATCAAAGTGCGTGACGCCTAGGTCAAAGGCGCGGCGCAGGATATTGCGCTGGATCTCGAACGACTTGTCGTCGCCAAAGTTATGCCACATCCCCAGCGAAATAGCAGGAAGCTTGAGTCCGCTGCGGCCAACGCGGCGGTAGGGCATGGTTTCGTAGCGGTTGTCCGCGGCGTGAAAAGTCATACTGTTCATCTTGCCAGTTCGGGGTGTGATTATTCTCTAGTTGGACGCGCGCCCGTAACACTGGCCCACACAGCGGGAATTCTCCCGGCGAGCATTCCGGCGTTGAGTGGTGTGCTCGGGGCGCTGCGTGCCAGTTCGCCGTGTAAGGCGACCGCCAACGCCGCTGTTGTGGGCAGATCGCGCCCGCCCATCGCCAGGAGCGCCACGAGGATCCCGGCGAGGGTGTCGCCGCTGCCTGCGGTGGCCAGCCGCGCCGTGCCATTGGCCTGGGTGTAGATCGCACCCAGCGGATCTGCCACGACGGTGGTGGGACCCTTCAGCAGCACGACGGCGCCCAACACCGTCGCTGCCTCCGTGGCCGCGGCACGCGGGGATGCCTCGATCTCGGCCCTGCTACGCGCCACGCCGCACCGCTGGAGGAGGCGCGAAAGCTCGCCAGCGTGCGGAGTCAGCACCAGGTGAGCGTTACCGCCGTCGTCCGAGGCCTGCACGAGCCCCAGCGCTCCGGCATCAACCACGGTGGGAATCCTTGCGGCGCGCCCTGCGAGCAAGATGTCCCGCGCTCGTTCGTCTTGGGCGTCGTCGCCGTCGATCCCAGGGCCCAGCAGCCACGCCTGCACCCGCACCTCAAGCGGCGAATCCTGCGAGCTCACGACCTCGGGATTGCGCAGCGCCAACGCGGCGGCGACCGGCTCCGGCCCTAGATAGCGCACCATGCCGGGCCCGCAGGCCGAGGCCGCCGCCACAGCGAGAAGTGCGGCTCCGGGATAACGGGCAGATCCGGCCACAATCCCGGCCACACCACGGGTGTACTTGTGATCGGAGTTGTGCGGGGCGGGAAGCAGCACGGCCAGGTCCGCGGCCTCCAACCGGCGCAGCTCCGGGGCGCCCTGCATGTCCAGCCCGAGATCCACGAGCCGCACCTCACCGGCATACTGCTCCCCCGGCGAGCTCAGCAGCCCCGCCTTGTGCGCCCCAAACGTCACCGTGAGATCGGCGCGCAGCACGGGTCCGTCGACCTCCCCCGTGCTGGCGTCGACGCCGCTCGGCAGATCGCAGGCCACCACGAGGGGCCGCAACGCGCCCTGCAGCCGGTCCAGCTCCGCCACGACGCTCGCCGCCGGTTCCCGCAGGCCGCCGCGGCTTCCTGTCCCGAGAATCCCGTCAAGCACGACGTCGGACGCCCAGGCTTCGGCACAAAAGCTCGCCTTCTCGGTCTCAAGAGACAGCTCAAGGCACCGGCCGCCTGCGTTTCGGAAGGTGGCCAGTGCCTCGGGATGGCTGCGCGCGCTGGTAAGTAACGCCGTCGTCCGTGCCCCGCGAGCGGCTAAGGCAGCACCCGCATACAAGGCGTCGCCGCCGTTATTGCCCGAACCCACCAGGATCGCCACACGGGCGCCGTAGACGGCCCGTCCGCGTGAGCGCAAGACCGAGATGATGCCCATGGTCAGCCCGTAGGCCGCTCTCCTCATGAGCTCGGCTCCGTGCCCGGCGTCGAGCAGGGGTTGTTCCGCTGCGCGGACGCTGGCCGCGGAATAGGCGCTGAGCATGTCAGCTTTCTGCGATCACCATGGCCGTGGAGATGCCGCCGTCGTGCGACATGGACAGGTGCCAGCGCTTGATGCCCTTGGCCTTGGCCACGGCGGCGACGGTGTCCTTGACATGGATCGTGGGCCCGTTTTCATCGAGTCCGATCCAGCAGTCCTGCCAGTTCATGCCGGCGGGGGCGCCGAGGGCCTTGGCCACGGATTCCTTGGCGGCAAAGCGGGCAGCCAGCGACTGCGTGTTGAGTCCGCGCTCGGCCGGGACAAAGAGGCGGTCAAGCAACCCCGGAGTCCTCTCCAACTGACGGCCGAAGCGCTCGATATCTACTACGTCCACACCAATGCCAATAATCATGAACTAACCCTATCGCGCAGCGCACGCCTCGGCTCCGTAGCCGGAGCCGAGGCGTGCGATTTTGCTACTCGACCGTGACAGACTTTGCCAGGTTGCGCGGCTGATCGACGTCGAAGCCCTTGGCCGAGGCCAGCTCGAGGGCGAAGATCTGCAGCGGCACGGTGGTCAGCAACGGTGCCAGCAAGGTGCTGGTCTCCGGTACGTAAAACACGTGCTCGGCGTAAGCCTTGACCGACTCGTCGCCTTCTTCAGCAATCACGATGGTCTTGGCGCCACGGGCGCGGACCTCCTGAATATTGGAGACAACCTTGGAGTGCAGGGAGTCGCGGCCGCGCGGGGAGGGAACCACCACGATGACCGGCTGGCCTTCCTCGATCAGGGCGATCGGGCCGTGCTTGAGCTCGCCAGCGGCAAAACCTTCCGCATGGATGTACGCCAATTCCTTGAGCTTCAAGGCGCCCTCCATGGCTACGGGGTAGCCAACGTGACGGCCCAGGAACAACACACTGCGAGTATCGGCCATGCTGCGGGCCAATTCCTTGATCTGATCGGCGTTTTCCAGCACCGTGGCGATCTTCGCAGGAGTCTTGGCCAGTTCCGCCAGGATGTCCTTGATCTGGCCCTGGAACAGGTTTCCGCGCAACTGTGCCAAGTACAGGCCCAGCAGGTAAGCGGCGGTGATCTGTGCAAGGAAGGCCTTGGTGGAGGCCACGGCGATCTCGGGACCGGCGTGCGTGTACAGCACAGCATCGGATTCACGCGGGATGGTTGAGCCATTGGTATTGCAGATGGCAACCGTCTTGGCGCCCTGCTCACGGGCATAACGCACAGCCATCAAGGTGTCCATGGTTTCACCGGACTGTGAGATGGACACGATCAAGGTGTTCTCATCCACGATGGGGTCCCGGTAACGGAACTCGTGGGAGAGCTCCACCTCGGTGGGGATGCGGCACCAGTGCTCAATCGCGTAGCGGGCCACCTGGCCGGCATACGCCGAGGTGCCACATGCCAGCACAATAATGCGGTCAATGTTTTTTAGCACGGACGGGTCAACACGGATCTCGTCGAGCGTCAGGTTACCGTCCGCATCGCTGCGACCCAGGAGGGTCTGGGCGACGGCGTCGGGCTGGTCGTTGATTTCCTTTTCCATGAAGGACGGGTAACCGCCCTTCTCGGCAGCGGCAGCATCCCAGTCCACGAGGTATTCACGGCCTTCGCCCGGTGCGCCAAAGAAGTCGGTGATCTCAACCTTGTCGGCGGTGATCGTCACAACCTGGTCCTGACCCAGCTCGACGGCACGGCGGGTGTAGTCGATGAAGCCGGAAACATCCGAGCCCAGGAAGTTCTCGCCGTCACCCAAACCCACCACCAAGGGCGAGTTACGGCGGGCAGCGACAACAACGCCCGGCTCTTCGGCATGCGTGGCGACGAGGGTGAAGGCACCCTCGAGGCGCTGTGCCACCTGCTGCATAGCCTTCGACAGGCGCCCCTCGGCCGGGGTGGAATCGGCCAATCTGCTGTAGATGTCTCCCAGCAGAGTGGCGGCAATCTCGGTGTCCGTCTCGGACTTAAAGCTGTGCCCGCGAGCCAGCAGCTCAGATTTCAGGGCAGCATAGTTTTCAATGATGCCGTTGTGGACAACCGCCAGGGCGTCGCCATCCACAATGTGCGGATGAGCATTGGCGTCCGTGGGCCCACCGTGAGTAGCCCACCGGGTGTGACCAATTCCGGTGGAAGCATCCGGCAGCGGGTTGCTTTCCAGTTCTTCCAGGAGCATGGCAAGCTTGCCGCTCTTCTTACGCATTTCTAGGCCAGCCGCACCGACCACGGCAACACCGGCGGAGTCATAACCGCGGTATTCCAGGCGACGCAAGCCTTCAACCAGGACCTCAAGGGCACGCTGATTGGGCGATGAACTAATTCCTTGAGCCGGGGCAGTACCGGCGTATCCCACAATTCCACACATGAAAAACAATCATATGCCCCGCCGAAGTCGCAGGACGTTCTACCTCTTACCGGGCTTTATCCGTGAAAATGTGTCAGCGAATCGCAGCCTTGCGTGAGGCCCCGTTTCCCACTCACCGGCAAACAAGGCAGAATTGCAGGTGTGACAGCTCAAAGAACCGAGTCCAGCAACAGCGTCAGCGCCTCTCCTTTCGTGGAATTGGACCGCCAGACGTGGTCTCGCTTGGCTAATAAAATTGAGCAACCGCTCGATGAAGACGACGTGCAACGTCTCCGCGGCCTCGGCGATCAACTGAATATGCGCGAAATTCACGACGTGTATCTGCCGCTCTCACGCCTTTTGAACCTTTATGTCGGCGCGGCCGAACACCTGCACAATGCCACCACCACCTTCCTTGGGGAACGCGGCACCCGCACACCCTTTGTCATTGGTGTTGCCGGTTCCGTGGCCGTGGGTAAATCCACCACGGCGCGTGTACTTAAGGAAATGTTGTGCCGCTGGCCGGATACTCCCAATGTGGAACTTGTCACGACCGATGGCTTCCTGTATCCCAATGCGGAGCTGGAACGTCGCGGCCTCATGACGCGCAAGGGCTTTCCGGAATCTTATGATCGTCGGGCACTGCTTCGGTTCGTCAGCGCCATCAAGAGCGGCGCCGAGGAAGTCCGCGCACCCATGTACTCCCACCTGAGCTATGACATCCTGCCGGATAAGGAAGTTGTAGTCCGGCGCCCCGATGTCCTCATTGTTGAGGGTCTGAACGTTTTGGCCGCGGCCCGCCCCCGCAGCGATGGCCGCTCGGGCCTGGCCGTGAGCGATTTCTTCGACTTCTCCATTTACGTCGATGCCAAGACCAGCCACATCCAGCAGTGGTACATCGAGCGCTTCCGTTCCCTGCGTTCGAGCGCTTTCTCCGATCCGGATTCCTATTTCCGCCGCTATGCAGGCCTCTCCGACGCCGAAGCCACCGCGACCGCCGACAAGATCTGGAAGAGCATCAACGAGCCCAATTTGATTCAAAACGTGTTGCCCACCCGCGGCCGCGCCCAGTTGGTCCTCACCAAGGACGCCGATCATTCCATCAAACGGATGCTCCTGAGGAAGGTCTGATGGAGGTCGTCGGATTCCACCAGTCGCGTCGCCCCCGGCTCTCGCCGGGCGACCGCGTTCGCAGGGCTCTCTCCTGGCCCCATCCTGGTGGTATCGCGGTCTCGGTCCTCGGCGCCGGGCTGATCTTTGGCGGGGCCCTCGTCATGAGTCCCTCGGCGGAACCGGACAGCCTGGTGCTGGCAGATAATGCTCCTTCTCCAAGCACGACGCCGGAACCCACCCAGCTGCCAAGCATCGAGTTCCCCGTACCAACAGTGGGTGAAGCGTCAGCCACATCGAGCCCGTCGGCAACACTCGCGGCCTCGGGCGCGGACGCCTCGGCACTGCCCTCGGCGACTCCCGCCCCGGCTCCCCCGCTCCCGGTTGCCGGGGCCGCGGCCGACTCACCGATTCAAAAGTTGTTCGCGGGCGGAGAGTCCGCAACCCTCGATCAGGCGCTGCGGGACATCACTAACCCCAACAGCCCGCTGGTTCTCGTCAACAAACAACGACCCCTCATTCCAAGCAACTACGCGCCCAATGACCTCGTGACACCTCAGGTGCCCGCAGGATCCGAGGAGCCCGTCTCCCTGCGAGCCGAGGCCGCGACCGCAACAGAACGGCTTTTTGCTGCTGCCGCCGCCCAAGGCGTCGCCGTCACCATCAAGAGCAGCTACCGCTCGTACGATGTTCAGACCTCCCTCTACAACGGATATGTTGCCGCTAAGGGCCAATCCGCGGCAGACTCCACATCCGCTCGACCGGGCTTCTCGGAACATCAAACCGGTCTGGCCCTGGATATCGGTGATGCGAATGCCGGAACGGCATGCGATTTCGACAGTTGCTTCGCCGAAACGGCGGCCGCACAATGGGTTGCCGCCCATGGCGCGGAATTCGGCTTCATTGTTCGTTACGTTCCTGGCGTGGAAAGTATCACCGGCTACCTCGCCGAGCCGTGGCATCTGCGGTACGTGGGTGTTGCTGTCGCTCAAGATATGCAAAAAAAGGGTATCGCGAGCTTCGAAGAGTACTTGAAGCTACCGGGCGCCCCTGATTACAAATAAATAGTGATACACAAAAATTAACCTTCAAATTCGCCCCGAATGCTCTTGTGTGCGGTAGCTTGGTGGCATGTTAAAGGGATTCAAAGATTTCATAATGAAGGGCAACGTCGTAGACCTTGCCGTCGCCGTCGTCATCGGTGCAGCGTTCGGGGCAGTTGTAAACTCCCTGGTGGAAAATATTCTGATGCCGCTTATCGCAGCACTATTTGGTTCAGCTAATTTCGACAGCTTCGCGCTCCTGACCATCAACGGCGTTGATATCAAGTTCGGTGTCTTCCTCACCGTTCTCGTCAACTTCCTGATCGTCGCCGCGGCGATCTACTTCATGGTCGTCATGCCCATGAACCACATCATCGCCCGTCGTAATGCCAAGCTCGGCATCAAGGAAGAAGAAGCAGCCGTTGATCCTCAGGTGCTGCTCCTGACCGAAATCCGCGATGCCCTCAAGGCCCGCCCCACCGGCGGACAACACTAATCCACCCTCCAACACAGAAGAGGCGGTCACCCTTAAGGGTGGCCGCCTCTTCTGTGTGGTGGTTTAGAGTGCGAGTTCTGCTTGGACGACGGTGACGAGGTCGTTGCAGATGC
>NZ_QJVC01000015.1 GCF_003219795.1 Arthrobacter psychrolactophilus | reverse complement strand
TCCAAGGCTTATCCCAGAGTTAAGGGCAGGTTACTCACGTGTTACTCACCCGTTCGCCACTAATCCCCCCGCAAGCGAGGTTCATCGTTCGACTTGCATGTGTTAAGCACGCCGCCAGCGTTCATCCTGAGCCAGGATCAAACTCTCCGTTAATAACTAAACAGACACACACAACCACACCGGAAAAAGGTGTTAGCTGCATGCACTAAATTCGAAACCAGCTAAACGATCAATCCACCACCACAGGGGCGGCAGCGAATCAACCAAATAACCAATTCAATATAAATAAATTGGTATCAATAAAACTTGGCACACTATTGAGTTCTCAAACAACAACCACACCCAGCCATACACCAAGAAACAAACCTTGACGATCAGTGCCGGGGCAACTTTACAAGCTTACCCGACTGAATTCTAATAAGTCAAATCCTTGATTTCGACTAAATTCAAACTTTCATTTGAAACAAAGCACAAAAACCTATTTCAAGGTAATTAGTTTTGGTCTTATCCGGATCAGAACTGTTCGTTCAGCGGAGTACTAACTCTAGCACCTGCTCGCCGGGAATCCAAATGGCAAGCAGGTGCTGGTAAGGCGAGCTTCCGTCAGGAGTCGGCCAGAGTGAGATACAGTGCGCCCAGCGGAGGGACTCGCAATCTCAACGAGTTCTCTTGCCCATCCCAGGGAAGCGGTTCCGCCGTCAAGGTGCCGGTATTACTGACACCAGATCCGCCGTAAATGGCTAGATCAGTATTCAGTGCCTCACTCCACACGCCGGCTGCAGGGATACCAATGCGGTAACCCTCGTAGGCAACGCCGGCAAAGTTGACGATGCACACCAGCGGCTTGCCGGCCTTGTCCCAGCGGACGAAGGAGACAACGTTGTTCGCGGTGTCGCCACCGTTGAGCCAGGTGAAGCCCTCAGATGTATTGTCCAGTTCAGACAACGCAGTAATAGAGGTGTAGTTGTGGTTCAGATCCTTCACAAGTTTCTGAATTGCGCTGTGCCCGGGGTTCTCCGCCAACCACCAATCAAGGCCGTGAGCTTCGCTCCATTCGGCTTCCTGACCAAATTCGGTACCCATAAAGATCAACTGCTTGCCCGGATGAGCCCACTGGAAGGCGAGGTAGGCGCGCAGATTCGCCAACTGCTGCCAGCGATCACCGGGCATCTTGCGCAGGAGAGAGCCCTTTCCGTGAACGACTTCGTCGTGGCTGATGGGCAACAGGAAGTTCTCCGTGAATGCGTAAGCCAAGGAGAAGGTGATCTGGTTGTGGTGCCAGCCCCTATTAACAGGATCCTCAGACATATACGTCAGAGAGTCATGCATCCATCCCATATTCCATTTGATGCCGAAGCCCAATCCGCCCTCGCTGGTTGGCGCGGTGACTCCGGGGAACGCCGTGGATTCTTCTGCGATCGTGACGACGCCTGGGTTGCGGCGGTAGACGGTGGCATTCATTTCCTGCAGGAAACTGATGGCCTCCAGGTTTTCTCGTCCGCCAAAGCGGTTGGGGCTCCAAGCCCCGTCCTCGCGCGAGTAGTCCAGGTACAACATGGACGCGACGGCATCAACGCGTAGCCCATCGATATGGAATTCTTCGATCCAGTACAGGGCGTTGGCGACGAGGAAGTTCCGTACCTCGTTGCGGCCAAAGTCAAAGATCAAGGTTCCCCAGTCGGGATGCTCCCCCAGCTGTGGATTGGCGTGCTCGTACTGCGCCCCACCGTTGAACTGGGCTAATGCCCATTCATCCTTGGGGAAGTGCGCGGGTACCCAGTCCATGATGACGCCGATGCCAGCCTGGTGCAGCGAATCGACGAGGAAACGGAACTGGTCCGGGTGGCCAAAGCGCGACGTCGGAGCATAGTAGGACGTGACCTGGTAACCCCATGAACCACCGAAGGGGTGTTCCGAGACTGGCATGAGCTCAACATGGGTGAACCCTAGATCCCGCACATACTCGACGAGTTCCGTGGCCAGCTCTTCATAGCTCAGCCCCGGTCGCCAGGAACCTAGATGCACCTCATAAACACTCATGGGTGAATTGTGCGGATCGATCGTGGCGCGCTTGGCCATCCAGTCATCGTCCTTGAAGGAATACGACGAGTCGACAACGCGTGATGCCGTCAGCGGCGGCACCTCGGTGCCATAGGCCATGGGATCGGCCTTTTCCAGCCAGCTTCCGCTTTCCGTGAGGATTTCAAACTTGTAGCGAGCCCCCGCGGAGACGCCGGGGATGAAAAGTTCCCACAAGCCGCTATTGCCGAGGCTGCGCATGGCGTTCGAGCGGCCATCCCAATCATTGAACTCGCCAATGACTCGCACGGCCTGAACGGCAGGGGCCCACACGGTAAAGCTGACGCCCGAAACATCGCCTAATTCGGAGTGGTAATGACGAACATGGGCACCCAAAACGGTCCACAACGTCTCGTGTCGACCTTCAGCAATGAGGTGCATGTCCAGTTCGCCGACAGTGGGCAGGTACCGATAGGGATCGTCCGTGCGGTGCACCCCATCTGCGTACCTGACGTCCAAACGGTAGTCCGGCACATGGTCTGCTTCCTGTGCCGGAATAACTGCAACCCAGATGCCGCCGTACTCATGCGTCATGGGAATAACGCCTTGTGCGGTGACTAACTGCACCGACTCGGCCAAATGCCGCAGCGCACGCACAGTTACCTTGCCATCACTATCCAAATGCGCCCCGAGCACAGAGTGCGGCGCGTAATAACTGCCTTCGGAAATTCGTGCCAAGACGCCCGCATTGACTGCCAGAGGGGCCATTTCATTTAGTCCCATGTCCACACCACTTTCCATTGATTCAAACAAATCTCGGACGGCTTTTACCGGAACCCAAGTCCATGTAGGCCGATTTTGTAATTCGTAAACCACCTCGTACAGCGCTTTATCCAGCCACAATGCCATGAAAAGCGGACTATTACGCGATGTTCTCTCGCCGGAGCCATTTTCGTAACCAAGAATAAAAGCGTCGCTGCTTTTCCTGGCCCATTCGGCTCCTTCGTTGCGTGTGATGGCTCCCGTGCCGGCCGCTTGAGCACCTGCATAGTCAAAGGAGCGCAACATGCCGGCTAAGTCCCGAATGACGATGTCAGCCTGGCCGCGTTCATAGAGTGAGCGCAGCGGCTCGCCCTCGAAATCTAGGATGAACCACTCTGGTGTGGGAGCAGACTCCCGCAATACCAGCTGCCCCAGATGCAGATCGCCGTGAATGCGTTGAAATTGTGGCAGACGGTCAATATGCCGCAGCCGTTGCACAATGCTTTCGAACTTTTGATCGTACGGTCCGACGGCGGGGCGTGCGACGTCCCAGGCATGCTCGAGTCGTGCGGCCATCACCTCAACGAAGGCCTGGGTTTCGGCTTTCTCGGCCCAATGGGCTCCCATGCTCTCGCGCAGATTGGCATGGACCTGCGCCAGGGCTCCGCCGATGAGCTCGGCATGTGCCGTGAAGTCTTCGCTGACCCCAGCAGTGGCCAGGGCACGTTCCCAGCCGTCCTGTGCTCCCTCGATGAAATTGTGAATCACGCAGAGCACAGCCCCGGAGCTGCCTTGTTGTGCAACGACTTGGAGCGTTGGCACCTGCGAAAACTTGCCCTTGCCGGAAACGGTAGCCAGGGCACGCCCAATCTCAACCTCGGGATGCGCCCCACTTTGTAAGATGCGGAAGAACTTGGCAATCAGCGGGCGATCCTCATACCGAAAAACAATCGAGGTATTGGACTGCTCAGCACCCAGGGCGCGAATATCGGAGAGCGTATCCTCGGCACCACCAACAAGCTCCGGGTTCCGCCAGATCTGCACCTCGTCGGCTGCGCCCTGAGGAACACCCAGCGCCATGGAAAGCCAAGCCCGCAGGAACACCAGATCCGCCAAGCCATCGTGCACTCGGCCGTCGGGCCAACCGTCGAACTCCTCAAGGGTTCCCAACACCCCACCTGTGCCAACAGCGCCAGCCGAGGCCTCAGAATTACTTGGCACGGCCGTGCTATCTCGGTGAAAACTGAGGGGAACGTGCAGCGTCAGCCGCTGTCCGACGTCGTACGGAGGAGAGGTGAGGGAGGGGAAATCCACACGCAACAACAACACCAGCAGCGTCACCGCGGGATCGGGCGAGGGCAGCTCGTGTCGTTCGGCAATCGTGAGTCGCGCACCGTGGCCGGCGTCGCCCTTGCGGGGATACCAGCGCTGCTGCGGCAACCACTCTGCGATGAGGGTGAGGAGGGCATCACTCATGAGCGTTGGCGCACCGATCCTGCTCTGAGTACCGCGACATCTGGGCCCATGGCTCAGCGCCGAATATGCAAAATGTGGGCGGGTTCCAGATGCGCGTCCAGCCGGAAGTAATTCTTCTTGCCCCAGTTCCAGCTTGCCCCGGTGACGAGATCGTCCACAATAAAGGTGCCATCTGAGGAGAGCCCGTCGAGCGCCAGAGCGTCAAGGTCAAGAGTCACTTCGCCTTCACGCATGCTGTGCGGATCGACGTTGATGACCACGATGACGGTGTCCTTGTAGGCCGGGGCATCCTCCGTGGCGGGAACATTCTTGTGCTTGCTGAAGACCAGGGTCGCGTCGTCGGAGGCTGCATGCAGGCTCAGATTCTGCAGGTCCCCCAGTGCGGGGTGCGCGCGGCGGATCTTGTTCAGTAGCGTCACGAACGGTGCCAACGACTTACCCTGCGCCTCCGCAGCGGCAAAGTCACGGTCCTTGAATTCATACTTTTCGTTGTCGATGTTCTCTTCCGAGCCGGGGCGGGCCACGTGCTCGAAGAGTTCGAAGCCAGCGTACATACCCCAGAGCGGGCTACCCATGGCGGCGAGGATGGCGCGAATCTTAAACGCCGCGGGGCCACCGTACTGCAGGTACTCGGTGAGGATGTCCGGGGTGTTAACAAAGAAGTTGGGGCGGAAATAGCCGGCCGATTCCCGACTGACATGCACGAGGTACTCCTCGAGCTCTTCCTTGGTGTTGCGCCACGTGAAGTAGCTGTAGGACTGCTGGAAACCGGCGCGGCCCAGAGCTGCCATCATGGCCGGGCGGGTGAAGGCCTCGGCCAAGAAGACGATGTCGGGGCGTTCGGCGTTAATGGTGCCGATAAGCCACTCCCAGAACCAGACCGGCTTGGTGTGCGGGTTATCAACGCGGAAGATGCGCACCCCGTGATCGATCCACAGGCGGACAACACGCAGAATTTCGGTGCTGAGCCCGGCCGGATCGTTGTCAAAGTTCAGGGGATAGATGTCCTGGTACTTCTTCGGAGGGTTTTCCGCATAAGCGATGGTGCCGTCCACGCGTGTGGTGAACCATTCCGGATGTGCCGTGGCCCAGGGGTGATCCGGGGCGCACTGCAGGGCCAGATCCAGCGCAATCTCAAGGTTTAGCTCATTCGCGGCCGCAACAAAGGCATCGAAATCCTCGAAGGAGCCCAGCTCAGGGTGAATCGCGTCATGCCCACCGGCGGCCGAGCCGATGGCCCACGGCGAACCGGGATCGCCGGGAACAGTGGTCAGTGAATTGTTGGGACCTTTTCGGTTGATCGAGCCGATGGGATGGATCGGCGGCAGATACACCACGTCAAAGCCCATCTCGGCCACGGCCGGCAGCCGATGAGCGGCCGTACGGAAATTACCGCTGGTCCACTCGCCAGTCTCGGCACTGCGCGAGGCACCCTCAGAACGCGGGAAAAATTCATACCAGGCACCGCGACCGGCAGCATCACGTTCCACCAGCAGCGGGTAAGTACGGCTCCGGGTCACCTGATCTCGCAGCGGGAAAAGTCCGACGGCGGCACGTACGGCCGAGCTTGTACCGGCGGCTAGGCGGTCAATGGTGTTCAGTGACGCGTCGGCGAGGCGATCGGCGGCCGAGGTGAAGGCCTTTGCTGCCTCCGGGTGCGTGGCCTTGGCGTTTTTGGCTGCGGTGCCCAAAAGCAGCGCACCCTCGGCCAGCATGACGTCCACGTCAACGTTGGCGTTGATTTTTACCTGCGCGTTGTGCGCCCAGGTGCCGTAGAGATCGGTCCAGCCTTCTACGGCGAAGCTCCAGTTACCCTCGGAGGACGGGGTCAACACGCCTTCCCAGGAATCGCTGCCCTTAGGGACCGGAGCGAGACGAGTACGCTGAATTTCACTCTGGTCCGGGGCAAAAAGAATGGCTGTGGCACCCAAAGCATCGTGGCCCTCACGGAAGATCACGGCACTGACCCGCACGTCGGCGCCGCGAATACCCTTAGCCGGGAATGCACCATTTTCTACGACCGGCTGCACGTTCGTGATCGGGATGCGGCCAAAGCGCAGACCCTCCTGCGGATCCGAGGGTGTAGTGGCTGCTGAGCGCAAGGACGACGCTGCGGTTGGCGTTTTACGCGAAGGCTTAAGAGTAGTCACATGCACGACGTTAGCGACTCCTTGCCCGGATTGCTAAGGTCGAGCGCCACATCGGCGCGTTTGGACGTCACACGGCGACAACTTTTCGCCTTTCGCCCCTTCTGCTACGTCATGAAACCGCAATAAGTCACATGCCTCTACTCCTGTCCCAGCTCTTGGGTTAGTGTGACCGGCATGAAGGCAATTCGCAGATTCACCGTCCGCACCGTCGTCCCTGCGCAGATCTCTGCCCTGACCAAGTTGGCCACCAATCTCCGGTGGTCCTGGCATCTGCCCACCCGCACCTTGTTTGAATCGCTCAATCCGCAGCTCTGGGAAAAATCCCGCCGCAACCCCCTCGCCATGCTCGCTGCCCTGTCCCGCGAACAGTTGCAGGCGCTTGCTCAGGATCCGGACGTGGTGTCCCGCGTGGCTGCAGCCGAAAGCAGCCTCGACACGTACCTGTGCGAACCACGCTGGTACCAGTCGCTGGGCGCAGAGGCACCCGCCTGCATTGCGTACTTCTCCCCCGAATTTGGCATCACCGAGGTCCTCCCCCAGTATTCCGGCGGCCTCGGCATTCTCGCCGGTGACCACCTCAAGTCTGCCTCCGACCTCGGGGTGCCGCTCATCGGCGTCGGGCTTCTCTATCAGGCAGGTTACTTCAAGCAATCGCTCTCACGGGATGCGTGGCAGCAGGAAAGTTACCCGCTGCTGGACCCAGATTCCCTGCCGCTGACCCTGCTGCGCGAGGAGGACGGCACGCCCGCGCTGGTCACGCTGCCCCTGCCGAATAACCGGGTGTTGCATGCGCACATTTGGCGAGCCGATGTGGGCCGGGTGCCCTTGCTGCTCCTGGATTCCAACGTGGCCGCGAACGACGATGCGGCCCGCGGCGTGACCGACCGGCTCTACGGTGGCGGCGGCGATCACCGCCTGACGCAGGAATTGCTGTTGGGCATGGGCGGGGTCAAGGCGCTGCGCACCTACGCGCGGCTGACGGGAACTGCCGCCCCGGAGGTCTTCCACACCAACGAAGGGCACGCCGGATTCCTCGGCATTGAACGCGTGCGCGAGCTCATGGATCCGGCCATCACCGAGCAGCCGCTGAGCTGGGGTGAGGCACTTGCTGCCGGCCGCGCGTCGACGGTCTTCACCACCCACACCCCTGTTCCGGCCGGCATCGACCGCTTCCCGCGCAGCATGATCGAGCACTTCTTTGCCGGCGCGTTGGCTCCCGGGGTCCCCGTCTCCGAGATCCTGGCCCTTGGCGCGGAAAATTACGACGGCGGCGATCCCGCGGTCTTCAACATGGCCGTCATGGGCCTGCGCCTAGCTCAGCGCGCCAACGGGGTCGCCAAGCTCCACGGCGTGGTCTCGCGCGGCATGTTCTCCGGACTGTGGCCGGGCTTCGAGCAGCAAGACGTGCCGATCATCTCCGTCACGAACGGCGTCCACGTGCCCACCTGGGTTGACCCGCAGCTCGCGGCGCTGGCCAAGGAACGCTTTGGCGCCGAGGTCCTGGATGGGCCCGATTGGTCCAAGGTGTATGACGTCAGTGATGAAGAGGTGTGGGCGCTGCGCCGACGGCTGCGTTCCGCCCTCGTCGACGATGCCCGCGCGCGTCTACGGTCCTCATGGAAAAAGCGCGGTGCCGCGGATGCCCAGCTGGCCTGGACCGATTCGGCGCTGGATCCGGACGTTTTGACGATTGGTTTTGCCCGCCGCGTCCCCACCTACAAGCGTCTGACCCTCATGCTGCGCGATCCCGCCCGGCTCAAGGCGCTGCTGCTGCATCCCGAGCACCCAATCCAGATCATCATCGCTGGCAAGTCGCACCCCGCGGACGACGCCGGCAAGAAGATGATTCAGGATTTGGTGCAGTTCACTGACGATCCCGAGGTGCGCCACCGGATCATCTTCCTGCCCAATTACGACATCGCTATGGCCCGCACGCTCTTCCCGGGCTGCGATGTGTGGCTCAACAATCCGCTCCGGCCGCTCGAAGCCTGTGGCACCTCGGGTATGAAGGCCGCCATCAACGGCTCGCTGAATCTCTCCGTCATGGATGGTTGGTGGGATGAAATGTACGACGGCGAGAACGGCTGGGCGATCCCGACGGCCAATACCGGGGCCGGGGAAACGGAACGCGACGACATCGAGGCTGCTGCGCTGTACGAACTGTTGGAGACACAGGTTGCCCCGCGCTTCTACGGTGAGGTGGTGGCCTCGGCTGCCGGAGCCGCCGGCGCATCCCAGCCACACCAGGGTGCGCTGCCCGCACGCTGGATTTCGATGATCAAGCACACGCTCGCCAACCTGGGCCCGGCCGTCTCGGCTGATCGCATGGTGGCCGAATACGTGCAGCGTTTGTACCAGCCGGCAGCCGTTGCCGGACGCTTAGCGCGCGCCAACAACTACGCCGTCACGAAGGAGCTGGCGGCCTGGACGGAACGGGTGCGTCCGGCCTGGTCCGAGGTTCACGTGGAACATGTGGACTCCCACGGCTTGGGCGACGAGCCACAAATTGGTGAGTCGCTGCAGGTGCGGGCCCACGTCAATCTCGGCCAGCTGGATCCGAACGATGTTCACGTCAGCGTGGTGTACGGGACGGTCGATGATGCGGATGATCTGGCCCAGACCCGCTCACAGCGTCTGGAGACGGTGCAGGACCACGGCATGGGACGCTACCAGTTCTCCGCGGACCTGCTCATCGACCGTTCCGGCGACTTTGGATATAGCGTCCAGATTCTCCCCACCCACGGTGCGCTCGCCAATCCGGCGGAACTGGGGTTGATCAGGACAGCCTAGCTCCAGAGAATGTCGCGGTTGCAGACACAGATCGGGCGGGTTCGCCGCCGGACACAAGCGGACACTGGCGCACGCAAGTAACTCCGCGTTGAGTGGTCACATAACGCCCAAAAGACACACGGATAAGGGCGTGACGTGGCGACTCAACGCACGGGAGGGGCCGGAACGAGAGCAAACTGCGCCAGATGGCGGTAGCTCCGCCGCGGGACACAAGCGGACACTGGCGCACGCAAGTAACTCCGCGTTGAGTGGTCACATAACGCCCAAAAGACACACGGATAAGGGCGTGACGTGGCGACTCAACGCACGGGAGGGGCCGGAACGAGAGCAAACTGCGCCAGATGGCGGTAGCTCCGCCGCGGGACACAAGCGGACACTGGCGCACGCAAGTAACTCCGCGTTGAGTGGTCACATAACGCCCAAAAGACACACGGATAAGGGCGTGATGTGGCGACTCAACGAACGGGAGGGGCCGGAACCTGAGGAGCGGGTGCAGACGGTGAATGTCGCGCCGTCTGCACTCGGGGGAAATCACGAGAGGGGGCCTGCCGTGTGGCAGACCCCCTCTTGGCGGACTCATTTACCGAGAGGTAAGGTCGTTGCGATAAATCTGGACGGTGTTGGCATCCACACGGACGCGCTCGCCCGGCTTGACCAGCTCAATGGAGCGGGGCAAGCGGAAGGAGGGTTCGCCGTCGTCCGCTAACGTCGCCTCCGCCGTGGTCATCCGCAACATATACGAGCGCGGCTCGACAATCTCGCCATCCTTGGACTCTGCACCAAAGCGCGGGTTGGCCGGCAGGACCACGTCCTCATCGGTGATGCCCGTGTTGAAGACGACCAGGCCATCGACCTTGCCGTCGGGAGAACCCATGAGCATGGTCAGGACGCGCTCGTGCGGATTCTTCCACTCCTCCGGCGACATGGGAACACCATCGGCGCCGAACCAGTGAATGAACGACTGCCCGCCACGCGTGGGGTACCCGCTAGGCTGGGCGGCCAGGAAATCCTTGCGAATCTTCAGCAGGCGGCGCGTGGCGGCCAGCATGGTTTTCGCTTCCTCATCCATGGACCAATCGACCCAGGCAATCTCATTGTCCTGGCAGTACACATTGTTATTGCCGCCCTGGCTGCGACCCAGTTCGTCACCAGCGGTGAGCATGGGCACGCCGAGCGCCAACAACATGGTGGCCATCAGGTTACGGCTGGTGCGAGCACGCTGGGCGAGAATCTTCTCGTCGTTGGTGATGCCCTCAACGCCGTGATTCCAGCTGCGGTTATTGCTGTTGCCGTCGCGATTTTCTTCCTGATTATCCAGGTTGTGCTTGTTGTTGTAGGCGGTCAGATCGGCCAGTGTGAAGCCATCGTGGGCGGTGACAAAGTTGACCGACGACATGCTGCTGCGGCCCGACGCGGCGAAAAGCTGGGACGATCCGCCTAGGGCATCACCGAGTTTGGCGAGGCCATTGTGGTGGTAGCCGGAGAACATGGTGGCCCGATCGGTCAGCCAGATATCGCGCAGGGTATCGCGGAAGGTGTCGTTCCAGTCTGCCCAGCCCGTGGGGAAGTTACCGGTTTGCCAGCCACCGTAGCCAACGTCCCACGGCTCGGAGATGAGCTTGGTGGTTCCCAGCACACTGTCAGCGGCCGCGGCGAGCAGGAACGGGTGCTGGTTGTCGAACTCGTGCTTGCCATTGCGGGCCAGCGACACGGCCAAATCGAAGCGGAAGCCGTCGATGTGGAATTCCTCGACCCAGTAACGCAGCGAATCCAGCGCCATTTTCATGACCTGCGGATTGCCAAAGTTCAAGGTGTTACCGCAACCGGTCGTGTCATAGTACTGACCATCGCGCATGCGGTAGTACTGCTCCTCGGCCAGGCCGCGCCAGCTCAGCGACGGCCCACCCGGACCGCCCTCGGCCGTGTGGTTGTACACCACGTCGAGAATGACCTCGATGCCGGCCATGTGCAGCAGCTTGACCATGCCCTTGAGCTCGGCTTGCACGGCGGCAGGCCCGGCCTCGCGCGCGGCGGCGCTGGCATATTGTGCGTGCGGGGCAAAGAAACCCAGGGTGTTGTAGCCCCAGTAGTTGCTCATCCCGGTGCCCTGCAGATGCGGCTCATCCAGGTGGAAATGTACCGGCAAAAGCTCGACGGCGGTCACGCCAAGTTCCAGCAGATGAGCGATCATGACGGGGTGTGCCATGCCAGCGTAGCTGCCCCGAATTTCCTCGGGAATCTCCGGGTGCAGCATGGTCTGGCCGCGGACGTGCGCCTCATAAAACACGGTTTCGCGCCACGGCGTATTAGGCCGGGTGACGGTGCCCCAGTCGAATCCGGAATCCATCCGGACGGAAAGGTATCCCACGCTTCCGTCGGCGCGCGTGATCTCATCGATGTAGCGACCGTACGGGTCCAGCAGGAGCTGCACCGCTTCGGGATCGATCAGCAGCAGCTCTTCGCGGCTCGCCGCAAGATTGGTGTAAAAACCGTAGCGGGTGCCAACCGGCAACCCCTCGACGAATCCGTGGTGGACGCCGTCGGTCTTGTCAGGGAGCAAAATGGCTCGCCACGAATCGCCAGGGGGCTGAAAACACAGCACCACATCGCGATGGGCAGGAGCGTAGACAGCAACATTGGCTCCCTGATCAGGCTGCCCCTTGGGAGCGGCACTGATTCCTAGCGGAAAGTGCCGGGACTGTGCCGCTCCCAGGGTGCTGACGGCCGCCACCACGGTGTTTGGCATGGCTACCCCTTGACCGCGCGTTGCCTCGAGATCTCGTACAGGCTGATACCAACAGCCATGGAGGCATTCAAGGACTCCATAGCGGAGTCGATCGGGATGGAGACGATCTGATCGCAGTTTTCGCGCACGAGGCGGGACAGGCCCTTACCCTCGGAGCCAACCACGATGCATACCGGTTCCTGCGCCAAGGCGAGGTCAGGCAGCGAAACGTCGCCGTCGCCGTCGAGCCCGAGAACAAAGAAGCCCATCTTCTGGAACGCGCCGATGGCACGGTTCAGGTTGGGAGCCTTGGCGACGGGGACGCGTACGGCTGCACCGGCGCTGGTCTTCCAGGCGGCAGCCGTGACACCGGCGCTGCGGCGCTCGGGAACGATGACGGCGTGGCCGGAGAACGCCGAAACGCTACGGATGATGGCACCGAGGTTGCGGGTATCGGTGATGCCGTCGAGGGCCACGATGAGCGGCGCGTTGGCGATGTGCCCCTTCTTCCACTTGGCGATGATCTCGCTGGCGGTGTCTACGGCGTCCTCGTACTCGTACGGGGGAATCTGCAGCACGAGGCCCTGGTGGATGGCGTCTTCGGTGAGACGGTCCAGTTCCGGCTTGTGGGCTTCCAACAGCGGGATGCCGCGCTCGGTGGCGAGCTTAATGGATTCACGCACGCGCTCGTCCATGTCGACGCGGACAGCAACGTAAAGTGCCTTGGCGGGAATGCCCGCGCGCAGTGCCTCGACGACCGAGTTACGGCCCGTCACGAGCTCTTCGGTGGCCTTACCCTTGGGGCCGCTGTTGCGACGGGGTGAGGCGCTGGTGCCAGCGCCGCGCTTGGCGGCTGAACGCTCGGCCAGCTCCTGGTTCTTGTACGCCTTGTGGTAGGTGCGCTCGGCAGCCTTGGGAGTGGGGCCCTTGCCTTCAAGAGCCTTACGGCCATGGCCACCTGTGCCGACGGAGGGGCCCTTCTTGGTCTTGCGTACTGCCCCGCGCTGTGAATCTTTGGCCATGGTAAAACCCTTACGATTGGTGCGGCGCCCTGTGGTTTCCATGGCCCCGAAGTTCGTCAAATCAAATCTATTTGCCTGCACTTTTAGGCACGCAAGATCACGGGGGAATACAACCCCGTAGCTACCAGCTTACGGGCTGAAGTTAAATTTCGTGGTTCATGGCCGAAAAAGTGCGCATTCTCACCGTTGGGCCCGCCGCGAAAATGCGGGCTTCTGGCGAATTGGCCGTTAAGTGATGCCGCGTTGGACAAAAACGGCCGGAAAGTGATGCGGCGTCCGGAAGGGGTTAGCGCTTCAGGGACCAGGTGGCTCCTGCTGCCGTGTCCGCCACGTCCACGCCGGCCGCTGCTAGCACGTCGCGAATCCGGTCCGATTCGGCCCAGTTCTTCTCCGTCCGAGCCTGCGCCCGGGCCTCGAGCTGCGCCTTGACGAGCACGTCGAGCGCCGTCAGCTCGGCCTCCGAGCCACTGCCCTGCTGCCACTGTGCGTCGAGCGGGTTGATGCCCAGCGCCTCGGTCATGCCCACGACGGCGCCGAAGGCATCCAGGACACCATCGCTGTTGCCGGCCGCCAACGCCGTGTTGCCGGCGCGGACTGTCTCGTGAAGCACCGCGAGGGCCGCGGGGATGTTGAGGTCATCGTCCATAGCGGCGCGGAAGGCCTCTGGAATAGTGGCGACGAAGGCAGGCTCGCCTTCGGGGAACAACTTGGCACTCGCGGCGCTGACAAAGGTCTCAATACGTTCGACGGCGGCCGCGGCTTCCTCGAGTGAGCCCGGTCGGTAGTCCAAGACTGAGCGGTAGTGCGCCTGGCCCAGGTAGTAACGGACCACTAAGGGGCGGGCGATCTCGAGCATTTCGCGCGGGTTGATCGTGTTGCCGATGGACTTGGACATTTTTTCACCCTGGTAGGTGACCATGCCGTTGTGCATCCAGAAATTCGCGAAACCGTGGCCGGCAGCCTGCGACTGGGCCATCTCATTTTCGTGGTGCGGGAAGCGCAGATCCAGGCCGCCTCCATGAATGTCGAATTCGGTGCCGAGGTACTTAGTGACCATGGCGGAGCACTCGAGGTGCCAGCCCGGTCGGCCGGCGCCCCACGGGGACTCCCAGCGAGCCGTCTCGGGATCGCCCGTCTTGTGACCCTTCCACAGCGCAAAGTCGCGAGGGTCGCGCTTGCCCCGAGGGTCGGCGTCGGGCGCTGCCTGCATGTCATCAATATTTTGGTGCGTGAGGGAGCCGTACTGCTTCCAGGAGCGCACGTCGAAGTACACATCGCCGGAGTCATTCAGGGCAGGGTAGGCGTGGCCGCGCTCGATCAGCGTGGCGATGAGGGCGTGCATCTCGGGGATGTGGCCCGTGGCGCGCGGCTCATAGGTGGGCTTCTGGATGCCAAGGGAGGCATAAGCGTCGCCGAAGGCCTGCTCGAAGCGGTACGCCAGACCCCACCAGGGCTCGTTGTTTTCGGCGGCCTTGACGAGGATCTTGTCATCGATGTCGGTCACGTTACGGACCACAGTGACCTTGTAGCCGCTGCTCTGCAGCCAGCGGGTCAGCTGGTCGAAGGCGAGGGCGGAGCGGACATGGCCGATGTGCGGCTCGCCCTGAACGGTGGCGCCGCAGTAGTACAGCGAAACCTCCCCCTCTTTGAGCGGGACGAAGTCGCGAGTAGCGGCGGTAGCTGAGTCATGGAAGCGCAAGGTCACGGCTCTAGGGTATCCCTTCCAGCGGATTCTTGGGGTGCCAGGCTGACCACGAGGGCCGTGGCATAGGCCGTGATGCCCTCGTTGCGGCCGGGGAATCCGAGGCCGTCGGAGGTCGTGGCACTGACGGACACCGGGGCGCCGGCGGCGGCGGTCAGCACGGCCTCGGCTTCCTGTCGGCGCGGGCTGAACTTGGGACGGTTGCCCACGAACTGCACGGCGATATTGCCGATCTCAAAGCCGGCAGCGCGCACAATCCGGGCCGCCTCGCCCAGGAGCTTCACGCCGGAGGCGCCAGCGTACTCTGGGCGGTCGGTGCCGAAGTGTGTGCCAAGATCGCCCACTCCGGCGGCGGAGAAGAGTGCGTCGGCGGCCGCGTGGGCCACGGCGTCGCCGTCGGAATGGCCACTCAGGCCACGCTCGCCTTCCCACAAAAGTCCGGCGAGCCAGAGCGGGGCGGGGTTCTCGGCTGAGTCAAAGGCGTGAATGTCTACGCCGATTCCTGTGCGGGGCAACATCATGGCTTTAGCCTTCAATCCAGCGCGGGCGCAGCGGACCGGCCAGCATGGCCTCGGCCAGCAGCAGGTCCATGGGGGTGGTGATCTTGAGGCTGTGCGTGGATCCCTGCACCACAAAGACCACCTCGCCCAGCGCCTCCACGAGCATGGCGTCGTCGGTGATGCTGGCGGCCGCAGCGGCATCCAAGGTCAGCAGGTATTCGTGAGCGCGGCGCAAGGTATCGAGACGGAAACCCTGAGGGGTCTGCACGGCACGCAATTGATGACGCGCGGGGGTGTCGACGACCTTTTCCAAACCGGCTCCCGTCGCGGGCAGGCTGGCCGGGACCACCGTCTTGATGGTGTCGGTGACGGCCAACGCCGGGATGACGGCCGCGGCACCGTCGCGCAGGGCGGCGGCCACGCGGTTGAAAACGCCCGACGGCGTGAGCGGCCTGGCAGCGTCGTGAATCATGATGTTCGTGACGCCGTCGGCGATGACCTCCAGCGCGGCCGTGACGGAGGCCGAGCGCTCGGCGCCGCCGTCGACAGCGGTAAAGAGCACACCGGCCGTAGCGGCTTCGGCTGCCAGCTGTTCGCAGATGCTGGCCAGCGCAGCATCACCTTCGGGGATGGCGACGCAGATCTGCGCGGCAATCCCGGCCTTGAGCACGCCGCGCACGGCATGCACCAGCATGGGGCTTCCGGCTAGGGGAACGCGTGCTTTCGGGACGCCATGTCCCAATCGCTGTCCGGAACCTGCCGCAACCACTACAACGGCGCACGAGCCGTCTTTTACCTCAGTCATGCCCTCCACTTTAGTCCGCCAGCGAGGCCCTCGTGAGACGACAGCCACAGGTAAGGCCTGGGGGCACGAAAAAGCCCCCGTACCGTTTTGGTACAGGGGCTCTCAAGGGTAGATCTAGGAAGCCAGAACTTCGTCCAAGACCTCGGAGGCCTTGTCTTCGTCCGTCTTCTCAGCCAAGGCCAGTTCCGAAATCAGAATCTGACGGGCCTTTGCCAGCAAGCGCTTCTCGCCGGCAGAGACTCCGCGATCGTTGTCACGACGCCAGAGATCGCGAACGACCTCGGCAACCTTGATAACGTCACCGGAAGCAAGCTTTTCCAAGTTTGCCTTGTAACGGCGGGACCAGTTAGCGGGTTCCTCCGTAAACTCTGCACGCAGAACATCGAAGACGTGTTCAAGGCCTTCCTTGCCTACGACATCACGCACTCCCACAAGGTCAACGTTCTCAGCGGGAACTTCGATCGTCAGATCCCCCTGTGCAACCTTGAGCTTGAGATACATTTTCTCTTCCCCACGGATGGTACGCATCTTGATCTCTTCGATCTTTGCCGCACCATGATGTGGATAAACTACTGTCTCGCCGACCTCAAAAAGCATGTGGATTCTCCCTTTCCAATACCCCTAGTTTATCACGGTTAACTCTCTGCTCCCTTGAGTTTCCGCAGGTCAGGGGCCCGAGAAACTACGCTAACCGCGCAATTGTTCCAACAAGTGGAGATTATCAACCCCCTTGACTATTGCCCGGGGAGGTGCATCCGCGCAGGGTGCCACAACGGCGCAGAAGTTCGTCACGAGAACGCCGAGGCGCACATTTGCGGCAATTACGGATAAGCTGGGAGTGATATTTTGTCTTTTCCATGAGGAGTTACTGACGTGAGAATCGCTGCCGGCATCCGCGGTACCAAACGAGCACACCGCTTGAGCCTGATTGCAGCCATCGGCATTGGTGCCATGGCATTCACAGGCTGCAGTGCCATCAATGAGCAAAGCACCACCCGTGTGTACTCGGCATCTGATGGCGTGCGCCTTGATTTGGGCCAGCTGGAATTGCGCAACGTGTTGATCGTTTCCGAGGCTACTGACGCTCCGGGTCGCGTGGCGGGTACGTTCTACAACCAGTCCGATTCCGACATCACCTTGACGATCAGCGGCGCTGCCGGCTCGCAGACGGAAATCGTCGTCAAGCCCGGCACCCCCACGATCCTGGGCACGACCGGCGACGAGCACATCCTGAGCACCGTGGCTAGCGCCCCGGGCGCTCTCGAGCCCCTCGAGCTGCGCCTCTCGGGTGCCTCATCCGAAACCGCTTCGCTGAACGTTCCCGTCATGGACGGAACGCTCAAGGAATACACGAACCTGATTCCGACGATCGCGCCGAGCCCCGAGCCGACCGTTGCAGCAACGGACGCCGCAACCGCTGAGCCGACCGTTGATGCATCTGCCGAGGCGACCACCGCTCCGTAGTTCGCACCACCAAAAGTGGGGCCGCTTGCATTCGCTGCAAGCGGCCCCACTTTTTTGTGCCCAGCAACGCCTGAGCGAATCTGGTGGCACATTTTCCACCTTGTGAACCATTCGAGATGAGTGTGGCGCCCGTTCGGAACGGGCGCCACACTCACCGCCTACTCATGAGCGGCGACGCGAGTGACCACTCATCCGGCGACGGCTCACGAAGGACACACCCGCCACGAGGAGCAGCCCGACACCCACGCCAATCAGTGCGTCATGGGCTCCGGAAGTGACGGCCACGCGCTCTATCTGCGCGACCGATCCCAAGACCCTGATGGTCAGTGGTGAACGAACCTTGACCGGTCTGCCATTAATCCGCTTGCCGTCCACGACGATGGTGTGCTTCCCCACTGAGGCGTTCTGGGGAAGATTTACGCTCAACGTCACCGTGCCGTCAGGCGCAACTGTCGCGGTCCCCAACGTCACGGGCTTGGAATGCAACACAAATTCCGCCACTGTTCCCGGCTTGAAATTCACACCCGAAATCGTCAGCCGCTCGCCCGGAGCCAACGTTCCCGCGCTCAGGCTAACGGCGGCCACACCATCCGAGGGCGCAGAGTTCGACGGCGTAGCGCTGGCCGACGCGGTTGCGGTCGGGGACGGCGTTGGGGTCGGCGTTGGCGACGGCGTTGCCGTGGGAGTCGGTGTCGCGCTCTCCGTCGGAGTTGCGGCATCGGCGACCGAGATGGCTACGGTCTTAGTGCCAAGGACCGAGCCGGACACCGCATCCTTGATGGCCACCGTGGCGATGAAGGCACCCTTCGCCGCATAGTTGTGCGTTGCCGTGTAGCGTCCGTCAACAACAGGAACGGTGACCGCGGCGGCGCCGTCGCCGAAATCAACCACAGCCTTCGTCAATGCGCCGTTGCCAATCGCGGCCAGGGCGGAGGTGCCGCTGACAACAGCGTCGGCTCCGACGTCGACAGTGGTTTTCTCTGCCGTCGCGGTCACAACGGCAGGGGTGTAATTCGGCGCCGTGTTCAGCGTGGTGGGCACCCCGCCGAGGCTGGTTCCGCGATCCACGAGGGTGATGGAGTCCGGGCCCTGGGCGTCGCGTTCGGTCGTCAGCGCGATGGCAATCGTGTTGTTGCCCGACTTGTTCAGGAACCCGCTGGGAATGGTGAAGCGGCTCTGCGGGCCAACGTTGCCCACCCAGGTCCCCGTGTTCCAGCCGTTGATATAAATGACGGCTCGGGCGTAGGACTGCCGGCCATTGTCAAACTTGGCATCGTTAATCTGTAGCGCCACTGCGGTGTCGGTGCCGGCCGGGACAGCCAAATCAAAGGTGCTGCGGTACCAGCTCACACCCGCCTTGGCAGGCTTCAGGCTGGTGGTGTCGGCCCATTGCGCATCGGGGTAATCCGGCAGGTACCAGCCGGCACGCTCGCCATAGAGGCCACCGGTGTTGTACATGGTGCGGTCGGTGTCGACGGGGGCCGCCTTGTCCTTGGCACCTTGCAACTTCCAGACGACGGGCCCGCTGTTGGGCAGGATCGCATCGAACAGTCCACGGTTTTGGCGGGACAGACCATCATCGGACCAGTCAAGGTTTTGTCCGTGGTTGCGGACAACCGCCGAAACGACGGTGTCCTCGCCGCTCTTGATAATCCCGGCCGGAACCTGCAGTGTTTGCATGCTGCCATTGGCCGACGCGGCTCCGACGAAGCTGCCGTTGACCCACACCAACATGTTCGCGCCGTTGCCACCTTGCCCGCGCAGCTGAATGCTGGTGGACGCCGACGAGGCGGTGAAGTGCGCCCGGTACCAGGTGTCGCCCTCGTAGAAACCGTAGTAGGCGGTATCTAGGACCTTGCCCTGGTTGGGGCCCGGGCCCTGACGCGGGTTCGCCGCTGCGGTGGCCGTGGCCTCAAGCCACGATGCATCATTGAAGGCAACAGCGGATTCCGGATTTTCACCCGAAACCTTCCACGTGCTCAGTGCCGGCAATACTGCAGGTGCCGGGCCGGCGAGGCTGGCTGTCAGCTCGCCGTTGGCGCCCGCGGTTGTCGCCAACGGCTGC
This sequence comes from Arthrobacter psychrolactophilus, assembly GCF_003219795.1. Classification (GTDB taxonomy): domain Bacteria; phylum Actinomycetota; class Actinomycetes; order Actinomycetales; family Micrococcaceae; genus Specibacter; species Specibacter psychrolactophilus. The sequence continues at coordinate 62,326 of NZ_QJVC01000015.1, read as the reverse complement.
CCGTTCCACGTGGCCTTGGTTATGCCTGCCGGAACGTAAATGCCGACGGTTCGAGCCGCCTTGGTGTCGCCCACCAGGTGGACAGTGTCCCCGGTGAACTCCGCCGAGCGCAAGAGATCAACACCGGTAACCATGGTGGTCTTGTTCGTGGTGGCCCCGGTGACCTCGCCTTCCACCGTCCACTGCAGTGCCGTTGCGCTGCGGTCGGTGGTGACGATGGTCAGCTCCGGTGCCCCGCCGCCGCTGATCTTGACCGTGCTGCCCGCCCCGTGAACGTAGTTGAGGCGCAGCGTCTTCGTTGCCGCATCCCAGGTGGATTCCACGGCGGGTCCGCTCAAGGTGACCACGCTGGGAGCCGCGGCATAATGCAGAACTGTTTCTCCGGCGTCGTTCTTGGCACCGTTGAGCACCAGCAAGGTGCCACCGGTGACCGGCATCTTCGTGAACAGCTCGGAGGTGCTGTACATGAGCTTCTGGCCGTCGAAGGCGTAATCGGCGATGACCATGGCGGCATCGCGACCGTGCAGATTCAGGAACGTCCCGGCCTTTTGCGGCACGCGGTCAAAGGTGATGGCGTCGGCCGGAGCCGCGGGGGTGGTGCCGGGTGTGGAGGTCTCGATCGCGTCGATGGCAACAAAAGTGCCGACGGCGGCCGGGTCACCCTTCACCCCGGTATTGACCACCTTGATGACATGCTCGACGGCGGGGTCGAGGCCGGTCTTCTCGAAGGCCACGAATTGGGCCTGGCTGGGCAACGTGGGGATATAGGTGTTGGTCTCGCCCACCTTGACGCCGTCGAGGAAGACATCGGCCTTGGCGTGATTGGTGGAGCGCGGGGAAATCAGGCGGATATCGGCGGCCTTGAAGGTGTATTCGTAGGACGCCCCGGTGATGTTGCTGGAGGTTTCCGTGCCCAGGTAATCATTGATGGTCCAGTTCTTGCCCGTCTCGTGGTTCCACTGGGACACGCCGGCGGGGGTCTTTGAGAACACAATCTTGGGATCGACGTCGTCGATCTTCACTTGGGTGGCCTGCGCCGGGGCGGCGATGACATCAAATGCGTCAACGCTCACGAAGGTACCCGAACTGCCGGCATCCTTCTGGCCCGTCACCACAATCTTGAGCGTGTGCTCAACAGTGGGGTCCAAACCCTCCTTCTGGAAGGCGACGTATTGGTAGGCGGCGTTCTGGCCGCGGTAGGTGTTGGTCTGGCCGACCTTGACGCCATCAAGGTAGACATCGCCGTAGCCATGGTTGATGGACTGCGGGGAAATGACCTTGATCCCGGCACCGGTGAACTTGTATTCCAGAGAGTCACCCGTGGTGGCGCTGAACGTCTCGGTGCCCTTGTAATCGCCCACCGTCCAGGCCTTGCCGCTGGCATGTTCCCAGGCGCCGGTGTATTTGATGGCCGCGGTGTCGGTGTCATCGGTGGTGTAGCTGGCCACGACGACTTCTTCGCGCGGCGCAAGCGTTAGCGGAACGGTGTATTTCAGTTCCGCGGTGCTGTTACTGTCGCTCTGGCGGAAGCCGAGGTAGCGGGTACCGTTGCCGGTCACCGAATCGGTGGCAAGGTTTTCCGTGGCGATACGTTGGTAAGATTTGATGTTTCCCACGCCGCCGTCAACCGTCACCGGGGCACCGTTTTGCGGAACCATGGTGGAGATGGGGGCGAAGTCCCGTTGGAAGTAGCCGAGCTCCTTCTGCACTGCCGCCTTGGGCGTTAACTGGCGGTCCTCGTTGATGGCCGCACCGTAGTCGTAGGAGGTAAAGCCGGACGACGGCGATCCGGTCCAGCCCCAGTTGGTGCCGCCGTATTCCATGTAGTAGTTGAACATGTTGATGCCGTTGTTGAGGTTGTTCACCGCGTATTGCCGGGTGAATGCGGGGTCAACAAACTCGGCGCAGCGATCGGTGTTGAAGTTGGCACCCCACGGTGTGAAGGCACCGCCCTGACCCTCGGCGATGAACATGGGGCTCGTGGTGGTGCGTGCCCGGAAGCGGGCTTCCATGTCCTGGATCTGTCCCCGCGCGTTGGAGCAATTAAAGCCGAGCGGGTACTGATCAAAGGCGTAATAGTCCAGGCCAACGTTTCCGCCGGCCGAGGTGCTTCCCGGAACGTAGGAGCCGTTGAATCCCCAATCGTTGTGGAACACCGGGACCGTAATCCCGTCCCCCTTGATCTGCGTGACCAGTTCCTTCATGAACGCCGGGCGGTCCCCGCTCTCATTGAGCAATTCATTTTCGGCCTGGTAGGTGACAATCGAACCGCCACCATCGGTGACCTGGTGCTTGACGGCGATTTCATTGAACGCATTGATCCAGCTCAACGATTCGCGCAAGACTTCTGCGTCCATGCCTCGCAGAGAGCCAGCCCCGCTCTTGGTCAGGTAGGCGGGGAGCCCACCCATGGAGATCTCGGCGTTCACGTACGGTCCGGGCCGGGCGATGACGTACAGCCCTTCCTCCTCGGCCATGGTCAGCAGCAGCTCGATATCCTTGAGCCCGGTAAAATCAAACTTTCCCGATTCGGTGGAATGCAGGCCCCAGAAGAAATAGAGCGAGACGGCGTTGAAGCCGTTGGCGCGCATTTTCTGGAACATGTCACGCCAGTCGTCGGTTCCGGGAAGGCGCCAGTGGTGAAACTCCCCCGACCACACGTTGAGCCGCTCGCCGTCGACCATGAACGGCTTTGAGTCAAAGGTGACCTGGTGGGCCTGGCCATCGTTGCCGGGGAAGTTCATCTTTTTCCCGGACGACACCGCGAGCTCGGCCGCTTGTGCCACCGCCAGAGGCGTCGATTCCGCCGAAGAGTCCGTGGCCAGCGCCGGGCTGGCGATCGCCATCAGCCCTAGCGCGGCCGTGGCCAGCAGCGCCGTCTCCTTGATGCGCCGGGGTGAGGACGGCGGCCTCGAGGAATATGCAGACATATTTGAAGTACCTCAAATCTTGATGCTGCCACCGAGGCCAGCCCCTAATGTTATCCGTCACAGCGTATGACGTGGATCACTCAGGGGCAATCAAATTTGAACTATTTAACTCATATGACGCACTTATGACGGGAGTGTGATCAAAAAGGCGAAATCCTTATGCCTCGAACTTGTAACCCAGGCCTCGTACCGTCACCAGGAACTTCGGGGCGGCCGGATCGGGCTCAATCTTGCTGCGAAGCCGCTTGATGTGCACATCAAGGGTCTTGGTATCGCCCACATAGTCCGAGCCCCAGACGCGATCGATCAGCTGGCCGCGCGTGAGGACCTTGCCCGCATTGCGCAGCAGCATTTCAAGCAGCTCAAATTCCTTCAGGGGGAAGGCCACGGTGTCTCCCAGCACGCTGACCACGTGCCGCTCAACATCCATCCGGACGGGTCCGGCATGCACCGTGGAATCGATCAATTCCTCGGGCTCTCCCTGGCGTCGGAGCACGGCCCGAATTCTGGCGATGAGCTCGCGTGAGGAGTAGGGCTTGGTCACGTAGTCATCGGCGCCCAGTTCTAGCCCCACGACCTTGTCAATCTCGGAGTCCTTGGCCGTCAGCATGATGATGGGGACGGTGGAGCGCTGCCGCAGATGTTTGCACACCTCGGTCCCGCTCATGCCCGGCAACTGCAGGTCCAGCAGCACCAGATCGGCGCCGTTGCGTTCAAATTCCACGAGGGCATCCAGACCGTTGTCCACGACCTGAACCTCGTACCCTTCCTTCCCAAGAAGGAACGACAAAGGATCGCTGATGGACTCTTCGTCTTCGACAATTAAAATTCTGCTCACGCTGGGTGCGCTCCTTAGATCAAGCCATGGTGCCGCTCGGCGCGGTGATGAGTGCCGCCGTCGGACGTTGAAGGGGAAAGCTGGGGAAGCCGGACGGTGAAGGTGGAGCCCATCTTGGGGGCCGACCACAGTGTCACCTCACCGCCGTGGTTACTCACAATGTGTTTGACGATGCTCAGGCCCAGCCCCGTACCGCCGGTGTGGCGTGAACGCGCGGCGTCGACCCGGTAGAAGCGCTCAAAGACCCGATCCTGCTCCTGCGGTGTGAGGCCATCGCCCTGATCGGAGATACTCACGGCCACGACGCCGTCGATGACCTGCAGGCCCACGCCGACCTGCGTGTTGTCCGGCGAGTAACGCACGGCGTTGTCGATCAGATTGCGCAGGGCCGTGACGAGCTGACCTTGGTCTCCATACACGAGGGCCGGCTGGGAGGCGCCAACAGCGAGGGTGATGTTTTTACTCTGGGCAGGCAGCCGCGTCCTGTCGACGGCCTCGGCAATGACGGCGTTGATATCCACGGCCAGGGCCACACGCGCCACATCCTTGCCCTGCAGGCGGGACAACTCGATGATGTCCTGCACGAGAGCGGCCAGCCGCGCCGATTCGGTCATCATGCGGGAGGCGAAGCGTCGTACCGTCGCCTGATCTTCCGGGGCGGATTCGAGCGCCTCGGCCAGCAAGGAAATGGCACCGACGGGGGTCTTAAGCTCGTGGGATACGTTGGCCACAAAGTCGTTGCGCACGGCCTCGGTGCGGGCGATCTCGGTGCGGTCATCCGCCAGGAGCAAGATGTATTCCTCCGTCAGCGGCGCAACCCGGACCTGAACGACGAGCGTTCCCTGACCAGGTGTTCCGCCATGCGTGCTTGCGGGTTCCACAACCGTGTGCGCCTCAGTGTGACCACCGGACTGCGGGGCTGAATTGCTGGCCGCTGGCAAGGCACCCCGGGGCAAAATGAGGTCTTTTTCCTCGATGACACCATCTCGCCGAACGCGATGGGCCAGATCCAAGAGTTCCTTGTGAACCACGGTGTGCCCGCGAACCAGACCGTAGGCGTAGGCGCCAGGACTGGCTCGGACCACGCCGTCGACCGTGTCGATGACGATGTACGCTTTCCCAACCACGGAGAGCACCTCGGCGGCGCCGTCAGGCAAGGTGGGTTCGGTAATCTCCACGATATTTTTTCGCGAACGATCGCTGACGCCAAACGCGCCCATGCCGAAGATGCCCACGGCTAAGCCAATGAGCCCGGCTATTAGTCCAACTACCAAGGGATCCACGGAACCAGCCTAAGCTGTGCCCGGGTAAAAATGGGCAAAACAGGCACTTGGCGGGCCCCGTTCAACTAACGTTCACCTTTAAGGGCTGCCACGTTTACCTTCGGCTGTCATGCTGAGACTTAGTTAGGGCGCCTTTTGCCCTGCCCATGAAAGGACACACGCGTGCGTAAAGTTTTCCAGGCCGAGCTTCACCAGATTGGCGAAGGACTCATCGAGATCTCCGCTCTGGTTGAAGAAGCCGTCTCCAAGGCCTCTGCAGCCTTCGCAGCGGCCGATCTCCAAGCGGCCCAGGAAGTCATTGCCGCGGATGCCCGCATCGACTTCCTGCAGAATGATTTGGATGAGCGCGCCATCGACGTTTTGGCGTTGCAGGGTCCCGTGGCCAGCGATCTGCGCATGATCGTTGGCTCGTTGCGCATGAGCGCCTCGCTGGAACGCATGGGCGATCTGGCCCGGCACATCGCCCAGCTGACCCGCCTGCGCTTCCCGAACACCGTCATCCCGGCACAGCTGCGCGAAACCTTCGCCGAGCTCGCCCGCCAGGACATCATCATCGCGGCCAAGGTTTCCGAGCTTCTGGAATCCCGGAATCTGGAACTCGTGGCTGACATTTCCACGGCCAAGATCGAGATCAACAAGCTCCACAAGAGCGTCTTCGCCACGATGGCCTCCCCCGAATGGGCCGAGACCCCGGCAACCACCGTGGACGTCACCCTGGCCAGCCGCTACTTCGAGCGCTTCGGCGATCACGGTGTCTCCGTGGCTCGCAAGGTCTCTTACCTGGTCACCGGCGAATGGCAGCCCGAGGACTTCCTCGCCGGCTAAGTTTCGCGGCTTGCGCGCAAAAATGCGCCCGCCTCCCGTTAATGCCCCCGGTCTACGGGGTGCATTTTTTGGGAGGCGGGCGCATTTTTCATCGGGGCACACTTCCGGCGTGTGACATGGCCTCGCTTAAAGCTCGACGGCGGGACGGTACCTTTCAGAGGGAAGGTACCGTCCTGCCGTCGTTCTTGGGGAAGTGTTAGTTACTTCTTACCCTGGTTGGCGACTGCCTGGATGGACGCTGCAGCAGCTTCCGGGTCCAGGTACTTGCCACCGGGGGTGATGGGGGCGAAGTTCTCGTCCAGTTCGTACACGAGCGGGATGCCCGTGGGGATGTTCAAGGAGGCGATGGCGTCATCGGAGATGCCGTCGAGGTGCTTGACGAGGGCGCGCAGCGAGTTGCCGTGAGCCGTGACGAGAACCGTCTTGCCGGCCTTCAGGTCAACCTTGATGTCGGATTCCCAGTACGGCAGCAGGCGCACGAGGACGTCCTTGAGGCACTCGGTGCGCGGGAGGGCGTCGCCGAGGTCTGCGTAACGGGGATCGTGGGCCTGCGAGAATTCACTGTCGTCGGACAGGGCCGGCGGCGGGGTGTCGTAGCTGCGACGCCATTCCATGAACTGCTCTTCACCGAACTCGGCCAAGGTCTGAGCCTTGTCCTTGCCCTGCAAAGCGCCGTAGTGGCGTTCGTTCAGGCGCCAGTCGCGCTTGACGTCGATCCAGCCGCGATCGGCCTTATCGAGGGCAATGTTGGCGGTGTTGATGGCGCGCTTGAGGCGCGAGGTGTAGAGCACGTCCGGAAGGATGTTGTTCTCGACCAGCAGCTCACCACCGCGTGCGGCTTCGGCGAGACCCTGCTCGTTCAGGTCTACATCCACCCAACCGGTGAACAGGTTCTTGGCATTCCACTCACTGTGGCCATGGCGTAGCAAAATCAACGTATAAGTCATGCTTTCATCCTACCGGGCAGCGCTGGGCGGCTCGAATTGCTACGCAAAATGTGGACATCTACCCTCACCTCCTGCGGAGACCCACGGACGTGACGGGCGAATGCCGCGCCAGGAATTCGTCGGAGCACAGTCGTGATGGTCGGCACGTTAGGTCCGGCCAGGTGGGGCTGGCGTTTACGCTTAACCACGTGGTTCAACGTGCGCAGCGGGTCAAGAGTTCTTCCAACGACCCCGCAATGCGGGCCGCCCGCCAACGCAATAAGCCCTTTGGCAATGTCACGCGCGGCACCACGAACACCAATCGCTTACGGCGGGTGGATCGCTGGCTGGCCGGACCGCAGGCGTGGCGCCTGCGCTCCGAGGCCGCACCGCTCGTGGTGGACCTCGGCTATGGCGGCTCCCCTGCCACGGCCGTGGAACTATATTCGCGCATTCACGCCGTCTGCCCCAGCGCCCACGTCACCGGCATCGAGATTGAGCCCGAACGCGTCCGCATCGCCAAGCCGCTCGAGCATGAGGGGCTGGATTTCCGCGTGGGCGGTTTTGAAATTCCCGTGCCCGGTCAGCCCACCATGGTCCGTGCCTTCAACGTCCTGCGCCAATATGACGAGGCCGACGTCAAACTCATCTGGGCCACCGTCTGCTCACGCCTGAGCCCCCACGGCATCTTCGTCGACGGCACCTGCGATGAGATTGGCCGCCGCAGCACCTGGGTCGCGCTCGGCGTGGACGGTCCGCAATCGTTCACCATCTCGCTGCGATTCGGCGCCTTCGAACTGCCCTCGGATGTGGCCGAACGGCTCCCCAAGGCGCTCATCCATCACAACGTCCCGGGCGAGAAGATCCACACCTTCCTGCAGGCCCTCGACAAGCATTGGCTCGCCGGCGCCACCTTGGCCCCCTTCGGCAACAGGCAGCGCTGGTTGCGCATGTGCCAGGGGATGCACGACGACGGCTGGCCCGTCGTGCGCGCACCGTCACGGTGGCGTTTGGGAGAGTTGACCGTAGCGTGGACGGCCGTTGCTGCTGATGCTTCGATCGGCAACACTGTCTAGATATTTTCGACAGCGCAGCGAGGGACGGAACACACCATGACCGGCAATGACTTTCCCGAGGTTCTCCACCTTGCCGCCTTCGCCGATGGCCCCGGCGGCGGCAACATGGCAGGGGTGGTTCTGGACGGCGCCGGACTCAGCGACGAGCACATGCAGCAGTGTGCACGCGAGCTGGGTTACTCCGAAACCGCCTTCGTCACTACGGCTCTGGGCAGTGATCGAAACGTGCAAATCCGCTACTTCTCCCCTGGTGCTGAGGTTCCCTTTTGCGGACATGCGACCGTGGCGACCGCCGTTGCCCTGGCCGAAAAGTATGGCCCCGGCGCCTTCTCATTTGCCACCTCGGTCGGGGAGATCGTTCTGGAGACCAGCGCATCCGCACACGGTATGACGGCCTCGTTCACGACCGTGGAGCCGTCCGTCACCGAGCTTGCTCCGGGGGGCTTGGACCGCCTGTTGGCGTTGCTGGGCCTCTCGGAAACCGCTCTGGACCCTCACTATCCGGCGCAGCAGTCCTTTACGGGAAATACGCACCCCATCCTGACCGTGCGCACGAAGGCGGACCTGGACGGTTTTAGCTTCGATGCCGCTGGGCTGCGGACGCTGATGGATGAGCAGGGGTGGGCTGGCACCGTGACCGTCATGTGGCTCGCGGGAACCACCAGCTCCGGGACGGTGGAGATTGAATCCAGAAACCTATTCCCGGTCGGTGACATCACGGAGGACCCGGCCACGGGTTCGGCCGCCGCCTCAACAGGCGCCTATCTGAGGTCTATCGGCACCGTGGCTCCACCGGCATCTCTGATCATTCGGCAAGGCAGGCATGTGGGCCGTCCCTGCATTCTGCAGGTCACCATCCCCGCCACAGGCGGCATCACGGTTTCGGGAACAGCCGCCGTCGTGCGTTGATCTGACTACTGAGGAAGCCGATCAGAAGTTACCAAGACGAGCCGCGGTTTTGCTGGCCCTTACCGCGGCCACGCACCTCGAGCAGCATGGGGCGCACATCGGCGAGGTAGGTTCCGGCCGCAACAACTCCTCCGAGGGTCAGGATCAGGCTCATGCCCAGCGGCGGTGTGCTCAGAGTCATGAGGGAGGGCAGCACATACAGGATGCCGAAGAACATGCCGCCGCCCGTCAGGGCCAGCCAGAATGACTTGCTGCGCTTGTACACGCGGTCAAAATCTGAGGGCGCCGTGCGCAGGCAATCGCTGAAGGCCCAGATCTGGATGCCCAGCACTACTAGGCCCAGAGCCATCAGGATGAGGAACGACACGAAGTTTACGAAAGTCAGCACACCACCAGCGTACAGCTCAACACCCCAGATGACAGCGCCTTTTTGTCATTTAGCCAGAGGCTTATTCGGCGGTTCCCACCGTGGCCAGCGCCTGCTCCAGATCGGACCACAGGTCCTCAACGTTTTCAATACCCACGCTCAGGCGCAGCAGATTCGCGGGAACCGAAACTGGCTCGTTGGCGTGGCGGCGACGGCGTTCGATCAAGGACTCCACACCACCGAGCGAGGTGGCCGGGGTCCACAGGCGCAGCGCCTCAACCACGGCCTCGGCGGCGGCCTCTCCACCGGCAATCTCGATGCAGAGGACCGAGCCGTAGCCCGTCATCTGCGCCGTGGCCCGAACATGACCCGGATCAGTAGCTAGGCCGGGGAACAAAACCCGGCTCACGCCGTCGTGCGCGTCTAAACGCGTGGCCAGCGTCAGCGCACTGGCCTGCGAGCGCTCCACACGCAATGCCAGGGTGCGCAATCCGCGCAGGGCCAGCCAGGCCTCGAAGGGGCCGGCGATGGCGCCATGGATGGAGCGGTGGTGCAGGAGCGTGGCGCGCAGCTCCGGGCTGGAGGTCACGAGGGCGCCCATGATGACGTCCGAGTGGCCGGAGAGGTACTTGGTGACCGAGTGGAGCACGATGTCGGAGCCCAGCTCGAGCGGCTTCTGTACGAGCGGGGTGGAGAAGGTGTTGTCGGTGACGACGATGGCTCCAACGGCCTGGGCGGAGCGGGCGAGGACGTGGATGTCGGCGACCTCCAGCATGGGGTTCGTGGGACTCTCGAGCCATAGCATGTCGGCGGCCTTCTCGCCGGATCCGGTCAGGGCGGCAATGACCTCGTCGTTATTGGCAATGTCCACCGTGCGCAGCGTGAACATGCCCTTCTCCGAGAGTTCCTGCGCCATCACCAAGGCACCCTGGTAGGAGTGGATCGGCATGACGAGCACACCACCGCTCGGAACCAGGGAGAGCGCTGCGGACACGGCGGCCAGCCCCGAGCTGAAGATCAACCCAGGAAGCGTGGCGCCCTCTAGCGCGGACAAGGCCTCCTCCAGCGGATCCCAGGTGGGGTTGGAGTACCGCCCATAGGCCCGGTCGCCGTCCACCACAGTTCCCGTGCCCACATACGTCGAGGACAGCACGATCGGCGGGTTCACGGGGGCGTCATGCTCCCGGCCGGGCCGTCCCGCCGCCACCACGAGGGTGTCGGGGCTAAGGTTTTCGGGGTGTGCGGAGGCATCGTACGTCATACCGTCCAGCGTAGACCGCGAGCGGCGCCACGTCCGCCAATATGACAGGGGCGCTCAATATTGCATCCTTGGACAAGCTGCCACCTGGCCAAGGATGCACCCAGCTAAGGCCGGTAGGGTAGTGGAGTGACTCTTTTTACTACCGCGCAGCCGGGCCTCTTCATTGCTTTTGAAGGCGGCGACGGTGCCGGAAAATCCACTCAGGCCGCCCTGCTCACCCAGGCCATGTCCGACGCCGGACGAACAGTTCTCCGGACCCGTGAACCAGGCGGGACTCCCGTAGGTGAAAAACTACGCTCGCTAGTGCTTGAGCACGGTCAGGGTGAGATTGATGCCAAGACCGAGGCGCTGATCTTTGCCGCCGCCCGTGCCGCCCACGCTGCTCAGGTCATCACCCCCGCCGTGGCCCGTGGCGAGATTGTTGTCAGCGACCGGTATGCGGATTCCTCGATTGCCTACCAGGGCGCGGGCCGCGGGCTCGGAACCGAGGCCATCGTGAAGCTCAACGACTGGGCTACGAACAGCTTGTGGCCCGATCTCACCGTCCTGCTGGACGTCTCCCCTGCCCAGGGCCGGGACCGTCGCACGGCCGGGGATGCCGCAGAGGACCGGATGGAGTCCGAACCCGACGACTTCCACGCCACCATCCGGGCCGCGTTCCTGGCCTTGGCGCATGCCAACCCGGAGCGCTACCTGGTCCTGCCAGCGGAGAACTCCATCGCAGAGCTCGCGCAGGCGATCCACGAGCGGGTCACTACGCTGCTTGGCTCAGCATGAGCGTCTGGGTTGATCTGCAAGGGCAGGAATCGGTCGTAGCGCAGTTGCGCCGTGCCGCCCAGTCGAGCGCCCCCACGCACGCCTGGCTCCTCACGGGTCCTCCCGGATCCGGCCGTTCCAATGCGGCGCTCGCCTTTGCCGCGGCCCTGGTCTGTGAGCAGCCCGAGCTCGCCGCCCGTGGTTGCGGCGCCTGCAAGGCCTGCCACACCACGATGAGCGGCACCAACGCCGATGTGACCTTCGTGGCCACCGAGAAAACCACCATCACGATCGAGGAGGCTCGCTCCCTGGTGCGCAAGGCGCATGACAGCCCCTCCTCTGCCCGATGGCGGGTCATGATTGTTGGCGACGCCGACCGCATGGCCGAGCGCACCACCAATGTCCTCCTCAAGGCCATCGAGGAACCGCCGCCTCGCACCATCTGGATCCTGTGCGCGCCCAGCCCCGCCGATGTGCTCGTCACGATCCGTTCGCGCTGCCGCACCCTGACCCTGCGCCTGCCACCCGTGGCCGACGTTGCCGCCCTCTTGGTCCGCCGCGATGGTATCGACCCCGAGCTCGCCCTGATCGCCGCCCGCGCCGCGCAGAGCCACATCGGCATTGCCCGGCGCCTCGCCAGCGATGTCGGGGCCCGGGAGCGCCGCGACACCACAGTCCGGCTCCCCTTGAACCTCCGCGATGTCACCACCGCCGTGCAGGCCGCGGCCTCACTGCTGGAGTTGGCTCAGGCCGAGGCCGCCTCCTCCAATGAAGAGCGCGACGCCGTCGAAAAGGCCACGCTGTTGCGGAACCTTGGCGCACCCGAGACCGGGACGCTGCCACCTTCCTTGCGCAGTCAGGTCCGTGCCCTGGAGGAAGACCAGAAGCGCCGGGCCAAGCGCTCCGTGACGGATCATCTGGACCGGGCACTGACCGACCTTTTGTCCTTCTACCGGGATGTGCTGGTACTTCAGCTAGACGCCCGAGGAGGGTCCGACGTCGAGCATTCATCGGTTGAACTCGTCAACGAGACCCTGCGCGGTCCCCTCGTGGAATTCGCCGGCCGGGCTCGACCCGAGGTCACCCTCCAACGGCTGGACGCGATCAATGCGGCCCGTCGTCGACTCACCACCACCAATGCTGCCCCGCTATTGGCCCTTGAAGCCATGGCCGTCAGCCTGCTCTAACCCGTAAAGGAATCCCGCATGCCCACTGCCCCCGTCCGACGGCGCCACCGCCTGATTCTCATGGCCGCGGCCAGTATCGGGGCGCTCCTGCTGAGCTCGTGTTCCGTGCTGGCGCCCGATAAGAACACGGAGACCTCGGCGTCGGCCGAGATTGTGGGCGACGTGCCCGCTGCGCTGATGGACTTTTACACGCAGCCCGTCACGTGGAGTTCGTGCAACGGCGGCTATCAGTGCGCCGAGGTGAAGGTGCCGCTGAACTACGACAAGCCCAGCAGCGATTCCATCAAGCTTTCCGCGATTCGCCTGCCAGCCACGGGCAAACGACTCGGCGCCATGCTGATCAATCCCGGCGGGCCGGGCGGTTCCGGAGTGAATATGGTCAAGGACGGGGGAAAGTCGTACTTTTCCGCGAAGCTCCGCGGCGCCTACGACATTGTGGGATTTGATCCGCGTGGGGTGCAGCGCTCGGCCGGTGTGAAGTGTCTGGACGATGCCCAGATGGACGCCGCACGCCAGGTGGACTTCGATCTGTCCACCGACGCCGGGCTCGCTGCGGCAGACGCCGAGACGAAAACGCAGACGGAGCTGTGCCAGCAAAACTCAGGATCTGAGCTAGGCCACATCGACACCGTCAGCTCAGCGAAGGACATGGATATCCTGCGTGCCATCGCCGGCGACAAGCAGCTGAACTACATGGGCTTCTCCTACGGCACGAAGCTCGGCGCCACCTATGCCGGGCTGTTCCCGGACCGCGTGGGCAAGTTCTCCCTCGACGGCGCCATGGATCCCTCGCTGGACATTGACGAGGTGTCCATGGGCCAGGCCGTGGGCTTTGAAAACGCGCTCCGGGCCTGGGTGGCCAACTGCCTCACGGGCAGCGACTGCCCTGTGTCCGGAACCGTGGATGAGGCCATGGTGCAGATCCAGACGCTGCAGGCCGTTTACACGGCGACCCCGCAGCAAACCCCTGAGGGCCGCGTGGTGACGGGCACCGAGTTCACCGGCGCTCTGGCTTTCGCCATGTACTCAACCGATTTGTGGGAGCCGTTGAAAGCCGCCTTGGCGCAAGCCTTTGCCGGGGACGCCTCCGGGATGCTCATGCTCGCTGACTACTCCGCGGACCGTGATTCCAGCGGCGTTTACAATTCCAACACTTCGGCCGCCTTCACCGCGATCAACTGCCTCGACTACTCCATGAACTGGGACCCCGCGCACATGCGGGAACAGGCCGAGTTGTTGAAAAAGGCGGCACCCACCTTTGGTGACCTGTTGTCGTACTCCGGGCTGTCCTGCAAGTACTGGCCGGTTAAAGCCACGGGCACGCAGGGAGCTATTTCCGCATCCGGCGCCGGACCCATCCTGGTCATTGGCACCACGGGAGATCCCGCCACGCCGTATGTCTGGGCGGAAGCACTGGCTAATCAGCTAGATTCCGGTGTTCTGGTGACGTGGACGGGCGAGGGCCACACAGCCTACGGTCGTTCCAACGAGTGCATCACCAGCACGGTTGATGATTACTTCGTGGATGGCAAAGTCCCCGCCGCCGGAACGAGCTGTTAACTTTTTTGTGCTGTGGGGGCCCGTCGATTTTGTACTTCGGGCCCTCGCATATTAGAGTTGTTTCTTGTGTTCAGCACATCAATCCATTTCGGGTTGTAGCGGGACACAGGCCTCCATAGCTCAGTTGGTAGAGCGTTTCACTCGTAATGAAAAGGTCAACAGTTCGATTCTGTTTGGAGGCTCCAGCAAAACCCCGCCACGGCGGGGTTTTTTGGTTAACATGACCCTTTTTGGGCGACCGCGGGCCCTCTTTCGCACCCGCCCCTACAGGAAACGCCATAGTTGGGCACTTTCGCCACAGCTAGGAATTCTCGCTACAAGCCGACCTATAGCGAGAATGCCCAACTATGGCGTTATCGCTCCGCCGTGCCACGGTAGCGCGCCGAGGTGCCGCAATTACGCTCCCTGAGGCTCCCGAGCGGCCCCCACAGGGCGAGAACACGTACACGTCAGTCGCTCCATGGGAATACGACGCCCTCGCCCACCACTTTCAGGGACAGTTCGGTGCCGGGGCGGGCCAACATCGCATTCCAGTGCCTGATGGTGATGATCTCGCCACCCACCGGCTGATGCGGATCCAGCGGATGCTCGGCGTCACCCTTCATGGGCTCCAGCTGGATGCGCACAGTGGTCTCGGGCCCAAAGTAGTCGGTGTCCACCACGCGCCCACGAATCGGCCCACCCGTCGCGATCCGAATCTGCTCCGGCCGCAGCATCAGATGCACCTTGCCTTGTGCCGGCGGTCGACGCACCGGAATGCCACCCAGCGAGCAGAGCGCCAGTGACCCTTCCATCCACGCCTCAAGTACGACGGCGTCACCTAGGAACTCCGCCGTCGCCCGGTCCGTGGGGCGAGTGTACACAACGAACGGACTACCGATCTGGGCCAACTTCCCGTCGCGCATGACGGCAACCTGGTCCGCGAAGCTCAGCGCCTCGGCCTGATCGTGCGTCACGAGGATCGTGGTGACCCCGGCCTGCTCGAGCGTCTGCGAAACAGCCCGGCGGGTAGCAACTCGCAAACCCGCATCGAGGGCGCTAAAGGGTTCGTCCAGCAACATCAGCTCGGGCTGCCGGGCCAGGGCTCGGGCCAGGGCCACGCGTTGTTGCTGCCCGCCGGAGAGCTGGTGGGGGCGGCGCTTGGCGTAGGAGCGATCCATGGAGACCATCTCCAGCAACTCCCCCACCCGAAGCGCGGCAGCCTTGCCGCGCTGGGGCAGGCCAAAGGCAATGTTCGCACCAACGCTCAGATGCGGGAACAAGGCTCCGTCTTGGGCAACGTAGCCAACGCTGCGCTTATGCGCGGGCACCCAATGTGCGGCTCCGGCAACCTCGGATCCGGCAAGGGCGATGCGGCCCGCATCCGGTGCCGAGAAGCCCGCGATCAAGCGTAGGAGCGTGGTCTTGCCCGAGCCCGAGGGGCCCACGATGGCCGTGGTGCGCCCAGGTGCCACGGCAAGATCGACACCCTTGAGGACATCCGTTCCACCAAAGCTCTTGCGAATCTCGCTGACCTGCAGATGAGCCGGGGAATTGTTGGGCTGGATGGTCATTGGCCTGCGGCTTTCTTGGATTGCACAAAAAGTAAGTACGTCATGGGTGCCGAGAGCACAATCATCAACAAGGCATACGGCGCCGCACCCATGTAATCAATTTCGTTGCTGAGCGACCAGAATTGGGTCGCCAGGGTGCGGGTGCCGTTGGGCGCCAGCAGCAAGGTGGCCGTCAGCTCATTGACGATGCCGAGGAAGACGAGCGCGGCACCTCCCGCGGCAGCAGGAGCGGAGAGCCGCAGGGTCACGAGGATGAAGGCCAGCAGAGGCGGTTTACCCAAAGCCCGCGCGGCCTCGTCCAGCTGAACGGGAGCCTGCGCGAGGCCGGCTCGCAAGTTCACCAGGGCGCGCGGCATGAATAGCAGGGCGTAAGCGGCCACCAAAACAAAGGAGCTTTGGTAGATCGCCGGCACGTTGTGCACGGTAATCGTCACCAGGGCCAGCGCCACCACGATGCCCGGCATGGAGCTTGAGATGTAGTTGGCGGCTTCGAGGAGCTTACTGAACGGCCCAGGATGCCGGATGACCAGATAGGCCAGAGGGAAGGCGAGCACGGTGGTCAGGATAGCTCCGGCAAGTCCATACCCCAACGTCTGCAGGAGGGCGTTGATCAAGACGGGGCCTTCCCAAATGGTGGCGCCACCGGCAAGGACCCAGCGTCCCACGTGCCACAGCGGCACGCCCAGCGCCAGCACGGACACGGCCATCAACAGCAGCTGGCTCGGGATCTGGAACAGCCCCAAGGCCATCCGGCGCGGATTCGATTGCACACCCGAACCAATGCGGGCGTAGCGGGCGCTACCGCGCGATTTTGACTCGGCCAGAAGCAGCACGAGGCAGAACAGCACCAGCACGCTGGCCAGCATATTGGCCGCGGCGCCGTTGAAGGTCGAGCGGAATTGATCGTAGATGGCAGTTGTGAAGGTATCGAAGGCGATCATGGCGAACGCGCCATATTCGGCCAGAAGGTGCAGCGCCACCAGCAGTGCACCACCGGCCGTGGCGATACGCAATTGCGGCAAGATGACGCGGAAGAAAACCCGCCACGGGCCCAGACCCAAGGAAGCTGCCGATTGTTCCAGCGCGGGATCCAGCCGGCTCAAAACGGCCGCCACCGGAATATACACGAGCGGGAAGTATGACAACACGGAGATCAGTACGCCGCCAAAGATCCCGCCGAGGGACGGAATGGCACTGACCCAGGCGTAGCTGTTGACGAACGCCGGGATGGCCAGCGGAGCCGCGAGCAGCACGGCCCAGACCTTGTGCCCGGCCAGGCTGGTGCGCTCCACGAGCCACGCCCCGCCAACGCCGATCACCACGCACAACGGCACCGTGATCAGCACCAGCTTGAGCGTGTTCAGCAACAACTCGCCAACACGCGGCCGGAACACCATCGCGACGGCAGTATCCCACCCCGCGTTGACGGTGGCAACCGCCACGAAACCCAAGGGAATCAGGGAAAACGCGGCAATCAGGGCACAAAGGACGACAACGGGCCAAGGGCCGAGGCGTGTGCCCCGACCCTTGGCCAACTTTGGTGATTTTTTGGCACCCGACGCAACTGCCGCCGTCGTGCTTTGTGAAGAAGTCATTGAAACTAGAGTAGACCTGCTGCGGTCATCAGCTCGGTGACCTTGCTCGAGTTCAACTTGGCCGCGTCGATCGCGGGGGCCTGAAGATCAGCCAACGGGGTGAGCTTGCTATTCGCGGCAACCTCGGAGCCAACCGGGTACTCGAAGCTGGTTCCGGTCTGCAGCACGGTCTGGCCGGCCTTGCCCGTCACGAACTCGAGGAACTTCTGGGCGTTCTCTTGGTGAGCGCTGGAGGCCAAGACGCCACCGCCGGACACGGAGACGAATGCGCCCGGATCCTGGTTCTTGAAGTAGTGCAGGCCTACGTTCTTGGAGTTCTCGCCGGTCTTGTTCTGATCGCCGAACCAGTAGTAGTGGTAGATGACGGCGCCTTCGATTTCGCCGGCGTTGACGGCCTTCATCGCCGTGGAGTTGCCCTTGTAGGCCTTGGAGTTTTCCTTCATGGCCTTGAGCCAGTCAGCCGTAGCGGCTTCGCCCTTGAGTTCCAACATGGCCGAAACGATGGCCTGGAAGTCAGCGCCCGACGGCGACGCGGCCCAGCGGCTCTTCCACTCGGGTGAGGCCAGGTCCATGATGGACTTGGGCAGCTTGTCTTCGGTCAGCTTGGTCTTGTCATAGGCAAAGACGGTGCTGCGGGCGGCAATGCCGGTCCACTTGTTCGTGGAGGGGCGGTACTCGGCCGGAACCTGTCCCTGAATCGTGGAGTTGATGTCGGCGAACAGGCCGGCGTTTTCCACCTGCGTCATTGCGGGGGAATTTTCGGTCAGGAAGACATCGGCGGGCGACTTGGCGCCTTCTGCGATGATCTGGTTGCTGAGCTCGAGGTCGTCACCGTTGCGCAAGGTGACCTTGATGCCGGTTTCCTTTGTGAACGCGTCCACCCACGCCTGTGTGAGGGATTCGTGCTGCGCGTTGTACACGGTGATCGTATCGCCCGCGCCGCCAGCTGCTCCGGTGCTTTCCGCCGGGGTCGTTGAACCGCTGCAGGCGGCCAAGGTCAAGGCAGATACTCCAGCGAGCAAAGTCACGGCCGTCTTGCTGAACTGCTTCTTGGTAAACCAGGTCTTCATGGGAGCCCTTCGGCGTCATTAGTAATTAGCGAATGCAAATTGATCGTAATCCACCGCAGGGCAGGCTACCCTCGCTAAAGCGCCTAATGTGATGCAGCTCACGCCTTAATGTGCAGTTTTCTTGCACAGAAGCTGCTACTCGCCGGTAGATTTCCCTGTGTTGAGGAGCTCTCGGGCCCGGTCCACTTTCTCGTGCACTATCGCTGCCTTAAGCTCGACTCCGGAGATCGCCCCCGCGCCTAGTCTCACCAAGGCGAGGGACTCGGCTGTTGCGGCGAGTGCGTTACCGGCGCGCGAGAGTTCACGATGGACGTCGTTGAGGTAGCCGCCTGTGCCTAGCGGAATCTCCATACCCTCGCTGGGTCCGGCGGCCTGAGCCGCCATGGCCAGTTTCCGTACCTCGGGGAGCAGTTCGGCCAGATCATTCGCCACGGCCACCATTGATTCGTAGTCGCCCTGGGCTTGTTCGGCACTCTGGTGCGGGCCGGGTCCGGCTTCCTCGAGACCCTCGAGCATCTGGTGGAAGCGGTCGAGGCCGCGTTGGAATCGATCGTGGGCGCGCCGCCAGACGCCTTTACCAAGTTCGGCGTCGTCGCGCTTGGCCTGCCGAGAGGCCGCGAAAAGCCCTTTGAAGAGCCCGCTCATAGATATTGTCCCGGCACGCCCGGCTGCGATCCCGGACCGGACGGTGCTCGCTGCGGCTCTCCGTTGTCGCCCACCACCACGCCAGATGCGATCATGGTCCCTGGCGGCAGCTGATGCTGGGCCAGTCGGGCCGCGGTTTGCTGATTGGCCATCGACTGGACGGCGAGAGCCGTTTGAATCCCGTGAAAGAGCCCCTCGAGCCAACCCACCAGCTGAGCTTGGGCAATGCGCAGCTCGGCATCAGAGGGCGCACTCTTGTCCGAGAACGGGAGGCTAAGCCGGTGTAGTTCATCGACGAGTTCCGGCGCGAGGCCGTCTTCCAGCTCCGCGATAGAGGCCTGATGAATCTCCGCAAGGCGTGCCCGGGCGGCGTCATCGAGGGGCGCGCTCTTGACCTCGTCCAGCAGCTGCTTCACCATGGTCCCGACGCGCATGACCTTGTCTGGCTGGTCTACCATGTCCGCAACCGTGGGGTGATGCGCAGGGCCGGATGCATTCTGCCCTGTCGCTGTGGGTGAACTGTCCATGACGATTCCTGTAGCCGGCTGCTCGGCCGGTTTCTGCCCCTTGTCATTCATGAAGCCAGTCTCTCACGATCACCAATATTTCTGTGTGGCAGTAGATGCGCTAATTCGGCTTCAAAAGGCGATTTTTTCGTATCTACTGCCACACAGATCATCGAGGGGAGGGGGCTGCTAGCAGCAGCGGCCCTCCGGGTTGGCGTCCTGGCGGTCCATCTTGTCCCGCCAGAACTCCTTCACTGTCAGGGGCTGTGCCGTGCAGCTCGTGGCTTGGTGATGCTCGAGGTAGCGCTCATAAGCATCCTCCCCCAGGACACCTTTGAGGTAACGGCTCACAGCGCTCAAACCACTGGCTGCACGGCGCAGGATCTTCATGGCTAGTGCCCGCTCCGAACCGCTTGTTTGCCGGACTCAGCCCATTCCTTCATGATGGCCTTCTCCGCCGGAGTTGCCGCGATGGACGCTGGCGCGAAGACGCGAGACGCCACAGCAGGGTCCTCCATGTTGGGGCCGCCACCGGCCTTGATGGAGCGGATGGTGACGATGATCGCCGTCGTAATCACGATCAGTGACAGGACCACGAAGATGATCGACAAGGTGCCCTGAACGAAGGTGTTGCGCACAACGGCCTCCATAGCGGCAACCGTCTTGGCCGTGCCGTGGCTGGTCTCACCGTTGGCCAAAGCCGTCTTGAATGCCTCGTGCTGCGCCCAGTAACCCACGGCCGGAACGGTGGAGAAGATCTTCTGGAAGGATGCGGTGACAGTGACAACCGTGACGAAGACCAGCGGCAAGGCCACCATCCAGAGGTACTTCACGTGGGTGTTCTTCGAGATGATCACGAGGCATACGGCCAGCGCAATGGCTGCCAAAAGCTGGTTCGCGATACCGAAGAGCGGGAAGAGCGTATTGATGCCTCCGAGAGGATCGGTGACACCCATGATGAGGATGGCGCCCCAACCGGCCACCATGATGGCGGTGGTGATCCACATGCCCGGACGCCATGAGGTGTCCTTGAACTTCGGAACAAAGTTACCGATGGAATCCTGCAGCATGAAGCGAGCAACACGGGTTCCGGCGTCGACCGCCGTGAGGATAAAGAGCGCCTCAAACATGATGGCGAAGTGGTACCAGAAGCTCATCATGGCCTGACCGCCGGCCACCTGCTGCATGATGTGAGCGAGACCCACGGCGAGGGTGGGTGCGCCACCGGTGCGGGAGACGATCGACTCCTCGCCGACATCGGACGCGGTCTGCGCCAGGAGCGATGGATCAACGTGCACGCCGGTCAGACCGAGCGAGTTCACGAACGCCGCGGCGCCTTCGATGGTGCCGCCGGTGGCTGCGCCGGAGGCGTTCATGGCGAAGTAAATACCGCGGTCAATCGAGAGTGCGGCGACGAGGGCCATGATGGCCACGAAGGATTCCATGATCATGCCGCCGTAACCGATGAAGCGGGCCTGACGTTCCTTTTCGATCAACTTGGGCGTGGTGCCCGAAGCGATCAAGGCGTGGAAGCCGGAGAGCGCACCACAGGCGATCGTGACAAACAGGAACGGGAACAGCGAGCCCGAGAAGACGGGGCCGTCGGAGCGTCCGGCGAATTCACTGAAGGCGGGGACGTTGATGGTGGGTCGAACCAGCACGATGGAGCCGGCCAGCATCACGATGGTGCCGATCTTCATGAAGGTAGAGAGGTAATCGCGCGGAGCCAGCAAGAGCCAGACCGGCAAGATGGCGGCGATGAAGCCGTACACGATGACGCACCAGGCGAGGGTCGTGCGGTCGAGGTGGAAGACGTCAGCACCCCATTCGGTGGCCGCAACCATGCCGCCGCCGATGATGGCCGCAAGCAACAGCACGACGCCGATCAGCGAGACTTCCATGACCTTGCCCGGGCGCAGGAAGCGGAGGTAGACGCCCATGAACAGTGCGATCGGGATGGTCATTGAGACCGAGAAGACGCCCCACGGGGATTCGCCGAGTGCATTGACAACCACCAGAGCGAGGATGGCCACGATGATGATCATGATCAGCAGGGTGGCGATGAGTGCGGCTGTTCCGCCGACGACGCCGAGTTCTTCACGAGCCATCTGGCCTAGTGAGCGTCCACCGCGACGCATGGAGAAGTGAAGTACCAGGTAGTCCTGCACCGCTCCAGCAAGCACGACGCCGACGATGATCCAGATCGTGCCGGGCAGGTAACCCATCTGGGCTGCCAGGATGGGGCCCACCAGCGGGCCTGCACCTGCGATGGCAGCGAAGTGGTGTCCGAAGAGGACGTTGCGGTCGGTGGGGACGAAGTCCTTACCGTCAGCCTTGTACTCGGCCGGTGTGGCTCGCAAGTCATTGGGCCGAACAAGGAATTTCTCGATGACCTTGGAATAGAAGCGGTAGCCGATCAGATAGGTACAGACCGCGGCAAAGACGAACCAGATGGCGTTGACGGTTTCGCCACGCACCACGGCCAGAATGACCCATGCAACGCCACCGAGCAATGCGATGGCCGCCCACAGGGCGATCTTTAGCGGGGTCCAGGTGGGCTTTTCCGCTTCCTTTTCAAGATCCACGGCCACGGGGGGCAGCTCCGGATCCTGAATTAAGACCGTGGCTGAGTTATCAGCCCTGTTTGACGGCACTGTCATGTTCTTCCCTACGTTATAAAGACTTCAAATACGGCACCTTGACGTTACGCACATAATGCACGTCACATCGACATTGTGGTGTGAATCATGCAAACCATGCTGTCAACGGTACTTTTTATGAGACGAACGGTCTACTAGATTTTCAACCTAGCAGCGACATTCACCCGAGATGGTCGGCTACGGGTCCCCTGAAAATCTGCATGGCAGTAGTTACCGAAAAACCGCCGAAAATCGCCGAATTTCCGTATCTACTGCCACACAGAATGGAGGAGGGGCGGAAAAGTGGCCGCCACGCTTACTGCGTGGCGGCCACGATTTTCGCTAGAGCGTCAGCAGGACCTTGCCTACATGCGATCCCGAGTCCAGGTACTCATGGGCTGCGGCGACGTGAGTCAGAGGGAAGGTCTTATCCACCATGGGCTTGACGGCTCCGCTGCTGACCAGGGGCCAAACATGAATACGAACCTGCTCCATGATGGCCGTCTTTTCCTCGATCGACCGGGCACGCAGGGTCGTGCCGATGATGGCCGCCCGCTTGGTGAGCAAGGCACCCAAGTTGAGTTCCGCCGTCGCACCTCCCTGAAGGCCGATCACGATCAGGCGACCGTAGGTGGCGAGCGCCGCAACATTGCGGGAGAGGTATTTGGCGCCGACCACGTCGAGGATGACGTCGGCCCCGCGCCCCTCCGTGAAGCCCTCGACTCGCTCCACGAAATCCTCGGTACGATAATTGACCGCCGCGTCGACGCCGAGGTAGCCGGTGAGCATGGCGACCTTCTCATCGCTGCCGGCCGTGGCAATGACGCGCGCACCGGCAGCCTTGGCGAGTTGAATGGCCATGGCACCGACACCACCAGCGCCGCCGTGAATGAGAACGGTTTCACCGGCCTGCAGCTGTGCCGTCATGAACAAATTCGAGTACACCGTGGCGGCAACCTCCGGCAAGGCAGCGGCGGAGATCACATCGATTCCCTCCGGCAAGGCGAGCACCTGACCTGCCGGAACCACCACCTGAGAGGCATATCCGCCGCCTGTGAGTAATGCCACAACCTTCTCGCCGAGGCTAAAGGGTCGGGTCACATTGGGCCCAAAAGCGGCGATTCGACCGGAGACTTCCAGCCCCAAAACGCTCGAGGCTCCGGGCGGCGGCGGGTAGAAACCACGGCGCTGTTGCACGTCTGCACGGTTGATTCCTGCGGCAATCACGTCGATGAGGACCTCGCCCGGGCCTGGAACGGGCGCCAGAACCTCGGCCATGGCCAAGACCTCCGGTCCACCTGCACCCGTTGTAACAATTGCCTTCATGAGACTTCTCCATCGCCTTTTTGCACTCAAAAATTCTAGCCGGGCCGATACTCATTTTGGTGGCATGGCCCTGCCTATGAAACACTACTAGGGTAAGGAAGGTTGTCCGAGCGGCCGATGGAGCTGGTCTTGAAAACCAGTGTGCGGTAACCCCGTACCAAGAGTTCGAATCTCTTACCTTCCGCGCTGATAAAGGAAGCGGTCTCATCACGAGGCCGCTTCCTTTTGCGTTTAACCTCTCAAACGCTTTTAAATCGCCGTTGTGAGGCGCCTCATAAAGATTTCTTTCAACTTCGCTCAAAACCCTCAAGTTTCCTTGACCGAAACAGAACGTTCATGAATGATTCACATCTATGTGTTTGGCTCAAACACGTTACCGCGAGGCCCGTTGCGGCCTGTTGGGGGGCGGTCAATTACCTTCTTCCCTCCACGACATCTGCGGATCATCACTCAGGACGCATGGGGGCGCCACACTTTTGAGAGTTGGAGACATGACGAGCAATACCTTCATCAAGGCCGGATTGGGGGCCGCACTGGCCCTTGGTCTGGTCGTGGCACCGCTGGCGATCTCGCCGGCCATTGCCGCAGACGAATCGGCAGCTGCGGTTGCCCCCACTGAAGAAAGTTCGACGGCGGAACTTGCGCCACGTGGGTCCCTCCCGGCCGCTGTCACCGAGGCAGGCGCCCTCGCCTCGCCTCATGTCATCATCAATGAGGCCTACCTCAACGGCGGCAGTGCCAATGCCACGTACACGAACAAGTACGTGGAGCTCTATAACCCCACGAGCGCCGACATTAACTTGACCGGTTGGTCGCTGCAGTACCGTTCCGCGACCGGGCTGGTAGCTCCCACCGGATTCGCCGCCCTGTCCGGCACCATCAAGGCCAACGATTACTACTTGATCAAGGGCAACTCGAATGGGACAGCGGGCA
This sequence comes from Arthrobacter psychrolactophilus, assembly GCF_003219795.1. Classification (GTDB taxonomy): domain Bacteria; phylum Actinomycetota; class Actinomycetes; order Actinomycetales; family Micrococcaceae; genus Specibacter; species Specibacter psychrolactophilus. The sequence goes on along the minus strand of NZ_QJVC01000015.1, from coordinate 38,141 downwards.
GCGCATTGCCTGCCAGCGATGCAGACGCGAGCGGCTTCTCCTTCGCTGGTGGCGGCGGCACGCTGATCCTTTCTAACACGGCGGCCAAGTTGCCGGCCAACCTGGCTACCGGATCCTTGGTCGGCACAGCCGGCGTGGTTGACCTCCTTGGCTACGGCTCCTCCAACACCTTTGAAACTGCGGCGTCCTCCGCTGCCAATGCCACCTCGTCGCTGAACCGCACCGACTTTGTCGACACGGACAGCAACTCGGCAGACTTCACCACGGCTGCACCCTCACCCGTGGGGACCGGCGGAGGCGATGAACCGCCTGCGCCTCCCGTTGATTCGGGCAGCAAAACCATCGCCGAGATTCAGGGCGAGGGCCTCCAGAGCCCCCTCGTTGGGACCACCGTGACCACCAAGGGCAAGGTCACCGCGGCCTACCCCACCGGTGGTTTCAACGGCTACTTCATCCAGACCCCGGGTACCGGCGGCGACCTTGACCTGGCAACACACAAGGCCTCCGACGGCGTCTTTGTCTACTCTCCCGCCACGGTGGCCGCCGTTCACATCGGCGACTACGTCCAGGTAACAGGTCTGGTCAAGGAATTCGGCGGCGCTTCAGACACCGCCACCACCACGGAAATCGACGTTCCCGCGGGCGGCCTGACGCCGCTCACGGAACCCACGACCGAGGTCAAGGCCGCGGTCATCACGGTGCCGGCAGCGGTGGAACAGCGCGAATCCCTTGAGGGCATGCTGGTTGCACCCCAGGGCGATTTCACCATCACGGATAACTACTCGCTGAACAACTACGGCGAGATTGGTTTGGCCACGGGCACCACGCCCCTGGTTCAGCCCACCGCGGTGGCACCCTACGGCTCGGCCGCATACACGGCACAGGTCACCGAGAACGCTGCCCGCGCCATCAAGCTTGACGACGGCGCCAGTACCAACTTCTTGAACGCCGCTGGCCAGTCTGTTCCGCTGCCGTGGTTGAGCCAGGAGACGCCGATGCGCGTTGGCTCCACCTCGGAATTCATAGCTCCGGTCATCTTTGATAACCGCAATAACTCCTACAAGTTCCAGCCCCTGGAAGCACTCACCCCTGCCAACGCAGGCGCTGTGCAGCCCATCGCGTTCGGGAACAACCGGGCAGCGGCACCAAAGGATGTCGGCGGCAATCTCAAGGTTGCCTCCTTCAACGTGCAGAACTACTTCACCGAAACCGGTGACAAGAACGCCTCGTGCCAGTTCTACAACGACCGCGAAGGCAACCCGATTGCTGTCCGCACGGGCTGTAACCAGCGCGGTGCGGCCAACGCCGCGAACCTCTTGCGTCAGCAAGACAAGATCGTTGCCGGCATCAACGCCTCAGGCGCCGATGTGCTCTCCCTGGAGGAAGTTGAAAACTCCGCCAAGTTTGGCAAGGACCGCGACAGCGCCCTCTCCACACTGGTTGATGCCCTCAACGCAGCCGCACCGGGAGTCTGGGACTACGTCCGCTCCCCCGCTGCCGACCAACGTCCCGCCGTCGCCATTGAAGACGTCATCCGCACAGCCTTTATCTACAAGAAAGCTGTCGCAGAAACGGTTGGCGCATCCGTGATCCTCGACGACGCCGCGTACACCGGAATTGCCCGCCAGCCTCTGGCCCAGGCATTCAAGCTCGTGGGGGCCGAGGATGCATCCAAGGTGTTGCTGATCGTGAACCACTTCAAGTCCAAGGGTTCGGCGATTGGCAACGACACCGACCAAGGGCAGGGTAACTCTAACCTGGCCCGCGTGGCACAGGCCGAAGCCTTGGTGAAGTTCTCCTCTGCCCAGCAGTCCGCGCAGGGCACCGACAAGGTCCTGCTCATGGGCGACTTCAACGCATACGGCTTTGAAGATCCCATCAACGTCATGACCCAGGCCGGCTACGTCGACCAGGACCCCAAGACGGGCAAGCACTCCTACAGCTACGGCGGCATGGTGGGCTCGCTCGATCACGTCTTAGCATCCCCCGCTGCCGAAAAAATCATTTCCGGTGCGGACATTTGGAACATTAACTCGGCCGAATCCATCGCGATGGGCTACAGCCGCTACAACTACAACGTCACCAACTTCTACGATGGCTCGCCGTTTTCCGCATCGGATCACGATCCCGTGGTGGTTGGCCTGAACCTTGAAGGCGTCGAAGAGGCCACCAAGAACATCAACCTCCTGAACATCAACGATTTCCACGGCCGCATCGACTCCAACACGGTGAAGTTTGCCGGCACTGTGGAGCAGCTCCGCGCCGCGGCAGGCGAGGCCAACACGGCCTTCATCTCCGCCGGTGACAACATTGGTGCCAGCCTGTTCGCCTCTGCATCTCAGGACGACAAGCCCACCATCGACGTCTTGAACACGCTGGAACTGCAGGCGTCCGCCGTCGGAAATCATGAGTTCGATAAGGGATACGCCGACCTCGATGGCCGTGTCAGCGACGCAGCCAACTGGGATTACCTCGGTGCCAATGTGTACGTGAAGGGCACCACCACCCCGGTGCTCGATGAGTACAAGATCATCACGGTCGACGGCGTGAAGGTCGCCATCATCGGCGCCATCACGCAGGAGACCCCCACCCTGGTGACCCCGTCCGGCATCTCCACCTTGGACTTCGGAGACCCGGTCGAGGCAGTCAACCGAGTGGCCCAGAAAATCACCGACGGCAAGCTCGCCGATGTCGTCGTGGCCGAATACCACGACGGCGCCGGTGCAGGAACTCCCGAGCAGGCAACCCTCGAGGCAGAAGTAGCCGCCGGGGGCGCGTTCGCGGAGATCGTGACGAAGACCAGCGCCGCGGTCGACGCCATCTTTACCGGCCACACGCACAAGCAATATGCCTGGGATGCACCCATCCCCGGAGTTTCTGCTGACGCCGCCTTGAAGACCCGCCCGGTCCTCCAGACCGGAAGCTACGGCGAGTTCATTGGCCAGATCCAGCTGACGGTAGATACCGCCACCAACGCGGTTATTTCCTACACGCAGGCCAACGTTGCACGCACCAAGGCCGACGACGCCACACTCCTCGCCACGTTCCCGCGTGTTCAGGCGGTCAAGACCATCACCGACAAGGCCTTGGCCGATGCGAAGGTGGCCGGCAGTATTCCGGTCGGCAAGATCGCAGCCGACATCACGACCGCTCAGACTCTTGATCCGGTCACCGGCAAGTACATCCGCGATGACCGTGCCAGTGAATCCACCCTGGGCAACCTCGTGGGCGATTCGCTTCTGGACGCGCTCAAGTCGGAGCAGACTGGCGGGGCCGAGATCGGCGTCGTCAATCCGGGCGGACTCCGTGCGGACCTGCTCTACAAGAACACCGGTTTCGAGGACGGTGTGGTGACTTACGCCAACGCCAACGCGGTGCTGCCCTTCGTCAACAACCTGTGGACCACCTCGCTGACGGGCGCCCAGGTCAAGACCATGCTGGAGCAGCAGTGGCAGACCAACGCGGACGGCAGCATCCCCAGCCGCCCGTTCCTGAACCTGGGGCTGTCCTCCAATATGGATTACACCTACGATTCCACCCGCAAGCTGGGAGATCACATCACGTCGGTCACCATCAATGGCGCCCCGTTGGAACTTGAGCGTTCCTACCGCGTCGGCACGTTCAGTTTCCTGGCAACGGGCGGCGACAACTTCCGTGTCTTTACCCAGGGCACCAACACGAAGGATTCCGGCCTCATTGACCGGGATGCTTGGATTTCTTACCTCGGCAAGGAGTCTGCCACGGCACCGATTGCTCCGAACTTTGCCCGCCGCGGCGTGGAGGTCATCGGTAATCCAGCCCGTGTCGACGCCAAGGGCGCCGTCAGCTTCCAGCTCAAAAAGCTCGACCTGACGTCTTTGGGAAGCCCGGATAACACGGCTGTCACGGTGGAGTTCGTCGACAGCAAGGGAAAGCGCACCGTGGTTGACACGGTAGGCGTGAGTGATGGTTCCGCGAAGGTTTCCTTCAGCCTCCCGGCCGATGCACGTACCAGTGGCACCATCACCGTCAAGGCCGCCCCGAGCGGCACCACGGTGGTCTTGCCCCTGCTCATCACCAATCCGAATGAGCAGTGCAAGCCCAACCAGGGCAAGAAGGCTTGTCTCTGATTGGACTGAGCCTGAGAATCTGATCCCGGTTCGGCTCCTCGCATGCACTGTTTCTGGTGCGAGGAGCCGAACCGGGATCATTTTTTGGGTGCAATGTTGGGCACTGTGTCAGCGCAGGATGTGTGCGGCGATCGCGTCCGTGTCGCGGACCGTGCGATAGCCACTGCGGTACTTCGCCGAGGCCTCGGCGGCGATGGCCGTGCCCCACTGCACCGAGGACAGCTGCAAGCCCACAACGTACAGGCCCTCGACCGGTTCACCCACACCGTCCAGGGTGCGGTACGGCGGCGCCGAAACGTCCCAACCGCTCGTCACGACGGGCTCGCCGTCGGACGCCAACATGTGGCGCGGGCGGGCCAAGCCGTCGGCCAAAAGATTCTGCATCAAGGGCGAATCGCTGAACGTGACGTTATTGGCCGGAGCCAGCGCCTCCACGAGGTACCGGGCCTCCCAGGGAGCACCGGCCACCCACGGCGAACCGGCAGTAAAAACTCCATGTGTGATCCGGAACAACGGATCGGGACCGGCAAAGTGCACCACCTCGGCACGTACCAGCGCGGCCAACTGCTCCATCCGAACCGCCGGCGGCCCACTGGCCAGGCCCTCGACAAAGCTTTCAAACCAGCCGCGCAGCTCGCCCAGCCATGAACCCTGCGTGATGCCGCCATCGGCCACGAGGGATTTGATGATGGCGCGGCCGGCGTTCAAGGCACCAATCGCCATCTTCACGGGGTCGTCCTCGCCCAGTGCGGACCCGGCGGCATCGGCGGCCAAATACTCTAGAACGGCGGCGTCCATATCGGCATAGGAAGCAAAACGATGTTCCTCGCCAGCCCGCAAAGGGTGCCGCGCCAAAGGCCGCGCCAGCCCCTCCAAATCCAGAATCTGGTCCTCGCGCACATGGCGGGCCAGCAGCTCCTTAAGCCGAGTTGCCCAAGCCGGCGCTCCGCCGTCGAGCCCTTCCGGGAGAAGCGCATCCAACTCCGGCAGCAGCTCGGCACTCACCGCGTCGGGGCGGGTCCGGGCAAGCGTCGTGTAATACGCCCAAAGCGTGTCGCGGTGCAGCAGCGGCCAGATGTCGTGGTCGAAACCGGCGGTGGCGCCCATGTCCCGAATCGCGGCGACGGCATCCTCGCCGAGGAAGCGCAGTGTGACGCTGGCCGGGTAATAACTGTCCATCTCGGCCTTGGCCCGGTACGGCGTGCCACGGCGCGAGGCCCCCACGATGACCGGCTCCCGCCCCGACGGCACATAGCGCAGCGCCTCTCCCGCGGGCAGTCCGGTCGGCTCAAAAACGCCGCCGCGCCCCTCCGTCAGCTGACCCAGGACGTCAAAAAAGTTCAATCCCATGCCACGGACCAGTACAGTTTCGCCCGCGGGCAGCAGCTCCCAGTCCACGTCATTGGGCACGGCCGGCGGGAAATAGCTGAGCCCGTGCGACCGCGCCTCCTCGCGCAGTTCCCGCTGGGCAGGGCTGAGCTTGGAATCCACATGACCTAGGGCCAGCACCACCTGATCGGCGTGCAACTTCTCCCCGTGTTGAAGCCCGACGACGAAGCCCCCGTTCACATGGTCCTTCGCCACCCGCTTCGCCTCGGTGCGGTGAATGGTGAGACTCACGCCGTCGGGCAGGGTTTGGGTGAGCTGCTCAAAGCACCAACTCAGGTAGCGGCCGTACAGGGCGCGACTAGGGAAATTGTTGGGCCTCAGGCCAGCCAGCTCATCTATGTCGCCGTCGCTGAGGAGGGCCCAGGGAGTGGCTCGCTGGGCGGCGCGCCACTCGTTGAAGCTGCAGCCGGCCAGGGGCGGGGCGCCGACGCCTTGATCCGGGATCAGCGTGGGGAAGAAACTCTGCGTGTTCATCAGGTACAGGCGCGACTGCTCGGTTCGCCACACGTGGCCAGCGCCCGGCGGGAACGGATCCACGAGGTGAATCCGGAGCTCCTTGCGTGCGGCCGAATCTTGCTGGGCCGCGTGGTGCGCCAAGAGTCGTTCCATGACGGAAGTCCCGCGAGGACCCGCCCCAACAATGACAACGCTCTGCACACCCATAGATTCCACCCTTTGAGCCTAACGGATGGCCCCAAGCCGCCCCTGTCCGGGCGTCCAGTGGGCGTGCGGGGCGCTGGGCGGGCCGGCGGCGGGCGAATGTTCGGTTCTGCGTAAAGTTCGCCGTGAACTTGCCGCACAACACTGTTCTGCGGCAAGTTGGCGCTGAACTTTACGCAGAACAGAACAATGCCGGGCAGCCTGCGCCGTCGTGCCTAGGATGGTGGCTATGACTGAAGCTGCCGCACCCCTTGCCCTGGCCGACCAACCGCACGATGAATTTCTCTGGCTCGAGGACATCCACGGCGACGACGCCATGGCGTGGGTCCGCGAGCGCAATGCCCGGACTGACGCCGCCCTGGTTAACGCTGCCTATACGGATTTGGAGGCCTCGGTTTTAGAGGTCTTGGACTCCAAGGACCGGATTCCCATGGTGTCCAAGCGCGGGGATTGGTATTACAACTTCTGGCGCGATGCGGCGAATCCGCGCGGCCTGTGGCGCCGCACTAGGTGGGAGAGCTATCTCAGTTCCGCTCCGCAATGGGAGGTGCTCCTGGACATCGACGCCCTGTGCGCCAGCTCCGGCAAGGATTGGTTCTGGGCCGGCGCGACCCTGTTGCGCCCCGCTCCTGGGGAAGAATACCGCCACGTCATGGTGGCTCTCTCCCCCGATGGCGGAGACGCCGTGGCCTACCGCGAGTTTGACCTCTCCACCCTAAGTTTTGTGCCGGGCGGCTTTGAACTTCCGACGGCGAAGACTCGCCTCGGCTGGTTGGATGCGGACACGTTGTACGTCGGCACAGACACGGGCGAGGGCTCCATGACGGCGTCCTCGTACCCGGCCGCCACGCGGGTTTTGCGTCGTGGCGAATCCCTGAGCGACATGGCCGCCAAAGAGCCTCTGTTCTCCGTGCCGCTGGATCACCTCAGCGGTGGCGTTTCGCACAGCAGCACGCCCGGATTTGAGCGGGACGTGGCCTATGACGTGCTGGACTTCTACAACAGCCGCAGCTATCTGCGGGTGGGCGAGGAGTGGGTACACATCGAGGTCCCCGACGACATGAGCGTCTCCCTGCACCATGAATGGCTGCTGCTCCGGCCTCGCACGGACTGGACTGTTGGCGGGACTCTCTACGCCGCCGGCACCTTGCTGGTCATCGAGCTCGAGGCGTTCATGGCCGGCAGCCGGGAGGTGCGCACCATCTTTGCCCCGTCCACTGCCCAATCGTTGCAGTCCTGGAGCTGGACGCGCGATTACCTGCTCCTGAACCTCTTGTCCGATGTTTCCTCCAAGATTTTGCGCCTGTCCCCCGCCGACGATTTCGCGGCCACGGAGCTTGACGCCTGCCCACCCCTGCACTCCGTGGACGCCTATGCCGTGGACAACGAGGATCCCGAGGCGGGCAATGACTATTGGCTCATCGCGACCGGGTTCCTCACCCCGTCCACCGTGTACCGCGGCGCTCTGACTGTTCCCCCGACCGAGGCGACGCCGGCCGCACTGGTGCGGGAGGCGCCGTCGTTCTTCGACGCGGAGAAGTACAGCGTCGAGCAGCACTTCGTCACCTCCGCCGACGGCACCCGTGTCCCGTACTTCCAGGTCGGGCCCAAAAACATAAAGCTCGACGGCGGGAACCCCACCTTGGTGAGTGGTTATGGCGGGTTCGAGGTGTCGCGCACGCCGGCCTATAGCGGCGCGACAGGACGCAGCTGGTTGGAGCGCGGGGGCGTCTTTGTGGTGGCCAACATCCGGGGAGGTGGCGAGTACGGGCCCAGCTGGCACACGGCCGCACTGCAGGAAAACCGGCACCGCGCGTACGAGGACTTCGCCGCCGTGGCCAGGGATCTGTCGGCACGCGGGGTCGCCACTGCCGCAAAGTTGGGCTGCGCGGGCGGCAGCAACGGCGGACTTTTGGTGGGCAATATGCTCACGCACTACCCCGAATTGTTCGGCGCGATCTCGTGCGGGGTGCCGTTGCTGGACATGCGCCGATACACGAAACTCTCGGCAGGCGCGTCGTGGATTGCCGAATACGGCGACCCGGACGTGCCCGAACAATGGGAATTCATCAAGACCTTCTCGCCGTACCACCTGCTGCGCACAGGGGTTAAGTACCCGTCGACCTTCATCTGGACAGCTACCTCCGATGACCGGGTGGGCCCGGTGCAGGCGCGCAAGATGGCGGCGCGTATGGAGGCCATGGGCATCCCGGTGTGGTTCCACGAGGCACTCGAGGGCGGCCATTCTGGTGCGGGGAACAACGAGCAAGCCGCTCGATTGCACACAGCCTCGCACGAATTCTTGTGGCGGGCATTGAATGAAAAGTTGTAATTTGTCCTGATTTTCACTCAGAGGCCCTCTCGTTTTGCTTTGTGGGGCAACTAGTGGGTAAAGTTTGGGATGCTGGTTAGGGGCTTCTACCTTAGCCAGTGCTGGAGACGTGCCAGAGCGGCCGAATGGGCTTCACTGCTAATGAAGTGTGGGGCACAACTCCACCGGGAGTTCAAATCTCCCCGTCTCCGCAGAGAAAAAGCACCCCCGATGATTCATCGGGGGTGCTTTTCTGTCTCCGATGACTTAACGAAGTCACCGAGCAGTTCTTAATATGCTTGTGCCGAGGCACCATATGCACAGGTGACATACATGGTGGGCTGAGGCCACCATGTATGTCACCTCGGCGGGTCAGAGGCCGCGACGAGGCCTGACTTTTATAAGATTCGTTTAAAGAAACCTAGAGTTCAGGAGTGCTTTATGGAGATATTCGTAACGATAGCTTTCATGGCAATCTTTCTCTTCGCGGCACATGCGTTCAAACGCGCAATAAGAGCCAAGATCCTAAAACGTCGGGCGCAACAAGCCGAAAAGACACAGGCCACCGCCGAGCCCGCAGCATCCCCTACTATGACGCCCTCGAGTTGGGCAGCATTCCAGAAACGTAGCGGAATTACTACCTCATACGCTGAAATCCAAGAGCTGCTAGATCCCTCTGACGAATATCCACAATCACAACAGACCTCCAATCCTCCGGATGACCGTACTTAGCTGCAGAAGTCTGGTCATGTTAGTCGGCACGCGGCTTAGCAAATAAACATCCGACCATTAGACTGACCCTATGGCCGTAACCGACGAAGCAATCACAAAAATCAAGGACATGCTCATCTCCGGAGAGCTCTCCGCCGGCGATCGCCTCCCCCCGGAGAAGGAACTCAGCGAAAAGCTGGGACTATCTCGCAGCTCCTTACGCGAAGCCGTCAAGGCTCTGGAAATCATCAAGGTGCTCGACGTTCGCCGCGGCGACGGTACCTATGTGACAAGCCTGGAGCCCAAGCTGCTGACGGAAGCCATGACGTTTATCGTGGATCTCCACCAGGACGAATCCATCTTGGAAATCTTCGAGGTTCGCCGCATCCTCGAACCGGCAGCCGCCGCCATCGCCGCCGGGCGCATCACCACTGAAGAAATCGCCGGGCTTCGGGCTACCATGGAAAACATTGACGATTCCACCAGCGTGGAACAGCTCGTGGACCACGACCTTGTTTTCCATCAGCTCATCACCTCAGCGGCGAATAATGCCTATCTTTCCAGCGTTCTGGACGGACTCTCCAGCGGCACCGTACGTGCACGCATCTGGCGCGGACTCACCCAGGAGAAGGCCGTCGACCGCACACTCTCCGAACACGGCGCCATCATCGAGGCCCTGGAACGCGGCGACGCCGAGCTCGCCAAGGCACTCCTGACGGTTCACATCAGCGGCGTTGAACATTGGCTCCGCCAAGCGCTCTAGGCGCAATCACACCCAGAAAGCCCATCCGCCACCCCTGACCGATGGGCTTTCTGCGTCTCAGGGGTTGTCACACTAACTAGTTAGACATACGATCTAGTTATGGATTTATCAGCAGCAGAGCCGTGGCCCGGGGATTGGAACCGCGCGTCCCTTGGGCTGTGCGCCCTTCAGGCACTTAAAGACGGCCCCAGTTACGGCTACGCCATCATCACCGCATTGGAGCAGGCGGGTCTTGGGACCTTCAAGGGCGGCACACTCTACCCACTCCTGACCCGCTTTGAAACGGCGGGGTGGGTCGAGGTCGAGTGGCGTGCCGGCGAAAGCGGCCCCGGTAGAAAGTACTTCTCCCTGACCTCGGCCGGACGCACCGAGTTGGAACACCAGTGCCAACAATGGCTCAGCTTCACTCAAAGTACGACGGCGTTCCTCGCCGCAGCCCCCGATCGAGGAGTTTTGCAATGACCAAGGAGCAAACGATGAAGACCGCGTCCCACAAGAAGTGGCTGGACGAGCTAACCCTGGAACTACGCCTCAACGACGTCTCGGGGAAGTCGATCGGAGATACTCTCGCCACGGTCGAGGAGTTTCTGGCCGATTCCGGCCAGTCCCCCGAGGAAGCCTTTGGCACGCCCCGCAGATACGCTGCCGAGCTAGCTGGCGGATCGGTCCGGCCTTTTAGGAAGGATATGCGTAGGACCCTCGCGCTCGGCACCACTAGCCTGGTCCTATTCCTCGTATTCTCTGCGGCCCTGACCCCGTGGCTGGCGGGCGGGCAGTTGTTCATTGGCGGCTTGCAGCTGATCTTTTGGGTTGTCCTGGCCGCGATTGTTGTGGCTTTGCCGCTGTATCTGCCGTTTCTACTCCGGCACTTCTGGGCGGTGCTTGCCGTCCCATTGATTGGCGGCACTTTCGGCGTATTTTCTGCAATTCTGACCCCAGATACAGCCGACGATGCACTACTGTCCATCCCGCCCACGCCAGTGTTACTCATCAGCGTCGGACTGCTGATATTCCTCTCGACGATCGGCACTGTCCTCAATCTTCGCGAGAAACCAGATCCTGTCATCCACCCATTGGAGGACGGCACGACCACCACGCTCAAGGCACGCTGGTTAGGGCTCATCACCGAATGGCTCTTTCCAATCCTGGCCGTAGTTCTGTTGGGCATCACAGCGCTGTTCCCGGCCGGGACGTAGCAAAGGTCTCGACAGCGTCGGCCACCGAAGAATTTCGCTGGTCGAGGCCGTCGAGACCCCAGAGTTGTTCTAGCTATTTTTACTCGTAGAGGTTCGCCGCGATATCGGGGTCAGCGATGTTGGTCTTGTCGTACCAGTAGAAGCCGGTGTCGATGACTTTCTCTACCTTTTCGCCCTTGATGGCGGCAACTGCGGCTTTGACAGTCTCGTACCCGATTCCGACGGGGTTCTGGGTGACTGCGCCTGCCATGAGGCCGTCCTTGATCGCATCCATCTGCGCCTTGCCGGAGTCGAAGCCAACAATGACCAGTTTGCCGGTCTTGCCAGCCTCCTTGACGGCGTTGACAACACCGATCGCAGCACCCTCATTGGTGCCGTACATGCCAGCCAGGTTCGGGTAGGCGGTCATGATGGTCTTGGCGGCGTCGGTGGACTTGGCCTGATCGCCGTCCGCGTACTGGATGTCAACGATCTTGATGTCCGGGGCGTTGGTCTTCAAATAGTCTACGAAGCCATCGCGACGGTCAGTGCCCGAGGTGGCTGTCTGGGAGTGACCGACGATTGCGATCTCACCCTTGTTGCCCAGCAGCTCGGCCATGTGTTTGGCGGCCTCTGCGGCGGCGGCCTTGTTGTCCGTTGAGGCGGTGGCAATCGGGATATCGGAGTCAACGCCGGAGTCGAAGGCAATCACCGGAATGTTCTTGCCCTTGGCATCCTGCAGGACACCCTCTGCGGCCTTGGAATCCAGTGCTGCCAGCGCCAGTGCCTGCGGGTTCTTGGCCATGGCATTGTTCAGTTGGTCCATCTGCTGCTGAACGTTGGTTTCCTTATCGGGTCCCTCGAAGGAGATCTCGACGTCGAATTCCTTGGCAGCCTTCTCCGCGCCCTGCTTCACTGACTGCCAGAACTGGTGCTGGAAGCCCTTGGAAACAATTGCGATGTAGGTCTTGCCATTAGCTACCGGCGCTTCGGCTGCAGTGTCACAGGCGGCAAGGCCCAAGGACAGTGCGGCGACCGAGGCGAAGGCCAGGAATTTTCTTCTTTGCATGGGTTTAACTCCTTTGTATAAACGCGGTGAAAAGCAGATGGTGGGAAAAGTTAGTTGGTGGCTTTCTTGCGACGCATCATGTCCAGGTACACGGCGAGGAGGATGACCACACCCACCGCCACCTGCTGCCATTCCTGCGGGATGGACATGATGGACAAACCATTTGTCAGGACCGACATGATCAGCGCACCAATGACCGTGCCGATGATGGATCCCTTACCGCCGGCCAATGAGGTTCCGCCAATGACGACGGCGGCGATCGCCTGGAGCTCCAAGCCTGCCCCTCCTGCTGGCTGGGCCGAGTTGAGGCGGGCAGTGGCGATGACCCCGGCCAGGCCAGTGAAGCAGCCGGCCACCGTGTAGATCAGTACCGTCCACTTGGTGACGTTGACGCCCGAGAGTGCCGTGGCCTGCATATTGCTGCCGATGGAGTAGGTGTAGCGGCCCAAAATAGTTTTTGACAACAGCAACCCGGCGACAATAGCCGCCGCGAACAAGATGAACACGGCGTTGGGAATGACAAGTCCCGGGATCGACTTGCCCAGCGCGAAGATCTTCTGGAACCCGGCGACCTCATTGGTATAGATCGGTTTGGTGCCAGAGATGACCAGGGCAAGGCCCGCGGCAACCATCATCATGGCCAGCGTGGCAATGAAGGATGGAATCTTGAGGAAGGCGACAAGGAAACCGTTGATGCCACCCATCAGCGCACCAAAGAGCACGCCGCACAGGACACCCACGATCATGGGCATGCCCAGCTGCGTCATGAATACCGCCGTCATGACCGAGCACAGCGTCATGCCCGTACCGATGGACAGGTCAATGCCTCCGGTGATGATGACGAAGGTGGTTCCCAGCGCCAACAGGCCCGTCACCACGGTGGAGAGCAGAATATTGGAGAGGTTTGCTGCCTGGTAGAAGTTGGAGCTGGCCACGGAGAAAAATAGGACAAGTGCCAGGAGGCTGGCAAAGGCCAGAAGCTGCTGGAAGCTGGCACGGAGCCGGGTGTTGAATTCGGATTGTTTGTTGCTGGCAACCTTGGCGGCCTGCGCAGCGTCCTTTGTCAGGGTCATCTGTTCGCCGTACTTTCTTACGAGGTGGAGCGCTGCGCGCTGGAGGCGGGGAGCGGCGTCAGGACCGCGCCGGTGGTGTTTTGTGTTGCCAATTCCATGATGTTTTCCTGGCTGGCTTCGGCGTTGGAGAGGAATCCCGTGAGCCGCCCCTCGCTCATGACGGCGATGCGATGGGACAGGCGCAAAACCTCCGGTAGTTCCGAGGAGATCATGATGATGGACTTTCCCTGCGCCACCAGATCGTTGAGGAGTGTGTAGATCTCTTCCTTGGCGCCGACGTCGATCCCGCGAGTCGGCTCATCAAAGATCAAGATCTCGCAGTCCTTCACGAGCCATTTGGCAATGACAATCTTTTGTTGATTGCCACCCGAGAGGTTTTTGGCCGTCTGCGCACTGGATGGCGTCTTGATGCGTAGCTTGTCGATGTATGTTGCGGCCGTTGACTTCATGGCCTTGTCGTTGATGACACCCATCCTGCTGAACATTTTTAGCGAGCTCAGCGCGATGTTGTCCTTGACGTCACGTTCGAGCAGCAGTCCCAGGTGCTTGCGGTCCTCGGACAGGTAGCCCACGCCCAGGCTCGCCGCGATGGCGGGGTTGCCGATCGAAACTTCCGTCCCCTTGAGCTCGATGGTTCCGGCAGAGATGCGGTCGGCACCAACAATGGCGCGGGCAATCTCAGTGCGCCCGGCACCCATAAGGCCGGCGAAGCCAAGAATCTCTCCGCGGTGCAGCTCAAAGTTAATGTCGCGCAGGAAGCCCTTGGTTTCCAGACCGCTGACCTTCAGCACTACCTCGTCCGACGGCGTCTGGCTCGCCGGACGCTGGTTGCCGGAGATCTCACGGCCCACCATGAGGTTGATGACCTCACGCATCGTGGTGCTTTCCGTATCGACCGTGTCGATGTAGGCACCGTCGCGGATCACGGTGATGCGGTTGGAGATGGCCTTGAGCTCGTCCATTCGGTGGGAGATGTAGATGACACCGGTTTGCTCGTTGGTGAAGTTGCGAATCAAATCATGCATGGTGGCCACTTCGGCATCGTTGAGGGCCGCCGTGGGTTCGTCCATGATTAGGATGCGCGACTTGTAAGAAAGTGCCTTGGCAATCTCAACCATTTGTTGCTTGGCAACGGTCAGGTCGCCGACTCGATCCTTGGGGTCCAGATCGATGTTGATCTGGTCAAAGAGCAGACGGGCCTTGCGGTTCAGCGCCCGTTCGCTCAGGAAAAGGCCGGCGCGGCGCGGTTCGCGCCCAATGTAGATATTCTGGGCCACCGTGAGGTCCTGCATCAGGTTGAATTCCTGGTGGATGATGCTGATGCCAAGCTCTTGGGCGTGCTTGGTTCCGTTGATGGCCACCTCTTGGCCGTCAATTTCAAAGGTGCCCGAATCTGGAACATAAATGCCTGACAACAGCTTCATGAGGGTGGATTTCCCGGCACCATTTTCGCCGACGAGCGCGAGCACTTCATTGTGGTTGAGGTCCAACTGCATCTCAGATAGGGCTTTGACTCCGGGGAAGCTCTTGTTTACCCCGGAGATCCGAAGGAGTTTCTTGCTCATGCCACCCTCTCAATGATTCTTCACTTGATCCGACATCAGACCTATATAAAGATCCAAGACGGCTGGCCGGCTTGCCTGTCTTCTACATCAAAGACGTGAAACTCGGCTATTTCCCGCTGACGTCTGCGTCTGCGAGGGAATTCAACTTCCATCATGTTATGTTACCCACGCCACAAAAACACGTATTTCCGAGAAATACATCGGATGTTTCCTAAAATGTTATCGATCATATACGCGTTGCGCGGTGCCCGCCCACATGGAGCGGGCCTCCGTGGGGCTCAGCAACGACATCAGCGACTCCGCGATCTCCACCGTTTCCCGGTAGCTGCCGCCGAGCAGGCTGACCGGCCAGTCCCCGCCAAACATGAGCCGCTCGGGACCAAACGTCGAAAGCGCGCTATCCCAGACGCGTTCCAGTGCCTGCGCAGAATACTCGGCCCCGTCGGCATGCAGCCCGGAGAGCTTCGCCGTCGTATTTGGCAACGCGGACACGGCGGCCAGCTGCCCCTGCCAGCGCTCAAACTCTTCGTCGCGGCCGCCTCGCGGCGGTTTACCCAGATGGTCAACGACTACACGCAGGCCGGGTAACGCTTGAGCCAGGTCAACCACCTGGTCCAGATACCGGGGGAAGGCGTCGGGAACATCAAAGGACAATCCGGCCTGTGCCACCAGCCCGAGGGATTCACGAACAGATTCGAGGGCCAAGAAATGCGGGCGCGGATCATTGTGAATCAAGGCGCGCACCCCGCATAGGGCGTCGTGATGGCCCCACCTTTCCAATAGCGTCGCTGTAGCAGCCGGATCCTCCAACGGGACCCAGCCCACCACACCCACAATCCAGTTATGCGCAGCCGCTGCGGACAGCATCATCTCGGTGTCGGCCGCGGTGTCATCTGCCTGTACCAAGATGGCCTGATCAATGCCGGCATCCGCCAGCGTCTGGCCTGCCTGTTCGGCAGTGAAGGTGTTGAACAGGATCCCGTGCTCTGGGGTCAGCCAAGAATACTGTCCGGAACCCACCTCCCACAGGTGGACGTGCGCGTCGAGGCGAACCACCGTGTCAGGCGTGGACAAGGCGCTCGTCCAACAAACCGCGCGATACCAGGGCAAGCCACAATTCGGCCGGAATCTCCGCGGCCATGCGGGCCGCCGTTTGAGCGATCTGACCTGGGTTGGAGGCGCCCACCACAACAGTGGCTACGGCCGGGTGGGTGAGGGCGAATTGCAACGCCGCGGCGGGAAGTTCCACACCGAACTCGTCGCAGCAGGCCGCGAGTGCCTTGGCACGGGCAAGGATCTCGGCCGGGGCTGGCGCGTAGTTGTAGTGGGCGTCGTCAGGAACCGCAGTGCGGGCCAACAAACCCGAGTTGTAGACCCCGCAGTTCGCCACAGCAACGTTGCGCTTCAGGCACAACGGCAGGAGATCCTCGGCCGCCGGCTGCTCCAACAAGGTGTATCGCCCTGCAAGCATGATCACGTCGAGATCGGCGGCAGCCACGCAGTCGCGCAGCGCGTCCGCGGAGTTGGCGCCCACGCCAATGGCCTTGATCAGACCTTCCGATCGGAGTTTTTCCAGGGCGGGCAGGGCTTGCCTGATGCCTGCTTCGAGATCGTAGACATCGGGATCGTGTAGATAGGCGATGTCGATCCGGTCTAGGCCGGTCCGCTCAAGGGAATCCTCGATGCTGCGTCGGATCCCGGCTTCGGAGGGATCCCAGCGGCGGACAACATCGGCGGGAACATCGAATCCCTCGGCGTCCCTTGCCCCGGAGGGATTCGCCACAGGCTCTAAGACGCGTCCCACCTTGGTGGAAATGACAAATTCCTCGCGCGGCTTGGTGGCCAAGAACTCGCCGAGACGCCGCTCGGAAAGGCCGATGCCATAGTGCGGTGCCGTGTCAAAGTACCTGATGCCCGCGTCCCACCCGGCAGCGACGGTGGCGGTAGCAACGTCGTCGGACATGGCGCGGTACAGGTTACCGACGCCGGCGGCACCAAATCCCAGCCGACCCAGTTCGGGGAGCGTCATGGCAGTTCCCATACCTTCGGCAGGCCCATGTCGGCACCAGAGTAATCGTCCGCAACCTCGAGGAGCTCGGCCATGACGGCCTGCCATTCGATGTTGACAGGGTTGAGGGCCAATTCCTTGCGCATGGCCTGGTAGTCGGCGACCTCCACGACGTGAAAAAGCTCCCGCCCGCTGCGCCAAATGCTCCAGCCAGTGACTCCTGCCGCGCGCAAAGCAGCGTCCAGCTCGTCGCCGATTCGGGCGTGGACGGAATCGTATTCCGCCTCTTTGCCTGGCTTCAACCGGGTATGCAGGGCAATCTTCTGGCTCATGTCGCATCGCTTTCGGGGTTGAGGAACAACTCAATGACAGGGACGGCCACCCCGGGGCGCTGCACGGGCAGCTTCAGAGTCAACGTTCCGGGGGCCTGGCCTGCGGGCGTCATATGCCCCGCGGCCTGGCCGGGATCCAGCACCATCATGGCGATTTCCGAGGCGTCGTTGAGCAACTGGGCGTATCGCACCTTGTCTGCCAGCCCCGGCAGGTGAATGAATTGGAACGGCCACGCGAACAAGTGCAGGTATAGGCGGTCTCCGCGACGCGTGAATCGTGCGTCCTGTGGGGCGGCCATTCCGGCCGCGCCGGATCCGTAGATGGAGCGGCCGTGCAGGCGCATCCATTCACCCATTCCGCTGAGGGCCGCGGAAGCCCGGGGATCGATCTCACCCCGGGCCGTGGGGCCAACGTTGAGCAGCAGATTGCCACCCTTGGACACGCCATCGATGAGCATGCGGATCAGCTGCTCGGCGGACTTGTAATCCAGGTTGTCCCTGTCATAGCCCCAGCTGCCGTTGAGTGTTTGGCAAGCTTCCCACGGAACTTCCTTACCGCCGCTAAGCATGGCACCGGCGGGTTGATACTGCTCCGGAGTGACAAAGTCACCGGGCACGTTGAGCCTGTCGTTGACGATAATCCCAGGCTGGAGTTCCCGGATCATCTCCATGAGCTCTACGGAACCCCAATCCTCGGCGCCCTTACCGCGGAACGTGGTTCCGCCGTCGGGGTTGGCCGTGGCCTCATCCGGGTAGGAGAAATCGAAGAACAGGTAGTCAATCTGTCCGTAGTTACTGAGCAGTTCGCGCACCTGGCCGTGCAGGTATTCGCGGTACCGGGCGACGTCGCGAGTTTTGTTCAGTTCCTGCCACTGCGGGTTGTTCCGCGCAGCATGGTTGCCGTCGATCGTGAAGTCCGGGTGGTGCCAGTCAATGACCGAATGATAGAAGCCCACCTTCAGCCCGGCCTCGCGCAGCGCCGCAACATAGGGCGTCAGCAGATCCCGCCCGCACGGCGTGTTCGTGGCCTTGTACTCCGTGAGCGCGGAATCCCACAGCGCGAACCCATCATGGTGCTTGGTGGTCAGCACCACGTACTTCATGCCGGCATTCTTCGCGGCGGCAGCCCACTCCCTCGGATCGTAGAGATCGGGGTCGAAATGCTCAAAGTACTTGCGGTACTCCCCCACGTCCATATTCTCCCGATACATGACCCACTCATGCCGGGCGGCCAGGGAGTACAGTCCCCAGTGCACAAACATGCCAAGCCTGTCATGGGTAAACCAGGGCGCATGCTCGATGGTGACTTGGGTGGGTGCGGGCAGGGCAGGCATGAGGTTAGACCAGATCCTTTTGTGGTGCGGCAACGGAAAGTTCGACGGCGGCCACCTCGCCTATTGCTTCGGCTGCGGCTGCCGCGTCGGCCAGCCAGAAAGCGCCGTCCGGGAAAGTGTATTCAGCAATAGATGCCGCGTGCATCTCGCTTCCACCACCCGGAACCAGCGGGGGCCAGTAGCAGCCGTCATGGACGTCGATCGGGGCCACAAAGTGTTCGTGTAGGTGATCCACGAATTCAATCATGCGGTCCTGCTTTTGGCCCGAGACGGCTACAAAATCAAACATCGAGAGGTGCTGGACAGCCTCGCACAGGCCCACGCCGCCGGCGTGCGGGCAGACCCGGACACCGAATTTGGCGGCGAGGAGCAAAATGGCGATGTTTTCGTTGACACCGGCCACGCGGGCTGCGTCGATCTGCAGGACCGACAGCGCATTGGCCTGCAACATCTGCTTGAACATCACGCGGTTTTGCACGTGTTCGCCGGTGGCTACCGGAATGGGGGCCACACCTCGGGCAATGGCAGCGTGGCCGAGGATGTCATCTGGGCTGGTGGGCTCTTCGATCCAGGCAATATCGAAGGGTGCCAGATGGCTCATCCATTCGATGGCCTGCCCCACGTCCCAGCGCTGATTGGCGTCAACAGCAATCTTGATATCCGGCCCCACAGCGGCGCGTGCCGTACGCAGGCGGCGGATGTCGTCCTCGAGATCCGCACCTACTTTTAGTTTGATCTGCTTGAAACCACTGGCAACAGCTTCGTGAGCTAGTCGCGTCAGCTTCTCATCGGAGTAGCCCAACCAGCCAGGTGTTGTGGTGTAGCCCGGGTAGCCCTCGGCCAACAAGGTGGCCGTGCGTGCGCCGCGACCCGCTTCTGCCTTGCGCAGGATCTCGAGGGCCTCCTCACGGGTCAGGGCGTCGGTGAGGTACCGGAAGTCAACCAGGTCAACGAGTTCCTCGGGACTCATTTCTGCCAACAGCTGCCACAGTGGCAGACCGGCACGTTTGGATTTGAGGTCCCACAGTGCGTTGATCACGGCGCCGATGGCCATGTGCATGACACCCTTTTCCGGCCCGAGCCAGCGGAGCTGCGAATCATGGGCAAGTTCGCGCCATGTGCCACCCATGTCGTCCAGGAGTTCCTCCGCGTTGCGTCCCAACAGGTAAGGGGTCAATGCCTTGATGGCTGCCGTTTCCACGTCATTGCCGCGGCCGATGGTGAAAACGAAGCCGTGACCCTCATGCCCGTCGCCGCTGTCCGTCACAACCCGCAGGTACGCCGCCGAGTAATCCGGGTCCGGATTCATGGCGTCAGAACCATCTAGATCACGCGACGTGGGAAAACGGACGTCGCTGGTCTCGACGGCAATGATGGTGCTCACGGGCTACTCCTGGCTGGGGATGGGAAGTCTAAAAAGCTACACACAGCTAAACATCGGATGTTTTCTGTGTCAATATTAGAGATAGGACGGAAATAGCCGTAAGGTTTGGATAAAGTTACTCTAAAGCTCAGATGTTAGGGTCCTCTGGAGGGCCCTCATACCAAAATCGCACCGCACGTTAGAGGTCAGAATTTCATGAAGATTGCACGCCTTGGCGAGCTGGGACGGGAGATTCCCGTTGTCATTGCCGCCGACTCCGCTGGAACCGAAATTAGCTACGACGCCCGCCCGGTCACGGCCACCATCGACGGGGCATTCTTGGCCGGCGGCGGACTCGCCGCCCTGCGCGATGCCTTGGACAACGGCACCTTGTCTGTCTTGGAGAACGCCGACGAGCTACGCATCGGATCCCCCATTGCCCGACCCAATAACGTCATCTGCATCGGCATGAACTACGCCGCCCACGCAGCAGAATCCGGCGCCCTGCCACCTGAGATCCCCGTGGTCTTCCTCAAACCAAACAACACCGTTGCCGGCCCCTTTGACGCTGCGCCGATCCCGCCGCTAGCCGCCAAGTACGACTGGGAAGTGGAGCTCGGGGTGGTCATCGGCCGTGAGGTCAACTACCTCTCCACGCTCGAGGAGGCCGCCGACGCCGTCGCCGGTTATGTCATTGCCAATGACCTTTCTGAGCGCGAATACCAGATTCCCGGTGCCGCAGGTCAGTGGACTAAGGGCAAGTCTCTGCCGAAGTCCACCCCGTTGGGCCCGTGGTTCGTCCCGAAGGAAGACACGGACGCTAATAATCTGCAGCTCAGGAGTTGGGTCAATGGCGAACCTCGTCAGGACTCCAACACGGCAGACCTCATTTTTGACGTCCCCACGATCGTTCACCATCTGAGCCAGTACATGGTGCTGGAAGCGGGCGATGTGGTGCTGACAGGAACTCCAGAGGGCGTCGCCTTGTCCGGCCGTTTCCCTTACATCCAAGACGGCGACGTTGTGGAAGTTGAAATTGCCGGACTAGGCCGCCAGCGCCAGGAGTTCTTCCGCGCAGGCATCACCACCGCCGGCACCAACAACCAAGGGGTCTAAATGAGCCAGGAACTTTCAGGCTTCACAGCCGTCGTGACCGGCGGTGCATCCGGCATTGGTGCCGCCATCGCCGCAAAATTACAGGGCCTGGGCGCGCAGCTTGCCGTGCTTGACCTGAACCCGCAGGATCTCCCCGAGGGCCAGCTCGGCTTTGCCTGCGATGTGTCCGACGACGCCTCCGTCAAGGCCGCGATCGACGGCACCGTCGCTGCCTTTGGTGGCGTGGATATTGTGGTCAACAACGCCGGCATTGGCGCCATCGGTTCGGTGGAAGACAATGACGACGCCGAATGGGCGCGCGTCTGGAACATCAATGTGGTGGGTATGGTCCGGGTTTCCCGTGCGGCACTGCCCCATCTGCGCCAGTCCAGCGGAGCAGCGATCGTGAACATCTGTTCCATCGCGGCCACCGCGGGCCTGCCCCAGCGTGCACTGTACTCAGCCACGAAGGGCGCCGTGCTCTCATTGACGCAGGCCATGGCAGCCGACCATCTGCGTGAAGGCGTTCGCGTCAACTGCGTCAACCCCGGCACGGCCGACACCCCGTGGGTTGGCCGACTCCTGTCCCAGGCCGACGATCCGGCCGCGGAACGCGCAGCCTTGAATGCCCGCCAGCCGCACGGTCGCCTCGTAACAGCCGAAGAGGTTGCCGGTGCCGTGGCCTACCTGGCCAGCCCGCTGTCCGGTTCAACCACCGGAACCTCCATCGCTGTTGATGGCGGCATGCAGGCCCTGCGCCTGCGTCCCGTCGGTTAACCTCCCCAACGCCGCACCACTTTCCGGCCGTTTTCCTCTGACGCGGCATCACTTTCGGGGGTTGCTCCCGTTTCGCTCAATTGAAGGCGAAGAAGCTGCACGAAGATTCGCCGGAAAGTGATGCGGCGTTGGCGAAAACACGCCCGAAAGTGATGCCGCGTTGGAGGAGGGCTAGCCTGCTTGGGCCAGAACGAGCGGGAGCACCTGATCCGCACCTGCTTGGCGCAGGGCGCGTCCTGCCACGGTCAAGGACCACCGGCTGTCCACCAGGTCATCGAGCAACAGAATCGGACCGTTGGGGCCAGATGCAAGAAGTGCCTGCAGCTCGGAGCCAACGGCAAATCGTTCCCACACCCCCGCCAGGCGGTAAGCGCTATTTCCTCCGCGGGAACCCGTGGGGCCACCAAATTCAAGGGACATCTCGCCCAGATATGGCAGGCGCCCAATCTCGCAGATGGCCTGCGCAAAGGAACGCATCAGCAGCGGTTTAGTCCGTGACGGCATCGAGACAACAGCGATCGGCCGTCCCGCGCCTTCCCAGCCGCTTTGGCCCCATTCGCGCAACACTGCCACAACGGCATGCGCCATGGCCGGATCAATGGGAGCATCGGGGGCGCCCGAGGCGAACATGGCCCGCAGCGCATTACCCCACCCGAGGTCCGTGAGCCTGGCCAGGGCCCTTCCTGATGAGACCAGTTCATCGGCCTTCAGCTTGCCCTTAACAGGAACACCCAGCCGGTCCATTCCTGTAGGCCACATGGCCCGAGGATCCAGCGGAAGTCCGGCATGCCGCAGCGCATCACCCGCGGCGTCGGCCGCCCCGGACGCTACCTCGGCATTGAACCAACGGCCCGTGCAGTTATCGCACCGACCGCAAGGCTCTGCCGTGGCGTCATCCAAGGCTGAGGCCAGGTATTCCATGCGGCACCCGGACATCCGCTCGTACTCGATCATGGACTGCTGCTCGTCCACCCGGGCCTGGGCAATGCGCCGGTATCGTTCCTCGTCATAACTCCATGGCTGCCCGGTGGACTCCCAACCACCGGACACTCGCCGCACGGCACCATCAACGGCAAGGACCTTCAGGAGAAGCTCCAGCGGGGTGCGTCGCAGATCTACGCGCGCCTCCAACGCCGGGGTAGACATGGGTTTGACGGACTCCCCCAGCGCCGTCAACACAGCCATGGCCTTGTCCCGATCGGGCATGGAGGCCGTGGCAAAATACCGCCAAATCTCGGCGTCTTCGCTGCCCGGCAGCAACAACACATCGGCGTTGGCACTGCCACGACCGGCACGGCCTACCTGCTGATAGTAAGCAACGGGAGACGATGGCGCCCCCAAGTGCACAACAAAGCCCAGGTCAGGCTTGTCGAACCCCATACCCAAAGCACTTGTCGCCACGAGCGCCTTGACCTGATTGTTCTTCAGGGCCTCTTCGAGCGACTCGCGTTCCATGGTGTCGGTACGTCCCGTGTACGCCTTCACCACATGTCCGGCCTCGGCCAACAGTCGCGCGGTGTCTTCCGCCGCGGACACCGTCAAGGTGTAGATGATGCCGCTGCCGGGCAGCTCGGCCAGATGCGTCAATAGCCACCCCAGCCTGTCGCGGGAATCGGCCAATCGCAGGACACCAAGGCGCAAAGACTTTCGTGCCAGAGGACCGCGGATCGTGAACACATTCGTGCCCAATTGCTCTTCAATATCGGCCACCACACGCGAATTTGCCGTGGCCGTGGTGGCCAGGACAGGTACCGTGGCAGGTAGCTGGGCAATCAGATCGGCAATGCGGCGGTAGTCAGGGCGGAAATCATGGCCCCAGTCAGAAATACAGTGCGCCTCATCAACCACCAGAAGACCCGTGCGTTGGATCAGGGACGGCAGTTGGTTTTCACGGAAGGACGGATTGGTCAGCCGCTCCGGTGACACGAGCAACACATCCACCTCATCGGCGGCCAAGGCGGCGGAGACTAAATCCCATTCCGTGGCGTTGGCGGAGTTGATGGCCATGGCCCGGACCCCGGCACGCTCGGCCGCGGCAACCTGGTCACGCATCAATGCCAGCAGGGGCGAAACAATCAGGGTGGGGCCGGCACCCCTGGCCCGCAACAACAAGGAGGCCACGAAGTACACGGCAGACTTTCCCCAACCGGTGCGTTGCACCACCAAGGCTCGACGGTTGGAATCGACGAGTGCCTCGATGGCTTCGAACTGGCCGTCGTGGAACACCGCGTCGGGCCGACCCACGAGCGCCCGGAGTACGGCAAGCGCCTGGTCTCGAGTGCTCGACGAGGTCCCCTGCCCGTCCGGGTCTCCGGAGGAAACGGCGGAGGAAGTTCCTTGTGCTGGGTACGTTGTCATGTCTCCCAGTATTCCAGCGTCCTCTGACAACTGACGCTCCACCCTGAAATGGCTGTGGATAACCTCCGAACGACACCGTTGCGGCATTGCCATGGAACAGCGGCGGTAGCATGGTGGGGTGACTACTGAAGAAATTTCGCCGGTTAATCTATCCGATTCGTTTAAGGCCTATGACGTCCGCGGCCTCGTGGGCGACACCATCACCGCTGCCTCGGTGCAAGCCGTTGGTGCCGCGTTCGTAGAAGTCCTTGGCCTCGCGGGAGAAACCGTGTTGATCGGTGGCGATATGCGCCCCTCCTCCCCCGAGTTCTCTCAAGCCTTCGCAGCAGGCGCGTCCAGCCGTGGCGCGAACGTGAAACTTCTGGGCCTGATCTCCACCGACGAGCTGTACTTCGCCTCGGGAATCCTCAACGCCGCCGGCGTGGTCTTTACCGCCAGCCACAACCCTGCCCAGTACAACGGCATGAAAATGACCAAGGCTGGCGCCGTGCCCCTGTCCTCCGAGACCGGTCTCGCCGAGATCCGTGACCTCGCCCAGTCCTACCTAGATAATGGCCTCCCCGCCGCCGTGGACACCCCCGGCACGATCGGCGAAGCAGATGTCTTGCAGGACTATGCCGAGTTCCTGCGCAAACTCGTAGACCTCACCGGCTCACGCCCCCTCAAGATCGTGGTCGACGCCGGTAACGGCATGGCCGGCATGACCACCCCCGCCGTCCTCGGTGATGCCCTCCTTCCGGGCCTGCCCTTCGACATCGTTCCGCTCTACTTCGAGCTCGACGGCACCTTCCCGAACCACCCGGCCAACCCGCTAGAACCGGCCAATCTGCTGGATCTGCAGGCCGCCGTTATCAAGCACGGCGCCGATATTGGCCTGGCCTTCGACGGCGACGCGGACCGCTGCTTTGTCATCGACGAGCTCGGCGGCCCCGTCTCCCCCTCGGCCGTCACCGCACTCGTGGCCCGCCGCGAGATCTCCCGCGCCAAGGCCGCCGGCGAGGAACGGCCCACCGTGATCCACAACCTGATCACCTCCCGCGCCGTCCCCGAACTCATCACACACGACGGCGCCCGCGCCGTCCGCACCCGCGTGGGCCACTCCTTCATCAAGACCACCATGGCAGAAGAAGGCGCCGTCTTCGGCGGAGAGCACTCCGCGCACTACTACTTCCGTGACTTCTTCAACGCGGACACCGGCATGCTCGCCGCCATGCACGTCCTCGCCGCCCTCGGCGAGCAAGAAGGCCCGCTGTCCGAGCTCGGCCGCGAATACGAGCCCTACGTCTCCAGCGGCGAGATCAACTCCCAGCTCGAGGATGTCCCGGCCGCCGTGGCCCGCGTCCGCGACGCCTACACCCGCCCCGACGTCACCATCGATGAACTCGACGGACTCACCTTCACCGCCACCAACGGCGACTGGTGGTTCAACCTCCGAGCCTCCAACACCGAGCCCTTCCTGCGCCTGAACGCCGAAGCCCTCAACACCACCACCCTGACCACCCTGCGCGACACCGTCCTGAACCTCATCCGCAAATAACACCCGCAGGAGCCCCCATGGATCTCGCAACACCGCAAACACCGCAGCCGGAACAGTCCGAGAATGACAAACTCGTTCAGGACGATTTGAACAAGCTGCTCGGCACCGCCTTGGGCGTCGCAGCCGAGCAGTTGGAGGCTCACGGAGCCTTCCTCCCGGTTGGCCTCATTCTCACGCACGACGACGAACTCAACATGGTGGCTGTCGCACCCAATACTGTGGATGGCGAAGAGGAAAGCGACCTTGACGCGGACGCCATGGTCGCTGACTTGTTTGAAGCGCTAGGCCAACAGCGCGAGCAAAACCGGGCGGCCGCCGTCGTCTGTGACATTCACCTGCCGGAAGATGCCACGGATGCCATCCACGTCATGGCCGAGCACAGCACAGGTGTTGCGGTCTCCGCCGTTCGCCCATACCGTCAGGGTGCCGAAGGCTGGGAATTCAGCGAGCCTTTCCTGGAAGCCGGCGAGAAAGTCATCTGGCCTGCTTAGTGCGTATCACCAGCTTCTCTGATGTGAGCCTGCGTCTCCTGATGGTCTTGTGCGCGGCGTCGGGCGAGGAATTGCCGACGACGCGCGAGCTGGCCGAGACCGTGGGGACGCCCTACAACCACGTCAGTAAGGCTGCTCTCAAGCTGCGGCAGATGGGTCTGATTGAAGCGATCCGTGGCCGCGGCGGTGGCGTGCGCATCACCCTCGCTGGCAGAAATGCCACGGTGGGTGGTGTTTTGCGCGTTTTGGACGACCACAGTGACGTCGCCGCCTGCGAAACTGCTGCCGGCGAATGCCCGCTGGCCCATGGCTGCGGGCTGCGCGGCGCGCTCAACCAGGCACGGGAAGCTTTTTACGCTTCTCTGGACGATGTCTCCCTTGACAGCCTCAGTAAGAAGCCACAAGGCGGGCCTGTCTCTGTGACCTTAAGCACCCGCCCCGCGAACTAATACGCGGCATTCCGCACAATTTTCTACAAGATGTAGAACTTAGTGTCTACCTGTCGCTTAAATGTGGCATTTGAAATGCTACTTTTGGATTGTCACCATGACTTTGATCCAAGGAGTAAAGATGCTTTCGGAAAAATCACGGCCTCTCATCGTTGCCACCCTCCCTTTGGTGGGCTCGCGGCTGGGTGCTATCACCCCGAACTTTTACCGTCGCTTGTTCGCCGCGCACCCCGAACTCTTGAACGGTCTTTTCAGCCGTGCCAACCAAAGTAATGGCGAGCAGCAGAAGGCCCTGGCAGGATCCATTGCGGGTTTTGCCACGGCTCTGGTTGCCCACCCGGAACTGCTTCCCGAGCAGATGCTCAGCCGCATCGCCCACAAGCACACCTCTTTGGGCATCACCGAAGATCAATACCAGGTGGTTTACAGGCACCTCTTCGATGCCATCGCCGAAGAACTTGCCGATGTCATCACGGCCGAAATCGCCGAGGCTTGGAGCGAGGTCTACTGGCTCATGGCCAACGCCCTCATCAAAATTGAGAAGGGCCTCTACGCATTTCAGGCCAATGACAAGATCTGGATGCCGTGGACGGTTGTTGAGAAGAACCAGGCCGGCACGGATTCCATCACCTTTGTCTTGGAACCGGCTGACGACACCGCCGTCACGATCGCCCGTCCCGGACAGTTCGTCAGCGTCCGTGTGGCGCTCCCCGACGGCTTGCTCCAGTGCCGTCAGTACTCACTCAGCGCCGACGTTGAGTCGATCTCTCGTCGCATTTTCACCACCAAGCGCGACGACGGTGGCGAGGTTTCGCCGGTCCTGCATCGAGATGTGAAGGTGGGGGACGCCGTCGAACTTTCCAATCCTTATGGGGATGTGACGCTCGACGGCGCAGGTCCTGTTGTGTTTGCCACGGCAGGAATTGGTTGCACCCCCTCTGCATCGGCACTGCGTGCATTGGTCACGGCGGGTGAAGACCGCGAGGTTCTGGTGCTGCACGCCGAGAAGAATCTCGAGGCGTGGGCCCTGCGCGATCAGATGACCGCCGATATCGAGTCCATCGATGGTGCGCGGCTGCAGCTGTGGCTCGAGGAGCCCACCGCCGGTTTCCATACGGGATTCATGTCGCTGGAGGGTCTGGACCTTCCAACCGACGCCTCTATGTATGTGTGTGGGCCGCTGCCGTTCATGAAGGCCATGCGCAATCAAGCCATCGAGGCGGGCATTCCGTCCACGAAGATCCACTACGAGGTTTTCGGCCCGGACCTGTGGCTCGCCGGCACCAACTAAGAGCTACGGAAAAGTGCGAGCCGCGGTTCCCTTGTAGAGGGAACCGCGGCTCGCACTTTTGTCATTAGGCAGAGAAGCGGGCCTTGAGGCTGCTCAACTCGGCAGACATTTCAGCCGGCAGAGAATCGCCGAAGCGCTCGTACCATTCGTCAATTCCAGCCAATTCACTTTCCCACTCGGTGGCGTCCACCTTGAGTGCGTCCTCCAGATCCGATGCGGCGACGTCCAATCCGTTCAGATCCAGCGACCCTTCGGCAGGCACGAAGCCAATAGGTGTCTCCACGGCTGCGGCGGTGCCTTCGATGCGCTCGATAATCCACTTCAGGACGCGGCTGTTCTCGCCGAAGCCAGGCCAGGCGAATCCGCCACTTGAGTTGCGGCGGAACCAGTTGACCAGGAAGATCTGCGGCAAACGTGCCTGGTCACCCTGGGCAGAGAGGTCGATCCAGTGCTTGAGGTAGTCCCCTGCGTCGTAACCGATGAACGGCAACATGGCCATGGGATCGCGGCGAACCACACCAACGGCACCCGTTGCGGCCGCCGTGGTCTCCGAGGAAAGTGTTGATCCCATGAAGATGCCGTGGCTCCAATCCCGGGCCTGGGTCACCAGGGGAATCGTGGTCTTACGGCGTCCACCGAACAAGATGGCGTTGATTTCAACACCCTCCGGGGAGAAGTAGTCCGGGGAGAGCATGTCCACCTGGTCGATGGGGGTGCAGAAGCGTGAGTTGGGGTGAGCAGCGGGGGTCTCCGAATCGGGAGTCCAACTATTGCCCTGCCAATCGGTCAGGTGAGCGGGCACCTCATCGGTCATGCCCTCCCACCAGACACCGCCGTCATCCGTGAGGGCAACGTTGGTGAAAATGGAATTGCCCTTCGCAATGGCGGCCATGGCGTTCGGGTTCGTGGACCAGCCAGTTCCGGGAGCCACACCAAAGAGGCCGGCCTCGGGATTGACGGCACGCAGCTCGCCGTCCTTGCCGAAACGCATCCAGTTGATGTCATCGCCCAGGGTCTGGGCCTTCCAGCCGGGGATGGTGGGCTCGAGCAGGGCAAGGTTGGTCTTGCCACAGGCCGAAGGGAACGCGGCAACGACGTGGTAGTCCTTGTTCTCCGGGCTGGTGAGCTTCAAGATCAGCATGTGCTCGGCAAGCCAGCCTTCGTCACGAGCCATGACCGAGGCGATGCGCAAGGCAAAGCACTTCTTGCCCAACAAGGCATTTCCGCCGTAGCCGGAGCCGAAGGAGAAGATGGAGCGTTCCTCGGGGAAGTGCACGATCCACTTCTCTTCATTGCACGGCCATGCAACATCCTTCTCGCCGGGCGCCAGAGGCGCACCCACGGAGTGCAGGGCAGGCACGAAGAACGCCTGGCGTTCCTCGATCGCCCGCAGCACCTCGGCGCCGATGTTGGCCATGATGCGCATGGAGGTCACAACGTAGGCGGAGTCGGTGATCTCCACGCCAAACTTGGGATCCTGTGCGTCAAGGGGGCCCATGACGAAGGGAATGACGTACATGGTGCGACCGCGCATGGAGCCGGCGAACTTCTCGTTCAAGATCGCCTTCATCTCCGTCGGTTCCATCCAGTTATTGGTGAATCCGGCGTCGCGCTCCTTTTCGGAGCAGATGAAGGTGCGTCCTTCGACTCGGGCCACATCTTTGGGGTCCGAGAAAGCTGCGAAGGACTGGGGGAACAGCTCTGGGTTCAACCGTGTCAGAGTTCCGTCAGCAACGAGCTGATCGGTCAGTTCGGCATACTCCTGCGCAGACCCGTCTACCCAGCGGATCGTATCCGGCAAGGTTAGAGCCGCAACCTCTGCCACCCAGGAGGCCAAGCCCTCGTGGGTGGTCATTGCCTGCTCGACGTGTTCCTGCACTGGCGCGTGGCCCATCGTGTTTCCCTTCATTGGGTGGTAGGTGGTGTCTAAATGCTATGACCGAAAATCAGGGCCTTTTGAGCACCGGACATGGGATGTACCCCAAGTCACGAGTTGAAAAACCCTGATTTTCCGGGGTTTCTCAACTTTGTTATGGGTCACTTTTGTGAGCCACATCACCTAGTCCGGTATAGTGGTGCAGAACATTCCGTAATCCACCCCTTTCAATTTGTCCCCTAGATCATTCCTGGGCTATAGTTATTCACGGCTCAAGGGCCAACAAAGAAACAGAATATGCGTGCGTAGCTCAACGGATAGAGCATCTGACTACGGATCAGAAGGTTGGGGGTTCGAATCCCTTCGCGCGCACTTCAAGGAAAAGTCCCAAACATTGCGTTTGGGACTTTTTCGTTTAACATTCATTCGAACGACGAGCCCTACCTTCCCGGTATCACCCACGACTCGCAGGCATGAAATGCCCCAATATTGGCGCGAACTTTGGCCAATTAGTGCATTCGGGTAGGCATAGGTTATAGTTGTTGACGGCCTACGGGCCAATGAAGAAAATGAAACTAAATATGCGTGCGTAGCTCAACGGATAGAGCATCTGACTACGGATCAGAAGGTTGGGGGTTCGAATCCCTTCGCGCGCACTTCAAGAAAAAGTCCCAAACATTGCGTTTGGGACTTTTTCGTTTAAGAGTTGAATCTTTAGGCCGCAACACCAAGGTGTTTCATGATGCGTTCGGCTACGCAAACGCCATCCTTGACCATCGTCTCGTGCCCGCGTCCGGGAACCTCCACCATGGTCGCATCAGGGATCAGTGCGGTCACCTCCGCCACCCAAGCACTCGGACACACCCGATCTCGATTGCCGCGAATCACGAGGGTGCGAGCGCTGATGCTTGGCAGGATGTCCTCGAGGGAGTGGTCCATCATGTGTCGCAGCTTTTTAATGAACCAACGAGGTCCAGTCTTGGCATAGTTCTGGGCGCCAATGAAGATTACTCGGGGACTCTCCCCCAAGAGGTCCTGGATCATGCGCCACGTCTGCCGGGCGATGGTACGTTCTTGACGATTGACGGTGGGAGCCACGAGAACCAATTCGGAAAAAGGTCTGGGCGTTGAGCGGCAGCTTCCGCAACAACCTGAGTTCCCATGGAATGTCCCACAAGAATGGCTTGCTCTAACCCTGCCAGCTCCACGAAGTCAATCAGTAGCGCTCCTGTTTGGGCCATCGAGAGCACGGTAAGCGACTCGGGTGCCTCACCAAATCCGGGCAGGTCTATCGCCACAACGCGACCATAGCGAACCAGCTCTTCACTCAGTTGCGCAAAGTACGAGGCCCCCATGCCAATGCCATGCACCAAGAGAAAGGTCCGCGGGGCAGCCTGCTCGGTGTCTGTGACGACAACTTCGTGCTCTCCCACCAACATCGAGCGCACACTCATACCGTCAGAGTTCCTTCCGACTTAGCCAGCACTATGTGCCGAGCTGGATGTGACTCCTTTAAGGAGCTAGGTTCTGAGGCTGGTTCGGATCGACAAAGACCTTGATCTTGGTCCGGATGCCATTAAAGTGCGAGTTGAGCAGCGCCGCGGCCGTGAGTGCATCTTTGGCAACAACAGCCTCGTAAATGCTCCGATGTTCGCTCGCTGTGTGCAGGAGGTCCGTTCCGCCAGTGCCGACTTGAACGTGAATCTTGCGATAAACCTTCCAAAACACACTCATGAGGTTCATGAGGAGATCATTCCCCAAGGGCTCAAAGAGTAGTCGGTGGAATTCTGCATCCGCTTCAGCGAAGGACTCCCCGCGGTTGGCCGCATCTTCCATCTTGGCAACGGCAGTCCCAATAAGCACCAGGTGCTCATCCGACATTTGAGCGATGGAAGCACCCATGAGGCCGGCTTCGAGAGCTTGGCGAATATCCACCAGCTGCAGCGCCTCTAGACCCTCGTGGCGCAACGACAGGCGGCCCCGGAAGGTCAACCCATCCGCCAAGGCATCAAAGTTGCTCGGCGCTACAAACATGCCAAAACCATGGCGGATCTCAATGACGCCCAGTGCCTGCAAGACCTTCAAGGACTCTCGCAAGGTATTTCGGCCAACGCCGAGAACTTCACAGAGTTCATTTTCTGTGGGCATGGGGTCGCCGGCGTCAAGGTCACGGCTCAAAATGAGCTCCATGATGTCAGCTTGAAGTGCGCGAAGCCTTACCTGGGCACTGAACCGTGCCTTCGGCGTTACCGTCGAGTTGGACAACAAAACTCCTCAGAAATTATGTGGCGCAGCTACTCCGCTTTTCTCACTTTAGTGGCGTAAACAGAATCGAAGGCACCTGTGCATCATGTCGTTCAAGCTCACCTCGCCTCGCGGGTTTTGGTAAACTACCCAAATCCCACCAACGTGATGTGAAACATAGAATATCGGATGTCCGACCACTTGCCTACAAGCAGTTAAGTTTGGCACGCTGCCGGCCGCGTTAAATCTAGCAATAGGGACCACCCCACAGAGGGACATTCTTCCCGATGGGCGCCGATATCAAATTGAGACCAAAGCCATACTTGACCAATCGCTGTGATGGCTATTACAGTTTTACCATAAGCATCGGACGTCCTACATCCGATAACTACTTAGACGAAATGGTGAGTCAACAGAATGAGCAATTCTCTTCAGAACCTGCCTTCCAGCACCGCATCACGGCGCACGTTCCTCAAGGCCGCTGGCGTCCTTGGGGCAGCAACTGCTTTCACCGCAAGCCTCGCAGCCTGCGGTTCGTCCGACAAGGGCACCGAGACCAGCGGCTCCGCTGCTGCAGTCAACAAGGATCTCTCCATTGAAGCGGGCATTTCATACTCCCTCTCTACTGGTTTCGATCCCATGAGCTCCTCGGGTGCAACCCCGCTGGCTGCAAATCTTCACATCTTCGAAGGCCTTGTGGAACTCCACCCGGCAACGCGTGAACCGTACAACGCACTTGCCAAGGAAGATCCCAAGAAGATCGACGACACGACCTACCAGGTCACCATCCGCGACGGCGCCAAGTTCCATGACGGCACCCCTGTCACCACCGAGGATGTTGCCTACTCCTTCGAGCGCGTGCTGGACCCGGCCAACAAGGCCTTGTTCGCACAGTTCATCTTCTTCATCGATTCCGTCAAGGTTGTCGATGAGAAGACCGTTGAGTTCAAGCTCAAGACCCCGTTCAGTGGTTTCGGTCCCCGCATCTCCGTCGTCAAGGTTGTCCCCAAGGCCGTTGCTTCCGCAGACCAGAAGGCCTTTGACGCTAAGCCGATCGGTTCCGGCCCGTACAAGTTCGTTTCCGCAGCCAAGGACGACAAGATCGTCTTCGCTCGCAACGACGACTACAACGGCCCCAAGCCCGCCTTGGCTAAGGACATGACCTGGTACCTGCTCTCTGATGCCAGCGCGCGCGTCACGGCTATGCAGTCCGGCCGCGTTCAGGCCATTGAAGATGTTCCCTACTTGGATGTTGACTCGCTCAAGGGCAAGGTCACCGTCGAGTCGGTTCAGTCATTCGGCCTCATGTTCTTGATGTTCAACCTGACCAAGGCTCCCTTTGATAAGAAGGAAGTTCGTCAGGCGCTGCATTACGCACTCGACAAGGAAGCCATCATCAAGACGGCTCTCTTGGGCAACGGCGCCGCGGCCACTTCCTACTTCCAGGAAGGCAGCCCGAACTACCAGAAGGCTTCCACGGTTTACGCCTACGACGCCGAGAAGGCCAAGTCGCTGCTGTCGGCAGCGGGCGTATCGGGCTTGAAGCTGACGCTGACCAGCACGGATACCGCATGGGTCAAGGACGTTATCCCGCTCATCAAGAAGAACTGGGATGCTGTTGGCGTTTCGACAACCTTGGAGCCCTTGGCTTCCTCGGCTGTTTACGCACCCGAGAAGGTTGGCGGCCTGAACTACGACGTCGTCGCCGCCCCCGGCGATCCGTCCGTCTTCGGTAACGACGCTGACATCCTCCTCAGCTGGTTCTTCCGCGGAGATACTTGGGCCAAGAACCGCTTCGCATGGAACGAAACCCCGGAGTACAAGGAAGTTCAGACCAAGCTCAATGCAGCTCTGGCCGCCCCGGAAGCTGATGCAAAGAAGCTCTACAGCGAGATCATCAACATCATCGCCGAGGAAGCTCCGTTGTACCCGATCTTCCACCGCAAGCTGCCCACCGCATGGGACCCCAAGAAGCTCAATGGCTTCCAGCCGCTGCCGACCACTGGCGTATCTTTCGTGGGCGTCGGTCGCACCGAGTAGCTTCACCTTTTTGATTGAAGTACCGCTTTACCTTGCATGACACACACCTCGGGGGCTGTGGCCAGTTGGCCGCAGCCCTCAGGTGTCACACCACAATCCCTATGACGCAGCACACAGTTTCATGCTAACCAGAAGCTGCAATTAGAACCGGAGTAAGTACATTGGCAAATTTCTTGCGACTGCTTGGACGCAGGCTCGCAGCACTGCCGTTGATGATATTGGGCGTCACCCTTCTCGTCTTCGTCGTGTTGCAGTTCGCTCCTGGCGACCGTGCCGTTGCCGCACTTGGTGAAGGAGCCTCGCCTGAGGCACTGGAACAGTACCGCCAGGTCAACGGCCTCAACGATCCCCTCTTCATTCAGTATTTCCAGTACCTAGGCCGGCTCATTACGGGCAACTTTGGTAACACCCTCCCGCCGGAAAAGCCCATCCTTGAGGTTATTTCCAGCGCGTTCCCCGTGACCTTGCAGCTGACCTTCGTCGGCGTGATCATCGCAGTTATTATCTCTTTGCTCTTCGGTGTTCTGGCCGCTCTCTACCGCGACACCTGGGTTGATCAGCTCATCCGCGTGTTCTCGGTTGCAGCTATTGCCACCCCGTCCTTCTGGCTGGGTATCTTGCTCATCCAGTGGTTCGCCCTAGGCGACAACTCCTGGTTCCCCTCAGGGGGCTTGACCGAGGGTGAAGGTTTTGTCGGCTGGATTAGCTCCATGGCCCTGCCCGCCTTGGCTCTGGCTATCCCGGTCTCGGCGTCGCTGATCCGCGTAGTCCGTACCTCCATGGTGGAAGAGCTTGATCGGGACTACGTCCGTACCGCCATCGGCAACGGAGTCCCCTACACCACAGTTGTTTCCCGCAACGTCCTGCGTAACGCCCTTGTCACCCCGGTGACCGTGCTGGGTCTGCGCATTGGCTACCTGCTCGGCGGTGCCGTCGTGATTGAAATGATTTTCTCCCTGCCGGGCATGGGTCAGCAGATCCTCAACGGCATCACGAACTCTGATACCAACCTGGTCCAGGGCGTTGTCTTGGTCATCGCCGTGACGTTCGTGATTGTGAACATCTTGGTTGACCTTATTTACCTGCTCATCAACCCCCGAATCAGGACGGTCTAAGTCATGCGAAGCAAACTTGCCGAACGGCTAAGCGCGCCAGGCCTGCGCTTCAAGGCCCTGAATCTGGGTTCCAAGCTGGCCCTGATCTTCCTGCTCTTCATCGTGATTGTGGCCATCCTGGCTCCCTGGATTGCCCCTCACGACCCGCTGGAGACCGGCGATCCCGCCACTGCCCCCAGCGCAGCTCACTGGTTTGGTACCGACCGTATTGGCCGCGACGTCATGTCTCGTCTGATGTACGGCGCCCAGGCCTCCTTGATGATCGGCCTCGGCGCCGTGGCTTTGGCCATCGTTGTCGGTGCCACCCTCGGTGCTCTCGCCGCGACGTCGTCGAAGTCTGTCAATGAAGTCATCATGCGCATCATGGACATCTTGATGGCCTTCCCCGGTATCGCCCTCGCCGCTGTCTTGTTGACGGCTTTTGGTAACTCGGTTCCCACCATCATCTTGGCCATCGGCATCATTTACACCCCGCAGCTTGCTCGCGTGGTTCGCGCCAACGTGCTCTCGCAGTACGGTGAAGATTACGTCCGCGCTGAGCGCGTCATCGGCGCCGGCCGCCTGTACATCATGCTCAAGCACATTGTGCGCAACACTGCAGCCCCCGTGCTCGTGTTCGCAACGGTCATGGTGGCCGACGCCATCATCTTGGAAGCCTCGCTGTCCTTCTTGGGCGCCGGTATCCAGGATCCCGATCCCAGCTGGGGCAACGTCATCTCCTACGGACGTAACCTGGTGCTCTCCGGTGGCTGGTGGGCAACGACCTTCGCTGGTCTGGTCATCCTCCTGACGGTGCTCTCACTAAACATCTTGGCTGAAGGCCTGACCGATGCCATGGTCAACCCGAAGCTCAAGCGTGCCGCTCCTGTGAAGGACGACGACGGTTCGGCAGCTGCCGCTCTGGAACTCGCCAAGGCTGATGCCGCCGCTCGCGCCGCCATCGAGGATCCCTTTGCGGCTCTCGATCAGGAGTTGCGCCTGCTCCAGGCAGTGGAAAAGACCCGCACGGATCGTCTCGATCAGGTGGGCCCCGAGGCCCGCGTGATCTTGGAAGTGAAGAATCTTTCCATCCGCTTCCCGGCTCGCTTCGATAACACCCCGATCGTCGAGAATGTCTCCTTCACGGTTCGCGAAGGCGAAACCATGGGCCTCGTGGGTGAATCCGGTTGTGGCAAGTCCATCACCTCCCTAGCCATCATGGGCTTGCTGCCCAAGACTGCTGTTGTCACCGGATCCATCAAGTTCGATGGCAAGGAACTTCTGGACCCTGTCACCAAGCACAGCTCGGTCAAGGCTTACGAAGGTTTGCGCGGCGAACAGATCGCCATGGTGTACCAGGATGCCTTGAGCTCCCTGAACCCCTCCATGTTGATCAAGGATCAGATGTTGCAGCTGACCCGCCGCAACGGACGTAAGACCCCGGCCGAGTTGTTGGAAATGGTCAAGCTTGATCCTGTACGTACGCTCAACAGCTACCCGCACGAGCTCTCCGGCGGTCAGCGTCAGCGCGTATTGATCGCTATGGCCCTGTCCCGCTCGCCGAAGATTGTGGTAGCCGATGAGCCCACCACCGCTTTGGACGTGACAGTTCAGAAGCAGGTTGTTGACCTGCTGAACGAACTGCGCGAGCAGCTCGGCTTCGCGATGGTCTTCGTCAGCCACGACTTGGCCCTCGTGGCCTCCTTGGCTCACAAGATCACCGTCATGTACGCCGGCCAGGTTGTCGAGTCCGCGCAGGCTGCCGAACTCCTCACCCACCCGACCCACGAATACACCCGTGGCCTGCTCGGTGCCGTGCTCTCCATCGAGTCCGACGCCGTTCGTCTGCACCAGATTCCCGGCACGGTTCCCTCGCCGCGCGAATTCGCTTTCGGTGACCGATTCGCTAGCCGCTCGCAGCGTCCCGACGCTGATCCAAACCAGAAGCTGGCTTTTGTTCCTATCACCCGTGATGGCGTGACGACGGATCACTTCTGGGCCAGCTACAAACGTGAAGATGCTCAGGCGGTTTCCGCTGGAGCAGATACGGAAGGTGCAGCATGAGCAAGCACACAGCAGCCGCCACTGAAGGCAGCGCCCCGGTCATCGAGCTGAAGGACTTGCACGTCCATCACCGAACCCGCGCCGGTAGCCTGTTCAAGCCCAGCTATGTCAAGGCCGTCAATGGCGTTGACTTCACCATCAGCCGTGGCGAAACAGTCGGCATCGTGGGCGAATCCGGTTGTGGCAAGTCCACGCTGGCATCGGTTTTGGTCGGCCTGCAGGAACCCACCTCCGGTCAGGTGTTGTTCCATGGCAAGCCCGCCATCAAGCGCAACGCAGCCATGCGTAAGGAATTCGGTCGCTCCGTCTCCGTGGTCTTCCAGGACCCGTCGACGGCGCTGAACCCGCGCATGACCATTCAGGACATCCTCCTGGACCCGCTGGTTGTTCACGGCATTGGCAACGGCGCTTCCCGCCTGGCCAAGGTCGCCGATCTGTTGGCGCTGGTTGGTTTGCCGCAGTCGGCCGCCGAGGTCACGCCGTCGCAGGTTTCCGGTGGACAGCGCCAGCGTGTGGCTATTGCCCGCGCACTGGCTTTGGGCCCGGACATCATGGTGGCTGATGAGCCTACCTCCGCGTTAGACGTTTCCGTCCGCGCCCAGGTGCTGAACCTGCTCTCGGATCTGAAGAAGGAACTGAACCTGGGCATGGTTTTCATCAGCCATGACATCCAGACTGTTCGCTACGTTTCAGACCGTATCTGCGTCATGTACTACGGCCAGATCGTGGAACAGGGTTCGGCTGAGCAGATCTTCGACAATCCCACCAACGATTACACGAAGAAGCTTCTCGGCGCTGCGCCGTCACTGCTTCATATCTAATCCCCTTTTCGTCCCGGGCTGTTGCTGCCGCACTAGCCCCAGCAACAGCCCGGGCCCAGCAGTTATCTACTCAATACAAACAATTTTGGAGCAATTCTCGTGACTACTGTCGCTTCCCGTTTCCAGGGCGTTATCCCTCCCG
>NZ_QJVC01000014.1 GCF_003219795.1 Arthrobacter psychrolactophilus | reverse complement strand
TGCGAAGCGCACCACATCATTCCCTGGCAACACGGCGGCGAAACCAACATCAACAACGCCGCCCTACTCTGTAGCAGGCACCATTCCCTCCTTCACCACACCGACTGGAGCATGCGGCTCATCCAGGGCATACCGTTCTTCACCGCCCCCTACCTCCTAGACCCCAGTGAAACACCCCGCCGCAACACCTTCCACCACGGCCTACCCCGCCCCAACTACCCCGAACTCCGCGGCCAAGGCTGGAACTAAAACCACCCCCACCGCGTGAGGGGGGATGGGTCCGCACAGTCAAGTGGAAGTCAAGTTTTCGGTGCAGTATGGAACGTCCGCGAAAACAGTCCAAGGAGCGCATGTCATGATAAGGAACCGGCCCGAACCGTGTTGTCTGTGCTTGCCAACCTCTTCGGGTGGGCTGAGAGTGCAAGGCGCCAGGCCGCCGTCGTGCTTGACAGGGTGGCGAGGATCATGCTGCGGGCGAGGGCTGTGTGCGGTAGTATGGTCAATGGATTTTTGATAATACTTATACGCTAAGAGGCAATTGTGGCAACGACTAACGACATTAAGAATGGAACCGTCC
This sequence comes from Arthrobacter psychrolactophilus, assembly GCF_003219795.1. Taxonomy (GTDB): domain Bacteria; phylum Actinomycetota; class Actinomycetes; order Actinomycetales; family Micrococcaceae; genus Specibacter; species Specibacter psychrolactophilus. Next base: position 83,083 of record NZ_QJVC01000014.1, on the reverse strand, counting down.
TCAAGCTCGAGGGCCAATTGTGGAACATCATTGAGTTCCAGCATGTTAAGCCGGGCAAGGGCGGCGCTTTTGTTCGTACCAAGATGCGCAACATCCTCTCCGGCAAGGTAGTCGACAAGACCTTCAACGCCGGTCTGAAGATCGAAACCGCCACGGTTGACCGCTCTGACTTCCAGTACCTGTACCAGGACGGCGAAGACTACGTGTTCATGGACAACGACAACTACGATCAGCTCACCGTTTCGGCGAAGACTGTCGGCGACGCCACGAACTTCATGTTGGAAAACATCAACGTGACCATCGCGCTGCACGAAGGCAACCCGCTTTACATCGAGCTGCCGCCGTCGGTTCAGCTGCGTATCACGTACACGGAGCCGGGCCTGCAGGGCGACCGCTCCTCCGCTGGCACCAAGCCCGCAACAGTTGAAACCGGTCTTGAAATCCAGGTTCCTTTGTTCGTTGAGAACAACACCTTGGTCAAGGTTGACACCCGCGACGGTAGCTACTTGGGACGTGTAAGCGAGTAGTGAGCAGTCAAAACAACTCCGAGGGAAAACCGAACTCGGCCCGTAGCAAGGCTCGTCGCCGCGCGCTCGAGATCCTGTTCGAAGCGGAACAGCGCGAGGTCAGCGCCATGTCGGCACTGACGGCACGCCGTGAAAAAATCGATCAGATCATCAACCCGTACACGGTTGATCTGGTCGAGGGTGTTACGGCCATGGCCGAGCACATCGACGAATTCCTGCAGACCTACTCGCAGGGGTGGACGTTGGAGCGCATGCCCGCCGTCGACCGCATCATCTTGCGTATGGGTACCTGGGAACTCCTGTACAACGACGACGTCCCCGACGCCGTTGCTGTCAGCGAAGCTGTAGAACTTGCAAAGGTTCTCTCCACAGATGAATCCCCGCAGTTCGTCAACGGCCTGCTGGGCCGCTTGCAGCAGATCAAGCCGACGCTTCTAGCGTAGGCACCTCCACGACTGACCCGCACTTCGGTGCGGGTCAGTTGTGGTTAAAGGCGAGGTTGCTGCGCCTGCCAGATGGCCGCGGAGTGCCGGCCTAGCAACTCGCCGCGCACCGAGGTGATCTGATGCAGTAGGGCTAGCTCCTGCTCCTGCCCTGAGGCGAAGCGTGCGGCCGCCGCGGTCCCCAGAGCGCCCTTGGCGTCGACCACAAGGCGCTGTCGTGTGAAGGCCAGCCGGGTCGCCAAGCGGATGAACTCCTTCATGATGTCGCCGGCGGCGAATGTCTTTGCCCAGATCAAGGCACGACGGCGGCCACCTCCTGTGGCCAACATCGGCACCTCCTGCGGGGTGAACCAGCCAGACGGGACATAGTCGGTCAGGCGTAGGCGGGTCAGCTTTGCCTCAGCGCGGCGCAGGAGGATGACGCCCACGATGAACATGATGAACAGCGGCACCTGCAGCAATATGTAGACGGCAAAGAAGTTCTCACCGAGGAACGAGGAGCTATTCCAAAGTCCGTGCAGGAACATGGCGGGGATCAGGCCAACGCACCAGGCAATCAAGACCATGCCCGTGCCGCCGTTTCTGGCCGCGAAACCAACACAGACGCCCAAGACAGCCGTGAACATGACGTGGGCAAAGGGTGACATGAGGCCACGCAAGACAAAGATGCTGAGCAATCCGCCGGCAGCGCCGTCGGCCTCCTGCAGAGCCTGACCAAAGTACAAAATGTTCTCGGTGAAGGCGAAGCCCGCAGCGATGATGCCCGCGTAGACCAGACCATCAATGGGGCCATCAAAGGTTTTACGGCGGAGAAAGAACAAGAGCAGCACCCCCGCGCCCTTGGAGATTTCCTCGACGAGGGGAGCCTGAATCACGGCACCCACCATATCGGCGCCGGCTGTGCCATTTCCGCTCATGAGCAGCGGCTGCACCCAGCTGCCCACCACCAGGCTCGTGATGACGGCCATACCGGCACCCCAACAAAATCCCAGGATGAGTGCCGGAACAGGCTCCGGCTCCCACTTATCGATCCACCGCAGCGTCGTGACACAGATCGTGAGCGGAATCAGCGCCAGTGCACCGCAAATGAGGAACACATTGGCGCCGATCGACACGGCAAAAAACGCTAATGTCAGTAATGTGACGAGCCCCAGTAGACACAACAAGATGATGTTGCTCACCTTCACGGCCGAGTTACGCGGCATCTTCCGTCTCGGCTCGGCGACCGGGTGCGACCAATAGTTGGGTGTCGCGCGTGGGCCCGGCTCGAGAGTTCCGGCCTGAGGCAAGGGTGTGGGGGCAGGATGCAGCTGTTGCTGGGGTGCGCCTGCGGCGGGATCGCGCCAGTGGCCGGGTTCGCTCATGTGTTCAAGACTAGAGGTAGCGGACAAGGCCTCCAAGGTGCCGCGCGAGAGCGGGTGTGAAGATCCTGCGTGACGCAGCGGCGTATGTCCGCTGTGGTACTTTGAAGTGTATGCAATCAACCTTTTAATTCCGTCCTGTGAGGCGGGGAAAGGGGACGCGAGAAATGACGAATTCCTCTGAAGCGTTTGAGGATCTTGGCAACAGCTCTACTCCTGCCGCTGTGTCCCGTGTGGTCTTAACGGCCGCAGACATTGAACGGGCACTGACTCGTATCGCCTATGAAATTCTGGAAGCCAACAAGGGCTCAGCCAATCTGCTGCTGCTCGGCATCCCACGCCGCGGTTACCCGTTGGCGCAACGCCTGGCCGCTAAACTTGCCGCCAGCGATCCCGCCGTGGATCCGGCCACAATTGTTGGCCAGCTCGACGTCACGATGTTCCGTGACGATCTCGCCCACCAGCCCACGAGAGCTCCCCAAAGCACTACACTCCCCGTCTCCGGCATCGATGGAAAAACCATTGTGCTCGTTGATGACGTGTTGTACTCCGGACGCACCATCCGCGCAGCCCTGGACGCACTTGTCGATCTGGGCCGTCCCCGTGCCGTCCGCTTGGCCGTTCTGGTCGACCGCGGTCACCGTGAACTGCCCATTCGCGCAGATCACGTCGGGAAAAACCTCCCCACCTCCTCCACGGAAAAAGTGCGTGTGCACCTTTCGGAGATCGACGGCGGCCTCGCCGCCAAGGACGAAGTAGTTATCGAGGCGGGCGCATGAGACACCTCCTTGACACCGAAAGCCTGAGCTACAACAACGCGATCCAGATTCTAGACACCGCGCAGGAGATGTCCGCCGTGGGGGAGCGGGAGATCAAGAAGATCCCTGCCCTGCGCGGCCGCACCGTGGTCAACTTGTTCTTTGAGGATTCCACCCGCACACGCATCTCCTTCGAGGCCGCTGCCAAGCGCCTCTCGGCGGATGTCATCAACTTCAGCGCCAAGGGTTCCTCGGTCTCCAAGGGCGAGTCCCTGAAAGACACGGCCCAGACGCTCGAAGCCATGAGCGCCGACGCCGTCGTCATTCGGCACTGGGCCTCGGGAGCGCCTGCACGACTGGCCAACTCTGGCTGGATCGATGCCGCCGTCATCAACGCCGGCGATGGCACGCATGCGCACCCCACGCAGGCGCTTCTGGACGCCTTCACGATGCGCGCCCACTGGGCCAAGCTCAGCGGCACCGCCTCCGTGGGCGCCGACCTGAAGGGCATGCGCGTCGTCATCGCCGGAGACGTGCTGCACTCTCGCGTGGCCCGTTCCAACGTCTGGTTGCTGCGTACCCTCGGTGCCCACGTAACCTTGGTGGCGCCGCCCACTCTGCTGCCCATCGGCGTCGAGCATTGGCCGTGTGAGATCAGCTATGACCTCGACGCCGCGTTGGAAGCCGGGGTTGACGCCATCATGATGCTGCGCGTTCAGGCAGAGCGCATGAATGCCTCCTTCTTCCCCTCCACGCGGGAATATGCTCGTCGCTGGGGATTCGACGACGCCCGCCTGGCCAAGTTGGACGCCTTGGCGCAAAAAGACACCATCATCATGCACCCCGGCCCCATGAATCGCGGACTGGAGATCTCCTCCGCAGCCGCCGATTCACCCCGTTCCACCGTGTTGGCTCAGGTGCGTAACGGTGTCTCCGTCCGCATGGCCGCGCTGTACCTGCTCCTGTCAGGGGATATGCGCGAACCGGCAACTCCCTCGAACTTCCCGCCCGTTGTGGCTCCGTCAGTACCGTCAGTAAAGGACTTTTCATGACTTCCGTGAGTTACTTGATTCGCTCGGCCTCCCTGCTGGGCCAGACCACCGCTGATGTTCTGATTCGTGACGGCATCATCGCCGCGGTCGGTACCGATCTGGGTGCCGACGTTATCGGCGATGCCACCGTTATTGACGCCGCGGGCCTCATCGCCCTGCCCGGCATGGTCGACCTCCACACTCACCTGCGCGAACCCGGCCGCGAAGACTCCGAGACGGTCGAGACCGGCACCCGTGCCGCAGCCCTCGGTGGCTTCACGGCCGTACACGCCATGGCTAATAGCTCACCCGTGGCCGACACCGCCGGTGTTGTCGAGCAGGTCTTCAGCCTGGGTCGTGAATCCGGCTGGGTCGATGTGCGCCCCGTCGGTGCCGTCACCGTAGGTTTGGCTGGCACGCAGCTCGCCGAACTCGGCGCCATGGCTGACTCCCGTGCCCGAGTCCGTGTCTTCTCCGACGATGGCATCTGCGTGAGCGATCCGGTCATGATGCGCCGCGCCCTGGAATACGTCAAGGCGTTCGACGGCGTGATCGCACAGCACGCACAGGAGCCCCGCCTCACCGAGGGTGCCCAGATGAACGAGGGCATCGTCTCTGCGGATCTCGGTCTGGCCGGCTGGCCCGCCGTCGCCGAGGAGTCCATCATTGCCCGCGACGTGTTGCTGGCGCAGCACGTTGGCTCACGCCTGCACGTCTGCCACGTCTCGACCGCAGGATCCGTGGAAATTATCCGCTGGGCCAAAGAACGCGGCATCTCCGTCACGGCCGAGGTCACCCCGCACCACCTGTTGCTGACCGAGGAACTCGTGCGCAGCTACAACCCCGTCTACAAGGTCAACCCGCCCCTGCGTGCCGACGCCGACGTCCACGCCCTGCGCGCGGCCCTCGCCGATGGCACGATCGATATTGTCGGCACCGATCATGCACCGCACCCGAGCGAAGCCAAGGAATGCGAATGGGCATCCGCCGCCATGGGCATGACGGGTCTGGAAACGGCCCTATCCGTGGTGCAGGAAACCATGATTGAAACCGGCCTCATGAGCTGGGCCGACTTTGCCCGGGTCACCTCCACGGCTCCGGCACAGATTGGCCAGCTCGCCGATCAGGGACGTCCCCTCGAGGTGGGCGAGCCGGCCAACATCGTGCTGGTTGACGCCGCTGCTCGCTGGAACGTCGATCCTGCCGCCATGGCCACGAAGGGCCGCAACTCTCCCTTCGCCAGCATGGAACTGCCGGGCAAGGTTGTTGCAACCTTCTTCCACGGACACCCCACGGTGCTCAACGGCGCACTCAACACCCCCTACCGGGCAGTAACCGCCTCATGAGTAAAGAGATCTTGATCACCATCTCGGCCGGGATGCCGATGCTGATCATCTTCGCCCTTATGGCCAAAGGATGGCGGAACAAGCTCAAGCGGCAGAGGAGCCTGGCATCCCTGCCGGAGGCTCCTGCCGAGCTGGGCACGCCGCTGATCAGCGTCCCGGGCCAGTATGTCGTCACGACAACCACCGGCGACTGGCTCGATCGGGTCGCCGTTCACAACCTCGGGATCCGCACTCCGGGTGTGGTTCACGTCCATGCCGGAGGAGTCGTGATCGAGCGAAAAGGTGCCCAGGATATCTTCATCGCCCAACACGCACTGACCCAAGTGGATACACAAGCGGGAATGGCCGGTAAATTTGTAGAACGAGATGGGCTGGTTGTGATCAGCTGGAATCTTGATGACACAGAGGTAGACACCGGATTCCGCACCACCGAAGCAGGCGCCAAGCGCCCATTGATTGAAGCATTGCAGGCATTGCTGCCCAATGACAGCGAATTAGACAGTAACGGAAAGAACAATTGAGAATGAGTGATGCAACTATGCCTGCACAGGCACTTTTGGTCTTGGAAGACGGCCGCACTTTCCGTGGCACCAGCTACGGAGCTCAGGGCTCTGCTCTGGGCGAGGCGGTCTTCACCACCGGCATGACCGGCTACCAGGAAACCCTTACGGATCCTTCGTACGCCCGCCAGCTGATTGTTCAGACGGCACCCCACATCGGTAACACCGGTGTGAACCAGGCTGACAACGAATCCACTCGGATCTGGGCCGCCGGTTACATTGTTCGCGACGCTGCACGCCGCCCCTCCAACTGGCGCAGTGAAGGCACCCTCGACGACGAACTCAGCAAGCAGGGTATCGTTGGCATCCAGGGTGTTGACACCCGCGCCATCACTCGCCACCTGCGCGAACGTGGCGCCATGAAGGCCGGTATCTTCTCCGGTGCCGAGGCTGCCCGCCCGGAGGCCGAGCTGCTCGCCGAGGTTCTGGCTCAGCCGTCCATGGCTGGCTTGCGCCTGGCCGACGAGGTCAGCGTCGACGAGGCCTACATCGTTGAGCCTTCCGCTCACGGCTGGGAGGGTGAGCCGCTGTTCACCATCGCCGCCCTCGATCTGGGTATCAAGGCCATGACGCCGACCCGCTTCGCTGAGCGCGGCGTGCGCGTGCACGTCCTGCCCGCCGCTACCACTTTTGAGGAAGCCTCGGCCCTGAACCCCGACGGCGTCTTCATCTCCAACGGCCCGGGCGACCCGGCCACGGCCGATCGCCAGGTTGCCTTTGTGCGCAGCTTCCTTGACGCCAACGTGCCGTACTTCGGTATCTGCTTCGGTAACCAGATCCTGGGCCGCGCCCTGGGCTTTGGCACCTACAAGCTGCGTTACGGTCACCGCGGCATCAACCAGCCCGTCATGGACCGCAGCACCGGCAAGGTTGAAATCACCAGCCAGAACCACGGCTTCGCCGTTGACGCACCTCTGGACGGGCCCACACAGGCCCCGGAGGAGCGCTTTGGCCGCGTCGAGGTCAGCCACATCAGCCTCAACGATCAGGTTGTTGAAGGGCTCTCCTGCCTGGACATCCCGGCCTTCTCGGTGCAGTACCACCCTGAAGCCGCGGCCGGCCCGCACGACGCCGCCTACCTGTTCGACAGGTTCATCGACCTTATGACCACCCGCAAGACCGCACAGAGCCAGGAAGACAAGTAATGCCAAAGAGGGAAGATCTTAAATCAGTTCTGGTTATTGGCTCCGGGCCGATCGTTATCGGTCAGGCCGCCGAGTTTGACTACTCCGGTACTCAGGCACTGCGTGTCTTGAAGGAGGAGGGCCTGCGGGTTATCCTCGTGAACTCCAACCCGGCCACCATCATGACCGACCCCGAGTTCGCCGACGCTACCTACGTAGAGCCGATCACCCCCGAGGTGGTTGAGAAGATCATCGCCAAGGAGCGCCCCGACGCCGTTCTGCCCACCCTCGGTGGCCAGACCGCGTTGAATACGGCCATCGCGCTGGACAAGAACGGTGTTCTCGCCAAGTACAACGTCGAGCTGATCGGTGCCAACATCGCGGCCATCGAGCTCGGTGAAGACCGTGAAAAGTTCAAGGGCGTCGTTGAGCGCTGCGGCGCCGAATCGGCCCGCAGCCACATCATCCACACCCTCGACGAGGCCTTCACCGCCGCTGAAGACCTGGGTTACCCCATGGTTGTGCGCCCGTCCTTCACCATGGGTGGCCTGGGCTCCGGCCTGGCCTACAACCCTGAAGACCTCAAGCGCATTGTGGGCCAGGGCCTGCAGTACAGCCCCACCACCGAGGTATTGCTGGAAGAAAGCATCCTGGGCTGGAAGGAATACGAGCTCGAGATGATGCGCGATAAGAACGACAATGTCGTTGTTGTCTGCTCCATCGAAAACTTTGACCCGGTGGGCGTTCACACGGGTGACTCCATCACCGTGGCCCCTGCCATGACGCTGACGGACCGCGAATACCAGAACCTGCGCGACATCTCCATCGCCGTCATCCGCGAGGTTGGCGTTGATACCGGTGGTTGCAACATCCAGTTCGCTATCGAGCCTGACACCGGCCGCGTCGTCGTCATTGAAATGAACCCGCGCGTGTCACGCTCCTCGGCACTGGCGTCCAAGGCCACCGGATTCGCCATCGCCAAGATCGCCACGAAGCTCTCGTTGGGCTACACGCTCGATGAGATCCCGAACGATATCACCCAGAAGACCCCGGCCTCCTTCGAACCCGCTCTGGACTACGTGGTTGTCAAGGTTCCCCGCTTTGCCTTCGAGAAGTTCCCGGCAGCCGATCCCACGCTGACCACCACCATGAAGAGCGTCGGCGAGGCCATGGCCATCGGCCGTAACTTCACCGAGGCCCTGCAGAAGGCTCTTCGTTCCTTGGAGCAGAAGGGCGCCAGCCTGGACTTCTCCTCGGTCAACGCCCTAGATGTGCCCGATCTGATCGAGGCCGCCAAGCGCCCCACGACCGATCGCCTCGCCCAGGTGCAGCGCGCCCTGCTCGGCGGCGGCACCGTCGAGGAACTCTACGCAGCCACGGGCATTGACCCCTGGTACCTGGATCAGCTCGTGCTCCTCAACGAGGTCTCGGCCACCATCCGCCAGTCCACCGCCCTGACCCCGGAGATGCTCAAGCTGGCCAAGCGCCACGGCTTCTCCGACGCTCAGATCGGTGCCTTGACGAACAACTCCGAGGCTGTTGTCCGCGGTGTCCGCCAGGCACTGAACATCCGTCCGGTCTACAAGACGGTTGACACCTGTGCGGCCGAGTTCAACGCGTACACCCCATACCACTACTCCTCCTACGACGAGGAAGACGAGATTGCGCTGCACGAAAAGCCGTCCGTCATCATCCTGGGCTCGGGCCCGAACCGTATCGGTCAGGGTATCGAATTCGACTACTCCTGTGTGCACGCCTCCATGGCACTGCGCAAGGCCGGCTACGAGACCGTCATGGTCAACTGCAACCCGGAAACCGTCTCCACCGACTACGACATCTCCACGCGTCTGTACTTCGAACCGCTGACCCTTGAGGATGTCCTCGAGATCATCGCAGCCGAAGAGCGCACCGGCGGCGTCCTGGGCGTCTTCGTCCAGCTCGGTGGTCAGACCCCGCTGAAGCTGGCACAGGAACTGGCCGACGCCGGTGTCCCCATCTTGGGCACCTCCCCGGAAGCCATCGACCTGGCCGAGCACCGCGGCATGTTCTCGCGTGTGCTGGACAACGCCGGCCTCATCGCGCCGAAGAACGGCACGGCCGTCTCCTTCAACGACGCGAAGAAGATCGCCGACGAAATTGGCTACCCCGTCCTGGTCCGTCCGTCCTACGTTCTGGGCGGCCGCGGCATGGAGATCGTGTACGACGAGGCCAACCTCTCCCGTTACATCAAGAACGCCACGGAAATCACCGAGGCGCACCCGGTCCTGATTGACCGCTTCCTGGAAGACGCCATCGAGATCGATGTCGATGCACTCTTCGACGGCACCGATATGTACCTCGGTGGCATCATGGAGCACATCGAAGAGGCCGGTATTCACTCCGGTGACTCCGCGTGTGTGCTTCCTCCCATTACCTTGGGCAAGGACGTACAAGAGCGTGTTCGCAAGGCCACCCGCGCCATTGCTGAAGGCGTCGGCGTCCGTGGCTTGATCAACATCCAGTTCGCCCTGGCTGCCGACATCCTGTACGTGCTGGAAGCAAACCCGCGCGCCTCACGCACCGTGCCGTTCGTCTCCAAGGCAACGGGTGTGCAGATGGCCAAGGCTGCTGCGCTGATCGGTGTGGGTGTCTCCATCGCCCACCTGCGCAGCGTGCACCACATCCTGCCCGAGGTTGGCGACGGCGGAACCCTGCCTGACAGCGCTCCTGTCGCCGTCAAGGAAGCCGTCATGCCGTTCGCACGTTTCCGCACGGTCGAGGGTCACGTTGTTGACTCCCTGCTGGGCCCGGAAATGCGCTCCACGGGTGAAGTCATGGGCATTGACAAGCACTTCGACACGGCCTTCGCCAAGAGCCAGACTGGCGCCAACAACGCCCTGCCGATCGAAGGCAAGATCTTTGTCTCGGTGGCTAACCGCGATAAGCGCTCCATCATCATGGCTGTCAAGCGCCTCTCCGACCTCGGCTACGAAATCGTCTCCACGGGCGGTACGGCCGATGTGCTGCGCCGCAACGGCATCGAGTCCACGATCGTTCGCAAGATCGGTGAGGGCGTCTCCGAAACCGGTGAGGGCACCATCGTTGATTTGATCAACAACGGTGAGATCGCCATGATCTTCAACACCCCTTCAGGTGGCGAGGCTCGCGGCGACGGCTACGAAATCCGCGCTGCTGCCGTCTCCACCGGCAAGCCCTGCATCACCACGGTCGCCGAGTTCAACGTGGCCGTCCAGGCCATGGAGGCGCTGCGCACCTACGAATGGGATGTCACGAGCCTGCAGGAACACGCAAAGGTTCTTGCCGCAGGTTTGGCCGAGCAGAATGCCTAGCCAGAACACGCCGGTGAAGCACGACGGCGGCCGCGCACCTTTTGGTGCGCGGCTCGCCGCGGCGATGCTCGCCCGGGGCCCCCTGTGTGTTGGCATCGACCCGCACCCGCAGCTTTTGGCAGCCTGGGGATTGGACGATTCCATCGAGGGTCTGCGGAGCTTTTCGCTGACCGTCTTGGAAGCCGTTGAGCCCCTCGCGGCAGCTATCAAGCCGCAGGTGGCGCTGTATGAGCGTCACGGCTCGGCAGGTTTGGCTGTGCTTGAGGAACTCCTCGCCGCAGCCGCGCAGACCGAGGTTTTGACGATTGCCGACGCTAAACGCGGAGACATTGGCTCCACCATGGCCGGTTACGCTGATGCGTGGCTGCGCGATGGTTCATCCCTGGCCGCCGATTCGGTGACCTTGAGCCCGTACCTGGGCTTTGAGTCGCTGCGTCCGGCCCTAGACCTGGCTGCCAGCAATGGCCGAGGCGTCTTTGTCCTGGCGTTGACGTCCAACCCTGAAGGTGCCTCGGTGCAGCATGTCGGTGGCGCCGAATCCGTGGCCAAACGCATTGTGCAGGCTGCCGCAGCCGAGAACCAGCGCTATAGCGCGCAGGCTCTCGGCTCGGTGGGCCTGGTCGTGGGTGCCACGGTTGGCAGTGCGCTGACGGATCTGGGCATTGACCTGGCAACGGTTCACGGACCGCTCCTGGCTCCCGGTTTGGGTGCTCAGGGTGCCACGGGTGCCGATATGCGGGCCAGCTTTGGCGCGGCCTACCCGGCCGTCTTGGCAACCTCGAGCCGAGGCATTCTTGCCGCAGGTCCGAGCGTTGCCGCCTTGCGTGCGGCGACCGTGGAGACCCTGCAAGGCCTGTAAAGAAAAGTGCCATAGCACTCGAGTCATTATTTGGCGACATTGATTTGCTTCCCCGGTGCGGATAAGTTCGAAGGATTACTGTGTTCGAATCCCGCGCCGGGGATAGTCATTGCCAGGGGGCTTTTTAGTGAAATTGCCGCAGTTATCCGATCAGGAACGCGCGGAGGCACTCCTTCAGGCTCTTGCAGCCAGGGCTATCCGTTCTCGGGCTAAGCAGGATTTGAAAACCGGGCAGTTGAGTGTTACCGCCGTACTCGATGCGGCACCCCACGAGGCTGCCCTAGACAGACTTAAAGTGTGTGAATTATTGGAAGCCCTTCCGGGCATTGGAAAGGTACGTGCAACTGTGATCATGAGCGAGCTGGGGATTGCCCCAACCCGCAGGGTGCGTGGCTTAGGCGTGCACCAGCGCCGAGCCTTGGTGGACTACCTCGGGGAGCACTCATGAGTGCCGTTGACGTACCCAAGGAAAGCGTCAAGCGCACCAAAGCGTTGAGTGGGGTGACAGTTCTTGCTGGTCCCACCGCCGTCGGTAAGGGCACCGTCTCAACCTTTATTCGGGACAACTACCCCGATGTGTGGCTGTCGGTCTCGGCAACAACACGCCAGGCTCGCCCGGGAGAGCAGGAAGGCGTCCACTACTTTTTCAAGAGCGCGGACGAATTCGATTCCCTCGTAGCCGAGGGTGAATTCCTGGAGTGGGCCGTCGTGCACGGCATCAACCGCTACGGCACCCTGCGCAGCACCGTCAACGCGGCCGTTGCCCAGGGTAAGTCCGTGCTTCTGGAGATTGATCTGCAGGGCGCACGCCAGGTCAAGGAAGCCATGCCGGAGGCAGATTTCGTGTTCCTGGCACCGCCGAGCTGGGACGAATTGGTCCGCCGTTTGGTGGGCCGCGGCACAGAATCGGCAGAAGAACAGCACCGGCGGCTAGAAACCGCTAAACTGGAAATTGCTGCCGCGCCGGAATTTGATTACATCATCGTCAACGACGATGTCAGCCGTGCTGCAGCCGCGCTGGTTGACCTGATGGGGCTCACACCTCATCACATTGTTTAGTCGGACAGTTCGCCTTTTTAACTGCGCTGATTTGCAAGACACCCTTTCGATTTTTTGGAGAAGTACATTGACTACACAACCTCAGGGCATCATCAATCCCCCCATCGATTCGCTGCTTGAAGCTGCCGATTCGAAGTACGGACTGGTCATCTTCGGTGCCAAGCGCGCACGCCAGATCAACGCCTACTACGCGCAGCTCCACGAGGGCCTGTTCGAGTATGTTGGCCCGTTGGTCGACACCAAGCTGAACGAGAAGTCACTCTCGATCGCTTACCGTGAAATCGACGAGGGCCTGCTGGTTTCCACGCCTATCGAGACCGCGTAACTGCAGTTCGAACACATTCACGGTGTCTAATTTGAACATTGTCTTGGGAGTAGGCGGCGGTATCGCCGCCTACAAGTCCGCCCTGCTGCTGCGCCTCTTCACCGAGGCCGGCCATCAGGTCACAGTCATACCCACCGACGCCTCCACGAAGTTTGTGGGCGTGGCGACGTGGGAGGCCCTGAGCGGACGGCCCGTGACGAACGATGTTTTCGACGCCGTGGATCAGGTTAATCACGTGCGGATCGGCCACGAGGCGGATCTGATCGTGGTGGCCCCGGCAACCGCTGACCTTCTGGCCAAGGCTGCCGGCGGCCACGCCAATGATCTTTTGACCACCACCTTGTTGATGGCTCGCGGCCCGGTGCTCTTTGCCCCGGCGATGCACACCGAAATGTGGCAGCACGCCTCGACTGTCGCCAATGTGGCAACCCTGCGGTCCCGCGGCGTCCAGGTGTTGGATCCCGCGGTGGGCAGGTTGACTGGCCCGGATACCGGCCCCGGTCGGCTCCCCGAACCGGAGGCCATTTTTGCGGCCGCCATGGCCTTGTTCTCTGGCGATTCTGCTCCGAGCGTCCCTGTTCCCAGTGCCACCGTGCCGGTGACGGACGACGTCGAGTCCCCGGCAGCCGCTGCTCCGGAAGCCCCCGCTGCGGAGGCTCCCGCAACGGGTGCCCCCGCCACCGGCGCCCTGGCTGGGGTTCGGGTCTTGATCACCGCAGGTGGCACGCGGGAACCACTGGATCCCGTGCGTTATCTCGGCAACAAGTCCTCGGGTAAGCAAGGCGTGGCCCTCGCCGAGGCAGCCCTGGCCGCCGGAGCGAGCGTCACCTTGATCCACGCCCCCATGGAGGTTCCGGCTCCGGCTGGCGCCACCATCCAGCGGATTGAAACGGCATTAGAGCTGCGTTCGGCGACCTTGGCCGCTGCGGCAACGGCCGACGTCGTCATCATGGCCGCTGCGGTGGCCGACTTCCGGCCGGCGAGTATTTCCTCAGGCAAAATCAAAAAGCGCGACAACGTCGATGATCCCGTCATCACACTCGTGCGGAACCCCGATATTTTGCTTGAGGTGGTGGCGCATCGTGCGGCACAAAATCAACAGCAATTGATTGTTGGCTTCGCAGCCGAAACCGGTGATGACCAGGGCGACGCCCGCAGCTATGCTGAGCAAAAACTGCGCCGTAAAGGGTGCGACCTTTTAGTTGTCAACGAGGTCGGCCCGGGGGATTCTGGTGCTGAGCGGGTCTTTGGTCAAGACACTAACCAGGTAGAGATTCTCTCCCTTGACGGTGCCAGCCCCGTGCAGTCCGGTGGCAGCAAGCGAGAGGTGGCGGACGCCGTCGTACATCTCATTGCCCAACGCCTGAGTACGGGTTAACGCAGCCGCGCCTGCGCTGCAAACTGTGTGACATTTCAAGTCCGGCACCTCTTTGGTCCGGCACGAGCCCAAGTAAAGTAGATACGTGACTTCAGCAAACCCCCTGCGCCTCTTCACCTCTGAATCTGTGACGGCAGGCCACCCAGACAAGATTTGTGACCAGATCAGCGACGCCATCCTCGATGCGCTGCTGGCCGAAGACCCCGATTCCCGCGTCGCCGTGGAGACCATGGCCACCACGGGCCTGGTCCACGTTGCCGGCGAGGTGACCACCAACGCGTACGTTGAGATCCCGGCGATCGTCCGTAACACCATCTTGGACATTGGCTACGATTCCTCGGCCAACGGCTTCGACGGCGCCCGCTGTGGCGTCTCGGTCTCCATCGGGCAGCAGTCGCAGGACATTTCCGACGGCGTCTTCAACGCCCTCGAGGTCCGCGAGGGTACCGCCGTGGACAAGTACGACAGCCAGGGCGCAGGCGATCAGGGCTTGATGTTTGGCTATGCCAGCAACGAGACTGCCTCCTACATGCCCACCCCGATCTACCTGGCACACCGCCTCTCCGAACGTCTCACCGACGTGCGCAAGTCCGGCCTGCTGGACTACCTGCGCCCCGACGGCAAGACCCAGGTCACGATCGGCTACGACGGCGAGACTCCCGTCTCCGTAGACACCGTGGTCATCTCGAGCCAGCACGCCGAGGGCACCCAGCTGGAGAAGCTGCGCGCCGATCTGCAGGAATTCGTGATCGCCCCGGTCATGGACGCCTCCGGCCTGGAAATTGCCGGACTCAAGACCTTCCTTAACCCTGCCGGCCCCTTCGTTGTGGGTGGCCCTGTGGGTGACGCTGGCCTGACCGGTCGCAAGATCATCGTCGACACCTACGGCGGCATGGCCCGTCACGGTGGTGGTGCCTTCTCGGGTAAGGATCCGTCAAAGGTTGACCGTTCGGCCGCCTACGCCATGCGGTGGGTTGCTAAGAACGTAGTTGCCGCCGGTCTTGCCGCACGTGCAGAAATTCAGGTTGGTTACGCCATTGGTGTGGCCCGCCCCGTCGGCGTCTACGTTGAGACCTTCGGCACCGAAACCGTTGACCCGCGCCGTATTGAAGATGCCATCGCGGCGATCTTCGATCTGCGCCCGGCGGCCATCATCGACAGCCTCGACCTCAAGCGTCCCATCTACGCCAAGACGGCCGCTCACGGCCACTTCGGTCGCGATGACGCCGATTTCACGTGGGAGAACTTGGATCGCGTTGACGCCTTGAAGGCCTACTTCAACGCGTAATTCGCGTCTCGTTATCCACAGCTAAGCACGGTGCGCTGACTACTTTGTCGGTGGGCTGTGCTTAGCTGGTTTAACAGACTTTTCACTACACCGCAGCTAAGGAGGGGAGCCATGGATCAGGATCTCGGTCAGGGTGTGCAATTGAGCCTCCTGAGCGGTTTCGTGGCCAAGGAACGCATCGCCGATCCGCACAGCGGAGTCGTGCTTGCGCCGCACCTGGCGGTCGCCCAGGTCATCATTGACTCGCCGCTGCCCCATCTGGATCGGATCTTCGATTATTCAGTTCCCTTGGAGTTCGACGCCGAGGCTCAGCCAGGTGTGAGGGTGCGGGTAAAGTTCTCTGGTCAAGATCTCAATGGATTCTTGGTGGCCCGGGTGGCCGAATCAGAGAGTTCTCGGCTGGTCCCCCTGGCACGTGTGTATTCGGCAGTGCCCGTGCTCGCGCCCCAGGTCTTGGAACTGGCCCGGAAGGTGGCCGCCCGGTATGCCGGAACCGTAGCCGATGTGTTGCGCGTGGCTGTTCCGCCGCGTGTGGCCAGCCTCGAAAAGGTGTATCTGAAGAAGGCTGCCGAGCAAGCCGCAGCCGAGTCGGGCGAGGCTGCCCTAGAAAGCGTGGAACCGGCCAAACCCGGACATTCTCTCTTTGCCGAGTATCCTCACGCGGAGGATTTCCTGACCCAACTGGCCATGGGGGCCAGCCCCAAGGCGGTGTTCGGGGCACTGCGTGGCTGGGGGCCACTGTCCTGGCACCATCAGTTGGCTCAGGTCGCGGCGTACTGCCAGCTGTCTGGTCGAGGCGCCATTGTGGTGGTGCCCGATCTGCGGGATCTGGAATTGTTGGAGCACGCCTTCGCCTCCGTCCTTCCGGCCGATAGCTTCGTGAAACTCACGGCCGACGATGGCCCGAGCCTGCGCTATGCCAACTTCCTGCGGGTCCTCTCAGGTGATGTGCGGATCGTCATCGGCACCCGTTCAGCAGCCTATGCTCCCGTGCACGATGTGGGACTCGTGTGTTGCTGGGACGATGGCGACGAACTCCATGTGGAACGGCGCGCCCCCTATCAACACAGCCGGGACGTGCTGCTGCTGCGCTCCGAGATCGAGGGGACGGCTGTTCTCATGGCCGGGCACAGCCGCAGCAGCGAATCCCAACGCCTCATCGCCACCGGGTGGGCTCAGGAGCTCGTGGCGGCCCGTCCGGAGATTCGCAAGGCCGCGGCGCGCGTCGTGAGTACCTCCGACTCCTTTGAACAGGAACGTGACCCCGCTGCAGCGCTGGCCAGGCTCCCGCACCGGGCCTGGGAAACGGCACGGCTCGCACTGAAGTTTGGGCCGGTTCTGGTTCAGGTGGCGCGCACCGGTTACGCTCCGGCTCTAGCGTGCCAGCGCTGCCGCGAGGTTGCCAGGTGCCGTCACTGCATCGGACCGTTGATGCAGACCCGTGCACCCGGATCGGCGTCGTCGATGGTGATGTGTAAGTGGTGCGGGCAGGTTGAAACGGCCTTCAGCTGCACCACGTGTGGCAATCATGAGCTGCGGGCGATATGGGTGGGTGCCCTGCGTACAGCGGAGGAATTGGGCCGGGCCTTCCCGTCGGTGCCCGTCATTTCTTCTTCCGGTGAGCACATAAAGACCACGGTGGGGGATCGGCCGGCCATTGTTGTCGCGACGATCGGTGCGGAACCTGTTGCCCCGCACGGCTACGCGGCTGCTTTGTTGTTGGATGGCGATTCGATGCTGCGGCGAGAATCCTTGAGAGCCGGCGAGGAGACCCTACGGCGCTGGATGAATGCTGCGGCTCTGGTCCGCTCCGCCAAGGACGGCGGCATTGTGGTCGTGACGGCCGATGAATCTCCTGAGGTTTCCACACTGGTTCGCTGGGACCCTGCCGGTCATGCCGAACGCGAGTTTGCCTTACGGCACGAGCTGGGCCTGCCTCCGGCCATGCGTCTGGCTTCGCTGACGGGTTCCGAGGCTGATGTGGCCGCATTCCAGGCTGCCCTGACACTTCCTGCGGAGGTGCGAAGTATTGGCCCTGCGCCGGTACTCTTCGCCCGGGCCGGGGCGCCCAGCGACGAGGCGCCCGACTACCGAACTATCCTATTGTTCCCCTATGCCATGGCCGCTTCCATCACGGCCGAGCTGCGGGCCCTGAAGGCCTCCAACGCCGCCCGCCGCGTCGGTGCACCTGTCCAGGTGCGCTGTGACGGGCTCGACGTCCTCTAGCGCCCGCCCACCCGCCGGATACCCCGACATGTGGGTGGTGGCGAAGCCATGACTACCTGCGAAGTTCCTCCGCAATGGCCAACAATTCCCGGGCCGAAGCGTCCCACGTAAACGTCGCCGCACGGGCCACCGAAGCTAGGGAACTTGTGGCCCATTTTTCATGGTCGGCCAGTCCGCGCACGGCCGCGGCAAAATCTTCAGGTGAATCGGCAGGCACGTAGTACGCGGCCGAACCGCCCACCTCCCGGAAAATCTCCGTATCGGCCACCACAACGGGGGTTCCCAGTGCCATCGCTTCTACGAGCGGAAGGCCATAGCCCTCGGCCTTACTGAGGGTGACCAGTGCGGTTGTGCGCAAGAGCAGCTCATCATATTCGGCATCGGTGACGCCGTTGTGGAAGACCACCTTAGATCCCGACGGCACGATGGCCTCCAGCTCCGCCCGACGATCGGGGGTGATGCGGCTGAGGAGATTCAAGGTGAAATCTGGCAGTCCGGCCATGCCTCGGATCAACGTTTCGACGTTTTTGTACGGCATGAATGAGCCCATGTAAGTGAGCGTCTTCTCCGGGGTCACGGCAGGATCGCGGGGGGGCCGCCCGCCCTGTGGCGCGTTACCTACGATCTGAATGGGGCGCTTGGTGAGCTTGTGCGCACGCATGAGCCCCAAGGTGGTCTGGCTAATCGTGGCCACCACATTGGCCCGGTTGAGCAGCAGGCGCTGGGGCCAATACGCCTTGTGATACAAACGCCAGAGCACGCGCACCGGGGCAGGCAAGAAGCCAGGCGGCGTCGGGTGCACGTAGTAGATCAGATCGTGCAGCGTCAGGACCAGGGGATACTTTCTGCCCCAGCTGCCCATGGTCTGCATCGGGCAAAACACCAGATCGGCGCCCAGCTTATTGACGTGGCGGGAGACGAAAAGTTCCAACGGTGAGAGCGGCGAGTTGATCTTGACCCACGGGAGATCCGGCAACAGCGCCAACTGGCGTTCGTCGTGAATGAGCATCGTGACGTTGGCGTACGGTGCCACCGCCTCAATGAGCGAGGCGCCGTAACGGCTGATGCCATCATGATGGTCCATACGTGTAAAGCGTGCATCCATGACAATCGTGGGCTTGCCACGAGACGGAGTTGGCGCCATGGAATCTGAGGTGCTCAAGGTGCGGGATGCCTTTCAAGGAAATCGATAATAGCGGCGGCAGCTGGCTCCGGAGTTTCATAATGAATCAGGTGTCCGACGTGATCGATCACCACGAGTTCCGCATCGGGGAGCTTCTTCAGCAAGGTGTGCTGATGGGGTAGTGTGGCGATTTCATCCTCGGCGCCGGCGATGAGAAGCGTCGGCAGCGTCAGCCGTTCGGCCACTTCACGTACCGTGCCGCTCACCGATGCCTGAAAAGACTCCAACAACATATCCCGATTAGCAAAGCCGCTGAAGTACGCGTGATGCTGACCGTGAATAAAGCCCAACAGCTCCTTGTCGCGCGTCTTGGCCATCGTCACGCTCATGAGGTGAACGATCAGCTTACTTCGCAGCAACGCATTACCCAGAGCAGCGGGCAGTTTCGCCGACGCCCAGTAATAAAATACGGCGAGCTTCGTCATGATCCCCTTGGGACCTTCCAGGGCGGGGGAGGCGATGGGGTTGACCAAGATCAAGGGGTACACACGGCCCGGGTTATTCGCCACAAAGTGACTTGTAACGATCGAGCCAAAGGAGTGGCCCAGCAATACCGTCTCTGGGCCAAGGCTTAAAGCCTCAAGGAATGATCCGAGGAATCTCCCATAGCCAGCCACATCATGGTGGCCATTCACGAGCGCGGGCGAGGCACCAAAACCTGGCAGATCGGCCATGATGATGCGGTAGTGGGGCAAAAGCTCCACGACGCGTTCGAGACCATGGTGGTCTCCACGGAAACCGTGCACCATGACGATCGTCTGAGCCGAGACGCCTGAAGCGGCATCCTCGGGCGCATACTCCCAGTAATGCACGGGGGTTCCGGCGACATCGAGAATATGAGCGCTTTCGCGGTGCGCCAGCTTAACAGCAAGGGGAGACACAGACACGATTAGTTGACCTTATTGGGATCTGAGCCGGAACGCTGGCCTCGGTCCAGTGAATCGATCCGGGCCATCTCGGCATCCGTCAGCGCAAAATCAAACACGGCCAGATTCCCGGCAATACGCTCAGGAGTGCTGGCCTTCGGGATGACAAGGTGGCCCGACTGAACATGCCAGCGCAGGGCAATCTGCGCCACCGAACGGCTGTGGGCGGCGGCAAGTTCGGTCAAGACCGGGTCGCTCAAGAGAAGTCCGCGAGCCAAGGGGCTCCACGCCTGGGTGGCAATGCCCAGCTCTGCATGGACGGCGCGCAGATGCGTTTGAGTCAGCCAGGGATGCAATTCAATCTGGTTCACGGCAGGGACAACGTCGGTCGCGGCCAGGAGCTGCTGGAGGTGAGACTCCTCGAAGTTGCTCACGCCGATGGCGCGCACGCGACCCTCACGGTACAACTTTTCCAGGGCCTTGTACGTGGGGATGAAGAGCTCACGGGCCGGGCAGGGCCAGTGCACCAGATACATGTCCAGGTAGTCCAGGCCGAGGCGTTCCATGCTGGCATCGAACGCCGCCAGCGTCGCGTCGTAGCCCTGCTCGGTGTTCCATACCTTGGAGGTGACGAAGAGTTCCTCGCGCGGCCGGCTAGCCGCCACGGCGTTAGCGATCGCCGCGCCAACACCTTCTTCATTGCCGTAGACCGCAGCCGTGTCCACAGTCCGGTAGCCGGCGTCGAGGGCTGTCGAGACGAGATCCTCACAGGTCTCGGCCGGAACCTTGAAGACCCCGTAGCCGAGCTGATCGATGCTGACACCGTTGTTGAGCGTGTATTTAGGAGACAGATGCATACCCATGACTTTACCTATCCCTCCTGATGAATCGTCAGTGCCGCGCGGTTCTTGCAGGCTTTAGATACCGTCAAGGCTGTTCAGGAAACCAAAGATGGGATCCGTCGCGTGGCTGCTTTGCTCGACCAGCTCCCGGGCCGTGGTTTCATCCAGAATCAAGTCCGTGACGAGTCCGGCCGCGAGCGCGCCGCGGAGTCCGGTGATCTTTTTGCGTCCTGAGACCACGCAAATTCGACGGCGGACCTTGCGCAGGCTCTCCATGCTAGGTCCACTGGAGCGTTCGTTGAGCAAGATGTTGTCGTAACTGCCATCGGTGCGGAAGAACACGGTGGCGACGTCGCCTGCCACACCACTGGCCTCGAGGGCATCAAGGTCGGTGGAGTCTAGGTAACCGCCGGAGTACACATGGCTGGGAATCTCGGCATCCATGGAGCCAACTCCGAAGATGGCGATCGTCATGCGTTCCTGGAGGTCGAGGATGCGCCGGACACTGCGCTCTTGCCACATCATGGCTTTCGTCTCGGCGTGATCGAAGAACGCCGGCACCGGGAATTGTTCAACCTTGGCCCCGTAGGCGGTGCCGAAGCGGCGCACGATCTCCGAGGCGTAAGTGATGCCGGAGGTCTGGGTATTCCCTGCCCCGTTAAGTTGGACGATCGTGGTGCCGTGGGTGATCTTGCGCGTCAGGTGCCGGCTCACGGTACTGACGGTGGATCCCCAAGCCACCCCGATGACGGCGTTGGAATCAACCAGCGGCCCGATCGTGCGGGCCGCCTGCATACTCACCCGTTCCAGGACCTCGATCTCCGTGAGGGTGTCGGGGATCGGGACCACATGAACTTCTACCTTGTACCGCTTACGAATAACCCGTTCGAGTTCCGGTGCCCTATCGGACGGCGTTTTGATTTGGATTTGTACCAGACCGGTGTCGCGCGCGGTAGAAAGGAGTCGCGAAACCGTGGAGCGGGAGGTGCGCAGCTCACGGGCAATCGCGTCCATGGTCTGATCCTGTAAGTAGTACATTTGTGCAGCCCTGAGAGCATCCTGTTGTTTTGTTCGCTTGGCAGGCATGTGATCTAGAACCTTTCTGCACGTTCGTGCAGTCATGTTGACTATATTTTCCAGTTATTCAAACAATAGTGGGAACAGGTGCGTACGGTGCACATCAAACGGGACTCGAATGAGGTCGAAGTGAGAATCCTAGGTAACGCTGGTAAGAATGATGATTCACAGGACGCGCAGTTAGCTGTGCGTGAGCAGGTGGAGGCGCTCAAGGCGCGTCCGCAGGCGCGAGTCTTAATTATCGGTGGCGGCATCAACGGTGTAGGTACCTTCCGGGACCTTGCACTTCAGGGCATTGACGTAGCGCTCGTGGAGCGTGGCGACTACTGCCAGGGTGCTTCCGGTGCCTCCTCGCACATGATCCACGGTGGCATTCGCTACCTGGAAAATGGTGAGTTCCGTCTGGTGAAGGAGTCCGTTGTTGAGCGCAACGGCCTGCTCAAGATCGCTCCGCACTACGTCAAGCCGCTGCAGACCACCATTCCGATCTTCAGCACCTTCTCTGGCATTCTCAGTGCCCCCATGCGCTTCCTGACCCACAAGCAGGGTAAGCCGCAGGAGCGTGGCGCCTTCTTGATCAAGATCGGCCTGACGCTTTACGATGCCTTCTCCCGCGACGGTGGCACGGTTCCCCGTCACGAATTCAAGGGTCGCAAGAAGGCCCTGGCCGAACTTCCCCAGCTGCCAGCCAACCTGAAGTACGCGGCCACCTATTACGACGCTTCCGTGCATAACCCGGAGCGCCTAACCCTGGACGTCCTGCAGGATGGCGAGAAGGCCGGCCTTACCGCGGACGGTACGCACAATGCTCGCGCCACCAACTATGTGGCCATGACGGCCATTAAGGACGACGGCGTAGAGCTCACCGACCAGCTCACGGGCGAGACGTTCACGTTCAACGCCGATGTCATCGTCAACACCACGGGCGCCTGGGTCGATATGACCAACACCGCCATGGGTGCCGGAACCAGCTTCATGGGTGGCACCAAGGGTTCACACATCGTGCTGGATCACCCGGAACTCCTGGCCGCCTGCAAGGGCCGCGAAATCTTCTTCGAGCACACCGATGGCCGTATCGTCCTGATCTACCCCATGGGGGACCGCGTTCTGGTCGGCACCACCGACGTCAACGCCGATATGACCAAGGATGCCGTCTGCACGGACGAGGAAATCGACTACTTCTTTGACCTCGTTGGCCATGTCTTCCCGAACATTGCCGTGAGCCGCGAGGAGATCGTCTACAGCTTCTCCGGAGTCCGCCCGCTGCCGCGTCACGATGAAACCGCACCGGGCTTCGTCTCCCGCGACTACCGCATCGAACGTGCAGACCGCACGATCGCCGGAGCCCAGGTTCCCGTCCTGAGCCTGGTCGGCGGAAAGTGGACCACGTTCCGCGCCCTGTCCGAGCACATGAGCAACGACGTCCTGGCCATCCTTGGCGCTTCGCGGAAAACCTCGACGGCGAAACTTCCCATCGGTGGCGGCGTGAACTTCCCGGCCACGAGCGCAGGCGTCGAAGCCTGGATCGGCTCCCACACGAGCGACTCCGTGGACGCGGCCCGTGCCGGCGTCTTGCTGACCCGCTATGGAACGCGCGCCGAAACTGTCCTCGCATACCTGGCACAGGGAGAAGACACTGTCTTTGATTCCACCGCCGAGCTGAGCGACCGCGAGGTTGCATTCATGGTTGAGCACGAACAAATTGGTCACCTCATCGACGTCATGATTCGTCGCACCTCGCTGGCCTTCCGCGGCTTGGTCACGAGCGAATTGCTAGCCGAGACGGCCGCCGCTTTGGCCGGTCTGCTGGGCTGGAATGAGGCCAAGGTGGCTGAGGAAATTGGCCATGCCGTCACTATTCTGGACCGTTTCCATGGTGTTCAGGTACAAAGCTTGATTGCCTAGAGTCCTTCGGGAAAAGGCTGCAAGAAACGGGCGCCCCGATGGGGGAGCGCCTGAATAAAAAATATGGAAAATAAAGGAGTCAAAGATGTCTCTTGGAATTGTGTTTCTCTCAGAAGTGATGGGAACCATGATGCTCACCCTGTTGGGTTGTGGTGTTGTGGCCAACGTAGCGTTGAAGGGATCTAAAGGCCTGGCCGGCGGAACCCTGATGGTCAACTGGGGCTGGGGCCTGGCCGTCATGGCCGGTGTCTTCGTCGCTGCTAAATCAGGTGCGCATCTCAACCCGGCCGTGACCGTTGGAATTCTCTCCAGCGGAGCCGATGAGTACGCACCCAACGTCGCTGTGTCCTTCGCCTCGACCCTGACGTACTTCGGTGCGGAAATGGTGGGTGCCTTCATTGGTGCCGTCGTTTGTTGGTTGGCCTACAAGCAGCACTTCGATGCTGAACCGGTAGCCGCCAACAAGTTGGGCGTCTTCTCCACCGGTCCGGCCATCCGTAGCTACGGCTGGAACGTCGTCACCGAGATCGTCGGTACCTTCGTCCTCGTCTTCATCATCCTCCACTTCGGTGGCGGAGTTGCCGGACTTGGCCCGTTGCCGGTAGCACTGCTCGTTGTCGGTATTGGTGCTTCCCTCGGAGGGCCCACCGGTTACGCCATTAACCCGGCACGTGACCTTGGCCCTCGTATTGCACACGCATTGCTCCCCATCAAGGGCAAGGGTTCCAGCGACTGGAGCTACGCCTGGGTACCGGTTGTTGGACCGCTGATCGGTGGTGCATTGGGTGGTTTGATGACCCAGTGGATGCCTGATCTGCTTGCCGCAGCTGCTTAAGAACCTCACTCGCTCTAGCAATTAAGGAAACTTGAGATGTCTCAGTATGTAATCGCCATTGATCAGGGCACCACCAGCAGCCGGGCAATTGTCTTTGACCACGACGGAAACATTGTTTCCACCGGTCAGCTGGAGCACGAGCAGATTTTCCCGAAGGCCGGTTGGGTCGAGCATGACGCCGCCGAAATTTGGAACAATACCCGCGAGGTGATCGGCACCGCACTGGCGCAGGCGAACCTGACCCGACATGACATTGTCGGTGTTGGTATCACCAACCAGCGTGAAACCGCCGTGGTCTGGGACAAGAACACCGGTGTACCCGTCTACAACGCCATCGTGTGGCAGGATACTCGCACACAGGACATCGTGGACGAGCTCGCCGCCGACGGTGGCGTGGAACGCTTCAAGCCCAAGGTTGGCCTGCCCCTGGCAACGTACTTCTCGGGAACCAAGATCAAGTGGATCCTGGACAACGTCGAGGGCGCCCGGGCCAAGGCTGAAGCCGGAGAGCTGCTCTTCGGTAACACCGACAGCTGGGTCACCTGGAACCTCACCGGCGGCCCCGACGGCGGCGTGCACATCACCGACGTCACCAACGCCTCGCGCACCTTGTTCATGGATCTGGAAACCCTCCAGTGGGATGAAGAGATCCTCGCGGTCTTCGGTGTGCCCAAGTCCATGATGCCGGAGATCAAGTCCTCCTCCGAGGTATACGGTCACGTGCACAGCAGCCAGCTGCTGCGCGAAGTTCCTGTTGCCGGCATCTTGGGTGACCAGCAGGCCGCAACGTTCGGCCAGGCCGCGTTCAAACAGGGCGAAGCCAAGAACACCTACGGCACCGGCTGCTTCCTGATCTTCAACACGGGCGAGGAAATCGTTCACTCCAAGAACGGTCTGCTCACCACGCTGGGCTACAAGCTCGGCGATGCGGCACCGCATTACGCCCTGGAAGGCTCCATCGCCGTCACCGGATCCTTGATCCAGTGGCTGCGCGATAACATCGGCATGATCAGCTCGGCTCCCGAAGCTGAGACCTTGGCCGCCACGGTGGAGAACAACGGTGGCGTGTACATCGTGCCTGCCTTCTCGGGCCTGTTTGCCCCGTACTGGCGCTCGGATGCTCGCGGCGCCATCGTCGGGCTGACCCGTTTCGTCAACAAGGGCCACATTGCCCGCGCCGCCTTGGAAGCCACGGCTTTCCAGACGCGCGAGGTCCTTGACGCCGTCAACGCCGATTCCGGTGTGGATCTGACGGAGCTCAAGGTCGACGGCGGCATGGTCGCCAACGAGGCCCTCATGCAGTTCCAGGCCGATATCCTCGGCGTTCCCGTCATCCGTCCCAAGGTGACAGAAACGACAGCCCTGGGTGCTGCCTATGCAGCCGGTCTGGCCGTGGGCTTCTGGAAGGACCTGGGCGAGTTGTCCAACAACTGGTCCGAGGACAAGCGTTGGGAACCGTCCATGGAACCCGCCGAGCGCGATCGTCAGATGCGCCTGTGGAAGAAGGCCGTCACCAAGTCCATGGACTGGGTTGACGAGGACGTGCTCTAAACAGCGCTGAGTGAGCCTGCTTGAGATGTTCGACGGCGGGAGCTGACCTTTCAGATGAAAGGTGAGCTCCCGCCGTCGAACCTTAAGTGCGGTAAAGTAAGAGTGTGCATACAAACCTTCTCCTTACATAGCCGCAACAAAGTTGCGGTGCGCCCCTTGCTACGTCGAGGGGCTTTTGTGTGTCAAGGGTACGTAAGGTGCAAGAAGCCAATGATGAATGAAAAGGCAGGGTACGTGAGCGTGCAGTCTCAGACTGAAGAGAACAGCGAAGAGGGCGTCTACAATTTCGCCACGATGGAAGCCAAATGGCCGGCCATCTGGGATGAACTAAAGGTCTTCACGCCCCTTGACGACGGATCCAAGGAACGCCGTTACGTCCTTGACATGTTCCCGTACCCCTCCGGCGACCTCCACATGGGGCACGCCGAGGCCTTTGCTATGGGAGATGTCGTCTCGCGCTACTGGCGCCAGCTCGGCTACGACGTGCTGCACCCGATCGGCTGGGACTCCTTTGGCCTGCCCGCCGAAAACGCCGCCATCAAGCGCAACGCCCACCCCAGCGAGTGGACGTACTCCAACATTGACACGCAGGCGGAGTCGTTCAAGCGCTACGCCGTGTCCGTGGACTGGTCGCGCCGCCTGCAGACCTCCGACCCCGAGTACTACCGGTGGACGCAGTGGCTCTTCAAGCGCTTCCACGAGAAGGGCCTGGCCTACCGCAAGAACTCACCCGTGAACTGGTGCCCCACGGATCAGACCGTGCTCGCCAACGAGCAGGTCGTCAACGGCGCCTGCGAACGGTGCGGCACCATCGTGACCAAGAAGTCCCTGAACCAGTGGTACTTCAAGATCACCGACTACGCAGACCGGCTCCTGGACGACATGGACGCGCTCAAGGGCCACTGGCCTGACCGTGTACTGGCCATGCAGAAGAACTGGATCGGCCGCTCCGAGGGCGCCCATGTCACCTTCGTGATCGAGGCGGCCGGCGAGGAAAAGGCGCAGCAGGAGCTGACCGTCTTCACCACGCGCCCCGACACCCTGTACGGTGCGACGTTCTTCGTGGTTGCCGCCGACGCACCGCTGGCCCTTGACCTGGTCACCTCCGAGCACGCCGAAGCCTTGAGCGAGTACCGCGAACAGGTCAAGGCGCTGAGCGACATTGAACGCCAGGCCACCGATCGCACCAAGACCGGTGTGTTCACGGGCCGCTACGCCATCAACCCGCTGACGGGTGAGAAGCTGCCCGTCTGGGCCGCCGACTACGTTTTGGCTGATTACGGAACGGGCGCCATCATGGCCGTTCCGGCCCACGATCAGCGCGACCTGGACTTCGCCAAGGCCTTCGGCCTGCCCGTCCGCGCCGTCCTGAACACCGGCATGGAGGATCCGGCCGAAACCGGGATCGCCTCCACCGGCGAGGGTACGCTCATCAACTCGGGCGAGCTCGATGGCCTATCCAAGGCCGAAGGTATCCCGGCCGCTATTGCCGTCCTGGAAAAGCTCGGCACGGGCAAGAAGTTCGTCAACTTCCGCCTGCGCGACTGGCTGCTGTCCCGTCAGCGCTTCTGGGGGACCCCCATCCCGATCATTCACTGCGCTGACTGCGGCGAGGTCCCGGTTCCTGACGATCAGCTGCCTGTGCGCCTGCCGGACAACCTGCGCGGCGAGGATCTGGCCCCCAAGGGCACCTCACCGTTGGCTGCTGCCGCGGACTGGGTGAACGTTGACTGCCCCAGCTGTGGCAAGCCCGCCAAGCGTGACACCGACACCATGGACACCTTCGTGGACTCCTCGTGGTACTTCCTGCGCTTCACCTCGCCGGAGTACACCGAGGGTCCCTTTGACCCGGCCAAGGTCAACGACTGGATGCCCGTTGGCCAGTACGTGGGCGGCGTTGAGCACGCCATTTTACACCTGCTCTACGCCCGCTTCTTCACCAAGGTCATCCACGACCTGGGCCTTTTGGAGGCCACCGAACCGTTCAGCGCCCTGCTGAACCAGGGCCAGGTGCTCAACGGTGGCAAGGCCATGAGCAAGTCCTTGGGTAACGGTGTTGACCTGGGCCAGCAGCTGGACAAGTTCGGCGTTGACGCCGTGCGTCTGACCATGGTCTTTGCCGGCCCTCCCGAGGACGACGTCGACTGGGCGGATGTTTCGCCGTCGGGCTCGGCGAAGTTCCTGGCTCGCGCCTGGCGTTTGGGCCGCGATGTGGACAGCGTTGTTGGCACGGATCCGTCCACAGGAGACGCCGCGCTGCGTTCCCTCACACACCGCACCGTCCACGAGGTCAAGGCCTTGTTGGAAGGCCACAAGTTCAACGTGGTCGTCGCCAAGCTCATGGAACTGGTCAACGCCACCCGTAAGGTCATCGACTCCGGTGCCGGCGCCACGGACCCTGCCGTCCGCGAAGCCGCCGAGGCCGTCGCCATCGTGCTGAGCCTCTTTGCCCCATACACGGCCGAAGACATGTGGGACACCCTGGGCCACCCGGCCTCGGTCGCCAACGCCGGCTTCCCGGCCGTGGACGAGTCACTCCTGGTTGAGCAGAGCATCACGGCTGTTGTCCAGATCCAGGGCAAGGTCAAGGATCGCCTCGAGGTCTCCCCGGACATCTCCGAGGAAGAACTGCGTGAACTGGCGCTGGCCTCGGCCGTCGTTCAAAAGGCACTTGATGGCCGCGGTATCCGTACCGTGATCGTTCGTGCGCCTAAACTGGTCAATATCGTTCCCGCCTAGGAACCGATCACGATCTAAGACACGAAAAGTGCCTTCCTTGCTCTCGGCGGGGAAGGCACTTTTTTATTGGCCGCGAGCAGGTGGCGGCACACGAGGGAAAGTTCGCGAGGATTGCTCATGACAGAACGCGCCGCAGCACGAGACTGGTTGCGTCAACAGGTGCAACGCCTGCGCCCGCACCCCACAGGTGCCAAGGGCGGGAGCCCTGTTGTGGGCCCGATCCCCACGGTGGCCATCGTGACGGATTCTGCCGCGGCGCTGCCTCCCGCATGGGTGTCCGAGCTTTCCGCCCATGGGCTGCTGACGGTCGTGCCCATGCCGGTCATCATCGACCAGGACGTGTATTCGGACGACGACGCCGAACTCGAGGCTCATATTTCGCTCGCCTTAGCCTCGGGTAAGTCAGTCAAAACCTCCCGCCCCTCACCGGGGCAGTTCGATCGAGCCTATAAAAGCGCAGCCGACGCCGGCTTTACCTCGGTGCTGTCCCTGCACATCTCAGGAAAACTCTCCGGCACCCTCGACGCCGCGAGACTAGCGGCAGAACGCTCACCCATCCCCGTCGAGGTCTTTGACACCGAGACCGTGGGCATGGGGCAGGGCGTAGGCGTTCAGGCCGCCGTGGCCGCCACCCTGCTGGGCCAGGGCCTCGACGAGGTCACGCAGGCAGCTGACCAGGCGGTGCGCGCCACCACGATTTACTTTTACGTTCCCAGCCTGGAGCAGTTGCGCCGTGGCGGCCGCATCAGCCTGGCCTCGTCCTGGCTCGGCACCGTGCTGGATATCAAACCCATCCTCGGCATCAAGGACGGCGCCGTGGTGCCACTGGAAAAGATCCGCTCAGCGTCCAAGGCCATCGCCCGGCTTGAGGCGCTGGCCACCTCTGAAATTGTGGCTCGGGGAGCCGAGGGCACCCACGTCAGCGTCCATCACTTTGGCAATGAAGCCCAGGCCCGAGCGCTCGGTGAAGCTCTGAGCCTGAAGTGCCAAGGCCTGCGCAGCGTGACCCTGACCCGATTGCCCGCCGTGCTTGCCGCTCATGCCGGATTAGGCGTCCTGGTTGCCGTTGTGGCCGACTCGCTCCCGGAGGGTCCTCCGGCCTCAGGCTGAACTCTGGCGTGCAGGACGCCGCACGGCCGCACGTTTCCTCCACAGCTCCGGCGGGTGCCCCGCTTGTTCACAATATGCCCCGTGCGGCTCCACTGCTGCTGTCAGGGGCTTAATGTTGCCCCATGACCCGTCAAAGCGGTGACTGGACGCCGCAGCAACTAGCCAAGAAAAGTCGCGACCCTGCCCGCCTTCAAGGGCCCCGATGGGCGGTCTCCCTGCGAGCGCTCGTCGTGGTGCTGGCCATGATGGCCGCGGCGGTTGGGGTGCTATGGCTTGAGGCGGCCGGCGTCGAGGGTGCCTCGGCGCAGCTCTCGAGCGAAACCTCCGACACGGTACTCGTGCCGCCGGTGGGCGGATCTTCAGCGACGCCGCTGCCAGCATCGGCCGCAGCGCTGCCACGTCCCTCCGTGGCGAGCGTGGTTGTTCATGTTGTCGGAGCCGTGAAGAACCCGGGCGTGTACACCGTTACCCAGGGGAGCCGGGTGTTCCAAGCCATTGCGGCGGCCGGGGGAGCCTTGCCCTCTGCGGGACTGTCCGCCGTCAACCTTGCCGCGACCGTGAGCGATGGGAGTCAAATCTATCTCCCCACGCAGGACGAGGCCGCCGCCCTGCCAGCCCCTGGCGCCCGTGCCGATCCCAGCAGCGGCGAAGGAGGCGGTGCAGGGTCTGGCGGTGCCGCTATCGCACCGGGCTTGATCAACCTCAACACCGCCACAGCAGCCGAGTTGGAAACACTCCCAGGTGTGGGGCCCGTTCTGGCGCAACGCATCGTTGCCTGGCGGACCGACCACGGAGCCTTTTCCTCCGTCGATGGCCTGAGCGCCGTGACAGGCATAGGCCCCAAACTCTTGGCCGGGTTACGAGAATCGGTGACGGTGTCGTGAGTACCAAAACTCCGCGATGGGCGCGGTATACGCGAGCGGCCGTGGGGGATATGAGGCCACCTCCTCCCGTGAGCAAGGCTGCCCGGGCCCGGGAATGGCTGCAGGAGCACAAGCTGGTGCTGTTGCGCCGCCTGCAGTCCGTCTAACAACTAGACGAGGCAGTGCGGCACCGCCCAGATTTGCGGCTGGTGCCAGCCGTTGCCGGTGTCTGGCTCACAGCCGCGCTTGCCATCCTCTGGCCCCTGCGCCAGGTGATGATCGCCGCCAGCGTTCTCGGGATGGCCCTGATGTGTGCGGTCGTGGGGCGAATGCTACGACGACGCCGAACGCCACACCGTGCAGCAGGGACGACACTCGCCTTGGCTACCGCCTGCATCGTGGCCGTGCTGATTGCGATTGCCCTGCAGCTACACCTCATGGCCAGCTCGCCCATCACCGAGCTTTCCCGGCAGCATCAGGATCTCGCGCTCACCTTGGAGGTTTCCAGCGTCCCGCGCTTACTCGCTGCCGGACAGGGGCCGCCGCAGCTGATCTTTGAGGCCGTCGTCCTCCATGCCACGGCGAATGCTCGTTCCGCCACGGGGCGGCTCACCATTGTGGTGTTGGCGAAACCTTCGTGGAGCGGTGTACATCAGGGGGATCGGGTCACAACGGCCGGGGTCCTCGCGGCCCCACGTGCGGGAAGCCGTGAGGCGGCGGTTCTGCATCCCAGCACGATTCCGCTGGCCGTCACCCCAGAGCGGGAGGAGTCTCGGCAGCTCATCACCGCGATGCGAACCTCCTGGATTGGTGCCGCACGACAGGTCTGGGGCGAGACATCTCCTGATACCGCGGGCCTGCTGCCGGGCATGGTCATGGGCGATCGAAGCGGCACAGCTGCATCCCTTGACGAGGCCATGAAGACCGTGGGGCTCACGCACCTCACGGCCGTCAGCGGGGCCAATTGCACCCTCATTTTGGCATCGCTCATGCTGGTCTTACGGACAGCCAAAGTCTCGCGGCTTCTCGCCGTCCCGCTGGCGCTGCTGGGGCTTGGGGGTTTCGTGCTGCTCGTGGGCCCCGATCCCAGCGTCTTACGAGCCGCCGTCATGGGAAGCATCGGGGCTATGGCGATCCTGGGTGGGCGGCCCAAAAGAACCGGGGCGTTATTATCGCTGGCCATTCTGGTATTGCTGATGGCCGATCCCTGGCTTGCCCGAGACTTTGCCTTCATCCTTTCTGTCTTGGCCACCCTGGGCCTGCACCTCGTAGGCCAACGCTGCGTGGTCTGGCTGCATGCCCTCCTGCCGCTCTGGCTCGCCCAAGCCATGGCGATTCCCCTCGCCGCCCAACTCTTCTGCTCTCCCGTCATAGTACTGCTGCAGGCCCGGCTGACGGTTTACACCATCCCGGCAAATATGTTGGCCGCCCCGCTCATAGCCCTGGTGACCATGGTGGGCACCCTGGGACTGGTACTGGCCGCGCTCGTGCCACCGGCGGCAGCCCTATGTGCGGCCGTCAGCGGTGTGGGAGCCTGGTGGGTCGCGCTTGTTGCCCGTTTCATGAGTGGCCTGCCGGCTGCGAGCCTGCCGTGGCCAGAGGGAGTGCAAGGCATGGTGTTCATGGCCCTGCTCAATGTCCTCGTCCTGCTCCTGTTACTCGCCGTCGTGGAGCGGGAACAGAGCCGCCTGCTGGCTCACCGGCTCATGCAATACCTACCAGATCGCTGGCGCCACCGCTATGGCTTCCTCGTGGTTGCTGTCATCGCAGCCGGGCTCACCGTGTGGTGGACAGCGGCTGTGCGGCAACTTTAAGGTGGCGAAAATCTCCCGGTTGGGAATAGCCGCGCGGGGGTGGCACAGTAGATGCTGTGAATACGGCCAGCCGTGACAATACGTGGACAGGAACGCATCAGTGAGTGCAGCGAAGACTTCTCAGCGAGCAGCCGGCGGCGTTGACTGGCGGGATGTTCCCTTAGCGCCCGTGATCTTAGTTTTTGGCCCCGAAGACTTTATCGCCAGCCGTGCCGTGGATGATGTGCGCCGGAAATTGCGGGCACAGAACCCCGAGCTAGAAGTCACCTCACTCGATGCGGCCCATTACACGGCTGGACAGCTGGGCATGGTGGCCAGCCCGTCGCTCTTTAGCGAACCCAAGCTCATTGAGGTGGGCACGCTGGCAAGCATGAGCGATGACTTCCTGCAAGACGCGTTGGCCTACATCAAGGATCCCGCCCCCGATGTCACCTTGGTGCTGCTGCATGGGGGAGGCGTGCGCGGGAAGAAGCTTCTCGACGCGTTGAAAGCCTTGGGCGTGCCGCGGGTTGAATGTCAGCCGCTCAAGAAGGACGCCGAGAAGGCACAATTTGTCAGCGGCGAGTTCTCGCTCGCCAGGCGTCGGATCGATGCGCAGGCCGTGCGCGCCCTCGTGGCCGCCGTGGGCTCCAGCCTGTCCGAGCTGGCCGCAGCATGTTCCCAGCTCATCGCCGACACCAGCGGCATGGTCAGCTCAGACGACGTCGATAAGTATTATGGCGGCCGCGTTGAAGCCACGGCGTTCCGTGTGGCCGACGCGGCGCTGGCCGGTAATGCCCCCGTGGCCCTGTCAACACTCAGGCATGCCCTGGCCACCGGCGTCGACCCGGTACCTCTCGTCGCGGCTCTCGCCATGAAGGTCCGTCAGGTGGCCAAGGTCTTCTCGGCTCGCGGTAGCTCGGCGCAGCTCGCGAGAGATCTGGGCATGTCGCCCTGGCAGGTGGACGCGGCACGCCGCGACGCCGGGCACTGGAGCGGTCCGGCACTCGTCACGGCCATCAAGATCCTGGCCGAGACCGACGCCCAGGTCAAGGGCGAGGCTAAGGATCCCGTGTATGCCGTGGAGCGTGCCGTCATTGTGATTGCCACGGCCGCCAGACGCTGAGCCATAGCACTGGCGCCGGGGCAGCCCGGCGCTAGAAACGCTTGTTAAACACGTTGGGCCCCGCCAAAAGGCGGGACCCAACGTTGAGTTGCGAAGCAGATCTGCTTTGCTTAGAGGGCGTTAACCTTCAGAGCAAGAGCGGACTTGCGGTTGGCAGCGTTGTTGGCGTGCAAGACGCCCTTGCTGACAGCCTTATCCAACTTACGGCTTGCATTCACCAGTGCAACCGCAGCTGCATCCTTGTCGCCTGCAATTACTGCCACGTTTACCGCGCGGACAGCGGTCTTGACGCCTGAACGAACAGCGATGTTGCGCTGACGCGCCTTCTCGTTGGTCAGGATGCGCTTCTTCTGAGACTTGATATTAGCCACGATGTATAACTCTCTTTTGATACGTAAATTCGGTCGTAGAGGGCGTAGCTTGACCGTTGACAGCGGCGTGGGGATGCTCGAATTATGGTGAACGTCAGGTCAAGCTGCTGCATCCGCCGACCTGCACGGACACACACTATTTGCAATTCTAGCAGATCCTCACCCGGGGATCGCCGCGGCTACTTCCAGTCGTGTCGGCTGCGCAGGCCGCTCGCGACAAAGGCAAAACGCTTGGCGTCCAAGACGGCGCCTTCGCGGCGCATATCGGCCGGCGAAACCTGCAGGACGCGGTCAAGTTTGACCTCACTCGGGCGCCCCTGCTTATCCCAGGGTCCCGTGCCGATATCGATGTAGTCGTTATCACCGCGGTGGTCGTTGCTGTGGTCCTTGCTGGTCAGCATGAGCGCGAGTAGGCGTTTTCCGGAGCGGCCCACCACCAGCACGGGGCGATCCTTGCCCTGGCTGTAGTCCTCTTCATAGGGGACCCACGTCCAGACGATTTCACCAGGGTCGGCCGCGCCGTCGGGCTTGGGAGCGTACACCACTGTGGAGGTGCCAGAAAAATCTCCCGGATAGGGTGAGCTCAGTCCCGTCGTGACGGTCCCGCTGGTTCGCGTGCCCGACGTCGGACGCGACGTGGGGCGGGCACCGGACGAGGTGCGCTTGGGGGCGGTTCCGCGCGGCTGCGAGCTTTTCCCGGGAGCCAAGAGTGCCCCGACGAGCGAGCGAAGGAGCTTGAAAATACGGTCGGAAGTGGAAGACATAGTTCATAGAGTAACGAAGTCGGCGGGGCAAGCGCTCGCTCAGTTCTGTGCCCGGCAAGTATTCATGGGAGACTTGGAGGCAATGAGTGTCCGTGCGCGCAATGTGCGGACACAACCCCTGCACGGTTCGGCGCACCAGCCGTAATCCCTGCGTCCATGCAACAGTAAGGAACCCTAGTGTCACCCATGGCCCGCACTGCCCCGGTGCCCGCCGCGACTGATCCGGCGATCATCAGGAACTTCTGCATCATCGCGCACATCGACCACGGTAAATCAACCCTGGCCGACCGGATGCTCCAGCTCACTGGAGTGGTTCAGCAGCGTGATATGAAGGCGCAATATCTTGACCGCATGGACATTGAACGCGAACGCGGCATCACCATCAAATCCCAGGCCGTTCGTATCCCGTGGGAACTTGATGGCACCTCTTACTGCCTGAACATGATTGACACCCCGGGCCACGTTGACTTCACCTACGAGGTCTCCCGCTCCCTGGCCGCCTGCGAAGGCGCGATTCTTTTGGTTGATGCGGCACAGGGTATCGAGGCTCAGACCTTGGCCAACCTGTACCTGGCCATGGAAAACAACCTCACCATCATTCCGGTCTTGAACAAGATCGATCTCCCGGCCGCGCAGCCGGAAAAGTATGCCGCGGAGCTGGCCAACCTGATCGGCGGCAAGCCCGAGGATGTGCTGATGGTTTCGGGTAAGACCGGCGCCGGTGTAGAAGAGCTGCTCGATCAGATCGTCCGCGAACTTCCGCCGCCTGTTGGTGACCCCAACGCCCCGGCCCGTGCCATGATCTTCGACTCCGTCTACGACACCTACCGCGGCGTGGTCACCTACGTCCGTGTCATCGACGGCAGCCTGAGCCCGCGCGAAAAGATTCAGATGATGTCCACCCGTGCTACGCACGAGCTGTTGGAAATCGGTGTGAGCTCCCCGGAGCCGAAGCCTTCAAAGGGCCTGGGCGTCGGAGAGGTGGGTTACTTGATTACGGGTGTGAAGGATGTGCGCCTGTCCAAGGTTGGCGATACCGTCACGACCTTCAGCAAGCCGGCCACCGATGCGCTCCCCGGCTACCATGATGCCAAGCCCATGGTCTTCTCCGGCCTGTACCCCATGGATGGTACGGATTACCCTGTGCTCCGTGATGCGCTGGAAAAGCTCATGCTCAACGACGCCGCTCTGGTCTACGAGCCGGAAACCTCCGCTGCTCTGGGCTTTGGTTTCCGTGTGGGCTTCCTGGGTCTGTTGCACCTGGAAATCACGCGTGAACGCCTCGAACGCGAGCACAACCTCGATTTGATTTCCACCGCTCCCAACGTGGAATACCAGGTCACCCTGGAAGATAAAAAGACCGTCCACGTCACCAACCCCAGCGAATACCCCTCGGGGAAAATCGCCGAGGTACGCGAGCCCATGGTGGCCGCCACGATCCTTGCCCCGACCGAATTTGTTGGCGCCATCATGGAGCTGTGCCAGACTCGTCGAGGCATCCTCGGCGGCATGGACTACCTCTCCGAGGACCGTGTGGAGATCCGTTACCGCCTGCCGTTGGCCGAAATTGTCTTTGA
Source organism: Arthrobacter psychrolactophilus (assembly GCF_003219795.1). GTDB lineage: Bacteria > Actinomycetota > Actinomycetes > Actinomycetales > Micrococcaceae > Specibacter > Specibacter psychrolactophilus. Next base: position 46,867 of record NZ_QJVC01000014.1, on the reverse strand, counting down.
CTTCTTCGACATCTTGAAGTCCAAGACCCGTGGCTACGGTTCGCTGGACTGGAAGGCCGACGGCGATCAGGTCTCCGATCTGGTCAAGGTCGACATCCTCCTGCAGGGCGAGCAGGTTGACGCCTTCTCCGCCATCACCCACCGTGACAAGGCCTACGCCTACGGTGTCATGATGACCGGCAAGCTGCGCGAGCTCATCCCGCGCCAGCAGTTCGAGGTGCCCATCCAGGCTGCCATCGGCGCCCGCATCATCGCCCGTGAAAGTATCCGCGCCATCCGCAAGGACGTTTTGGCGAAGTGCTACGGCGGCGACATCTCCCGTAAGCGCAAGCTGCTGGAGAAGCAGAAGGAAGGTAAGAAGCGCATGAAGATGGTGGGACGTGTAGAAGTCCCGCAGGAAGCCTTCATCGCCGCGCTGACCACCGCGGAAGCTCCGAAGGACAAGTCAAAGAAGTGACCCCGAGTGCTTTGCCCCTCGGGGATCCGGCCCCCGCCGACGGTATCCTGCCCGCGCAGGCTGCCGTTGGCGCGGAGTCGCGCAAGTTCAGCCTGTACGCGCACATCCCGTTTTGTGCTGTGCGCTGCGGCTACTGCGACTTCAACACCTACACCGCCACCGAGCTAGGTGGTGGCGCCTCCCAAGACGCCTATGCTGCCACGGCTGTGCGCGAGGTGCTTTTTGCCGCGCGCGCCATGGACGCCTCGGGCATGCCAGCGCGCAAGCTCAGCACCGTATTCTTTGGTGGCGGCACGCCCACGCTCTTGCCCTCCAGTGACCTGACGAGCATTCTGGGTGCTGCCATCGAGCAGTGGGGGCTTGCGGAAGGTGCCGAGGTCACCACTGAAGCGAACCCGGATTCGGTCACGAAGGAATCCCTGCAGGAATTGTTCGACGGCGGATTCACTCGCGTCTCGTTCGGCATGCAGTCGGCCGTACCGCACGTTTTGAAGGTCTTGGACCGCACTCACAACCCCGAAAAGGTGCCCCAGGCAGTTGCCTGGGCGCGCGAGGTGGGGCTCAAGGTGAGCGTTGACTTGATCTATGGCACGCCGGGGGAGTCCGTCGCGGACTGGGAAACCTCGGTGCGCACCGCGCTGAGCTACGAGCCGGACCATATTTCGGCCTACTCGCTCATCGTCGAGGACGGCACCAAGTTGGCGGCGCAGATTCGCCGCGGCCAGGTGCCCAACATTGACGATGACGACCATGCCGTCAAATACGAGCTCGCCGACGGACTCTTCCGTGAGGCCGGGCTGTCCTGGTACGAGGTCAGCAACTGGTCCCGCACACCCGAGGACGCCTGCCAGCACAACCTGGCGTACTGGCGCGGCGACGACTGGTGGGGGATCGGGCCCGGCTCACACTCCCATATGGGCGGCGTGCGCTGGTGGAACGTCAAGCACCCCACTGCGTATGCGAACCGCCTGGACAACGGCGAATCACCCGCCGCCGGACGTGAAACCCTGGACACGGATACCCGGGAGATGGAGCGGATCATGCTCGTGTCCCGGCTCGCGGAGGGCCTGGCGATCGACACGCTCAGCCCCGCGGCCCGCAAGGCTGTTGCCGGACTGATCGCTCAGGAGCTCGTGGATCCGCTCAAGGCTTTCGCCGGAACATTGGTGTTGACCCTCAAGGGTCGGCTCCTCGGTGATGCGGTCACCCGGGCCCTGCTGGACTGAGTTTTCACACAAAAGTCCGACGGCGTTCCACCCACCTAGGTGGGTGGAACGCCGTCGGACTTTGGCTTTAAAGGTTTACTTGAAGTAGCGCAGATTCCAGCGGTAACGGTACGGCTGACCGCGGTTGACGCGAATCGCGGCAACGACGGAGAAAACCGTCAAGAGCACCCAGATGACCAGGGCCAGGATCGCGAAGACCGAGCCAAGGCTGGGGTTGAAGAAGGAAAAGACCAGCGCCAGGATGTTCAAGACGACGGCGGCGATGGTCGGCGGCAACGTGAAGTTCAACGCCTCGAGGGACTCCTGAGCCGTGAAGCGCCCGCGCGGACCCATGAGCTTGTAAATCAACAGGGACGGCACGCAGCCAAGAATTCCGCCGCAATGGGACATGAACGCCCACTGCTTGTCCTCAGACGGTGTGAGGGGCTGTTGGGGTGCACCACTGAGGCGATTGACTGGATGACTCACAATGATTGGCCTTTCAACAAGCGAATACTGCGGACCGGTTCACAACCAGTCTCTGACACTAGGATACGGGGGCGGTGAGGAAGTCAATGACCTCCTCCACCCGACCAAGCAGGGAAGGTTCCAGATCCGAGTAGGAATTAACCCGTGAAAGTAGTCGTTGCCAGCCCAAGCCAACGTCTTCCGCAGTGCTGTGCGGCCAGCCAAAAGCCTTGAGGATTCCGAGCTTCCACTCCATGGAACGCGGGACAACAGGCCATGCCGGAATGCCCAGCGTGCTTGGTTTAATGGCCTGCCACACATCGACATACGGGTGACCAACAACTAAGACATTGTGACGAACTGCAGGGCTCGCCATGAGATTGGCCACAATCCGGGTTTCCTTGGATCCGGGGACCAGATGATCCACCAAAATTCCCAATTTCCGCGTGGGGCTCGGCGCGAAGTCGGCCACGGCAGCGGCGAGATCATCGATTCCGCGCAGCGGCTCCACCACGATGCCCTCCACCCGGAGATCGTCACCCCACACCTTCTCAACCAGCTCGGCGTCGTGCTTACCCTCAACCCAGATGCGGCTGGCCTTAGCCACCTTGGCGCGCGTGTCGGCAACCTTGACCGAGCCCGAGGCCGTGCGCAGGCTCTGCTGCGGGGCACTCTTGATGGGGGCTATGAGCTCGATGGGCTCTCCCTCGAGAAGGAACCCAAAGCCCAGCGGGAAGGCTCGCACCTTATTACGGCGATCGGCCAGCTCCACAATGTGCATGCCGCCGGACTTCTCCAGACGCACCACGGCGCCCACCCACCCCGTCTGGACGTCCTCGATCACGAGGCCGCCACGCGCCTCAATCTTGCGCAGGACACGCTGCGCCGGTGCGCTCAGATCCTGGGGTCCCCACTGCTCGTACTGCACGCCAAACCTCACACCATGTTGAACTGGAAAATTTTGACACCGGGCAACGCTCAGGGCGAACACGACCGGGTGAAAACCCATGCTAACCGGTCAAGGAGCCCGGCAACGGGCATTAGGGTCTCGAGTGGCCACGGGTCGGCCGTTCGAAAACGTATTAGACTTAGCACTTGAGCCGGTAGAGTGCTAAATGCGATTGAGAGGAGGTGCCGGGCATGAGTGAACCACGGAAGCTGGAAGTTCTTCGGGCCATTGTTGAAGATTACGTCCATACACGTGAGCCCGTCGGCTCCAAGGCCCTCGTTGAACGGCACCATCTAGGCGTTTCGAGCGCCACGATCCGCAACGATATGGCCGCCTTGGAGGAAGAGGGGCTCATCACCGCCCCGCACACAAGCTCCGGGCGAATCCCCACCGACAAGGGATACCGGATCTTTGTCGATCAAATCTCCTCCGTCAAGCCGCTATCCGCCGCTGAGCGTCGAGCCATTTCAACGCTGCTTGAGGGCTCAACGGATCTCGACGATGTGCTTGAACGAACCGTCCGGGCCTTGGCGCACCTGACGAATCAAGTGGCCGTGGTGCAGTACCCCCGCTCGGCCGCTGCCACGGTGCGACACATTGAATTTGTGTCGCTCGCGGCGCGGCAGGTCTTGATCGTTTTAATCTTGGCCTCGGGCAAGGTGGAGCAGAACGTCATTGACGTGGGCGCTCCGCTGGATGATCCCACGCTCGCTGGATTGCGTAAGGTCTTCCTAGCGGCCTTGAGTGGGCTGACGGTCGCCATGCTCCCGGACGCCGTGGCCAGGATTCCCTTGACGGTGCCCCACGCCGAGCAGGGACCCGCCGCCCGGCTGGCCCAGGGTCTGGCCGTGTTGGCCCGGAATGCCAGGGAAGATCGCATTGTAATGGCAGGGACGGCTAACCTGGCCCGGTCTAACAATGATTTCCCGCTGAGCATTGGGCCGGTGCTTGACGCCTTGGAAGAACAGGTGGTGCTGTTGCGTCTCCTGGAAGCCATGGCTCAGGACTCCCTCGGCATGGCGGTCGTGATTGGCCGGGAAAACCCCCACGATTCCTTAGCGGAAGCCTCCGTCGTTGCGGCAGGCTACGGGCCGGGGGAGAACGCCAAACTCGGCGTCGTCGGACCCACCCGGATGGACTACCCCAACACCATGTCCAGCGTCCGCGCCGTGGCACAGTACCTTTCTAGAATTTTGGCCGGTTAACGGCCACCGTTTCCACGTAAAGAGAGCAACATTTTGAGCAATCACTACGACGCATTGGGCGTCTCCCGCGACGCGACAGCCGAGGAAATCAAGAAGGCTTACCGCAAGCTGGCCCGGAAGCTGCACCCGGACGTCAATGACGCCCCGGATGCCCAGGACCGTTTCAAGTCGGTCACGCACGCCTACGAGGTCCTCTCGGACCCGCAGAAGCGCCGCGTCTACGACACCACGGGCAATGAAAACGGCAACGATAACGGTGGCGGAAACTACGGTGGCGGCGGCGATGGCTTTGCCTTCCAGGACATCTTCGAGTCCTTCTTCGGAGGTGGCGGCGGAGGCGGTGGCCGCGGTCCGGCATCGCGCACGCGTCGCGGTCAGGACGCCCTCATCACGGTGCGGGTGGAATTGCGTGAGGCCGTCTTCGGCGTCAACAAGAAGCTGGAAATCGACACGGCCGTCATCTGCCCCACGTGTGATGGCAGTTGCTGCCGTCCCGGCACCTCGCCGACCACCTGCGACATTTGCCACGGCAGCGGCCAGGTCCAGCGCCCCATGCGCTCGATCCTGGGCAATGTCATGACGGTTGCCACCTGTAACTCGTGCCAGGGCTTCGGTACCATGATCATCGACCCCTGCAACGAATGCATGGGTGATGGCCGCGTGCGCAACCGCCGCGCCTTCACCATCAAGGTCCCCGCCGGCGTCAGCACGGGAACCCGCATCCAGCTCAGCGGCCAGGGCGAGGTAGGCCCGGCAGGCGGCCCCGCCGGTGACCTGTACGTGGAAATGAAGGTCAACAACGATCCCGCCTTCCTCCGCGAGGGCGACGATCTCCACGCCACCCTCAGCGTCCCCATGACGGCCGCGGCACTGGGCACCGAGCTGACCTTTGAAACCTTCGACGGCGAGCAGCCCATCAGCATCAAGCCCGGCACGCAGGCAGGGGAGATCATCAACCTGCGCAGCCTCGGCGTGACGCATCTGCGTGGCTTTGGCCGCGGCGACTTGAAGGTTCACATCCACGTCGAGACCCCCACGAAGCCCGACGCCGCCCAGGAAGAGCTCCTCAAGCAGCTCGCAGTCCTGCGTGGCGAAAGCTTCACCGAGGGCAAGCTCGTCAGCAGTGGCGGCATGTTCGCCAAGCTGCGCGACAAGCTCGGCAACCTCTAAGCGCCATGAGTAACCCCGTCTTCTACGCCGCTCCTGAACAACTCATGGCCCTCGTCCCCGGGGACCTGTTCCTCCTGGACGGTCCAGAAGGGCGCCACGCGGCAACAGTTAAGCGGCTCACGGCCGGTGAGCCTGTTGACATGTGCGACGGCGCGGGCTTGCGTTTGATCTGCACCGTCACCGGCGCCGACAAGGCCAGCCTGACGGTCCGGGTCGACGCTGTGCTCCCCGAAGGCACTCCCGCGATTCCCTTCACCCTGGTTCAGGCCTTGGCCAAGGGCGATCGCGACGAGCTCGCTATCGAGACGGCCACCGAACTGGGTATCGACGCCGTCGTACCGTGGCAGGCTGAGCGTTCCATTGTGCGGTGGAAGATGGACAAGGCCATCAAGGGGCCGGAGAAGTGGCGCCAGGTGGTTGCCGCAGGGGCGAAGCAGGCCCGGCGATCCGCCGTTCCGCAGGTGGGCTCCCTCGTAGGAACCGCGGGGGTGTGCGAACTCATCGCCGGGGCCGGGCTCGCCTTGATTCTTCATGAAGACGCCGTGGACTCCTTGGCCACCGTGGCTCGAGAGTGGTTGGCCGCGGAACCCGACGAGGCACTTAGGCAGCGAGGCGTGGTGATGATTGTTGGCCCCGAGGGCGGCATGAGTTCGGCCGAGGTGGACGCTTTCCGTGCCGCCGGTGCCCGCACCGCACTGTTGGGGCACCACGTGCTGCGCTCATCAACTGCCGGGCCGGCCGCCGTCGTTGTCTTGAGTCAGGAACTGGGACGCTGGCAGTAACTCAGCTTTAAACAGTGATGCCCGCGGTGACCGTTTGGTTACCGCGGGCATCACTGTTTAAAGCTGGGGAGGGAGGGCTATTTGGCGCTGGGTTCTGAGATCGAGACGATTTTCGTGTCCAGTCCGAGCTTCTTGCCCGGGGCTGCGGGGTCTTCAACGTAGACGGAGAGTTCGTAGCTGCCGGGAGGCGGGACGAGGGTGAAGCTAAACTCGCCGAGTTCGTTGGGGCCCTGCTCAATCGTCACGGTACCACTGAGGTAATGCTCGCCCACTTTGTCGCCAACAACGTGAGACAAGGACCAGACCAAGGTGCCCGTGGGGGAGATGGCCTGCCCGGCCACCTTGAGGGGGAGGGTGTTGAAGTGGCTGCCGTTAGCCGGGTCAATGATCCACACGGGGGCGACGAACTGGGCGGCTCGGGTGAGTGGCTTCTCGAGCGTGAGCTGCCCAAAGGCGTTATAACCAGTATGCCCGTCGACGAGGATGGACACCTGAATGGAGGTGCTGGTATCGACCAGACCGGCCATGGCCGCTGCCGCCGTTGCGGTGTACACCAATTGCGAGATGGAACGTTCGGCGATGCCCTTGTCGACCTTGTTACTAAACGCATCAGCGGACATGTCGATGGTAATCACGTTTTTGGCCGAAATGGAGGCACCCAGGCGTGAGGGGTTGTTCCAGATCGAGAAGTAATCCGGGTCAAGCGGTTTGCCGCCCATGATGACGCGCAGGGCCGCCACGATGGGGTCATCGGAGGATCGAGCCGGAACAAACTCCCGGTACAGGAAAACGTCATCGTTGCTGCTGCCCAGCCAGTACACCGGCAATGTCTGAGAAGACGTTGCCGTTTCCAGTGGCGCGCTCGTGACCAGACCTGAGGTCATGACGGTGTTGCTCGTCGGCATCGAGGTGGTGGACTGGTTGAGTCCCTGAGAGGTGCAGCCGATAAGCGCCAACGATAAGGACAAGGTAAGGATGGCGAACTTATCAACCACCCGCATCCGTGTCAGGACACGTTTTTGCCGCAACGACGCATCTGCTGCGGCGCCGTGGCGCCGGGGTGCGGTGGGGGCGGCAAACATGGTTGTGATACTCGCTAATCTTCATCGGTGAACGGCGGCAGGTGGTGCCCCACGCCGTGCTGTGCTTGGAGTCCTCAGCATCCCCACAAGACCTTGAACCCACCTAGCTTGGCATAGATGCCGGTGCCGATGCCCCGGAAATAGCACTCTGACATGGAACTGAAACCGTATCGAAACACTTCGCCGCCAATGTGAGACAAAGATGCGCTCACGGCATAACTGATCATTGCTGGCTGTCGGGAGGTGTGCACTAGAATTGCCCTAAAGACTTACGTTCAACACTCCGGTGCTCATCACCGGTACAAATGAGGAGAGATTTCAGGCCGGTACGGCCGCAGCTATGGCAGAAACAACAGGGAACCGCCATGATCCATCGTCCGCTCAGGGACCCGGGCAGAATTTTCCATATTCAGTCGATGGAATTCGCACAGAGGTTGTGCACTTCCTCTCCTCTGAGCAAATGGTGGCAGCGCTCGGGGCAGAAGACGAAGGCTTGAGGATCATTGAAAGCCTCTATCCGGGTGTGAGTTTCCTCGCCCGCGGCAATGTGTTGACCATCACCGGGCCCATTGCCGTCGTGCCGCGCATCATGCACCTGATTGAAGAAGCCCGCGGCATGGTGGCTCGGAACAGTCCCATGAGTGCCAGCGTATGGGAGCAGTTGGTGGCCATGTTGCGTACCCGCCCCGACACCTCGGTGGTTGACATCCTCAGCTATGACATTCTCTCCAGCCGGGGCCGCACGATTCGGCCTAAAACGGCCAATCAAAAGGACTATGTCGATTCCATCGACAGGAACACCGTGGTGTTCGGCATCGGCCCCGCAGGAACAGGCAAGACCTACCTCGCCATGGCCAAGGCCGTCCAGGCCCTACAGCGTAAAGAGGTCAGCAGGATCATCCTGACGCGTCCGGCCGTCGAAGCAGGGGAGCGGCTGGGATTCCTGCCCGGCACGCTCAACGACAAGATCGATCCTTATCTGCGCCCGCTCTATGACGCCCTGCATGACATGATGGATCCGGAGACCATTCCGCGACTCATGGCCGCCGGCACCATCGAGGTGGCACCCCTGGCGTATATGCGTGGCCGTACCCTCAACGACGCCTTCATCATTTTGGACGAAGCTCAAAACACCACGCCGGAACAAATGAAAATGTTCCTGACACGTTTGGGCTTTGGTTCCAAGATTGTCGTCACTGGCGATGTCACCCAAATTGACCTGCCGACCGGAACCAAGTCCGGCCTTCGTGTCGTGCGGGAAATCCTCGGACAGGTCGACGATATTCACTTTGCCCTCCTAGACGCCACGGATGTTGTCCGACACCGTCTCGTAGGGGCCATAGTCAGCGCTTACAACAACTGGGATGATGCGCATCCCAACCCCACAAAACCCAAGGAAAGCACCTCGCGATGAGCATCGAAATCAACAATGAATCAGGCGTGGAGGTGCGTCAGGAAGAGCTTGTCAGGCTCATCAAGCACATTCTGAGCTCCATGCATCTCCACCCTCAGACCGAGGTATCTGTCATCTTGGCTGATGTCGAGACCATGGAGCGACTCCACATCGAGTGGATGGACGAGCCCGGCCCTACCGATGTGCTCTCCTTCCCGATGGATGAATTGCGTCCCGGTACCGCCGCCATGCCCACCCCCGAGGGATTGCTGGGCGATATTGTGCTGTGCCCCGTCGTCGCCCAAGAACAAGGCGAAGCAGCGGGCCACTCCATGGAGGAAGAGCTGCTTCTGCTCTCCACCCACGGCATGCTCCACCTCATGGGTTACGATCACCGCGAACCCGAGGAAAAGGAAGAGATGTTCGGAATTCAGCGAGAGCTCCTCTCCAGCTTCCTCGGTAGGGAAGCCCCCCGGGAGACAATGAAGTGACGCTTGTCGCCTTACCGGTCATGGGGATTCTCTTCACGGCCATCGCGGCTTTTCTGGCCGCCGTTGAATCAGCATTAAACTTCTTTCCGCGTCATGACTCTGAAACAGTTGCGACCCATGGCAGGGGTCCTTCCCTGGAAAAGGTCCTTGCCGAACCCCTGGCACACATCAACGCGGTGCGTTTTTGGCGCGTCTGGTCCGAGATGGCTGCCGCGGTGTCCGTGGCAATCTTCCTAACAGGTCTACTCGGTAACGTGTGGATCGCCGGTCTTATCGCCACCGTCATCATGGCGCTGCTTGGATTCCTCATGGTTGGCGTCTCACCGCGCCGCATTGGCCGGCTGTACTCCGGGGCCCTCGTGGGACGCTCGGCCTGGATTGTGCATCTTCTGCGTCGCGTCTTGGGGCCCATCCCTACCTGGCTGGACCGTCTGGGAGCATCCTTCACGAAAAATGTGCCCACCGGCGACGACGGCTTTGTCACGGAAGAAGAATTCCGGGAATTTGTGGACCGTGCCAGCGAATCAGAAATGATCGAGGACAACGAGGCCGAACTCATCCACAGCGTCTTTGACCTGAGCGAAACCATGGTGCGTGCCGTCATGGTGCCGCGTACCGACATTGTCGGCGTCGACCATGAGGACACCCTGGAACAGGCTCTGGAGATCTTTCTCTCCTCGGGCTTCTCCCGCATCCCGGTCATGGGCGAAAGCGCCGACCATATCCTGGGCATCCTCTACCTCAAGGACATCGTTGCGACCCTGCACCACCTACCCGAGGGTGAAGCGACTCCGCCGCTTGGCCGTCTCGCCCGCAGCGTCCGATATGTGCCGGAGTCAAAAGCTGTCGATGACCTCCTCAAAGAACTGCAAGTCGAATCCACCCATGTGGCCATCGTGGTTGACGAGTACGGCGGAACCGCCGGGCTCGTGACCTTGGAAGATCTCATCGAAGAGATCGTGGGCGAAATCGCCGACGAGTACGATTCGGTCTCTCCCGATGTTCAAGAACTCGGGGACGGTCGTTTCCGGATCCGCGCCCGTATGGCCATCGATGAATTGGGCGAGCTTTTTGACAAGGAACTTGAGGACGACGAGGTGGATACGGCCGGCGGACTGCTGGCCAAATACCTCGGCAAAATCCCCTCTGTCGGCAATAGCGTAGAAGTCAACGGCATCCTGCTGGTCGCCGATCGGATGGAAACATCCCGCGGTCGAGTTAGCCACGTCATTGCCAGCGCCATTGAAGCAGTCGAGAATGGCAGTACATCCGGGAACGGCAGTACTGAAGGAACCACCCCCACCGAACAGCAACACAGGAGCGATCATGAGTAAGTCAAAAGCCAAGTCAGGCCTCATTACGGCCAAGGGTGAGGGGTTCCGCGCCGGCTTTGCTGTTCTTGCCGGTCGCCCCAACGCCGGAAAATCCACACTGACCAACGCCCTGGTGGGTGAAAAGGTCGCCATCACTTCGGCCAAGCCGCAGACCACCCGTCACACGATCCGTGGCATCGTCCACAAGGAGAACTACCAGCTGGTTTTGGTAGACACACCGGGCCTGCACCGTCCCCGCACCTTGCTGGGAAAGCGCCTGAACGATCTCGTGGCGGACACCCTCTCCGAGGTTGATGTCATTGGTTTCTGCCTGCCCGCCAACGAAAAGATTGGCCCCGGTGACCGTTACATCGCCACGCAGCTGGGCCAGGTGGGCAACAAGCCTGTCGTCGCCATCGTCACCAAGACCGACACCGTCGACCGTCAGGCCGTCACGGACCAGTTGATTGCTGTTGAAAAGCTGGGACGAGAGGTCATTGGCGAACGTGGATTTGCCGCCGTCGTTCCTGTCTCTGCCGTTGAAGACTTCCAGGTGGAAACACTGGGCAAGGTCTTTGCCGACTTCCTGCCGCTCTCGCCCGCCCTGTACCCGGACGGCGAACTGACGGATGAGCCGGAGGCCGTCATGGTCGCCGAACTCATTCGTGAAGCAGCCCTGGAAGGTGTTCGCGACGAACTGCCGCACTCCTTGGCCGTGGTTGTGGAAGAGATTCTGCCTCGTGAGGGCCGCACGGAGGACAATCCTTTACTGGATGTCCGCGTCAACCTCTACGTGGAGCGCCCCTCGCAAAAGGCCATCATCATTGGTAAGGGTGGTGCCCGGCTGCGTGAGGTCGGCACTAACGCGCGTAAGGGGATCGAGGCGCTTCTGGGCACCAAGATCTACCTAGATCTGCACGTCAAGGTCGCTAAGGATTGGCAGCGCGACCCCAAGCAGCTCGTCAAACTCGGCTTCTAGGCTCAACACCGCGAATAACTCCCTTGAAAGTAACTTCAAGGGAGTTATTCTTTGCCGTGTGGCTTAGGGCGTGTTCCCAGCCTTCACGACTAAACTCTTGAAAGTTATTATTCGCTGGGAAAGGTTGGAACATGGGGCGACGCCGTGCCGATTCGGGGGCAGCTGACGAAGCTGTTGTCCCACGGGCCAGCGTTCATGGTGAGGAAGAGCCAGTAGGACGGCACTTTCGGCCTCGAGCTAAAGCACCGCTGTGGCTCCGAATCACCGCGCTCAGTGTTGCCGCCATGTTGGTTGTTGGACTCGCCGGAGCAGGTTTCCTCGTCTTGAAGCTCCAACACAACGTCACCACGGCTCGCCTCAACGTCGGGGTGGGAAATAGTTCCTCCGGTAAGTCTCAGGTTGAGGACACTGGATCCTTACAGATCCTGATCCTGGGCACCGACACCCGCGATGGCGCCAACAGTCAATATGGCACCGTTGATGATTCCACGGGCGAGGGAAATTCCGACGTCATGCTGCTCATGGACATCTCGGCCGACAACAGCCATGTATCTGTGACAAGTTTCCCCCGAGACCTCATCGTGCCGATTCCCGATTGCACGCCCGCCGATGGTGGCGCCCCTGTTTCGGGAACCCCGGCCGGACAACTCAACGCGGCGCTGCAGGTGGGGCCCGGCTGTACCGTCGCAGCCATTAATGACCTCACCGGCCTGACCATTGACCACTTCATGCTGGCCGACTTCACCGCCGTCAAGGAGCTCTCCAATGCGCTCGGCGGGGTGGAGGTCTGCGTTGACCATGCCCTGTACGACGACGACGGATCCTGGCTCAAACTCCCGGCCGGCAAAAGCCTCGTCCAGGGCGAACAAGCCCTCGCCTTCGTCCGGACTCGTCACGCCTTTGGTGACGCCAGCGACCTGGCCCGCATTCAGGCCCAGCAGTACTTCCTCGGCTCCATGGTCCGCAAGGTTAAGAGTGAAGGCACCCTGACGAATCTGCCCAAGCTCTACACCCTCGCCGATGTGGTCACGAAAAACCTCACGATCGATGAAGGTCTGGCCAGCATCCCGTCGATGATCAGCATTGCGACTCGTCTCGCGAAAATCGATCTGTCGAATGTTGCCTTCGTGACGGTGCCGAATGAGGCCTATGTGGCCGATAACGCACGCGTGCAGCTCAAGGAACCCGAAGCCGGCCAGTACTTTGCCGCCCTGCGCAATGGCACCTCCTTGACGGGAAGCCCAGCGGCAACCACGGCGCCCAGCGCCAGCGCCGAGGCCAGCACCACGGCCTCCGATCCACAGACCGTCGTTCCCACGACCGAGGCTCCCGCATATGACAAGTCGCTGCAGCAGATCAGCATCAGCAATGCCTCGGCCATCGTGGGCCGCTCTGTGGAACTCCTGCAGGCCCTTGTTTCGGCAGGCTTCACCGGTTCCTGGCAGGCCGGCGATGTTCCCGCCGTGAACGAAAGCCAGATTCGCTACGGCGCCGATATGGCAGATGTTGCCGCCGATATCGCTACGCTCTTTGGTCTTCCGGCCTCCGCGGTTATCTTGGATCCGACGATCTCCGGTGTGAGTCTTGTGGTGGGAACCGACTGGACCTCGGGGACGTCCTTTGGCTCGGTCGTGGTTCCGCCGGACATCGTGGCAAGCACCGCCAATGACAGCGGTGGCTGCCTGAGCGTCAATCCGCTCAAGTACTATCCGACACCGTTCGTGCAGTAGATCTAGAGCTCATGAGTCGGGCCACATGATAAGGGCGGGCTTGCCCGGGATGTCTCCCGGGCAAGCCCGCCCTTATCTCTGCTGAGAGTTACCAGATGCTCACGCGATCGGCCGGATCGCGCCACATCTCATCTCCGGCGGCTGTCTCAAACGCCGTATGGAAGGCGTCAAGATTGCTCGCCACGGCGTTACAGCGCAGTTCCGAGGGGGAGTGCGGATCGATCGTGAGGCGACGGATCGCTTCCTCGGGGCGAATCTTGGCCCGCCAGCATTCGGCCCAGGAGAAGAAGAAGCGCTGGGCGCCCGTGAGGCCATCGATGAGCGGTGACTGCGCACCGTCAAGACTGAGCTGGTAAGCCTTGAAGCCGATGGCCAGGCCACCCAGATCGCCAATATTCTCACCCAAGGTCAATTCACCATTGACGAATTCCCCCGGGGCTGCGGTGGGCGACAGGGCGTTGTACTGATCCACCAACTTGGCTGTAAGCTTCACGAACGCCTCACGGTCCGCATCGCTCCACCAATTGCGCAGGGCGCCCGTGCCATCAAATTGCGAGCCTTGATCATCGAAACCATGACCAATTTCGTGGCCAATGACGGCACCAATGCCGCCGTAGTTTGCCGCGTCGTCGGCGGTGGCATCAAAGAACGGTGGCTGCAGGATGGCGGCCGGGAAGACCACCTCGTTCATGGTGGGGTTGTAGTAGGCGTTGACGGTTTGCGGGGTCATAAACCATTCGTCACGGTCAATCGGGGCACCGATTTTTGCCATCTGGCGCGCCAATTCAAAGGCGTTGCTGCGCTCAATATTGCCCAAGAGATCCCCGGCGAGAATCTCTAGGGTCGAGTAGTCGCGCCACGCTGCGGGGTAACCGATCTTGGGTGTGAAGGCCGCCAGTTTCTCCAGCGCCTGTACCTTAGTTTCTTCGCTCATCCAGCTCAGATCCACAATGCTCAGGCGGTAAGCCTCAATGAGGTTGGCGACGAGCTTTTCCATGTGACTCTTGTGCGACTCCGGGAAGTGCTGAGCCACATAGAGCTGGCCCACAGCCTCGCCCAAGACGCCTTCCACCAGGCCGACGCCGCGCTTCCAGCGCTCCCGAATCACGGGAGTACCGCTGAGGGTCGTGCCGTAAAAGGCAAAGTTCGTCTCGACGAAGTCCTTGGACAGGTACGGTGCCAGGCTGGAGATGGTGCGCAGCGCCAACCAGGCCTGCCAATCGCCACATCGCTCCTGGGTCAGCAGGGCCTGCTGGCCGGAGAAGAACTCCGGAGTGGCGACCACCATCTCGGCGCTCTGACTGGCGCTCACGCCCAGGGCGTCAAGCCAGATTCCCAGCTCGGGCAAGAGTGCCAGAACCTCTCCACGGCTCAGGAGGTTGTACGTCTTTTGCGGGTCACGCAGGGACACCTTGTCCAGGTGCGTTGCGGCAATGTCGCTTTCCAGCGCCATGATCCGCGGAGCCTTTTCGGCTGCATCGGCAACACCGGCCAACTCCAGCATGCTCTGCACATGCGCAACATAGGCCGTGCGCACCGACTCGAACTTCTCTTCACGGTAGTACGACTCGTCGGGGAGACCGAGTCCGGCCTGGAAAAGGTGCAGGAGGGCGCGGTCTGGATTTCCGGCGTCGTTATTAACGTAGGCACCAAACAAGGTGCTCCCGCCCGTCCGGTCCAGATCACCCATGAGTCGGACCAGGGCTTCGATCGAATCGGCCGCGTCAATGGCGGCCAACTTCTCCTTCAAGGGCGTGGCGCCGGCAGCCTCGATGGCCTCTTCATCCATGAAGTCCGCATACAGGGCACCGATTTTCGCCGACAGCTCGGGGTTGGCCGCGTCTGGGTTGGCGTGCTCGGTTCCGGCGTGCTCAATGATGGCCTTGACAGCCGCTTCGGAGTTATCGCGCAAGGTGATGAAGGAACCCGTAAGGGCACGGTCCTCGGGGATGACCTCGGACGCCAGCCACGTGCCATTGACATGGTTGAACAGGTCATCTTGGGGCCGCACGCTCTGGTCAATGTTGTTGAGATTGATGCCGGAATGTTGCAAGTGGATCGCTTCCCCTTCATTAGGTGAGTTGGTTCACTATCATCCTACGTGCCGTGCTAGTCTAAAAATGTGCGCACTGGAATGCTTCTTCTTAGCTGCCGCGGCGAGGCCTCAAACCCGTTGAATTGATCAACGTGGAAGATGGCCACCCTCGCTGCGGTGTTTGTGTTGCCCGGCCGGCCCACTCGTTGAACAAGATTGAAGGTCACCTCCAATGCGAAATGCGCAAAAACCCTCTGGAATGCCCGTACACCGGTACATCCCGTTCCAGGATCAGATTTCGGTCAACCTGCCCGACCGTACCTGGCCCGACAAGGTCATTACGAAGGCCCCGCGCTGGTGCGCCGTGGATCTGCGCGATGGTAACCAGGCGCTGATTGACCCCATGAGTCCGGGTCGCAAGCTGAAGATGTTCCAGCTGCTGGTCAAGATGGGCTTCAAGGAAATTGAAGTCGGTTTCCCTTCCGCCTCACAAACTGACTTTGACTTTGTGCGTCAGCTGATCGAGGGTGGCCACATCCCCGAGGACGTCACAATTCAGGTTTTGACGCAGGCTCGCGAGCACCTGATCGAGCGGACCTATGAGTCCCTGGTGGGTGCCAAGCAGGCCATCGTGCACCTGTACAACTCCACCTCCGTACTGCAGCGTCGCGTCGTGTTCAACCAGGACGAAGACGGCATCTTGGACATCGCCCTGCAGGGTGCCCGGCTGTGCAAGAAGTACGAAGAGACGCTTGTCGACACGCACATCACCTACGAGTACTCTCCCGAGTCCTTTACCGGCACCGAGCCGGAATACGCCTTACGCGTCTGCAATGCCATCGCCGACATCTTTGAGGCCTCAGCCGACAACCAGGTCATCATGAACCTGCCGGCCACGGTCGAGATGGCCAGCGCCAATGTCTACGCGGACTCCATTGAATGGATGAGCCGAAACCTGCACCCGCGTGAAGGCATCATTCTCTCCCTGCACCCGCACAACGACCGTGGCACCGGTGTTGCCGCGGCAGAGCTGGGCTACCTGGCCGGAGCCGACCGCATTGAAGGTTGCCTCTTCGGCAACGGTGAGCGCACAGGCAACGTTGACCTAGTAACCCTAGGCCTGAACATGTTCACACAGGGTGTTGACCCCATGCTGGACTTCTCCGACATCGACGAGATCCGCCGCACGGTTGAATACTGCAACCAGCTGCCTGTTCCCGAGCGTGCCCCCTACGGTGGCGACCTGGTCTTCACCGCTTTCTCCGGATCTCACCAGGACGCCATCAAGAAGGGCTTCGACGCCATGGCCGCCGACGCCACGGCTGCTGGCGTCACGGTTGACCAGCACACCTGGGCCGTTCCGTACCTGCCCATCGACCCGAAGGACTTGGGCCGGAGCTACGAGGCCGTCATTCGCGTCAACTCGCAGTCCGGTAAGGGCGGTGTGGCCTACCTGCTCAAGAGCGAGCACAGCCTGGACCTGCCGCGCCGCGCGCAGATCGAGTTCTCCGGCGTCATTCAGCGGCGCACCGACACTGTTGGTGGCGAGGTCAGCGCGGCTGAACTGTGGACCGTCTTCCAGGATGAATACCTGCCCGGCGAGAACAGCGATGAGCAGTGGGGCCACTACCGTATCGGCCCGTTCACGACCTCGATCGATGAGACCGGCACCGTGACCCTGGACGCCAAGTTGCTGATCGACGGCGTACCGAGCAGCCGCACGGGAACCGGCAATGGACCCATCGCCGCATTGCTGTCCATCCTGTCTGAGGACGGCATGGATGTTCGGGTCTTGGACTACACCGAGCATGCCCTCTCCGAGGGTGGCGACGCCCGCGCAGCCGCCTACGTTGAATGTGCCGTCGGCGAACGCGTGCTCTGGGGTGTCGGGATCGACGCCAACACCGCAACGTCTTCCCTGAAGGCTGTCATCTCGGCCGTCAACCGCGCCATCCGGGACAGCAAAGCAGCCTAAGCGCTCCTTGCCTCTGACTCCTCACGCCGAGGTAGTCGGTCAACGCCGAGACTACGGGTCTACCCTATTCTCGACGCGAACCGGCTACCTCGGCGAAGGTTTTTAAGAGGGCACTGTGGGAGAATAGGGAGGTGTCCAATCAATCCTTCGCCGCCCGCACCTACCGCGATGACGCTGTGGTGCTGCGTACCCATAAATTGGGTGAGGCGGACCGGATTATCACCTTGCTCACGCACCATCACGGCCAGCTTCGTGCCGTAGCACGAGGCGTCAGGCGCACCAGCAGCAAATTTGGTGCCCGCTTAGAACCCTTCATGGTGGCCGATCTGCAACTCGTCAAGGGCCGATCCTTGGACATCGTGACGCAGGCCGTTGCCCGGGCGAGCTATGGGGACGCCATCGCCGCCAATTATGATCGTTATGTTGTGGCCGCGGCCATGACGGAGACGGCCGAGCGGCTCACGGACGTTGACGGGGAAACCTCAACGGCGCACTATCTTCTTCTCGTGGGGGCGCTGGCGGCCCTGAGCCGGGGCGCGCACCCCGCGGAATTAATTTTGGATTCATACCTGTTGCGAGCGGTCTCGATCGCTGGATGGGCGCCAAGTTTCTCCGACTGTGCCCGCTGTGGTGAGCCTGGCCCCCATGGGGCGTTCAACGCGACCGTGGGTGGCGCCGTCTGTCACGACTGCAGGCCCCCGGGCTCTGCTGCGCCCGCGCCGGAAACCATGTCCCTGCTGGGACATCTTTTGAGCGGTGACTGGACCAGCGCGGACGCCTCCTTGAATAATCATCGTCGTGAGGCTGCCGGACTCGTGGCCGGGTATGTGCAATGGCATTTGGAACGCACGGTGCGTTCCCTGAAACTTGTGGAGCGTGTGTAGAAAAATGGCAGTGCAGCGCAGTAGTAAGAGCAGCACCCGGAGCAAGTCCAAGCCGCCGATCGTGGCGCCGTGGGGCCACGAATCAGGAGACACTGCTCCGCAGATTCCCGCCGAACTCATTCCCGAACACGTCGCGATTGTCATGGACGGCAACGGCCGATGGGCAAATCAACGTGGCCTGCCACGGATCGAGGGGCATAAGGCGGGGGAGCCGGCGCTCCTGGATGTCATGGCCGGGGCCATCGAGATGGGCATTAAGCACATCAGTGTTTATGCCTTCTCAACCGAGAATTGGAAGCGTTCACCCGAGGAGATTCGCTTCCTCATGGGATTTAACAAGGATGTACTACGACGTCAGCGTGATCAGCTCGATGCCTGGGGTGTGCGGATCCGTTGGGCCGGTCGGCGTCCTCGCCTGTGGGGTTCGGTCATCAAAGAACTTGAGGCGGCGCAGGAATACACCAAAGACAACGACGTCATCACCTTGACCATGTGTGTTAACTACGGTGGCCGGGCTGAAATTGCCGACGGCGTGGCCGCCCTGGCTGCCGATGTTGCTGCCGGGCGCCTCAACCCGAAATCCGTCAACGAAAAAACCGTCCAAAAGTACCTCTACAACCCGGACATGCCCGACGTGGACCTGTTCCTGCGCTCCAGCGGTGAGCAGCGGATCTCGAACTTCTTGTTGTGGCAATCGGCGTATGCGGAGTTTGTCTTTATGGACACGCTCTGGCCCGACGTTGACCGTCGGACCCTCTGGGCTGCCGTGGACGAGTACGCCCGCCGCGACCGCCGCTACGGTGGCGCCGTGGATGCGGCGGCCACCAGCAAATGAGAGTGCCGGAGGGTACTTAGTCTACGTAGCCGCGCAGCCACCGCTCTAGGCGCGCGTAAGCCTCCTCGCGCACGGGGGTGCTGGACAGAAATACCTCGTGCAGGGCGCCGTCGATCCGTTCTAGGCTCACACTATCGCCCAGAGACAGGGTGCGCAGGGCGAGCGCACGCACATCCAGGACGACGTCGGCCCGCAGCATGTCATCGCTCCACACCGGCCCCAGCATGCTGCGGGAGGAGAGTAAGACCAGGACGGGCATGGGGAGTTTGAGCCCCGCCGCGACCTCTTGTTGTGCCGCCAGGATGGCCTTCATCCAGCCAGCCCTGACGGGAAAAGCCTGGGGCGGTCGCAAGGCCTTATCGACGTGCCATTCGCCGTAGGCATCCGAGCTGATGCCACGCCAGTAAAAGGACCGCTCGGGCACCCGCATCCGCATTAAGGGGCGCAGTTCGGCGAGCTGAACCAGCGGCGTCGCGGCACGTCGGATGGCGGCCCCACCTTGAAGCTCAAGCCAGGGACTGTTGAGAATCAGCTGACTGACACGTCCGGGGAAGCGGTGGGCCCATAACGTCGCTGTCAGCCCTCCGGTCGAGTGGGCCATCAGAATCAAGGGGTGCTCGGCCCAGCTGGCATCCGGCCCGCCAAGATCTTGGGCGATGACATCATGGGCGGCCAGCAATTCGGCGTCGTAGTCTGCCAGATCACCTACATAGCCACCGAGCTCCGGCGAGCCAAGACTGCGACCATGATTGTGTAGATCGATGGCGTAAAAAGGGTGGCCACGGCCCGAGAAAAACTCGGCCAAACCCGTGTTGTAAAAGTAATCACTCCAACCATGGAGGTACAGCACCGGCGCCTTCAGTAATGGCACAGCCGTGCTAGCAAGCGCGGGGCGGTGCCTGATGAGGGTCGCATAATATGCCCCGGTTCCGGCGGCGCTTGCCTCCGGTGGAAGCTGGAGGCGGGCGGATTCATAGTCGGGCCCGAGGATGTCAGCACCCCACACTAGCGCGGGTTCCGGTGGGGTTGCCGACGCGTCGCGTGCCTTCATGCCTGCGTGGTTTCGGCCGCATGCCGACCGGCCGTACGGCCGGAGAACAAGCAGCCACCCAGGAACGTTCCCTCAAGGGAGCGGTAACCATGCATGCCGCCCCCACCAAATCCGGCGGCCTCACCGGCAGCATATAGCCCAGGGATCGGGGAGCCGGCGGCATCGAGCACCCGCGCGTTCAAGTCCGTGGTGAGCCCACCTAAGCTCTTTCGAGTCAACGTCGTCAGTCGCACGGCGATCAACGGCCCATGCTCGGCGGCCAACATGGCGTGCGGCGGCACCACCCGCATTAACTTATCCGTCGTGAAGCGCCGCGCCTCTCGGATCGCGTTGATCTGGGTGTCCTTGCCCAGCCCGCTCGTCACCTGACGATCGCGGGCCATCAGCGTCTCGTGCAAGGCCTCCGGATCGATCAGCTCCGAGTGCACCAGGGCGTTCATCTTGCCGGCTAGTTCCTGAGCCGTGTCGGCCTGCACAAAGTCGATTCCGGCATCAAGGATCTTTTGCACGGGGCCAGCCACCCCCGGAAGTGCCCGCTTGGCCAATAGCTTGACGTCCTTGCCGGTGAGATCGGGATTTTGTTCCGAGCCCGAGAGCGCAAATTCCTTGGCGATAATGCTCTTGTTCAAGACAAACCAGGAATGACCGTGCCCGGTCGTCTCCAGATGCCGCAGCGTGCCGAGGGAATCAAATCCCGGAAACAGCGGGACCGGCAGCCGGTGTCCGGTGGCATCGAGCCAGAGGGGAGAAGGGCCGGAGAGAATGCGGATGCCGTGATTGGGCCACACGGGATCCGGGTTGTGAATACCTTCCGGATAGTGCCACATCCGATCCGTGTTGATGAGCGCCCCGCCGACCCTGGCAACAGCCTGCTGAAAGTGCCCGTCCACCGACGCCGGGACACCCGTGAGCATGTGCTCCGGGCCCGAGCCGTTGGGCCACTGGTCCCGGACCATGGGGTGGTTTCCGCCGATCCCGCCTGTCGTCACAATGACGGCCCCGGCCTCCACACTAAATTCGCCCGTGACTTCGCGGCTGCTCTCTTGTCCACGCTCGACGGCGGACGCGGCCAAACGCTGGCCCCGCACCCCGGTCACGGTCCCGCCGTCGAGCATTAATTCTATGGCCCGGTGCCGGAAGGCAAACTGCACCTGCCCGGCAGCGACGCCCTCCTCCAGCTTGCTCAGGAAGGGCGCCAAGATTCCGGGGCCCGTGCCCCACACGACGTGGAAGCGCGGGACGGAGTTGCCGTGGCCCTGGGCGTCGTAGCCGCCGCGTTCGGCCCATTGCACGAGGGGAAAGAATCGCACGCCGAGGGCATGGAGCCAGGCGCGCTTTTCGCCCGCGGCAAAGTTGACGTACGCCTCGGCCCAGCGGCGCGCCCAGAGGTCCTCGGGGCGATCAAAGGCGGCCGAACCGAGCCAGTCACTCAACGCCAACTCGGCGGAGTCCTTCACGCCGAGGTGACGCTGCTCGGGCGAATCGACGAGGAACAGCCCGCCAAAAGACCAATGCGCCTGGCCGCCCAGAGACGCCTCGGGCTCCTGATCCAGGATCAAGACCCGCCGCCCGGCGTTATAGGCCTCCGCGGCGCTCACCAGACCGGAAAGCCCGGCCCCCACCACAATAACGTCCGCGTTTTGCCACACTGCACCGTGTTTGCTTTCCATGTCGTCATGGTAACGCGGTTTTGACGGGCGAGTATGTCGGATTTTTCTGGGCAGCGTTTTGCAGAAGTAGGGCCAACCCGGAAAACTAGAGGTATGCGTATATATCCCACATTTTTCCGTGTCTGTTTTTCTTGGATGGACGCCGAAAAGGCCCACAAGATCGGCTTTTCTTTGATCAAGGCCAGCCATGCCGTGGGAGCCGGTGCCGTCTTGCGCCGGATGTTCACCCCGCCGGCGTCCTTGCAGACCGAGGCGTTCGGCCTGACGTTCCCCACACCTTTCGGCCTCGCCGCGGGATTCGACAAGGAAGGCAAGGGCATTAACGCCCTGGCTGATCTTGGCTTTGGCCACGTTGAAGTGGGCACCATCACCGGCCAGGCACAAGCGGGCAACCCCCAGCCGCGCCTATTCCGTCTCATCGAGGACCGCGCCGTCATCAACCGCATGGGCTTCAATAACGACGGCGCCGCCGCCGTCGCGCCCCGTCTCAAGCAGGCACTGGCCGGCTTGGGCAAGAACTACACGGGCGTCCGCCCCATTGTGGGCGTCAATATTGGCAAGACCAAGATGGTCGAGCTCGAGGATGCGCTGGGGGACTACCTCATCAGCGCCCGCACGCTCGCACCCTCGGCCGATTACCTCGTGGTCAACGTCAGCTCACCGAACACGCCGGGTCTGCGCCTCTTGCAGGACGTCGCCACCTTGCGTCCCTTGCTGACCGGAGTACGAGAAGCAGCCGACAGTGCCGCTGGCCGCCATGTTCCCCTCCTCGTGAAGATCGCACCGGATCTGGCCGACGAGGACGTGGCCGACGTTGCCGCCCTGGCCCTCGAGCTCGAACTAGACGGCATCATCTGCACCAACACGACCATCAGCCGTGACGGCCTGAACAGCCCCTCGGCCATGGTGGAGGAAAAGGGTGCCGGCGGGCTCTCTGGGGCACCGCTCAAGGCGCGTTCGCTCGCCGTGCTGCGCCAGCTCAAGAGCATCGTGGGCGAGAAGCTCACACTCATCTCCGTGGGTGGCGTGGAGACCGGCGCCGAGGTTCAGGAACGGCTCGACGCCGGGGCCACCCTCGTGCAGGGCTACACCGCGTTCCTGTATGAGGGACCCTTCTGGGCCTCCCGCATCAACAAGGAACTCGCCGCCCTGCGCAAATAACAACCCGAACACAAAAAATCGGCCCCATCGCCTGTCCCTTACTCGCAGTAAGATTTCCTCGGTCGCTAACCGACCCTGAAAATCCATCCTCGCTCCGGGACCGGCGTTTGTGGGGCCGATTTTTGTGTTCAGCTAGGCAACGCGCGTGGCCGGGCTCACTGTCTTGGCTGGGTCGTTGACAATCGAGGGCGCCAAGGCGGTGTCGATGGCAGTCATGAGTTCGGCCGAAATCTTCACCCCGGAGGCCTTGACGTTCTCGGCCACCTGCTCGGGGCGGGAGGCGCCGACGAGGGCCGTAGCCACATTGGGATTTTGCAAGACCCAGGCGACGGCGAGCTGCGGCATGCTCAGACCCAGTTCCTCGGCGATGGGGCGGAGCTTTTGAACATTGCCCAGGATCTCATCGTCCAGGAAGGCTTTGATGGTGTTGGCGCCGCCGTGCTCGTCGGTGGCTCGAGATCCCGCTGGCAGGGGAGCGCCCGGCAAGTACTTACCGCTGAGCACACCCTGGGCCATGGGCGACCAGACGACCTGGGACATGCCCAGCTCGATGGAGGCGGGAATGACCTCGGGTTCGATGACACGCCACAGGGCCGAGTACTGCGGCTGGTTCGACACGAGTGAGAAGCCTGCCTGGC
Source organism: Arthrobacter psychrolactophilus (assembly GCF_003219795.1). GTDB lineage: Bacteria > Actinomycetota > Actinomycetes > Actinomycetales > Micrococcaceae > Specibacter > Specibacter psychrolactophilus. The sequence goes on along the minus strand of NZ_QJVC01000014.1, from coordinate 23,394 downwards.
GTGCCAGAGCCTGACCCGCCCGCAGCTGCTCGGCGTTCCATTCGGACACACCGATGTACAGGGCCTTGCCGGCACGGACCACGTCGGCAAAGGCCTGGATGGTTTCTTCCAGGGGCGTCTCGTAGTCGTAGCGGTGCGCCTGGTAGAGATCCACATAGTCCATGTTCAGGCGACGCAGGGAGCCGTTGATGCCCTCCATGATGTGCTTACGGGAGAGGCCGGTGTCGTTAGCACCCTTCGGGCCAACGGGCCAGTAAACCTTGGTAAAGACTTCGAGTGACTCGCGGCGTTCGGAGGCCAGCGCCGAACCCAAGACCTCCTCGGCGGCACCGTTGGCATAAGCATCAGCGGTGTCGAAGGTGGTGATGCCAACCTCCAGGGCGGCACGCACACAGGAGGTGGCGACGTCGTTCTCTACCTGGGAACCATGCGTGAGCCAGTTGCCGTAGGTGATTTCAGTGATTTTGAGGCCAGACTGGCCGAGATAGCGATATTCCATGCCACCAGCGTAGCCACAGTGAGTGGCGCGTCACAGGAAAGCCGCTGACCGTCCACATGTTGAAACGGTTCACAAGTGGTTGGCTGTTAAAGCACTGTGCCGGCCACCTCCGTCAGGAAGGGCCGGCACAAGGCGTGCATTGGTCTTAAAGGGTGTGGGTGATTAGGTGGGCCATTCTCCGCGCTTGACCATGGGCTTGGGCAAACGCAGGCGACGGAACTGCATGGAACGCATGCTGCCGTACCAGATGACGCCGGGCTCGGGGGCGCCGAACTTGTCGATGATCTTACGCTTGAGCTTGCGTGAGAGCAGCCAGGTGTCCAGGGCTACGAATGCCACCATGACCCAGAACAAGCCAAACACGATCAGCTGCGAGGCGTTCGATGAGCCATCGGCATTTCGTGTGGGGATGACGAGCGTCAGTAGTACGATGGCCAGCGCGGCGAACATCACGAATTCGCCGAGGCTAAAGCGTGCGTCGACAAAGTCGCGGGCATACCGCTTCTGCGGTCCCTTATCGCGCAGCGGCAGGAAGCGCTCCTCGCCGGTGTCCAGAGCGCGCCGCATACGGGCCTGCTCTTCGCGTCGAGCGTCGCGCTCAGTAGCCTTGGCGGCCTTGCGGTCGTTCGGGACCAAGGGGCGCTTACGAGCCTCTTCCTGGGCCTTGCGCGACGGCGTGGGAACGCCCTTGGCCGACTGCGGGTCCTTAGACCGGGCAATCTGCTCGTGGGAGGCAGGCGTTACCTGCGGGTCAGGGGCTTGATCTTTCTTACGTCCAAACACCCGTATAGAATACCCTGTGCCGAGCCGCCGCCTTGACCGCGGTCACTTTTTCGGCGGTAGTCTGGGAAACATGACTCCTCATGATTCATCCGCCACAACGTTTGGCGCAGAACTTTCTTCCATTACCGCTCAGCTCCCCACCGCAGAATTGCGTGAGTGCGTTGCGAGCAACTTCGATGCAACGGTTGCCGAGCTCGTCAACCTGGTTGCGATCCCCGGCATTGCCTGGGAAGCCTTCGACGCCAGCCAGCTCGAACGCAGCGCCGAAGCCGTCGCCGAGCTGGTCCGCTCGACCGGACTCGATGACGTCCAGATCCTTCGTGTTCCTCACGAAGACGGTGGCCTCGGTGGCCCCGCCGTGGTGGCCCGTAAGATCGCGGCCCCGGGTCAGCCGACGATTGTGCTCTATGCCCACCACGACGTGCAGCCTCCCGGGGACAAGGGTCTCTGGGACACGGAACCCTTCACAGCCGTTGAACGCGACGGCCGCCTCTATGGTCGCGGCGCCGCGGATGACAAGGCTGGCATCATGGCGCACATCGCCTCCTTCCGCGCCATCACAGAAATTCTCGGCGACAAGTTCGGCCTCGGCGTCACCTTCTTCATCGAGGGTGAAGAAGAAGCTGGCTCACCCACCTTTGATACCTTCTTGCAGACACATCGGGAACTATTGGCCGGTGATGTCATCATCGTGGCCGACTCGGCAAATTGGCAGGTCGGCGTTCCCGCCCTGACCACCAGCCTGCGCGGACTGGTCGATGGGACGGTTGAGGTGCGGGTGACCGATCACGCCGTGCACTCCGGCATGTTTGGCGGCCCCATCCTTGACGCACCCACCCTTCTGGCACGTCTCATTGCCACCTTCCATGACGACAAGGGCTCGGTCGCTATCGCGGGCCTGCACCATGGTGGCGAGACCGTCGTGGATTACCCGGAGGCAAGCTTCCGTTCTGATGCGGCAGTGCTCGACGGCGTTGAGCTCGCCGGAGAAGGGAGTATCACTTCGCGTCTGTGGACCCAGCCGGCCCTGTCCGTCATCGGCATGGATATCCCTTCCGTGGATATGAGTTCAAACACATTGCTGGCCTCGGCCCGCGCCAAGATCAGCCTCCGCATCGCTCCCGGTCAGGATCCTGCGGCCGCCATGGCTGCCGTTCAGGCACACGTTCAGGCGCATGCCCCCTTCGGCGCTCGGGCCACCTTCACCGCTGGCGAAGCCGGTCAACCATTCGCCACCGACACCCACGCACCCGCCGCGCAGGCCGCCATGTGGGCTTTGGGGGAGTCGTGGGGAGTTGACGCCGTCGAAACCGGCATGGGCGGATCGATCCCGTTCATCGCCAATCTGAAGGCCACCTACCCTAACGCTCAGATCCTCGTGACAGGAGTCGAAGACCCCGATTCCAGGGCTCATAGCGCCAACGAATCCCTCCATCTCGGAGATTTCCAGAAGGCCATTGTCGCCCAAGCGATGCTCTTGGCCGCCCTCAATGATGGCGCGCTCGGATAGCCCCGGGAACACAAGCTCCCATCCGCCTGTTGTTACTAGTTAGCGCCCGTGCCGGGCTCGACGTAGCATTGTTGTAGTACCCCCACGTTAGGAAAAGCCATGACTGCAAATGTCCATGAAGAAACACCAGCCTCGGCCGTTGCTGAAGCAGAATTGCCCACCCACGGTGTGCAGATCACTGAAGTTGCTGCCGGCAAGGTTCGCAGCCTCCTGGAGCAGGAAGGCCGTACGGATCTGCGCTTGCGCGTTGCCGTTCAGCCCGGTGGTTGCTCGGGTCTGATCTACCAGCTGTACTTTGATGAGCGTGTCCTTGACGGTGACGCCGTCCGTGACTTTGACGGCGTTGAGGTCGTCATCGACAAGATGAGCGTGCCTTACCTCGATGGTGCAAGCATTGACTTTGAAGACACGATTTCAAAGCAGGGTTTCACGATCGACAACCCGAATGCCGGCGGCTCTTGCGCCTGCGGCGATTCGTTCCACTAACCCAAGACTTCTACTCGATGTAGAGCTGCGCGGAAAAGTTTCTCAATGGACATCCGACGCACGGAGGGTTTGGTGCGCTTTTTGCGCGCCATAGCGGTAAGCTCTACATCGAGTAGTAAAACCCATTTAGCTCCAGCGGCCCCCTGAGGCCGCCGCTGAGCGTAGTAACAAGAGGAAGGGCCGTCTGTGAGTTCGCAGGACCGAACCGGCAGCCGACGCGCAAAAGTCATCCCCATCGCCGGGATGGCTATTGCCGGAGCGTTAGCTTTGTCAGGATGCACGGCAGAGAGTAAGAACGGCTGGTTGCCAGCCGAACGTGATACCACCAATCACACAGCAGGAATCATTGACCTCTGGGTCAACTCCTGGATCACGGTCTTGATTATCGGCCTGATCACCTGGGCCTTGATCATTTGGTGCATCATTGCCTACCGTCGTCGCAAGGGTGCCACCGGTTACCCACGTCAGACAAGCTATAACCTCCCGTTGGAGATTTTCTACACAATGATTCCGCTCTTCATGGTGTTGGTGTTCTTCCACTTCACCAACGTTGAGCAGGAATCCATCAACGCCCGCGTCGATAACCCGGATGTCACGATCGATGTCCGCGCCAAGCAGTGGTCTTTTGACTTCAACTACTTGCAGGGTAACGACGTCAAGGAATCCGTGTATTCCGTAGGCGTTCAGGCCGAGCTGGATGGCAAGCCGTTCGATAAGTCGACGCTTCCCACTCTCTACCTGCCCGTCAACCGCTCGGTTGAGCTTCAGCTGAACTCCCGTGAAGTCATTCACTCCTTCTGGGTTCCGGCATTCCTCGATAAGAAGGACATGCTGCCCGGCAAGACCAACTACATGACCCTCACGCCGACGGCACTGGGTCAGTACGACGGTAAGTGTGCAGAACTCTGCGGTGAGTACCACTCCGAAATGCTGTTCAACGTCAAGGTTGTGACGCAGGCCGAGTTTGATGCTCGACTCGAAGAGTTGAAGGCCAAGGGTCAGACCGGCACCATCGGCCAAGAGTACGACCGTAATCCTAACCTGAACGCAAAGAAGTAGGGGGGAGAGGAAAGTGTCTACGCTCGAGTACTCGGTGACCGAACGCAATTCGGTCACACCTAGGACTGTTCCGGTCTCCAAGGGACGCATTGTCGTCAACTGGATCACCTCAACAGACCACAAGACAATCGGCTACATGTACCTGATTGCCGCATTTATTTTCTTCTGCCTCGGCGGCGTTATGGCGCTTGTCATCAGGGCGGAATTGTTTGAACCCGGTATGCAGATCCTGCAGACCAAGGATCAGTACAACCAGTTGTTCACCATGCACGGCACGATCATGCTGCTCATGTTTGCAACGCCGCTGTTCGCAGGCTTCGCCAACATCATCATGCCGTTGCAAATTGGTGCACCCGATGTTGCGTTCCCGCGTTTGAACGCACTGGCTTTCTGGTTCTTCCTCTTCGGTAGCCTCATCGGTGTCGCCGGCTTCATCACCCCTCAGGGTGCTGCAGCATTCGGCTGGTTCGCTTACGCGCCGTTGTCGAACACCACCTTTAGCCCCGGCGTTGGCGGTGACTTGTGGGTCTTCGGTCTGGCACTGTCGGGCTTCGGAACCATCCTTGGTTCGGTGAACTTCATCACCACCATCATCTGCATGCGTGCCCCCGGCATGACCATGTGGCGTATGCCGATCTTCACCTGGAACACCTTGGTGACCGGTATCTTGGTCCTCATGGCCTTCCCGCCGTTGGCTGCCGCATTGTTCGCACTGGGTGCTGATCGCCGTTTCGGTGCTCATATCTTCGATGCCGAATTTGGTGGCGCCATGCTCTGGCAGCACCTGTTCTGGTTCTTCGGTCACCCAGAGGTTTACATCATTGCGCTGCCGTTCTTCGGTATCGTCTCTGAGATCTTCCCGGTCTTCAGCCGCAAGCCGATCTTTGGTTACAAGGGCCTCGTCTTTGCAACCATCGCCATTGCTGCTTTGTCCGTGACCGTGTGGGCTCACCACATGTACGTCACCGGTCAGGTGATGCTTCCGTTCTTCTCCTTCATGACGATGCTGATCGCCGTTCCGACTGGTGTGAAGTTCTTCAACTGGATCGGTACCATGTGGCGCGGTTCGCTGACGTTTGAGACGCCGATGCTCTGGAGCCTCGGCTTCCTGATCACCTTCTTGTTCGGTGGTTTGACCGGTATCATCTTGGCTTCACCGCCGTTGGACTTCCACGTTTCCGATACCTACTTCGTGGTTGCTCACTTCCACTACGTGGTCTTCGGTACCGTTGTGTTCGCCATGTTTGCCGGCTTCTACTTCTGGTGGCCCAAGTTCACCGGCAAGATGCTCAACGAGCGTCTTGGCAAGATCCACTTCTGGCTCTTGTTCCTGGGCTTCCACGGCACCTTCCTCATCCAGCACTGGTTGGGTGTTCTGGGTATGCCGCGTCGTTACGCTGACTACATGATTGAAGATAACTTCACCTGGATGAACCAGTTCTCCACGATCTCCTCGTTCGTCCTTGGCGCATCGATGATCCCGTGGTTCTGGAACGTGTACATCACCTGGCGCAGTGCCAAGAAGGTTGAAGTTGACGATCCTTGGGGCTTTGGTGCTTCCTTGGAGTGGGCAACCTCTTGCCCGCCGCCGCGTCACAACTTCACCTCGTTGCCGCGTATCCGTTCGGAGCGACCGGCCCTGGATCTTCACCATCCAGAGCTGGCCCCGCACTACGTACCCGCTGCAGCTGCTGCATCCTCGAAGGGAGCTAAGTAAATGAAGATTGAAGCATGGCTCTTCCTGCTCCTCGGTATCTTCTTCATTCCCGTGGCCACCGTTTACGGATTCATGGTCAACTGGAGCGAACACGTTGGATTCCTGGCCATTTACCTCGTAGCCGGCCTGTGTCTGATGATTGGTGTCTACGTACACTTCACGGGTAACCGGGTTGGCCCTCGTCCCGAGGACCGTCTTGACGCTGAAGTTCACGAAGGTTCCGGCGAACAGGGGCACTTCAGCCCGTGGAGCTGGTGGCCCTTGGTTCTGGGTCTGGCAGCTGCCACGAGTTTCCTCGGTGTCGCTGTTGGCTGGTGGATCTTCCTGATCGGTGCAGGCCTTGCGGTCATCGCCCTCGTTGGCTGGGTTTACGAATACAGCCGCGGAGATCACGCACACTAGAAGTATTTAGCTAGACAAAAAGGATGGTCCCTCACCTTCGGGTGAGGGACCATCCTTTTTGCGTTTCCTGCCGTCATGCATGCGGCAGGGCTGAGGCCGTCTGAGGGGCCTAGGCCTGCTCGGAGAGGTCGGTGCCCAGCAACTCTGCCAGAGCATCAATTGCAGCCTCTATGGATGCCGCCTCGGCGTCGCAGTGGCTCACGCTGAGGATGACCTCGGAGCCGAAAGCAAAATCACCGCTCATGACAGCCAGCAGCGAACGGGCATCAATGGCGCTCACTCCTGATTTCGCCAAAGTAATGGGAAGGCCCGTGCGGTTGACGGCGCGAACAAAAACAGCTGCAGGACGGGCGTGAAGACCGACGCTGGCCGCCACTGTGGCTTTCCGGGTGTACATGGTTGACTCCTAGAGACGAGAGATGTGCTGTATAGATCGTAGTCGTGTTTTAGGGTGGTACATGTAAGCAGAGGAGTTACATGGGCTATCTAGTGCCTTCAGCGAAAGTCATCCCGGGGGAGCTGGACAGGGATTCACCCGTGTCCATCCATATTCAATTGCGTGAGCTGATCAGAAGTTACGTGCACCATGGCACGAAAGCCGAACAGCAGCTACCCTCCGAACGGGACATGGCCGAGCGTTTTGGGGTTGCCCGCATGACCCTCCGTCACGCCGTCGAGGCTCTCGTCGAGGAGGGGCTCCTGGAGCGCATCGTGGGCATTGGCACTTTCGTGGCCAAACCCAAGGTCGATGTGACGCTCAAGCTCACCTCCTACTCCGAGGAGATGGCGCGCCGCGGTATGCGCCCCTCGGCGCGCACACTGGCCTTTGAACAAATTCCCGCCACGGCCCGGCTCGCCCGGGAGCTGCAGATTCAAGAAGGACAGCTGGTCATCCGCCTGCGCCGCTTGCTGCTCGCCGACGAGGAGCCCATGAGCGTTGATGAGAACTTCATCCCCGCCTGGCGTGTGCCGGGCATTCTCGACGCGGGACCGCCCTCGTCCCTGTACAACGTCTTGGGGGAGCGCTATGGCCTCGTGATCGAATGGGGTGAGGACACGATCGAGGCTAACGCCGCCACCCCCTCTATCGCTCGCCTTCTCAAGGTCGACGTCGGAGCTCCCGTCTTGCGCACGGAACGGCACGCCTTTGTGTCTCGCTCAACCGTGGACTATTCCGTCTCCTTTTACCGGGCCGACCGTTACAAGCTGCGTGTGCCGCTACAGCGCCCCGGTGCCCGAACCCGGCGCATGTACTAGTTCTCACGCATTGAGGGCCTCCAGCGACCAGCTGCGGCGTCCTAAGGAACGTCAGCATCGTTGCCAGGCTGACAACTTTGAGGCGGACCCAACACCGGCGTAGTCGGCCGCAACGAACGGAAAACCATGCGACTCCGCTACGACTCTGTGGCAGATGCCGCCTACCTCGAGGTCAATGGACCCCTGGCACAGGGTCAGGCAACGCAGCAAATCCACTCGATGTACACTCCAGGGGGACGAGGGGAAATCATCCTCGACTTTGATCTTGCCGGACAACTGTTGGGGGTTGAGGTGTTGTTTGCCTCCTCGGTTATCGCTCCAGAAGTTCTTGCACGAGCGACGAAGTCAGATGGAACTCAACAATAGAACGCCAAGAGAATTCAACGACAAAAGGCTGTGGCCCGACTCCCTGATGGGAATCGGGCCACAGCCTTTTTCGGGTGTGACGCTTAGTGCGTTACTGCCTTGTTGTCATCATCGCTGGCCTCAATGGCTTCATGATGGTGACCGGCTTCCAGTTCTGAAGGTGTTGCCGGAGCAACACGATCCTCGAAGAAGAAGCTGCTGAGCTTGGCTCGCAGGTTTTCCTTCTTGGTGACAATCCCGTTTTCGTTCGGGATGCCTTCTTCAGCAACGGGGGACTCGTAACCAACCAGCTTGTAGCGCTTGTAGTCATCGAGCTGTGCGTGGATTTCCTGGAATTCACCGTGCGGCAGGCGTACGATGCGTCCGGTTTCACGGCCGTGTAGGGCGATTTCGCGGTCCTTACGCTGCAGCGCTAGGGCTACGCGCTTGGTCACGATGAAGCCGAGTACCGGGCCGATGAAGAATAGTGCACGCAGCCAGTACGTGACATCGTTCAAGGAAACGTGGAAGTGTGTTGCGATCAAGTCGGAGCTTGCAGCGGCCCACATGACGCAGTACAGAACAACACCTGCAACACCGATAGCGGTACGGGTCGGTGCGTTGCGCGGGCGGTCCAGCACGTGGTGCTCGCGGTTGTCGCGAGTTACCCAACGCTCAATCCACGGGTAGGTGAACATGAGAGCGAAGATCAGGCCGGCGGGAATCAGAGCCGGGCCAAGAACGTTGAAGGACAGCGTGTTGGTGCCCCACGGCAGCGGGATGTTCCATTCCATCGGAATGTTGAACAACCAACCCGGCATCAAACGAAGCGCACCATCGACGAATCCGATGTACCAGTCAGGCTGGGTACCGGCGGAAACGGGGGAGGGATCGTACGGGCCGTAGTTCCAGATCGGGTTGATCTGGAAGAAGGCTGAGATCATGGCGATGATGCCGAAGACGATGAAGAAGAATCCACCGGCCTTGGCAGCGTAAACCGGGCCGAGCGGGTAGCCGACGACGTTGCGGTCGTTGCGTCCCGGGCCAGGGTACTGCGTGTGCTTGTGAACTACGACCATGAACAGGTGGATAGCCACCATGAGCAAGATCATGGCCGGTACCAGCATGATGTGGAGCATGTACAGGCGGCTGATGATAGCCGTTCCCGGGAATTCTCCGCCGAAGAGGAAGAAGGAAATGTACGTTCCAACGATCGGGATGGACTTGACCACGCCGTCGATAATGCGCAGACCGTTACCGGAGAGCAGATCATCGGGGAGGGAGTAGCCGGTGAAGCCAGCAGCCAGGGAGAGGATCAGCAGAACGCCACCGACAACCCAGTTGAGTTCACGGGGCTTGCGGAACGCGCCGGTGAAGAACACGCGCAGCATGTGCACGGACACCGAGGCGACGAAGAGCAGAGCCGACCAGTGGTGAACCTGGCGCATGAACAAGCCGCCACGTACTTCAAAGGAGATGTTCAAGGAAGAGCTGTATGCCACTGACATCTCTACGCCCTTGAGGGGTACGTAGGAGCCGTGGTAGTGGGTCTCTGCCATGGACGGATCAAAGAAGAACGTCAGGAAGGTACCCGAGAGCAGCAAGATGACGAAGGAGTACAAAGCCACTTCGCCGAACATGAAGGACCAGTGGTCGGGGAAGACCTTACGGCCGAATTCGCGCAGGATCCCTGAGCCGCCAACGCGCTCATCAACAAAGTTGGTGATGCGACCGGTGGAGGTCGTGGGTTCGAACGGAGTTTGAGTTGCTGATGACATGATTAGCCACGCTCCCAGAAGCTCGGTCCAACAGGTTCGTGGAAGTCGCTCTGAGCGACGAGGTAACCATCAGCGTCGACCGTGATCGGCAGCTGCGGCAACGGACGGACTGCCGGGCCGAAGATGACCTTGCATTCCTGCGTCAGGTCGAAGGTCGACTGGTGGCAGGGGCACAGCAGGTGGTGTGTCTGCTGCTCGTACAGAGCAACGGGGCAACCAACGTGGGTGCAAATCTTGGAGTAAGCAACGATGCCGTTGTAGCTCCAGTCTTCGCGGCCCTCGGACGGGTTCAGGTCCTCGGGCTTGAGGCGCATCAACAACACGACGGCCTTGGCCTTGGCGTTGAGCTTGCCTTCTTCCAGGTCATTCAGGGATTCCGGAATGACGTGGAAGGCGGAGCCGATCGTGACATCTGAGGCCTTGATGGGTGTTCCGTCGGGATCGCGAGCAAGACGCTCGCCTTCCTTCCAGAGTGTGTGACGCAGCATGTCACCCGGCAAGGGGCCGAGGTCGCGGAAGATGGCAACAGCCGGCAAGGGTGCCAGAGCTACGGCACCGATCAGCGTGTTGCGGATCAGCGGGCGACGCTTGATGCCGGTCTCGTCGATGATGTCATCGATGATCTTGACAGCGGCCTGGCGATCTTCTTCGCTACGGATCTCATGACGTTCTTCGGCCACTTCGTGGTCAGGCATGAGGGCGCGGGCCCAGTGCACAATGCCCGTTCCGATACCGAGCATGGCAAATGCCACGCCCAAGCCCAGGAACGTGTTCTGGATACGCAAGGTAGCGATGGTGTCATCGAGACGAACACCAAAGTAGCCAACGAAGAACAACAGTGTGCCCACGATGGAAATAATGAACAGCCATGCCACCTGGCGCTCGGCGCGCTTTGCTGCCTTGGGGTTCGTATCAGCCAGTCGCAAACGATGTGGAGGCAGTCCCGGATCTTGGAACTTATCCACCTCTTCGTGACCAGCCTTAGCTACGGCGTCCGAGCTTGTCGGCGTGCCGTCACTATGGTTGCCCATAATCCCCTCATCCTTCTCTTATCCCGGTTGCACCGGGGTCGTAATGTATGTTTCTCGCGGCTGCTAGTGCAGCCAAAATTCTGTGGCGGGTGGTACTAGGAAGTACGCGACGTCAGCCAAACGGTGAAGCCAACAATGACACCCAGAACAGCAGTCCAGATGAACAGACCTTCGGAGACCGGACCCAAGGAGCCAAGCTTGGCTCCGCCGGGGTTACCCTGCTCTTCGATGGTGTTCAGGAAGGTGATGATGTCGCGCTTGCCCTCGGGCGTGATGTTCGCGTCGTTGAAGACCGGCATGTTCTGCGGACCGGTCACCATAGCCTCGTAGATGTGGCTGTTGGAAACGCCAGCCAATGCCGGGGCGAACTTGCCACGGGTCAAAGCACCACCAGCTGCGGCGGCGTTGTGGCACATGGCGCAGTTCACGCGGAACAGCTCGCCGCCTACGGCAGCGTCGCCATTACCGTCGAGGTACTCCTCGGAAGGAACGGCCGGTCCGTCGCCCAAAGTGGCAACGTAAGCGGACAGCTCGCGAGTCTGTTCAGTCGTGAACTGAGCAGGCTTTCCGAGGGCCTGGGGTCCCTGCATCTGCATGGGCATACGGCCTGTTCCGACCTGGAAGTCAACTGCCGCAGCGCCAACGCCGGCCAAGGACGGTCCTGCGTCCGTGCCGTTAGCGCCAATGCCATGGCAGGTGGCGCAGTTGGCAACAAAGAGCTTTTCGCCCTCTTCTACCTGGTGCGCCGTAAACGTGGTGGTATCGGCCTTGGCTTCATTCACGGTTGTGACAACGGCGTATAGCCCACCTGTCAACATGAGCCCCAAAACTAGCAGCGCTAGTGCGGCCAGCGGATGACGTCGCTTCTGCGAAAGTGCCTTCACTTGGTGGTTCCTTTGATCTATATCCGGCAGCCCCTGGTGAGGGCCGCAAATGCTAATTCTTACTTTGGAGAAGAAAGCTCTCTGTACGGCTTACTTCAAGACGTAGATGACCAAGAAGAGGCCAATCCACACGACATCCACGAAGTGCCAGTAGTAAGAAGTCACGATCGCGCTAGTGGCTTCGAAGTGTCCAAACTTCTTAGCCGCAAAGGCGCGCCCGATGATGAGGAGGAATGCGACGAGTCCGCCAAGGACGTGCAGGCCGTGGAAACCTGTGGTCATGTAGAAGGCAGAGCCGTACGGGTTTGAATTGAGGGTCACGTGCTCGGAGGTCAGCAGAGCGTATTCGGTCGACTGACCGGCAACGAAGATGGCACCGAGTACGAAGGTCAACAGGAACCACTCCGTCATTCCCCACTGGGAGAAATTGAAGCGGCTTCCGGTGCGGCGAGGCCGAAGGTTCTCCGCGGCAAACACGCCCATCTGGCAGCTGAATGAGCTGGAAACCAGGATGAGGGTGTTAACCAAGGCGAACGGGAAGTTCAGCTTGGCCGTTTCTTCCGCCCACATTCCACCGGTGGTGGAGCGCAGCGTGAAGTACATGGCAAAAAGGCCGGCAAAGAACATCAGCTCACTGGCCAACCAAACAACGGTTCCTACAGAAACCAAGTTCGGGCGGTTCAGCGTCGGATGCGCCGGGGTACTGGGGGCATGGGTCGCAGTTGTCACATAGACATTATGTCTATAAAACGCCAGAGTTCCCAATGCAAAACTCCGATTCCAAGATCTTTTTCTACAAACTTGCGAAATTCCGGCATATTCACAGCTTGGATACAGTCAGCTATGCACAGGGGCGCGTGTTGTGTCAATGGTCACAAATGCTGGGAGGGTGCGAGTTTGGACTAACATTTGGAAAGTGAATCCACTTCCGAACACTGTTTCCGACACTCCCACGTGGCCTAATTTGATTGCCGCCCTGATCGCTGGGCGTAACCTCAGCCAGGACGATACGGCGTGGGCCATGAACACGATCATGGCCGGGAACGCGAGCGATGTGCAGATTGCTGGGTTCTTGGTGGCCTTGCGTGCCAAGGGTGAGACGGTTGCCGAGGTCACCGGCCTGGTCGAGGCCATGTTGTCTAACGCCCGCCCCCTGCTCGTGGACAAGGACGCCTTGGACATTGTTGGCACCGGTGGCGACCGACTCAATACCGTGAACATCTCGACCATGGCCGCCCTCGTGTGTGCCGGTGCCGGGGTCACTGTTGTTAAGCACGGTAACCGGGCGTCATCCTCGGCGGCGGGTTCGGCTGATGTTTTGGAAAGCCTGGGCGTCCGGCTCGATATGCCGGTGGAGCTTGTGGCGCAGGCGGCCAGTGAGGTGGGCATTACCTTCTGCTTTGCGAACCTCTTCCACCCCTCCATGCGTTACGCGGCCGTGGCCCGACGGGAGATTGGTGTTCCCACAGCCTTTAACTTCCTGGGCCCGTTGACCAACCCGGCCCACGTCGTGGCCTCGGCGATTGGCGTTGCCGACGCGACGATGGCGCCCTTGATCGCCGGAGTCCTTGCCGCCCGTGGCGTTCGCGCGCTGGTCTTCCGTGGCAGTGACGGTCTGGATGAACTTACGACGACGGGCACCTCCACGATCTGGGAGGTCCGGGACAATGTAGTCACCGAGAGCCACTTCGATCCTCTGGATCTGGGTATTGCCCGGGCCACGATTGAGGATCTGCGCGGTAAGAACGCCGACTTCAACGCCGATGTGGTGCGCCGCATTCTCGACGGCGAACGTTCCCCCGTGCGCGATGCAGTGTTGTTGAACGCTGCCGCGGGACTCGTGGCCTACGACGAGAACGCCTCAGGCACCTTGCTGGAGCGGATGAAGTTTGCCCTGGCCCGTGCCGAGGCCTCCATCGACGGCGGCGCGGCCGCCCATGCACTCAACTCATGGGTCAAGCTCAGCGCGAGCCGCGACTAAGCATTACGGCAGGGCCAGAACGGCCCTGCCTGCTTGGCTCACGAGCTGTGGGTCAGTCACAAAGTAACTGGGATCCTCGAGTGCTGCCGCCGGCGTCCACGGACGAGGCGGTGCGATGTTGATCGTGGCCTTGCCCGACAAATGCACGTCGCGTAGGCCGTCCTCGTAAAAACCGGCAAAGTCACTGATCTCGACCCCGCCTCCGGCCATGATCCGCAGTTGACCCTGCGCTGCCTGATGCATGGCACGCAATTGGGCCCTGCCATCTCCGGCCCGTGCAGCGCCTCCCGAACTCAAGATGCGCTGTACGCCGAGTTCGGCTAGGCGTGGAACGGCCGCAAAGGTGTCGTCCAGAGACAGGTGATCGATGGCCCGGTGAAAAGTGATGTGCAGACCCTGGGCCGCGGCGATCAGGGTCGCAATGGTGGCGCAATCAATCTGGTCCTGGGCCGTCAAGGCGCCGATGACCACTCCGGAGGCTCCGGCGTCGTGCACTGCCTGAATCTCGGCCACCATCAAATCCACCGTCGCCGCGTCATAGACATAGTCTCCGGGGCGGGGGCGGATCAAAACATGCAGAGGCAGCTCGGGCTCGGCCGCGCGGAGACTCGTGAGGAGACCGTGCGAGGGCGTCAGGCCGCCAAGTTGGAGCGCGCAGCACACCTCGACCCGGTCGGCGCCATTGGCGGCCGCGAGTTGTGCGCCTGTGACGTCCTGGACGGCAATTTCTAGCTCCACGAGGGGCTAGTGGTCGATGCCGAGGGAAAACGCTGCGTCGAGGTCGTGCTGAGAGTATGCGCGGAAGGAGATCTGCGTTGTCGTGGAGACGACGGACTTGACCTTGGAGAGCTTGTCGGCGATGACGTCTGCCAGGTCTTCGTGCTTGGGGACGCGTGCGATCGCGATCAGATCCCATTCACCCGTCACCGAGTACACCTCGCTGATGCCGGCGAGCTCGGAAATTTCTTGAGCGGATTCGGGGATCCGGGTGGCATCAGTTTTGATCATGACGAATGCGGTGATCACGGGAAGGTCCTTATCTTCGGGAGGGGCTCGGAGGGTGGATGTTTCAGGCCCCTCGGTGGGGAGATGGCGCATCTTGATGGTATCCCACACCCTTGATCTGAGGGACGAATTGGCTGATTCCAACACGTCCTCGACCACCACGAGGCTCTCTTTCTGTTTATGCGCCCACCTTGCCAATGGCCCTCACTGGCCGACGGAAAGCGCAGCTCCCGAACACTGCAGGCACAGATGGGCACGAATCGCGCGAGCTCTGCGCCCTTGTTTTTCGTTCGCGTCCCTATTTCTTCTATACGTGGCGGCTGACCTGTGGTTGATCCCCGTGTGTCACATCCGTGGAATCGGAGTGGTCATTGGAGGCCGGGCGTCTTGCGCTGCTCGGGGATACCAGTCGGTGTAGGTCTGTTGGAACCGGGTGTTCAGCGGGCGAAACTGGCGATGGACGTGGCGAATTGCCTCGAGCACTCCGGCGTGGGCGAGCTCAGCGGCCAGCTGGCACTCGTTCTCCACCAGCCAGCATAGGTGAGGGACCGGCCAGCATGACCGGCGAAGTCGGAGTGCGGCACCCAGCTGTGGGCTTCGGCCTTTAGGCAGCCTCGCGCTGCCTTGCTGAGCGTGATGAGATGACTCTTGAGGGCGTCGCATCTTTCGACCGCTCCGAATTTCAGGCAGAGCCAATTGTTAGACGTTGGCTGCTCGGTTCGAGATACGTCTACGCTGTCATCCCGACTGTGTGAAAGGCTGGCGGGTCGATGAAGGTGCAGAGAACCATCCGGCTTCCGTTGCGTGAGGCTAGTTGAAGTTCGTTTTTCTGCATCCCTTGTCGCGCGAGTAGGGGAAATACCTGTGCCAAATCCTCTGTAATTCATCGGTTGAACCTGCCGGGACAAAGTCCTAATCATCAGTCGAGAAAACCGTCTGGCGTGTCGGTCGGCCAGCGATGCATGGTCAGGGGAGCGAGGGTAATTTCAAAACAGTGTGATAAAGCGGGGGTCATCAGTTCGAATCCGATAGGGGGCCCTCGAGCTTTGGAGGGCCAAAAAGCCCGGATTTACGGGGTTTTTCGCAGTGGCGGGGTGGTTTTTCACCCCGTCATTTCGCGTTGAAATGGCCTTGGGTTTCGAATACAACGCTCGTCGGTTGGAAGTGGCTGTTTGGGGTGGGGTGGTGGCCGCTGACCTGCGGTTATGCGTTTGGAGCAGTTGCCTCGTGTCGCGCCGTTCCCACCGAACTCATTAAAAACTCATTAGATTGACTAAGTGCTTAATTGTGGGGCATCCGTGCTCCATGATGTGGCCGAGATGGTAGCGCACATACGCGTGCGCTTCTCTTAACAGTCAGGCGTATTGCCAAGCATGATTCACGCTCTTGATCCACTACGCTGGAGGCAGCTTTTCGTCTGTGGCAACTGCAAAGAGTGAGGTCTCACATATGGCTGATGCTGGCATTGTTCGAACTACGCGTAGTGGAGACAGGTTTCACTATCTTTGGGCGTCTTTACGAGCATTACGGCTTCTCGACTCAACTTCGGACCTCATCAAGATCAGTGTTGAAGGACCGGCTGAGGGCCTGGACGTACCAAGCGATGAGGTCATTGATGTCGCAGAGTACTTTGGCGAAAGCTCAGATTCGTTGCCAAGTCGTGTCCACTACCACCAGCTCAAGCACTCCTCTGTCCGCATCGAGGAAGGGATCACAGCCTCTGAATTGTCAAAGACGCTCGCCAAGTTCGCGGTCATCTATCGTGACGCCCTTGCTGAAGGCAAGACAGAAGAGGTTCAGTTCAGCTTCGTCACCAACCGGCGCCTCAACAGTAAGGTGCGCCAAACTCTGGACGACTTACGTTTGGGGCGGATGCCGTCGCATAAGCCCGAGTGGCAATACCTTCGCGCCGCGCTTGGGTTCGGCGCGGATTCGGCATCTGAACAACAATTCTGCGAGCAATTTACGGTTGACGAAGGAACTGTTGGAGTCGCTGACGTTGAGCGGTTTCTGGCCGATGAGCTAAAGGACTATTTGCCTGGTGGTGGGACTGGATCGGAACTTGCGGACCTCCTGAATCAGGTCTCACTTATGGCGACTTACGAGGCCAAGTCCAATACCCTCACTCGCCACGATCTTCTCGTCACGCTACGTACAACCGAGAATCAGCTTTTCCCTGCGATGCCCGTATTCGAAGATCTCGAACACGTAATTAGAACATCAGACGTGGACAAGGTCGCTTCCGCACTTCGGGCGGGCACCGAGACCAAGCTCCTTCTCACCGCCCACGGTGGAGTTGGAAAGTCAATATTCACAGGGATGTTGAGGGAAGAACTTGCAGATACCTCGCTGACGTTGATATTTGATAGCTTTGCGGGTGGAGACTACCGCCAGATCGGTCAACGGCGACACCAACACAAGGTTGCTCTGACCCAACTTGCAAACGAGCTCGCGAGTAAAGGACTTTCCACCGCTCTAATTCCGTCCCAGATCGCAGACGAAGGCGACTATGTCCGATCCTTCGAGAACAAGGTCCGAAAGGCGTGTGAGCGTCTCGCAGTGGCCCAGCCCGGGGGAATCATCTCGATCGTTATTGACGCTGCAGACAATGCCGTTATGGCAGCTGCAAAGTTCGGCGAGCGAGCGTTCGTGGCAGATCTGTTCGAAATCGAGTGGCCTTCGAACTTTCGCCTCATTGCTCTGTGCCGCCCCGAGCGAAAGGAACTACTGGAGCTACCGGGAGGCGTCACCGAGATCGAACTCAGCGGGTTCGATCAATTGCAGACACTGGCACATCTTCGGACTAGGTTTCCCGCGGCGACTAAGTCTCAGGGAGCTCAACTCCACGTGCTGAGTACTGGGAATCCGCGAGTCCAAGCTATGGCCATTGAAGGTGCCAAGAGCGCGGGCGACGCCATCGCAGCTATCCAGATCGCAACCAACCGACCGGGTGAGACACTTGATGCCTTGCTGGCAGAACAGGTTCAGAAGGTTGCCTCGCAGGGTCACCTGCTCCCTGACGAATTGAAGCGATTGTGCCAAGCACTCGCGACAATGCACCCGACCATTCCACTTGGAGACCTCGCCAAGATCACCGACTTGAGCGAAGACGCAATTCGAAGCTTCGCTGTTGCTCTCGGAAGGGGACTTCATTTCAACAACAACTCACTCCAATTCCGGGACGAACCGACAGAAACGTGGTTTACGAATAACCACAGCCTAAGCCCAGTTGAGATGCGCGACTTTGTGACCCGGGTTATTCCTTGCGCCAACGAATCTGCCTACGTAGCCACCGTGCTGCCTCAGCTGCTGTTCGAAGCCCGAATGCTCGATGAGCTGGTCGAATTGGCGCTCTCCGACGAGGGACTTCCAACTGGAATCCAAGACCTCCAGGCACAAGAGATTTCAAGGGCCCGAGCCAGGTTCGCCCTCGGAGCGGCGCTTCGATCCAAACGAAACAGTGACGCAGCGCTGTTGGCAGTCAAAGCAGGCATGCTCTCCTCAGGACACGCACGGCGAATGAAGATGTTCCGTGCAAACCCAGATATTGCCGCTAGGTTCCTTGCCTGGGACGTTGTCGATTCTCTGTGTTCAGGCCGCGAATTGACCGCTGGCTGGCCAGGCTCAAATCTCCACGTTGAGGCTCTGATGTTGTCGATCCTTCATGAACGGCATGATCTCGGTCGTGCCCGTTTCACCGCTTCATACAACACCATCAGCGCAATCCTTCGCATGGATAGAGATGCGCAGCGTGATCTTCATGCGGAGATCACGCCCGTGGTGATTGCCGATCTAGCGTTCGCCATCACCAACATTGAAGGCCCCATCGCCGGGATTCACTTTCTCGCCAGATGGCGGCCCAACGACTTCGTCCGCGAAGTCAGCGGGAGTCTCGCATCGAGGCTTGCCGACGCCGGCCGTACCGACGAATTATCCGAGCTGATGGTGCTTGCCGCCTCACACAAATACATCCAAATCGGTATTTGCGAGACGATGTTCGACTATGGCATCGTCCCCTCCCACGCAGCGACAACCGCGCTCAGTGAAATGCTGAAAGCTCGCAAGAAGCCATTCACACACAAGCGTGGACCGCACATCTACGACAAGGACCTTCGAGGCGTAACCTGGGCACTCATGCATGCTGCACGTAACTCTGCGGTCACCCATACCGAAGCACTCCGAATCCTCGACATTCACCTTATGCCGCTAGGAAATCACGCAGGTGAGCACTGGTCTGGATTGCTGCCAACGAGTTGCCTCATCGGACATGCACTAAAGGCACGCCTCTCCGAAAAGACTTTGGGCCTCGAAGATGTCGTAGCCGAAGAATTCTTCGAGCGCCTGTCAAAGACCAAGGCGACCTCCGATCGAGACACACTCTCCTTCAACCAGAATATTCCACAGCTCCTGCCGTGGGCTACTTGTTTAGTCGGTGCAGTGATGGACGGACCGACAGAGTCGCTTAGCCAGACACTGGCGGCACTCGCTACGAAAGACTTCACTGGCAAACCTCACTACGAAATACCGTTCGTCCGCATCAACGGTGTCGCAGACTTCGCAAGCCGGATCTTGTCGGTGGTCCCCGATCCAACCATAATCGCTCAGTTTGAGAGTTGGCACGAGCTAATGGGGGAAAGCCTGACCCGTTCGCAACTGACCACTATCAGGTGTGCTGCCCGCAGCCCTGCTCTGGCTGGATTCGCCATTGCGGCAGTGAACCGCGCCCTCACTGTGAGTCAGAAAGACCGCTCCAATGCAGATATGCGCGTGGACGAGTTGGTCGAGTTGGCACGCGCAATTTTGGCAACGAGTGAAGTTGAGGCGCGAGCCATCTTCAACATCGCTGACAGCGAGGCCAAGCTCGTCGGTGATGACCTATCTGCTCGATGGTACGCGTTAACGAACACTGCTCATCGACTCGGAACAGGAGAGGAGCCTGAGCGAGCATACCGGCTCCTTCAGATCGGGGAGACTCTCGATACCGACGAGGGGTCAGACGTTTCGCAGCTGGCCAACCCGCTCTTCTCCATGCATCCCCCGAGCTACTACGCCGCAGCATCGAGACAGCGCGACAGACGCTCCCTGTCATTCACCAGGCTCCTGGGCCCGATCATGAGCAGTGCGTCGAGACCCGATGGGCCGATTGGGGCTCTTGCCGTCGAGGCTTTTGGAGCGCCCACTCGATGGAGAACCGTCGTCGATAGACTGTCACCGCAGGACGCGGCACGCCTGAATCACGTCTATTCCGAATCTACGACCTACTTGCGGCGCACCAGCGATGTTCCACGCGAGGAATTCGATCTAGGAACGTCTCGTAATTGGCAGGGTTCCAAGAAGCCGAAGCCATCGAAGATAGTTAATCGCTTCGTTTTCACGACCATGGAAGGATGGGATGGCGCATTCGCGAAAGCGAGGTGGTACTCCGATGTTCGCAGAAAGGTTATTCGCCGAGCACTCAGCAAGGTTCCTGCCAAGTTGGCAGAGTCCATCCGGGCCTTCGCTGACTCGACCAATGCGCGTGAAGAAGATTTCGTCGTCACAGCAACATTCGCATCCGAGCAAACTCCAAGCGCCGGTTTAAATGAGTCGGTTGCCTACCTTGCTGACGTATTCGCCAATAGGTTCGCATCGAACATAGCGACACGTTGGTATGACCGGACCGAGCTAACAAAGTTCGCGCATGCCGCCGGAATATCGACGGACACGATTCTTGAAGCGGGGTTCGTGAAACTCGGCGAAAAAGCACACACGCTGAAGCACACAGAGTACTTCAGCCTGGCATCCCACATTGCTCGCACTCTAGAGGTCTCTGAAGCGGGGCACGTGTTCGACGCACTTGCTGCACTCTTCGACGACCTAGCACCGCCAGCCACAGCATCAGACGGTCCGTATACAAGTATTCCGCACCCTCCTGCGGACCTTGCCACCTGTCTTGCTGGCCTGATCTGGGCGGCGCTTGGAGATATGTCTAATGCACGCCGTTGGCAAGCCGCGCACTCGGTGCTTCTGCTCGTTCAGATGGGCGACCACAACACCCTTACCAAACTCGCCAAGTTTGCTGACCGGACGAACAACTCCGCCCCATTCCATGACAGCCGATTCCCGAGATATGAGCTCCACTCTAAAATGTGGCTGCTATTCGCGCTCGATCGAGCCGCCTCAGAGCCGAATGCCAGCCTTTTGGAACCCTTCGTACCGTGGATTCTCAACGTCATCGATGGCCCACCCCATGCTGTCAATCAGGTCCTGGCCCAGCAGACACTTCAGGCACTATCCGCTAACGGCTCCATCGAGCCGGCACATGGATGGGCTGGCCACCTTTCCCGCCGCCTGCAAGCTGAGTGGGAAGAGCTGGATTGGAAGGGACAAAGTGCAAGGAATGACCCGTTCACAAATGCTGCTGACGCCGAGCTGGGCAATGGAGGCCACGCGTTCTTTTTCGACTTCCGATCCTACTGGGCCCGAGACCTGGGACAGGTGTTTGGTACGACCGAGGAGGCCGTGACTAACAAAGCGGCGGCCATCTCTCGAGACCTAACCGGGTACGACGAAACTAAGGATCCACGGCGTGAAGCTGGGGTATTCGGACAAGATGGATCGTATCCTGACCACCGCAGCTGGCCTCAGGAGGAAGACTTCGCTTTCTACTCCGCAATTCATGCGCTCCTGACCCTTGGAGCCAACCTTGCGCTAACCCTCAAGACGTACAAGGAACCGGATTCAAATCTCGACGAGTACACCTCGTGGCGCAACGATTTTATGCCGAAACGTCACGATGGCCGCTGGCTGGCTGACCGCAGGGACGCCCCACCGGTCCCTGCCCCGGAGCTGCGCATCGCTGGTAGCCCGAGTGACCTTTGGCGCTGGTCGCTGACGCCGGCAGCGTTCGAGACCGTTGTAGGTCACGGCACAGACTGGATCCTGGTGGACGCGGAGTATGAGACCTCGTATGAAAGCAAATCTGAAGAAGTCGTCATTTCGAGTGCCCTTGTTCCTCATGCGACGGCTCGTTCGTATCTCATCGCGCTTCAGACGAATGTGCTGGGAGGCCAGGGGCGACTCCCGACAACTGACGATGACCGTGAGGACGACTACGAACGGACGGGACCGTTTCGACTCTTCCCATGGATCGATTCCTCAAGCTTTGAAACGTCGATTGACGAGTGCGACGAGCGTGGTCGAAACGTGGTGTTCCCGCCTCCTCGCCCGGGACCCGACCTGGTACACAAATTTGGACTCACACCGGATAAGGACTTCCGCATTTGGAAAAAGGGGGCAGATGACGTGTTCCGCAGCCAGGTGTGGGATGACACTGAGCGGACCAGCCGGGAACGGAGGAGCGGAACGAGTGGCCAAAAATTGATGGTGAGTTCGCAGTTCCTCAGGGAGGTACTAACCGAACTCGACATGACCTTGGTGGTCCAGGTAGATCTAAGACGGGACGTTCACAAATCGTCCTATCAACGGAAGGAAGACGATGAATTCAGCTATGTCGAGTGGTCAACCAAAATCTATCTCATCAGTCCGAATGGACAATGGACCGAGTTTTAAGGCTGCCATTGAACTCGGCCGAAAGCTCGCTGCGGCCTGTGAAGACCATGACGTGACGGGCCAGTGGATGGCTCACCACCTTGCTGCCCTAGTCTCTGCCGCCGATGCCGCCGACGGTGTCACGGTCGAACAGCGAGTGGAGATCATAGAGACGATCTTGAAAGTTTGGGGTGCTCGGCGGAAGCTTCCAGGGCAGGTGCCCGGGTACGAGCTCGATCAGGTTTATATTGCCCTGGATATGCTGGGTGATGACCGACCATGGAGATTCTCACGGCTGCAGTCGTATGCAGCCGGCCTGGACGCGGCAAAAGACGCCCGGGCCCCATTGGCTGCCACGGCGGTTACTCTTGAGCGGCTAACCCGACAGACGGTTCTTGCATTGGTTTGGCGAGCCTGTCAGGATGCGGCCTCGAGGAACGAGGAATGGCTCGTCGCAGCTGCGGCCGCGATGGCACCTTTGAAGGATGAGCTGTCTGCGAACACTCGCAGCGTTCACCGACGCTTGCGGGATCTCGTCGGCGATGAAGCATTCGATGGTGCAGATTATGAGGAGAAAACCGAGCTCAGTACCAGCAACCTTGCACTCAGACTCCGGACGATGGCCGATCAGCTTCACGGTCTTGCAGACGAACTCGACGGTATGACTTCTCCCAGTCCATAGGGCAGGGTTAGGGCCGC
The DNA here is from genome assembly GCF_003219795.1 of Arthrobacter psychrolactophilus. Taxonomy (GTDB): domain Bacteria; phylum Actinomycetota; class Actinomycetes; order Actinomycetales; family Micrococcaceae; genus Specibacter; species Specibacter psychrolactophilus. The sequence goes on along the minus strand of NZ_QJVC01000014.1, from coordinate 428 downwards.
CGCCAGACAAAGCACAACTGAGGTACATCTCGGTTTAGATCTGTCTCATGGTTAGGGTGCTTGATCGTCTGGCGACGGGGCGGAGATGATTGTCCATGTCCTTTGCTGAAATGAGAGGACAATAATCCAAGGAGAGTACAGCGTCCAATGAACCAAAAGAATGAGTCCTTCGACCCCCCGACTGATCACCTTTGTCCAAGAGTTCCGTGCCGCAGCCCAAGACGTTGGCCCTATAGGGGGCCCGGTATTCCCCATGGGAGCCTGCAACTGGGCGTGTGAAATCCTAGGAAAACTTCTCCAAGAGAAAGAGCTGGGTGACTGGTTTCTGGTGAAAGGCCAGGGGGAATTAGCGGCTCTTCAGAATTGAGAGTGTAGTTTCGGTCTGAATCCGCCTGATTCCAGCAGTGATCTGGCGACGTAGTTGGTGA
>NZ_QJVC01000013.1 GCF_003219795.1 Arthrobacter psychrolactophilus | reverse complement strand
ATAAAGCCAATTCAGCCGTCAGCAGGCCATTAGCCAAACCACGGACACCGTCTGTTCCAAATAATCTTGACATCAGAGCAAGTCTAAATCACGTTTTGATATCGAAGTGAATAACTAGGGCGTGTGCCGTTGTTTACTGCCCCGCATGAAGTAACCGACGATGCGCTGAAAAGGTGAGTGTCCGGCGATGGAAGCTAGCGGGCTAGGGATTTCTTAGTGCCCGGTTTCGGGTTTCTGAAGGGCCGCTCATGGAAGTGGCTAGTCAACGCTCTTCTGGAACGGGGCAGTAGCCAGGGGCGACAGTAGCTTCTGAAATGCCGCTCTTGGCTACTGGAGTGACTCGCCTCGAATCAGCACGGGGACAATCTAGTGGGCTAGTCGCCACCGCGGGACGCCGTCGGTCCGGGCCGCGGGGGTGGTACTCTCTGACGGGCGGAAGAGCCCGGAGAGACGGTGGGATCCCATGACATACCTGAATATCAACGGGGAAGAACTGTATTCGGAAATTGCCGGTTCGGGCGATCCCGTCCTCCTGCTGCATGGCGGCTTCTGCTCACTAGAGTCGCTGCGCGGGCAGTCTGATGCGTTGGTACAGGACTACCAGGTCTTTGCCTTTGAGCGCTCCGGACATGGCCGTTCGGCTGACATTGACGGCGACTACAGCTACGCCCGTGGCATTGCCGACACCCTCGCCTACCTTGATGCCCACGGTCTGGAGTCGGTGCATGTGATTGGCTACAGCGATGGTGCGATTATTGCCCTGTTGCTGGCCCTGGAACATCCGCAGCGGGTGCGCTCGCTGGTGGCCATCAGCGCCAACCTTGACCCCTCTGTCTTCACCCCCACAACTGGTGACGGCCCCCGGCTGGACTCCCCGCCGTCGTCCTCCCATGAGGGGGAAGCCAAGCCGGATCTGGAGCGGATGCACTATGGACGGCTGTCGCCGGATGGCGCCGAGCATGCCGACGCGGTCCTTGCGAAACTCATGAGGCTGTGGACCAGCGAGCCGCAGATCGACCCGGCCAGCCTGGCCGCCGTCAGCGCACCGACGCTCATCATGTCCGGGGACCGGGATTCGATCCCGCCGGCCCACAGCCTGCTGATCGCGGCATCGATCCCGGGCGCACAGCTCGCCATAGTGCCCGGAACCGGCCACGGCCTGATTGCCGAACGGCCCGAACTCATCAGCACCCTGATTCGGGACTTTCTGGCCCGGGCCTGACCTGCTTCAACCGTACGGCCGCTAACCCCGCGAGCGGCGCAGCAGCCACACAAAGTAAGGGCCGCCCAGCAAGGCAATCATGAGTCCGGCGGGAATTTGAGCCGGTGAAATCAGGGTCCGGCCCAAAATATCGGCGACGGACACCAACAGTGCGCCCAGCAGCATCGAGACTGGGATGAGCCGGCCATGCCGGGCACCCACCAGGGCCCGGGCCAGGTGCGGCGCCACGAGTCCCACAAAGCCGACGGCACCGATCGCCACGACGCTCAGGGACGCCAGAACGGCGGCCATGGCCAGCAGGAGCAGGCGCGTCCGGTCCGATCTAATCCCGAGGATGCGCGGGGTGTCCTCGTCGATGGCCAGCAAATCCAGCTGGCGGCGCATCAGGAACAACAACGGCACGGCCACCAGTAGGCCAATCGCCACCGGAGCAACGTCGGGGAACGTCCGGCCATAGGTAGTGCCGGAGAGCCAGGTCATGATCCGGGGCGTGTTCCACGGATCGGCACGCAACAGCAGGAACGTGGTCAAGGCGCTCAGCCCATAACCGCAGCCGATACCGATCAAGACAAAACGATCCGGCAAGAATCCGCCGCGCCACGCCAACAGCGCGATCAAGGCAAAGGTTGCCAAGCCCATGACCACCGCCATGATGATCAGCAGTGGGCGTCCGCCGGCCCCGGAGGTCACCACGCTGACGGCGCCCAAACCGGCGCCCGCTGTGATGCCCAGCAAACCGGGCTCCGCCAAGGGGTTGCGGACGGTGGCTTGAACCACGCAGCCAGCCAAACCCAGAGCAGCACCGGCCAGGGCAGCGGCAGCCACTCGGGGGCCACGTTCATCCAGAGCCCGGCCAATCAAATCGGGTGCGGCGCCTTGGAGCCACAACACAATGTCGCCCAGCCGTAGCCACAGGCTGCCCGCCAACAAACCAATGACAAGGGCCACGAGCAGTAGTCCTGCAGCAATCGAAAGGGCGGCCACAAAGCGGCGGCGGGAGTGAATGCCGATGCGGGCGTGGGGTGGTTGACGGATCGGGCCCGAATCTCGCATGCGCAGGGCCAAGACAACGATGAGTACCGCGCCGAGCATCGCCGTGGGAATTCCGGTGGGGATGGAGGTGGCGCCTTCGGCGCTGAGGATACCGCGCAGCACAGCGTCTGCGAGCAGGATCAAGAGTGCGCCAAGTAGCCCGGACAATGGCACCAGCAGCAGATGCCGGTGCAACGCCTGGACACGGTTGGCGATCAAGCGGGCCAGCACTGGGGCGCCCAGTCCCACAAACGCGATGGGGCCGGCCAGGGTGACCGAGATACTGGTCAGTAGCACGGCGGCGATTACGGCGATCAGGCGGGTGGAACGGATGGGCACGCCGAGGGTCGCTGCGGTGTCGTCGCCGAGTTTGAGGACGTCGAGCCGGCGGCACAACAGCAATGCCGCGCACAGGCACACGATGATGACGGGGGCTGCCCGGACGGAGGCGTCAAGGTTGAGCTGAGCTAGGGAGCCGCTACCCCAGGCAAACAGGCCCGTGGTGTTTTCCTTGAACAAGATCAACATCATGGCCGTGGCGGCATCCAACGCCATGGCGGTGGCGGATCCGGCCAGAATGAGCCGCGTGGTGCCATTCCCGGCACTATTTCCTGCCAGACCCAGAACCAGGGCCGCGGCCAGCAAGCCGCCCACAAAGGCAACGCCGCTGGAGGCCCACAGCGGGACGGCCAGGCCAAAGGCTGCCACGAGTGTGAGCGCAAAGTAGGAACCAGCCGTGACGGCCAACGTGTCCGGGGATGCCAGGACATTGCGGGTGACCGATTGCAGCAACACGCCTGCCACACCGAGGGCAAAGCCCACAGCGACGCCGGCAAACAAGCGGGGGAGGCGCGAACCCGTCAACACATCGCTGACGGGTACGCCTCCCACGTTCTCTTGCGCGCCGGTGAGCAGGCGCAGCAAATCGCGGGGGCCCACGCCGGAAGTACCCTGGGTGATGTGCCACAGGCCTACGGCCACAATGGCGAGGACCAAAACGGCCAGAACGCCGACCCCAGCGGCAGTGCCACGGGGTCCGGCGTCGGGCTTCATGGGCAAGCTCTCAGGTGGTGCCGTGTGGGTGGAGGTGCTCACCCCTGGAGAATGGCGTTGACGAAGGCGTCAATGGCCTGCTGGCACGACAGTGGTCCGCCGGCGCCCCAAACACCCGCCGGGAATGCGTAGGCGCGATCTTCCTTGACGGCCGGAAGCGCGGACCAGATCGGGTTCTTGGTCAGCTCTTTGACGTAGCTGTCGGCCGTGTCGTCATTGGAATAGAACAAGTTCGCCTCGCCCACGGCGGTCAGGCCCTCAATGTCGGTCATGCCCAGTCCATAGGCCGGGTCCACGCCGCCGCTGCCGTAGCTCTTGTCGATCTCATCGGTCCAGGCGGCGGTCATGCCCAGCTCTTCGCCGAGCTCGGTGAACAAGGCACCCTTGCCGTACGGGCGGACGACGACGTTGCCGCCCTCGATCCAGCCGTCAAAGAACAAGAAGCTCGACGTCGGCATGTTGGCGGCCTGGACCTTTGCCTTGGCGTCGCTCAGGTATGCATCAAAGCTACCCAGGACCTGCTCGGCCCGCTCTGTGCGGCCCGTGGCCTCGGCGATCATGGAGAAGACGTTCTTCATGTTGCCGATCTGGTCGGCGCCATTGGCTCCGAGGGTGGCGAGCACGGGCACGCCGCGCTTCTCCAGCGTGGTGATGAGCTCATCGTCGGCGCTGAAGGCCTCGACGATGATCAGATCAGGGTTGGCCCCGTAGAGCGTGTCCAGGTCCGGCTCGCCGCGGGTGCCGATATCGGCGACGCCCTCGGGGATGGTCTCGGCGCTGACGTAGGTGCTGTAGCCGGCTGAGTCGGAGACGGCCACCGGGGCGACGCAGAGCGTGAGGGCATCCTCAATCTGCTGCCATTCCAGTACAGCAATTCGCTGGGCGGGCTTCTCGAGCTCCACGGTGCGGCCCACACCATCTGTCATGGATACGGCGTCGGTGGACGTGGCGGTGGTGTCGGCGCTGCAGTCCTGAGACGATGCGGCAACGGTGTTGTTTCCGGCACCGTCAACTGTAGTGGTGCCGCAGCCGGTGAGGGCGAGCGCAGCAACGGCCAAGGTGGCCGCTGCGGCAGCCAAGGAAGGAATGCGGGGCATGGGGATACTTTCGGGTTGGTAGAACGTAGGGAAAATTAAGCGAGCTGGGTGGCCCGGGCGCGAGCCCGGGGCGTGTGGCGCCCGATCGGATCGATGCGCAGGCGACTGCTACCCTCATCGAAGCTGACCTCGACGCGGACGGAATACACCTCGCCAATGTTCTCGGCGGTGAGCACCTCGACAGGATGACCGGATGCGTGGATCCGGCCAGCGGACAAAAGGATCAGATGGTCGGCGATTCGAGCCGCCTGATCGAGGTCGTGCAAGACAATGCCGACCGCAACGCCGTTATCGTCTGCCAGATCACGCACCAGGTCCAGAGTCTCGATCTGATAGCGCAGGTCAAGATGGTTGGTGGGCTCATCCAGCAGGAGTACGCCGGTTTCCTGCGCTACACAGGCGGCCAGCCAGACACGCTGCACCTCGCCGCCGGAGAGTTCGCCCACCGAGCGCTCGGACATGGATCGCACGCCCGTGACATCCATAGCGTGGTCGATCGCGGCGCGGTCTTTGTGCGACAGTCCGGCAAAGCCGCGGCGGTGAGGATGGCGGCCGAAGGCGACAACCTCTCGGACCGTCAGGCCCTGCGGGGCCGGCCGGGACTGTGAAAAGAGCGTGACCTCCCGGGCAAATTCACGCGCGGAAAGTAAGGACGTGGACTTGGCCTTCGCCCTGTCACCTTGGCTGAGGGTGATGTTGCCTTCGTGCACCCGATGCAGCCGTGCCAGAGAACGTAGCAGCGTAGATTTTCCGCTGCCATTGGGACCAACCAAGGCAGTGACCTGTCCGGGTTCGAGGCTGAGGGAAACCCCCTTCACCACAGTGTCGCGGCCGTACTGCAGGACGAGGTTTTCACCGTTGAGTGAGGTCGACGGGATCATCGGGGTGTGCCGATGTGGACTGCGGTAGCTGGCAGATCAGCGGATGCACTGCAAAGGGTGGACATGGTGCTACCTAGCTCAGAATAAGGATAATGATCACGCGCGAAACTAAGTTAGGTTCGCCTTGCCTAAGTGAGTATATGGCTCGCGTGATCTGTCCGCAATCTGGAGTTTAGGACACGCGATTCGCTTTTTCGGACACCTCAGCGCTGGGGCTGGATGAAGTATCTGGGCTCTGTTAGTGAGCTGCGGTGGGAAGCGAGCCGGGTGTGGTCCCCATGACGGTGCGGAATGCGGCGATGAACGAGCTCGGTTGTGCGTAGCCCACCATCTCCGATGTGGTGCGGACGTCCCACCCATCGGACAGCAGTGCCAGTGCGCGGTGGACCCGCAGCACTCGCCGCCACTGCGCGAAGGACAACCCTGTTGTGTGACGAAATGCGCGGGTGATGGTCCGTTCGCTGAGTCCCAACAGCTGGGCCCAATCGTCGAGGGAGCGTCCGTCTGAGGGATCCTTGAGGAGAATCTCGGCTATGGGGTCAATTCTGTGATCGCCCGGAAGTTGCAGTTGAAGTTGCCGTTGTGACGGTTGCAGCACATCAAAAACCACTGACTCTGCCCGTTCCCGGGCGTCGCTGGCAAGGTCTGTGCGGGCGAGATGCTTCAGCAGGGATTCGAGGAGGGGAGCCATGGTGATGACGGTGGGATTCTCAAAGGCCACGGGAATTCGGTGGGGAGAAAAGAAGGCGCTGTGGAATTCAATGTTCGCGGTGAGCCGCCCGGCGTGTACTTGACCGGCGGGCAGCCATAGCCCTTCGCCTTCGGAGACGGTAAAGATCCGGTCCCCAATGCGTGTGGTCATGGTTCCGCCGCGCGCCCACACCAGCTCATGGAGGGGATGCGAGTGGGGTTCCCACTCGAGTGGAGCTTGGGGTGTTTCCGATTCAGTAAAAATGACAAACGAGTCGCGTATATTTGGCGGCAGGCTTTGTCCGCGGCGAACGACCGTGCTTGGTTCGCGTCGCCACGCCCCGTGCCCGGCATCGATGAGCGGCGGAAGGGTCATTCGAGTGAGTTTACCGGAGGGGTATGAGGTGGCGTCCCGCCGTCGCGCTTTTGAGGCAGCCGAGGGTTAGAGTTCCAGCGGCTGCTCGGTCCAGGTCACGGATGCGGTAGTGAGGTGCTGGAGGACCTGTTCGTAGAATTCATCCACGGCCTCACCCAGCGACTCGGCCACGTCTTGTCTACCTGAGACGAAGACGATGTCGGCCCCGCCGTTCCCACGGGCCTGGACCGCCACACTGAATCCGCCCTGAAAGTAGTGGCCGCTTTCGGAGTCGTAGCCCAGTCCGGTCAGCCAGCGCTCAAGTAAGATCTCGAGCTTTTCCGCGTCAGCTCCCCGCAGATTCATGGCGAGGCGGGCCACCTTGTCCAGACTGGGATTCTCGGGTCCCCACACCCATGCAAAGTTCATGGCGTAATGCTCTGGCCCTTCGGTCATGATGCCGCTGAACGTCTCCAGTAATACGGGGTGGTGGTGGAGACTTTCATGAGTCCGGAGCGTTCCAGGATCGGTCGTGAGTATTCCGTGGAGTCGCTGTGGACCAGTGTTTTGCCCATGGCGAGGGCGGATTGGGCACGGGCTGCCGTCAGGGCGCGGTAGATGCCGCGGCCGCGGTAGGCCTCGAGGGTAGCGCCGCCCCAGATACCGACAAAGTGGGTGCCTTGCACGGGTTCGAGCCGGCCGCAGCTGACGATCTTCCCGTCGACCTCGGCGACCCACAGTTCCATGCCGTCCTTGCGGGCCAGCCGGGTCAAAAGCGAATCGGCCATGCGGGTGCTGACGGGCTCGCCGAAGGCGGTATCCGCCATGGCGCTCATGGCCCGGACGTCGGCCTCGCTCGTCACCTTGCGCAAGGTCACGCCGTCGGGCACGGGGACATCGTCGCAGAGGCCTTCGAGCGGGCCCACCATGATCGATTCCGGATCATCGGGGAAGAATTCGTTCGCGAGCAGAGCCTCGTGGAGCCCCGGTGCGTCATCATGCGTGCGCACCTTCCACTCCACCTTGTCGATCTCGGGATTAGTGCGGTAGAACTCCAAGGCCTCCGCCACGAGGGCGAGCATGTCCTTGGCCGCGGTGCCGCCCAAGTCGCGGTAGGTGATGAAGCCGAGCCCGCCGGCATAGATGGCCAATCTCAGATGCCCCAGACGGGTCACGCTGATCGCGGTGGGAGTTTCAGCGTCGGTGCGAAGCTGCTCGTCATACGCTCTGAGGTACTGCTCTTTGATAGTCATCAGGCTTAGCTTGTCAGGTGCGGACGGTCTGGGCAACCATCCGTCCGCGCCTAGAACACGCTTGCTCGGTTATGCGACGGGAACCTTGACAGAGCCCAGGGCGTGGTTCTTGATCGCCTGGAATTCGTCGGCCGTGAGGACTCCTGCATCGAAGAGTTGCTTTGCCTTGGCGATTTCATCGCTGGGGCTAGCCTGAGCCACGCTACGGATGTAGTCCTCGGCAGCGGACTGGTTCTCTGCAACGGTGTGAAATTTTCGTTCCGCCATGCCCTGACCGCGGGCGATCAGGTAGATCAGCGAAGTGACGAACGGGATGAGCACCAAGGCAAAGAGCCAAATGGCCTTCCACCATCCGCTGAGCTTCCGGTCGCTAAACAGATCGGCCACGATGGAGAATAAGGCGATGAGATAGGCGATGAAAATGACGGCCGAAAAAAAGACCCAGATGATATTCCAAAAAGACGACCAAAATTCCATAATATTTTCCTCAGATTTTCCGTTGACCATGTATTCCAGGGTCAGTGATTCAATGAACTCAGCCGTAGGCCGTCCTGTAATTATTGAGCCGAAGTTTCATGTCCGCCTAGGATTCTGACACCAACGAACCAGTTTTCACCAAGGATTGATGATGCTGCTTTGAATTACAGTCATGGAACCAGAATCAGCCACCCACGAGTCGCTGGTTCTTCTCCGCGGCCCGTTGTGCCAAGCGCTTCTTGAGGAAAATTATCGGAAGCAGCCAGGCGCCCAACGTGGTCACAATCCAGACGAGCAACGCTGCGAGTATCCACGTGGTGAAACCAGAGATCACCAGCCCGTTGGGGAAAAGCTGGGCCACGATCAAGGCAGCCAATGTGGACAGCAGGCCAATCCCTCCCAGCGCAGCCGGAACATAGCGGTTCGTCATTCGGAAAATGAACGGGGTCAGAATGGAATTTGTAATGGCAAAAACCAGAACTGCCACCATGAAACCATTGGCCATTAAATTGAAATCTGACAAGACCCATGAGGTGACTAGAAGGCCCAAGGCTGCGGTGACAAGGTATATTGCTGCGCGAATCAGGAAAATAATCATGCGCTGATCTTAGGAACTGCCGGTATTCCTTGGCCATATTCGAAGGCCTCGCACGGCAAATATCATCAGGTATTGATGGGACTAGCGGCGATTCTCAAGGCGCCATGCCTCTGCCCCAGCCATGGCGTCTTGCAGGGAGTTTCCCACGCGTCGGCGGGCTTTGAAAACGTGGCTCTTGCCGATCCTGTGCAGGCTTCCGGTCACCGCCAATTGACCGTAGACTTTAGCGCCAACGCCCGCCAACATCAGCGTGCCACCTGCGGTCTCCAGAGCCGCCGCATAACGTTCCAAGGTCTTGATGAAAGTTACGCCCAACTCATCCTTGCCCCGCAAACGGATAATAACCACGGTTCCTTCACAGCTCGCCGGAACCTTTGGCAGCTGCTGCTCGAAGATGGGTGAGGCGGCAAAGAACAGGCTTCCATACGGCACCAAGACCACCAGCTCGCCGGTACTGAGCACCTGCGGGGGTGAGCTTTCATAGGGAAGGGCACTATCAACGTCGAACTCCCAGCGGCGAACCACGATCCGGTTGGACATCCGCGCAATGTGCAAAATGACGGCAAGGCCTACACCGGTCAACACCGAGTATTGCAGGGGGATCAGGAGTGTGAGAATGAAGGTGACGGCCAGCACCGTGGCCTGAATAGGGCCAGTCCGCCACACCATGGTCAGGTCATGGATTTTAAGCGTTCGAAACCCCACCAAGATCAAGAGGGCAGCCAGGGCAGGCATGGCCATGTAGCCAATGGTGCTTCCCAAGGCCAGAATGCACGTGGCCATCGCCGCGCCGGCAACCAGGTTAGCCAGCGCAGTCTGAGCACCGGCAGTCCGTACCAGTGCGGTGGCTGACATGGAGCCGCCAACCGGCATGCCTTGAAAGAGCCCTGTCGCTAGATTTGCCATGCCCTGGCCACGAAAATCGGCCGACGAATCCGGATACTGGCCATCAGGGTTGGGGATAGAGCCGCTGATGGCAGAACCCTGTACCAGTCCAACGAGCGCTAGTGAAAGGGCCGGAATGATCAATACCGGAATCATGGAAATGCTAGGTAATTCCAGGTCAGGAAGGGAAGTGGGCACGGTAGCCACGTCCCCGAGAAGGGCCACCGTGGAGCCCCAGGGCAGGAGGCCCAGCAGCGCAGCCGCAACCGAACCGGCAACGACGGCCACCACCATGGACAGGGCCCCTAAACGAGTTTTTTCCAGCATCAGGATCAAGGCGATAGTCACACCGCCAACTATCAGGGACTGAGCGTTCAATTCCAGGAGGTGTGTGAAAGTATCTACAGTTTTCACCAATCTGTTGTCCCCGTCGCTGGAATACCCCGTCAGATTGTCGAATTGTCCAAGGATGATGTTGATCGCCACAGCATTGATGAAACCCACCAAAACCGCCGTGGGAATAAATCTGACGAGTGAACCCAGCTTGGCCAGTCCCAGACCCAGCATGATCAGGCCTGTCAGTAACGCAAGGGTGGCCAGAGCTGCGGCAGATTGCTCAGCGTCCTGTGTCTGGGGGATGTCGGAGATCACTACGGACATGGCACCTGTTGCTTGAACGGTCATGAAGGCCGAACCCGTGGCCAAAGCGCCACCCACCGTCCCCACCAGATACCCGTAGAGTCCATGGAGGGGGTTGACTCCGGCTAAAAGCCCGGCGGCCAATCCGTCGGGGACACTTTCGATCCCCAACACCAGACCAGCCTTAATATCCGACTTGACCGTTGTTTTATTTCCAAAGCGTTTGAGATAACGCCGTAGCGGGGCCGTTGTTAGAACCATGGAAGCTCGGCCAGCGACTTTTGAATCTGCATGAATGCCAGCAGCGAGAGGAAGATGGTGCTCATATTTGCATTGTTCTTGACAATCCACCCGCGCATCCGCTCCAGCACGGGGCCAGCCTTCTCACGTTGTAGCAACGTGAGTATCACCGGTACGGAAAACGGGACGATGCACAGGATCATGAACACGATCAAAAACGTCATAGACACCTGGGTTGAGAGATCAGCCAACCTGATGTCCAAGGCCGCCACGGCGGCGCAGGAAAGATTGATGGGATTCAGAAGGAAGATTCCCAACCCTAGGCAAAATGACCTTGGCGCGGTAAAAGTATCCACGGTTTTCAACCACCCTGGCAGCTGTGGAGCAGCAGCCACGACGTCTTCCAGAGAATCTGCCCGGGCCATCGCGGTGAGTTTGAGCCTTGATCGGCGGTAGGTCCACACGGCACCGGCCACCAGGAAGAGTCCGAAGATGAACCGGACAACGGGGACCCAAGCGGGTGGCTCGGCGGTTAGGTCAACCTCGATCCGGGCAAATATCCAGTAACCAAGTCCTACTGATATGAGCACGGCGCACGTCCAGCCAATCCAGTACATGATTCCGTTTTGCTGTGAATTGCGAGACAAAAGCACGGCAATCATGGCGATAATGGCCAGGGGGCTGGCCACGATACCCAATAGGGCCGGAATCAATTCCCATGCGAGATCAATCATGACGGATCCACTCTGTTGGAGGCAGCCGGGGTGCTGTTGAAACCCTGAGACAGGGCAGCGACGGCTTCACGGTTGGTTGAAAATTCTTCTACCTTGTTTAGTAGATTCAAGGACTCAAGCTGGACACGGAGGTGAGGACGCAGTCGGGAGTACGCCAAACTGATCCCGTCCCTCTGCAGCCGGGCTATGATTCCGGCAAGGGCCTCGGCTCCTGTCACATCGATGTCGCTCACGGCTTCAAGATCAAGAACGACGACGTGCAGCTCCCCGTAGGTGGGATTACGCAGCTCCATAATGCGGTCGGCTAAAACAGTGCCGTTGGCAAAGAAAATCGGCGCAGCCATCCGCACTACCGCAATGCCGGGCGCCGTGCGCCGGATCTCGGCAGCACCCTCCGTTAGCGAAACGGTCGGATCATCTTCACCCTTTAAAACGTCAATGGATGGGTTTGCCGCCCTGCGGACGAGGTTGACCAGCGACAGTACAAATGCGAGGAACAAGCCACCCAACGGACCCACAAGCAAAACACCAACAAAACAGGCCACGCCGATGGCAAACTCGGAGCGGGAGGAACGCCACAGCTCGCGCATTTCGCCGATGCCCAAGAGCTTGAACACGGCAACGGCAACCACAGCGCCGATGGCTGGTGACGGGATCTGGGCCAACAAGGCGGTACCGAACAAAAGCAGTAAAAACGTTCCAGCAGCCATGACAATACTTGGCAGCTGGGTGCGGGAACCGGCCTGGTCCATGGCCGCCGTTCGAGAAGTGGAGGAACCCATGGCAAAGGATCCGGATATTCCCGAGGCAATATTGGCCGCGCCGAAGGCAAAAAGGTCCTTGTTGGGTTGGGTTGAGTAGCCATTCTTCTCACCGTAGGAACGGATGATCATGAGACCTTCGGCGATTGTGACCATGGTCAGCGCCAACGCCGAGGGGATCAGCGTCAGCCAAGCGGTCAGGTCCACCCTCGGAATACTGAACTGCGGTGGGCCGCCCGGTACCTCGCCTAGTACGGAGACTCCTCGGCCTTCCAAACTAAACATCACCGTAGCGACCGTGGCTAAGACAAGAACCACCAATGCCCACGGTATGGCGGGAAGAAAATGGCGGCCCAGCAGGAGCACCATCAAGGCCCCCGCGCTGAGCACCGCCGAAAAGAGATTCACCCCGCCAAGTCCTATAAGGAGAGCCCACAAATTCTCGACAAACTCACCGCCGGAATCAATTTTCACGCCCACCATCTTGGCGGCTTGACTGAGGAGAATTTCCAAAGCCAGACCACCCACGAAGCCAACCAGAATCGGCTTGGACAAGAAATTGGCGATGAAGCCCAATTTAAGGAACGAGGCGGCAAAAAACATCAGTCCGCTCAACAGTGCCTGCGCGGCAGCCATGGCCACGAAGTTTTCCGGGGCAACCCCCAAACCCATGAGGGAAGAAAAAACGAGGGCGGCTGCGGCTGCATCGGGCGAAGCAACTACCTGCCGAGAAGAAATAAGCAGGGCGTAAATGATGGTCGGCACAATAAGCGCGTACAGGCCTGCGCTCGCAGGAAGCCCGGCGATCTGCGCGTAGCCAATGTTCAATGGAACGGAAATAGCCAGCAAGGTGATGCCGGCCGTGGCCTCCCTGACGAAATTGCCCCGGTTAAGTCCCGGTAAAGGTCGTTGCATGGATGTATTGCCTTTTCTAGTTCAAAGTTCCGGTCAGGTCATGCTCAACGATGGGTGTGTCCACGCACTGTTGGCTGGGCAGCCATATGCGGCGATCACTTGGTGTCTACGTTCGGCGATTTGCGGCGACGATGGAACAAGGAAGTCCACAAATCATCAGTTGGTGATGATTACCCACCCCGTGGCCACAGGCAGGATGGAGGCAAAGATTGCTAAGGAGAACACATGATGGATGCTGGCGACGCAGCTTTGCAGGAATCAACCATCACTTGGGTGAGAATTACTGGTGGCCGCTTTCCTATGGGTTCGAGCGACTTCTATCCCGAGGAACGTCCCGAACACGAGCAGGCTGTTGAGAGTTTTGAAATAACACAAACGCCTATCACCAATGCCCAATACGCTGCCTTCGTGGAGGCGACCGGCTACGTCACGCTTGCCGAGCGAGGACTGGACTGGAAATCATTCCCGCACTTGGGCCCCGACGAGCTTGCTCCCGGTTCGTTGGTTTTCATACCACCAACGAGCCCCGTTGACCTGCGGGATTGGCATTTGTGGTGGACCTGGTTACCTGGCACCCATTGGCGAGCTCCATTGGGACCTGGAAGCAGCACGAGAGGAAAGGAAACACATCCTGTCGTACATATCGCCCATCAGGACGCTTCCGCCTATGCCACCTGGATCGGCGCGCGCCTTCCTACCGAAGCGGAACAAGAATTTGCCGCCGGGGGAGGACTGAAACCCATGCCCTACAGCTGGGGGAGAGAGCGGGATCCCGCTGGGGTTGCCATGGCCAATACTTGGCATGGCAGATTTCCCTATCTGAATTTTGGGTCCAGAGGCTGGGTGGGAACATCCCCTGTGGACGCCTTTCCGCCCAATGGATTTGGCATCTTCGACTGCATTGGAAATGTCTGGGAATGGACAAGCGACTTCTTCACAGAATCTCACGCGCAGGGCACCGGACAGGAACCGTATAAGTCGCCGTTGCTCGGTGAATCAGGCAGGCCAATCAACGGTCCGTCGGGTTGGGAGCGCGAGAGTCTTGAGATTCCTTGTCGGGTCATCAAGGGAGGTTCCCACCTCTCAGCTCCGGAATATAGCCTCAGTTACCGGCCCGCGGCCCGCACTGCTCAAGCAGAAGATTCAGCCCGATCGGATCTTGGCTTTCGCTGTGCCCGTTCCGCTGCCCCTGTCCAAAGGGTCAGAGTCTGATGAAAAAAGTTCTGGAAGCTAAAAACCGGCCCAAAAGACCGTATTCCCTTATAGGATTCAGCACATGGGGGAACAAGAACTGACATTTAAGGAACAACTTCCATGGTTTTTGGTGTCACCGCCACAACCGGGAAACGCGAACAAGGTTCGCATCAGACTCAATGCCTTGCTCGACGACGTTGTATGTAGATATCCCATTACGCTGCTTGCGGCCCCCTCTGGCTACGCCAAGACGGCCACACTGTCGGCCTGGTCTAGGGAAAGTCAAAGCCGTGTTGCGTGGTTGACCCTCATCTGGGAGGTCTGCGAATCAGAGGCGTCGCTCCTTTCGGGTTTGCTGAGCGCCTTACATCGGCTGACACCCCAGCTCAGTGAGAACGAAGCCGCAAGTTTGGCTAGAGTCCACCTGAATTCCACCGGTACGCAGCAAACATTAGAGCAACTTGCTACCTTTCTGGTGGAGCTGCAGGAACCAATTGTTGTTGTCATCGATGATGCGCAACTAGCAGGATCGGCTCTGGCCGAAGGTTTTGTCCGCACACTAAGTCATCACTGCCACGGCCGCCTGCGTTTTGTGCTGGCCGGGACACCGGAACTAAACCAGCACTTCAACCGCTTGTTAGCTGAGGGCACAGCCGGCTATCTGGGACCTGCAGATCTGGCCATGACAAGCCATGAAATTGCCAAGGACTACGAAGAAGCTCACCTGCCGCTGTCTGAAGGTGGCGCCGCCCAGATCTTGCAGGACACCGGCGGCTGGCCTATAGCAGTTCAACTGGCGCTCCTCAGCGCCCACCCGGATCGCGGAGGGGCAGCACCTATTGCTGGCGCCGTATTGACAGAGTTCGTGGCGACATCCATTCTGGGGCGGCTGCGCCCAGAGCTAGCGGACTTCATTTTGGCCGCCACAACTTGTGTGCGTCTGGACTCACGGCTCGTGACGCTCGTGACAGGGGCAGCAAATGGTGAAGCACTCCTAGAGGAATGCGCCAGCCACGGAATCTTCCTCGACAGATTCCCCGACGAACACCGACGCACCGTGTACCAATGGCAAACTCAATTTGCTCAGCAATGCCAATTGCTCATGAGCCGCAACGATGCCCAACGCTGGCGCCGGCTCCATTCAGTGGCGGCCTCCGGGCTGGCTGGGCATTATCCATCAGAGGCCATCACGCATGCATTGTTGGCTGATGACCACGACCAGGCGTTGGAGATACTGCGCAACTCATGGCTCCGCGTCATGATCGACTCGGGGGCCGGTCTGCTCCACGGACTAGCTCTGCAGGTGGCCGAGAGGGAGGAAGTCAATGCCGAGGTACTGCTGATTCGGGCGTGCTGCCTTGACATGCTGGGGGACGTCGCAGGATCCCTCATGCTCTATGCCCAGGCACGCGGCTTGGTATCCACCATGGATTCCGTGGATCCGGGCTTACGCTCCACGATGGTTTTTGCCGAACTTTTCTTAGCCAATGAGGCTCAGGCGCTCGCAGCAGCCGTCGATGAAGCACGGGCCACCATGGAGACTAGCAGCCGCGATGCCGTCAGCAACGCCGCCCAGCAGTTCTTCCTGGGTTGGACCGAATTGCGCCTGCGCCGGAATCCGGCAGCTGCTGTGCGCTTACTCAGGTCAGCGCTGCGACAGGCCGAAGACGCTGGCCTTCAAAACTTGGCCCGAAGAGTGAGAGTAAATCTCATGTTCGCCCTGAGCTATGGCGGGTACTTCTCAGCGGCCAGAGCCGTTATGGATGAGGCGCATGGATCCGGCACTGAGATCGGTGAATGGAACCGATACGACGGCGGCATCGAGTGTTTTGCCCGAGGCTTTACCGACTATTGGCAAGGCAGGCTTCCTGAGGCGAAACAGGCCTTCTCGGACATGGTGGACGGAGGCGGGCATCAGGCCTCCTACACGGCGTTGGCAAGACTATACCTAGTGTTGTGCACGGTTGGAATCGGTGACGCTCGGGAGATTCGCATAGCGGAGACCCTGATTGAAGGCATCAGCCAGTCAGAACAGCATGGTGTTCCGTGGCACATTTACCGCACCTTGGCCACAGCCAGCCTGCGGGCCGCAACAGGAGACGCTGTTGGGGCGTCAGATCTCATGGGGGGCTTCCGCGCAGTTGAAAATATTCCGGTGGTTCTGATAACCGCTGCGGAAATTCATCGTAAAGCAGGGCGGACCTCGGAAGCGATGGCGCTCTTAGGTGGTATTGCCGCGCCCGGAATGGTGTCTTACGTAGCAACCGGTGCGCTTGTCACCTCCGCCCTGATTAGTCTGGAGCGTGGCGAGCGGGACGAGGCGCATCGCAAGCTTGAACAGGCACTGGATATTGCGGCAAAGGAATCGATCGTCCGCCCGTTTATGGAAGCAGATGACGCCCTGGTGCGGTTCATGACCGAGCACGCTGCCTGGGGAACGGCCCATGAGGAATTCCTTGCGGCTCGAATCTCCCACGGCAACCTCGGGGTATCGCGGCAGGAGATTCTCGGCTCGCAACTGTCCACACGAGAGCTAGAGGTCTTTGGTTTCTTGTGCACAACCAAAACAGCAGATGAGATAGCGGCGGCCCTTTTTGTCTCGGTCAACACGGTCCGGACCCACCAGCGATCCATTTACCGCAAACTAGGCGTCAGCACGCGTAGAGAAGCTATTCGCCACCGCGTCTAAAAAAGTTGCTGCATCTTGGCCAGGACGTTCCTGGCCAAGATGCAGCACCAAGCCAGTTCAGCCAACCGGCAGCGGGACTGCTACATCAGATCCGCCTTCCAAGGTCACCCGTTCGCGCATCTGGGAGAAGATCGGCGAACCCGTAAATCCCCCAGCAAGGAGCGCCTGCCCCAGCGTGAAATCTTTGACTTTGGCCAACATCTCCTGCGGAACAAAACCAAAGACTTCGCCCAACTCCGCCAAGTCCCTCGGGGCATTGATGCGCATGAGACCCAAGTTGTCACATTGGGAGAGCACATTGGGGTGGATCTTGGTGGGCCGCTGTGTGGACAAGAAGAGCCACAGCCCAAATTTTCGGCCTTCTGCCGCAATTTGAATTAACTGTTGGGTGAGGGCATGTTCCACGGGGGTAACGGGGTTAGGCGAGCAGATGTTGTGGGCCTCGTCGATGACAATAAGTACCGGCTTGCGCTGGTGGCGAGTTGTCCACAGGTGTTCAAGTACGGCCAGCGCTGCCACCTTGGGCTCAGAGGGATCGCCGAACCCGCCCAAATCCATAACGGTGGCGCGTGGCCGGGTATCGATGATGTCGTTGACAGAATCGCCGCCACGGGACCACAGATCCCATTCCAAGGCGCCAAGGTTTTCAATCCGCAAGGCCAGCTTCGCCTGCCCTGGATCGCCGGAGTCTCGCAGACCGCGGATGTAAGCGTCGCCGTCGAAGGTCTTCACATCGGCTTGGGCGTGCAGGAGCACATTGTATTCTTCGGCGTCGGCAATGGGGTCCAGGCGGAGTACGGCAGCCTTGGACGCCACGGAGAGATCAATGAAACGGGCGCGAAGTTGTTCGCCATGAGCCTTGGTGGAATTCAAGATGCGCATAGGAGTCGCCGCAATTCGTTCAGCCTCCTCTGGGCTGGCCCCGGGCCGGGCAACATTCAGGCGGGTGAAATCTGCATTGGGATCCAGAATCAGAAGAGGAAGTTCGGTAGTCAGCAAAAGCTGCTCCAACACCACGCCAAGGGCATACGTCTTGCCGGAACCGCTTTGGCCACACCAGAAGGTGTGACGATTGAAGCGCTCAGCCCTTAGTTGGACTGATTCACCGTGGTTGTCGACGGCTACGCCGATAGTGATGGTGGTCATGGTTGCCTACTTTTCTTCAAAACGGTGGACGGCAGGCAGGGGGTAGCTGCCGTTGATGATGGAGACATCGGGTTCGTACATGCGCAGCAAGGGGCGGAAATCTCCCTCAGGTGCAGGCAGCCAGTTGGCTCGCCGCGCCGGATCGATCGGTTCTTCGGCGCCCAGGTAGATGTCAATGGAGCCGTCAGCATTGGAGATTAGGCCCGAGGTTCGATCGCCAATGGAGTAGCGTCGGGCAGAATTATCCACGAGGAAGAACTCCGGGACCGAGTACATGGTCAGAGACCAAAAGGCCCCTACAGGGGGCGCCGGATCAAAATGCAGCACGTAGTTATTGCTGCCCACGAGTTGCTCCCCGTCAGCGTCAACATAGATGGTGGCGTAGGCGGCTTCATAGGCGTGGTTGCCCCACAGTCCGGCTAGGGCGGCCGCTGCGCGTAGCGCAGGGCGCTGCAGAGGGTTCATTGAGGTGTATAGCGGCTCATTCAACGTACCGACTTCAAAAAAGTCAACATTGTAGTCAAAAGCGTGGTTAGCCAGACCCCAGCCTGTGGCGGTCAGCGCCTGCCCCGTGCGCAGGAACTCAGCCAGGGTGTTCTGCGCGCCAGCTAGTGCGCTGGCCACTTCGGCGACAAGTGCGCCGTCGAGCCCGACATAGGGGCTACTGCCGCTCTGGGTAATTCCCAGTGGTGCGAAGCCTGCAAGTGCCGTGGCATCGCGGTCCGCGGGAGGGAACTCCTGAGACCACAGGCGCAGCTTCTCCAAGAAGAGTAGCTCCTCCGGAACAGCTGCATCCGGCACAGGGATACCGCGAGGAATGGCTTCGCTCTCCAGTTGCTCCAGCAAGGTCGCGTCCTGGATCTGATGAACGGCGGAAAGATCATCCGGCCCGGCACATGCCCAACGGCCCACAATGGAGACAATCCTGGTGGGTGCCGTGATGACCGTGGTCCCGGGAGGCGTCTGGCCAGACCAGCCGTGAGGAACTATGAGAAACGTGGCGGCCCCTGTTCCTGTTGCCCGATGGCCCACATAGGCAAAATTATTGGTCCAGGCGTCCACAAATTGCAGAACGTAGTACCGGCCAGCGGTGTCAGGGACACTCAAGAGCAGCGGCCCTACGCTGAGGTCAAGCTGCGCCATGGAATAGAGGGTGTCGTTGTTGATGGAGACGAAGGTGTCGGCCGGGCCGGCGAGATTACGGGCGTGGCTGAAGGTATTGAAAGGGGCCTGAGGATTGGCGCCCACCCCGTCCTGAACGTAGCGGAGCACCTGGTCCAGATTGAAGACCAGCGGGATTCCGAAGATATAGGCAGGTTGCACGGCTGAGGAGTCGAGTGGAGGCATGGGCTGTGTTCTTCTTTCTCTAGCGGGGGCAAGCGCCACCCGCGGGGTCTTCTTGAGAATTCCACAGAGCCAGTTTGCCCCGCTATGTTTTTGCCGATCTTGGAGGTCATAGGAGCCTGAAATCATCAACCGTGGATGATGCCACCTGAGCCAATTCCGTCAACGCTTAAGTCATCACATTCAGGACCATCAGAAAGGGTGTCCACCCGATGACGCCAATACATGTAAACACCGATAATTTTGTCCGGGCGGAATCCGATCGCATGTTTGCGGCCATCATCCACCAGGCAGGAGGGGTGGGCTTGTGGAGCCATGGGAAGGTGCCAACACCGGTTCATGATCAGCCGATCATCCGGATGAATAGGGACACCCTTTACAGTGCCGCAGTGATCGACATCTCCGAAGATGCTGTTCTGACTGTCCCTGACGTGGGTGAGCGCTACGTCTCCGTCATGATTGT
Source organism: Arthrobacter psychrolactophilus (assembly GCF_003219795.1). GTDB lineage: Bacteria > Actinomycetota > Actinomycetes > Actinomycetales > Micrococcaceae > Specibacter > Specibacter psychrolactophilus. Next base: position 68,136 of record NZ_QJVC01000013.1, on the reverse strand, counting down.
CAATCAGGACCACTTCATCAACCGCGTCTATCACAGCCCGGGGCGATACACGCTCACTGCAGCCGAGTTTGGCACGGACTTTGTTATGGCTGCGGCACGCATCCTGGTTGACCCGGAGAATCCTGAGGACGTAGCTGTGGTGAATGCCTTGCAGGACCAGCTGCACCTCTTATCGCAGAGCTCCCGGCCCTTCGAGCTGGAAGCCTACGATGAGGTTTCGCTCAACGCCACCCGGTCCTCGCTCCTGGCTTTAGCCCAGGGAATCTCCGGCCTGGAACATTGCTTTGGCAAGAAAGAGGACGTGGATCCCATTCGTCACTTGATCGGCTCCGCAGCGGGTTGGGGCGGTTTGCCGGAGGCAGAGGCTTCCTATATCAATGTTTCTCCGGGTCTGCCAGACGGAAAATATGCACTCACCATCGGTGACGTGCCCGTTGATGGATTCTGGTCAATTTCCCTCTACAACGCCGAGGGTTACTTCGAGGAGAATCCGCAGGGTGCGTACAGCGTCAACAACATCACCGGTAGCCCGAATGCCGATGGCAGCTTCACCGTGAACTTTGGTGGCGCAGCGGAGGACCTCAACGCGCTGCCCGTCATGGACGGCTGGAACTATTTGGTGCGGTTGTACCGCCCTCGCAGTGAAGTGCTCGACGGCGGCTGGAGCTTCCCAGCGCTGGCTCCAGAATCCACCCCAAGCCAACTCTGAGAGGGAGATTACCGTGGAAAATTACCGCTATGGCCCCGTGGAAATCTTTGTCGTTGAGTTCCCCGGAGATTCTCCCGATCCGGCTGTGCTGAAAACCATCAGTTCCTTGGTCGACGTTGGAACTGTGCGGCTGCTGGACCTTGTGGTGGCCAGCCGCTCATCCGACGGCGGTGTCACGATCTCCGAACTTGACGCGGTGGAAGCAGCCAGTGCCGGCGTCGAGCTTGAAGCCCCTGGCCTTCTTGGAGACGAAGACATCGCTACGGCTGCCTCGGAACTTGCGCCGGGAGCCGGGGTTGCTCTGGTTGCCCTGGAACTTTCGTGGGCTAGCGAATTAGCTCAGAACCTGGCCGCAGCCAAAGGGACGGTCACGCGTTCAGAGCGTATTCCGGCCAATGTGGTCAACCAGATCATCAACGAATTCAGTATTACCCAATCTTAGATAAGGAGGGGCCATGCCCTTTGTGAGAAGAAATGGTCGCCCGGGCCTCATTGGCCTTGCAGCCCGCACCGCGGTGGTTGCCGGAACGGCCAGCGCTGTCAACGGCGCGGTGGTTCGGCACCAGGCAGGACGCGCGGCAGAAGCGGCGCAGCCTGTGGCTATCCCGCCGGCACCTGAGCAGTACCCGCCCGCGGCGCCGCCGCAACAGCTCACTGTGGCTGCACCGGCGGCTCCAGTAGACATCGTCGCTAAGCTGCAGCAGCTCGGTGACATGCGTGCGCAGGGCCTGCTCAGTGACCCTGAATTTGAGCTGGCCAAGCGACAGCTCCTAGGCAACTAAGATCCCGCATTTTGCACCTCAACCAAAACACATAATCTTAAGGAAACCAGTAATGCGTACCTCACTTCGTATCATCTCTGCACTGTCCCTGACGGCCACCTTGGCGCTCTCCGTTGCCGCATGCAGCTCCTCACCCGAAGAGAACACAGCATCCGCCTGTTCGGCCCAGACGGCCTTCGTCACAGCCGTAAACGAGGTGAAGACCTCCCTAGATGAGTCCTCTACCCTGGCCGAAATCAAGGTAGCCCGGGACAAGGTGTCAACCGCCTACAGCACCTTGAACAAGGAGCTGGACAACGTTGGCTCGGATCAGGCCAAGGAACTGGAAACCGCATGGAAGGATCTAGACAAGGCTGTGTCCGACCTCGATGACGGTTTGACGGTTCCTCAGGCCAAGGATGCCCTCTCGGGGAGCCTGAGCAAGGTCGAGAACGCCCAGACCGCTGTAAAAACCGGGTTGGACTGTTCCTGATGAACGGCGCCCTGGGCGACATTCTGCCGTTCGCGGCAACGATAGCCATTAGTCCCGTGCCCATCATTGCCATCATCTTGATGCTGATGTCGGCGCGCCCCAAACCGATGGGACTGGGCTTTCTCGCCGGATGGGTGGCAGGTATCGCCATTGCCGTGAGCATTTTTGTTCTGCTGGCCGGTGCCGTATCCGGCTCGGAGGAAGACGCTGGTTCGCAGCCCGTTCTCGGTGCCGTTCAGCTTCTCTTCGGATTGGTGCTGCTAGCGCTGGCGGTGAAGCAGTGGCGCTCTCGTCCTAAGCCGGGCGAAGTGGCCGAGCTGCCCAAATGGATGGCCGCCATTGACACCATGAAGCCAGCGGCAGCCCTGGGGTTGGCTTTCCTCTTGGCCGCCGTCAATCCGAAAAACCTGCTCATGGCGGCCGCAGCCGGCGTCTCGATTGGCCATGGCGGGTTGCAAGGAGGAACCATGGTGCTGCTTGTGGTGCTCTTTACCGTGATCTCCTCACTGAGCATCTTGGCACCCGTGGCCATTTTCCTCGTGGCGCCGGGGAAAGCGGCATCAATCCTAGAAAAGGTTCGGAGCTGGCTCACGGCCAACAACGCAACCATCATGATGGTGCTGCTGTTGATTCTCGGCATGCAGCTGCTCGGCAAGGGCATCGCCAGCTTCTAAGGTGCACCGTCAACGCCTGAGAGCCTTCGGGCTGTTGTCGGGAAGTTCGCCATCGCGGGGAGCTTCCCGGCACAGTCGTGTCTCGGTGCGGGCAATGTCCCACCCTGCCGCTACGGTTAAAGCATGACCCTCACCGTGGCCCAACTCTCCGAATCCGAGCTCCTGGCCCGGATCTTCCCGCGCCTGCACGCCGGCAGCTCCATGCTGCTGGGCCCCGGGGACGACGCCGCCATCATCGCCACGCCCGACGGCCGCACCGTGATCTCGATCGACACCCAGGTTCAAGACAAAGATTTCCGTCTCCTCTGGCCCAACGGCAGCACCTCCAATGGGTACGACGTCGGATGGAAAGCCGCCGCGCAAAACCTCAGTGACATCAACGCTATGGGTGCCGTTGCCACCGCTATGGTCATCAGCCTCACCCTCCCACGTACGACGCCGGTCACCTGGGTTGAGCAATTAGCCGAGGGCTTGAGTGCGGCAACAGTGGCGCTCGGGGCGCCGCAGTGTTCCATTGCGGGAGGCGATCTCTCCGGAGGAAATGAATTGGTCATTACGGTGGCCGTGACCGGATCCTTGGAAGGCCTGGCCCCTGTGCTGCGCAGTGGCGCTCAGGTGGGCGATCAGATTGCGGTCTGCGGCAACATGGGTCGCTCCGCCGCAGGCTGGGCGCTGTACGAGAGTTCAATTCTCCCGTCCGCTCACACCCCGGAGCAGGCTGCCGCCGCCGCACTCTTCGCCCGGCCCGAGCCGCCCCTGACCGCCGGACCTGCCGCGGCCCGCGCCGGAGCCACCGCCATGATGGACATTTCCGACGGCCTCTTGCGCGACGCCAGCAGGATCGCCACGGCCAGCAAGGTGAGTCTCGATTTAGAGGGTACGGTCGTGCGTGAGTTGGCCCGCGGGCTGGAGGGATGCGCCGTCGAACTTTCACAAGATCCACTGTCCTGGGTGCTGACCGGGGGAGAGGATCATGGGCTGTTATCCACATTCCCGGCTGCGGCAACACTCCCGGAAGGGTTCCTTAGGATAGGCTCAGTAGTATCGATGGACGCGGCCGGACCGGCTGTGACCCTCGATGGACAGTACTTCAAAAGCGCCGGGGACGGCGCTCTGGGATGGGATCATTTTGCAGTCTAAGATCGCCGCAACTGCGCCCGTTATTCGCCGGTGGCTCGCCATGGCTGAGCAGACGCTGGCCAACCACAGCGACCGGCTGAACGCTATCAACATCTACCCGGTCGCCGATGCTGACACGGGGACAAATCTGTACCAAACCATTCGTGCGGCGGCTCAGGCCGTGGCCGATCTGGAGCCCGCGGATGTGGGTGTGACCATGGCCGTGGCCGGCCGGGCCGCCATGGAACAGGCTCGCGGTAACTCGGGAACGCTGCTGTCGGTGTCGCTCGTCGCGATGGCCGAACCGCTCGCCGGTGCACGGCGACTCAGCGGACCACTCTTGAGCGCAGCCCTGCAGCGTGCGCAGCTCCGGGCCTGGAGCGCCCTGAGTGAGCCCATGCCCGGCACCATGCTCTCCGTATTGGAGGCAGCGGCCGTTGGGGCTGGCTCGGTGGAGGGCGCCCAAAGCGGAGACGAATCCAACCAGGCCCTTGCCGAGACCATTGACCAGGCCGTCTGTGCGGCCCGCGCCGCCGTGATTCTCACGGAGTCGCAGCTCGAGGTGCTCAGCGAGGCACACGTTGTGGACGCCGGGGCCGTTGGCCTGCTGCTGATTTTGGACTGCCTGCGTTCCGCCATTGTCGGCGAGCCGTTGCAGGAAGACCTAATGGATGGGCTCTCCGGATACAAGGTCCAAGACCCTAACATCGCCCTGTCCATGCCCGAGCAGGAAGGCGTTGAGGTCATGTGCAGCATCACCCTGACACCGCTGGCCGCGGCCGGACTGCGCATGGAATTGGATGCCATGGGTGACTCCGTCATCATGAGCGCCGTCTCCGAGGAAGCCGACGAAACCGGCGCCTACCCGTGGCGCATTCATGTTCACGTCCCGACGGCGGCCGTGGCATTGGATGCCATTCAGGCTGTGGGTGATCCAAGCAATGTGAGCATTTCGGCGTTATCAGCCCATGCTGACGAGGACGCTCATGAGCTCCTCTGACGACTCTGTTACTCCCGAAGGTGCCGGCGCTGACGACGCCGCTGTCACCTCTGGCCCTGTTCAGGCTTATGCGGATCTGGGTCTAGACCTTTCTCGACTCATCGGTGACAAGGCCGGGCGCTCCGTCTTTAAGGGTCTGGAGATCCAGACGGCGGGGGAGATGCTCCACCAATTCCCGCGCCGCTACATTGCCCGGGGTGATCTCACCGATCTCAACCTCCTAGAAATAGGCGAGGACGTCACGATCCTGGCCCGCGTTGTCGCGCTCAACACGCGCTACATGCAGACGCGCAAGGGCACCATCAGCGACGTTGTCATCACCGACAACTCCGGCCGCCCCTCCGATCTGGTCATCAGCTTCTTCAACGGATTCAAAGCCAAGACCGAACTCAAGCCCGGTGTGCTCGCCATGTTCTCCGGGAAGGTAGGCAGCTACAACGGACACAAGGTGCTGACCAATCCCGACTATCAGCTGCTCCCGGATGATGAGTTGGCCGAACTCGAGGTTGAAGTTCACGTCTCCAAGCCCGTCCCGGTGTACCCGGCCACGGCCAAGTTCCCGAGCTGGAGAACGCAACACGTCATCGACGCGCTGCTGCCCGTTTTGGACCTAGCAAAAGTTCCCGACCCGATCCCGGCCGCCATCGCCAAGCGGGAACGGCTCATGCCATTGGCTGAGGCGTACGAGCAAATCCACCAGCCCGATTCCATGGAGGCCTGGCCGCGGGCCCGCAAACGTTTCCGCTTCCAGGAAGCACTGGCTCTCCAGACCTCGCTGGCGCAGAAGCGTTTCGAGGCCACGCATCTAGATGCTACGGGCCGAGCCCCGGTGCAGGGCGCCCTGCTCGATGCCTTCGACGCCCAATTGCCCTACACCCTGACGGAGGGCCAGCAGGAAATTGGTGAGCTGATTTCCTCCGAGGTGGCCGCCGGGCACCCCATGCATCGCTTGTTGCAGGGTGAGGTGGGCTCCGGGAAGACCGTGGTGGCCTTGCGCGCCATGCTGCAGGTCATCGATGCCGGCGGCCAGGCCGCCTTCCTGGCACCCACCGAGGTGCTCGCCGCCCAGCACCTCCACTCCATCACGGCCTTGCTCGGGGACCTGGGTGCCGGGACGCTGATCGGAGGACCGCACGCTACGCAGGTGACTCTGCTGACGGGTTCCATGCCTGTCGCGGCGAAGAAGAAGGCCCTCCTCGCGGCAGCGTCGGGAGAGGCCGGCATTGTTATTGGCACACATGCGCTGCTCTCTGATCATGTGCAATTTGCCGATCTGGGATTGATTGTTGTGGACGAACAGCACCGTTTTGGTGTGGAGCAGCGTGACTCCCTTCGTGCCAAGGCCCTCAAGCCTCCGCACCTCTTGGTCATGACCGCCACGCCCATTCCTCGCACGGTGGCCATGACGGTCTTTGGCGACCTCGAGGTCTCCGAGCTGACACAGCTGCCCGCCGGGCGCGCACCCATTGTGACGCATATTTCTCCCTTGGCGGAGCACCCCGGCTGGGAACCGCGCGTCTGGGCCCGAACCCGGGAAGAGGTCGATGCCGGACACCAGGTGTATGTGGTGTGCCCCAAGATTGGTGACGAAGGTGGGGGATCGAAAAACTCTTCCAGCGACGCGTTGATCGATCTGGATGAGCTGATCGATCCTTATGAGAACCGAGGCCCAGGCTCGGCAAGCTCAAGCGGCGGCGAGTCTCGCCCCATGGCGGGTGTACTGGATGTCCTGCAGTATTTGCGTCGGGTCCCTGCCCTGGACGGAACTCGCATCGAGATGTTGCACGGGCGCATGGATTCGGCCGAGAAACAGGGCACCATGGCCGCCTTTGCGCGCGGTGAGATCGATGTGCTGGTCTCGACCACGGTCATTGAGGTGGGAGTGGACGTGCACAACGCCACGCTCATGGTGATTTTGGATGCCGACCGCTTCGGCATTTCCCAACTGCATCAGCTGCGCGGCCGTGTGGGACGTGGCGGGCACGACGGCACCTGCCTGCTGGTCACGAATCTGGAGAAGGGACATCCAAGCCGCAAGCGCCTGGATGCCGTGGCCGCCACGAGCGATGGTTTTCTCCTGGCCAGGCAGGACCTGGAACTGCGGCGCGAGGGAGATATTCTCGGCGCGCGGCAATCAGGTGGTGCCAGCGGGCTGCGGATGTTGAGCGTTTTGCGAGATGAGGATTTGATTCAACGGGCCCGTCAGGACGCCACCGATATTGTGGACGCCGATCCCGGGCTAAAATATCATCCGGCTCTCAAGCTGGAAATTGATATGTACGTGACCGAGAAGAATGAGGCTTTCCTTGAACGTGGCTAGTAAAACCAGGCGTGTCGCATGAGCCGGATCGTTGCTGGTGCGGCAGGTGGCAGCCCGTTAACGTCGGTGCCAGGTGATGGAACTCGTCCCACGACGGACCGGGTCAAGGAGGCGTTGTTCTCCCGACTCGAGTCGATGAATATGCTCAATGGCACACGCGTGCTAGATCTTTATGCGGGCTCGGGATCCCTGGGTGTTGAGAGCGCGAGCCGTGGCGCCACCTCGGTGGAGCTCATTGAGTTCAACGACAAGGCCGCCGCGGTGTGCCAGAGCAACGCCGATCTGGTCAACAAAGTGGTGGGCTCCAAGGTGGTCCGGGTGCAGCGTTCCAAGGTAGAGGCCTTCCTGGCGCGCGCAGCCGAGTCTGCCACGGAGCCGTGGGACCTGGTCTTCATGGATCCGCCCTACCCGCTCACCGAGGAAGAACTTGCCCTCGTGTTGGAACTCCTCGCACCCCACCTGAGCTCTTTTGCTGTGGTGGTGGTTGAGCGTTCGGCTCGAGCACCACAGCCGCGTTGGCCAGAGTCGATGGCGTTGCTCTCGGATAAGAAGTACGGCGAAACCCGACTCTGGTTCGCCGAGCCTGTCACCGACTAACTTGGAGCCTTGATCTCCACCGGCTTGCCCAGATCGTAGAACTGCTGAGTCGCAGTGCTGGAGATGCCCCCGAAGGAAATACTGGCCTGCGTTCCCACGGGCGTCCAGTCCTGCCCGAACCAGAGGATCATGTTGGAGACAGGTACGCCATTCCACTCGAAGGCCTCGGTGCTTTCGAGTCGATACGCCTGAACGCTTTCGCCGTTCTCCAGATCACGCTGAGCCAATGCGGTATCGACCTTCCACTGGGGGCTGGCGGCAATGAGGTCCGCCGTCATGACCGGGTCGGCGAACATGCGGTACATTTCGGCGATGCCGGCCACCAGGACCTCGTCGGGATTTTCGGATTCGGCATCTCCCTTGACCGGGCCATCGCCGGAATCGATCCACATGGTGCCGTCGAGGAATGTCATCTCTTGGGGTCCGCCGACGCCGCTCATCTCTCCATGGAAAGAATAATCGGGGGTGTAGCTGAACTCTACGGTTCCGGAGGTGTCACCGTTGATCATGTGCATCTGGCCGCTTTCATAACTCGCCAGGGCCTTCGAGACGCACTCACCCAGGGGTGCGCCGTCGAGCGTGGCAGCAAATGTGAGCTCCATGGCGGTGCAGGATGCCGGCGCGGTCCAGGCCGCCGGGCTCTGTGCGGATTCGCTGGCGACGGGGGAATCACTGGCCGCCGGCGCCGTCACGGCGAGTTCGTTGGGGGCAGCTGCAGATTCGGAGGCGTTGTCCTTGGGGGAGCCGCTGCAGGCGGTCAAGAGGAGTAGGGTGGCTGCGCTTAGCGACAAGAGGGCGCGGGAGTTCACAATGGATCCTTGCGTCGTAATGGGGGATGCTGCTCGATTTCGCATTAATCTAACAGCTGTCTTGAAACGTGGCAATCTCTTACGGTACTGCCCGGCAGGCACTTAACACTGGCGCTCCACTCGCCTTCGCCACGTAGGCTGGTCGAGTACTTTTCCCGTGGACGCGAAGGACTGCTTGTGACTGAACTAAGAGTCGGCCTCATCGGCGCCGGTGGTATTGCCGGCGTGCATATTGCAGGATGGCAGCAGCTTGGGGCAATGATCACGGTCTATTCGCGATCCGGAGCGGAGCATCTGGTGCGAGACTACGGGGTTGCCGAGGCGGGGTCGCTGGAGGAACTCTTGGCGGCATCGGACGTGGTGAGTATTCTGACGCCGACCACAACGCATCACGAGTACGCCATGGCGGCCATCGCCGCGGGTAAGGACGTGATGTGCGAGAAGCCGCTGGCCGAAACCGCTGTCCGGGCCGCCGAGATCGCCAACGCCGCCGAGGCCGCGGGGGTGCGGCTCTTTCCGGCCCACGTTGTCCGCTTCTTCCCCGAGTACGCCGCAGCGAAGGACCACCTTGAGCAAGGATTGCTCGGTGCGCCCCAGGTGGTGCGGCTCAGCCGTGCTAGTGCCGCGCCGGCATCGGGGTCCTGGTTCTTCAGTGAGGAGTCGGCCGGCGGCATTATCCGGGATCAAATGATTCACGATCTCGATCAGGCCCGCTGGCTTGCCGGGGAGATTGTCAGCGTGGAGGCCGTGCAAGACCCGCCGACCGTGGATGGAGTGGTCCCGAGGCCTGTCACGGCCAAGGTCTTCTTGACGCATGAAAGCGGTGCCGTAAGTTTCCTGCGGGGGCAGTGGGGTCCGGACAGCATGCTATTCCACACCTCTATTGCTATGGAAGGCGACGCCGGAACGTGGCATTTTCCGCCGCTCAACGGCGCCGATAGTCCTGCCGATGAAGACCTCGCGGGAGGGAAAGCCGGTGGCCTGCTGCCGGTGCAGTCGCCAGCCGACAGCCCCTACACCTTGCAAATTGCGGAGTTCGCACAGGCCCGGGCCGGCGGGGCCCCGTCGCCCGTCAGCCCGTACGACGGCGTCATGGCTGTTGCGTTGGCTGAGGCTGCGTACGCTTCAATTGCGGCCGGTGGCACGGTGGAATTTTCGGCAGACCGTGTTGCCGCGCTCCTACATTTCTAGCGTGTGAATGTAGGGCCAGCGACTCATTGTTTGGGCGTTGCCGCCATTCTTTTGTAGGAGTCAGGGGAGCGGAAACCCATCGTTGACAGGGCAACTCGGGCCGTCATAGTTTAAGTGAACTGCACGTTTGCCGAGCCAAGGGTTTCCATGATGCGCACCTGGACTGCAACGCTCTCCCTCGTATGTGGCGCTATGGCGTTGTCAACGCTCACAGCGTGTAGCGGCGGAGCTGTTGATCCACCCGGGAGCAAAGGTGGGGTAGCTTCCACCGGGGCCAGTATCGGCGCTTCGGATGTCCCGGCCACCTCCGCGCCGCCAACGACAGTGGATATTCGGAGTCTGGACCTAGCCAACACCACCTGGCTGTATTCATTGGGCGGACTAGAGGATCCTCTGGAAGTGACCTTGGCGGATGGCAAGGCAACCATCGAGGCCGGCGAATTTCCCATTACCCATGAACTCGATGAAGTGATTTACGGCGATGTAGATGGGGATGGCGACGAGGACGCCGTGACGCGCCTCAACTGGGCGCAAAGCATGGGCTCTGAAGGCCTATGGTACGTCTGGGTCGCCGATGGTGTGGAAGCCAGACAAGTGAAGTACCCGCTCGCCCGGACGAGCCGGTGCGGAACAGCCGTGCTGACCCCAGTCGTTGCTCAGGGAGCTATCAATCTCACCGAGTATGAGCGAGTGCCCGGGCTTGATGATGCAATTCCATGCTCAGAACCCGGCACGAGGATGAGGACTCGAACCGTTACAATCGCCTCGGAAGGTACAGAGTTGTGGCCAGTTCAGACTCTACCCGCGCCCGCGTGGGGAGGCCTTTGTCCGGATGCCAAGTACAACGAAACCACCCCGGGTGTGGGGGATCTGTGGGCGGCGCCTTCCAAGAATTCACCCGTGACCGCAACGACCTCGCCCGACGGCGGGGCAGTGTTCGAGCTAAAAGACGCTCCACTGTTGCAACGTGAGGGATGGAACCCCGTGGGAGTCAAACTGGCAGGAATGGCGGGAGCGGACGGTGTCACCCAACTGGAGTGCGCCTGGGCCGTCGGCTAACCCTGAAGTGCTGTTGTTCCCGGCTCCAGAGGTTTAGTAGAAGTCGACGAGGGGTGCTACGGAGACCGCGATGGCAATAATGGCGACGACGATGACACCGGCGGAAATGAAGGCGAAGGCGCGGCGCTTATTGCGGTGTGAGTGGTCCACCTGGTAGTTCATGCGGCGGAACGGCTGTCGGGTCGAACTGCGGCGGCCCGATGAGCGGCGACTTGTTGAGCGGGACATTGATCTCCATGGTTATACGGCGAATCGTCCGGGTGCTAGTCGGAACCGTCTTACATTCTACGCCGAAGCGCGCCGAGCTTCACTATTTCCCCCTCCCCGCACTATCTGGAGTGGGGAGGGGAGCGGCGCAAAGGCTGGGGTGCAATACGATTCCAGACCCAGGTGAGTCGGAGCTATTCAGTGAGTTCGTCGAGCTCCACTCCGGTCAGAACCGTCGCCGGGTGTGGGCCTGCCGCGACGAGCTGCTGCGCCCAACCCTCGGGCCAAGAACTGTTCTTGCCCAGCAGAATAATGTTTCCGGGGTAGCGACGAGTAAATAGCATGCTTGTGCCATATGCGGCGACATGGCTCATGGCTTCCTGCAGCGCCTTGGTCTGGCTGGTGACGAGCGTAAATCCAGGCTCGTCACCCACGTTGACGGCAAGGATGCCGTCCGGGGTCAGAAGTGCGCCGGCCTCTGAGTAGAAGTCGGCGCAGGCCAAATGCTCGGGAGCCTCCGGGCCACTGAAGATGTCCAGGATGATGACATCGAAGAGCATGCCCTCGGGCAGCTCGGTCAGGGCCTCGCGAGCATCGCCGATGTGGATCGTGAGATCCGTGCCTGTTGGCATGGGCAGCTGGTCCAAGACAAAGTCCAGCAACTCGCGCTCCAGTTCCACGGCGTGCTGGACCGAGCCGGGACGCACAGCCTGAATGTAGCGAGCCAGTGTCAGGGCGCCGGCGCCCAAGTGCAACGCCGTGATCGGCTCGCCCGTGGGCTTGACCAAATCAACAGCGTTGGCGATGCGGCGCAGGTACTCATAAAAGACTTCCTGAGGCTCGGCCACATTGACATGCGACTGCTCGGCATTGTCGATGCTCAGGACAAAAGCGTGGGGATGCCAGGGGTCGGGCTCCACGGTTGCGTGGACACCGCTGGTGCGCAGGAAACGGCTGGACATTAGAGCTTCTCCTGCAAGGTTGCGAGGCGTTCCGCGGCCCGTTCCAGCAGCGGAATCTGCTTGCAGAAGGCAAAGCGCAGCAAGGAGCGGGTGCGCTCGGCGCCCTCGGGGTGGCAGAACACCGGGACGGGGATCGCGGCGACGCCGATGAGTTCGGGAAGGCGGCGGGCTAGGGCCGTGGCGTCCGTGATGCCCATTGCGGAGGTGTCGGCATTGATGAAGTAGGTGCCCTGCGGCAGATACACATCAAAGCCAGCGGCGCGCAGCCCTGCCCCGAGGATGTCTCGCTTGTGGGCCAGCGTTGCGGCGGCATCGGTGAAGTAGCCCGCATCCATGCGCAGGCCTGCCGCGATGGCGCCCTGGAACGGGGTACCGGAGGAATAGCTGAGGAACTGCTTGACCGTGCGGGCCGCGGCAACCAGCTCGGCGGGGCCTGAGAGCCAGCCGATCTTCCAACCCGTGAAGGAGAAGGTCTTTCCGGCGGAAGAGATGGTCAGTGTGCGGTTGGCGGCGCCGGGCAACGTGGCGACGGGTATGTGTCGGGGACCAAACGTGAGGTGCTCGTAGACCTCATCGGTGACGATGACGGCGTCGTACTTGGTGGCGAGGCGAACAATCTCGGTGAGCACGGCCTCGGGGAACATGGTGCCCGTGGGGTTGTGTGGATTGTTCACGATGACCATCTTGGTGCGCGAGCCGAAGCTGGCTTCGAGGGTGCTCAGATCGGGCAGGAAATCGGGTGCGAGCAGCGGGGCGGTGGTGTGGGTGGCGCCGCTGAGGCCGATGAGGGCGCCGTAGGCATCGTAGAACGGCTCGAAGGTGAGGACCTCGTCGCCCGGGCCGGTCAGTGCCAAAATGGCGGCGGCGAGAGCCTCGGTGGCACCCGTGGTGATGATGACCTCATGCTCGGGATCGAGGCTGATGCCATAGAAGCGATCCTGATGTTCGGCCACGGCGGTGCGCAGATCCAGGATGCCCTTGCCGGGGGCGTACTGGTTCTGGCCGCTGGCGATGGCTTCTTGGGCGAGGCGACTCAGTGCGGCGGGGCCGTCTTCATCGGGGAAGCCCTGGCCTAGGTTGATGGCCTGATGCTTCATGGCCAAGGTGGTGATCTCCTCGAAGATCGTCACGCCAAGGGAGCCGTCCGGGCCCATCAGATTTGCTCCGTGTGCTGTCCGCTGCCAGGGCGTGCTCATTTGTACTCCTTGATTGCCTGCTTTTGTTCTCATTACGTTACCGGCCGCGGCGTCATGCGTTGGAACATTGGTCACGACAACGTGTGGCGCGATACATTCTCTATATGCGACGCGCTGTATGCCCTGGATCCTTTGACCCCATCCATAAGGGCCACATTGAGGTGATTGCCCGAGCCGCGGGTCTATTTGACGAGGTCATCGTGGCTGTTTCAACCAACTACGCCAAGAAATACCGCTTCTCACTCAATGAGCGGCTGGAAATGGCGAAAAATACCTTCTCGGCGTTGTCGGGCATCGTGGTTGAGCCGATGGGGGAGGGACTGCTCTCGGAGTACTGCCATGCCCGCGGCGTCTCCGCGATCGTCAAGGGCCTGCGATCCTCTTCTGACTTTGACTATGAACTTCCTATGGCCACCATGAATCGCCAGCTCTCGGGCGTTGAGACGGTGTTCTTGCCTGGTGACAGCCGATACCTGCACCTTTCCTCCACCTTGATCAAGGAAGTCCACACCCTGGGTGGGGATGTGGCCGACTTTGTTCCCCGCGCCGTGCTGCGCCGCCTGCAGGGCGACGTTGGGCCCGACACGCGCCCCGTTCCCGTGGTGTCGCCGAGGCGATAGCTGTTCCAATGTTCTGTTCTGCGTTGAGTTCGCGGTGAACTTGGCGCACAACACTGTTCTGCGCCAAGTTCACACCCAACTCAACGCACGTCCGAACATTCCCGGCCACAGCGCGCGGCGACGGGGCTGTGGGAGGCGAGATTCGGCGTCGAACGTCCCCGAAAAAGCGGCTGAGAGTTACATCACGCGCGGCATGGGCAAATGGGTTCGCCGTGGGAGCAACAATTGTCGTAGACTGAATAAGGCCAATTTGGTCTGGTACCGCTCGTTTTGATGCCCGTGATCTTTCGGGCTAAGATAGTGCGTCGGTCATATGTTCTTTACAGGAGTTCTCATTAGCGAAACCACGTTGGGCAATAAGTCCAACCATGGCACGCCCCTCAACGTCAGTGTGAGGGAGCTTGGGCGCAGCCCGGGCAGCATGTGGAAGTTCGTAGAACATATACCTGTGCCGGAAGCATTTGGCACCCCGCTCATTGGCGCGACGCCTGGATCCGTTTTGGATCTGGAACTCCGTTTTGAGGCTGTCCATGAAGGAATTCTGGTATCGGGTAATGTATTTGTCGAAGTAACTGGCGAATGCTCCCGTTGCTTGGAGACTTTCGAGGATGACCTTGAAGTCGATGTGCAAGAACTTTTCTTCTACGAGGAGCCGTCCGCGGAATTCCTTGAACAAGAAGAAGATCAGCAACGTTGGGTCGAGCACGATTCTATCGATCTTGAACCGGTGTTGCGGGACGCAGTGGTAACCGCCCTGCCGTTCCAGCCGGTGTGCCGGGAAGACTGCGAGGGTCTGTGTTCCGAATGCGGAATACACCTTGCGGATGAGCCGGGGCACCATCACGAGATCCTAGATCCTCGGTGGGCTGCCCTACAGGGCTTAACCGGCGAAGAAAACTAGCAAATAAGTTTTTACTTATGGGCATACGCCTATAAGTTATCGAGAGAAAAGAGTTTGCCGTGGCTGTTCCCAAGCGGAAGATGTCCCGTGCCAATACGCGCGCACGCCGTTCCCAGTGGAAGGCCACCGCGCCTGCTCTGGTAAAGACCGTTGAAAACGGCGAGGTTGTTTACAGCCTGCCGCACCAGGCCAAGGTCGTCACCGACTCAGCTGGTACCGCACTGTTCTTGGAATACAAGGGCCGTAAGGTTGCTGAAGTCTAAAGACTTCCGTCCGGGCCATTAGGTTCGTTCGAATTGTTTAATATTTAGCAGGAGAGTCATGTCCGAAGAAATTCCATCACCGGAACTAACGGACGGGCAGAGACTGCTTTTGAAGCGTCTCGGTGTCACTATTGATGCCGGGACGCTTCGTCTTGCCCTCACACATAGGTCCTACGCCTATGAAAATGGTGGCATCCCCACGAATGAGCGCCTTGAATTCCTGGGCGATTCCATTCTGGGTTTTTCCGTCACCGACGCGCTATACCGCGATAACCCACTGCTTCCCGAAGGAGACCTGGCCAAGCGCCGCTCCTCCGTGGTTTCCACACGTGCCCTTGCTTCGATTGGCCGCTCCCTCGGTGTTGGTGAATTTATTTACCTCGGCCAAGGTGAGCGTCTGACCAAGGGTCGCAACAAAGACTCCATCCTGGCTGACACCATGGAGGCCCTCATCGGCGCAACCTTCCTGACGCACGGCATCGAAGTCGCCCGTCAGCTGGTCATGCGTCTGGTTGGGCCCTTGCTGGCCGACTCTGCTGTTCTCGGCGCAGGCACCGACTGGAAAACTAACATCCAGGAAATCTCCTCCGCCAAGCGCCTCGGCACCATTAATTACGACATCACCGGTGTTGGTCCCGACCATAACCGTTCCTTCACCGCGCGCTTGATCATTGGCGGGGTGCACTATGGCACCGGAACCGGCCCCTCCAAGAAGGAAGCCGAGCGCACTGCAGCCGCCGCTGGTTGGGTTGAGCTGCAGAAGAAGTTCGGTCCGGAGGTTCCAGTCTCTGAGGACGCCGCCGCCTCCGACGCTGCTGCTCCCTCCGGAGTGTAATGCCGGAGCTGCCTGAGGTAGAGGTAGTTCGCCGCGGTCTGGAACGCTGGATCGCCGGGCGAAGCATCACGGATGTCTCCGTGCCCGATCCGCGATCGATCCGCCGTCATGCCTTAGGCGTGGAAGATTTCCGTGGAAACCTTATGGGTGCCACCGTGCTGGACGTTGTCCGTCGCGGAAAATTCCTCTGGATGCCGTTGAGTGATTCCCTGACCTCAGGAGCAGAGCCACACACTGCGCTCGTGGCACACCTTGGCATGAGTGGACAGTTGCTCGTGGAGTCTCCGGATCAGCCGCATGAAAAACATCTCAAGGTACGGCTGTCCTTTTCGCCTCGGGCCGATGCTCCCGAGGAATTGCGCTTTGTTGATCAGCGCATCTTTGGCGGCATGTTTATCACCTCTCTGGTTCCCACAGCCGACGGTAAGCCCGGCGGTTGCGGCATGACTGGCGATCAGGGCCTGGCTCTCATCCCGGAAGAAGCCGCCCACATTGGCCGTGACCCCTTGGATTCGTTCTTTGACTTGGAGGCCCTGCATCAAAAACTGCGGGCTCGGAAGACTGGGCTCAAACGTGCCTTGCTGGATCAGGGATTTGTCTCTGGTATTGGAAATATCTACGCCGATGAGGCGCTCTGGGCCGCCAAGATGCATTACGCGCGCCGCACGGAGACCATGCGACGGCCAGATACCGAGCGGATCATTGAGGCTGCTCGTGAGGTCATGTCTCGCGCCTTGGACGCTGGCGGGACGAGCTTCGACTCTCTCTATGTCAACGTCAACGGAGCCTCTGGATACTTTTCCCGTTCGCTGAATGCTTATGGCCGGGACGGCGAACCATGCCCGCGATGTGGCACGATCATCAAGCGTGAGACATTCATGAACCGCGGTTCACATTTCTGCCCGCTGTGCCAACGGTTACGGTGAAATGCCAATGAGCGCGGGACCTCGACGAAGGCACAGCATCAGTTTTCTGCTGTGCCTTGTTGGTCCGCTGGCGCTAGGGGTGCTCTTGAATGCACTGATGCATCCAGGCTTGGCTCGATCGCTGGGTGGAGTACGGCACTCAAGCGGGGCGAGTGTGCGTTCGAGTGACACGTGGTGGTCCTTCGAAGCCGCTGTTAGTGAGGCCCATCCGGTACTGACGTCATTCCTGAACACCTCGAATGGGGCCGTGGCAATGTGGGCATTGGGCTTGTACGTTATCTTGTTGGCTGTTCGCTGGGTGTTCCTGCGCTTCCGGGGCGGATCCGCGTAGAACACGTAGCTTGGGGTTCATCGCTTCGCCGGCGGTGGTACTGTACGAAAATGGTTTTAATGACGGCTCGCAGACGGTGGTCTCCTTGGGTTGTACTCCTACCGTTAGTCCTTGCAACCGTGGCCGGTTGTACTTTGCTCGGAGCTCCTCGAACGCTTGAGGAGGAAGATCTTGCCTCGATCTCGGAGCAGGTTACACAGTCGCAAACTGGATTTGAAGTGTCACTTCGCGCCGACACCAAGACCTGCGAAGGGATGTGTCAGCACATGACGATTGATCTCTCGCCGCGGAAGGCTGACTACAGTGCGGTAGATATTGGGCTCGCCATCTATGAGACCGATCAAGCCCTAATGGCAGAAAAAATCACTGCTTTTGAGTACTGCTTTGATTGGCGGAAATGGGCACCCGAGGAGATCCATTATCTTGATGCCCGGCTGGGCGAGGTCCGCGGACTCAGCTATGACGGCGTGCGCCGAAACGCTCAAGAGCAGCGGCCAGTCTATGATTGCTATTCCTTCGCCTCGATTTCAGGGCGAGAATTGCTGGCCAAGTACCTTCGCGAAAACGGTGCGATCGCTGGCGAATAGAGCATGGCACTTCAGCAATGACCCATCAAGATGATGAGCTCTGTGGGCATAAGCTCTTCGTCAGAGCTGCCGGAGGTGGAACCACAGGAGCTCATGCGTGGCCTACTGGGATTCGTCCTGCACGGGTATCGCTAGATGGGCTGGCTTTTCCCGGGAAAGTTGATGTGGCGAAGGTGAGTCAAGGATCTGGGATAGTTCGTTAGTTGCGTTTTTACGCAGGAAGCTAGGAATAGCTGTCGGTCGACATTGCGCGCCGCTGAGATAAGGCAATGTCGTCGAACTATGTGTTGCTTTGGGCGTTGAACTCTGCCGCTAGGGCTTGCACCCGGGCCTGGATATCGTCGCGGACAAGGCGCATCCGTTCCATACCTGCAATGCCGCGTTCGGAGGGCTCGTCGGTGTTCCAGTTGCGTATTTCAATACCGGCGACCGGCTCGATGACGGCCTCATTACCGAGAGTGATGATCAGGCCCACATCGGCAAGCATGTCAGCCGTGATGGCTTTGGTACGCTCGCCTGAGATATCGATCCCCAGTTCGGCCAGGGATTCGACAGATTGGGCATTGAGTGATGGGCCGGGCTTGGTGCCGGCGGTGTAGACGGTGACGTTGTCACCCGCGAGATGGCGCATGAGTCCACCGGCCATCTGGGACTTCCCTCCGTTTTTCACACATACGAAGAGGACGCCTGGTTTGGTGCGCAATGTAGATCTTCTTTCGGTCGTGGAGGTCGCTGGGTTCACTCGGTCGGATTACTAGCCGGATTCACGAACCTTGCAGTAAGTGAAACCGACCAGCTCGCCGTCATGTCTGGTGCCTGCTCCTAGTCGGTGATGCTAGCGGAGCGGCCATGAGCCAGTCCAGTGGGAATTCCCATCATCACGGGTTCCGGAGTAGAGCAGCACGCGACCGGCTGCTCCTGCGTAGGTGCAGCTTCTGCGGGCGATGAGCAGCATCCGTCAGCCATAGGCAGCTCAATCAGAACAGGTTCAGGGGTGCCGCAGCAGGAATCCGCGGCGTCGCTTTGTTCCGCACCACTGACTGCTGGGAGATCGCAGCTGCCACCCAAATCGGTGGAGCAGACTCCGGTTTCAGGCAATTCCAGGTGCACCTGGTTGGCGGCAGCCTGGTCGCCGGCCAAGGCTGCGACGATGGAGCGCACCTGCTCGTAGCCGGTAGCGAGCAAGAAGGTGGGAGCCCGTCCGTAGGACTTCATGCCGGCAATGTAAAAGTCCTTGTCCGGGTGAGCTAGGACCTTGGCACCGTGGGCCGGGACCGTGCCACAGGAATGGAACTCGGGATCAATCAAGGGGCCAAGGTCGCGAGGAGCCTCCACGATGGGATCCAGTTCCAAACGGATCTCACGCAGAATATCCAGGTCAGGACGGAAGCCGGTAGCAGGGATCAGCAGATCCACCTCGAGGGTGACGTCCCCGTCCGGAGTGGAACCGGTGACGGCCAAGCCATCGCCGACAGTGAAGGAGATCGTGGTGAAGGACGTGTGCAGTTCGATGTGTCCGTCCTCGACCAATTTGCGGAGGCGAGAGCCGAGCTGACCACGGGCCGGCAGTCCATCCAGATCTCCACCACCGTAGAGTCGTGAGGCATCCGAGCCACGCACCGCCCAGCTGATCCGGGTGCCGGGCTCGTTCTTGGCGAGCTGTCCTAAGGAGAGGAGGGTGTTGGCCGCTGAATGGCCGGCGCCGATAACCAAGACATGCTGACCAACGAATCGGGCACGATCCGTGCCGGTGACGTCCGGCAGCGGCTCGGTGATGAGGCCCGCCTTGATGGCTTCGGTCTCTCCGGGAGCGGCAAGACCGGCCTGGCCGAGGGGATTGGGCTGCGCCCAGGTGCCGGAAGTGTCGACCACGGCGCGCACATGGTGATCGGTCACGGTGCCGTCGGTGCTCTCGACACGGACCAAGAAGGGCTGCTCATCACGGTTCCGGGAGTGAGTCTTGTCCATGCCGACCCGGGTCACCGCGGTCACCGTGGAGGAGGTGTGGAGCGCAGAGCGGATAGCGGCAATGTCGGCCAGCGGCTTCAGGTACCGATCGACGAGCTCGGCACCGTAGGGCAACGATGTCAGGCGGGGCTCGGTCCAACCGGTGGGCTCGAGCAGGCGCCGCGAGGCCGGATCAATATTGTGCTCCCATGACGAGAACAGACGAATGTGCCCCCACGTGCGAATGGCGGCACCCACCTCGGAACCCTTTTCAAAGATGAGGGGCGTGAGTCCACGTTCGATCAGGTTCGCGGCCGTGGCCAGACCTACCGGGCCTGCGCCGATGATGGCAACTGGCAGATCGTTTCGTTGGTTCGTCATGTGCGTGGTCCTTCTTGAGAAATTCACAACCGGTGTCGTAGGGGGTTTCGGATGCCCGGCTAGGATGTGGGCTAGGCGGGCAGGAGATCGGTGATGAGGGCCTGAATGCGAGCCTTGATGTCGTCGCGAATCGGGCGAACAGACTCTACGCCGTGCCCGGCGGGGTCTTCAAGTTCCCAGTCTTCGTAACGCTTGCCGGGGAAGATCGGGCAGGTATCGCCACAGCCCATGGTGATCACGACGTCGGATTCCTTCACCGCTTCTGTTGTGAGGATCTTGGGGATCTCGGCAGACATGTCGATACCGTCTTCGGCCATGGCCTCCACCGCGGCGGGGTTGACCGATGCGGCCGGTTGAGACCCTGCTGAACGGACCTCGATGGCCCCGTTGGAAAGGGTGGTGAGGTAGGCGGCGGCCATCTGGGAGCGTCCGGCGTTGTGCACGCAGACGAACAGGACGGAGGGCTTCTTGGTGATTTCGGTCGTGCTCATAAGTTCAGGCTCCTTGAATTGGTGGAGGGTGTTAGTTGGCGAAGAATCGTTTGCGGGCCCACAGGGCGACATAGACCAGGGCGACCAGAACGGGCACCTCAATGAGAGGGCCGACGACGCCGGCCAGGGCCTGGCCGCTCGTGACACCGAAGGTGCCGATGGCGACGGCGATGGCGAGCTCAAAGTTGTTACCAGAGGCGGTGAACGCCAAGGTGGTGGTTTTCGCGTAGCCGAGCTTCAGGGCCCGGCCAATGATCATACTGAAGCCGAAGACGACGATGAAGTACACCAAGAGGGGTACGGCGATTCGGGCCACATCCAGCGGCTTGGACGTGATGGAGCCACCCTGAAGAGCGAACAGCAGAACAATCGTGAACAGCAAGCCGTAGAGGGCCCACGGGCCGAGCTTGGGGAGGAATTTATCCTCGTACCAATCGCGGCCCTTGGCCTTCTCGCCGATCGCCCGGGTCAGGAATCCGGCCAGTAGCGGGATGCCGAGGAATATCAGTACCGACGCGGTGATGGCCCAGAAGGAGAAGTCAGCAGACGTCGTCGGAAGTCCCAACCAGCCCGGCAGTACTTGCAGGTAGAACCAGCCCAAGGCGCCGAAGGCGAAGACCTGAAAGACGGAGTTGATCAGCACCAGCACCGTGGCGGCTTCTCGGTCACCACAAGCCAGATCATTCCAGATCATGACCATGGCGATACAGCGGGCCAGACCAACGAAGATCAGGCCCGTTCGGTACTCGGGCAGATCGGGCACAAAAATCCAGGCGAGGGCGAACATGAACGCCGGAGCCGCCACCCAGTTGATGATCAGCGAGGTGATCATCAGCTTCCGGTCGGTCAAGACTTTGCCGGTCTCGTTATAACGAACCTTCGCAAGCACCGGGTACATCATGACCAGCAAGCCAATCGAGATCGGCAGGGACACTGACCCGACCTTCACCGTATCCAATGCTGAATTCAATCCGGGGATGAATTTGCCCAGCAAGAGGCCAAGGGCCATGGCGGCGATGATCCATACCGGCAGGAACCGGTCCAGCGTGGAGAGCTTGCCGACAACGGCGGCTTCTCCAGATGTGGAGGGGTTGATGGTCTTGATACTCACAAGGCTCCTAGCCAGTTCAGCTTAAGATTGATGACTGTCGATACAGCAAGTATTTCTCGCTATATCGATAATTGTCAATCTATGGGCATAATGGGTACATGACCACTGCACTAACCGTCGAAACAGATCCCGCCCAGCTCTGCTGCGAACCCAGTAGCCAGCCCGTGCTCAACGCGGTTGATGCTCAGGAATCGGCGCGCGTCCTCAAAGCGCTTTCGGACCCGAACCGCCTGCGGCTGCTCTCGATCGTGAAGGCCGGCGACGGCGGAGAGGCTTGCGTATGCGACCTCACCGAACCCTTGGATCTGGGTCAGCCGACGGTGTCCCACCACCTCAAGATCTTGGTTGATGCTGGCTTGCTAGAGCGGGAGAAGCGAGGCACCTGGGCGTACTACTCACTGGTCCCCGGAGCGCTCGAGGCTGCATCCGCGCGCATCTTGGGACTATAGCCGCAGATTACGGGACGCGGTCGCTTCTGGTTGAGTTGCGGTAATCCTGAACTTAGGCGGCGTGCCGCTCACAGTCTTCCCGGCGCAGTGGCTTATTTACCCTGTTACTGGCCGATTTCTTCCGCATGAGCACGGAAAGCAGATCTGTTAAGCAGCTCCTGTGGGTGCAAGCACGGAAAGCGGATCTGTTAAGCAGCTCCTGTGGGTGTGGGAACGGGACATCATTCTGTTAAGCAGCTCCCGCGGGTGCGCGGCGCGGTAACCCGCAGGAGCTGCTTAATAGAATTCCGGAGTCAGGCAACACCCGCAGGAGCTGCTTAACAAAAGTAGCCTGGCCACTTCTTACGGTGCGGTGGGCGTCGCTCCGTCAGCTGGTGCCGAATCGCCGACTAGCGGCGGTAGTACTGAGCCAGCAGGGCCAGACCCTCATCCAAGGAAACAGCTGGCGTCCAGTCCAAGACCGCCTGCGTGTAGCGCTGATCGAACCAGTGAGCGGTGGAGAGCTGTTCGGCCAGGAAACGTGTCATGGGAGGTTCATCGTGGACCCAGCCGCGTGATCCGGCAGCCAGCCAGGCCTTCTCAATGAGAGATCCGGCGCCACGGGCCAACCAGCCAGGCACCGAATAGCCAGGTGCCTGCACGCCGGCAGCGGCGCAAATCCCGGCGATCAATTCGCCCACAGGACGCGGTTCGCCGTTCGTGACGACCAATGCCTGGCCATGGGCGTAGTCCATCCGTTCGAGCCCGCGCACAATTGCCTCGGCCGCGTTGTCCACATAGGTGGTGTCAATGAGGGCGCGGCCGCCATCGAGCAGCGGCAACCGTCCTGCGCGTGCACGTTCCACCACGCGTTCCACGAGCTGAGTATCGCCGGGGCCCCACACAACATGCGGTCGGATGGCGGTGACCCGAAATTCGGGGGAGTCCTCCGCGAGGGCGATCTCCTCGGCAGCAGCCTTGGAGCGGGCATAGCTGCCCCGGGCTAGTGCTGGATTCGCGGTACCGGCCGGGGCTCCAACAATAGAGGAGCCAAAGTGCGCCACGGAGGGTGAGGAGACAAAAACGAAGTCGCGAAGGCCCTCATGTTGTGCAGCGGTGAGAAGCTGTCGCGTGCCGACAATGTTGGTGGTGACAAAATCTTCCCATGCGCCCGTGAAGGAAACCTTCGCCGCCAAATGCACCACGGCATCCATCCCGGCGACCGCGCGGGCAGTTACATCGGGATCCACAACGGAACCCTGAACCGATTCCCAGGGAGACTCCACTGCCCGGCGCTGCAGGGTCCGCACGAAGAAGCCGCGATCGTGTAGCAATTGCGCCACCGCTCGGCCGAGGAGGCCGCTGGTTCCTGTCACAAGCACGCGGCGCTGCACGGCATCACTCACGGTTGTCCAGCCTTCTTACCGGCCAACATGCGTCCGGCCCACTGCGAGAGCTTGGCACGATCGATCTTCGAGTTGTGCCGCACATCCGTAGGCATCGCATCGATGACGAGAACGGCAGAAAGCTGTAGCCCTACCGTCCGGGCAGCCTCACGCACCGCGGTGGCTAGCGGCATAGGTGCCAGGCCGGAGCGCTTCACGGCAGGTGTGGTCTCGACGATGGCTACCGCAGCTTGAGTGCCAGCGGGTCCAACACCCACGACAGCGGCGCGAGCCACAGCAGGAACACGTTCCACGGCCTGCTCGGCAGCGACGGGAGTTGTTACGCCGTCGGACATGGTGAGGATATGTGCCATGCGGCCCTCGACCCAGAGCCGACCCTCGGTATCCAGATGGCCAACGTCGCCGCTGCGATGCCAGCCGGGGATCGAGGTGCTTTGTTCCTGGGTGATCCACAGGCGGTCGTAGCGTTCCTTGACGTGCGGGGCGCGAATCAAGATCTCACCCGTGACGCCGGCCTCCGTGGTGGGTTTGGGAATGACGGTTCCGTCGGCCGCGACCGGAGCAATCATGACCGTGGCGCCACTGACAGGAGTTCCCACGCACACGCCATTGCCCACGCCAGCGGCACGTATGCCCGGCAGGTCAATGTCCGTGACGGGCAGCGCCTCGGTCATGCCATACGGCGTGTGCAGTGCGGCGTTCGGAGCCAGCTGCTGCACCTGTTCCAACAGCGGCAGGGCTAGAGGCGCTCCCGCTGAGAGAATCAGTCCGACGTCGGACAGCGCCTTTTGTTGTGCCGGAGTCAGTTCTGCGGCGGTTGCCACAACGTTGACGAGTGCGGCGGGGGAGGCGAAGACCACGGTGGCATCGATGGCGGCGGCAGCATCCGCAAGAGCCTTGGCCGTCAGCGTTCGAGGTGCCGTGACATCCATATCCGGGGTGACCGTCGTGGCACCTAGGGCAGGGCCCAGAAGTGCGAACGGTGCGAATCCGGCCACGAGAGCGGTGCCGGCTTCGAGTTTGTACGTGGCCTTGAGTGCGTCACGCATGGCGGAGAGGCGGCGGTTTGTATAGACAACGCCCTTGGCCGGGCCGGTAGATCCTGAGGTGAACAAGACCGCGGCATCGGCATCTGGTGCGGGTGGGGTGAAGACGGTGGCGGTACCAGCGAGCCGCACCACACGACCATTGGCCATGAGCTGAGGCACCGTGGCGGCGACGTCGAAGAGCGCCTTCTTGGCGGCAGCGCTGGACGGTGTGAAGTCTTCGGCCGCGATGCGAACACCAGGCCAGTTGTACAACCGTGCACCAGCTAGGGCGCGTTCGATCCCGATCAAGTAATCGGGGCCGGCGCCCTTGATGGCGCGGCTCATCCCAGCAGTACCTAGACCCGCATCGGCCACGACGATGATGGCGCCCAAACGCAGGCAGGCGTAAATCAAGGTGGTCAGATTGATGCCCGGAGGTACCAAGAGGCTCACGCGCTTCCCGGAGGTGACGCCGAGTTCACGCAAACCAGCCGCGAGATCGTCCACGTCACGGGAAAGCTGCGACCAGGACAGTGTGCGGGTGCCGTGACCGTCGGGGAGCATGTCCACCACGGCCGTTGAGGTATCGGAGCGGCGGGAGTCCAGCTCGGCGAGCATGGAGGTATAGCCCGTGGCCGTTGTCTCGTTGGCGGCGTCCGAAGGGACATCTTGCGACAGCACTTTTTGCGTCAACCATGCAAAGGTGGGGGTCGCGATGTCGCGGTCTTCCTGGACGAGGTGGCTGGCACCTTCGAAGCGGTGCACATCGGCCTGGGGCAGGCGTGTCAGCAGGTCGCGCAGGTAGCGGTCAGAGAACACCGGATCCTTGGGACCCCAGAACATCAAGGCCGGCACGCCCAGTGTGCGGATGTCATCGGAGACGGCGTCCAAGGTGGGCCGGGAGGGGTGATCGGTGGCAAAGGGAATGTCTGCCACGAAGTTGCCAACGCCGGCGCGGCGGGCCACTGTCTTGTACGGAGCCATGAAGGCGTCGCGGACGTCTTCGGCCAAGGACGGCTGACCCAGACCGTGGGTGATGCGCAAGAAGGCGGTCGAGGTGGTGGTGCCCCACTTGTGAACCGCGGGGTGCAGCGCGAGCTTCAGCGCTGGCGGTAGGGAGAAACCTGCCGGGTGCACGGCGGTGTTGGTGAGTACGACCGCCGCGAGCTGTTCGCGGTGTCGGGTGGCCCAGCCCAGGGAGATGAGTCCGCCCCAGTCGTGGCCAACGCTGACGACCGGACCGCTCAGGGCCAAGGCGTCGGTGAAGTCGGAGAGGTCGTTGATGCGATCCTCGAGACGGCGGAAGGTGTCCGTGCGCTCCGAGAAGCCCATGTCCAGCTGGTCGACGGCGATGACGCGCCACGGCCCGCCGGCGGCCAGGGTTTCGGGGGAGGTGGCTTCGGCCAGGAGCGTGCGCCACAGGTACGACCACGTAGGGTTGCCGTGAACACACAGCAAGGTACCGACGGGATCCATGCCGGTTGCGGCAACATCGGACTCGTTGTCCAGGTAGTGCCACTGGCGGCTGGTGCCGGCCGGGTCAACGGCCGAGGTGGATGGCACCGATAAGGCGCGTTGCCAATGAGCCTGAACGCCAGGCCACGGAGCAGGAGCAGAAAGTTCAGCTGACACGAGCGCTACCAAGCGATTTCCATCATGGCGGTGTTCAAGCCTGAGCCAACGCCCATGCACAGCACCCGATCGCCGGGGTTCAGGCTCTGTGATTCCTGTGCCAGCGTCATGGGAAGTGACGCCGGACCAACATTGCCCCACTTGGGGAACGTGATCGGCACACGATTCTTAACCAAGTTGACGGCCTTGATGATCGCATTGGTGTAAGAGTTGGAGACTTGGTGCGTCACGTAGCGGTCCATGGAACGCCAGTCCCAGCCGTCGGTGTGCGCCTCGTGCCAGGCGTCAGTGACCAATTCCAGGCCGTTGTCCAACAGGCCCTTCGTGTCGGTGTACATGCCATCGGGGCCGCCCACACACAATTCGTGGTGCTGGGTGCCTGCGCGAGATACCCCGCCAAGGATGCGGTGGCCTTCAGGGTGGAGATCGGCCGGGCCAATGACGGCCGCCGCTGCGCCGGAGCCCAACGTCAGGGTGGCAAATTCTCGGAGGTAGTCATCCCGCGTTGAGGTTTCGGCGTTGAGGCGACGGAAGGTGGTTTCCTGCGTGGCCTGAGCGTCCTCGCCGGCGACGATTAGGGCGTACTTGATCTGACCAGAATCGATCATGGTGGCGGCCAGCGACATGCCGTTGACAAAGCCCAAGCAGGCGTTGGCGACATCAAAGTTCATGGCCGAGGACGGCAAACCCAGTCCGTTGTGGACCTTGACGGCCACGGAGGGTTCGAGATTGCGGCGGGTCACGGAGGTGTTGATCAACAGCCCCACCTGGCTCGCATCGATTCCGGCTTCGGCCAAGGCCTTGGCGCCTGCTTCGATGGCGGCGTCGTCAAAGTCGGTGCCCGGCGCCCACCAGCGACGTTCTTCGACACCAGCCACACGCTCCAAGAGTCGCTTGGAGAGCTTGAGTCGCTTCAGGCTGGGGGCCAACCGGGCGTCAAAGTCGCTGGACTTGACCACGACCGGAGCCTCAATGCTGGAGACCGCAAGCAAGGCGGTGTTGTGGTGACGAAAAGTAGCGTTGCCGATCAAGAGCCAACCTTTATCTTGGGATGTTCGGTATCAAATGTCACTGAAGATGCAGTGAAAGAGCCTGGGTCAACACAGCTCCTGCCACAGGGGGCACCCGTGCTGAACAAGACGCATCCTTAACTATGCACCTTTAAGGGGTCTTCACGCACATGCACCGTGGCGCATACACGCGCCCGCGATGGGTCAGGACCCGGATGCTCGGGTCGATTTCACGGTAGATTGGCTTCTGGGAAAACATCGTGCGCAGGAGAAGAAAACAGTTTGCATTTAAAAAGTCTTTCCGTGCGCGGATTCAAGTCCTTCGCCTCGGCCACCACCTTTGAGTTTGAACCCGGCATCACCGCCGTCGTTGGACCCAACGGATCAGGCAAGTCCAATGTGGTGGACGCACTGTCGTGGGTCATGGGTGAACAAGGCGTAAAAACCCTGCGTGGCGGCAAAATGGAGGACGTGATCTTCGCCGGCACCTCGGGCCGTCCGCCGCTGGGCCGAGCCCAGGTCACGCTGACGATTGACAATGCCGACGGTGCCCTGCCGATCGAGTACGCCGAAGTCACGATCTCGCGCACGCTCTTCCGTGCCGGCGGATCCGAATACGCCATCAACGGCAACTCCTGCCGCCTGCTCGACATTCAGGAACTGCTCTCCGACTCCGGACTCGGCAAGGAGATGCATGTCATAGTCGGTCAGGGGCAATTGGATAAGGTTTTGCACGCCACGCCCGAGGACCGCCGCGGCTTCATCGAGGAAGCCGCAGGAATTCTCAAGCACCGCCGCCGTAAAGAAAAAACCCTCCGCAAACTCGATGCCATGGGTGCCAACCTCGCCCGCCTCACAGATCTGACCGGAGAGATCCGCCGTCAGCTCACACCCCTGGGCAAGCAGGCCGCCGTGGCCCGCCGCGCCCAGTCGGTCCAGTTCGACGTTCGCGACGCACGCGCCCGCCTGCTCGCCGATGACATCGTGACCCTGAGCTCCGCCGTCGCACGTGACGAGGCGGCAGAAGCTGCCCTGAAGCAGCGACGCGAGGCGGTTGAACAGCAGCTGCAGGCCGGGCGCACACGGCAGGCCGAGTTGGAGCAGGCGGCTGCGGCGGCGACCCCGCTCCTGAATGCGGCGCGCGATAACTGGTACCAGCTCGTGGCCACCCGCGATCAGCTCAAGGCGCTGGGTGTTCTGGCGGCCGAGCGGCAGCGCCATTTGGGTGCCCCGGATGCTGCCCCGGATCCCAGCCGGGATCCAGATCGGCTCGCGGAACAAGCTGCCCGGCTGCGTGCCGAGGAGGGCGAGCTGGAGTTGGCGCTGGAGGAGCGTCGTTATGGCCTCGAAACGGCCATGGAGATCAAGGAAGACGCCGAGGCTGCCGTGCGGTCCGAGGAACAGCGCGTGCGGGAGCAGTTGCGGGCCACGGCCGATCGTCGCGAGGGGCTGGCCCGGGTGGCCGGCAAGGTAGCGTCGGCGCGTTCGCGGGTGGAATCTGCCGAGGCGGAGATTGGGCGCCTGCATCAGAGCAAGGCCGCCGGTGCGGATCGACACAGCGCCGCCGCGCAGGAATTTGCCGCGCTGGAGTCTGAGCAGGCGTCTGTTGCCGCCGGCGAGGCGCAGCTCGACGCTGATCATGAGCTGGCTGCCGACGCCCTGGCCGTCCTGGATGCCAAGATTTCCACGCTGGGTGCCGAGCAGTTGGCCGCCGAGCGTGAGCATGATTCCCTGACGGCTCGACGTGACGCCCTAGCCGTTGGCTTGTTGCGCAAGGACGGCAGTGCGCATCTGCTCGAGGCTCGCCCAGATGGTGTACTGGCGTCCATGGCGACGCTGCTACAGGTGGTTCCGAGTCACGAAACCGCCATCGCCGCCGCACTCGATGCCGCGGCCGAGGGTGTTGCCGTGGCCGATCTGGCTGCCGCGATGAGGGCTGTGGAGCTCGTCAAGAAGAACGACGGCGGCCGCGTCACCTTGGTTGTTGCCGACGCCGTGGCTCGGGCTTTTGGGGACGATGCTGTCGTTGCTCGTCGGGCTGCCGCAGAGGTGGCGGCTGGCGCGGTGGCGGGGGCCGTCGTCGGACGTTCCCAGGTGCACGCGCCGGAGGAACTGAGCGCCGCACTGGATGCCCTGTTGGCCGGGGTGGTGCTCGTGCCCGATCTGGACGCGGCCCAGCAGCTCTTGGCGCTGGATGCGCAACTGACGGCCGTCACAGCGCAGGGCGATGTCATCACAGCGTTGTTCGTCAAGGGCGGTTCGGCGACGGCGCCGTCGTTGTTGGAGCTGCAGGCGGCCGTGGACGAGACCGAAACCGCGCTGCGGGCGGCCACGCTTCGTGGCGAACAGGCACGTTTTGCCGTGGCGGGATTGCGGGAACGGCGCAGTGAGCTCGCTGCCGCGGAAGCCGCGGCCAAGGCGGAGCGGCAGAAGGCTAAGGCCCGGCAGGCTGCGGCCGCCGTGCAGTTGGGTGCGCTGGGGGCGACCTTGCAATCTGCCGCGGGGGAGTCAGAACGGCATGCGCAGACGATGGCCGTGGCGCAGGAGAATTTACTGCGGGAACAGGCGGCGCTCCAGGAGATTGCCGCACGCCTGGCCACGGCGCAGGAGGCGCCGGCCGAGACCGAGCCGTCCATGGAGGAACGCGACGCGCTCGCAGCCGCCGCCGTGGCAGCACGCACCGTGGAGATGGAAACCCGGCTGCAGTTGCGCAGCACGGAGGAATCACTCACGACGGTCCGCAACCGGGCGGCAGCTTTGGAACGAGCCGCGGCAACGGAGCGGACGGCCCGGGAACAGGCCGCCCGACGCGCCAATCGGCGGCTCTTTCAGGCGAAGAAGGCTGCCGCGGTGTCACAGGCGACCGGGCACATCCTGGTCTTCGTCGCGGAGTCCATTCAACGAGCCGAACGGGTTCGGGACGAGGCCGAGGAGCAGCGCGCCACGCGTGAGGTTGAGCTCATGGCGGTTCGCAGCGTGACAGTCGAGAGCGAGAAGGAACTCGCACGGCTCACGGACACGGTGCACAAGGATGAGCTGAGCCGCGCCGCCCAGCGCTCGCGGATTGAGGTGCTAGAGAACAAGTCCATCGAGGAGCTGGGGTTGAGCGTGGACCACCTCCTGCGGGAATACGGGCCCGAGACCCTGGTGCCGCCAAGCCCTGCTGTCTCCAATGACAAGTGGGCCGCGCTGCGCATGGTGGTGGACGATGACGGTCAGGAGATTCGCGAGGGCACACCCTATGTCCGCGAGGAGCAAGAGAAACGCCTCAAGCAGGCCGAGCGGGATCTGACTGCCCTGGGCAAGGTCAACCCCTTGGCCCTGGAGGAATTTGCCGCACTCGAGGAACGCCACCAATTCCTGTCCTCGCAGCTCGAAGACCTGAAGGCTAGCCGTAAGGACCTGCTGGACATCATCAAGGAAGTCGATCAGCGCGTCGAGGAGGTCTTCACGGCCGCCTACGCCGACACGGCCGCACAATTTGAGCTTGTCTTTGGCCGGCTGTTCCCGGGAGGTGAGGGCCGTCTGGTCCTGACGGATCCGGAGAACATGCTGACCACGGGCATCGAGATCGAAGCCCGTCCCGCGGGTAAGCGCATCAAGCGCCTCTCCCTGCTCTCCGGTGGAGAGCGCTCGCTGACGGCCGTGGCGCTGCTTGTGGCGATCTTCAAGGCCCGCCCCTCACCGTTTTATGTCATGGATGAGGTGGAGGCGGCCCTGGACGATACCAACTTGGGCCGACTCATCACCTTGTTCCAGGAACTGCAGGAAACCAGCCAGCTCATCATCATCACGCACCAAAAGCGCACCATGGATGTCGCCGACGCGCTCTACGGTGTCTCGATGCGCGGCGACGGCGTCTCGGCGGTCATCAGCCAAAGGATGGACCGCTCCGACGTCCCCTGACGCTGCATCACTTTACGGCGAGATCTTTGCTGAACGCGAGGAACGGCAGGGACTCCGAGGGGACCTCGAGGTCGAACAAGGGTGTGTAGTTGGTGCTCAGGTACAGGCCCCGGGCCTCGGGCTGGCGTGGGCCCGTGGTCAGATACACGTGGGAGTAGCCCAGCTCGACGGCCTTGGCCTCGAGCTCGGCCATGACGCGGCGCGCTAAGCCGCGGCGGCGATGCTGCGAATGTGTCCAGATCCGCTTGAACTCGGCGGTGTCGGGGGAGTAGCGGCGGAACGCGCCACCGGCGATCGACACACCATTTTCCTGAATGATCAGCAAGGCGCCATCCGGAGCTTCGAAGTCCTTCGCCGGGTAGCGGTTGAGCTCGGCCTGGGCATTACCCTCGCCGAATAGATCCGCGTACCGGTGCTCATATTCCACGGCCAGCTCATCGAGCAGTGGCCGCACCCGCTCATCGCTCAGAGGCAGCGATAAGACCGTGAGTTCTGCGGTGTCCAAGGGGATGCTCATGCGTGTGTCCTTTCAGGAAATGCCGTGAGGGTGGAACGTTGGGCCACGGTGCGCAGCAGCGATCGAGCCAGAGCATCGTTGTCCCGGAACGGGGCCGCGTTACTGTTGGGCCGGGCAAATGCCCCGGAGGCCCAGGCCGAGGTTCCCGGCCCCACGGCGAACACCGTAGGGGCTGCCTCGCCGCGCGAATCCACGAGTTGATGGAGTTCGGTGACCAATAATTTCCCCGTGGACACTGTACCGTCGGCGGTGAGCAACTGCTGCTCCGAGCCGCTACCGCTGTCGTGCAGGCGAGCCAGAACCGGGTTGGCCGAGTGGGCCACGGTAGGTGCCGGCAAGCGCGCCTCGATGAACGCGGAAGCCGTCACTGAGCTGGCACCGTGAGCGGCCGTGGCGTGGAACCAGCCGCTGGATTCCTCCGCGGTCACCTGCAAGCCCGGGCCGAGGAACTCCAACAAGCCGGCCCGATGGAGGGCCAGGAGCTGCCGCAAACGGTGCGGCGGCGGACCGGAGTCCACAAAGCTAAAGAAGCCATGCCACCACCCGTGCACGGCGGCATGCGATTCCGCGCTCAACCGTTCGGCTGGCACGATCGCGGCCACATCCATATACGCGCGCAGTAGTCCCAAGAACAACGCCAAGGTTTCCGGATGGTCCGCTCCGTCGCGCTGGAGCAGGTCCTCGGCAATATGGGTGGCGACGGCGTCGGCCACGGATCCACGCTCGCCGAAGTCCAGCCCTGTCAGGGGATGATCCAGCCGTTCAAAGTCTAGGTGCAGCGCCGCATCTGGCACCGCGGCGGTGACGAGTGCCGCCCGCTCGGGGCTGTACCAGTCGAGGCGCGCAAAGGCCGTGGAGAACTCGCTCCAGTCCATGCGTGCTCGCTCCGGGCTGCCCGTGAAGAGCTCCTGGTAGTACGCGTGGGCCGTGTCCTTGGCGATGTGCGGCCACAACTGCGACCGGAAATCGAGCTCACTGTGCTCGGCCAGCAGCCGCTGCACCGCCTCGGCCGTGAAAAACTGGGCCGCCCCGGGCGCCGCACCCCGCAGGGTGGCGGAGATTTTCGAATGAAACGGCACACCGCGACGCGAGCCGGCCCACAGCCGTGGCTCGCGGCCCGAAGGCACATAGTCAAGTTCGCCGTCGGGCCTCTGCACAAAACGACCGCCGCGCCCCTCCATGAGCAACACCGTCAGGTCAACAAACGCCAGCCCCATGCCCGAGACAATGACATCCTGGCCCGGCACAATCGCGGAATAGTCAACATCGGTGGTGTACGCCGGGGCGGCATGGAAGCCACCGTGGCGGGCGGCAAAGTCCGCAAAGTGCGCCGACGCCCCGTGAACCGTGGAGTCCGTGTGGCCCAGGGCCAGTACGACGGCGCTCGCCTGAAGTTCCGCTCCTCCCGCGAGCCGGACCGTGTGCCCACCCTCCGCCCGATTGACCACCTCTAAGGCCGTATCCCGGTGGACGGTCACGGTGGCAAGGGGCGCCAGCGTGGCCACGGCGCGACGAAAGAACCACTCGAGGTAAGCGCTGTTGAGCTGTCGGGTGGGGAAGGAGGCCCGCGTCAGGGTGGCGGCCTGCTCGGCAAGATGCGGTGGCAGGGTCGGTGCGTCTTCCAGGGTGCCGGCGGTGAGTGCTGCAGCCCAGTGGGCCAGATCTGGTCCCTCAACCGTGGGGCCAAGGCATCTGACGGAGGCGTCGCTAAACATGGTCACGTCCCCGGCCATGGAGTTGAGCATGAGCTGCGGATCTTGCTCAAAACGCCAGATCCGGCCAGAGCCCGCCGCGAAGGGTTCCACGACGTGAATGTCCAGGGGAGCCGCGAGCAGTTCGGGCGCATTGGCGCCGAGGCGTTCCAAGAGACCCGCGGTACGCGGGCCGCCGCCGATGAAGACGAGGTTCTGGGCAGACATAGGGGCTCCTGACCGGTGCCGCACGGGAGCCCGCGAAGCAGTTCTAAGAATGGGTGATGAGCTCATGCTAGGTCGCCGCCCGGGGCCGAAAAAAGGACGCGGTCACGCCACTTCACCGCCGTTCACGAAGCGTCACGTGCGGGTCACGCAACGACATATGACGCCCTGCGTCCCATCGTGAAGCCGTGCAACGAAGCCCTTGGAAACGGTTGCAGGCGCCGCCTAGATTTGCAGTCATCGAAGCACAACAACCACAACAAAGAATCGAGGTGGCGCAATGAGCACCGCACCGACCGAGCTGGCCCCATCGGCCACCGAGACGAACGAATCTTCCCCGGACCCACAGGCCGTTGCGAGCCCTGCAGGACCTCACGGCTCCAGTGTGCCCCCGGCTTCCGTGCCTCCCACACCGGGTGCCGCACGGGCCGTGGCCGACTATTCGGGCTACAAGGTGGTTGCGGCCAAGCAT
The DNA here is from genome assembly GCF_003219795.1 of Arthrobacter psychrolactophilus. GTDB lineage: Bacteria > Actinomycetota > Actinomycetes > Actinomycetales > Micrococcaceae > Specibacter > Specibacter psychrolactophilus. Next base: position 34,331 of record NZ_QJVC01000013.1, on the reverse strand, counting down.
CCCTGGCGCTGGGTGGGCACCATTGTGGTGGCCTTGGGCGTTGTGGCGATCCTGTTCTCGCTCGCGACGAACCCGCGTTGGGAATGGGACGTGGTGGCGCAGTGGTTCACGGCCGAGTCCGTGATCCGCGGGCTGGGCGAGACGCTCAAGCTGACGGTCATCTCCGGCGTCCTGGGCTTTGTGCTCGGCTTCATCCTCGCGCTCATGCGGCTCTCGGCCTCGCCACTTCTGGTCTCGGTCTCCTGGACGTTCTCCTGGATCTTCCGCTCCACACCACTGCTGGTGCAGATGCTGCTTTGGTACAACCTGGGGTACCTGTACGAAAAGATCAGCCTCGGCATTCCCTTTACGAGTGTGCAGTTCTTCGAGGTCCAGACCACGACCCTCATCAGTCAATTTGCCGCAGCCATCCTGGGCCTGACCTTGAACCAGGCGGCCTACTCGGCGGAGATCATCCGCGGCGGCATCCTCTCGGTGGATCAGGGCCAGCTCGAGGCCGCCTCGGCCCTGGGTATTCCGGCCTGGCGTCGCTCCACCCGGATCGTGCTGCCGCAGGCCATGCGCTCCATTCTGCCCACGGCATTCAACGAGATCATCGGCCTGGTCAAGGGCACCTCGATTGTGTACGTGCTGGCCTACTCGGAACTGTTCTACACCGTGCAAGTCATATACAACCGCACCCAACAGGTGCTGCCGCTGCTGCTCGTGGCCACGCTCTGGTACATCGTGATCACCTCCGTGCTGAGCGTTTTCCAGTACTACATCGAACGCCACTTCGCCAAGGGCGCCGTGCGCACCCTGCCGCAGACACCCCTGCAGAAAGCCAAGAAGTTCTTCACCCTCCGCACCACCGCTAAGGATCTGCGATGACCATCACCGAAACCCTCGCCCCAGCACAGACCCGCGGGCTCGTGGAGATCACCGAGGTGCACAAGAGCTTTGGTGCCCTGCATGTCCTCAGGGGTGTGTCCCTGACGGTGGAGCCCGGAGCAGTCACCGCGATCCTTGGCCCGTCCGGCTCGGGAAAGTCCACTCTGCTGCGCACCATCAACCACCTTGAGAAGGTCGACTCGGGCTATGTCGCAATCGACGGCTCCCTCGTGGGATACAAGAAGCGCGGCAACAGCCTGCATGAGCTGCGCGAGAAAGACATTCTCAAGCAACGCACCGAGATTGGGATGGTGTTTCAAAACTTCAACCTCTTCGGCCACCTCACGGCGTTAGAAAACGTCGTCGAGGCACCGGTGGTGGCGCAGGGAAAGACCAAGGCGCAGGCCCGCCGTCGTGGTCTGGAATTACTGGAGCGAGTAGGACTCAAGGACAAGGCCCATGCTTACCCGCGACAACTCTCCGGCGGGCAACAACAGCGCGTGGCGATCGCCCGGGCGCTGGCCCTGGACCCCAAGATCCTGCTCTTTGACGAACCCACGAGCGCGCTCGACCCCGAACTGGTCAACGAGGTCCTGGACGTCATCCGCGAACTCGCCACCTCCGGCACCACCTTGATCATCGTCACGCACGAGATGGGCTTCGCCCGCGATGTGGCCGACACCGTGGTCTTCATGGACCAGGGGCAGATCGTGGAAAGCGGCACCCCGGCGGAACTCTTCGCCAACCCCCATGAAGCGCGCACCAAAGCCTTCTTCTCCAAAATCATCGAACCAGCCTTCAATATCTAAGGAACACCCACATGTCACAGTCCTCCGCACCCCGGAACTCACGCCTTCGCAGCCTTGCTGTACTCCCCGCCGTCGTTCTTGCCGGGATGAGCGTGCTGACAGGCTGCTCCGACCCCGGTGCACAGGCCGCCACAGGTGAGCAGAGCCCGGCCGCCGCCAACGGAGTGGTGTACAACAGCTCACCGGAGCAAAACCGCATCAGGGCTGAGAAGGATCCGGCGCTCGCAGCCAAGGTCCCGGCCGCCATCGCCAAGGATGGCAAGCTCACGGTGGGCACCACGGCAGGGTCCGTGCCGCTGAGCTTCCACGCCACGGATAACAAGACCCCCATTGGTTCAGAGCTTGACCTGGCCCAGCTCGTGGCCGACAAGCTGGGCCTGGACCTCGATGTCCAGGTCACGGCGTGGGAGAACTGGCCACTGAAAACCCAATCGGGGGACCTGGAGGCGGTGTTCTCCAATGTGGGGATCAACGCCGAGCGGGTGAAACTTTTTGACTTCTCCACCTATAGGGCGGCCTACATGGGCTTCGAGGCCAAGAAAACCTCCAGCTATGACATCAAGAGTTCGGCCGACATCTCCGGGCTCAAGATCTCGGTCGGCTCCGGCACTAACCAGGAAAAGATCCTGCTGGCGTGGAATAAGGAACTTGAGGCCGCCGGAAAGGCGCCCGCCGAGTTGCAGTACTACTCCTCAGACGCCGACACCATCCTGGCGCTGGGCTCTGGACGCACCGACGTCAACATCACCCCGTACCCGTCGGCCGTGTACCGAGCCAACACGCGGGATGACCTGAAGATCGTGGGCAAGGTCAATGCCGGCTGGCCCAATGAAACCCTCGTCGCCGCGACAACGCTCAAGGACAACGGACTGGCTCCGGCCATTACCGACGCACTCAACGCCGTCATCAAGGACGGATCCTACGGAGAGGTCCTCGCCCGCTGGGGTCTGAGCGAGGAAGCCCTCCCGGCCTCCGAAACCATCACGGCCAGCAACTATGTAGGGGGCAGCAAATGAGCTTCGCGACCGAGTGGGAGGACTGGCATAACGCCCATGAGAAACTCCGCAGCGATCCGCACGGCTTCCTCGCCGTGACAGATCTGCACTGGCTCACCTCCGAGGCCACGGCGCTCGCCGGGGCTCCCGGCCAGTGGTACCTCAAGGACGACGCCGTACACCTCACCTTGCCTGCCAGCGAAAGCCTGCTGCGCGACGGGGTAGAGCTCAACACGCCAGAGAACCTGAACACCGAGGGGGAACTCGTCTTTGGCCCCATCGCCGAACGCGACGGCATCAACCTCGGCTACGGCACCACCATCCTTGAGCTCGCCAAGAGGGGAGGAGAGTACCTCCTCCGTCCACGGAATCCCGAGAACGCCCTGCTGCGCAACTATCACGGCACACCGGCCTACCGCCCCAACCCGGCGTTTGCGCTCGCAGCCCACTACGTTCCCTTCCGGCGACCCCGCGAGGTCACGGTGGGAGCCGCCGTCGAGGGTATCTCGCATGTGTACCAGGCACCGGGGCAGCTGAGCTTCAGCCTCGCGGGCCAGAGGCACGAGCTCACGGTGTTCAACGGGGCAGCTCCGGGAACGTTCCAGGTCTTGTTTACGGATGCCACCTCGGGGAAGACCACCTATGCGGCTAACCGTTCCTTGAACTTTGCCGCTCCCGCGGATGGCGGCGCCGTGACGGCCGACTTCAACCGGGCCGTGAATCTGCCCTGCGCCTACACGGATCTGGCCACCTGCCCGCTCCCGCCCGCCGAAAATCATCTGCCCGTGGCCATTGCCGCCGGCGAAAAGATCCCCTTTGAACGAGAGGCACGTCCATGAGCACCGCAGATCATCCCCGAACAGGCTTCCTAGCCTTAGAGCTCGACGGCGACGGGGCCCACCCGGCTGCCTGGCGCGCCGCCCGCCATGCCCCCACCGAACTCTTGAGCGGTGTGCGCATCCGCTCCACCGTGCTGGCGGCAGAATCGGCCGGCTTCCATGTGGCCACCTTTTCCGATGGCCCGGTGGGACCTGCTGGCTCGGACATTGCCGCCCGGCTCGACGCCGTGCAGCGGGCCGCCTTTGCCGGGCCCATCACCCGCAGCATCATCCTGGTGCCCGAGGTCGACACGGTGTTCACCGAGCCCTTCCATGTCGCGACCCAGCTCGCGAGCCTTGACTATGTGACAGCTGGCCGGGCCGGATGGCTCGTCGCGGCCAGCGGCAGTGAAGGCGAGGGAGCCGCCGTCGGACGTTCCGCAGTGGCAGGGGCCGGACGCGCGGCGGAGGCTGCGGCCGCAGTTGAGGTGAGCCGTCGGCTATGGGACAGCTGGGAGGATGACGCCGTGATCCGCGACGTGGACTCCGGACGGTACCTGGATGTGGACAAGCTGCACTATGCCGATTTTGAGACGGACCCCGATTTTCCCGGCGAGGGGTATTCCGTCAAAGGTCCGGCCATCATTCCGCGTCCCTTGCAGGGGCAGCTGCCTGTGGTAGCCCCGGCCGAATTGCTCGCTGACGGGCTGGCCGTGGGCTCTCCCGACTCCGGGGTGGACGCCGTGTTGGTGACCGCGCCGTCGCTAGAGGAGCTCGGCGAGGCTGTTGCCCAGGTGCGCTCACGCGGGGCCGTGTCCGTCATCGCCGAGCTGGACGTGGTGCTCGATGCCCGTGGTCAGCGTGCCAAGGAGCGTTTGGCCCAGTTGGACGCGCAGACGCCGTGGCCCAGCAACCGCAGCCGCTATGTGGGGGACGCGGCCGGCCTCGTGGATTTCTTGAGTGAGCTGTTGGCCACGGCCGACGGCGTGCGGCTGCACCCCGCCGTACTAGACGTGGAGCTCGACGAGCTCTCCCGCCTCGTGCTGCCCGAGCTGCGCCGCCGCGGCGTGCTCGCTCCCAGCACGCCCGAGACCACGTTCCGCGCCCTCCTGGGGCTGGGACAGGCCACCAATCGCTACGCAACCGCTGGACACTAAGGAATCGCCATGAGTGAAAATACAGACATCGGCCACGGCTTTGTCCCCAGCGGACAGCTGCAATTAGGCGTCTTCTTCCAGGGCGTCAACTCCGGAACCGTATGGAAGGCGCCCGAATCAGGCTCCCAAACGGACTTTGAATCATTCAGGCAGCTGGCGCAGACGGCAGAGCGCGGGCTCTTTGCCGCGTTCTTCCTCGGTGAGGGCCTGCGGCTGCGCGAACATCAGGGCCGCCCGCACGCCCTAGATGTCGCGGGACGTCCGGATGCGCAAACCATGTTGGCCGCGCTGGCCGCCGTGACCAACAAGATCGGCCTCGTGGCCACGCAAAACACCACCTACAACGATCCCGCGCATCTGGCCCACCGGCTCGCCAGCTTGGATCTGATCTCTGGTGGCCGGGCCGCCTGGAACGTGGTGACAACCGATAACGCGTGGACGGGTGCGAACTTCCGCCGCGGCGGCTATCTGGATCATGCCGATCGTTATGTCCACGCCGAGGCCTTCGTTCAGACGGCCAAGCGGATCTGGGATAGCTGGGAGGCCGAGGCCATCTCGGCCTCGGAAACCGCGGCCACCTGGTCTGCCCCGGACTCGATCCGGCCGGTCCAGCACACAGGCGCGCACTACACCGTGGACTATGAGCCGCGCCTGCCACGCACCGCCCAGCACCGCCCTGTGCTGTTCCAGGCCGGCGATTCGCCAGAGGGTCGCGACTTTGCCGCCCGCCAGGCCGATGTCATCTTCTCCGCACATCCTGGGCTCGACGCCGCGCTAATCTTCCGTCGCGACATCGTGGCCCGCACCGTGGCCGCCGGTCGCGGCGCGAACGAGGTGCAGATCATGCCAGCGAGCGAATTCATCCTGGCCGCGACCCCGCAGGAGGCCCGGGAAAAGCAGGCCTGGGTGCGCAGCCTGCAGATCGGCCCCGAGCAAGCCATCGCCTACCTCGAGCAGTTCTGGGGCAGGGAGCTCTCCGGCTATGATCCCGACGGCCCGCTGCCGGACATCGATCCCGTCGTGGAGGAGACCTCCGAGACCCGGGGGAGCGGCTTCCATGGTGCCAAGGCTCGCCAATTAGCGGATCAGTGGCGCGCCGAGGCCCTGGATAAGGGCCTGTCGATCCGGCAATTTGTCTCGGGCAAGACGAGCCGCGCCGACGCCACCTTCTCGGGTTCCTACACGGAGATCGCGGATCTGCTGGCCCGCTATGCCGCCGTGGGAGCCGTGGATGGCTTCAACATCTCACCCTGGCTCATTCCCACGGGGCTGGACGACATCGTCAACCACCTCGTGCCCGAATTACAGGCCCGTGGCGTCTACCCCACCGACTATGTGGGCACCACGCTGCGTGAGCACCTGGGCCTGCCACTTCCGCAGCGTGCCGAGTCCTCGGCAACGCTTTCGCACGCCTAGCAACCGCTTCCGCTGCTATTTCTTAGCCGACGACGGCGGGAGCCCACCTTTTCCCAAAAGGTGAGCTCCCGCCGTCGTTCTTGTCTGACCCCGTGGTCAGTTGGCAGATAATGCCCCTTCACCCGAGGTGAAGGGGCATTATCTGCCAGGTCAACCCGCCGTGAGGCTGTGCCGTGACCTTAGCTGGCGGGCAGACCCGGCGGGTTCAGCTCCGACTTCTCCACCGCCTCGCTGGAGAGACCCCACTTGGCCAGAACCTTGGCGTAGCTGCCATCGGCAATCAGGTGGTTCAGCCCGGCCTGGGCGGCCACAGCGAAACCGTTGCCCTTCTCGGTCGTGACGGCGATGCGGGCACTCAGCGGCCAGCCGCCGTCGACCGTTCCCACCAGCTTGGACTTGCCGTCCGTGGCGGCCTTGTACGCGCCGGTCGGATTGGGGCCGAAGGTCAGATCGGCGCGTCCTGACTGGAGGGCCAGGGTAGAGGCGGAATCGTCGTCGTAATACTGGAATTCCACCGGAGCCAGACCCTGCGCCACGTTTTCCTTATTCCAGGCGAGCAGGATGGACTCCTGGTTGGTGCCGGAGCCCACGATGATCTTCTTGCCGGCCACATCGGGCGCCGATGTCACACTCGTGATGGGGCTGTCGGTGAGGGCGTAGAAGCCGAGCTGGTCCTCGCGATAGGTGGCGAAGTCAAACTTGAGTTTGCGTTCCTCGGTGACCGTGACATTCGTGATGGCGGCCTCGTATTTGCCCGAGCCCACGCCCAACGGCCAATCGGCCCAGGCAACGGGGACGATCTCGGCCTCCAGATCCAGTGATTGGGCCAGGGCGATGGCGATGTCCACCTCATTGCCGATGGGCGTCTTGTTGTCCGTGGCGAACAAGCCCAGCGGGGCCGTGCCGAGTGCCACGGCCACCGTGAGCTTGCCGTCCTTTTTGATGGTCTCGGGGACCAGCGCTGCGGCCGCGGGGTCCGCCGTAACCGGCACCCGGTCCTGCTGCGGGGAGAGGTTGAAGGCGGTGGCTCCGGCAGTGCCCGGTGCGGCATTGGCGCCCGGGTCAGAGCAGGCGGCTAAGCCAAGGAGCGCGCTGGCGGCAACGGCGAGGGATAAGGCCTTGTGCGTGATGGGGTGATTCATGATTTCCTCTGCGAACGGGTCGTTGATACGGGTGGTGAGCACCACTCTGCAGCAGCGGGCGCGGCGGGTTCAAGAAGCAGGAAACGCACCGATATCTGGGTTCATGGCACGACGTGCGGCGTCGTATCGTGACATGGAGGCGCCCTGCGAAAAGCCCGGAATGGCGGGATTTTCACCCAGCGAGGCCCGGCAATATTACGGTTTACAACTCGGCGCCGTGGGCCGTGTGAAACGCTCTAGAACGACGCCGTGAACAGTTCCCGCCGGAGACCACCACCTCCGGCCATTGTCCGAACACCACAGAAGAGACATCATGAGCAACCTTGACACCTCGCACCCCGCTTTCACCCCCACCGGTCAGCTGCACTTCGGGGTCAATGTGCTGGGCCCGGCCGCGGAGCTGAGCTTTGACGAGCTGCGCACCATTGCCCAAACCGCCGAGCGTGGCCTGTTCTCGCTGCTGACCCTGGACGAGCGCTACTGGCTGCGCTCCGATCCGGGAACCGTGGCCGCGACGGATCCGGCCGGCAGCAACGACGTCACCACCCTGCTCTCCGCGCTGACCGCTGTGACCTCCCACATCGGCGTGGTCGTCGCGGCGGCCCCGGACTATGACGAGCCCGGCGATCTGACCGCCCGCATCGCCTCCCTGGACCAACTCTCCGGAGGCCGGGCCGCGTGGCACATCCTGGCCGACGGGGCCGTCTATGGCGAATCGCCTCTGGAGCAGGACGCGGGCGAGCCGTCAGGCCGGCACGCGCTCATCGCGGCCACCCAGCGCGCCTGGTCCACTCCGCAGGAGACGGAGCCGCCGGGGCCCGTGGAAACACTGGGTGCCTTTGAGCGCGACGGCCAGCTCTACAGTGTGGGCCTTGGCGCGCTGCGGCAGCCCGTGACACGTCGTGGTCCGGTCGTGATGCACGACGCCGGATCCCCTCACGACAGTGCCACGGCAGCCGCCTATGCCGAGGTGATCCTCACGCCGCCGGCCAGCCTCGAGGAGGCCCTCGCCGTGCGACGCACCCTCTCCGCCAGTATCCAGGCCGCCGGGCGCAGCGCCGATCACGTGAGGATCCTGCAGGCCGCGACGTTCATCCTGGCCCCCACCCACGAGGAAGCCGTGGAGAAGGAGCTGTGGATGAGGGAGCAATTGCCCGAGTCGGTCCTGGACGCCAAGGCGTTCGTGGGCTCCTATCGCGCGGTGGCCGAGCAGTTGCTGGACTTCTCCCGCACCGGCGCCGTGGATGGTTTCATGGTCATGCCGTGGCTCTTCGAGGACGAGCTGACCGGGATCGTCAATCACCTGATCCCGGAACTCCAGCGCCGCGGGGCGTACCCGCTGGACTACACCGCCAGCACCCTGCGCGGCCATCTCGCCCTGCCGCAACGCCTCCCCGGCACGGCCACGGACGCTCGGCACACGCTGCCCGTCATCGAGGTGGGCGAGCTTGAGGACGTCCGCCTCGACCTGGACCTGCGCATGGAATTGATCGTGCAAAAGCTGCAGCTTTAGCGGCCGATTGTTACGCCGCACCACGCCATGTTGAGCGCTGTTGAGCCGTGTTGCCTGGCGTTGCAGAACCCTTGAATCGCCCCACGCCAAGGTGCTTGTCTAGGTGAACAGCCACGAAAGGAACCATCATGACCGCCCCCAAGACCGTCACCCCACAGCAGCTCCGCAGCGTCCTGGGCCACTTCGCCACGGGCCTGACCATCATCACCTCCACGACGCCCGACGGTCCCGCTGGCTTCACCTGCCAGTCGTTCGCCTCGCTCTCGCTGGACCCGGCCCTGGTCACCTTCAGCCCGGCCCGCACCTCCTCGAGCTGGCCACTGCTGCGCGCCACGGGCCGCTTCACCATCAACATCCTGCCCGCCGAGCACCAGCACCTCTCAGCCCAGTTCGCCCGCTCCGGCGCGGACAAGTTCGCCGGCGTCAACTACAGCCTCTCGCCCCTGGGCAATCCGGTCCTGGACCAGGCCCTCGCCTGGGTGGATTGCGAGTTTCATCAAGAGTACGACGGCGGCGACCACACCATCGTGGTGGGTTCCGTGCGCTCGTTGGAGGCGCGAGCCGAGGCCAAGCCCCTGCTGTTTTACAAGGGTGCCTACGCCACAGTGGCGCAGCTTGAAGCCCTCGTGGGGTCGGCGGCATGAAGGTTCTCGGCATCGACGGCAGCCCGTACGGCCCGGGGAAAACCGCGGCCGCCGTCCAAACCATCCTGGCCGGCGCGGCCGGGCGGGGAGCAGCAACCGAGTTCCTGACCCATGACCACCCGGAGGTGGTGGCGCGCATTGCCGCGGCAGACGCCGTCGTGCTTGGCAGTCCCACGTACCGGGCCACGCACACGGCAGCCCTGCGGACCCTACTGGAGCGAATTGATCGCAAGGCCGGGGCCGAGCCGCTGGCGGGGACGCCCGTTGCGGTCGTCATGACCGGTGCCTCGGGGGAGCACTTTTTGGGTACCCGCGAGCTGTCCACGACGCTGTCGGGATTCTTCGGCACCCAGGTGTTGGCGCCGGATCTGTATTTCACCGGCAACGATTTCGACGCCCAAGGTCAGCCGGCCGGGCGGGCCGCCGAGCTAGCGCTCTTGCATGGGGAGGCGCTGGTGGATCTGGCCGCCGCCGTCAAGGGATCTGCGGCGCTTGCGGCCCTGCGTCCTTTGGTCTGAGGGTACCCACGTCGAGGGAGGAGAGCAGTTTTGTGTCCTTCGCGGGCAGCCAGAACAGGAAGCTGATGAACGCCACGGCCGTGGCCATGAGGAAGGCCGGGCCGTAGGAGAAGGCATCGACGAGGAAACCGGCGGCAATGGGGCCAATGATGGCGCCAAGATCCGAGCTCATCTGGAAGGTGGCCAGGACCTTGCCACCGGAGCGTTCGTTACCGATGACATCGGCCACCGTGGCCTGCTGAGCCGGACCCATGAGGCCGCTGCCCAGACCGGCCAGGGCGGAGACGATGAAGAACCACAGCTCGTTGCCGGTGAATCCGAGGACGCCCATCGCGATGCCGTTGACGGCCAAACCGGCCAGAATCATGGGCTTGCGACCCCACGCATCGGCCAGCTTGCCCGAGAACGTCAGGGCGAGGCCCGTTCCCATGGCGAACACGGCCAACGAGGCGCCGGCCACCTGCGGGCCGGCTCCCAGGGCTACCGTAGCAAAGAGCGGCACGAGCGCCATGCGAATACCAAAGGCCGACCAGCCGTTGGCGAAACCCGAGGTCAGCACCGCCCGGTACGCCGGCAGGGCCAGGGCTTCCTTTAGTGGCAGGACAAGCTTGGCGGCCGAGGAGCGTGCCTGGCCCGGGAGGGCGGCCGGCAACATGGTGGCCACGAGGATCGCCACCAACACCAGGGCGGCCGCGTAGACCAGGAACGGCAGGTGCAAACCCAGCCCGGCGAGCAACCCACCCACGGCAGGCCCGGCAATGTTACCCAACAGGAACGATCCCGAGTACAGGCTCGACACCCGGCCGCGTGCCTGCGGGGGAGCCATTCTGATGAGCAGCCCCATGGCCGCCACCGTGAACATCGTGGAGCCAATACCGCCCAGACCGCGGAAGAGCAGCAGCTGCCAGTAGTTCCCGGCGAAGGCGCAGGCCGCCGAGGACGCGGCGACGATGAGAATGCCCACAATATAGGTGCGTCGTTCGCCCACGCGTTCCACAAGCCAGCCGCTCAAGGGCGCGAAAAGCAGCCGGGTGAAGGCGAACGCGCTGACCACCACGGCAGCCGCCGTAACGCTCACATCAAAACTTTGCGCAAATTGCGGCAATACCGGGGCCACGATGCCAAAGCCAATGGCGATCATAAAGGCGGCGACAATGAGCACCTTGATCTCGCGAGGCAGGGGCGCCGCGGGCGGAGCGGGGGATACGGGGCTGGTTAATGACATCACCAACGAGTTTGTCACAACGCGGGTAAATCCGGCGGCCCCGGGCCCTCGTGAGAGACTGGGGGAGTGAATGAACTTCTTCCCATCATCTTGTCCATTGTTGTTGGGCTCGCCGTTATCGGCGGGCTCATTCCGGTCTTCCTGAAGGCCCGTCGCAGCAGCCAGAACTACACCGGCCCCCGTGATGCCAATGACCCGGCGCCTCTCGAGGAATCCGACGCCCACGGTGGCGGCACCCTGGTGGCGGATCGCCCCGAAACCCAGGCTCCGCCGTCGGACGAAGACGTAGAAGAGGAAGCCGAACTTCCCACCACCCCGGCGCTGGAAACCCCGCTCCCGGTGGCGGGCCGCCTGGTGCGCCTGCGGGAGCGCCTGGCGAAGTCGAACAATGCGCTCGGTAAGGGTCTGCTGGCCCTGCTCTCGCGCGACACGATCGATGAAGACGTGTGGGAAGAGGTCGAGGAGACGCTGCTGCTGGCGGACATCGGCACGGATTCCACCATGGAGCTCGTGGACACCCTGCGCGAGCGCGTGAAGGTTTTGGGTGTGCGCAGCCCGGAGCACGTGCAGGCCATGCTCCGCGAGGAACTCATCAAGCTGATCGACCCCGCCATGGATCGCACGCTGAACATCACCCGCCATGACGACCGTCCGGCCGTGCTCATGGTGGTTGGCGTCAACGGTGTTGGTAAGACCACCACGGTTGGCAAGCTGGCCCGTGTGCTCGTCGCCGAGGACAAGGACGTCTTGCTCGGTGCCGCCGATACCTTCCGTGCCGCCGCCGCAGAGCAGCTGGCCACCTGGGGTGCGCGCGTGGGCGTTCCCACCGTGAAGTCCGACGTCGATGGGGCAGACCCCGCCTCCGTCGCCTTCGAGGCGGTCAAGGCCGGCATCGACGCGGAGGTTGATGTGGTCATGATCGACACCGCCGGACGCCTGCAGAACAAGGTGGGACTCATGGACGAGCTCGGCAAGGTCAAGCGCGTCATCGAAAAGCAGGCCACTGTGGACGAGGTGCTGCTGGTCCTGGATGCCACCACGGGGCAGAACGGTTTGACGCAGGCCAAGGTCTTTTCCGAGGTTGTGAACATCACCGGTATTGTCCTGACCAAGCTGGACGGCACGGCTAAGGGTGGCATTGTCGTGGCCATTCAGAAGACGCTGGGCGTACCCGTGAAGCTGGTTGGTTTGGGCGAAGGCCCCGATGACTTGGCGCCGTTCGATGCCGAGAGCTTCGTGGACGCGCTTTTGGCGTAATTCGAGCTTTGCACGAGGGCGTCCACCGTTGTGGGCGCCCTTTTGTGTGCCAGAATGTGCCGCGAAACACGCATGAAACATAGCTGACGCAGGAGCTTTACATAGGGGCCAAAAACGTAACGCGGCGGAAATCTATTGAGCTTCATGGCGAAACACGCAGGACCCAACATTGTAAGAGTCCACATTGCACGGGCCCAAAGAGGCGGCCGGCAGTAACTCTCGCAACGAAAGGCCAGCCTAATGAATACTGGCGATACAGCTTGGGTCCTAGCATCCGCATCCTTGGTGCTGCTGATGACTCCGGGTCTAGCATTTTTCTACGGTGGCATGACCCGGGCAAAGGGTGTGCTGAACATGATGATGATGAGCTTCGGTGCCATCGCCCTGGTCGGCGTACTCTGGGTCCTCTTTGGTTACTCTGCAACGTTTGGTAAAGATATTGGTGGCGGCCTCCTCGGTAACCCCTTCGAAAAGTTTGGACTCCAGGGAGTTCTTGACACGGGCGACACCATGCCGCTCGTGGGCACGATCCCGGAAATTGCCTTCGTTGGTTTCCAGGCCGTGTTCGCCATCATCACGGTGGCCCTCATCACCGGTGCCATCGCAGACCGCGCCAAGTTTGGTGCCTGGATGCTCTTCGCCGCTATCTGGGTCACCGTTGTTTACTTCCCGGTAGCTCACTGGGTCTTCTCCTTCACCGAAGACGCAGACGGCAACCCCACCGGCGGTTGGATCGGTCAGGGTCTGGGTGTTATTGACTTTGCCGGTGGTACCGCTGTTCACATCAACGCCGGTGCAGCCGCCCTGGCCTTGGCTCTCATCCTCGGCAAGCGCAAGGGATTCGGTAAGGATTCCAGCCACCGCCCCCACAACCTCCCGTTCGTGATGCTCGGTGCCGGTCTGCTCTGGTTCGGCTGGTTTGGCTTCAACGCCGGCTCCGCTCTCGGCGCCAACGGTGTTGCAGCCTACGCCTGGATCAACACGCTCGCCGCTCCGGCAGCTGCCATCTTGGGCTGGCTCTTGGTTGAAAAGCTCCGCGACGGTCACGCCACCTCCTTGGGTGCCGCATCCGGTGCCGTCGCCGGTTTGGTCGCTATCACCCCCGCCTGCTCCGCCTTGACCCCCGTATGGTCGATCGTTCTTGGCCTCATCGCCGGTGTCATCTGCGCCTTGGCCGTTGGCCTGAAGTACCGCTTCGGGATCGATGATTCACTCGATGTTGTCGGTGTGCACCTTGTCGGCGGTATCGTCGGTACCTTGTTCATCGGGTTTGCCGCCGATCCCAACTCGCCTGCCGGTGGCCAGGGCCTGTTCTACGGTGGTGGCCTTGAACTCCTCGGCAAGCAGACCCTCGGCGCCGTCGCTGTCCTGGCCTACTCCTTCGTGATCGCCTTCGTGATCGGTTGGATCATCAACAAGACCATGGGCTTCCGTGTCTCCGAACAAGACGAAGCAGATGGCATTGACGTCACGGTTCATGCAGAATCAGCTTATGACTTGGGTGGCCGCAACTCCGGTAGCTTCTCCCCACTCCTTGAAAAACTCCCCACGACCTCCGTGTCTAAGGGTTCAACCTCCGCGGAAGCAAAGGTAGACGCATGAAACTCATTACCGCGATCATCCGCCCCGAACAACTTGACGAAGTTCGCAACGCTCTCGAAAGCTACGGCGTTCAGGGCCTGACAGTCAGCGGCGCCCACGGTTATGGACGTCAGCGTGGCCACACCGAGGTTTACCGTGGGGCTGAATACACGGTAGATCTGCACCCGAAGATCCGCATCGAGGTCCTCGCCAGCGACGAGCAGGCGTACGACCTCATGGACATCATCGTCGCCAGCTCCAACACCGGCACCGCCGGCGATGGCAAGGTCTGGATGATCGAGGTCTACGAAGCCGTTCGAGTCCGCACCGGCGAACGCGGAGTAGCAGCGATCTAAAGCACTTCACGGACCACTGGGGCCACCTCAAAGTACGACGACGGCACCCAAGGTGAGTAATTTTCTCACCTTGGGTGCCGCCGTCGTTCGCTTAAAGGGCGCTCAAGCAGCCCCTCCACCCAAAAGCGCTATAGGTGGGCATTCTCGCTATAGGCCGCGCTATCGCGAGAATGCCCAGCTATAGCGAAAACCCCCAGCTATGGCATTTCCTGCCCCTCATCACTGGGACACAACGGGGCCAGCAGTGGCGGGCTGTCAGCTCTCGTCGTTGCTGGTGGACCAGTTATCCGGGCCGAGGGAACCTGCCGGGTAGTCCTCCAGGGGAACCTCGTTGGCCTTCCATGCCGCGAAGGTGGGTTCCACAATGCGCCAGCATTCCTCGGCCGTGTCGCCGCGGACGGACAGGAGCGGATCGGCGCTGAGTACGCCGTCGAGCACTTCTCCATAAGGCAGGAGCGGATCGCTGGCCAGCGAGGCCTGTAGCTGGACGCGGTCCAGCGTGAAGAGATCGCCGGGGCCGTTGACATCCAAATCCAGGGTGAGGGTTTCCGGGCCGAAACCAATGTGCAGGCGTGTGGGGGAGTCCGTGCCCTTGAAGCCAAGGGGCAGATGCGGGACAGGTTTAAAGGTCACGACAGCCTCCTTGCGGGCGCGACCCAAGGCTTTGCCGGATCGCAGGATGAAGGGAACCCCGGCCCAACGCCAGTTGCTGACAAAGACCTCCACTTCGGCCAACGTCTCGGTGCCATTGGCAGGATCCACTCCCTCCTCATCGAGGTAGTTGGGCACGGCCCGATCCGCGATGGTGCCGGCGGTGTAACGGGCACGGCGGGTGTACCGCTCCAGATCGGCGCCCTCGCCCACATTGCTGGCCCGCAGCACGGCGGCAATATTGGAGCGCACATCCTCTTCATCGAGGGTGGCTGGCGGCTCCATCGCCATGATGGCCATGATCTGCAACAGGTGGCTTTGAATCATGTCGCGACCGGCCCCGGCGTGGTCGTAATAACGCGCACGGTTTTCCAGTGTCAGCGGCTCGTCAAAGACAATCTCTACCTTTTCAATGTGGTCGCGGTTCCAGGAGTGCTCCAACAACCTGTTGGCAAAACGCAGGCCCATGATGTTTAGAACCGTGGATTTGCCTAAGAAATGATCCACGCGGTGAATGTGGTCCTCGGGAACCAGCTTGGCCAGGGTCGCGTTGAGATCCTGTGCCGATTCGGTGCTGGAGCCAAACGGCTTCTCCATGACCAAACGGGTGCCAGCCGGCAGATCCTCCGTGGAGAGAATCTCGCAGGCCTTCTGGCTGACGGCGGGCGGCAGGGCAAAGTACAGGGCAACGGGCCCCTCGACAGTCTTCAGGAAGGTGCCGAGAACGCCCTTGGCCGTGACGTCGAGCTGGTGGTAGGTGCTGTCCGCCTGGACGCTTTTCAGCTCGGCGATTCCGTCCGCTGTTGACACGCCACCCGGGGCAAGCGCGTCGGCGAAGCTCTCGGTCAGCCGGTCTTGCCATTGCTGCGCCGGCCACGCATCATTGCCAGCACCGACAAGTTTCAGGCCCGGGGCGCGGCCCGAAGCAATCAACTTGGCCACGCCAGGAAGCAAAAGTCGGCCGGTCAGATCACCCGAGGCCCCCAAAATCACTAACGTCTTGATTCGCTCACCGGGGCTGAGCGCGGAAGCCGGGGACTCGGCGTCGGACGTTGACGTGGACTGCGGGCCAGAATCAAAAGTGGATTTCATCACGAACTCAGCATGCCACTAAGAGGCGGCAATTTCAGCACCTTGACGCGGCGGGCTTGGAATATTTAGTGGCGGCAAATCAATCCCCATTCCGTGGCGGGATGTGCAACGAAGGCGCCGCAGAGTTGGTACCCTTGATAGTTGAGTCCCTCAGGAAAGGGAGTGGGGTGGCGCAAAACGCCCTCCGCCGGTCTCATCCTGAATATCGTAAATTGCCGCGCCCCATGCGCGGGCAGGCGTCTGGCCGGTCCGCGCGGGTGTTGGTAAAACCCTGACGAAAGAAGTACGCGGCGCGTGTTCAACTCCCTATCTGATCGGTTGACAGCAACCTTCAAAAACCTCCGTGGCAAGGGCCGACTCAGCGAGGCCGACGTCGATGCCACTGTGCGCGAGATTCGTCGCGCCCTGCTGGATGCCGACGTTGCCGTTCCGGTCGTGCGCGAATTCACCGCCAAGGTGCGCGAGCGTGCGCTGGGTTCCGAGGTCAACGAGGCCCTGAACCCGGCACAGCAGATCGTCAAGATCGTCAACGAGGAACTTGTCACGATTCTGGGTGGGGAAACCCGCCGGATCAACCTGGCCAAGAACCCTCCCACCGTCATCATGCTGGCTGGTTTGCAGGGTGCCGGTAAGACCACCCTGGCCGGAAAGCTGTCCAAGTGGCTCAAGGGCCAGGGCCACAGCCCGCTCTTGGTCGCCGCCGACCTTCAGCGCCCCAACGCTGTCAAGCAGCTCCAGGTCAACGGTGAGCGCGCGGGCGTGCCCGTGTTCGCCCCGCACCCGGGTGTCAGCAGCGAATTTGAAAGTGCCACGGGCGATCCCGTAGCCGTCGCCATGGCCGGCCTGGCCGAGGCCAAGTCCAAGCTGCACGACGTCGTCATCGTGGACACCGCCGGCCGCCTGGGCATCGACGCCGAACTGATGAAGCAGGCCGCGGACATTCGCGCCGCCATCAACCCCGACGAGGTCCTCTTCGTCATCGACGCCATGATCGGTCAGGACGCCGTCAACACGGCCCAGGCCTTCAATGAGGGCGTCAACTTCACCGGTGTGGTCTTGACCAAGCTCGACGGCGACGCCCGCGGTGGTGCCGCCCTCTCGGTGGCTTCCGTCACCGGCAAGCCCGTCATGTTCGCCTCCACGGGCGAAGGCCTGGACGACTTTGAGCTCTTCCACCCGGACCGCATGGCCAGCCGCATCCTGGACATGGGTGACGTGCTCACGCTCATCGAGCAGGCTGAGAAGAACTGGGACAAGGGCGAAGCCGAGCGGATGGCGCAGAAGTTCGCCGACCAGGAAGACTTCACGCTCGACGATTTCCTCGCCCAGATGCAGCAGATCCGCAAAATGGGTTCCATGAAGAAGATGCTCATGATGATGCCTGGTGCCGCCGGCATGCGTCAGCAGCTCGAGAACTTCGACGAGCGCGAGATCGACCGTGTCGAGGCCATCGTGCGCTCCATGACCCCGCACGAGCGTGTCGCGCCGAAGATCATCAACGGATCACGCCGCGCCCGTATCGCGAAGGGTTCCGGTGTCCACGTCTCCGAGGTCAACGGTCTGCTGGAGCGTTTCGGCCAGGCGCAGAAGATGATGAAGAAGCTCGCTCAGGGTGGCGGCATTCCGGGTATGCCCGGCGTGGCTGGCCCCGGCGGTTTCAACAGCGCCCGCAAGGGTAAGCAGGGACCCAAGAAGAAGGCTCGCTCCGGTAACCCGGCCAAGGCTGCTGCGGAGCTGAAGGCCGCTCAGGAGAAGGCTAACGCTCCCAAGTCCCTGCCTACGGGCGCAGCTTTTGGTGCCGGCGCCGAGGACTTCGATCCCTCGAGCCTGAACCTGCCGAAGGGCTTTGAAAAGTTCCTCGGTAAGTAAGTTTTGCCTCTTGGGCCCCGTTCGCGTGCGTCGTACGACGTCGGACGGGGCCTTTGTCTTGCCCCTCACGTGTCAAACCCGGCACTTTGTCAGCACTTTCCGGTAATCTGCTCGAATGAGTAAAACCCGGATTGTGTTTGTCCACGGCATGGATGGCTATGGCGTTGCCGCCTGGCCTGCCCAGCACCTCTTAGCCGGGAACTACGATTGTCTCTTTCTCAAGCGCACCGGTTTTGACGCCGTCGTTCCACCTGTGGCCAGTGATTTTGAGGCCGACGCCACCATTGTCATCGACGCCCTAGGGGAGGGTGGGCATCTTGTGGCTCACGACCAAGGTGCCATCGCGGCCATGATGGCGGCCGTGGAGCGTCCCGATCTGGTCACGTCCCTGGTGCTCGTGGAGCCGGCCCTGCTGTCCCTGACAGCCGAACTTCCGGCCACCTTGGCGTATCGGGAACACATTGAGCCGTTGTTTGCCCGTAGCTCGGAGCTGAGCGACGCCGCATTCTCGGCGGAATTCCGGCGGCTCACGGCCTCCATGGCCGGGCCCAGCCGCCCCGGCTATAACTCCGGTCCGGCCGGGATGACGCTGCACGCTCCGGCCGAGTCGTCCTCACGCATCGCCGCTCGGATCCATTTGCAGGCCCCGCAGTGGAAGGCACCCCTGCATATCGTGCCCGGCGTGCCCACCCTGGTTCTCACGGGCGGCTGGGAGCCGTTGTACGAAGAAATTGCCGAGTACCTCACCACCACGGGCGCGGTGCACCGCATGGCGCCCGGCGGCCACCGTCCGCATGACGGCCCCCAGGGCGCCGAGCTGATCGCTGACTTTATTGCGGCCCAAGAGGCCGCCGGGCGGCCCTGATCATCTCAGGACGGCTGGGGCACCACAAGATCGGGCAGATAGACCTTGGCCCCGCTGGCTAAGAATTCGGCACTCTTGGCCGCCATGCCACCAGCAATCTCTTCCTGCTCGGTCGCTGTTCCATAGCTGTCCCGGATGTCCTGGCTGATGCGCATGGAACAAAACTTCGGCCCACACATGGAGCAAAAGTGCGCCGTCTTGGCAGGCTCTGCCGGCAGCGTCTCGTCGTGGAAAGCCTCGGCCGTGGCCGGATCCAGCGACAACGAGAACTGATCGCGCCACCGGAATTCAAAGCGCGCCTTGGACAGGGCATCGTCCCGGTCCCGTGCGCCCGGATGTCCCTTGGCCAGATCGGCGGCATGGGCGGCGATCTTGTAGGTGATCACCCCGGTTTTCACATCGTCTTTGTTGGGTAAGCCCAGATGTTCCTTGGGCGTGACGTAACACAGCATGGCCGTGCCGTAGCGGGCGATCTCGGTGGCTCCAATCGCGGAGGTGATGTGGTCATAGCCCGGGGCAATGTCCGTCACGAGCGGACCCAGCGTGTAAAACGGCGCCCCGTCGCACAGCTCTTGTTGCCGCTCAATATTTTCCCGCACCAGGTGGAAGGGGACGTGCCCGGGACCCTCCACCATGACCTGGACGTCGTAGCGCCACGCCCGCTTCGTCAGCTCGGCCAGGGTGTCCAGCTCGGCAAATTGGGCGGCGTCGTTCGCATCGGCCGTGGAGCCTGGGCGCAGGCCGTCTCCCAGCGAGAACGCCACGTCGTACTGGGCAAAGATCTCGCACAGCTCATCGAAATGCGTGTAGAGGAAGTTTTCCTGATGGTGGGCCAGGCACCAGCCCGCCATGATGGCGCCGCCACGGGAGACGATCCCCGTGACGCGGTTGGCCGTGAGCGGCACGTAGCGCAGCAGCACCCCGGCGTGGATGGTCATATAGTCCACGCCCTGTTCACACTGTTCGATCACGGTGTCGCGGAAAATCTCCCACGTGAGCTTATGCGCCTCACCGTTGACTTTTTCCAGCGCCTGATAGATGGGCACGGTGCCGATGGGAACCGGCGCATTGCGGATGATCCATTCCCGGGTCGTGTGAATGTCATCGCCCGTGGAGAGGTCCATGACCGTGTCGGCGCCCCACAGAGTGGCCCACTGCAACTTATCCACCTCGTCGGCGATGGAGCTCGTGATCGCGGAATTGCCGATGTTGGCATTGATCTTCACGAGGAACGCCTTGCCGATAATCATCGGCTCGGATTCCGGGTGGTTGATGTTGCTGGGGATGATGGCCCGCCCCGCCGCCAGTTCGCTGCGGACCAACTCCACGGAACAGTTCTCCCGCAGCGCCACAAACCTCATTTCGGCAGTGACGACGCCGTTGCGTGCGTAGTGCATCTGCGTCACCGTCCGCCCGGGTTGGGACCGCAACGGCGTGCGTTGCGGACCCTGCCACTCGGCAGAGGCGGCGCCCCGACGCTGAGCGGAGCGTCCGTCGTCGAGCAGTTCCCGGGAACGACCCTGATAACTCTCGCAGTCGGCGCGCTCGGCAATCCAGGACTCTCGCAGGGGAGGCAGGCCGCGGACCGGATCGCTGCCCGGACCCGCCGTGCGGTACACCTGCAGGGGTGGATTGGCCCGGCCGGGAGCCGAGTCCTCGAGGGAGATGGAGGTGACGGGAACGCTGATCCCGTGCTGTTCATCCTGCACATAGGCAAGCGTGTGGGCAGGACTTTGTTCGGTAAAGCTCATGGGTGGAACTCACTTCCTTCGCCGGCATTACCCGGACAGGTTCAACGGTCCAGGGCAGCTGCAGCCCATGTCTCAGCCCCTGCTTCGGGGCTCCCGTGTGGTCAAGGACGAAGCTACACTGCCGCAGGGGGTCGCTGTCAAGCCGTAGGATACGAACATGTTCGAAATTCGCCCCGCCGCCCTGAGTGAATTTGCGCTCCTGCCCGCCCTCGAGGCCGAGGCGGACGCCGCCTTTGAGACGCTCGATCCGCCCCTGAGTGTGGCCGACTTTCCGCCTCCCGCGGATCCTTCCGAGTACGCTGAGGCGTTCCATATTATGGTCGCGGGTCGGCCGCCGGTGGGCTTTGTGCGCTTAGAAATTGTGGACGGTCAGGCGCATCTGGAGCAATTGGCCGTGAGTCCAGAATTTGCGGGGCAGGGGATCGGCCGGGCCCTGGTGATGGCTGCCATGGCGTGGGCTAGGGAGGCCGGATTTCACGCCATGACCCTGTGTACCTTTGCGCAGGTGCCGTTCAATGCACCCTTCTATGCCAGCTGCGGCTTTAGTGAGCTTGATCATAGCCAGTGGGGTCCGGAGCTGGCTACGTTACGCGAAAGTGAAGCAATTCTGGAGACTATTGCCCCGCGCATCGCCATGAAAATAAAACTGACCCTCTCGGAATAAGTTGAAGCTTCAAGTAGTTTGCTACTATAGAGACAACAACAAACCTTGGAGACATCATGACTGCAACTAACGACCTGCTTTCCGCCGACCTCACGATGGGCACCGTGATGCTCAAGGTGGGCGACATGACGGTAATGAGTAATTACTACCAAAAGGCGCTCGGCCTGGACATTGTTGCCGAGGCTGACGGCGGCCAGTACCTAGGTCGCGGCAGCACCCCGTTGGTGCACCTGCAGCCCGCCGGTGGCCTACATATTCCCGGCCGCGGCGAGGCGGGCCTGTTCCACACCGCGCTGCTGTTCAACGATCAAGCCTCGCTGGCCGCCACGGTTGCCTCGGCCGCCCAGTACAGCCCGCAGGCCTTTGCCGGCAGCGCCGATCACCTGGTGTCCGAAGCCTTTTACTTCACCGATCCAGAGGGTAACGGCATCGAGCTGTACTGGGATCGTCCCCGGGACGCCTGGAGCTGGAAGAACGGCGAGGTGGAGATGGACACGCTGGCCCTCTCGCCCCAGCACTACCTCCAGCAGCACCTGACCGAGGAATCCGTGGTGGGCCAGCGCCAGTCCGCGGCCGACATCGGCCACGTGCACCTACAGGTGGGCGACGTCCAGAGCGCCGAGCAGTTCTACGTCAATACCCTCGGCTTCGAGAAGACCTCAAGCTTCCATGGCCAGGCCCTCTTTGTCTCCGCCGGCGGCTACCACCACCACATGGCCATGAATGTGTGGAACAGCCGCGGCGCCGGCCCCCGCAAGGACACGCTCGGCTTGGGTGAGGTTCTCATCCAGTTGCCAGGGACGGACGACGTCGGATCCCTCCACGAGCGTTTGACTCACCATGGCATCCCCGTCGCCAATACCGGCGCCGAGATTACCTTCAACGATCCGTGGAACAACCGAATTCGCGTTAGTGTTGATGCTGGACAGTCCACCATGTAATCGGTGGGCGCCCCGGCCGCCTTCGGCCGGACCCCCAACTTGAAAGGCTTGTGCGTGGCCAATTACTCTGAGTTCTTCATCGCCGACCACCATCAGGCAGTAGCCCGGGCCAAGGCCCGGGAGTCCGGAAAATCGCCCTCCATCGACGTGCCGGTGCTGCCGACGCCCGGCCTGAGCGACTTTGAGATTGAAGTACTTGGCGAGTTTGCCGTCAAAAAGGTCCACGCAACCGGCGTCCCCGCCGAGCTGAGCCTGGTTGATATTGAATTGGACACACTCTTCGCCATGCCCGACGCCCTGCTGGAGGTCTTTGCCGAGCTCAATGCTCCCGAAGACCCCGAGGATATTGTGGACCTGGCCGCCGAGTGGGCCGCCGCCGAGGAGATGGAATCAACTCCCGAGGTCACCGAGCCGCTGCTGCGCGCCCTGACGGCCATGGCAGCCGCTGCACTCTCGGCCGCCGAAGCCAACGCCAAGATGGGCTTGTTCTTCTACTCCGCCGAGTAACGTGCCGCTGCTCGCCGCACCGCCGCGGGATCATTTTTCGCCAGCGTGGTGAGTAACACGTCGCACGGTGCGGGGATCATCTGGCATAATAAAAAGGTACTCGATCCACATGGCCCCTCTCTCCGTGTGCTGATCCTGTCCTTAGGATTCTGAAGATCGGCCCGCCCCACGGGAGCGTGAGACAGAATTCGCCCCTTTTTCGAAACAGGAGTAACCACAAAAGTGGCTGTAAAGATTCGCCTTAAGCGCTTTGGTAAAATGCGCGCCCCGTACTACCGCATCGTTGTAATGGACTCACACTCAAAGCGTGACGGCCGTGCCATCGAGGAAATCGGTAAGTACCACCCGACCGAAAACCCGTCCTTCATCGAGGTCAACAGCGACCGCGCTCAGTACTGGCTCTCCGTCGGTGCTCAGCCGTCCGAGCCTGTTGCTAAGCTCCTGAAGATCACCGGTGACTGGCAGAAGTTCAAGGGAATCAAGGGCGCCGAAGGCACCTTGAAGACCAAGGCTCCGAAGGTTGCCTTCGTTGCTCCTGAAGCCAAGAATGTTGTTGTCAAGGAAGCCATCACCAAGAAGGCCAAGAAGGCTGACGAGGCTGAAGCTGCCGAGAGCACCGAGGCCGAGTAGTTTGTTGGCTGAAGCGCTGGAGCACCTAGTTCGCGGGATTGTTGACTCTCCCGAGGACGTACAGGTGAGCGTCAAGAACAACCGCCGCGGGGAATCCCTCGAAGTGCGAGTTCATCAAGACGATCTGGGCCGGGTTATTGGCCGTCAGGGTCGCACCGCCCGTGCCTTGCGCACAGTGGTTGCAGCCTTGGCCAATGGCGAGCCGGTCCGTGTTGACGTTGTTGACACTGACCGCCGCCGCTAACCTGCGTCAAAGAACCTTTCGTTCCCGTCACAAGGAACGCCAGGGAAGTTTTCAGCAGTAAAGCCAAATGTTTGGCCCCGGCACCATAATGGTGACGGGGCCAAACTTTTTACCCCCAAATTTTCTAGCAGTACATCATTCCAGCGGTACTTAGGAGTACTCATGCAGGTTCAGGTTGCCCGAATTGGCAAGCCCCACGGCATTAAGGGTGAGGTGACCGTTCTGGTCCTCACCGACGCCCCCGAATCCCGGTTTGACGTTGGCGCCGAATTCGTGGTGGAGCCGGCATCGATCGGGAGCTTGACGGTGAAGAGCTCGCGGTGGAACAAGGACATCCTGTTGTTGGGCTTCGAAGGTACCAACACCCGCAATGACGCCGAACTCCTCCGTGGCGCCACCATGTTCTTTGAGTCAGAAGATGACGAGGACGACGACGCCTGGTACGAACACGAGTTGCTGGACCTCGAGGTTCGGGTCGGCACTGAAAAGGTCGGCAAGGTGACGGGCCTGCGCACCCTCGCCGTGCAAGATCTGCTCATCGTTGAAGACAACGAAGGTGACGAGGTGCTGGTGCCCTTCGTCGACGAGATTGTCCCCGAGGTCAACATCGAGGGTGGTTACGTTCTGCTGACCCCTCCCGCTGGCCTGTTCACGGTCAATAAGGAAGTCACCGCCAGCGACGAAAGCGGCGAAGCGGCAGACCTGAATGGCTCGGAAGGATCCGCGGAATAATGCGTTTTGATGTTGTCAGCATTTTCCCGGAGTACCTGGCCCCGCTGGACCTGAGCCTCATTGGCAAGGCCCGCACCGAGGGATTGCTGGAGCTGAAGGTGCACGATCTGCGCGGCTATACGCAAGATCGCCACCGCACCGTCGATGACACCCCCTACGGTGGCGGCGCCGGCATGGTCATGAAGCCCGAGCCCTGGGCTCAGGCCCTCACCGACATTGCCGTTGCCTCACCCACGTCCGACGGCGTGAAGCCCACCTTGATCGTGCCCTCACCGGCCGGTGAGGTCTTCACTCAGGCGTTGGCCTACGAGCTCGCCGAGACCGAACACCTCGTATTCGCCTGTGGCCGTTACGAGGGCATTGACGAACGTGTCCTCGAGTGGGCCGCAGAGGATTACATCGTGCGTCCCGTGAGCCTTGGCGACTATGTGCTCAACGGTGGCGAGGTCGCCGTGCTGGCCATGGTGGAAGCCATTGGTCGCTTGGTACCGGGCGTTGTAGGTAATCCCGAGTCACTCATCGAGGAATCACACTCCGATGGGCTGCTGGAGTACCCGGTGTACACCAAGCCCTCGAGCTGGCGTGAACGTGAGGTTCCCGATGTCTTGCTCAGCGGCAACCACGGCAAGATCGCGAAGTTCCGGAAAGAACTGCAGCTGCGCCGCACCGCCGAGCGCCGCCCCGATCTCATCGCGGCCCTTGATGTCTCCAACGTCAGCAAAGCAGACAAGAACATTCTCTGGGAACTGGGATACGCCGTCGTCGATGGCCGTGCCGTTCTGCGCGAGGAAAAGTAGTTAGTCATCATGACGTGCGCTGCCGGATGAATTAGTCTGGCGGCGCCGAGTATGGCAAAATAAGTAAATGTGCCTGACTGGGCGCGTTCCTGCCACAGGGGGAGCGTTAGTCAACAGAGCAGCACACCGGTGTCCCATTCGCGGAAACCGGTCCAATTCTTTCGTTTCCTTGACATGGCCCACGCGCCGTCCAAGTGATTCGTGACACAAAGTAAATGACCTGTGGCGTTTACCTGGAGTGAGAAAAATGCAGATTCTCGATTCTGTCGACGCAGCCAGCCTGCGTAGCGACATCCCCGCCTTCCGCGCCGGTGATACCCTCAACGTTCACGTGAACATCATTGAAGGTTCCCGCTCGCGTGTCCAGGTATTCAAGGGCTTCGTCCTTGGCCGCCAGGGCGATGGCCTCCGCGAGACCTTCACGGTCCGCAAGGTCTCCTTCGGTGTCGGTGTAGAGCGTACCTTCCCGGTACACTCCCCGGTTCTGGAAAAGATCGAAGTTGTCACCAAGGGTGACGTTCGCCGCGCCAAGCTGTACTACATGCGTAACCTGCGCGGCAAGGCTGCAAAGATCAAGGAAAAGCGCGACAACCTCCCCGCTAAGTAATAAAGGGGAGTCGCACTTTGACTCGTGCGAAACGCCAGTCCAGGAAACTGGGCTGGCGTTTTGTGTTTCTAGCGGTGGCCTTGATCTTCGTGTTCCTGGCGTTGGTGCGCAACACCTGGGTGGATGTGTATTACATCCCGTCCGAATCGATGGAGCCGCTGCTGCTGACCGGGGACCGGGTTTTAGTCTCCCGCACAGCATTCAGCCACACACCCATTGAGCGTGGGGATGTGGTGGTCTTTGACGGTCGTGGCTCCTTCACGCCCTTGACGTCCGGTGCCGGGGCCTTTGCCGACGGCGTAGTGGGTGCGGGCCAATGGCTCGGCCTGGTGCCCAACAACAATATTTACGTCAAACGTGTCTTGGGCGTTGCCGGCGACACCGTCAAGTGCTGTTCCGCGGACGGCCTGTTGGAGATTAACGGCGTTCCCGTCACTGAGAGTTACCTGTATCCCGGGGATGAACCCAGCGCGTTGCCCTTCGAGGTCACGGTGCCGCAGGGTAGGTTGTGGCTTATGGGCGATCACCGCAATGTCTCACTTGATTCACGATCGCTCCTGGGTGCGCCCGGAGGCGGCTTGATTTCCACCTCCAAGGTCATTGGTTCACCCAGTGTGACGATCTGGCCGCTCGATCGGATACACCCCATCCTCAGCGATGGTTCGGCGTTATCTGGCCGGTGAGCGGCCCGCAGCACCTGGCCGGTGTTGTACCAAGAATTCTTTGACCTGACTTCGCTAAGGAAATAGACGTTGATGCAAGAGAATGTGCCGGACGATGTCAACGGTGCATCGCGCCCTGAGGGCCACGAGCCGGCTCACGGCGAGAAGCGCGTCCGGCAGGATTGGCGCGCGCGCCACCTGAAGAAGTCTGGGCAGCCTCCTGCCGCGGCCCATGAGGCGAGTCACCTCGAGACGCACGACGACGACACCCCCACCCAGCGTTGGGCCCGCCAGGTGTTGTCCTGGGGCAAGGAATTGCTCACGATCGTGGTCATTGCTGTGGTCCTGTCCTTCCTCATCAAGACCTTTCTCTTCCGCGCCTTTTACATCCCCTCCGGATCCATGGAAAACACCCTAGAGATTCAGGACCGGATCTTCGTCAACCTCCTGGTTCCCGAGCCCATGTCGCTCAAGCGCGGGGACGTGGTGGTCTTTAAGGACTCGCAGGGCTGGCTGCCGGCCACGGAGGCCGCGGGCTCCTCGAACTGGCTCGGCGACGCCGCCACCTTCATTGGCCTGGCCCCCGATAGCTCGGAGCAGCACCTCGTCAAGCGTGTCATCGGCCTGCCGGGCGACCATGTCAGCTGCTGCAGCGCCGACGGCAAGTTGACCGTCAACGGTGTGGCCATCACCGAGCCCTACCTTTTCCCGGGCGCCACGCCGTCGGACACCACCTTTGATGTGGTGGTTCCCGCTGGGCACCTCTGGGTCATGGGCGATCATCGCAATAACTCCATGGACTCCCGTGCCCACAACGACCTCAACGGCACCGGCTTCGTGCCGATCGACGATGTGGAGGGACGCGCCGTCGTGATTGCCTGGCCGCTCGCCCGCTGGGGCTACCTGGGCAACTTCCCGGACGTGTTCGACGCCGTGCCGGAGCCCAGTAGCGCCAGCGTCGGCTCGGAACAGCACACGGCGGTGGGTCAGTAGTGGCAGCCGCAGCACCCACCCTCGGCTGGGAACGGGAACTCGCGGCGCAGGGTTACGCCGTCGTGGCCGGCTGCGACGAGGTGGGCCGTGGCTCCCTCGCCGGACCTGTCAGTGTTGGCGTGGTCATTATTCGGCCCGAGACGGCCGTGGAGCTGCCCGGCGTCAAGGACAGCAAATTGCTCCGCCCGGCCGTGCGCGAGGCTTTGATCCCGGACATCCTCGCGTGGGCAGACGCCAGCGCGGTAGGCCATGCGGCCGCGCATGAAATTGACTCACTGGGCTTGGTCAGCGCCCTTCGGCTGGCCGGCATGCGGGCCCTGACTCAGGCCGCTGGCACTCTCATGCCCGATTTCGTCATCCTCGACGGCAATCAAGATTGGCTCTCGGAACCGGCCCAGGCCGACCTCTTCGGCTCCTCGCTGCCCGCCGCCGCGCCCGTGCCTTGGACGCTGCAGACCCGCATCAAGGCCGATATGAGCTGCCTCTCCGTCGCTGCCGCCAGCGTCCTGGCCAAGGTGGAGCGCGACGCCATCATGATGGGTCTGGCCGAAATGTACCCGGCCTTTGGCTGGGATGCCAATATGGGCTACGGAACTGCCTCGCACCGCGCCGCCATCGTCGCCGACGGCCCCACCGATTTCCACCGCAAGACCTGGCGCCTCGTCTAATGACCTCCCCTTCTTGTGTCCCACACGCCGGGTCGTTGGGTAAGTCGTGGCCATGTGATGGATGATGGAAGCATGAGTGCTGAGGATCTGGAAAACTACGAAACCGATATGGAGCTGCAGCTATACCGCGAATACCGCGATGTGGTGAATCTGTTCAGCTATGTGGTGGAAACCGAACGACGTTTTTACCTGGCCAACCATGTGGATTTGCAGGCGCGCTCTGCCGACGGCGAGGTGTACTTTGACCTGACCCTGCAAGATGCCTGGGTCTGGGATGTGTACCGCACGGCCCGCTTCGTGAAGAACGTGCGCGTCATTACCTTCAAGGACGTCAATGTCGAGGAGCTCATCAAATCCGATGATCTGCAGGTGCCTAAGGACGGCCAGTTAGGTTCACTGGGCTAGGGCGTTATCGTCTAGCCAGCCATAAGCCAAGAGGGAAGGTCGACGCCGGAACGAAAGTTCCGCCGTCGACCTTCCCTCTTGTTGTCCCCAGACTTAGGCTCAGGACTCTTAGGTTCAGGGGCGGTTCAGGCTTTCGGGGCATGCGCCCCGTCATAAGCCTCGCGCGCCGTCACGATGCGCGGCATATTGGCCTTGGTCCACTCCTCGAGAGCCAACATGGGCTCGGAGAGGCTGCGGCCGGAAGCGGTGAGCTCATACTCGACGCGAGGAGGAATCTGGGCGAAGATGGTCCGCGCCACGAGGCCGTCGCGCTCCAGGCCGCGCAGGGTCTGGGTGAGCATCTTCTGGGACACGCCGTCCACCGTCTTGGCGAGCTCCGAAAAACGCCGGGGCCCCTGCGTCAAGGCGCCCACCACGAGGACACTCCACCGGTCACCGACTCGGTCCAGAACTTGTCGCGAAGGACAATTCCGGTCGTAGGGATCCCACACTGGCTCGTTCATGATGTTCTTCTCCACTCTTGATGTCGCTATGAGTCTAACAAAGATTTAGTATCCCTGAGTGTGTTACTCTCTTTTAGTAACCTAGTTTTGATGATTCGTAACGATGTGGCGCAAGGCCACGGGCAAGGAGCTCCAACTTGGCAAAGATCAACGTAATTGGTGGAACCGGATACGCAGGCAGCAACATTGTGCGCGAGGCAGTTAAGCGCGGACACGATGTGACCTCCTTCAGCCGGAACCTTCCCGAAACCCCCGTCGACGGCGCCCGGTACGTCACCGGCTCGGTCCTGGATGCCGACTTCCTCGCCACGACCGCTGCCGGCGCCGATGTTGTGATCGAGGCGCTGTCCCCGCGCGGCGAGCTCGTTGGCAAGCTCGAGGGCGTCTTCGATGCACTCCTGCCGCACGTCAAGGGCTCCGGTGCACGCCTTGGAGTCATTGGTGGCGCCGGTTCCTTGCAGGTAGCTCCCGGTGGCCCACTCGTCATGGACACCCCCGGCTTCCCAGCCGAGATCCTGCCCGAGTCCAAGACGGCAGGCGCCTTGCTGGAGACCCTGAAGGCAGGTTCTGACAAGCTCAGCTGGTTCTATGTCAGCCCCGCCGGCGGATTCGGTGGCTTTGCTCCCGGCGAGGCAACCGGCGCATACCGTACCGGTGGAGACGTCTTGCTCGTTGACGACGAGGGTAACTCCAACATCTCCGGTGCCGACTTTGCGCTGGCCGTCGTCGATGAGGTCGAGTCACCGGCACACAACAACCAGCGTTTCACGGTGGCCTACTAAGCCCTCCTGAACTTTTCTGAGGCGGTGCCCGGTGGATCAATTCCGCAGGGCACCGCCTTTTGTTCCCCCACAAGTTTTGTTCCTCCACAGGCACAGGTGATGGTACGACACTCCACATTCGCCTCCGGTGCTCTGTCGCTTCCTTTCCCGTCGCGCAAGGCTTGCAGTGGAGGCGGATATGAGAAGCAAAGATGAGTTGGGTCAGCGCGGTGAGCGGTTGGCCGCTGACTATCTGGAGGAGCGTGGGATTCGGGTCATCGACAGTAATTGGCGATGTTCCACCGGAGAGATTGATCTCGTGGCCATCGACGGGGCCGACCTGGTCATCGTTGAGGTCAAGACGCGGCGTTCCCGTCGGTACGGTGATCCGCTCGAGGCGATCACCCGGGCTAAGCTCCTGCGGCTGCGCACGCTGGCCGTACTGTGGGCGCGTGAGCACAATCATGTGATCGGGGCGTTGCGGATCGATGCCATGGGCATCTTGATGGACAAAGGGGCCGAAGTCAGCATCGACCATCTTAGGGGTGTGGCCTGATGGGGCTGGGGCGGTCCTTAGCTGTGGCGCTCGTGGGACTCAACGGCCATGTCATCGAGGTTGAGGCCGATATCGGCCAAACCTTGCCCAACTTTATTCTTCTAGGGCTTCCCGATGCGTCCCTGAACGAGGCCCGGGAACGGATCCGTTCGGCGGCGCAAAACTCTGGAATTCCCCTGAGTCGACGCAAAATCACCGTCAATCTCGTCCCCGCGTCCCTGCCGAAAAAGGGCTCGGCCTTTGACCTGGCCATCGTGATGGCTGCCCTAGAGGCCGCGGGCGATGTGCGGGGGACCGGGCGGAGTGTGTTCATCGCCGAGTTGGGCCTGGATGGGCGGCTACGCCCCGTGCGTGGCATCTTGCCGGCCGTCGTGGCAGCCATGGCTGCCGGTCACGGCGACGTTGTTGTGGCCGAGAGCAATCTGGCCGAGGCGCGGCTCGTCAAGGGTGCCCACGTGCGCGGCTATGCGTGTCTGGCCGAGGTGGCACTGTCCTTCGGTGCCAACCCGGCCGAGCTGCGGGGCCTCGACAGTCAATGGCTCACAGATCCTGACGCACTTGTGGCCGTCTCAGGGCCATCGGAACCCGGCGAGAGCCTTGACCTTTCCGAGGTCGCGGGGCAGTCCGTCGCCCGGCTGGCCTTGGAAATTGCCGCGGCAGGCGGGCACCACCTCATGATGGTGGGTCCGCCGGGGTCGGGCAAAACCATGCTGGCCGAACGACTGCCGGGGCTGCTGCCCGATCTCAATGACGCCGAGGCCATGGAGGTCACCGCGATTCATTCCCTCGAGCACAGGGCCGCTGGACTCGCCGCCCTGATTCACCGGCCACCCTATGAAAAGCCACACCACACGGCCAGCACGGCGGCCATCATCGGAGGTGGTAGCGGCATTCCGCGTCCGGGTGCTGCATCACGGGCGCATCGCGGTGTACTTTTCTTAGATGAGGCTCCCGAATTTGATAAGAGAGTCCTCGATGCCCTGAGGCAACCGCTCGAAAGTGGGGAGCTGATCCTGCACCGCTCAGCCGGAACCGCATCCTATCCGGCCCGCTTTCAGCTGGTTTTGGCGGCAAATCCCTGTCCCTGTGGCAAGGCCACGGGCAAGGGGCTGAATTGCGAATGCACTCCCATGGCGCGCAAACGCTATTTTGGTAGGCTCTCCGGCCCGCTCCTGGACCGGGTGGATATTCAGCTTCAGGTCAATAAGGTGCCCCTGGCGCACCTCGCCGATCTAGCACCGCGAGAGTCAACGGCGCAGGTGGCGGCACGTGTCAGGCTTGCCCGGGACCTAGCCAGCGACAGGCTCAAGGTCTGGGGCTTGGCGCACAACGCCGACCTGACGGGCAAGATCCTGCGTGGTCCCTTGCGCCTGAGCGGACACGACACCGCTTTGCTCGATAAGGCCATGGGTGTGGGAGTGCTGAGCGCTAGGGGCTATGACCGAGTTCTGCGGCTGGCCTGGTCGGCCGCCGATTTGCAGGGGCTGAGCCATCCGGGCAGTGAGGAAGTCGGGCTGGCCTTGACGTTACGACAACGAGGGGAGGGGCTATGAGTGACAGTCACCCGCGAGGATCGGTGGCGTGGGCCGGCCACGGGATCCGTGTTGCGCGAGCAGCGCTGACCCGGCTGATGGAACCGGCGGATATGCCCGGCCTAGCCTTGATCGAGGCACTTGGTCCCGAGGAAGCCCTGGCACTGATCGAGAGCACCGTCGACTCCGACGCCACGGTGGAACGAGAGGTGACCGAGGTTCTAGCTGCGGCAGGAACACGGCGATGGTCGGGGCTCGCCGAGGCATTGACGCGGTGGCGGCCGCGACTGGTTGATATCGCGCCGCAGCGGGATCTTGACACCGTGAGAAGGTTCGGTGGCGGGCTCATTATTCCGGAAGACGACGGCTGGCCACAGGCCCTGCACGACCTGGAACTTGGCGCACCGATTGCGTTGTGGCGCCGAGGTACCCGCACGTTATTTCCGGAGCAGTCGCGGTGCATTGCCGTGGTCGGATCTCGGGACTGTACCAGCTATGGCGCGAACGTCACGGCTGAGATCGCCACCTCCCTCGTTCAACGGAACTTCACGGTCGTCAGTGGCGGCGCCTACGGCATTGACGCGCATGCACACCGAGGCGCGCTGGCTGTCGCATCTGGGGCCTCGGCACTCATGGCGGGAGGGTCACCATCCCTACCGCTGACCAAGCGCGAGTCAGAGGCGCAGCCACCCACCGTTGCCGTCATGGCCGGGGGAGTGGATCGCTTTTATCCCTCTGGCAATGACGAGCTGCTGCACACCATCACCGAGCAGGGAATGGTCCTCGCCGAGGTCCCACCGGGGACAAACCCCACACGCTATCGGTTCCTGCAACGCAACCGTCTCATCGCCGCACTGTGCCAGGCCACCGTGGTGGTGGAGGCCAGATGGCGATCCGGGGCACTCAACACGGCACACCATGCTGCAACGCTCAGCAGAATGGTCGGAGCCGTGCCGGGATCGGTGTATTCGGCCAATTCCGCCGGATGCCACCGACTGCTAAAAGAAGGAGCCGCGGTGTGCGTCACGGATGCCGCCGACATTGCCGAGCTAGCCGGATCGATCGGGGAACACCTCGTGGACGAGCCCACAGGCGACGACGCCCTGTACGACGGGCTGGGCACGCAAGACCTGCTGCTCCTTGACGCGTTGCCGTTGCGCACCGCAACCACCGTAGACAAGTTGTGCGTCGTCGCGGGCCTGAGCGCGCAGACGGTGCTGTCCGGACTTGGCAGGCTCGAGGTCATGGGGTTGGCGGAGCGGCTGGCCAGCGGGTGGAAACGCCGCATCTGGTGACAGCGGCTAGCGTGCCAAGGGTGCTCCCTGGGGACCCGGAGGAAAATCGAGGGGATTACAGACAAGAGCTGCGGCCAGTGGCAGGATGTCTCATATGAGCGAAGATGAGGGACACGCAGTTCCGGTGCGCCGCCGTCGTGCCAGGCAACGAAACATCTTCTTGGTGTTCCTTGGCATCTTTGTCGTGGCCGCCATCGTCAGCGTTGCGTTCTTGGGAAACCTTGCCGTGAGCTTTGATAACAAGACTCAAACCATTCCCAGTGCCTTTCCCAATGAAACCCTGCGCCCGACGAAAGCTACGGAAGGTCCCGCCGCAGGGGCAGTAAATATCCTGCTTCTGGGCAGCGATAGCAGAGGAGCTGCCGTAGATC
The DNA here is from genome assembly GCF_003219795.1 of Arthrobacter psychrolactophilus. Classification (GTDB taxonomy): domain Bacteria; phylum Actinomycetota; class Actinomycetes; order Actinomycetales; family Micrococcaceae; genus Specibacter; species Specibacter psychrolactophilus. The sequence goes on along the minus strand of NZ_QJVC01000013.1, from coordinate 934 downwards.
TGGCGGAGGAAGGGGCTGCCTCGGATCAGCGCTCGGACACGATGATGTGGGCGCATATTCCCTCGGACCGAAAGCACATCTACCTCATGTCGATCATGCGCGACACCTGGGTGGACATTCCGGGATATGGGCAAGCGAAAATCAACGCGGCGATGGCTTTCGGTGGGGTTCCGCTTGTTGTGGAGACCCTTGAGGGGATGTTTAAGAGTCGCATCGACCACGTTGCCATTGTCGACTTCGAGGGTTTCAAGACCATCACCGATGCCTTGGGCGGTGTCACGGTGGATGTTCCGGTGTCCTTTTCCTCGAGCCACGGCGATTACACGTTCACTACCGGGCCACAAAAGCTCAACGGCGATCAGGCTCTGGCCTTTGTTCGCGAACGATATGCCTTCATTGACGGGGACTACCAGCGGGTCAGGAATCAGCAGATCTTTTTGAAGTCTCTCCTCGCGGCAGTGTTAACCCCCTCAACCTTGACCAATCCGCTCAAGGTCACAGAGCTCGTGGATCAGGTTGCCCCCTACATCAGCGTCGATGTCGGATTGGATGCCAAGGCGGTGGGGGCGCTCGCGCTGAGCCTGAAGAGCGTTCGAGGCAGCGACGTCGTCTCCTTCACCTTGCCTACTTTGGGTACCGGAACGAGTGCGGACGGGCAATCTATCGTGTTGCTTGACCAGGCAGCTGTTTCCGCTATCGCCCAGGCGCTGAGCGACGATACCCTCGGCGACCATATCGCGCAGGCCGGGTTAGGTTAGCTGCGACAGGAGCGCTTTGCCAGTCCTGAGGCTAGTTTGCCGTTCCGATTCTTCCTCTTTGCCCGGGCAGGGGAGAGCACTCGCTTCGTCCACTCATCTCTCGTCTTTGGTTCGGAAGTATATGTGAGAACTTTTCTGCTGGCTATTGTTTATCGAATACTCTGGGTTTAAAATTG
>NZ_QJVC01000012.1 GCF_003219795.1 Arthrobacter psychrolactophilus | reverse complement strand
AAGAACAACCACGACTACCAAGAAACACTCGACCGCGAATACGAGCACTACGCCCTCACCCACCCCAACGAATAACCTGGTCGTGTGCGGGCAGTGATGATGACCGGCAGGGCGACTCTGGCCGGATGCAGTATCCGGAAGCGAAAAGAGCGCAAAGCTGACCATGGGAACCACTCCGTAAGCATTCGCAGCTGCCACGGCGGGGCAACTTGCCCCATCCGGAACAACAGCGCACAGTGGTGGTGTGGATTCCGAAGAACGCGCTGCCTTACCTGCCGCGCTAGCCCAAGCTGCTGATGCCTTTGAGCGTTACCTGCGCTCCGAACGAGGACGCTCGGAACACACCATTCGCGCCTATCGCGGCGATATCGATGCCCTTCTGATTCAAGCCGTGACAGAGGGCAATACGTCGCTCCGCGAGATTGATTTGGGTCAGCTACGTCGCTGGCTGGGGGAGCAAAGTGCCGCGAGTCTGGCGCGTTCCACCCTTGCCCGACGTGCCGCCACGATTCGCAGCTTTATGGCTTGGGCGCTGCGGGAAGAACTTATCGCCGTTGATCCGGCACTCCGCCTCAGGGCCCCTAAACGAGAGAAGACGCTGCCCACCGTGCTGCAGCAGCAGCAATTGGGCCGACTCCTCGAGGATTTGCAACTGGCTGCCGGGGAAGGCGACCCCCTGGCACTGCGTGATTTGGCCATGGTCGAACTCCTTTATGGGACCGGAATTCGTGTGGGGGAGTTGGTGACCCTCGATGTCCTTGATGCCAACAGGGAACGACGCACGGTTAAAGTCCTCGGCAAGGGTAATAAGGAACGGGTGGTTCCCTTTGGGGTTCCCGCGGATGCTGCGCTGGGTCGCTGGCTCAGCGGTGGCCGCACCTCCTTGGTCAACGAGAAGAGCGGCCCCGCACTTTTCCTCGGCAAACGCGGTGCTCGGATCGATCAGAGAACTGTCCGCGCCGTCGTGGATAAACTCTTTGCCTCCCTCGGTGATACCTCTGCCACGGGCCCGCATACACTGCGACATTCAGCCGCGACGCATCTGCTCGACGGAGGTGCCGATCTGCGTTCCGTGCAAGAAATCTTAGGTCATAGTTCGCTCGCAACGACCCAGCTTTACACGCACGTTTCTGTGGAACGGCTGCGCGATAGCTACCGTACGGCGCATCCTCGCGCCTAGGGAAATGGGGCGTGAGCGATACCACCGGGACCAGAATCTCCCGACGGTGGCGTAATTGGCCCAGCTACGGCACAATGATAAGGAGCTATCGCTCAAGAACAATAAGCCCGGGTGTAAACCCGGACAACCAGGGCCTGTTACGCCAAGCTCTGCGCAATGCCAGTTCCGTCCGTTGAAGGTCGTTGGGGAAGACGCACCTACTGCAATGGAGGATGGAATGAAGGTTGAAACCACGCGCGGGGTTTTGTTCGTACACTCAGCCCCGGCTGTCATGTGCCCGCATATTGAATCGTCCATTGCAGCCGTGATGGATCAGCGCTCGGACTTGCAGTGGACTGCACAGCCCGCGGCGCGCAATGTGCTGCGCACTGAACTTGCCTGGCGCGGACCGGCCGGAACAGGATCCCGTCTGGCCTCGGCCCTGCGCGGATGGGCAAATGTTCGCTACGAGGTCACCGAGGATCCCAGCGCAGGTGTTGATGGATCACGCTGGTCACACACCCCCGAGTTGGGCATTTTCCATGCCGTCACCGACGTCCACGGCAACATCATGGTCTCCGAGGACCGCATCCGCTACGCCTACGAAACCGGCAAGGGCGATCCCTCACTTGTTTACCAGGAGCTCTCCTTGGCCTTAGGCGAGGCATGGGACGAGGAACTTGAACCCTTCCGCCACGCGGCGGCCGGAGCCCCTGTGCGCTGGCTCCACCACGTCGGCTAAGAAATCTTCAAACTTAAACAAGAACGACGGCGGGACTCACCTTTTGGTGAGTCCCGCCGTCGTTCTTATCCCCAAAGAATACTCCGGGCTAAACGAGGCGAACCTTAGGCCAGTTCGACCTTGGGGCCCGTGCTGCGGATAGCCACAACAGCGTTGTGACCGCCGAAGCCGAAGGAGTTGTTCAGGGCCATGATCTCGCCCTCAGGCAGCGCGCGAGGGGTGCCCGTGACCACGTCGAGGGGAATCTCCGGGTCCTGGTTCTCCAAGTTGATCGTGACAGGAGCCAGACGGTGGTAAACAGCCAGCGCGGTCAGCACGGACTCCACGGCACCCGAGGCACCCAAGAGGTGGCCCATCTGGGACTTGGTGGCGGAGACGCAGACGTTGTTGACATGATCGCCCAGGGCAGCCTTGAGGGCCGTGTACTCGGGCTTGTCGCCAACAGGGGTGGAGGTTGCGTGCGCGTTGACGTGAACCACGTCTTCCGGCAGCGCACGGGCGTCGTACAGAGCGGCCTTGAGGGCGCGGGTAGCACCGAGGCCCTCGGGGTCCGGAGCCGTGATGTGGTAGGCATCGGCGGTGACGGCCGTACCGGCCAGCTCACCGTAGATGCGGGCACCACGAGCAAGAGCGTGCTCCTCGGCTTCCAGCACCAGAGCGCCTGCACCTTCACCCATGACAAAGCCGTCGCGGCTGATGTCGTAGGGGCGCGAGGCGGTCTCCGGGGAGTCATTGCGCTTGGAGAGGGCCTGCATGGCGGCAAAGGATGCCATCGGCATGGGGTGGATGGCAGCTTCGGCGCCACCGGCCATGACGACGTCAGCCTTGCCCGAGCGGATGAGCTCAAGGGCAATGTGCATGGCTTCGGTTCCGGACGCACACGCCGAGACGGGGGTGTGGGCACCGGCGCGGGCACCGAGATCGAGGCTGACAGCTGCGGCCGGGCCGTTAGGCATGAGCATGGGAACCGTCATGGGCAGAACGCGGCGGGGGCCCTTTTCACGCAAGGTGTCCCAAGCGTCAAGGAGGGTCCACACGCCACCGATACCGGTAGCGAATGCTACGGCGAGGCGGTCGTGGTCGACCTCCTCAATGCCGGAGTCCTTCCAGGCTTCGCGAGCTGCCACGACGGCAAACTGCGTTGAGGGGTCCATGCGCTTGGCTTCAACGCGGCTGAGCACCTCAGTGGCGGGAGTTGTGGCCTTGGCTGCGAAGTGAACGGGCAGAGCGTACTTCTCTACCCAATCATCGGTGAGGGTGTGGGTACCAGAAACACCCTGGAGGGCGTTCTTCCACATGGTTGGAACGTCGCCGCCGATGGGCGTCGTTGCTCCAAGTCCGGTGATAACTACTTTGCGGGCCATGATTCAACTCTCTAAAAAAATTAATGTGTCAGGGCTAAAGGATGGTGAGGTGGTTGGCCGGCGTCCTGCTTCTCCGGCCAACCACTAGGCCCTGTCCGGCACGAACGATGCTCGCACGGACAGGGGGCAAAACCCAGCAGCTAATTAAGCCTGTGCGCCGGCGATGAAGGAGACAGCGTCGCCAACGGTCTTGAGGTTCTTGACTTCCTCGTCCGGGATCTTCACGTCGAACTTCTCTTCAGCGTTGACGACGATGGTCATCATGGAGATGGAGTCGATGTCCAGGTCATCGGTGAAGGACTTGTCCAGCTCAACGGCTTCGGGGGCGAGGCCAGTCTCTTCGTTGACGATTTCGGCCAAACCAGCCAGGATTTCTTCGTTGCTAGCCATTGTTGGCTCCTTTTCTTGTTGTGCTGTGATCAAGAAGTTGATCATTTCAGGCATGCTGATCACGCCACGGTTGTGGCGAGATGCGATTAGGGAAGGCGCACCACTTGGGCACCAAACACCAGTCCGGCACCAAAGCCGATCTGAAGCGAAAGTTTACCGGAGAGCTCCGGGTTCTCTGCTAGCAGGCGGTGTGTTGCCAACGGAATGGAGGCTGCGGAGGTATTTCCAGCATCGGCGATGTCGCGGCCAATGATGACATGTTCGGGAAGTTTCAGCTGCTTGGCGAGCTCATCGATGATGCGCATATTGGCCTGGTGAGGCACGAAGGCGCCTAGGTCATCGGCCGTGATGCCAGCTACTTCGAGGGCCTTCTTAGCCATCTTGGCCATTTCCCACACGGCCCAGCGGAACACGGTCTGGCCGTCCTGACGCAGGGTGGGCCACAGTGCGGCGTGAGCCTCGCTCGCGGCGGCGAGCTCGACGCCGTCGCTCTTCATGGCCTGCTCGCTGAAGTCACGGACGTCGAGCAAGGAGCTCGTCATGCCGATCGTGTCCCACTTGCTGCCATCGGAGCCCCACACGGCCGGGCTGATGCCGGGCTCGTCGGAGGGGCCGATGACGACGGCACCAGCGCCATCGCCGAGCAGGAAGGAGATGGTGCGCTCGTGGTTGTCGATGACGTCGGAGAGCTTCTCGGCGCCAATGACCAGAACGTAGTCGGCCACGCCGGAGCGGACCAGGGCGTCGGCCTGGGCCACGCCGTAGCAGTAGCCTGCGCAGGCGGCGGAGATGTCGTAGGCCGGGGCCGGGTTGGCGCCGATCTTGTCGGCGATCAAGGCAGCGGCCGACGGCGTGGCGTAGGGGTGCGACACCGTCGAGACGAGCACGGCACCAATCTGAGACGGTTCGATGCCGGCGTTCTTGATGGCCTCGGCGCCTGCGTCCACAGCCATGTCCACGACCGAGACCTCACGAGGCGCGCGGTGGCGGGTGATGATGCCGGTGCGCTGCTGGATCCACTCATCAGAGGAATCGATCCACTGGCACACGTCCTCGTTCGTCACGATGACGGAGGGGCGGTAGGCGCCAATGCCGACGATCGTCGACCCAGCGTGGGTGGGGTTTTGCTTCAGCGTAGGGGTGCTCACAGTGTTCCTGCTTCCAGCGAAGAGTGTGCTGCCAGCAGTTCCTGAGCAGCCTGAAGATCATCGGGCGTTTTCACCGCAACGGTAGCAATTCCGCTCATGCCGCGCTTGGCCAGGCCCGTCAGCGTGCCGGCCGGGGCCAGCTCGATCAGGCCGGTCACGCCCATGGCGCTCATGGTGTCCATGCACAGGTCCCAGCGGACGGGCCGCGATACCTGGGCGATGAGAGATTCAAGTGCCGCGTCGCCGGAACGTACGACGGCGCCGTCGTAGTTTGAGAGCAGCGGAACCACGGGTGCGTGGGGAGTCAGCGACGGCGCGAGGGCTTCCAAAGCGGAAACGGCCGGTGCCATGTGGTGAGTGTGGAAGGCTCCGGCGACCTGGAGCGGGATGACCCGGGCCTTGGCAGGGGGAGCGGCGACGAGGGCGGCGATTTGCTCCAGCGTCCCGGCGGCGACCGTCTGACCCTTGGAGTTCATATTGGCCGGGGTCAGGCCTGCGGCCTCAATGGCGGCAAGAACCTCAGCCGGGTCTCCGCCCACCACAGCGGCCATTCCGGTGGGGGTTGCTGCGGCAGCGTCGGCCATGCGGTTGGCGCGTTCCCGCACAAAAGCCATGGCGTCTGCGTTAGACAGCGTGCCCGTGAGCGCCGCGGCCGTGATTTCACCGACGGAGTGACCGGCAACCACGACGGAGCGTGAGGCCAAGTCACCGGCGATGTCGGCACCCAAGAGCGCTTGCGCCGTGATGAGCCCGGCCGCCACGATGAGGGGCTGAGCCACAGCCGTGTCCTTGATGGTTTCGGCATCGGAGGTGGTGCCGTGAGCGAGCAAATCAATGCCGGCAGCATCGCTCAAGGTGGCCAATTGTTCCTGGACACCTGGGCGTTCAAGCCAAGGTGAAAGGAAACCGGGGGACTGGGAGCCCTGTCCAGGGCAGACTATTGCAAGCACATTAACCAGCTTTCCAAACTTAGTGGCTTTTGACGGTGTTTCCCCACACCAAGCTCCTCAACACAATTTGTAGGAAGTCTACAATGCCCGGGCTCTCTGGGGGCGCAAGGGAAGAACTTTTAGGCGAAATCTACTAAGAGTTCACCCACGGAGCGGTACCGTCTTCGCGACCGACAGCTTCGAGGCGGCGGACTTGCCCTGTGACGATTTCGACGGCGTGGCCAGCCGTCCCACGATCATGGCCGTTTGGAGGACGAAGGCCTCGCGGGGAATCAGTGGATCCCACCCCGTGACATCGCAGACCCGCCGCAGGCGATAGCGCACCGTGTTGGAGTGAACAAAGAGTTCGCGCGCGGCTGCCTCCAAGGAATGCCCGCCCTGCAGATAGCTGCTCAGGGTTTCCACAAGGCCATTAGAGGCGGCGATGAGGGGACGGTAAATATTGACGATGAGGGCCCGTCGAGCAGAATCGTCACCGCCGATCACCCGTTCCGGCAGCAGATCATCGGCGGAGACGGGGCGAGGTGCGCCCGGCCAGCCCTTGGCGACAGAGATTCCGGCAAAGGCTGCCTTGGCCGACGCAGTGGCGTCGGCCAGAGTGGCAGCTAACGGCCCGTAGACCACGGGGCCGGGGGCAAAGAGGTCGCTGAGGCGCAGATACGCCGACTCGGGATCTTTGACATTGCCCAGGATCAAGATGAGCTTGTCGCCCTGGATACCCACCATGACATCCTCGGCGAAACGGACGGCCGCGCGGCGCAGTGTGCCCAGGAAGAGGGCATTGGCTTCCTCCGGGGCGGGGCCCACCATGATGGTGAAGTGGCTGTGGCTCGTCCAGCCCAAGGCAGAAAAGCGTGATTGTAGGGCGTCGGTATTTTCGCCACGCAGGATGCCATCAACGGCGAGGGCCTCGAGCCGGGTATCCCAGGCGCCGCGATTTTCGGCGGCGCGGGCATACACATCGGCCGCGGCAAACGCCACCTCGCGGGAGTAGCGCAAAACCGCCTCACGCAGGGCCGTTTGTTCCTCGACGGCGGCCAGCTCGGGAACGCGATCCTCCACGACCTGGACCACGGTGCGGATCAGTTGCAGCGCCCGCTGCAGGCTAATGGCACGTGTGAGTTCCGTGGGGGCCGCCCCGAAAACATCCGAGAGTACCCAGCTGGGGGAGGAGCGGTGTTCATACCAGGACACGAAGGCGGTGATGCCGTTTTGTGCCACCAAGCCCAGCGCGGAGCGCTCATCGGCGCTGAGGCGTCGGTACCAGGGCAGGGTGCTTTCTAATTCTTGGCGCATCATCGAGGACAGGGAACCGACGCTGGAGCGCAGCCGTTCCAGGGTCTCTGTGCTGCCGTAGGCTTCGGTGGTTTTGCGCGGGGATTTTGCCGCCCGTGCGTCCTCTGCTTCCGGCGGTGTCGCCGACTTTTTGCTTGCTGCCATGCTTCGAGGGTATGTCCTTTAAGGGCCGATGCGCTATTTGTGTGAATCCCACAAGTCTTCCGGGAGCCAAAACCCGGGCTCTAGCGGTTAAAGAGCAATGGGTGGTTGGTGTTGCTGTAGAAAATCTACAGCAACACCAACCACCCATCAGGGCGGAAGGTTTTAGCCTTCGCCTCCGGCATTGCCGGTGGTGCCAGCATTGACGTTCAGGAGATCGTACTTCGCGATCGCCTGCGCCGGTGCGTTGGCATCAACTTCCCCACGCTTGGCCAACATCTGCAAGGTGCGAACAACCACTGAGTGGGAGTCGATCTTGAAGAAGCGGCGAGCAGCTGCACGGGTGTCCGAGAAGCCGAAGCCATCGGCACCCAAGGATGCGAAGTCGTTGGGCAGGAACTGACGTACCTGGTCCGGAACGGCCTTCATGTAGTCGGTCACGGCAACCACGGGACCGTGTGCATCTGCCATCTTGGCGGTGATGTACGGTACGCGGGCTTCGTTCTCGGGGTGCAAGAAGGACTCTTCTTCAGCAGCGACCGCGTCGCGACGCAGTTCGTTCCATGAAGTAACAGACCAAACATCGGCGGCAACGCCCCACTCGTCGGCGAGGATCTGAGCCGCCTCCAATGCCCACGGCACGGAAACGCCAGAAGCCAACAGCTGAGTGCGCGGGCCTTCGGTCTCACTCTTCTTGAGCAGGTAGATGCCCTTGACGATACCTTCGACGTCGATGTTCTCCGGCGCCTTGGGCTGCACGATCGGCTCGTTGTAGACCGTGATGTAGTACATGACGTTGGGATCGGTTGAATCCGGTCCGTACATGCGCTCAAGACCGGACTTGATGATCGTGCCAATCTCGTACCCGTACGCCGGGTCGTAGGTGACAACGGCCGGGTTCGTGGCAGCCAAGATCGGGGAGTGACCGTCAGCGTGCTGCAGGCCCTCACCGGTCAAGGTCGTACGACCGGCGGTGGCACCAATGATGAAGCCACGGGTCATCTGGTCAGCAGCGGCCCAGAAGGAATCGCCTGTGCGCTGGAAACCAAACATGGAGTAGAACACGTAGATCGGGATCAACGGTTCGCCATGGGTGGCGTAGGCGGTGCCGGCAGCGGTGAAGGCCGCTACGGAGCCGGCCTCGTTGATACCAGCATGCACGATCTGGCCGGAGATGGACTCCTTGTAGGCCAGCACGAGGTCGCGGTCAACGGAGAGGTAGTTCTGTCCGTTGGGGTTGTAGATCTTCGCGGTCGGGAAGAACGCGTCGATACCAAAGGTGCGAGCCTCATCGGGGATGATCGGCACAATACGCTGGCCGATTTCCTTATCGCGCATGAGGTCCTTGAGCAGGCGCACGAAAGCCATGGTGGTGGCGGCCTGCTGCTTGCCCGAACCACGGTTAGCGACTTCGTAGGTCTTCTCGCCCGGGAGGGTCAGTGCGGTGTGCTCCTTGCGGCGCTCCGGAACTGATCCGCCCAATTCACGACGACGGTCCATCAAGTACTTGATCTCCGGCGCGTCCATACCTGGGTGGTAGTACGGGGGACGGTACGGATCTGCTTCGAGAACCTCATCAGAGATGGGCAGACGCAGGTGCGTACGGAAGTCCTTCAGGTCCTGCAGGGTGAGCTTCTTCATCTGGTGCGTAGAGTTACGCGCCTCGAAGTGGGTGCCCAGACCGTAACCCTTGACCGTGTGGGCCAGGATGACAGTCGGCTTGCCCTTGAAGTCCATAGCAGCCTGGTAGGCGGCGTAAACCTTGTGGTAATCGTGGCCACCGCGCTTGAGGTTCCAGACGTCGTCGTCACTCAGGTGAGCGGCAAGTTCCTTGGTCTGAGGCGTCTGACCGAAGAAGTGCTCGCGCACGAATCCGCCGGACTCAGCCTTGTAGGTCTGGTAATCGCCGTCGCGCGTGGTGTTCATGATGTCGACGAGTGAACCGTCGCTATCGCGCTCGAGCAGATCGTCCCATTCGCGGCCCCAGAGGACCTTGATGACGTTCCAGCCGGCACCGCGGAAGAAGGCTTCGAGTTCCTGAACGATCTTGCCGTTACCGCGAACCGGGCCATCGAGGCGCTGCAGGTTGCAGTTGACCACGAAGGTGAGGTTGTCGAGCTTGTCGTTGGCAGCGAGCTGAAGCAGGCCGCGCGATTCGGGCTCGTCCATTTCGCCATCGCCAAGGAAGGCCCAGACGTGCTGGTCGCTCGTGTCCTTGATACCTCGGTTGTGCAGGTAACGGTTGGACTGAGCCTGGTAGATCGCGTTCATCGGGCCAATACCCATGGACACGGTGGGGAATTCCCAGAACTCCGGCATGAGGCGCGGGTGCGGGTACGAGGAAAGCGCGTGGCCCTCCTTGGACTTTTCCTGACGGAATCCGTCGAGGTCCTCTTCTGTGAGGCGACCTTCGAGGAATGCGCGTGCATACATGCCGGGTGAGGCGTGACCCTGGAAGAAGATCTGGTCTCCGCCGCCGGCGTGATCCTTACCGCGGAAGAAGTGGTTGAACCCAACTTCGTACAGGGTGGAGGCGCCTGCGTATGTGGAGATGTGTCCACCCACGCCGATCTCGGGGCGCTGCGCGCGGTGTACCAAGACAGCGGCGTTCCAGCGAAGCCAGGCGCGGTACTTGCGTTCGATTTCCTCGTCGCCCGGGAACTCAGGTTCCTGGTCAACGGGGATGGTGTTCACATAGTCAGTCGTTGTGACCATGGGCACGCCAACGCTTTGTGCACCAGCCCGCTGAAGCAGGCTACGCATAATGTATTGGGCACGCTCTGTGCCGCGTTCCTGAATCAACGTATCCAAGGACTCAAGCCATTCGGCTGTCTCTTCTGGATCGCGATCAGGCAGCTGGTTTGTCAACCCGCTGAGGATATGGGAGTTTTCGTCTCCTGCAGCCACGTCCAACCTCTCTTATAAAAGCAGTGTGGGGGCGCCCAGAGCTGTAGCCATGGGCGTATACCCAACACTCTAGACCGCAGGGGGCGCTTGTGCGTAGCTGCGACCGGTGCATGAACACCATCAAACGGTCCGTCGAGGCGTCACTTGCGCGGCCGCGAAATCCTGCACGTAATACAAATCACAGAATGTGGCGGGACTTTGGGGGTGTTTTGTTGCCAATGCGCGGTTAAGTAGAGGCAATATGGCCTGACCCCCTAGACTGGGGTGACATACCAACAAACCAGCACGTAAGTGTTGACTCCAGGAGGAAAAACGTGAGCGAGGCCGACGCCGGCACCGTTGTTAAGGTGGCAGGCAAATTGGGGTTCAAGGACGAGGATCTTGTCCAGGAACTCGGATATGACGACGACGTTGATTTTGAACTGCGCGAGAATATTGAGGAGCTGATTGGTTCCGAAATGTTTGACGAGGATGATCACGACGTTGTTGACGCCGTCATTCTCTGGTGGCGCGCAGACGACGGCGACTTGGTGGATACCCTCGTGGATTCACTGACCACCTTGGATGAGGGTGGGATCGTTTGGATCCTCACACCGAAGCAGGGCCGGGAAGGTTACGTCCCGCCGTCGGACATCCAGGAGGCGGCACCGACCGCTGGCCTGCATGTGACCACAACCGCCGGAGTTTCCGCGGATTGGGCAGCAACCCGCCTCGTCCCGCGCAAGCGCCAGTAATGCACGACGGCGGCACGCAGCCCGGATTGAGTGTTGGGGACATTGCTCCTGACTTTTCATTGCCGAACCAGTTTGGCGAGCCAGTCTCCCTTTCCGGGCTGCGTGGCACCGCCGTTGTCATCATGTTTTACCCCTTTGCGTTCTCCGGAATTTGCACGGGGGAGTTGTGCGAATTGCGCGACAATATTGCCGACTTTGCCGCGGCGGGCGTACGCCTGCTGGCGGTGTCGGTCGACACCAAATACACCTTGCGCGCCTATGCGCGTGCCGAGGGTTACAACTTTGACCTGCTCGCCGACTTCTGGCCGCACGGTGAAGTAGCCCAAAAGTACGGCAGCTTTGATCCGGTCCGCGGCATGGCCGGGCGCAGCACCTTCCTGATCTCGGCCGAGGGGCGGATTGTTGACATGTTCCACACCCCCACCGGTCAGGCCCGTCCGCTGGAGCGGTATCGCAAGGCATTGGAACGGCTCTAGCCGTGGACCAGTTGCGCCCAGGCATTGGGCAAACGGCCTTTAAAAACGCTGCCAGTATGGCCCCCGGCCAGCTGAGCAATGACGATCGCGAGGCCCTGAGCCAGATTGCCGAACAGATGCGGGGTCGACGCACGGCCCTTCTGACAGGCGCCGGGCTCAGTACAGACTCCGGCATCCCCGATTATCGCGGACCTGCCGCCAAGCCCCGACAGCCACTGACCTTTCAAGAGTTCATGGCCGATGAGCCGTTGCGGCGGCGCTACTGGGCCAGAAACCACCTTGGCTGGTCGTTCATGCAACAGGCCGAACCCAATGCAGGACACTATGCCGCAGCGGCGCTGGAACGCTCCGGGCATCTCAGTGGCATCATTACGCAAAATGTTGACCGGCTCCACGAAGCGGCCGGGGCGAGCAATGTAGTGGATCTGCACGGCCGCTTTGACCAGGTGGTCTGTCTAACCTGCGAAACAGAGTATTCACGAGCCTTTCTCGCCATCATTCTCAACGAGCTCAACCCGGGATTTCTTGAGGCCGTCAAGGGGATCAAGGCGGCACCGGATGCCGATGCTGATCTGGGTGACGAAGACCTCATCACCTCCTTTAACATCGCCAGGTGCCCCCTGTGCGGCGGCATGCTCAAACCCGACTTTGTGTTCTTCGGCGAAAACGTCCCCAAGAAGCGGGTCGAACGATCCTTCGCCATGCTCGAAGCCGCTGAGCTCTTAATCGTGGCAGGATCCTCCCTGACCGTCATGAGTGGGCTGCGTTTTGCAAAAAGAGCGGCCAAGGAGAAAAAACTTGTCATCATTATCAACCGCGGTGAAACTCGCGGAGATCCGCTAGCTGACGCGAAATTTGAACTCGGCGTTGGGGAGAGCTTGAGCTATGTCGCAGAGCTATTAGACCCCGATTCGCGTAATAGCTAAAACATGTGTAAAGTAGTCTCTCGTTGGAGCGGCCAACAAACGGAAAGTTTGAAAGCCGAAACAAATGATTGGGTCTTTAGCTCAGCTGGTAGAGCGCCACGTTTACACCGTGGATGTCATCGGTTCGATCCCGGTAGGACCCACCACAGAGGAACCCCTCGTATTCAAGGCTTTGGCCAAGAACGCGAGGGGTTCTTTGCTTTGTCCGGCGCATTGCTCGGAACGGAAACGAACACCGCAACTGCCACAGTTCGGCACCAGGGGAGAGTATGCAGGGGATATCGTTCACCGCGATCGACTTTGAAAGCGCCAACAGCTTTCGCGCCTCCGTCTGTGCTGTTGGCCTGACAAAGGTCAGGGCTGGTCACGTGGTTGCCCAGCGTCTCTGGCTCATGAAGCCCCTGCCCGGTTATGCCGAATTCGATCCCGCCCACGTGGCCGTCCACGGTATTACGGCGGCCCGCGTGGAGCACCTGCCGGATTGGCGAAGCGCCTACGGTCCGCTGATGGACTTTATTGGTGGGGACGCGCTGGTTGGCCATGGTGTCAGCTTTGAGCAATCGGTCATCGAGAAAGCCAACGAGGCCATTGGCTTGCCTATCCCTGCGCACCAGTTCCACTGCACCGTGGAATTGGCGCGCCGGCACCTGCAGTTGGAGCACTACTCTCCCTCGGAGGTTGTGGCCGCCTTGGACATCCCCGCCTACAATCACCATGAGTTCGGCGACGATGCACGGGCCAGCGCCCTCATCGCCATAGAGATCGCCCGGCGCACGGGGTCAACCACCCTGGAAGAGCTGTGGCCCTCCAGTGAGAAACCGGCCGCGAAGATGCCTGGCTACTACTCTGCCGGCTACACGCGAAAACTGGCAGACCTGCCACAAGCCAACACCTCGGCCAATCCTGAGGGGCCGCTCTTTGGCCAAACCGTCGTTTTCAGCGGGGACCTGGCCGCCATGGCGCGCGTGGAAGCTCAGGATGCTGCGGCTGCCAAGGGCGCCACGATCGTCAATAGTGTCACGAAGAAGGTCACCTTGGTCGTGGGTGCCGAGATCGACGGCGGGACTCGCTTCAGTGCCAAGGTCAAGCGCGCTCACGAGTTGGCTGCCGCGGGACAAAATATCCGTGTCATCGGTGAACTGGACTTCTTGCGCCTGCTGGCGTTCACCTCAGCACATCCGCCGAGGTAGCCGGAAGCCGCCGAGCATGAGGATCTGCCTCGGCGGTCTGCGGATCGAGTTAAATGTGAAAGGTTCCCCGCCACAGCTATTGGGGGACGCTGTGGTGGGGAACCAGTAATAAAAATATAACGCCTGATTGGCCAAGATGCAAACTGACACGCCAGATTTCCAGATTGGTTTTCTGGGCGGCTTTTAAAGTGGAGGACCTTCCACTGTGGCTATTGGGGGACGCCACAGTGGAAGGTCTGAAAACGAATATACAGCCCCGAAAGTCAAAAGACAATACCGGACGTTCTACCTCTACTACTGATCAGTATGATGGAAGTTGTCCACTGTAATGAACTAGAATTGCCGTGGAATAACCGGCCCGCAAGACCCCTGGGCCACCCCTTCAGCGTCGAGGAAATCCATGAGCGAAGTAATGACCGAAGCTACCACCGCACCGCCCCGGAAAGCGGCCAAGGGCCACGAGTCCAAGGCCAATGCCACCCCGGCACCAGCGGTGACGCGAGCGGCGGCTGTTCTTGATGCATTGGCGGAATCGGCCACGGGGCGCCTGACTCTCAGTGACTTAGCTCGTGAGCTGGCAATTCCGAAGTCCTCGACCTCTAACTTGCTCCAGGCCCTAGAAGACGCAGAGCTGATCATCAGGGTGGGAAGCGATTATGCGCTGGGCGTGAAGCTCGTGGAACTCGGCGCCGCTTACCTGAGTCGTCGCGACGAGGTGAAGGAGTTTTATCGCTTCTGTGAACAGGCTCCGCTGTTGAAGGTGGCTACAGTTCGTATTGCCATGCTCGACGGTGACAATGTCATCTATCTTGCCCGCTACGAGGGGCACCCGGCCGTTCGCCTAACCTCGAATATCGGCGACAAGATGCCCGTCTCCCTCTGCTCTGTCGGCAAGGCGCTTGTAGCCAAGCTGCATGACCACGATCTCGAAGAGCAGTTCCCTGATGATCTGGCGCTGCCCATTATGACGGCCAACTCCCTCAAGACCGGCAAGGAGCTCAAGGCTCAGCTCGGGGCGATTCGTGAGCAGGGCTATGCCTTCGAGGATGAGGAATCCACGCTGGGCGTGGTGAGCCTTGGCGTGGCCGTTCCCACCCGTGGTTCCCATGGGCCAAGTCTGGGTGTTTCCGTAACCGCATTGAAGGCGACCTTCTCCGAAGCCGAGCGCGAGGCCATGGTTGCCGAGCTGCGGGATTTGACCAAAATGCTGGGCAATCCCATGGGCTAGTGACATAAACTACATTTTCTCTTGGCGAAGTGTTCATTCTGATGTACGCTGTTCAACATAGTGATCGACCTCATGGTCGTTGTCGCCTGCTGAACCAATGGTGGTTCGGTACGTTTCAAGGGAGATTCAGTGACTACACAACCGCTTCGCTTAGACCGAGCAGCCGCTGCGCCAGCAGAGGAGAAGGTCGACCCGGACCAGCTGCGCCGGGCCACGTTGGCCAGTTCCGTTGGCTCAGCACTTGAGTACTACGACTTCTACATCTACGGTTTGGCTTCGGCCCTGATCTTTGGCCCGTTGTTCTTCGCCCCGCTCGGTACCTCAGGAGCCTTGATCGCCTCCTTTGCTACCTATGGCGTGGGCTTCGCGGCTCGTCCCTTCGGTGGACTGTTCTTTGGTTACATCGGTGATCGCTTCGGTCGCAAACACGTCCTGCTGATCACCATCGCACTCATGGGAACGGCATCGTTCGCGATCGGCCTTCTTCCCACCTACTCACAGGCTGGCATGGTGGGCGCAGTCCTCCTCGTCATCCTGCGAATCCTCCAGGGCCTCGGCGCCGGAGCCGAGCAGGCCGGCGCCACCACACTGATTTCCGAGGTTGCGCCCCGCAAGCGCCGCGGCTTCTTTGCCGCACTGCCCTTCGTGGGAATCCAGATCGGGACGCTCCTGGGCGCCGGAACCTTCGCCCTGCTGGGCATGGCTAACCCCGAGGTCCTCGAGGGTGGGCTGTGGCGTGTGCCCTTCTTGGCCAGCATCCTGCTGATCGGTGTTGCCGTCTACATTCGCCTCAGGCTCAAGGAAACCCCCGTTTTCCAGGAACTCGCGAAGCACGAAAACGTCACGAAGAACCCGCTGGGCATCTTGTGGCGCAACTCCAAGAAGAACGTCCTCATTGGTATCGGCCTGCGCATGGGTGAAAACGGTAACTCGAGCATTTACTCATCCCTGCTCGTGAGCTTCATGGCCATGAAGGGCGGCGTGTTCGAGGGCGATAAATTCATCGGCCCGGCAGGATTGCTGATTGCTGCCGGTTTCTCGGCCGTCCTGGTCATCTTCTTCGGTGCCCTGTCCGATCGTGTGGGTCGTGTCAAGGTCTACCGCTATGGCGCCTTGTTCCAGCTACTCTTCTCCTTCCCCGCGTTCTACATGATCACGCTCGGTCACGTCTGGCTCGTCTGGGCCGTCATGGTTGTGGGTATCTCCATCGGTGTGCAGTCGATGCTTGGCCCGCAGTGCGCCATGCTTCCTGAACTCTTCGGCTCTACTCACCGCTTCACCGGCGTTGCCATGAGCCGCGAAATCTCCGCCGTCTTTGCCGGTGGCTTCGCCCCCATGATCGGCGCGGGCCTGCTGGCCGTCACCAACCAGTCCTGGCTGGTCCTGGCGGTCTACTCGCTGGTCCTTGCCTCGATCTCTTTCGCCACGACCTTCGTCACCCCCGAAACGGTCGGCCGCGACCTCAACCTCGTGGAGGACGCGTCCTAAACTCGCAACACTCCACAGGGCGTCTGCTTCCGGCAGGCGCCCTGTGGCGTTTAAGGGCCAGCGGTGTGCTCAAAGGGGCATTCTCGGCGGTGCGCGGGCCTGACTCCGCAGTCAGTTGTCACATAGTGCCCGAATGATCGTTCTAAGCGGCGTTATCTGGCGGGTCAATGAGCGGAAGCGGAGTGACTCCTTGGGTTCCGCCTCCAGCAAATGAGTCGCTAAGTTCGGGATGGAGGGAAGCGCCCGGTTCTTGAGGAACGGTGCCAAAGCAGCCGAGCTTACTGGCGCATCGTGGGATCGTTGTCGAAGACCTGGCGAACCGCCGTGAGCGAGGTCCGCTTGTACGGTGCCGTGACAAGCGGGGCTGGATCCCAGTCTTCTCGATGTAGGCCAGTTACTGCCAAGATGTTCGACGGCGGACCCCCGCCCCTCCAGCGAAAGGTGAGGGATCCGCCGTCGTACTTGGGGAGACAAACGCACAAGGGGAGCCTGCCAGTTGGCAGACCCCCCTTGAATGCGGTGGTTTAGTAAAAGTGGACGGGGTCGACCGTGTGAAGGAGGGGCTCGCCGGTCTGGAAGCGGCGCAGATTGTCGATGAAGCGTTCGACGATGAGACGGTTTTCGGCCGCGCTCAAGGCCGAGGTGTGCGGGGAGACCATGACGCGTGGGTGTTCCCAGAGTGGGCTCGTGGCCGGCAGCGGCTCAACGGCGAAGACGTCCAGGCAGGCGTAGGAGATCTGGCCGTTGTTCAGTGCCGACAGCAGCGCATCCTCGTCGACGACCGTGCCGCGGCCAACGTTGACCAGCACGGTGCCGGGCTTCATGGCGTTGAAGATCTCGGCGTTGATCATCTTCTCGGTGTACGGGGTGCCGGGCAGGGTGTTGATGACGATGTCGGCCGTGGCCACTAGCTCGGGGAGGCCGTCGGTGTCAGTGACCTTGTCGATGCCCTCGATGGGGGCGACGGTGCGCTTGGTGCCGCTGACTCGCATGCCGAGGGCGCGAGCCAGACGCGCCGTCTCGAGTCCAATCTCGCCCAGACCCGTGATGACCACGGTGGAGCCGCTGGCCAAACGCGTGGGGGTGCGCAGTTCGGGCCAGTGCTTGGCGCTCTGATCGGCGGCGAGTTCAGCCGTACGCTTGAGGCCGTTGAGGGCGCCCATGATGGCAAACTCGGCGAGCGGCAGGGCGTGAACGCCGGCGGAGCTCGTGACGGTGATGCGTTGCAGATCGGCGGGGGAGAGGTTGGCGGCCTTGACGGCTCCACCGGCTCCTGCCGCCATGGCTTGAATCCACTGCAGCTTCTGGCTCGAGGCGATGGTGGCCAATCCGGCCGGGCTTTCATTGGGGAAGCCGTACAACACGTCGGCGCTGTTCAGGACTTCCCAGTAGTGGGCCTCCTGCTCCGGCGTACGAACAAAGGCTGGGTCGCCGGCGTGATCGGCGGGGAATCGTTCCGACGGGAGCAGCTCGGGCTCGTAGAGAACAGTGACGGCCGGGTGAGCGGCTCGGATGGCCTCGACTAGCTCGGCTTCCAGCGGGACGGCAATCGCAACGGTGAGATTATTTGTGGTCATGATGTTCATCATACTGAATTGTGGATACAATACTGAACAAACGTGACAATAAGTCGCTGAGAAAATCCACCAACAACGTTGTGAGGACAGGTACGCAATGACGCACACCCCTGCATCAGCTTTATCGGGACACGACGCCACCTGCACGCTCGGATTTGTTGGTCTGGGACATATGGGTGCGCCCATGGCCGCGAACCTTGTGAAAGCCGGCTGGCCCGTCACGGTCTGGAACCGTTCCGCGGGAGCCGTGGGCGAACTGCGCCAGCAAGGCGCCCTCGTGGCCGAGTCCGTCGCTGAGCTGCGAGACCACGCGATTTTGATCTTCATGTTGCCGGACCTTGGCTACATCATCGATGCCACGGAGCAGCTCTTGGACTCCTGGCGAGCCGTGCCCCCGAGGCCGGGAACCGTCGTCGTGGTCATGAGCAGTGTTTCGCCTCAGGCCGTCAAGACATTCGGCGCTGACGTGGCACGAGCTAGTTCTGGCAACGCGTCCGTCATCGACGCGCCGGTCAGTGGCGGAACCGTTGGCGCGCAGCAGGGGACGCTGGCGATCATGGCCGGGGGAGATGCGGCGAGCTTCGCCTCCGTCCTGCCGGTCTTGACAAGCCTGGGAACCACGGTGCGCTTGCTGGGCGAGCTGGGTTCGGGTTCGTTGGCCAAGGCCTGTAATCAACTCTTGGTGGGAAGCACGACGGCGGCCCTCGCTGAAGCGGCGGAACTCGCCGAACGCTCGGGCATGGATGTTGGCGCACTATTCGAGGTACTCAGCGGTGGCTTGGCCGGCAGCTCGGTGCTCAATATTGTGGGTCCCCGCATTGCCGCCAAGGACTATGCGCCCACGGGGCCGGCCAAGTTTATGCACAAGGATCTGGCCTTCGTTCTCGAGAGCGCACAGGCCGCCGGCTCGGCCGTTCCGCTGGCCACCGCCGCCCATGCGCTTTACGGCACCTTAAAAGAGCAGGGCCTGGGCGAGATGGATCTGGCCGTGGTGCGTGAAAGCGTCGCCCGGTTGGGTACCCCTTCTTCTTGAAAAAAACTTCTTCGGTAGTAAAGGACTAATAAACATATGAGTGGAATGTTTGACCTGACCGGCCGTGTGGCCCTGGTGACTGGTTCAAGCCGCGGCATTGGCAACGCTTTGGCACGTGGCCTGGCTCAGGCAGGGGCAACCGTGGTGCTTCATGGAATTGACTCTGCGCGCCTGGCGTCAGCCGAGGCCGTCATGGCTGCGGATTTTTCACAGGGGCAGATTCGCTCTGTGGCTTTCGACGTGACCAACGATGTCGCGGCCGCAGAAGGTATCGCCTGGATTGAAAGCAACGTGGGCCCGCTGGAAATTCTGGTCAACAACGCCGGAATTCAGCACCGGGTTCCGCTGCTTGAACTTGATATTAAGGACTGGGATCGGGTCATCAGCACTGATCTCACGAGCGCCTTCCTGGTGGGTCGCGAGGCGGCCCGCGGGATGCTGGAGCGTGGACACGGAAAGATCATCAACATCTGCTCCGTGCAGACAGATCTCGCCCGACCCACGATCGCGGCTTACACAGCGGCCAAGGGTGGGCTGCGTAATCTAACTCGCGCCATGACGGCCGAATGGGCCAGCGGCGGGCTGCAGATCAATGGCATCGCGCCCGGCTACATTCACACCGAGATGACGCAAAACTTGGTGGATGACGAAAAGTTCAACGCGTGGATCCTTGGACGCACGCCGGCTAACCGTTGGGGGACCGTGGAAGATCTTGCCGGACCGGCAATCTGGCTGGCCTCGGACGCCTCCAACTTTGTCAACGGACAGACCATCTTCATCGATGGCGGCATGACGGTGGTGGTCTAAATGGCGAACGAACAGCTCACCCTTCCCGCCACCGCTGCGGCTGTTGTGGCGCACGGTAAGGACGATCTGCGGATTGACCAGGTGCCGGTGCGGGAACCACGCGCCGACGAGGCCGTCATTGAGATTGCTTATGGTGGCATCTGCGGCTCCGATTTGCATTACTGGCTCCATGGCGCGGCCGGGGAATCTATTCTGAAAGATCCCATGGTGCTGGGCCACGAGGTTGTTGGTGTTGTGGCCCGCGCCGCGGCTGACGGGACCGGGCCTCGCGTGGGAACTCACGTTGCCGTGCATCCGGCCACCCCTGCTCCGGGCACGGTGCGATACCCGGAAGATCGGCCCAATCTTTCTCCGGGGTGCACCTACCTTGGTAGCGCTGCCCGTCATCCGCACACCGATGGCGCATTCCTGCGCTACGCCAACCTGCCTAGCCGCATGCTCCGAGTCTTGCCCGAATCCTTGTCCCTGCGCCTGGCTACCTTGATCGAACCGGCCAGCGTGGCCTGGCATGCCGCCTCTCGTGCTGGCGACGTGCGTGGCAAGTCAGTGCTCGTGGTGGGGTGCGGTCCCATCGGCGCCCTCGCCATCGCTGTGTTGAAGCGTGCCGGGGCGAGTCATATTACGGCCGTCGACATGCATCCCAAGCCGCTGGAAATTGCGGCCGCGGTCGGAGCCGATGTGCTGTTGCAGGCTCCCGACGCGGAGGCCATCGCCGCGATCGATGCCGACGTGGTGATTGAATCCTCGGGGAACCATTTTGGTTTAGGGACGGCCATCAACGGCGCAACGCGCGGTGGCCGTGTCGTCATGGTGGGACTGCTTCCCTCTGGACCGCAACCGGTTGCCATCTCTTTGGCGATCACACGAGAGCTCGAGCTCCTGGGGTCATTCCGCTTCAATGAGGAAATTGCGGAGGTGATTGCCGCACTTGCCGACGGTTCCTTGTTCGTAGATCCCGTTATTACGCATGAATTCGCACTAAATGACGCTCTCGCGGCATTTGACATGGCCAGAAATTCTGACCTCTCCGGCAAAGTTCTTCTCAACTTCGGTGTCTAAGAATGATGCTTGGCATCCGATTGCCAATATTTCCATGGAGTTGGCGCAATGTTACGTATCCAAATCATGGAATGAGCTGGGGAACGGCTGCCGATAACGATAAGCTATAGGAAACTGTTCAATTTACTCTGGAGGTAGTATGTCTGCACAAACTGGCACTGCACAGATCGGCGTGACAGGTCTGGCCGTTATGGGCGCGAACTTGGCTCGTAACTTGGCCCGCAATGGATACACCGTTGCCCTGCACAACCGCTCGGTTGAAAAGACTGATGCGTTGCTCGGCGCACATGGCGACGAGGGCGAATTTGTTCGCACCGAGACCCTGGCGGAGCTCGTTGATTCTTTGGAGAAGCCGCGCCGCGTGCTCATCATGGTCAAGGCCGGTGGCCCGGTTGACTCCGTGATTGATTCACTCGTGCCGCTCATGGAAGAAGGCGACATCATCATTGATGGCGGCAACTCCCACTACCAGGACACCCGCCGCCGCGAAGCTGCCCTGGCTGAGAGGGGCCTGCACTTTGTAGGCGTTGGCGTTTCCGGTGGTGAGGAAGGCGCTCTCCTGGGCCCGTCCATCATGCCCGGTGGTTCCAAGGAATCCTACGATGCTCTTGGCCCGCTGCTGGAAAAGATTTCCGCGAAGGTTGACGGCCAGCCTTGCTGCGCCTGGATCGGCACCGATGGCGCCGGCCACTTCGTCAAGATGGTTCACAACGGCATCGAATATGCCGACATGCAGGTTATCGGTGAAGCCTTCGACCTGCTGCGCAGCGCCGCTGGCATCGAGCCGGCCGAGCAGGCAGAGATCTTCGGCAAGTGGAACGAAGGCCAGCTGGCCTCTTTCCTGATCGAAATCACCGCTGAAGTTTTGGGTCACGTTGACGCCAAGACTGGCAAGACGCTGGTTGACGTTATCGTTGACTCCGCAGGCCAGAAGGGCACGGGCCGCTGGACGGTTCAGTCCGGCCTGGATCTGGGTTCACCCATCTCCGCCATCGCCGAGTCTGTTTTCGCTCGCGGTCTCTCCTCACAGCGCGATCAGCGCGCCATCGGCCAGGAAGTTCTGGCCGGCCACGAGGTTGCTGTTGAGCTGGGTGCCGACTTCGTTGAAGACGTTCGTCAGGCTCTCTACGCTTCCAAGCTCATCAGTTACGCACAGGGCATCGACATGCTCACCAGCGCAGCTACCGAGTACAACTGGGATCTGAAGCTGGATGAGATCGCTTCGCTGTGGCGTGGCGGTTGCATCATCCGTGCCGAGCTCCTCAAGGACATCACCAAGGCTTACGCCGCTGACGAGAAGCCGGCCAACCTGCTGTTCGCTCCGGCGTTCCAGGCTGAAATCGCCGAGGTCCTCCCGGCCTGGCGTCGTGTGGTTGCCACCGCCGTCCAGCTGGGTATCCCCGTGCCGGTGTTCTCCTCCTCACTGGCTTACTACGACGGCCTGCGCCGCAAGCGCCTGCCCGCCGCACTGACCCAGGGTCTGCGCGACCTCTTCGGCGCTCACACCTACAGCCGTGTCGATGCTGAAGGTACCTTCCACACGCAGTGGAGCGGCGACAAGTCCGAGATCAGCGCGGTCGACACGCACTAATCTCCTCCCCACATCTGAGTGGCAGTTATTACCAAAATTCGCCCGAATTTGGCTGAATTTCGGTAGTAACTGCCACATAGATTCTTTAGGGTACGACGACGGCCGGTGACTTCCTTTGGGAAAGTCACTGGCCGTCGTCGTCCCCACCGGGAATCACGTGTGGCTAGCTGAAAACTAGATCCACATGGCGGGGTCAATATATTCGGCGGGATCCACGGCGGGAGCCATTTCCTTGTTCGCATCCCGACTGCGAACCTTGGCGGGAATGCCCGTCAGGATCGACCTGGCCGGGGCATCTTTGACCACGACGGCGTTCGCACCGATGGCGGAATCGTCGCCGATCGTGATGGGACCCAGAACCTTGGCGCCGGAACCTATCGTGACGCGGTTACCGATCGTGGGGTGGCGCTTGGTCTTCGCCAAGGAACGGCCGCCCAGCGTGACCCCGTGATAAATCATGACGTCGTCGCCAATCTCGGCCGTCTCACCGATGACAACACCCATGCCGTGGTCGATGAAAAAGCGTCGGCCAATCGTCGCACCGGGGTGAATCTCGATGCCGGTCGCGAACCGTGTCAGCTGCGACAACACCCGGGCCGGAAAGCGCAGGGAGGGGTTAGCCCACATCTTGTGTGTCAGGCGGTGCATCCAGATGGCGTGCATGCCGGAGTACACGAAAAAGTTCTCCATGGAACCGCGGGCTGCCGGGTCATGCGACCGGGCAGATTCAAGGTCTTCACGTATCCTGCCGAAAAATCCCACAGACTTCTTTCAGTTGATCGCCGCAGTTGATCTACGGCGTAGCTCTCAATGCTATATCTCCTGCAAACCAGAAGACCCGCATCACTGACAAGAGCGTCAGTGATGCGGGAAATATTCCAGCGTGCATCAAGGGTCCATGATGCGGTGGACCCGGGCGGGTATTAGCCGCGGATATCGTCGTATAGGACGGTGGAGATGTAGCGTTCGCCGAAGTCGGGGACGACGGCGACGATGAGCTTGCCGGCGTTCTCGGGGCGCTTGGCCAGTTCAAGTGCGCCCCAGACGGCTGCACCGGCGGAGATACCGCCGAGGATGCCTTCCTGGTTACCCAAGGCGCGGGCCGTGGCGACGGAATCTTCCAAGGTAGCGTCGAGAACTTCGTCGTAGATGCTCTGGTCGAGCACCTCGGGGATGAAGTTGGCGCCGAGGCCCTGGATCTTATGCGGGCCCGGTGCGCCACCGTTGAGGATGGCGGAGTCGATGGGCTCAACAGCAACCACCTGAACGCTGGGCTTGCGCTGCTTGAGCAGCTGGCCGGCACCCGTGATGGTGCCGCCGGTGCCAACACCGGCAACGAAGATGTCAACGGCGCCGTCGGTGTCTTCCCAGATTTCCTCACCCGTGGTCGCACGGTGGATGGCGGAATTGGCCGGGTTGGCGAACTGCTGGGCCCAGATGGAGTTTTCGGTCGTGGCGACAATTTCCTTCGCCTTTTCCACGGCGCCACGCATGCCCTCGGAACCCGGGGTCAGGACGATCTCGGCACCGTAGGCGCGCAGCATGACACGGCGTTCGGTCGACATGGTCTCGGGCATGGTCAAGATGACCTTGTATCCGCGAGCCGCACCCACCATGGCCAGGGCAATACCGGTATTGCCAGAGGTGCCTTCAACAATGGTTCCGCCGGGCTTGAGGGCGCCGGAGGCTTCTGCTGCATCAACAATGGCCACACCGATACGGTCCTTGACGCTGTTGGCCGGGTTGTAGAACTCAAGCTTCACGGCAACCGTGGCGTCCAAGCCTTCGGTCAAGCGGTTCAGACGAACCAAGGGGGTGCCACCAACGAGCTGGGTGACATTGTCATAAATGCGAGCCATGAAAAGGTCCTTAAAGAGTTGCAGGGAGCGGTAGATGCGGACTCGGATGCGTCATTTGCGCGGTACGCAAACATGCTCGCCGTCGTGCGCGGGACAGTGCATTACCGTCAGCGTAGCGAGTCCAATTGCAGGGTTCTAGGCCGTGAGCCACGCCGCGTAATGTTTGCGAACTTTTGCAATTTTTGGGTTGATAATGACCTGGCAATACCCCACCTCGGGGCGCTGGGCGTAAAAGTCTTGGTGGTAGTGTTCGGCGGGGTAAATCTTCTCCTGCGCCGTCACCTCCGTGACAATGGGATCGGCCCACAGCGGCTGGTTGCGTTCAATGGCAGCCCGGAAGGCCGTCTCCTGCTCTGCATCGCTAAAGTACATGACAGAGCGGTACTGGGTGCCGACGTCGTGCCCTTGGCGGTTCAACGTGGTGGGGTCATGCTGGACGAAGAACATGTCCAAGATGATCTCCTCCGGGATGATGCTTTCGTCGAACGTCACGGCCACCACCTCGGCGTGCCCGGTCATCCCCGTACAGATTTGCTCATATGTGGGGTTGGGGAGCGCGCCGCCGGTGTAGCCGGACACGACCGATTCCACGCCGCGGGTCATTTGATACACGGCATCGAGGCACCAAAAGCAGCCTCCGCCTAAAACAAAAGTCTTCATAGTCCTTTATAAGCTATTTGGGGGCGCTAACATTCCCGCTGCGGTGTTGCAGGTCCTCCAGATGGGCTTGCCGGACGTAAGGTAGAAACATGAGCAAGGAACCAACTTTCCCCATGTCCGACGGCGTGACTGGACCGGTTGCCCCCGGCGCCGACACTTCACCGGCACAGACCGAAGATTTTGGGGTTACTGACGAGGAAGCCAGCGACGCAAGCGACGACGCAACAGAGCTAGAGACGGAGGCGGGGGACGCCGTCGAGCTTTCCCCTGAGGACGAGGCTGACTTTGCCGCGGAAGCCCCAGAAACCCCCGTGCTGTCCGAGGTGCTCGTGGCTGTGGAGGAACTCTGGCCCGAATCGCTGGCAGAGGACTGGGATCGCGTCGGACTCGTGGTGGGTCGGCCCGATGCTGCCGTGAACCGCATCATGTTTGCCGTGGACCCCACGATCGAGGTGGTTGAGGAGGCACTCGAATGGGGCGCCCAACTGCTCATCACCCATCACCCGCTGCTACTCAAAGGCGTCAACTCCGTCGCGGCAACGTCCGCTAAGGGGCGTGTTGTGCACCGTCTCATCGAGGGCGGCTGTGCGTTGTTGACCGTCCATACCAACGGCGACAGCGCTGTGGGTGGTGTCTCCGATGTACTCGCCGATGTTTTGGGACTCAGCGATGCGCAACCACTCACGCCCGCGCCGCATGGGCTGATCGAGGAAGGCATCGGCCGGGTCGGCTTGCTCCCCGGCGTGGAAAAGCTCGGCGATCTAGCCGCCCGGATCTTCATGAGCCTGCCCGCCGTTGCCGGTGGTGTGCGAGTGGCGGGGGACCGGGACGCTCTCGTGCGCAAGGTCGCCGTCTGCGGTGGCGCCGGGGACAGCCTTTTTGCGGCAGTTCGGGCAACAGATGCTGACGTGTTCATCACAGCGGATCTTCGCCATCACCCGGCGTCGGAGGCCCGTGAGGCCAGGCTTGATGGGCGCCCCTATCTGATCGATATGTCGCACTTTGCCAGCGAATGGCTGTGGCTGCCCGCTGCGGCCAAGGCTTTGGGAAACGTCCTGAGCGATCAGGGATTTGACGCTGAACTGGTCGTCAGTTCGCTCAATACGGATCCGTGGGATTTTATTCTCACGCCCGGCAACTAGGCTTACCTAGAGGAAACTCATTATTTAATATGCAGCAGGAGGACTTACATGGCTAAGGCAGACCCAAGCGAGCAGATGCGCTTGCTGGACGTAGCGGTTTTGGACGGCAAACTACGGGGACTCGATGTCCAGGCTAAGGCCCTGAAGGAAGATCCGCGACTGCCGGATCTGCACTCTGGACTCACGGTCGCCAAGAGCGATCTGGTGGTGCTCGACACCGCCGTAAGCGACGCTCAGCGCGCCCTGACCAAGAGCGAAGATGACGTGGCCGCCGTCGTGGCTCGCATCGAGCGCGACGAGGCCAAGCTTAACAGCGGCACGGGTCTGTCCAAGGACCTCATGGCCCTGCAGAGCGAGATTGAGTCGCTCACGAAGCGTCGCAGCGATCTGGAAGACGTTGAGCTGGAAGCCATGGACGCCTTCGAAACCGCCACGGCCAAGGCGCAGAGCGAACGCGAACTCGTTGCGCAGATGCAGAGCGTGCTCGACGAGGTGCTCGATGAGGTGCGTAGCCAGTTGGGCGCCTTGAAGATGGAACGCGACGCGATTCTCGTGGAGCGCAATGCACTTGTAGCCACCTTCGCCCCGGAGCTCATGGCCATCTATGACCGTGCGCTGGCCAAGTACGGCGTGGGCGCGGCGCGACTCTTCCACGGCAAGTCCGAAGGTTCGGGCATGCAGCTCAGCGCTGGCGACCTGGCCGACATCAAGAAGATCAGCCCCGAAACCATCGTGATGTGCCCCGATTCCGGCGCCATCCTGGTCCGCTCGGAGGAGTGGGGCTAAAACTCCGTGGCGGCCGCCCTTGCCGAGGGCGGTACCGCCCTCGGGTGAATGGCGGCTAGCACGTTGGTTGTTGAGCCGCGTATAGCACCCGTTCCTCCGCATTTATGCCGCAGTAGTTGCACGCCCGCCCGAGTTCTTGTGCCGCATAGATAAGCGGGGTGAGGCGGGGCGAGCTGCGAGGATGGGCGCGGCACAGTGGCGACCTAGGTCTCTTCCGGCAGTGTCAGGGTCATCGTTAGCGTGGGTGACATGACAAATTATCGACGACGACAATCCCCTAATTTCCATGGGCTGCGGCCACGACCAGTCGCTCTGGCCGTTCTCTCAACACTGGTGCTCACCGCCGGCATGGTCTTGGTTCCGTCTGCGGCACAGGCTGCGGCCGACTACAGGGTTGATGGCACGGTCTCGGTCCAGGGCAACCTGTCCTTAATCGATGGCAGCTACGAACTGAGCGAACGCGGAACAGACTTTCCTGCAACGAATATTCCCGTTGGTGGCATGGATGATTGGCAGACAACGGGGCCGAAGATTGCCGAAGGAAAGTTTAGCTATAGGATTGCAGAGTTTGGTGCACCTACTAAATACACTGTGCGTGGAGACGCCTGGTTCGGTCACCCAAGCCTGACCCCCAGGGGTAACGAATATGACTTCGTGTGCAACGTCTACAAAGATGATGCTGCTGGCAATCCGGTTCTGATCACCGATGTGGAGTATAAGTCGCCCTATAAGTGTGCCGCGGCGCACGAAGTGAGTGTGCACGGCTATTTCGTCGATTTTGATGTGATGCCCCAAATAGTGGCCACTGCCCGCGGTGTGGTCACCGCCGTGTCCACTGACGATCATGCGTTGTCGCTTAAAGACGGGGTATTCAGTTCTGGCAATAAGCACCTCATTGTCAATGGGCAGCTGCGCACAGCAGACGCTACCCCCGACACAGTAGCCAGCGGGGCATCCACCCACTTCGCCGCCTTCATGCGCCCGACCGAGGGCAACGATTCCCTGAAGCTGGCTCGAACCGACTTCAGCTACCACATCGTTGAAGACGGATTCGACACACAGTTCTGGGTGGCGGGAAAGTCCCAGAACCAGAGCGCGAGCCGTTATGAGCGAGACGCGGCCTGCGACATCTACCAAGGCAACCCCAACCCGACGCAAGAACAGATCACCGCTGGCATCCAACCGGGAAAGATCGTGAAATTCAGCCCCTACACGTGTGACTGGTCGGGGGCAAATGTCTCGGGCCGCGGTGACTGGGAGGCCACGTTTAACGTTGGTGTGCGCCAGTACACGACACTTACAGATCCCGCACAGGCCGCTGAATACCTGAGCAAGGGTTGCACCTCAACGGATGCGGAGTGCATTTATTTTCCCAAGGGATTGCCGACCGCCGTTGATGGTGTCAAGACGTCCATGGGGTCCCAGCAAAATGTGGATTACGAGCTGCCTGGCAGTATGAGCTTTATCTACACGGACTCGCGGGCGGCCACCAACTCGATGTCCACGACCGTGGGTGTGCTGTTCGAGGCATCGGCACCATGGGCGAAGGTTCAGACATCACTGAGCCTTACCTACGGGATTTCGACAACGGTGACGACAGCCAAGTCCACCACGTACACATTGCCCGTTCCGCCCAGAAAAACGGTGAACGCGTTCTTCACACCCGCATATCAGCAGGTCAGTGGAGAGTTCTTCTTTGAATACGCGGGCCAGTACTTCCGCTCGACAAGTTCCACTGTCACCTTTCCCGATCCAAGCAATCAAGGCCGGGTGAGCTCGGAAAACGTTCCCCTGCAAGAGCACGAGTACGGCGGGGCACTGCCTCCGGCCCCGGTGACCGATGTGAAGGTCCCGGTGATCGTCAAGGAGGCGCCGGTGATCGAGAACAAGACACCGTTGGGTGAGGTCAAGCCCGCAGGAACGGAAGCTCATTCCGACAGCTTGGCTGTGACCGGAAGTAGCTCAGCGCTGATCGGCGGCGTTGCGGTCCTGGGAGGGGCCGGACTCTTTGCCGGCTTGTTCCTTATGATCATCGTGCGGCGACGCGATGAAGCGCGGAGCTCCTAACCCGGTGCTGCAAAACTCCACGGCACCCGCTCGTTTCAACACGCGGGTGCCGTGGAGTTCCTGACGGAAAGTAGAAAAGTTGCTGCAGAGCAGCTGTGGGGACCTAGGTCTATGGTTGAACGGCCGGGTGCCGGGAACAATGGTTTTGGGCACATGTCTGCTCAGAATGGAGTGCTCATGAGAATTCAAACTCGCCTTGCCACCGCGCTCGCCACGGCGGGGCTGCTATCCTTGTTGACCGCTTGTGTCGGCGCACCCTCAAAGGCACCCGGCCCAACAATATCGCCTTCGGCGGCCCCTGCCTCGTCGGGAACCGCAGCCTGCGTGGCTGACCCGGGTGCCGTCGTCGCCCGTCAGTTCAGCCAGGCAGCGAAGGAAGTTCTGCCGTCGGCCGAATCCGATAAATTGGAGGCTGCTGCCGCCCAGGGCTTCGTCGATGCCGCCAGTGAGGGGGCCGTCGTCGCGGTACGCAGCCCTGGGGGCACCTGGCAAAAGTCGTACGGACTGGCGGATCCGGCGACCAAGACACCGATGACCACCGGGGTGTATCAGCGCGTTGGATCTGTCACCAAAACTTTCACGGGCACCGTTGTTCAACAGTTGGTGCAGGACGGGCAGCTGGAACTGGACGATCCCATTGCCAACTACGTGCCCGAGGTGCCCAACGGTGCGGCCATCACGGTGCGCATGCTCTTGAACATGACGAGCGGCATTGCCAGCTACACCTTGGACGAGAAATTCATGGACGAGCTGTTCAGCGATCCAACCAAGACGTGGACACCGGATCAGCTGCTAGCCACCGGTCTTGCCCTGCCACCACTGTTCGCGCCGGGGGAGCAGTTCAACTACTCCAATACGAACTTCATCTTGTTGGGCAGAGTAGTGGAAAAGGTCACGAGCAAGCCCTTTGAGCAGGTGTTGGATGAACTGATCCTCGCCCCACTTGGCCTAGATGCCACCTCCATGCCCGGCGGCAGTGATCCGTACCCGGTTCCGCATGCCCAGGGCTTCACCTTGCAGGGCACCGCCGAAGGCGACGCGACGCCCGTCAACACCAGCGGCTGGAACCCCACGTGGGCCTGGACTGCCGGACAGATGGTTTCCACTGTGGATGACCTCCTGGTCTACGGACGGGCACTGGGCACCGGGCAGGGTTTGCTGAACAGCGAAGCGCAGATCGACCGCTTGTCCTCCTTCCCTGACGGAGGCGGCTATGGTCTCGCAGTGGGCTGCATTGCTGGCTGGGTGGGACACACCGGTGAGCTGCCCGGCTACAACACCTCGGTATTCTATGACACTGACACCGACATCACCGTGGTGGTGCTGGCCAACAGTGACATCCCCTCCGGCGCGTGTGACGAGTCGAAGACCCTTCCGGATACGGTGCAGACACTTCCCTGCATGGACCCTGCCACCCGAATTTTTACAGCCGTGTCTGTCGCCTTGGACCACGAATTCACTCCGGCACCCAAACAATGAATCCCCGACGTGCCATGCTAGGCGGCCGTCATAGTTCCATGACACCGGGAATGTGCCGGTAGATTGGCTTCCATGGCCAAGAAGGCACCGCGATTAAAGCTTGCCAGATCCCTGGACCGTTCCCTCGTCGTCATCTTTGTGGCCGGACTTTCCTTGGCTGCCATGGAATGGGCACTGCTGCCTGTGGCTGGTCCGATTGGCCATGTCATGATGCTCTTTCCCGTTGTGACGGTGGTTTATCTGCTGGCCGGGGTGCGGGCGTGGCACCGGCGCCCGGGCAACCGTTTGGGCGCCCTGATCCTGTTTGGCGGGTTTGCCGTCTTCCTGGGTGGGATGGGCAACGGCGACATACCTGTCTTTGTGGCTGCGTCCACGATCGGGGCCACCCTCATTTTGGCTGTCATTGTCCATATGTTGCACGCCTTTCCTTCCGGCCGGCTTAAAGGTCGACTTTCAAAGGTCACCGTGTCGGCGGCCTACATGAACTCACTCCTCCTGCAGGCGCCGGGTTACCTCTTCCGCACCGATCCCGCCGCACCCTTTCTGTTTATCGCCGACAGTCCCTCCGTTGCAGCCCTTGCCCGCATGCTGCAGGTCTGGGTAGGCGTAGTGGTAATGGCGGCCACAGCCTTTGTCCTCATCAGGCGGTTGGTCCAGGCCGACCCCGGGCAACGCCGGGTCCTCATTCCCCTGTTTGCTTACGGCTCCTTAGCCGCACTTTTTGTCCCCTTGAGCACCCAGGTGCTGACTCCGCTGCTCGGCATGAACATGGAATCGCAGGCAGCGTTGCAACTGATGGTTCTCGGCGGCATTCCGATCGCTTTCGGTCACGGAATGCTCCGTGGCGGATTTGCCAAGACCGGGGAATTGGAAGAATTGGGTTCCTGGCTTGGCGCCTCCGGGGGAACCCGATCCGCCCTGGCCGCGGCTCTGGTGCGTGCGCTGGGTGACCCAACCGCGACCTTGTCCTTTTGGTTGCCGCGGCAGGGGGTCTTCGTCAACGAGGATGGAACACCTGTCCCATCCGTGGCCCAGAGCACCAACCGGGGGCAGGAGGAAATTATGGTGGGCAGCAGGAAGGTGGGGGCCATTGGGTACGACACGACTGTCATTGAAGATCCGGCCCTGATCCGGGCCGCCGGGCAGGTGGTGGCCATCGCCGTGGACAGAGAACGGTTGACGGTGGAGCTGCGGGAAAGCTACGGCGCATTGCAACGCTCCCGCGAACGGTTGGTGGACGCCGCGGATCGGGAGCGTCGGCGGATCGCTCGGGACCTCCATGACGGATTGCAGATGCAGCTTGTCCTGCTGGCGTTGGAAGCCCAGCAACTGGCCAAATCACCAGGCTCGGATGCCGGAACCGTTGAACGGGCCACACACCTGCGGCGGGGCATAGACTCCGCCGCGGCTGAGCTGCGTCAATTGGTGCACGCAGTGATGCCCGCAGCACTCATCGAACGGGGCCTGGCTGCAGCGGCGGAGGACCTGATCGACAGGATGCCCATCCCCACCACGCTGGAACTTGAGCTCGACGACGGCAGCTGCCCATCCGCCGTCGAACGTACCGCGTACTTTGTTCTGGCGGAGGCTCTCAGCAACGCCTTGAAGCACTCGCACGCCACCCAAATCCAGGTGCAGCTGAAAATTGTAGAAGGGTGGCTGCACATGGAAGTGTGCGACGACGGCACAGGCGGCGCCGACCTCCTCGCCGGCACAGGAATACGCGGAATTGGGGACCGAGTGGATGTGCAGGGTGGCTTCTTTGAGCTGGCCAGTGCACCTGGGGAAGGCACCAGGATCAAGGTGGAGCTGCCATGCGCGTAGTCATTGGTGAGGATGAGGCCCTGCTCCGGCACGGACTGCAACTGGTGTTGGAAGGGGGTGGATTTGAGGTGGTCGCAGCAGCCAGCGATGCTGTGGAATTGGAACGTGCCGTTGGTTTGCACCTTCCGGAGCTGGTCATTACCGACATCCGCATGCCTCCGAGCCACAGCGACGAGGGACTGCGGGCGGCACTGCGCCTCCGGGCAAAGCATCCGGAGATAGCTGTCGTGGTGCTGTCCCAACACATGCAAAGTCGCTACGCCAAGGAACTCTTGTCGTCCTCCAACGGCAAGGTTGGCTACCTGCTAAAGCAGCGCATCGCTGACGTGGACACGTTTCTGGGCCAGCTGAGAGACGTTGCAGCCGGTGGCATGGCCCTTGACCCGGATGTCGTGGCGCTGATGGTGGCGCGCGCCAAACGCTCCAATGGGGCAATCCGTGAGCTCACCCCGCGGCAGCAGGAAGTCCTGGCACTCATGGCCGAAGGTCGCAGCAATTCCCGGATCGCCGCAGAGCTGTTCCTCAGTGAAAAAGCCGTGGTGCAGCACACCTCCCGCATTTATGACTCCCTCAACCTTGCCTTGGACGGGGAATCGCACCGTCGAGTGCTGGCTGTCATGCACTACCTCAGCGACAACTGACACACAGTGACCCGCCTACGGCTACTATGGCCCACAAGTGGCGACCTGGGTCCATTCCGTGTCTGAATCGGTGGCACTAGCATCATTGCAGGGCAGCTTCCCCGGACCCGGGCAGGGTCAGGGCGGTCTCAGCTGATCCCACGATGAAAGCAGGAATCACATGAGCGCGCACCAACTGGCCAAGAGCGGGCTGATCTTTGGCGTGGTGGCGGTGCTTGCGCTCGCCGGATGTTCGCTGCGGCCGGCAGCTTCGGTTGCCGAGACCTTGCCTGCCACGGTGTCGGCAGACTCAAAACTGGCCGAGCAAGTGCGGGGCATCATCGACGATGAGATGAGTGCCCGGCATCTGAGATCGGTCATCGTGCGGGTGACGATCGCAGGGGAACCGGTGCTGACGGAAGCGTACGGCGAATCCATGCCGGGCGTGCCGGCAACCACGGAGATGCATTTCCGCAATGGCGCCGTCGCGATCAGCTATATGGCCACCGCCTTGCTCCAGCTCGTGGATGAGAAAAAGGTTTCCTTGACGGAGAAGCTATCGACCTGGCTGCCCGAGGTGCCCAACAGCGATAAAGTCACACTGGGACAGCTGGCCCAAATGACCTCCGGCTATGTGGACTATGTGCCGGACTCCGAGTTTCAGAAACAGTTCTATGCCAACCCCTTCCGGGCCTGGACTCCGGAGGAGTTGTACAGCTTCGGAACGTCCAAGCCCTTGATCTACGAGCCAGGCACAAACTGGAACTACGCGCACACCAATTACGTCCTCCTGGGGTTGGCCCTGGAAAAGATTGCGGGCCTGCCGCTGGATGAGCTGTTGCACCAGAAGATCGTGGAACCGTTGGGGCTTTCCGGCACCCAAAGCTCCAGCACTTCTGACATTCCCGAGCCCGTGCTGCACGCTTACACGGGGGAACGCCGTGAGCAGCTGGGTTTGCCCGCTACGACGCGCTTCATGGAAGACAGCAGCTTTTGGCACCCGTCGTGGACCTTGGCCCGGGGAGCCGTGCAAACCACCACGATCACGGATATGACCACCTCGGCGGATGCGATTGGTTCCGGATCGCTGCTTTCGGCGCAATCCCATGCCGCCCAGATCGCCACGAGCCTGCGCGGTAAGACCTCCAAGGTCCCCGGATGCGTCAACTGCACGGAGATGGGTGTGGGCTTTAGCTACGGACTGGGGGTGGTGCTCAGCGGTAACTGGGTGCTGCAAAATCCCATGTTCGGCGGATACTCGGCCGTTGAAGCGTCGCTGCCGTCGGAAAAAATAGCCATCGCGGTTGCCGTGACCTATACCGAGGCGGCCTTTGATGATCCCGCAGGCGTCCCCAACCAGGCCCTGGAACTGTTCAAAATCATCGGCGCGGCGGCCGCACCCGCCGACGCTCCGCCCCTGAGTAGATGAATCCTTGCTCCTGCAAGGGGCGTTAGTCCGTGAGGATGATGTTCAGCGCGTGCGCCTTGCGGGCCGTGCCGGCCACGAGCTCCACGGTCCACTTCTCCCCGGCAGCCTTGGCCAGCTGTGCGGGAGTCTCGGGCGCCTTGCCGCGACGGGTCAGCAAATGCCGGGCCAGCTCGCCGCGGGTGTGTTTGGCGAAATGCGAGACAACCTTGCGCGTGCCATCCCGCTCCGTGAAAACATTCACGGCCACGGTACGCTCCGGCGCGGGCACCCAGGCCGCGGCGTAGGTGCTGGAGCGGCAATCGACCAGCAGCTGGCCCTGTGCCGCGTCCTCCATGGCCGAGGCCAACTTCGGCTTCCAGAAGCTCGCGAGCTTGCCCAGGCCCGGCAGACCCACCGACATCGACAAGCGGTAGGCCGGAATGCGATCGGCAAAACGTACGGCCCCCCAGAGTCCCGAGACAACCACAACGGCTGCATCAGCCTTGATCTTCTGGGGTGTAGTCAGGCTCTGGTAACCCAGGGCGTCAAAGAGCACGCCGCTGTAAATACTGTGTGCCGGAGCGGCAGGCTCGTGGGCGAGGCGGGTATTGCGGCTGACCTCGTGCACCAGGGAAGCGCCGACGCCGAGCTGACTGAGAGCATCATCCTGCGCCGAGATGGCAGCCAAGGCCACGGCAACGTCCTGCCTGGCAGTGGTCAGCTCGGGAAAGCTGAGCTCGGCAAGGTCAACGGGGGAGCCGTCAGCGGCGGGAGTCTTACCCTCAGAGGGTGGCAGCAAAATTAGCACCGTTCGAGCTTATCGGTTCGCGAGCTAGCCCAGAGTCACCAGGGGAAAGGGCTCAGCTGTCCCAGCGTTTCTCAAAAAGGCCTCGCTGACGGCGAGGGCGTTACGACGCAGTGGGCCTTTAGAACCATCAGTCTAGACCGGTATAGTGAGTCGGCTCACGGAAATTGCTGCCGACTCGTGCCCACTGCCACACTAAAGATGGCTTGAACCAAGGGTGTTTCAAGCTGGAAAAGGGTAACTACTGTGGTGCAACAACTTGTGGCAAATAACTCCGACGCCGTCCTAGACTCCTGGATCGGCCGCGAGACCATGGCGGAGGCAATGATCCCGCTCATCGGCAAGCTTTACCGTGAGAACAACGTACTGACGAATATTCACGGCCGCTCACTCATCAACCAGTCGGTCATCAGTCTTTTGAAGGCTCACCGCTTTGCCCGTCAGATCGACGAGGTTGAGCTCCCCGTGGAAGAAACCCTGCCGCTCTTGCAGGCCCTGGTAACCCTGCAGCTCGGCGCCGCCTCACTGGACTTGGCCCGCCTCAATGCCAGCTTCAAGGCCTCAGGAAGCGAGGACCTCGAAGCCTTCCTGCGCGCCGAACTGGCCGAGGTCGTCGATCAATTTGGTGCCGACGAGCGCAGCAGCACCGACGTGGTCCTGTACGGATTTGGCCGCATCGGCCGCCTGCTGGCCCGCATCTTGATCGAACACTCCGGCGGTGGCCACGGCCTGCGCCTGCGTGCCATCGTGGTGCGCAAGGGTGGCGACATGGACCTGACCAAGCGTGCCAGCCTGCTGCGTCGCGACTCCGTCCATGGCCCCTTCAATGGCACCATCACGGTCGATCACGAGCGCAACATCCTCCTCGCCAACGGCACCGCCATCCAGGTCATCTACTCCGATAGCCCCGCCACGATCGATTACACCAGCTACGGCATCAGCAACGCCCTCGTCGTGGACAACACGGGCCGCTGGCGCGACGAGGAAGGTCTCTCGCAGCACCTGCAGAGCACCGGCGTTGCGAGGGTGCTGCTGACCGCTCCGGGCAAGGGCCCGTTGAAGAACGTCGTTCACGGCATCAACCACGGAACCATCACGCCCGAGGATAAGATCGTCACGGCCGCATCCTGCACCACGAACGCCATCACCCCCGTGCTGAAGGTGCTCAACGACAAGTTCGGCATCATCCACGGCCACGTCGAGACCGTCCACTCCTTCACGAATGACCAAAACCTGACGGACAACTTCCATAAGGGTGACCGCCGTGGACGTTCCGCCGCGCTGAACATGGTCTTGACCGAAACCGGTGCCGCCAGGGCCGTTGCGAAGGCCCTGCCCGAGCTCGAGGGCAAGCTGACCGGCAACTCGATCCGCGTCCCAACCCCCAACGTCTCCATGGCCATCCTGAACCTGACGTTGGAAAACGGCACCACCAAGGACGAGGTCAACAGCTACCTCCGAGAGGTCTCCCTCCACTCGGGCCTGCGCAAGCAGATCGACTTCATCGATTCCCCCGAAGTGGTCTCGAGCGACTTCGTCGGATCGCGCCGCGCCGGCATTGTGGACGGCCTCGCCACGATCAGCACCGACAAGAACCTCGTCCTCTACGTCTGGTACGACAACGAATTTGGCTACAGCTGCCAGGTCGTGCGTGTCATGGAGGAGATGGCCGGGGTGCACCCGCGCCAGTTCCCGAACATCGACGCCTCCGCTGTCCCGGCCACAGCGTAAGGGACGTTCTCGCACCTAAGGGGCGGATCCGCCGTCGGACTTTTTAAAGTTCGACGCCGGGCCCGCCCCTTCTGCTTTCTCGTCACCACCTTCACCCCCACACGTTGACTCGGCAGATGACGCCCTTTAGATCGGGGCGATTCGGGCATTACATGACAGGTCAACATGGGGTCCGCCCAGTACGACGACGGACACGCGCCTTGTGCGGCCCAGCTCACCCTCGCGGCGTCATCAGTGAGGTGTCAAAGCGACTAGACTTAGTAGCTGGATAGGGCAGCTAGGCAACCGCGCGTCACGCAAGTGGCTCGAGGAACGTCCGGGCTCCACAGAACAGGGTGGTGGGTAACGCCCACTCGGGGTAACCCGCAGGACAGTGCCACAGAGAATAGACCGCCCGCACGGTTTCGTACCGGAGCGGGTAAGGGTGAAACGGTGGTGTAAGAGACCACCAGTTCCCTAGGTGACTAGGGAAGCTAGGTAAACCCCACCCGGAGCAAGGCCAGACAGGGCATGATTGAGGGCTGTTCGCCCGAGTGCCTGGGTAGGCTGCTAGAGGGCGTCGGCAACGGCGTTCGTAGATGGATGGTTGCCTCTCCGCCGCGGGTAACTTCGGCGGATGACAAAACCCGGCGTATCGGCTGCCCTATCCAATTAACTCGTGAATTCCTGCGCAAATCCGCGGATTCTGGCCCCTGTGGATAACCCGGGGCAAGGATCACACATTCTCCTTAGACTTAACTCACCACGATGAGCGTGCGGCCGCAACGGCACAGTAGTCAGGGGTTTCTCATGGCACGGCATGCGCAGGAGATCCAGCGCAGCATGCCCACGCCCACCTCACGCCCGCCACCTCGCGACGCAGACTTTGCACGCCCCGCGCCCCTGCGCTCCGCGGTGGTGCTTGCCGTCATCGTTCTGGTGTTGCTGGCCGGCTGGCTGCACAGCTCCGGGCGCTGGCCCTTTGTTGTGAACCCCGGGCCGCCGCCCACGCTGACCGCCCTGCCGCCAGCTTTGGGTCAACCCTTGGTCGCCGTGGGCTCGGGCAGCGCCCTGGCCCTGTTGGAAACCCTCGAGGTCAAGGGAAAGGCGCCCGGGAATGACTACCAGCGCAGTGCCTTTGGTGATGCCTGGCAGGACGTGGACGGCAATGGCTGTGACACCCGCAACGATGTCCTGCGCAGGGATCTAAGCGAGGTCACGCTCGCGGCTGATTCGCTCTGCCTCGTGGCGTCGGGGATGTTCGCCGAGCCTTACACGGGGCGCGAGTTTGCCTTCAAACGTGGCAAGGACAGTAGCGGAGCCGTGCAGATCGACCACGTCGTGGCGCTGGGCAATGCCTGGCGGACCGGTGCGGCGGCGTTGAGTCCGGAGCAACGCCTGAGCTTGGCCAATGATCCGCTCAATCTCTTAGCGGCGGATGGTCCTGCTAATGAGGACAAGTCCGACGGCGACGCGGCCACCTGGTTGCCTCCCTCCAAGAAATTCCGGTGTCACTATGTGGCCCGGCAGATCTCGGTCAAGGCCGCTTATCGGCTCTGGGTCACTCCCGCGGAGAAAGTCGCCATGCAACGCGTCCTGGGGTTGTGCCCACAACAACAAAGCCTGCCCTCCGGATATCTTCCTCGGGGAGGATAAACGGGGAACAG
The DNA here is from genome assembly GCF_003219795.1 of Arthrobacter psychrolactophilus. Taxonomy (GTDB): domain Bacteria; phylum Actinomycetota; class Actinomycetes; order Actinomycetales; family Micrococcaceae; genus Specibacter; species Specibacter psychrolactophilus. The sequence continues at coordinate 52,435 of NZ_QJVC01000012.1, read as the reverse complement.
GCTCTGAGTTGTGGCAATTACATCTTGGTGCCGATTTCGGTCAGCTGAAGATTAGGGTGGTTCTTTTCCACGCGGCGCATGGCCCACACATCGTTGAACAAGGCCAGGAACTCGCCGTCGCTGCGCTCAAGTACCTCAGCGCCATGGAGGTTGGCCAGGACTTCTGTTGCGTCCGGCGTCGTCAACCTGGCGAGTGAGTAGGGGAGGCGTTCGAGTCGCATGGGGGCGTTGAAGTCGTGGTGCATGCGGTCCTCGACAACCTCGAACTGCATGGGTCCGACGGCGGCCAGCACGGGTGCCTGATCACCGCGCAGATCGGAGCGCAGGACCTGGATGACGCCCTCGTGCTCGAGTTGTTCGATGCCGCGACGGAACTGCTTGTACTTGCTGGGGTCCTTGGACCGGGCCACCTGGAAATGTTCGGGGGCGAAGAGCGGGATGGCCGGGTACTCCACGGCTTCCTCGACGAACAAGCTATCACCCACGCGCAGGGCGGAGGCATTGACGAGGCCGACGACGTCGCCCGGGAAGGCAGTATCGATGACCTCGCGGTCGCGGCCAAAGACCTGCTGGGCGTACTTGGTGGCGAAGGACTTGCCCGTGCGCGTCTGCGTGACCACCATGCCGCGCTCGAACATGCCGGAGCAGATGCGGATGAAGGCGACGTGGTCGCGGTGGGCCTGGTTCATGCCGGCCTGGACCTTGAAGACGAAGCCGGAGAACGGGGCGTCGACGGGGCGGGTCTCGCCAGCCACATCGGTGCGTGCGGAGGCCGGAGGGGCGAAGTCCACCAAGGTGTCCAAGATCTGCTTGACACCAAAGTTCAAGGCCGCCGAGGAGAACAGCAGGGGAGTGGCCTTGCCAGCGTAGAACGCCTCAAGATCCAGGGGGTTTTCCTCGTCGATGACCAGGCTGGCCTCGTCCGTGGAATCGGACCAGGCATCACCTTCGGAGGCGGCGGCCTGCTCCGGGGTGAGGTACTCGGTCAAGGCGATCTGGGCGCCGGAGCTATTGCGGGCAAACTTGGCGAACTCGTCGCGACGCACATCCCACACACCACGGAAGTCGCCGGCGATGCCAATGGCCCACGTCAGAGGCATAGGCTTCAGACCGGTGCGCTCGGTGATCTCATCCATGAGTTCCAGCGGGTCAAGTCCGGGACGGTCCCACTTGTTAATAACGGTGATGATGGGCAGATTGCGTTGACGGCACACCTCGAACAGCTTCATGGTCTGAGTTTCCAGACCCTTGGCCGCATCCACGAGCATGACGGCACAGTCAACCGCGGCGAGAACACGGTAGGTGTCCTCGGAGAAGTCGGCGTGGCCGGGGGTGTCGAGGAGATTGATGACGGTGTCGCGGTAGGAGAACTGCAGCGCCGCGGAGCTGATGGAGATACCGCGGTCCTTTTCCATCTGCTGCCAGTCAGAGACCGTGTCCCGCCGGTTCGACTTGCCGTTCGTGGCACCGGCCGTTCCGATGACCTTGGCGTGCAAGGCCAGGGCTTCTGTCAGCGTGGACTTACCAGCATCCGGGTGTGAGATGACGGCGAACGTTCTGCGACGCTCCGCCTGGCCGGAAATTTCGGTGGCGCGGGCGGGGGACTGGGCCGGAGAGGACACAAGACTACTTTCTAGCGGTGACGAACTTTTGGGGCGAGGGCAGGGCGCAACTATTAAGTTTACCGCAGGCTGGCCCCACTTACTGTGGCAGCCTCAGCGCTCCAAAGCCCAGCTGCCAAGCACCTCCGGCGGCGATGCGGTCAAGAACAATCTTTTGTAACGCCGTCGTGCGGGGGAGTGTGGCCAAGTTCTCCATGCTCCGGGTCCGGAAGGTGAAGTACACGGCATCCGTGGGCTGGTGCAGAGGTTCACCATAAGGCACGAAGCGGGCGGCAAACGCGGCGATATTGGAGGCCGGATCCAGGTGTTCGCTCAGGTAGGGATCCAGCAGCCACGATTCGCAATTGGCGGTCCGGACCGGTGTCTCTGGGAAATGCGTGGCAAAGAAGGGCGCCGCGAGGGCAAGGCTGGCACCGACGACCGCTGGGGAGAGCCCGCCGTCTTCGGGGATGTGAATGCCGAGGATCCATTCGCCCGGGGCAACGCCGGCAATGGTGGCCTTGGGCTGGTGGATCAGGAACTGCAGGCGGCCCAGTTGAAAGAGGCGCCCGGCGAAGGTGTGGGTCAACCACTTGTAGGTGTCCATGCCAAAACGTCCATGAACGCGACGATTGATGGCCATATTGCGGCCGAAGTCCGCCAGAGTTGCCCGGGAGATCGCTTCGGGAATGTTGCGGTCCCCATGCCATCGGATAATCGTGGGCACGTAGTGCATCATGGCGGTGAGCCAGTCGGCCTCCGTGACGGGCACATCGGGCGTGCTCAAATCCGGAACGGAGTCATCCGCGCTGCCGAGTCGTGAGTCCAGATATGCCACAACCCGGGTCACCGCCGGGGTGGGTGCGGCGGTCAGCACCGTCAAGGCGTTGGCGCGGTCCTCCGCAGCAATGTTGAGGTAGTCCACCGTTTGTTCCGGGCTCATGGCTGTGCGCAAGGTCATAGCACCAGCCTAGCTAATCCACCGGCCGGCAATGTTCGGTTCCGCGTTGAGTTGGACCCGAACTTGCCGCACAACAGTGTTGTGCGGCAAGTTCACGGTGAACTTTACGCAGAACCGAACATTCCGCGCGGCCCCGGAGGGGTGTGGTGCTTACTTGGCGGTCTGCGGCTTCTTATCGAAGAGCGTTTCGGCTTCCTCGAGCGACATGCCGTTGGTCTCCGGGATCTTGAACATCACGAAGAAGAACGATGCCACGGCGAAGAGCGCGTACATGCCGTAGGTCAGCGGCAAGGACGCTGCTGCCATGGACGGGAACGTCAAGGTGATGGCGAAGTTGGCAATCCACTGAGCGGCAGCGGCCAGGCCCAAGGCCCGGGCGCGGATGCGTGAGGGGAAGATCTCGCCGAGCAGGACCCAGACGAGCGGACCCCATGAGGCACCGAAGCTGATGACGAAGACGTTGGCGGCAACGAGAGCAATCGGACCCCATGCGCCCTGCAGCGAGATATCAGCACCCGAACCGCTGGCTGAGGCGAAGGCCAGCGCCATGGTGCCCAAGGAGGCGGCCATACCGATGGAACCGGTGAGCAGGATGGGGCGGCGACCAATCTTGTCCACGAGGGCAATCGCGACCAAGGTGACCAAGATGTTCACGATGGCGGTGACCACGGAGATTGTGAGCGAGTCCTTTTCCTGGAAGCCCACAGCCTTCCACAGGGTGGTGGAGTAGTAGAAGATCACGTTGATGCCAACGAACTGCTGCAGTACGGAGAGGATGATGCCGATCCAGACCACGGGCATCAGGCCGAAGCGGTGACCTCGCAGTGTGCTCTCGCGGGCAGCCTGCTTGTCGGCGTGAACGGCGTCAAGGATTTCGCGAATGCTGATCTGTGCATCTTCGTTCGGAGCAATGGTCTTGAAGACCTTGGCGGCCTCGTCTTCCTTGCCATGCAGAACCAGGTAGCGCGGAGACTCCGGCAACTTGAGTGCGATCAAGAAGTACACGATGGCCGGAACGGCTGCGGCCAGGAACATCCAACGCCAAGCCGGCAGACCCAGCCACAGAACATTGGCGGCACCATCGGCAGCGTTAGCGAACAGGGCGTCGGAGAGTAGAGCGGCAAAAATACCGATCGTAATGGCCAGCTGCTGCAGGGAGGCCAAGCGGCCGCGGTGCTTCCTGGGCGAAATTTCCGAAATGTAGGCCGGCGCGATGACCGATGCCAGACCGATGCCCAAGCCACCCACGAGGCGCCAGAAGACCAGGTCGTAAACGCTAAATGCCAAACCGGTTCCCAGAGCGCTGACGAGGAACAACACGCCACCGATCTTCATGGCCGGGATGCGGCCCCGTGCATCGGCAATGCGGCCGGCCGCGAAGGCGCCAATGGCGCAACCCAAAAGTGCGACGGCGACGGCGAACCCTGTGAGCGCATCGCCCAGGACGAAGGTGTCCTGCATAGCATCGACGGCGCCGTTAACAACGGAGGAGTCAAAGCCGAAGAGGAAGCCTCCCACGGCGCCTGCCACAGCAAGCCCGACGACTTTACGGGGTATTCCCGTCGACGATGATTGAGAAGTGGATGTTCCGGACATGGTTCCCCTTTGAAGCCGCCACAGATTAACTCGTGGTCCATTGCGAAAAAAATGCTGAGTAATTCCAACAGGTAAAACTACTCCACGCAGATGGGGGAATCGGCCTGGTCCGTGTAATCCCTACTATGAGATATGACTCATGGGACGTGTGTCACGGTGGCGCGTGTTGCGCTTAGTGGCCGAAGGGATCCGGATCGACGCCGGGCATCCAGGTCAGGTTCGGCACACCCCAGCCAAGGTTCTTGGCAACCCGCTTAGCCTTCTTGGAGTAACGGGGGTTGAGGCGATCCACGTAGAGCTTGCCGTCCAAGTGGTCGTATTCATGCTGCATACAGCGCGCAAACCAGCCGGTGGCCTCAAAGTCCAAGGGGCTACCCTCGGCATCAAATCCACGAACCCGCACCCATTCGGCGCGCTTGAGCGGGAAGTCCACACCAGGAACGGACAGGCAGCCTTCGACCTCGTCGTCCGTGCTGGGCGGATTGCCGGAAATCTTGCCGACGGTGATCATGGGGTTCACGACGACGCCTCGCTCGGGGACGTCGTCGTCGTTCTCCATCTTGTAGGTGAAGATCCGCAGGCCAATGCCAATCTGGGGAGCTGCCAGCCCCACGCCATTGGCGGCGTCCATGGTCTCGTACATGTCCGCGATGATGGCCTGGAGCTCCGCATCAAAGGCAGTGACCTCGTCAGCGCGGCGGTGAAGTACGGGTTCACCCAGGATGGTCACGGGGCGGATGGTCATGAGGATTTCCTTTTCGCGCTGGCAATAATGAAAAAAAGTTTATAAGACTTTGGGGACATAAAAAACGCCCCGATCAAGTGACCGGGGCGTTTCGTGATTCTCAAGCGAATCACACTTTGGGGTGAGATACGGGGGTTGAACCCGCGACCTCCTGGACCACAACCAGGCGCTCTGCCAACTGAGCTAATCCCACCATGTCCGCCGTTTGCTAGGAAGTTTTACCCTCCGTGCTTGTGGCAACGACGATTACTCTACATGAATTGGCGGGGGGTGCAAAATCAAAAGACCCTTTTTTGCCACTTTGTGAGCTAGATCGCGTTGCGGCGGAATAAATTTCGCGAGATTCCGCGGAACTTGGCGTTAGAACTTTACCGAAATTTTCTTGGCGGTCTTTGAATCCGGACCGGGAGCGGGCACAAAGACGGCCTCGCGGTAGTACTTGAGCTCGTTGATGCTGTCCTTGATGTCTCCCAAGGCACGGTGATTGCCGGTCTTGGCGGGGGACTGGAAGTAGGCACGCGGGTACCAGCGGCGTGAGAGCTCCTTGATCGTTGACACATCGATGACCCGGTAGTGCAGGTGCTCGACAAGTTCGGGCATATCGCGGGCCAAGAACACCTTGTCGGTGCCGATGGAGTTACCCGCCAAGGGGGCCTTGTTCGCCACGGGAACGTGCTCGCGGATGTACGCGAGAACCTGTGCCTGCGCATCCTCCATGGTGGTTCCGGCCGACAGCTCATCGAGTAATTTCGAGTTGGTGTGCATGGTGCGCACAAAATCGCCCATCTGGGCCAGGGCCTCATCGCTGGGCTTGATAACAACGTCAACACCTTCGCCCAAGATGTTCAGCTCGGAGTCGGTTACCAGCGCCGCAACCTCGATCAAGGCGTCGTTGACGGCATCCAGGCCGGTCATTTCACAGTCAATCCACACAATGCGTTCATTAGTAATAGCCACGAGTCCAATGTACCGCTAACCTTGCCTCCGCCGCCGCGCTGGTAAAATTGCTGCAGGCTGAAGCTGCATGCCCTTACCAAATTGCAGCACCACTACGACGACGGTCGGAGACTTTCGATGACAGCCCTGCCTTCCGCTCGGCAGGAGCGGGCAGCCGCCGAGCCACGGGCCTGGATTGCGGTCCTTGAAGGCTTTCTCGGATCTGTGCTGATCTTGGTGGGCTCAGTCGGTGTCGGCTGGATCGCCAACGGTTCGCCCATGATCCGCAACTCCCTCGTCATCGCCATGCGCACCGAAGGCTTCGGCGTCATGAGCTCCACGGTGCTGCTGGTCCTAGGCGCCATGGTGCTGTTGCGATCCTGGCTCCGATTAGGACAACGGCTGGCGAGTTGGGGACCAGGAGCGCTCAAGGCCGTGGTCTGGGCTGTTGTGGCCTGGAGTGCCCCGCTCCTAATCGCCGTGCCGATTTTTTCGCGGGATGTGTACGCCTATACGGGCCAAGGCCGGCTCATGGCCGAGGGGCTCGATCCCTACTCCGACGGCATCTCCTCCCTGAGCAATTGGTTCATGCTGGGAACCGACCCGTCCTGGGCAGAAAACCGCACACCCTACGGCCCGGTGTTTTTGTGGCTCAGCCGTGGCGTCGTGGCCATCACCGGCGCACAACCGGATATCTCGGTATTACTGTTCCGGGTCATCGCCGGCCTTGGCGTGCTCCTCTGCGTCATGTATGTGCCCAAGCTGGCCGCACTGCATGGGGTCAACGGTGCCCGTGCCCTGTGGATCGCGGTTGCCAACCCGTTATTCCTGATCTCCTTCGTCGCCAGCTCGCATAACGATGCCTTGATGGTGGGATTGGCGGTGGCCGGCATCTACTTCGCGGCAACACACCGCGGGCTGCTGGGCGTGGTGTTAGTGACGGCGTCCATCGCGGTCAAACCCATCACGATTGTTTTGCTGCCCTTTGTCGGCTTGCTGTGGGCCGGGCAGGCCGCGGGGTGGGGCAGACGCTTCCTCTTTTGGGCTGCGACCGGCTTGCTGAGTCTGGCGTTGCTCGTGCTGATGGGGCTGCCGGGGAATCTGGGATTGGGCTGGACCTGGGCGCTGACAGACACTACCCCGGGGTACACAGGTTATTCGCCCTCAGGTTTTGGCGGTCAAATGCTCGAGGCACTCGGGAACGCCGTGGGGCTGAACGGTACGAGTATCGGTAACGGTTTCCGCAGCCTCCTGACGATCACCAGCATGTGCCTCGCGGCGTGGCTTGTGCTCTTTGGTGACCCCAAGCAGGTGGTGCGCCGCGCAGGGTTGGCCTTTGCCGCCGTCGTACTATTGGCGCCGATCATCCAGCCCTGGTACATCCTCTGGTTCCTGCCACTGCTGGCCGCGACAGGGATCCGCAACAACTGGCAGATCAAGGTTTGTTATGTCGTGGTGGCGTTTTTCGTGGTGTTCGGGGCGCAAGATCAGCTGTTTGTGTGGAACTTCGTGTCGCTACGCGTGGGATCGGACACCCTGGCCAGCGCGGTGGCGTGGGGTGCGGTCATCTACCTCTTGGTGCTGGACATCCACACCCGCAAGCTGTTGTTTAGCCGCGAAGCCACCCTCGACGCCCGAGCCGCCGCGCACGCTACGCGGTAGCGGACAACGGTGCGGCCACGGCATTGCGGCCCAGCTCTACCGTCCGGCGCACCGCCCACACCAGCAAGGTCACGAGCAGCACGTTGCGGCTCGTCAGGACCGCGGCCATGATCGGATTGGCGTGGATCAGGGGCGTGTAGAACAACGGGTAGATGATGAAGGTGGTGAACGCGATACCCATGAGCAACGTGGCCGGAATCTTCCACCGCTCCCAGTCGTGCACCAGGCCCGCGACCACCACGGGCAGCAGCCAGATGATGAACTGCGGCGAGCCCACCTTGTTGAAAACGATGAACGCCGTGACCATCAGCAGGGAACCTTCGAGGATGAGCTCCTCACGCTGAGCACCGCGGCGCAGCGCCCAGATCATGAGCAGGGCGCCACCCAGGGCCGCGACGATGAGCAGTGGCTGCATCAAAAACGCCGCCACGTCAGCGCCCGGGCCGTACACCTCGGTGGAGTTGATGGCCACGTTGTCGGCGATCTTGGAACCGCCAAGATTGAACACGCTCAGCCACACCCAGGGCGTGGAGAAGGTCGCCTCGAGCTGCATGCCACGATCGCCCTGATTGATGGCGAAATCCAGCAGATGCGATCCGGCGCCGGTCGCCACGGCAAAGATCGCCACGGCCGCGCTCACACCCACACCGATCAGGAAAATCTTCACCCGCTGAGCGCTAGCAATCAGCAAAGGTGCGATGACGGCAGCCGGCCAGACCTTGACCCACGTAGCGATCGCGAGCAGCAGCGCCGCGACAGCAGGCCGTTCCACCGCGTACAGCAGGGCGATGAGCACGAGCGAGGTCGTGATGCCCTCCACGCGAGCAAAGCTGAGAAAGCCCATAAACATGGTGAAAAACAGCCAGAACCAGGCCGGCGCAATGCCGGTCTGAGCGCGTTTACCTCGCGTCAGGAACACCAGACCCACGGCATTGAGCGCGATGACAATGAGCGTCCAGCCCAGCAGATACAGGGAGGGCCCAAAAACATTCGCGGCAAAAATGGGAATCTGCGCCAGCAAGGGATACACCCACGGGCTGATCGTGTCGCCTAGCTCGGCCGGGTTGTAGCCCAGCAGCGCCCATTGCCGGTATTGCTCGGTGTCGCTAAAGGTGTTGCCATGGACGATGAAGCTCATCATCCAGGCCAGGAAAAAGACATGGACGACGGCGAATCCCCACCACACGCTGGTAGGCGTGCGGAACCAACCCATCACCTTGGGCGACAGGAAACGGCCGCGGATGTCAACGGCCTGGGCCAGAAAACGGTCAAACAGCGGAGCAGAAATCTTAGTGCTCCTTGTTCGTCGACCGCGCTGCCACAGGGGCGCTCACGGCGTCGGGCGCGAGATCATGGCGAGGAATCAGGCCAGGGTTGCGGCCCATGAGGAAGAGCTGACGGACGCTCCAGACAAACAACACGATGAGCAGCAGGTTGCGCAGGGTCAGCACGCCGGCCATGAGCGGGTTGTTGTGTGAGAGCGCGTCATAGAAGAGCGGGTACACCAGGAAGGTCAGGACGGCCACGCCAATGAGCATCGTTGCCGGGACGCGCCATGCCTTCCACTGGTACGACAATCCCACGGCAACGGCGGGCGCCAGCCACACCATGAACTGCGGGGAACCCACCTTGTTGAAGACCACGAACGCGGTAACGAGTGCCAGGGAACCAAAGAGCAGCAGGGCGGTGCGATCGGCGCCACCATTGCGCTTACCGGTGTGCAGGGCCCAGAACACGAGACCGGCAACGAGCAGCGCGGCCGCGATGAGCAGGGGCTGCATCAAAACGCTCATGGTCGCAGAACCGGGGCCGTCAACCTGCATGGAGTTGATGTCCTGGTTCATGTACATGTGCGCATCGCCTAAGCCCAAAACGCTCATCCACAGCCAGGGGGTGGTGAACGTGGCCTCGAGCTGCATGCCGCGATCGCCTTGTTCCAGCAGGAAGTTCAGCAGCTTCGGCAGCGCGTTCATGCTCAGCGCCATGCCGACCACCAGGGCCGTCACGAGAACACCGGCCAGCACTACCTGCACGCGCTTCTTCACCACCGTAAAGAGTGCAAGAACGACGGCGGCCGGCCAGACTTTGGTCCAGGTGGCGATGCTGAGGATGAACGAGGTCAGGAACGGGTTCGCCACGCCGATGGTCAACGCGATCAAGACCACCGGGGCGGTTAACCCGTCGACGCGGGCAAAGCCAAGCCACGCCATGAGTGCGGTGAACACGGTCCACCACAGAGCCGCCGGGATCGCCTCGGTGTTCTTACCCCACCGCGTGAGCTTGCCCACGGCCAAGGTATTGAGCGCGGCGATCATCAAAACCCAGATGAACAGGAAGGGACCGCTGCCAAAAATATAGGCGATGGCCATGGGAATCAGGGCAAGAATCGGGTAAACCCAGGGGCTCGGGCCCGTCACAAGGCTTTCGTTGAAGTCCACTGAGGCCCAGATGCGGTAGATAAACGTGTCGCTAAACGCTTCTCCACGCAGCGATAGCAGCCCTGCGAGCACGAGGAAGAGCACATGAATGGCGCCAAAGACGGTCCATAAACCACGCGATGTTTTCAGCCAGTTCTGGGTTCGAGAGGGCAGGAGCCGGTCTCGGAATCGGGCAAGAGCGGCAAAAAACGTATCTGTGGAGATGATCCAGTCCTTCGTAGAAGCGTGTGCCGGGCGCGAGAAGGTCAAACGCGTCACATGGCCTGCGGTCGATTCCAAGGAATTGACCGGCTGAAGTGGGTAGAATGCCAAGAACGGAGTCCGTGGCTGCTTACATATTAGCGCAGCGCCCTGTAGCTCCCCTGGGGCCGATTTGGCCCACCACACGCAAACCCGTCCTGACATCAAGGACAGCACTAGTTCAGGAGTAAAGCAGTTGACCAGCGCGCGTGTTGTCCTGCCAGAGGTGGAGTTGAAGGTGTTGAAGAAGTTCCCCCGCGGTACCGGAACCGCTGCCTCAGCGGTGTGGCAGGGCTTTGCCGGCTCCATCATGTTGCTGCTGGGCTCCTTTGGCGTTGGCTGGCTCGCCAGCAGCTCCGTGCTGATCCGCAATCCACTCTTTATCGTGGCCAGGACCACTCCGGCCGCGGTGATCATTGCCACGGTCTTGTTGTGCGTTGGGGCGGCCCTCATGCTGCGAGGCTGGTTGCGGCTACGCCAACATCTGGCGCCCTGGGATGAGACTTCTGCGCCGATCCTGAAGAAGGCGTTGATGCTCTGGGTGGCCCCCCTGATGTTGACGTTGCCGTTGTTTAGCCGAGATTCCTACGCCTACATTGGGCAGGGCCGTCTCATGCAACAGGGACTGGATCCGTACACCGATGGCATTTCTGCCCTCAATAACTACTTTTCACTTGGCCCGGATACCTTGTGGACCGAGGCTCCCACACCCTATGGACCGCTGTGGCTGTGGTTAGAGCACTTCGCCGTGCTCCTGCCAGCGGGCAGCCCCGAGATCGCACTGATTCCCTTCCGCATCGCGTGCCTGATCGGCGTCGTGCTCCTTGCCATCTACATCCCGAAGCTGGCGGCGCGTCACGGCCTCAACCCACACCGCGCCCTGTGGCTCGTGGTGTTGAACCCCGTGGTGCTCATTAACTTTGTGGCCAGCGTGCATAACGATTCGCTCATGCTCGGCCTGGTGGTGGCCGGCCTGTACTACGCGTCGGCGAAGCGCCCCATTTTGGGCATCTTGTTGGTGACCGCCTCGATCGCCATCAAACCCATCACCTTGATCGCGCTGCCGTTTGTCGGATTGCTCTGGGCAGGCTCGCGAGCCGGCTGGGTCCGCAAGTTTGCGATCTGGGCAGCGACGCTGGCCATCTCCATGGGAATCATGGCCGTCATGGGTGTCATGAACGGTCTGGGCTTTGGCTGGTTGGCGGCACTGCAAACCCCCGGAACCGTGTGGATTTGGTATGCCCCCGTGGGCCTGTTCTCCCACACCGTCGGATTCGTCATCACGCTCCTCGGCGGCGCCGGCGGCTCCGTCACCGATGTCATACAAACCATTGCACAGGGCATCTCGATCCTGCTCGTCATGGTCCTGGCATTCTGGAAGATCCCGATTCCGGCCGCCAACGGCGTGGCTCACCAGAACCCGGACGCCCTTGATGAAACACGCCGCCACAGCCAGGCGGTGCTGCGCCGGATGGCGTGGGCCTTTGCCGTCGTGGTGCTCATGGCCTCCATGATCCAGCCCTGGTACATGCTGTGGCTGCTGGCCTTCTTTGCCATCACGGGCCTTGAGGAAGGGTGGCAGATGCGCACCGTGCTGTACCTGACGGCCTTCTTTACCTTGATCGCCTTGACGGATCAGCTCAGCGTGTTCCCGTGGATTCCCGTCGTCATGGTTCGCACCGTGGCCATCGTGGTCGGGTTCGCCTGCGTCTTGTTCATCATGTTCAAGGACAAGGCCACCCGTGGACTCTTCCTTACCACGAAGCCAGAGAAGGCCGCCGAGCCTGCCTGACTCAGAGGTGCTTGAGCGCCTCACGGTACGACAACGGGCTCAGCCGCTGTTCGTTGTGCCGCACATAGTCGCGTACCCAGGCCGGATCGGTCCGGGCATATTGTCGTAGGGCCCAGCCGATCGCCTTGCGGATAAAGAATTCCTTGTCACCAAGATTGGGCTCGATGAGCTCCTGCAGCAGCGCAACATTTGTCGCCGCCTTGGCCGGAAGCTGGGCAATGATCGCCGAGCGCCGAAACCAGAAATTCTCCGCCACACTCCACTGCCGCAGTAGCGCCTCCATGGACTCCGGCTCCTTGAGGAACAATTCACAGACCCGCGGCGCCACCGCGTCGACGTAATCCCACCACTGGCCACTGCCAATGACGACGGCGTAAAACGGTAAGAGCCCAATCTCACCTCGGCCGAGGCGAGAGTCGGTGAGCATGATGGCCGCGTAGCGTTCCTCCCGGAACTGGGCCGTCGTCCACAGCTCGGTCACGGTGGCGTGCAGTTCCGCGACACTGGAGAAGGGATGCACCTTGGCCAGCGACCGCACCGTCGCGCGGACGGAAGGGGAGGGGACGCCCATGAAGGGCATGGATGACTTCATATACTGGGCCATCCCGACGGCCTTGTCAGGTATGGCCACGGCCTCCAACTCGGAGGGGAGCGCATGAAGAAAAGCGGTGTTGAGGATACCGTGTGGAACGGCACTGAGTAACTCGGAAGACAACATGCCTTCAGCGTAGCGGCCGCGGGAGTTGCCCGGGACTTTCGCCTCAGGCCGCGTCGAGCCCTTTCGCATCGCAGGCGAATGCGCGAAGATGGGTCCATAGCCTGTGTAGCAGGGGGTCCCAAGGGAACGAGCCGGTCATGAATCCTCGTTTTGGTCAAGGCGCAGTAGTCGTGGGATTGCTGCCGGAACAAGATCCCGCGGTGTTGGCGTTCGCCGTCGAATTGGCCGCGGCAACAGGTGCCGAGCTGGTCGGCGCTTATGTCGATCCCGGCAGTTATCTCATCGAATGGGACCCCGACGGCAATGTTTTGGGCAAGTCCCTGAACCGGGCCCTGGATCCCGAGGACGAGGCGGCGTCGGCAGTCTTGGAACTGGAACCCTTGCTGACCGCGGCCGCGGAGGCGCACCAGGTGTCGGCAAGCATTCGCGTTTTGGGCGGCGAAACAGCGCTTGCCCTAGGACGCTTGGCCCAGGCCGTGAATGCCTCGGTCATTGTGGTCGGTGCCCGCCGCCCGGGCCTGCTGGCGGGTGTCAATGAAGTCCTTGCCGGCTCGGTGGTCCGAAAGTTGCTGGCCAACCAGCACATTCCGGTGCTTGCCATTCCGCGCGTGGATGCCCACGAGCCGCTGCACGGCTGAGCCGAGTGGTCAGCTCTTCTGAGCCACGCAATCTGCCAGCTGAGCTAGACCCTTCTCGAAATCGCCGCCCACCAATTTGTCCATGTTCATGAACAGCATAAAGACCCGGCTCAGGCCCTTGTTTTCCCCCGTCATGGTCCAGGTGACGCGGGTCCCCTCGGCCACGGGTTCAAAGGTGAAGGTCGTGGGATTGACGGCCTTCATGGGTTTCGTGAACTCAAGGCGGAGATGGATCTTGGACGGTTCGACGGCCTCGAGAATTTCCATGGTTCCCGCTCCGGCCTTGCCGTTTCCCGTCCACGAGTAGCTGGCGCCCACACCCGCCACAGGACCCGAGTAGCTGCGCTGCATGGAGGGATCGATCCCTTCCCAGGGCGACCATTTCAGCCACTCACGGAAGCTGACAACCAAGGCGTAAATCTCTGCTGCGGGGGCTGGGATGACGGAGCTGCGCGAGACGCTGAATGTTGACATGATCACAGCATAGGCTCCCGCACCGACAATCGTCAGTGCCCGCAGAAAAGGGCGAGTCAGTCGACGTCGTCGGGGCCTTCGGCAGGGTCTTGGGTGTGCATGCGGATTTCCGGCAGTTCCCTGCCATCGCCTCCTTCTGCCGCCGTCTCAGCATATTCCCGTGACGTCGGATCGTGGGTGGGTGCGATTGCGTCACTGGGGTTTGTGGCTGGTGAATTGCTCATGGCTGTGCTTTCTCTTGTTGCCGCCGGGCCCCTGATGGCCGCGGCCTCTCTTTCATTGTGATCCTTTGCCGCGGCTTTGTCAGGAGAACGTGAGGCCTTGTTTTGCGCAGCGGTACCGCATTTCCGCTGCGGGGGTTCAGACTGGAATCATGATCAATCCCGTGGCCCGTTGGCGACGACAGTTGCGCGGCACCTTCAGTAACAATTCGCCCACCGTCCCGCAATGGGAACGCGATCTGGAAAAGGGCGACGACGCAGGCTACTTTGGGCCTGATTCGGCGGCGTGGTCTGTCCACGGGTCCATGACGACGCTTGTGGCCGGCATTCAGGCCTTGTTGATTCAGGCGCTGCACCCAGGCGCCCTCGCCGGGGTCCACGACCACTCCAACTTCCGCACGGATCCGCTGGGCCGTTTGGCCAGCACGATTCAATGGATCTTTACCGTGAGCTATGGGGACACGAGGACTGCCCAGCAGGCCACCACCAAGGTGCAACGCATCCATGGCTACATTCGGGGGAGCTACACAACAAATGCCGGTGAGGAACGCCCTTATGCGGCCAACGATCCCGAGCTGCTCCGGTGGGTGCATCTGGCCTTCACGCAAGCATTCTTGTCCGCACATGGCGCCTACGGCGGCCCCATTCCCGGCGGCCCTGATGCTTACGTCGCCGACTGGGCCGTGGCCGGCGCCCTCATGCGGGTACCGGATCCGCCCACCTCCGTCAGTGAACTCACCGCTCAGCTTGCAGCGTTTACGTGCGAGCTTCGCTGCGATGCGCGTACCCGTGAGGCCGTCGCCTTCATTCGTCACCCGCCCCTGCCGCGCTCACAACAGGCCGGATATGCGGTGTTGTTTGCAGCCGCGGTGGCGGCACTGCCCCCGGTCTATCGCGAACTTCTGCACCTGCACCCGCCGTCACTTGGCCCCGTACCGCTTCCGGTACGGATTCCCACCCGACTCGTGCTCGCCGTCGTACAGTGGGGTTTGGGATCACCGGGCCCTAGCGAAACCGCGGCGAGGGCGCGGCGGCTGCGTTTGGGTATGCAGGACGCTCCCAGTAAGCGCGGCTAGGGTAGATGATGGTGTTTTCTGCCAACGGACTTCCGCCCACCACTCAAGGACTGTATCCAGATCATGTCGCCACGCACTTTTTACCGCACTATAGCCACGGCCGAGGCTGTCACCTGGACGCTCCTGATCCTAGGTATGATCCTGAAATATGGGGTGAAACTCGGTGATTGGCCGGTCTCCATCGGCGGATTTGTGCATGGTCTGGTGTTCATCGCCTATGTCGTGACGGCGACCCTGATCGGACTGAACCAGCGCTGGCCCAAGGGCTTGATTGTGGTTGCCGCGGCCACCTCTGTGATCCCGTACCTGACCATCCCCTTCGATCGGTGGCTGGAAAAGCATGGAAAGCTCGACGGCGCATGGCGCACCACCGCCAGTGACCATCCCGGCGACCGGGCCTGGACTGATGTGGCCCTGCGGGCCATGGTCGCCCGGCCGGTGCTGTTGGGTGTGAGTTTTGTCGTGGTGGTTGGCGGCATCATGGCCACCTTGCTGATCGTTGGCCCGCCCGGCGGCCGCGCTTAATCGCGGCGGCCGCAGGGAGCCTTCGGGCACCGGTTATTCGTTGGCCGCATAGGGGTTCAACGTCTGGTTTAGATAGGGCGTGAACCAGTCCGAGATATCTGAGGCGCCGTCATGGCTGAGGTAGAGCAGTTCATGATCCAGGCTCGTGAAGAGGTTCTCGCTAGCGAGGACACGCCAGTCCTGAGGCATGTCCAGGTCCGGCAGCATGAATTCGAGGCTTTCAACGCTGTCTAGAAGCAGCTTCAGGGCTAGCTCCTGGGCAAGGCATGATGGCGAGCTGAAACCGCTGACCAGGCAGTGGCCCACATCAAGGGCGACGACCAGGAAGCGCTGAGCAAACAAGGCATCAAAGGCGGGGCGGTAGGCCGGCGGGAGAGCGCAGAGCTGGAGCGTCTCCCCGACGCTGTCGGCAGAGGTGCGCAGCGTCTGGACATCATCAAAGAGCTGATCGATGACATATTCGTAAGCCCAGTGCAGGGCACCCCGGAGATTTGTGGCCTGCCGCAGCGCCTGGGCTCGGGTGTCAGGGTTGAGTTCGGCCGTGGCATATCCCAAGACAGTGAGGTCCAGGCCGGGTAATTTGTCGGCGGCCAAGAAAATCTTCTGGAGCCAGTCCTCGTCACTTTCCTCCGCCTCGTCGTCGAACTCCTCCTCGTCGTCCAGCTCAGCCTCATCGGGCCAGGACGTATCTGCCTCGGAGCCGCCGTCGATCCACATGCTCGCGCCCAGCGCCATGACCCCGGGCACCTCACCGAGAAGATCGTCGGGTTCCAGCACCATCATGAGAGCCGATTCGGGACTTTCGGCGGCCTGGGCGAGTTTTGCTTCCAACGATGCTGCATCGTCGCCGGCCTGTTCGTGTGCCCAATGGCGAGCGTAGCCCTGGACGGCATCGCTGCCGTCGAATTCCACGTCAAGTTCAAGGTGCAGCTTTGCTGTGCGGGGGATATCCATGTCCGGAATCTTACCGTGGGGTGTTGGGTGTCGCGGCAGCGCCTGCAAGCAGCAGTTCGAGCCCGAAGTCAAAGGCGTCCTCAGCGTCGCCGCGCTCAGCCGGGGCTGAAAGAACGCCGGCCTGGATCAACCCGCTGCGGGTTTGTTCCTCGGTGACGCTGCCGAGGATGTAATGCACCAGGGCCTTGGCGGCCCATCCGGCCTTGTGCCCGCGCAAGCCTGCGGCCTCAAATCCCAGAGCAAGCCGGCCCAGCACGTTGAGCGATTCCGGGTCCAGAGCGTGGGTCAGCGTCACCACCTCGGCGCCGTCGCGCACCGCCAGCAGGGCCCGCCGGATGGCACGGGATTGCAGGCGTAGGGCAGCAATCGCCCCGCTTTCCGCGCCCGCGTCTGAGCGTGTGGGTCCGGAATCGGCGGGCACCAGGATCATGACCGAGAGTACGCCGAGCAATTCTTGTTTGTTCTTCACATGCCAGTACAGGGCTCCGGGCTGCACGCCAAGGTCCCGTGCTAAACGACGCATGGACAGATCGGCCAACCCGTAGTCCCGCAGGATGTCAAAGGCGGTCTCGATGACCTGATCACGAGTGAGGGGCATGTGTTGCAATCTTTCGTTTTGTCTGTGCCGGGATGCCCAGAGGGCACCTTCCATTTTGCCCCATGGCGGCAGCATCTGGCCGCTGGCCCACCAATACGTCTCTGCCGAGCCGACGTTGGGGGACCAGCCATTTGACAGAATCGTCTCCGATTTTGATACTTGAACAGTGTTCAATAATTTTCAAGCCCTCGCCGACCGGCAGTTGTCCGGCGCCACTTTGACCCGCCAGGATGCCTTGGCGGTTCTGACGTCCTCCGATGACATGATGCTTGACCTGGTGGCCGCCGCGGCGCGCCTCCGCCGTGCGCACTTCGCCAATACGGTGAAGGTGAACTACCTAGTCAACCTCAAATCGGGCTTGTGCCCGGAGGACTGCACCTACTGTTCCCAGCGACTGGGCTCGGCCGCACAAATTCTCAAGTACACCTGGATTAAGCCGGAAGAAGCGCTGGCCCAGGCCACGACCGGTATCAAGGCTGGGGCCTCCCGGGTGTGCCTGGTGGCCAGCGGCAAGGGCCCCACCGACCGCGACGTGGACCGGGTCGCCGGCATGGTGGAAGGGCTCAAGGAGCAGCATCCGGGCGTGGAGGTGTGCGCCTGCCTGGGCATCCTCAAGGAGGGCCAGGCCGAAAAGCTCAAGGCCTGCGGCGTCGACGCCTACAACCACAACCTGAACACCAGCGAGGAAATGTACAAGGAAATCTGTTCCACGCATGAGTTTGCCGACCGCGTGCGCACCGTCGAACACGCCAAGGCCGCCGGCCTGTCCCCGTGCTCTGGCCTCATTGTCGGCATGGGCGAAAGCGACGAGGATCTCATCGATGCCATCTTCGCCCTGCGCGATCTTGGCAGCGACTCCATCCCCGTCAACTTCCTCATGCCCTTCGAGGGCACCCCACTGGAGGGAACCTGGCTGCTGACCCCGGCCCGCTGCCTGCGCATCCTGGCCACCGTGCGATTCGCCTGCCCCGACGTAGAGATCCGCATGGCCGGCGGCCGCGAAATGCACCTGCGCACCCTCCAGCCACTGGCTCTCAACATCGCCAACTCGCTCTTCCTAGGGGACTACCTCACGAGCGAGGGCCAGCCCGGCCAGGACGATCTCGCCATGATTGCCGACGCCGGCTTCACGGTCCTTGGCAGCCAGCCTGATAATGACTCCAGCGCCCCTGCCGCAACGTCTCATGACATGCCCGACGCCGAGACCCGGCCAGGTGCCCCACTCACCATCCGGCGTCGGGGCGCGGGAACGGAATTTGCCGCCAATGCTTAGCGGCGTCGCCCTAGCACCGTCCCTGATCGAGCGGGACCGCGGACTCCTGTGGCACCCTTATGCTCCCTTGGATGGTCCGGCACCCTATGCGGTCCTTGGAGCCGCCGGGACCAGGCTTCACTTGCAGGCTGCCGATGGGCGGAACTTCGAGGTGGTCGATGCCATGAGTTCCTGGTGGTCGGCCATCCACGGTTACCGCCATGCGGCACTCGATGCGGCCCTACAGGCCCAAGCGGGCGCTTTTTCCCATGTCATGTTTGGCGGCCTGACGCACGCCCCGGCCGTGGAACTGGCCGAAATGTTAGTCGAGATGGCTCCGGCTGGAGTGGAGCACGTGTTTTTTGCCGATTCCGGCTCGGTGTCTGTTGAGGTGGCCTTGAAGGTGGCCGTGCAATACCAACGGGCCGCGGGACATCGGCGACGCACGCGTTTCCTGGCCCTCGCCGGCGGTTATCACGGTGATACCTTCGCGGCCATGAGCGTGTGCGATCCCGTGGACGGGATGCACTCCGAGTTTCCCGGGCTGGTGGCGCCGCAGCTGTTCTTGCCCCGGCCGCCGCGGGCCCATCTGGTTGGTGGTGAATTGCGTTCTGACCCGCTGGAAGTTGCCGCCTGGGTGGCTATCTTGGAAGACACCGTGCGGACCCACCGGGATGAGCTCGCAGCAGTCGTCATGGAACCGGTGCTGCAGGGCGCCGGGGGAATGCACCTTTATGCGCCCGAGTGCGTTCATGCCGCCCGGCACGTGGCCAGCGAGTATGGGCTGCTGTTGCTCCTCGACGAGATCGCCACCGGATTTGGCCGGACCGGAAAGCTCTTTGCCTCCGAGTGGGCGGATGTTACTCCCGACATCATGTGCGTCGGCAAGGCCCTGACCGGGGGATACCTGACGCTGGCCGCCATGCTGTGTTCGCGCCGAGTGGCTGCCGTCATCACGGGCTCACCCTTGCGGGCGCTCCTGCACGGGCCAACATTTATGGCCAATCCGCTGGCATGTGCCGTAGCGGTGGCGTCCTTGAAACTTCTGCGGTCCGAGCCGTGGCAGGGGCAACTCGCTACCCTCCAAACAGGACTCACTGCCGCGTTGGCCCCTGCGGCGGCCCTGCCGCAGGTTCGTGATGTCAGGGTCCTTGGCGGGGTGGGCGTCATTCAACTCCACACACCCGTCGACGTCCCGGCGCTGACCCTAGTGGCCCTGGAACACGGCGTCTGGGCGCGCCCCTTCCGGGACCTCGTCTACACCATGCCTCCCTACATCAGCACCGCCGCGGACCTTGCCACCATCGGATCCGGGCTTTGTGCGGCCGTGGCTACGGTGCACGGCTGATGGGACCGGCAGACGTGATGGTTCCTTACGCCGGAGGTGGTGCCATGGAAACGTGGTTGGCTAGCCGGGACCACGTCCGCCAGCGCCGCGGCCTAGTGCGGGCGGCCACGCCAGGGGATCCTGTTGCGCCGGGCGCCATGCTGGATTTGGCCAGCAACGATTATCTTGGCTTGTCCAGGGATCCCCGGGTGACGGCGGCCGCCGTGGACGCCGTCCAGCGCTATGGTTCCGGCGCCCGTGCCTCCCGGGTCGTGAACGGCACCTTAGCTGTGCACGCCGCTCTCGAGGAACAGCTGTGCCAGCTCACGGGCGTTGAGTCCGCCTTGGCGTTTTCATCGGGCTATCTGGCGAACCTTGGCGTCCTAGGCGCGCTGGGTGGTCCCGGGACCCTGTTGATTCTTGACGCGCACGTCCACGCCTCACTGCTGGATGCCGCCAGACTCTCCCGCTCGCCAGTGGTCATGGTGCCGCACGGCGACGTGGGGCAGGTGGCAACCGCCCTGAACACCAGAAGCCAGCCGCGCGCCGTCGTGGTGGTGGAATCCCTGTATTCGGTGCTGGGTGACGGGGCGAACCTCACGGAGCTGGCGGCCCTATGCGCATACTATGACGCCTGGCTGCTGGTCGATGAGGCGCACGGGATCGGCGTGGCCGGAGCGGGGCGGGGTGCCGTCCATGCGGCCGGACTGGCCGGGGCCGGGCATGTGGTGCTTTCGGTGACCTTGTCCAAGGCCCTCGGTGCTCAGGGTGGCGCCGTTCTCGGGTCACGAGCCCTGCGCGAGCACCTGGTCAATACGGCGCGGCCCTTCATTTTTGGCACGGCCTTGGCGCCCGCAGCCGCCGCCGCAGCGGCCATGGCGGCGCAGATCATTGCGGATGAACCCGCTCTGGCGGGGCAGCTGCAGGAGAACGCCGCTACCCTGGCGCGGTTGTGTGGCATTGAGCGCTCGCCGGGGGCTGTGCAATCGATCCCCATGCCCTCGGCCGATCACGCTGTGAAGGCGGCGGCCACGTTGCGAGCCGCGGGGGTGCTGGTCGGGTGCTTTCGGCCACCGAGTGTGCCCGACGGCGTATCGCGCCTGCGCGTGACGGCACGCGCCGACCTCACACTGCAGGAGCTGGACTACGCCGCCGGGCTGCTCCGTCCCATGGCACGGGAGCACCGCGCGGACCCTTCAGAACACAACGGCTCCGGCCGGAACAGGATCACCATATGAGCTACCTCGTCATAGGGGAGCCGGCCACCGTCAAGGAGGTCATGCGGCGCACGGCTGATTTCGCCCCGAGCAATGCGCTCACCTCTGTGGTGCCGCTAGCTCCCGCCACCTTACGTATTCTCAGCAAAGCCAGATTTGCGCTGCCGCCGGTGCTGGCCTCGGCCACGGGGGAGGAGCATCGCAGGGTTCGTAAAGCCGTGGCGGGATTCTTCACCCCGGCCAAGGTTGAGGCCGTGACGCCCCAGGTGCGGGGGTTAACGCACCATCGCCTGGCCCTGACCGCCGCTGCCCTCGATGAGGGCCCGGTAGATCTGTCCTTGTCCCTGGCCCGCCACGTGCCACCGGTCATCATGGCCGAGCTCACGGGCCAGGACAACCCACCCTTGGCCGATCTTAAAGCCTGGAGCCAAGACTCGCTGGAATTATTTTGGGGCTGGCCGAGTCCGGAACGGCAGCTCGAGCTCGCTGGCAGTGCCGCCGAATTTTACGGTTGGCTACGCGCCGAGGTGCTAGCGAGCCGCGGCAAGGACTCCTTGTTTGGGGTGCTGCTGGCGACCGGGCTATCCACGGCCGAGGTGTGCTCCCTGGGCTATTTCCTCGTCATCGCCGGGCAGGAGACCACCTCACAACTGATCAATACCGCACTGTATCGGGGCATTGGCCTGGGCGCCGCGGGGTGGGCGGCACTTGCCTCCACCGAACGTGCCAGCGCGCATGTGCGCACCGTCCTGGCTACGGAATCGTCGGTTCACACCTGGCGCCGTGCGGCGATGCACGACACCGAACTCAATGGTGTGGCGCTCCCGGCCGGGGCCGAGATCCTTCTAGAACTATCAGGCCGTCATGCCCCCGATGCGCCGCCGACCGCCTACTCGCTCGCCTTTGGGCACGGGCTGCACCGCTGCCTCGGAGCCAAACTGGCCGAACTTGAAACCCGGATCGTGGTGGAAGAGGCCGCGGCCGCCCTGCCGGAGTTGGAACTGTTCGGCCCGGAATCTCAGTGGCTGCGACTGCTCTCCTTCCAAACCCCCACTTCCGTCATGGCGACACGGGGTCAGCAGTGATGCGCGCGGGAGTGGGCGGCACACGGGTGAGGCTTCCCGCCGTCGTGCTTGTGACCGGGACAGATACTGACGTGGGCAAGACACTCACGACGGCGGCACTCGCCGCAGCGCTGCAAGCCGACGGTGCCAGCGTGGCTGTCTACAAACCAGTTCAGACCGGGGTTGCCGCCGGGGACGGTGGCGATATGGGAGAGGTGCGGCGCTTGGCCGGAACGCGCGACTGTCTGGAAGGGGCACGGTTAGCGCTGCCCATGGCTCCGGTCGCCGCCGCCTTCCGTGAGTCCACGACGCTGCCAGCGCTCGCCGTCCATGTCGCCACCGTGCAATCCCTGGCCGCCGGGCACGACCACGTTTTAGTGGAGGGGGCTGGCGGACTCTTGGTGGAATTGGACCACGACGGGAACACCATCGCGGACCTGGCGTTGGCTTTGCCCGACTCGGCCGTCGTGGTCGTCTGCCGCAGCGGACTGGGCACCCTCAATCACACCCTGCTGACCCTCGAGGCGCTCGGTGCTCGAGGATTGAACGCGGCCGGCCTGGTGATTGGAGCCTGGCCACATGAGCCCGGTGCGGTGGAGCTGGATAACGAGGAGTTTCTCTCACGGCTCGCCGTGCCGCTGCTGGGCTGCCTGCCGGAGCAGGCCTCCTTATTGCCCGGTCAGCACTTCCTTGCCTCGGCCCCGGAATGGCTGGGTATCTGGGCCACGTTGCGAGGTAATGAAGAGCGGCCCGCGGGACTCGGTAGAACCACTAAAAGAAATATTTGAAATTATTTAGTGAATGAACTGGATTTATGTGTAGTTTGTGATGTAGTTTATTTATTAGTCCCCGACGAACTGTCCGGGATGTCCGCGTGCAATCGAAGGGAGGCCATGATGTTTACAACTATCAAGTCCGGAGTTATCGGAACTGGTCATGCCTTGCCCGGCACGCCTGTCAATCGCCATCACAGCTAACACTGTCATCGCGTAGGGCCGCCGCCGCAAGGCCGCCCAGACACGGTCGTACTTGCCGACCAGCCCCGAGCTATCACTCGTAATTATTGCCCCGCGTCATGCTGAGCACCATTAATTGATCCGCGCCCTGGCGCAACCATCACTAATGACCTCCAGCGCAGGGCCGTGATCACGGCGACTAGTCCGGACTAAACGCACAAAAGAAACCGCGCTTTTTTGTGCTCTCATAATGCCGTTTTATATTCATTTCGATTATGAAAAAAGAGGCTTTATTTGTCGCGCCATAAAATGTCCAGCTATTCATCACAATTCTCGAAAGGAGGTGTCACCATGAGCCCCAAGCCCCTCAGGTCGTCCATCAAGCGAGTCTTCTTCGCGCCGGCAGACCAGGAAAAGTTCAACCAGATGCGCGAACGCCAGTATCGCGAGATCGTCCGTGTTGATCTGTTCAACCTCCGGTAGTATCTCCGCCAAAAACCGTCGCGCCATTGATGGCGTGTGACCGAAAGGAGGGAGCGAGATGACCATTACCCATTTCGAGCTCTTCAACCCCACTGCCGCCGTGATGCCTCCCGCATCACCCGGCCACCGTGAGCAGCCCGTGCTGACCAGCACGGGCTGTTTCATTTAATGGGTGGTCACAAAATCTATAGTTGAAGCTACAAGTAAATGGTGTAGTCTTACCGTGGACCTACCGATGTGGCCGGCCTGATGACATCCATCTTTCAAGGAGCTCAAATGAACACCACCCTGCACGATGTGCGCTCTCCCGGCTGGACCAACACCGACGTGCCTGAGGCCGTGGTGCTTTTTCTGCACGGCTACGGTTCCAACGAGCAAGACCTGAGCTCTCTTGCCCCGGCCATGGGTCTCACGATTCCGTGGGCGTCGCTGCGCGCTCCGCTGGAACTGGGTCGCGGCGCGGCGGCCTGGTTTGCGATAACGACTCCCGGTGTCCCGGATGCGGAACCGGTTGAGGCCGCTAGCGCAGCTATTTGGGCCTGGGTTGATGAGAATCTCGACCCCAGCACCCGCATTGTGCCGATTGGTTTTTCTCAGGGCGGTCTCATGGCGAGCCAGCTTTTGCGCACTCGACCCGAACGAGTCCTGGCACCTGTGGTCTTGGGCGGCTTTGTCCTGGGCGCACCGCAGCCCGGAGATGCCGCCTTGGAAGCACAACTCCCGAGCCTCTTCTGGGGTCGTGGCGCAGAAGATGGTGTCATTGCCCAGGTGGCCATTGCGCGGAGCAGCGAATTCCTGCCCGGTCACACCTCCCTCATCGAGCGCATCTACCCGGGGCTGGCTCACGGCATCAACGCCGCAGAACTCAGTGATGTCCGTGACTTCTTGGCTCTCGAGCTAGGGGCTCATGTGGTGACTTCGGCATGAGTGCACCCGCTCCCTTTGAGATCGGCATCTTCACCTTTGGCGAGTTGACTCGCGACGCCCACGGGAACCCCCTGGACGCCGCGACCCGCACGCGTGACATTCTGGAATGGGCGCGCGTTGCCGATCAGGCCGGGCTTGATGTCTTTGGCGTCGGGGAGCACCACCGAGAAGACTTTGCCGTGTCCTCTCCCGCTGTTGTGCTGGCAGCTGCCGCCGCACAAACGAAGAATATTCGACTGACCAGCACCGTGACGGTCCTCTCCAGTGCCGATCCAGTCCGTGTCTTTGAGGACTTCTCCACCCTGGATCTGATCAGCGGCGGTCGGGCCGAGATCACCGCCGGCAGGGGCGCGTATGTGGAATCTTTCCCGTTGTTTGGTCAGCAGCTGGAGCGCTACGACGAATACTTCGACGATCGCCTCGAACTACTCCTGCGCATTCGTGACGAAAACCCGCTGACCTGGCAGGGGAGCACGCGAGCGCCGCTCAAGGACGCGGGCGTGTGGCCGCGCCCCGTGCAGCCGACTCTGCCGGTGTGGGCAGCTGTTGGTGGCACCCCGTCCTCGGCCGAGCGGGCCGGGCGTCTGGGCCTGCCACTGTACCTGGCGATCCTCGGGGCTCCGGAACGCTTCCGCTCCTTGGCGCAGCTATATCGCCGCGCGGCCGAAGCGGCATCTCGGGAACCGGGGCGCATTGGCGTCACCTCGCACTTCTATGTTGAGCAGACCTCGCAGGGGGCCAAGAACACCTTCTTCCCGCACTACTCCTCCTATATAGAGCAAAATATGCCGCGGGCTGGCCGGCTGGATCGTGCCAGTTTCGAGGCCTGGTCAGCACCCGATGGTGCCCTCTTTGCTGGAAGTCCTGCCGAGATCGTGGACAAGATCCTCTGGGAGCACGAGATTCTCGGACACACGCGCTTCCTCGCCCAGGTGGGATTGGGTGGTCTGTCCCAGTCAGCTACCTTGCGATCCATCGAGCTCCTGGCCACCGAGGTACTGCCCGCCGTCCGCGTCGCCCTGTCCTCGAGCTAACCGGCTACCTCGGCGTGAGGGGTGGGGGCCAGCGGGAGGTGCGGCTCGCGCCGTCTGGCGTTAAAAAGTGTCAGAAGGATAAGAACGACGGCGACCACGGCCACCGCGATGAGGTTGACTCCGCGCCACTGGGCTTGGTGAAGCAACCATGCGGCGCCAAAGGATCCGGCCGCGGACAAGCCCGCCGTGACACCGTCGCTGAAGCCCTGCAATTTGCTGCCTCGGCCCTGTGGATAGGCCTTCAAAAGCAGTGCCGAGCCAGACACGAAGAGGATATTCCAGCCAATACCCACCAGTGTCAGGGTCGCGATCATGGCCGCGCCGGAATCGGAGAACAGTGCCACGGCGCACCCCGCGAACATGACGAGGCCGCCCAGTAGATTCGTGACGAAGGTGCCGTACTTTTTCAGGAGCAAGGCGCTCAGGGCGGACGGGGCAAACATGCCGATGAGGTGCCACTGGATCATGGAGGCTCCCACGGTCGCGGAATGTCCGGCATGGTCGTTCGCGAGGGGTCCGCTGGCCATGACCAGCGTCATGACGAGTCCCGATCCGGCGAGCACCAGCACGGCCTGCTGAAAGTGTGGGTTGCCGCGTTGGGCGCGGATCTCGATGGCAGGCTGCCTCGACTCGGACGCGGTGTTGGTGGCCGGCGGCATGGTCAGCGCCAAGCACAGGGCCACGATGCCCAAGACTGCGATGAGAAGGCAGGAACCCACATAAGGTTGCAGTGCGGCGTGGGAGGCGGCGACCGCGGCAAAGGGGCCCAGCGCCGCCGCGGCGATTCCGCCATACATGACCAGTGCCAGGGAGCGTTCCCGCTGGGCTGGTGGGGCGTAGTCGGAGGCGATGAATCGCAGGAAACCACCCACGGCGCGGTACCCGCCGGTCAGGGCCGTGCCGAGGCAAAAGAGCGTGAACGAGTGGCTTGCCACGGCAATAGCCGAGATGAGACCGCCCGCAATGGCCGTGAGCGCGCCCGCCACCATGACGGGACGGTAGCCGAAGCGGGCTGCCGCATGCCCGGCGACAAAGGAACACAGGGTTCCCACCACAACGATCAAACTCAGTGGCAGCGTCACTAGGGCGGGGACGGGCGCGAGCAAGAGGCCGACGAGTCCTGTCAGCGTCAGATCGATGCTGACGATCATGTAATAGCAGGCCTGGGCGGCGATGAGGCGGATCAGGAGGGCCTTGAAGCGAGGTGGGGTGCGGATCATGGCTCCACGATGTCATTGAACTTTCACCCAGAATAGTGGCAAGATTGCCACTATGCACAAGATTCCCGCCAAAGATGCAGAAGCCGCAGCGCCCATCAAGGTTGCCGTGCTGGCGCTGCCGGAGGTCTTAGCCTTGGACTTTGGTATTCCGGTTCAGGTTCTGGGCCGCAACACCCAGGGTCGCTATGAGGTTCACAGCTGCTCCCTGGGCGGCCTGCCCGTTCCCGCGACGGGTGGCTTCTCCGTGCTGCCCGAGCGCGGCCTCGATCTCCTCGAGGAGGTGGACACCGTGATCGTCCCGGGCTTCTCGCAGTCCCGGGAACCCTTGCCGGATGAAGTCCTCAACGCACTGACGGCCGCCCATGGCAGGGGCGCGCGCATGGTCTCGATCTGCACGGGCGCCTTTGCCCTCGCCCAGGCGGGGATCCTTGATGGGCTCTCGGCCACGACGCATTGGGGGTCAACCTCGGATCTGGCCGCCCTGTTCCCGCGCATTGCCGTCGATGAAAACGTCCTCTTCGTTGACAATGGCCAGGTGCTCACCTCCGCGGGGGTCGCCGCCGGCATTGACCTGTGCCTGCATCTGGTCCGCAGCGATTGGGGTGCCGCGCAAGGAAATCGCACGGCCAAAGCCATCGTGTCCGCGCCGCGCCGCGAGGGAACGCAGTCGCAATTCATCAGCCACAAGCCGCTGCGAAGCTCCGCCGATCAACCCTCCGACGTGGGCGCGGCCATGGAGTGGGCGCTCAAGAACCTGCACGAGCCGCTCACGATCGCCCACATGAGCGCCGCCATTGCCCTGAGTGAGCGCACCCTGGCCCGGCGCTTCGAACGCCACGCCGGCATCGCCCCCATGAAGTGGCTGTCCCTGCAACGCGTCGAACGAGCCAAAGAACTGCTGGAAAGCTCCGACGTCCCGATCGAACGCATCGCGGCCGCGGTGGGTCTAGGCTCCGGCGCCAATTTCCGCACCATTTTCAAGCGCCACACCTCCCTGACACCCAGTCAGTACCGGCATGCCTTCACGGCCGCGTAGTGCCACCATTGCTAGATTTGAAGCCATGATTTCTCTTCGCATTGACGATCCAACCCTGCCCGATGTGCGCGCGCTGCTGCAAGATCATCTGCTCGACATGATGGCCACCTCGCCCGCAGAAAGTGTGCACACCCTCGATCTTGCGGCCCTCTGCGCCCCGGAGGTGACCTTCTGGACGGCGCGCGAGGATGGTGAACTGCTCGCGTGCGGCGCCCTCAAACGGCTCCGGGCCGGACAGGGGGAGATCAAGTCCATGCGCACGCATCCCGCGGCGAGGGGTCGGGGGATTGCCGCGCGCCTTCTGCAGCACATCACGGCCGAGGCCAGGGAACGCGGCTATCACTCGCTCGTCTTGGAGACCGGAAGCGTCGACTTCTTC
Source organism: Arthrobacter psychrolactophilus (assembly GCF_003219795.1). Taxonomy (GTDB): domain Bacteria; phylum Actinomycetota; class Actinomycetes; order Actinomycetales; family Micrococcaceae; genus Specibacter; species Specibacter psychrolactophilus. The sequence continues at coordinate 24,365 of NZ_QJVC01000012.1, read as the reverse complement.
GCCCCCGCCCGGCGCCTCTACCTCCGCCAGGGTTTCACGGAGCGTGGGCCCTTCGCCGACTATGTCCTGGATCCTTACAGTGTCTTCATGGAATTAAAGCTCGACGGCGGACCCCTCACCACGTCTCTCGGCGAGACGCCCGGTGGTGGCGGAGGCCGCTAAAGGTCAGTTACGCCGTCGTACTTTCTAGTGGGACAAGAGGTGGTTGGGGAGGCGATTGCCCGGCGCCCGGCCGCGGATCTCCAACAGCTCCCGGGCGTGGGCGTGCAGGCGCTGGTCCTCCTCGCTCACAGGGAGCCATGGGGGAACAGGCACCGAGTTGCCGGCCTCGTCCCGCGTCACCATGACCGTGAGGCAGTAGGTGGTCAGATTCAGCTCCCCGCTCGTGGGGGAGCCCGAGCGCACCTGGACGGCAATGTGCATGCCCTTGGTGCCGGTGTAGACGAGCCGGGCCTCGACCTCGACGACGTGGCCGATCAGCAGGGGGCGATAGAAGCGCACGCCACCGGAGAACACGGCCACGGTGGCGCTGCCGCAGTAGCGGGTGGCGCAGACGTAGGCCGCCTCATCGATCCATTTCATGACGATGCCGCCGTGGACCTTGCCGCCCCAGTTGACGTCGTTGGGGGAGGCGAGGAAACGCAGGATGACTTTTTCTGCGGTGCCGGCATCGGTGTACTCCTGCCCCTTCATGGCCTCGACGATTTCCTCGCGGACCTTGATCCTGGCAACGGCGTCGTCGCGTTGCAGGATCGCCTGGGGTGTGGCCGGTTCCAGGGTGGGGACGGCGATGGATTGTCCGTCCGCGCCCACCGCGACGAAGATGACGATGCACTGGCTGCGCATCGTGGGTCCGCCAGCCTTGGGATCGCCCGAGGAGACGACGGTGTGGATGTGCATGGAGGAACGTCCCGTGTAGACCACCGTGGCGGTGACCTCCACCAGGTCGCCGCTGTTGACGGGATCGGCAAAGTGGATGTTGCCAACGTAAGCGGTCACGCAATACGACTTGGCCCAGCCTACGGCGGCCGCATAGGCGGCCTTATCGACCCATTCCAGCACCGTGCCGGCATCGACGGAGCCGCTATGGCCAATGTCGGTGGGGGCGGCAAGGAAGCGAAGAGTTACCGAATTGCGGGGATTCTCAGTCATGAACCAAGTTTAGGGAGCGGGCTGCGAGCGCCTGTCTCATGACCTGCGTCGGGCGTCATAATTGCGTGCGTTGGAGTGTTGCGGAGCCGTTCACGAGCAATTCACATCATGTCGGGTGCTTGTTCAAGTGCCCTGCATAAGTTCGTGGCTATGGATAACATTTCACGCAGATCACTACTGTCCGTCGGCCTTGGTGCCGGCCTGATCGCTGCCGTTCCCGGCACGGCATTTGCCACGTCCGTCGCCGACGACGCCGGACTTCGCACCGATCCGTTCCGCCTGGGTATCGCCTCGGGAGAGCCGTGGCCTGATGGCTTTGTCATCTGGACGCGCCTGGCCGTGGATCCCTTCGCGGAGGATGGCTTCGGTGGCATGCCCACCCGCCAAGTGGCTGTTGCCTGGGAAGTTGCCGAGGATGCCGCCATGCGCACCGTGGTGGCCCGCGGCGTGGAACAGGCCCGGATCGAAACCGCCCATTCAATCCACGTGGAGTTGCGCGGGCTGCGTCCGGGGCGCGAGTACTTCTACCGTTTCCGCACGGGCCGTCACCTCAGCGAGGTTGGCCGCACACTCACGAGCCCGGCCCTGCATGAGACGCCCGCAGCTCTGGCCATGAGCTTTGCCAGCTGTGCCCAGTACGAGCACGGATACTTCACGGCCTACCAGCGCCTGGCGCAGGACCACCCGGATCTGATCTTGCACCTGGGCGACTACATGTACGAGTACAAGAAGGGCGGCTACGTGATTGGCGGAGGCAACCCGCGCGATCATGCCGGCCCAGAGACCAGCACCTTGGCCGGTTACCGTCAGCGTCACGCCCAGTACAAGTCCGACGTCGATTTGCAGGCTGCGCACGCCATCGCACCGTGGCTTGTGGTCTGGGATGACCATGAGGTGGACAACAACTGGGCCGATGAGGTGCCCGAGAACAGTGATCCGAATCAGCTCAACGACAGTGCCGAGCATTTCCGCTTGCGTCGCACAGCTGCCTTCCAGGCGTACTACGAGAACATGCCGCTGCGCTCGTCCTCCGTGCCCGCAGGATTTGATATGAAGATCTACCGCACCATCCAGTGGGGTCAGCTGGCGAACTTCCACATGATGGATACCCGGCAGTACCGTGATGACCAATTGGCAGGGGATGGCTGGCGGAAGAACGTCACCGAGCGGCTCGCCGAGGATCGCACCATTACGGGTGCGGAGCAGGAAAAATGGCTCCTGGATGGCTTCAAGAAATCCACCCAGAGCTGGGACATCTTGGGACAGCAGGTCTTCTTTGCCGAGCGTGACCGCGATCGCTCACCGGCCATCGACGATGTCTCCATGGATGGCTGGGACGGCTACGCCTCCTCCCGCCGTCGCATCACCCAAGGTTGGGTTGACGCAAACGTGCGTAACGCCGTCGTACTGACCGGTGACGTGCACCGGAACTGGGCTAATGACGTGAAGGTGGACTACAAGGACCCGTCGGCCCCCGTGGTGGGCTCGGAGCTTGTCTGCACCTCCATCACCTCGACCGGCAATGGTGGTGGCTCCACGAGCGATCCGGTCATGGCATGGAATCCGCACCTGAAGTTCTATAACGACAACCGCGGCTACGTGAACACGACCATCACGAAGGACTCACTGACGGCCGATTTCCGCACGCTGGAATATGTGACGACGCCGGGCGCTCCGGTCAGCACAAAGGCGTCCTTTGTCATTGAGGATGGGGTGCGCGGGCTCCAGGCGCGCTAGAAGCTAGAACCTAGACCGGAGGGCCGCGTCATGGCCCTCCGGTCTCTTGGGCTGCGGGAATCCCACTCAGGGTTCGAACGTGAAGGAGTTGACGACTGCGTCAGATCCGATGGTCGTGAGGTAGTCCTCCAGGCTGTGCTGCTCAAGAACGGACGTAATTTCTACGGCAAGGTTTCCTCCCTGCCAGTCGAGCAGGATGATGCGCATTTCAAGAGGTGCTCCCATGACGTGATGGAGATCAGAGACGCCGCCGCCGATGATGATCGGAATCGCATGAATGACGCCATCGAGCGGGCAGGGACTCTTCCACTGGGTACTCACCCGGAAGTCGAGCATAATCCCCGACAAGCCACCGACCATCGTGGGAGCGTCTGTGACGATCTCCAGTCCCGGCGCCGTGCGATACCACGCGGCAAGGTCCGCGGCGCTGGTCCCCACTCCAGGCTGTGCCTCTTCGGTGCACAGGGATGACGCCCGGACATTCTGGTACACGCCGATGTAGCTGCCGCCCCAGGTGCCCTCTTGCGAGTCGCTGGTACGGGTCAACAGGACGTTGCCCGGTAGATCCTCCCTGTTGCTCCAGCCCTCTGGGACGGTGTAGGAAAGTTTCGGCTCAAAGGACGTCGTTGAGTAATTTCCCTCTTCAAGGGCTCCCAGGCAGAGGCCGCCGTGTGGGTCTGGGCAGTTCGGCTCCGCCGGCAGCTCAGCTTTGGTGAGTGTTGCACCGTCAGGGGTGGCGATCAAGGACGCGGCAGTGACCTCCTCGGTACTGAGGGCACGAGACCAGGTGCGCACATCTGCAACTGTGCCCTTAAAGAAGTCCGAAAGTTGTCCGTTCGCCTGGCCACTGCCAAACAACAAGGGTCCTTTCGCGGCAAACAACGGCTCCGTGGCGACACCATTCGCGCTTGTCGGGTAGCCGTTGAGGTAGAACAAGGCCCTCCCTGCGGTGGAATCGTAGACCCCGGCCAGATGCACCCAAGCATCGGGCTCCACCTCGACTGTCGTCGCGAGATCGCGGTTGGTCACGAAGTCGCCCCCATTACCGTCAGCAGGCTTGACCGAGAATGCCCAAAATCCTTCGGCGACGCCCAGGAAGAAGGCACCTGCGACTTCCCCGGACTGGCTGAGAACTGAGGAGTACTGTCCTGGCTGCCCGGCCGGACGAACCCAAGCGCTCACGGTGAAACTTGAATCTGTGGCAAGGGGGCCAGGCTCGGCAGTGGTGCCAAAGTTCGTGCCGTCCAGTGCCAACCCTTCGCCCGTCCAGCGGGCTCCGTCTTCGAGGGACAGGGTTACCCCGCCCGCCGAGGCTTCGGCTTTCGTCAGTGACCACGCGTTGGTTGCCTTCAACGTGTCAGGGGAGCCGCAGGCACCGAGTGTTCCGATCAGAACACTGGCGATGACCGCAGCGATGGTTCGTGAGCGGTGGCGAGCAAAGGGGTGCGGGGTGGTTCTGTGCGGGGCCACGGCCTCAAGGACGTCCATAACGGTGCCTTAGCTTCTCGATGAAAGGGATCCGAGAGTCGGATCCTGACTGAGGCGTGCACGAGGAATCGGGCACTGAAGGGAGACCAATGCCGGTGCCAGCCCGCAGGGATGGCCGCAGATTCTCAGGATACTCTCGGGCCGGGGCCGATGAAAGGATAGGTTGTGGCGTCCCTGCTGGCACCGCCCCTTGCAACTAGGGCAATGAACTTTCATTATTTACTTGAAGCATCAACCTTTTGCGGTTATGCTGGTGTTATGACTATTTCTGCAGATGTTCCTCCGGTCCTGTTCCTCTCCCATGGCGCCCCGCCGCTGGCTGATGACGCCACGTGGACCGCGGAATTGGCTGCCTGGTCGGACACCATGGAAAAGCCCAAGGACATTCTGATGATTTCGGCCCACTGGGAGAATGCGCCCGTCACGCTCAGTGCCACCCGCACCAAGCAAGAGCTGGTCTACGACTTCTGGGGATTCCCGCAGCGCTACTACGACGTTCGCTACGATGCCCCGATGACACCCGAGTTGGCCGACGAGGTAGCTCGACTGGCAGGCACCCACGGTCACCATGTGGAGCGCGACGAATCCCGTGGCCTGGACCATGGCGCCTACGTCCCGCTCAAGGAAATGTTCCCCGAGGCGGATATCCCGGTAGTGCAGATGTCAATGCCCACGCTGGACCCGCAAGGTCTCTTCGCCCTCGGTCAGTCACTGGCTCCCTTGCGTGAGCGCGGCACCATGATCGTTGGCTCCGGCTTCACGACGCACAACCTGCAATGGTTCAACCCTGCAGCGGGACCGAACACGACTCCGCCGTCGGCCCCGAGCGAATTTGACCACTGGGCCGAAGAAGCCATGGCCCGTGGGGACGTTGACTCCATCCTCGACTTCCTCCACAAGGCGCCCGCCGCTCGGGAGGCCCACCCGCGCTCCGAACACTGGGCACCGCTCTATGTAGCGCTCGGCGCCGCATACGCCTCGAGTGGCATCGAAGCCAAGACCGCCATCGACGGTTTCTGGTTCGGGCTCTCCAAGCGATCCTGGTCTCTGACCTAAGGGCCGGAGAAGAGGGCGGGTTCTCTAGGTCTGCGAGCGTCACCGGTAGCTCATTCGCGGCCGGGGCCATCGCCAACACCACGAGGGCGGCGGCAACAATACCCAAGCCGCGCCACCCTACGGGGCTCAGGCGCTCGCCGACAACCACCACCGCCAGATCGCCGCAATGGCGGGCTCGCTGAGCGTGATGGTGTCAATGCTCGTCCCGACGACCCCCATGGGCATGGGACGGTTCGGCTGCGGCGATGAGAAGTCATGTGCGTGCCGAACGTCGCTAGGTGGAAGCTTCAGGCATGATGAATAACTTTCGGTAGCTAGCCTCGTCTACCTACCTGAAGGACACGTTGCCTGGAACCGGATATAACAGTATTCACTCACATCGGCCCTTAAATAATCGTTCGGGGTGGGGTAGCCTGACGGGTATTGTGTGGATCCGAGCTGTCCGCGGGGCGCTCAGGACGTCGTCGAACATGGGGGAGTAAATGAAGAAGTTGCCGCTGGTCATGGCCGTTGGAATCACCGCGCTGCTTCTGAGCGGCTGCTCCGGGCAGACAGGGCTGACTTCATTGGATCGCGCCGCGAACTCAGAGGATGTGCTGCCAGCCTTCATTACGCTTCAAGATTTCATCAAGAGGGATAGCTCGCGTCTACTCGTCACACACGACGACGTGCGGTACTTCGGGCTGCAGAGCGAGGACGCTAGGACCACCTGCGTGGCTGTCGTCCCGCCCGGCGAAGCCTCCTCATGGCATCTGGGCTGTGGTGATACCCGAAGCAGTGGCGAAATTGTCAGGGTGTCGGGACTTAGTGGAGCATTTTCAACGATCCTGCAGGGCGATGATTCCGACACCGGCGCCATCGAATCGGGCTGGACCCAGATCTCCGACAATATCCTCATCGGCGAGAAGTAAGGCTCCGGCCGTCGTAGCTGAAATCGAAGGAACCATCATGAGCCTGCGAGGACTAAGTACCCTCAACTTTTGGGCAGACGATGTCGCGGCCGCGGCTGCCTGGTACAGCGAATTTCTAGGCATTGAGCCGTATTTCGAGAGGTCGGGGCCGGACGGGAGCCCGACGTACGTTGAGTTCCGCATTGGTGATTACCTTCACGAATTAGGCATCATCGACAGCCGTTACCGGCCCGCCCCAGCTGCCGCGAATTCGGTGGCCGGTGAGCCGAGCGGGGCCATCATGTATTGGCATGTCGACGATCTCGCTGGCACCGTGGAACGTCTGCTCGCCAGGGGTGCCGCCGAGCACCAGCCCATCACCGCGCGCGGCGACTCAGGATTCGTCACGGCATCCGTCGTCGATCCGTTCGGCAACGTCCTCGGCGTCATGAGCAACCCGCACTATCTCGCGGTATTGGCTTCTTTGAAGGACGCCTAAATGGAGATCCTTGAATTCACGGATGCGGCGGGATGGGCCGACTGGCTGACTGATCACCATGACCAGCAGGCCGAGGCATGGGTGCGCATTGGCAAAAGTCATGCGGAGATGCACCTTCCGACGATCGCCGAAACCGGCGAGCTAGCGCTGTGCTTTGGCTGGATCGATGGTCAGCGCAAGAGCTACGACGCGGTGTCGTTCATTCAGCGATACTCCCGTCGCAGACCCAAAAGTTCTTGGTCCAAGGTCAACGTGGAGCGTGCCGAAGCCTTGATCGCGGCGGGACGCATGCGCCCGGCAGGATGGGCGGAGATCGAGGACGCCAAGGCGGACGGCCGCTGGGACGCCGCCTACGAACCACAGCGCACAGCGAGGGTGACTGAAGAACTGACAGCAGCGCTAGCAAATGATGCTCGTTCCCGAACAGCCTTCGAGGCGCTCGGCCGATCCGAGCAGTACCTTCTCATGCTGCCGTTACTCAAGGCCTACACCCCCAAGATGCGAGAAGCTGCGCTCCTCCGGCTCATGACTCGCCTGGAACCGTGACGCTGAACGGAAGGCCGCTTCCGCCAGTTTCGGCCCCGCCGCGAGCCGCCGCATTGGAATGATTCCGCGTGACTGTGGGGGATCTCTCCGCCGCTAAAGGGGCATTGCAATTGGTACGTGGCGCGTATGCCGTCAGACTGAAGGTATGCAGACTTTTCTCCCGTACCCCGATTTTCAGCAGAGTGCCGCCGCTCTGGACACCTCAAGACTTGGAAAGCAACGCGTTGAAGCGCTGCAAATTCTCCGTACGCTGGTGATTCCCGGATACGGTCGGCAGTCACATCCCGCTGTTCGTATGTGGATGGGACATGTTCCGGCGCTCACCAAATACGCCCTGGCCATGGCGGATGAGTGGATCTCCCGCGGCCACCCGGACAACCTCCGCGAGAGCATCAAGGAATTTGCCCCGCAGGCCGCTCACCCCGACTATGCAGGCAAGATTCCCATGCCTCCATGGCTGGGCGAGCCCGATTTTCATTCGAGCCACCGTTCCAAGCTGCTTCAAAAGGACTCGCGCTTCTATGACGCGGTGTTTGCCGACACCCCCACGGATCTGGAATTGATCTGGCCCGAGCCGCTGCGGGACATCCTGCCCGAGGATCCCTATGATGATTTCGTATGGGTCCTGCGTGCCCCGCTGGGTGACGTTGCCGCCGAAAAGATCGACAAGGTTGGCATGCCGGCCTGGGGTAAAGCTAAGCCCACTCACGACGAGCACGACGGCGACGACCTCACCTCGGGTGAGGAGAAGTCACGTCGAGTGGGGGAGAAGAACGCCAAGAAGGCACCCAAGCAGCTGACGAAGAAGCCGACGCGCAATCGCAAGCTTCAGGACGAGGCCTTCAGAACCGTCCCCGGTAACACCACCGTGCTGATCCCCTTGGAAGATGGGGCCAAGTTTGCCTTGGGCAAGCTCCAAGGCCGCCCGATCACACTCGAGGACGGCCGCTTTGGTCGCAACTTCGAGCTCCAGGAAATCATTGACCGCACGGACTTCGACTACCCGGCGCTCTTGCAGGATCCTCGGGTATTCTTCCCGATCCCCGGCCAGTAACGGTCTGGACTGATCCGGCGTCCGGCTGCCCCTCAGCCTAGGGGCCAGACCGGGCGTAGCTCGATCTGGCCGAATCGGGCCATGGGATGCTTCGAGGCGACCTCGATGGCCTCGTCGAGGTCGGCGCATTCGAGTACGTCGTAGCCGACGATCCGGTCCTTCGATTCCGTGAACGGGCCACCGGCGACCAGCGTCGAGCCGTTGCGTACGCGCACCGTTGTGGCCTCTTCAGCCGGGCGAAGGCGGTTGCCGTCTTTCCAGATGCCGCGCGATTCGACGTCGTTCCACCAATCCTCGATCTTGTCTTCCTCGGCTGAATAGGGCTCGCCTTCGGGATCGGTGGCAACAAACATCAGGTATTGCATCGGTTCTCCTAGCTATCGCGGGTGCAGAGGTAAGACGAGCTTGCGTGAATTCGACATTACGGGAGGACGCGTTCCCTCGCCAGACTTGATCTCGCCGCGGCTCGTCTCGCTGCCGGGAGCTGATGCGATATTTCTCTAGCGTCAGCAGGACTCCGACAGTAGTCTGGAGAGGATCCGGGGATATCGCTGCTGCGCATCTAGGGAGTGCAACCAGATGAGGGAACTTCGCTACTCGATCAACGTCACGCTTGACGGCTGCTGCCATCACGAGGCAGGGCTCCCGCCGGACGAGGAGTCGATGCGTTACTGGACCACGGAGATGGAGCGAGCCGATGCCATCCTCTTTGGTCGAGTGACTTACCAGATGATGGAATCGGCATGGCGGAAGCCCGCCACCGGGACCTGGCCAGACTGGATGGAAGAGTGGGAGATTCCCTTCGCTGAAGCCATCGACCGGGTCAAGAAGTACGTCGTATCGAGCACATTGAGTGACCTCGATTGGAATGCCGAGCTGATACGTGGCGACCTGGGAGAAGCAGTCCAGCGCCTCAAGCAGCAGCCCGGCAAAAGCCTGTGGGTCGGCGGCGTCACGCTTCCCCTCGCATTGGCCGAGCTGGGCTTGATCGATGTGTACGAGTTCCTCGTGCAGCCCGTCCTTGCCGGACACGGGCCAACATTGCTCGCGGGCCTCCGCGAACGAATCCAACTCGAGCTCGTGGAGCGGCGCGACTTCCGTTCTGGAGTCATCGCCATGCAATACCGGCCCAGAATAGCAACGGCGTGATGCCACAACCGGGCAGAACGTGCGAAATCGGCAAACAACTTCTTCATGGTGCGCGGAAGTATCGCGGGCAAGGTTCGGCTGGCCGGCATATCAGCGGCGCCCGGCCACCAGCAATCAGTCAGTGAGTTGGCTGCGGTGTCGGCAAACCAAGCAGCGCGTTCTCGACCAGTTCCGAGAGCGCCGGGTGGATCCAGTACTGCTTCGTGGCGACGTCGTGGGCCGTTTGGCCAAAGTGCATGGCCTGGATCAGCGGCTGGATAACGGTAGCCGCTTCCGGGCCAATCGCATGTGCCCCCAGTAATAGGCCCGTGGCAGGATCGGCCAGCACCTTCAGGAAATGGCCGCTGTCCTCGCGCGCCCAACCGGCGGCAATGTCGCCATAGTTTTGGATCTTTACCGCGTGAGGGATGCCGGCCTTGATGGCGTGGGCCTCCGTGATGCCAACGGAGGCGATCTGCGGATCGGTGAACACAGCGGCCGGCACAAAACGATGATCGGAGCTGATGGGCGAGTCCGGGTGTGCCAGATTGTGTTTGACCACCTTGGCCTCATGGTTCGCCACATGCTTGAGCTGGTAATGCGAGGAAATGTCTCCCAGCGCGTAAATTCCTGCAACGCCTGTCTGCTGAAACTCATCCACCACCACGCGGCCGTGATCGTCCAGGGCAACACCGGTCGCCTCGACGGCCAGATTAGCCCCATTGGGCTTGCGTCCCGTGGCGATCAACAGCACCTCGGCACGTAGTGTTTGCGTCCCGTCCTGGCCGTTGAGTTGAAGTTCGACGCCGTCCGCCGTGTTCGCCACGCCGCTCACCTGAGTCTCGAGCAACACTGTGTAACGCGCCGCGGCCTCCTTGGTGTATTGGGCGGAGACGTCTGCGTCCTGGGACTTGAGCAGCCGTTTGCCTCGGGCGATCTGGGTGACCTGCACACCAAAGGATGAGAATACATGCGCGAATTCCGCGGCGATGTAGCCGCCACCTAAAATGGCGATGCTGGCCGGCAGCTTATCCAACCGCATGATCGTGTCCGAGGTGTGGAAAGTGGCGGTGCCAGCCTCCGCCGTGCCAGCTGCGTCGGTACCGGCTGCGAGGCCGGGAATGTTGGGGACCACAACATGAGAACCTGCCGCCAATACAAAACGATCCGCGGTCACCTGGGAGGTGCCGCCGTCGTGCAGGTCAATGTGCAGGGTCTTGTGTTCGATGAACCGGCCGCGCCCGGCAAACACCGTGATGTTGGGGCACTCGGGGCCCTCACGGTATTGGCGCCCACCGGCTTCAATGGCGTCGATGCGGCCAAAGATTCGGTCGCGGATGCCGGGCCAGTCCACGGCGTTCAGTTGCGCGTCGATGCCCAAGGCCTTGCCGTGCCGGGCAGCGTCGGCCAGTTCCGCCGGGTGGACGAACATCTTCGTGGGGATGCAGCCGACGTTCAGGCAGGTGCCGCCGAACAGGCCGTCCTCCACGATGGCAATGGTGAGGTGCTCGAATTCCGGACCCGGGATGGAATTGCCGGAACCGGTGCCGATGATGACGAGGTCGAAGTGGGCCATGGTCTGCTTTCGTTCGCTGTGGAGCCGCGGGCTGGTACTCCCAGCAAGGCTACCGGCTAAGCAGGAAAGCGTCTTCACGCTGCGGTGGTTAGCAACCACGGGGCGTCCGAGTGACTACCATGGGGAATTGTAGGCTCCTCAGCGCCACGGGCACGTGACGTTGGAGTGTCCCATGGCCGGCGGCCATGGCCCGACAGCACAAAGGAGAAGTCAGTGGCCAATCCAGACGATGCTCAGCAGGCAAGGAACGAAATCCCTCCGGAGATGGTGGAGCGCAGCCGCTTCGGGGTCTCCGAGCCGCGCAAGAGCGGACCCAACGAGGACAAACGTCCGCCAATGACCAGTACCGAACTGCTCGTCAAAGGTCCGGTGGAACTCGACGTCCAGCCCGGGCCGAGAATCAACTGGCACGTCCTGATCATCTCTGCCGTCATCGTCCTGGCCTTCTCTGTCTGGGCCATGACCATGCCCGTTTACGCCGAGGACACCCTGCATAAGGTGGTCACCTGGATTGCCACCAACCTTGGCTGGTACTACGTCCTCACCATGACCCTCGTGATCGTCTTTGTCCTGTGGGTGGCCTTGTCCAAGGAGGGTAGTGTTCGGCTCGGACCGGACCATTCCCGGCCCCAATACAATCTCTTTACCTGGGTTGCCATGCTCTTCGCTGCGGGGGTAGGCATCGATATGCTGTTCTACTCCGTCACCGGTCCGATCACTCAATACATGGCGCCGCCGGCAGCCACGCCTGAATCCGCTGCCGCTGCTCAGGATGCTGTTGTTTGGACCATGTTCCACTACGGCATTGCCGGTTGGTCGGTTTATGCCCTCCTTGGCATGGCCATGGGCTACTTCTCCTACCGGTGGGGTATGCCCCTGTCCATCCGGGCCGCGCTCTACCCGCTCCTCGGCAAGCGGGTACGTGGTGCCCTTGGCGATGCGATTGACGTGGTCACCCTGGTCGGCACTGTCTTTGGTGTGGCCACCTCCATGGGCATCGGCGTGGTTCTGCTCAACGTGGGATTTGCCTGGATCTTCGGCTTGCAGGAAGGCCTCGCGCTCCAGATCGCACTGGTGGTGGTGGCCGTCGTCATGACCGTGGCGGCAACCACCTCGGGAGTGGACAAGGGCATCCGCATTATTTCCGAGCTGAACCTGTGGGCCGCCGGTGCCATGATGCTCTACATCCTGATCACCGGCGAAACGTCCTTCCTGCTCAATGCCCTCGTGGAAAATATTGGCCGCTTCATTGTCACCTTTCCGGAACGTACCCTGGCGACCTTCGCCTATGAAGCCGACGGCGCACAATGGATGGCGGGCTGGACCCTCTTCTTCTGGGCGTTTTGGCTGGCATGGGGACCCTTCGTTGGGCTCTTCCTAGCCCGGATCTCCCGCGGACGCACCCTGCGCGAGTTTGTCATTGCGGCCATCACGGCACCGGTGCTGTGCGACTTCTTCATCGTCTCAATCTTCGGCAACAGTGCCCTTCGCAAGGTCCTGGATGGGAACACCGAGTTCGGCCAATTGGCCGTCGACAACCCTGAACACGGTTGGTATGCGCTGCTGGAGATGTTCCCGGGAGCCCCCTTCCTGATCGGGCTCGCAACCCTGTCCGGCCTGCTGTTCTACCTCACCAGCGCCAACTCCGGCGCGATGGTGATGTCTAACTTCTCTTCCTCAATTCCCGATCCCTCTGTGGATGGTGCGAAGTGGTTGCGTATTTTCTGGGCGTTGCTCACGGCTCTGCTCACGGTGGCCATGCTGATGGCTGGCGGTGTGGTGACCATGGAATACGCAACACTGATCTTTGCGCTGCCGGTGACCGTTATCGTGTATCTGGTCATGGCTTCCTTCTCGAAGGTCTTGCGGATGGAGCGGTCCGAGCGTGAGGGACAGATCATGCATCGACGGTCTCTTGCGGCGACCGGAGGACATGTCCCCGAAAAGACGTGGCGGCAGCGCCTGGCCCAGGCGCGTTCTTACCCATCTAAGAAGTCAGTTGCGCAATTCGTGGACAAGGTCGTTGTCCCGGCGCTGACGGATGTGGCCAGCGAGTTTAAGCAGCTGGGCTACCCAGGAGGGCTCACGGCCACTGCCAACACCGAAACCAGCATCACCGAACACACCTTGGTGGTCAGCCTTGCCGGTCACCGGCAGTTTCACTACCGGGTGGCTGCTGTTGAGGCCCCGGTGCCCATGTTCGGCGGCCGCGGCGTCCAGCGCGAAATCGATGTCTACTACCGCCTGGAGGTATTCACGCAGACCGGCTCGGAGGGCTACGACCTGATGGGTCTAACGCAACAGCAAGTCATCAACGATGTACTGGATCGCTACGAGGCACACCTGTCCTTCCTGCAATACTCCGACGAAAATGACTACCCGTCGTTTCTGACGCCCCCACCACGAACGACTGGCACGATACCCACGCAACCAGAGGATCCCGAGGGCCCAGAGGGTTCACACAAGTCATAAGGACAGCGATCCCTCTCAGGCGTCGTGCAAGTCATTGACCGCTGTCACCATCGCTCAGCAAACGTCATGACTAGGTTTCGTTCGAAAAGAACATTGGGCCGTTGCAGACCTTTGCATCTCTGGTCCGCGGGTGGCGGGAGTGGGTGAAAGGGGTCTCGTACTTGGGAGTGCCACATGGTGTGGAATCCGGGGCCGAAGTGGGCTGTCACGACAACCATGGCTTGACAGTCGGTGGCCCCAGTAGTGTCCGGGGCCTGGTGTCAGGAAGAGCGATGCTTTTCCTGTGGTGCTTGTTCGGTGACCGTGAAGCTGATGAGGGCTTGGTATACGTGGCCCAGTGGTGCCGCGTATCGCGATTCGAGCTCGTCTCGGAGGGTCTCCAACGCGCTGACGATTAATGTTTCCACGTCTGCCCAGTAGTATGTCGCCGAGCCAAACTGCATGCTGGGTTGCCGGCGCTGCGTCGAATCGATAGGACGCTGCGGGCGCGCCTTGGCCCGGCGTTGGAAGGTCGTTTGCTTGGCCCTGTGGCAAGCCTTTGCCATCCGTGGTTGTTTTCAATGTCAGCTCAAATGCCCCTAGTCTGGCCAAGGTTCCGGGGTCTACACTGCGGAGAGGGGGACCCATTATCCATGTACAGGCAGGGATGACTCGATTGACGTCCTCCTTGTCTGGCTTCGAGAAGGACATCAACCATGACCGGAATTAAGATCGGTTACTTCGTCGGCAGCCTCGCCAGCAATTCCATCAACCGGACCCTGTCCAAGGCACTCATTAGGCTCGCCCCGGCAGACCTGGAGTTCACCGAAATCTCCATCGGAGACTTGCCGTTGTACAGCTCTGATTTTGACAGTGACTTCCCGCCCGCAGGGCAGAAGCTCAAGCAGGCTATCGAGGCTTCGGACGGCCTTCTCTTCATCACCCCCGAATACAACCGCTCGATTCCCGGCGCCTTGAAGAATGCCATCGACTGGGGATCCCGTCCCTGGGGGACCAACTCCTTTGCCCGCAAGCCCACCGGCATCATCGGAGCCTCGCCCGGAGGCATCGGCACCGCCGTCATGCAATCATCCATGCGCAGTGTCCTGAGCTTCCTCGATGCCCCTCAGCTGAACTCTCCCGAGGCTTACATCACTTTCAGCTCCGAGGTCTTCGGAGAGGGAGGCGAGGTCAACAACGAGGCCACGGAAACTTTCCTGCGGCACTACATGGACGAGTACTGTGCCTTCGTCCAGCGCGTGCTTGCCGTTACGGCGCCGGGGCACATCGGAGACGAGGATCCCAGCTCAAGGAAGTAGCCTTCAGGGACGATTGCCCTGCCGCTCAACTTCCATGCATAACGGCTCGCGGCCCAGACGGGGGCCGCGAGCCGTTATGCGTGGGTGAATTGCGGCCGGGGCTCGCGGAAGAATTGAGCTCGCTCATCTCACGCTGCGGTCCGGAACGCGCTCAGTCCGCAGGAGGACTGGAGCCTTCTCCCGTAATGGCGGGGCATGGTTTCACGCGGAGACAGAGAATGTCCCGCGTCGTGCACGCTCGAGAGATCTAAGGTTTCTGTGGCAATTGCCCACAAGGTTGCAGAGATCGGTCTGGGCTTTGACGCAGCCGGTGGGCAGCACAACAGCCCGTTCCATTCTTCTGCGCTTCTGGTGATCCGTTCACAGCGTACTCGGGATGACCATTGCCAATTTGCCGCTACTTCGTGTGAATCTCAGGGGTAAAAGTTTCAACTTTCTAAGGCTGAGCCGGACGACGCGTCTGCTTCCTAGGAGGAACTCGCAACGGGAGGTGCGCATCGAACGCAACGGGCCGCCACATCTCGTTACGTCAAGAGATTGCGGGATTGGGGCACTGGCCTAGGCGGAGTAGGTGGGCCGGAAGTAGCCTCTGTGCCCGATGGGGCCGCTTCACTTGATGCGAAACTAGCTCTTGTTACCGGTGAGTGCCAGCGCCCCGCCCAGGCCGATCATCACCACGCCGCCACCGGAGCCCATGTGCGAGAGGCGTTTCGGGTTACGGGCAAACCACGCCCGTGCCGTGCTGGCTGTGAGTGCCCAGATGCTGTCACTGGCTAGGGCAATTCCAAAGAAGATCATCCCGAGAGCTGCCATCTGCAGCGGGATGGCTCCGTTGTCATAGCTGACGAACTGGGGGAGTACGGCCACGAAGAACACGATGGTTTTGGGGTTGGATACCCCGACGAAGAATCCCTCCCGGATGAGACGGAACGACGACGGTCGCGCACGTTGCGAGGTTTCGGCGCTGGTGTGATCATTGCGGTGGCGGATCGCCTGCACACCCAGATACATCAAGTAGCCAGCTCCGAGGAACTTGATGATGATAAAGACAACCACGGATTCGGCGACGATGGAACCGACCCCAAGTGACACCAGAGCTATGGCTGGAAGGGCCCCGAGAGCGTTCCCCAGCACGCTGAGAAGGCCGCCCTTGCGACCTAGAGAGCGAGCGGCCGATGACAAAGAGCACGCTCGGGCCGGGAATGAGGATCAGTGCGAAGGCGGCGAGAGCGAATGCCCAAGCGTTGGCTGCAGGTAGCATGTCGAATCCAATCCATTGTGTGTTGATGCGTCGGATCCAGCCGAGGTCCGATCGCGATGGGCCACCCGAGATCGTCCTCAGGGAAACCTTGAACGGGCCACTATCGACGCATGTGGGCGGTGGGCGGCGCGTTGTTAGAGCAGGGTCTCCGAGACGAGTGTGGCGATGGTGCCTGGCTCGAGGGCGTCAAAGATGTGGGGTTGGTCGCCGCGGTAGCTGATGTAGTCGCCGGGGTGCAGTTCAAGTGGTTCGTTCAGTGGCCCGACGAGTGCTTTTCCGGCAATGAGGGTGACGTGCTCGATGGTTCCGGCTGTGTGTGGTGTGGAGCGTCTGGCTGGGCCAGGCTCGGCTTCCACACGGTAGATGTCCCGCCGGACGCCGCGGGTGCCAGCGCTGAGAAGCGTGCCGGCGTAGTGGGAATCTTCGGCTTGGATACGGTTGCCTTCGCCCAGACGGATCACGGTGACATCATCTAGTGATGGTTCCACAAGTCTCCAGAAGGGGATGCCCAACGCTGTCGCGAGCGCCCACAGTGTCTCCAAGCTGGGATTTCCGCTGCCGGTTTCCAGGAGAGACAGTGTTGATTTCCCAATTCCTGCCTGACGAGCCAGTTCGGTAATTGTCAGGCCTGCCTTGGTTCGTTCGCGGAGCAAAGCAGCGGCAATGAATTCCTGGGGCGTTGTCATCTCATCACGCTCCCATGCTGCAAGAAGTGGGCACAAGTTGACGGTCCACCAACGAACAGTCCATTATGTTAGTCATGCGTTCATTATATAGGACAGTAGGTTCTGGGGGAACTCGAAACATTGTCCTCGTGTGTCTCTCCGTGCTGATCATGGGGATTTCCTACGGACTCGCCGCAAATACTGCGGGAGTGCCCTTGTGGGGAAATATCCTTCTGGCCGTCTTGGTGCTGGCCGGCTCATCAGAGTTCCTTTTTGTGGCTGCGGTCGGTGCCGGCGTCCCGCCCATACTGGCGGCGGCGACCAGCGCTTTGGTGAATACCAGACACCTGGTGTTCGGCTTTACGCTCGCCAAAATCCTTGGAAAGGGAGGGCGGCGGTGGATTGCGGCTCATCTGATCAACGATGAAGCGGTTGCACTTGCCATTGCGGAACCGACGCCCGAACGCCGTCGTCTGCTGTATTGGGCCACGGGGCTGGGCATTCTCCTGGTCTGGCCTGTGGGAGCTTTGTTGGGTGGTCTTCTGGGCGGGATTGTTCCTGACCCCCGAGTGCTTGGCATTGATGCCGTTCTCCCGGCTGTCCTGATTGCGGTGGCCATCCCGGCCTTGAAGGAACGACCGGCGATCGCCATCGCGACGCTGGGGACAGGGCTCGCCATCATTCTCACACCCTTTGTTCCGGCAGGTATCGCCCCGATACTCGCACTCACCACCGTGCCGCTGGCTATGATCCGAAAGAGAGTCCAGGTATGACCTCGTTATCCCTTGTGTTGGGCGTCATGGTCTTGGCGACGGCTACATATACCTTCAGGATAAGCGGGGTCCTGTTGGGATCACGGGCAACATTAACCTCTCAGGCCACCACCACCCTGAACCTGGGAACCACCGTGCTGCTGCTCGCGGTCGCCGCCACTGCGGCACTCTACGATGGTTCGCAGTTAGATGGATTCGCCCGTCCTCTGGGGGTACTCGCGGCGGCCGCCTGCGCGCTCTGGAAACAACCCATCATCGTGACCGTACTCGTCGCCGCCATCGTGACAGCAGGGCTGCGCGCCCTTGGCCTCAATTAGTCGCAATCAAAATCGGAACACAGAGAAGGGATCTTGCCCATGAGAATTCTCATTGTAGGTGCAGGGGCAACCGGAGGAGCCTTCGGCACCTTGCTGCAAGAAGCAGGACGTGACATTACTTATCTGGTTCGGGGGCCACGGGCCGATGTTCTTCGACGGGATGGGCTCCGTTTCGTCTCACCCACTGGC
The DNA here is from genome assembly GCF_003219795.1 of Arthrobacter psychrolactophilus. Lineage (GTDB taxonomy): Bacteria > Actinomycetota > Actinomycetes > Actinomycetales > Micrococcaceae > Specibacter > Specibacter psychrolactophilus. The sequence continues at coordinate 6,264 of NZ_QJVC01000012.1, read as the reverse complement.
GACCGCACCCTTACAGTCCAGACAATCGTTAGTGGTGAGCACAGTGCTCCCTTCGATGTGATCATCTTGACCGTTAAGGCCGGCGCGTTAGAATCTGCGATCGCGGATCTGCGCCTCTACGTTGGACCCGATAGCTTTATCCTGCCGATTCTCAACGGCATGGGACACATTCAGCAGCTGGAACAACGTTTTCCCGGCCAGGTCCTCGGAGGGTTGGCGAAGATCGTCGCCACCCTTGACGGGGGAGTCGTTCGACAGATGACAGACTTGACGACACTTACCATCGGTGATCCTACCGGCCCCGGCGTGCCTGTGGGGATCGTAAACGCGCTCACCGTGCCCGGCATCGCTCTCACCATCAGTCCTGACATCACCGGTGCCCTCTGGGAAAAATGGGTGTTCATCGCGGCCGCCGGCATTATCACTTGCCTATTCCGCGGACCAGTAGGGAAGATCATTGCTGCCGGAGGACTGCCGAAAATCCTCGCGGTCATCACCGAAACCGAAGCAGTCGCTGCCGCAGCAGGTCACCCTGTATCCCAACAAGCGCATACTCAGTCCCTCGCGCTGCTGACGGCACCCGGCTCCAAATTCACCTCCTCTCTGTATCGCGACCTGATCGCAGGACTGCCCACCGAGGCGGAGCACATCCTGGGTGACCTGGCCCGGCAAGCCCAACACCTTGGGGTTGAAACGCCGCTGCTCGATCTCACCTTGATTCAAATCAGAACGAACGCCTAACCAGCTAGCCACTCGATGAAGAAAGGAGTAGGGGAACAGGTCCGGGGAGTCATCCAGAAGGGCAGAAATCAGCACTCGCTTCGCTGTTCACGGTCCCGTACGGAAACTCCGCATTCACATCCGCCGTCGTCGATTCCACGGTGTGGTTCCGGCCGGTTTGATTCCCGGTCCATCGGCGTTGACGTCAAGCTTGCCCTGTTGCCGCTGCCTCGCCCCTCCGGGTCAGAGTAGTGGCGAAGACTACGCGGGAGGTGGCGAAGTTGAGACGGACATGGCCCTCGCCTCCGGTGCCGAAGATATGGCCGGAGTTGGGCGCAACTCGTGCCCGGTCGTGGAACAGCTTCGCCGGGCCGTCGATATCGGCGGCGACGGCGTAGGCCGTTGTCTTGGTGCTGCGATCGACACCGAGCCAGCTGCAGTCGAGCCAAGCTAGATAGGTGCCTTCGGGCGGGGTCCAAGAAACTTGCGGAAGGTGGGCCCGGAGAAGTTCGCCGAGCAGGATCCGGTTGGCAGCGAGGCCAGCGATGAGGTCATCGAGCCATTCTGTTGAGTCCCGGAAGGCGGCGATGTGGGAGAGAACCCCGAGGTGGCTCGGGGCATAGTCGATTTCTGCGGGAACGCTTCTCAGATCGGTGGCGGCTTCCGGCCCGGCGATGGCAAGCGCGGCTTCAGCCTTGCGAAGTTCCAACCCTTCGAGGCCGAGGTGAAGGCGATCGCGTTGTCGGAATCAGGAACTGTGAGGTACGGGGTGAACGTCGCTCCTGGAAGCACGAGTGGTCCTTGAATTTCATCGGATAGCACCCGAATTCCAGTGTCGTGAGCAACGAGAGCAAGCGCTTCGAGCTCGGCACCGGCATGAACAGTGCCCGTGGGGTTGTGTGGGTTGCCGCGCAGGACGACGCATCGGCCACCCGAATTCTGCACTCGCGCGATCGTTTCTGTGATGAGGTCAATATCGAGACGGCCCGTCGAGGTGAGCGGGGCTTCCACAATTTTGCGGTCAGCGTGGGAGACGTAGGAGAAGAATGGGGCGTAGACCGGTGAGGTAACGATCACGGCGTCACCGGGGTCAGTGCTAGCTCGGAGTGCCTCGACGATACCGGTCATCACGTCGGGCAGCACGCGGCTATCGGCGACCGGGAGATCATGCCAGTCCCGCCATGCGGAGAGAAAACCTGCGACGGCGTCGGCATACCCGTGTCTGGACGCGTAACTTCTGTCTCCGATATCGATGGCCTGCCTCAGCGCTTTCGCGACAGGTGGATCCAAGGGTACGTCCATCTCAGCAACCCACAGTGGGAGCAGATCGGATCCGTGGGCCTGCCACTTCTGGCTCGTGCAGCGACGCAACTCCTTGAGGGAAAGCTGCTCCAACGGGTTAGGGTGCCGAGTTCGACTCCTTCATCTCATCTCAACTCAGCTGAGTCCATGCTAGCGATGGCCAATCAGTGAGGGCCAAAAGGAGGCGCCATTGCAATCGCGCTGCGTAATGTGCCGACGGAAGTCATCACGACGGGGCCCTGAGGCTATGCTTTTGGTGTGACTCGAACAACCATTTCCGCCCCCCACGCGCCTGCGCCTGTTGGCCCGTATTCGCACGCCGCACTTGGTCCCGACGGAACCTTGTTCCTCTCCGGCCAGACACCGATCGATCCCGCAACCGGAAGGCTTCTCGACGGCGACGTGGCGGTGCAAACACGCCAGGTGTTCGCCAATCTCACATCCGTCCTGGCAGCTGCCGGCCGAACGCTCGAAGACGTGATTAAGGTGAATGTCTATCTGGTCGACATGGAGGACTTCACCGCGATGAACAGCGTCTACGCGGGAACCTTCAGTGCGCCGTATCCCGCCCGTACGACAGTTGCGGTGGCGGGTCTCCCGCTAGGCGCGCGCGTGGAGATCGAACTCGTCGCCTAGGGCTATGAACATCCGCCCGCAGTACCCCGGTGTCAAGGGTCATGAGTTTCTGCCCACCAGCGGTCAGGATATCTGCCCACCAGCTTGAATTCTAGGGATCGTTGCAAAACCCCCTGAAAAACGGGAGTTGCAGGACCCATGGAATCAGCATCAATAAATAGCTGTTCCCTAAAGGAAAAATTGCCTTTGAGGAAAAATCGGGTTTCCCTGTTGAAGCGCGCCCTAAACGGTTTCGGCAACCCCAGACGGGGTCCAGCGGGCAGAAGAAAATTTTGCTGAATTGGGGGAGTTGGGCCCTTGGCCTTAAACGGCTCTGAGCTGCAGCATGAAACCGCAGATCAGAGGCCCTTGTGTGCCCCGGGCGGGAATTGAACCCACGTCCAAGAGAATCTAACCGCCTGGATTCTGATGAGTGTGGATACTTGCCAAAATCCGTGTGCTTCCGGGATACTTCGGTGTTTTCGAAGACGGTGGCAGGTCGTGCATTGCTGTGATTGCGTGTGGACCACGGATTGCGACTCAAAACTGAGAGTAGCCGAGTCTGCACTTCGACGCGGCCTGGAGCCTGCAGGGTGCCGTGCGGCTCTCCCGGTGTAGAACTGTCCGCTATGGTCTATGAGCCCCTGCACAATTTGAGATCGTCTTGCGGAACACCCCGGAAGAGTAACTCTGCGTTTGGAACGCCGGTCAGGTTGATACGACCAAGGGCGAGCCTCATTTCAGCGGTTGGCTCTTGGGTCCCTCTATCCTGCTGAAGCGCATCGTTGGCCGGGACCTAAACAATGAAACCGCATGTCAGAACAATATTTGCTGCCTTGGGCAGGGCTCGAACTGGCGGTCATGCGACTGCCACGTCGGGATCTGTGGTGCATGGAGGGTGAAATCCCCTCCGTCCACCTGATCCGGCGGATGTTCGCCAAATGAGATCATGGATCTCATGCAATCGAATATGCGCCGCACTGATCTGACGCCTGCTAAGGCGGTCGTCGGCAAACGTCGAGTGGGATTTCTGGTGTTTGACGGGTTTAAACTCCTGGATGTCTCTGGTCCGGCTGAGGCATTTAATGATGCCAATCAATTTGGTGCGAACTATGAACTGGAATTCTTTTCACCGGACGGCTCCGGCGCAGTCTCTTCGCTCGGCTTGCCAGTATCCGTGAAGGGAAACGCATGCGATGCTGCGCCATTGGATACGGTTATTGTTTCTGGCGGAGACCTTCTCCCGCATGGATTCATAGGCCAGAACATAGTCGATGCCGCGGCGGATCTGGCTGGACGGTCGAGAAGGGTGGCTTCCGTGTGCACTGGAGCGTTCATTTTGGCTGACGCAGGGCTGCTGGATGGTCGACGGGCTACGACTCACTGGCAGCATGCCGCGCAACTGCGTCTGCGGTATCGGAAGATTACTGTTGAGTCTGATGCAATCTTCGTCAAGGACGGGGCAGTCTTCACGTCGGCAGGTGTCACGGCAGGAATCGACTTGGCCCTTGCTCTGATCGAGGAAGATCATGGCGCAGAACTTGCCCGAAAGGTGGCGAAATCCTTAGTCATGTACTTGCAGCGCTCGGGAGGCCAGTCGCAGTTTTCCATTCCGCTTCAAGGTCCGGCTCCGGTCAGCGCACCCCTGCGGAGGGTCGTGGAGGTTATGCGCCGAGATCCTGCATCGCCTCACACAGTGGTGGAGATGGCGAAATATGCGCATCTGAGTACTCGACAGCTGAGCCGCCTATTCCGTGACGAGATGAACACGACACCCCGCAAGTTCTTGGACTCGGTAAGGTTTGAAACCGCCTGCTCGCTTTTGGATGCCGGCCACACCATTTCCGATGTCGCCGAACGATCCGGCTTTGGCAGTCTGGAATCACTGAGGCGATCTTTCATCACAAATATCGGCGTACCTCCGTCAAAATACCAACACAATTTTCTCACCTCCAGCATCGGGCATGTGCCTGCGGGAGCCATGTCCGAAAGTGAGGGATAGACGTCCCTCCAGGCCATGTATGAAAGTTCTGGTTCACGAAAGAATGGAAAATAGGCACGATCGGCGTGCCGTCCAGCTTTCAGGAGAACCTAATGTCAGAGACCATTGCAGGCATAACCATCCCGGCGACACAGCTGGTCGCGGACGCGACAGAACTGGTCCGTGCATCCACGGATGAACTCCTCTTCAACCATTCCCGGCGCGTATTCCTCTTTGGATCGTTGCAGGGAAGGCGCCTTGGACTAAACGTGGATGCGGAATTGCTCTACATCGGCGCAATGTTCCACGACCTTGGTTTGACGGACGAATACGGCAGCCAGGACTTGCGGTTCGAAATTGATGGTGCCAACGTTGCCAAGAAATTCCTGACAGAACACGGCTTCCCACATGATGAGGCCATGAAAGTCTGGACAGCCATAGCGCTTCACACCACACCCGGTGTCCCCGAATTTATGGTGCCAGAAATCGCTTTGGTGACTGCTGGGGTTGAAACCGATGTGTTAGGCATAGGCTACAACGATCTGCCGGCCGCGGATATCGCAGCTGTTACAGCTGCTCATCCCCGCCCCAATTTCAAACAAGGAATACTGCAGGCATTTAACAACGGAAACAAGCACCGCCCCGAGACCACCTTCGGGAATGTGAATGCTGATGTGCTTGCGCACTTCTCTCCCACGTTTGAACGGACTGACTTTGTCGACATCATCAATAACTCACCTTGGGTCAACTGATCGAACCGGTACATCCACCGCTTGAAACCACCTGTCACCGCGCAGCTACGACGGGTGGTTTCCTCGTCCCGAAACGCGAAATCAACAACAGGCCAGACTGTTGTGCAACGACACTGAAGCACTAAAGAAAGAGGCGCGCAGTATGTGCGGAATTGCCGGTTACTGCGGTTACGGGGAAGACAAAACCCTGTTGCAGCAGATGAACGCGTGTATAGAACACAGAGGCCCCGATGGTGAGGGCATCTACACGCAGGGCAACGTGGGGCTGGCGCACCGCCGCCTTTCCATCATTGACGTAGCTCATGGCCAGGAGCCCATGTTCAGCGCCGATGGGCAGACCGTTTTGGTTTACAACGGTGAGGTTTACAACTATCTGGAGTTGCGTGCTGAGCTGGAGGCGCTGGGCCGCACTTTCTCCACGAAGTCCGATACCGAGGTGGTCCTGCAGTCTTACGAGGAGTGGGGCGATGCAGCTTTCGACCGCTTCAATGGCATGTTTGGCTTTGCCATTCACGACGCCAAGAACAACCGCCTAGTTCTGGCCCGCGACCACTTCGGCATCAAGCCGCTGTACTTCGCCACTGCCGGCACCGCGCAGGCGCCCACACTGATTTTCGGTTCGGAAATCAAGCCGTTGCTGGCTGCGAACAAGATTGAACGCGGCGTCGACGAGCGGATCTTGTACCGCTACCTGCAGTTCCGCATCCACGACGACGAAGCCAACACGTTCTTTGCCGGCGTGCAGAAGTTGATGCCCGGCGAGAAGCTCGTCGTGAACACGGTCGATTCCGAGGCCGGCCCGGCCGGAACCGTCACGATCAGCCCGTACACGCGTTTGAAGGAAGAACTCGCCGAGCTGGCTAAGGTCGAGACCCCGTATTCCCCGGCCGTCAT
>NZ_QJVC01000011.1 GCF_003219795.1 Arthrobacter psychrolactophilus | reverse complement strand
AAAATCGGCTTCACCACCCCCGAAGCCGAGTGGTTCGGACACATGAAGGAAAAGATCTACGAGATCTTCCTCTCCTCTTCCTTCGGCTCACGCCCGTACTGGAACCAAGACGCTGTCATCTACGCCTTCGAGGAACACCTCAGCGGCAAGTCCTCCGGATCCACCATGGTCTTCTGGCGCCTCATCAACACCGAACTCTGGCTACGCGAATTCTTCGACGAGCCCGAAATCTACGTATCCCCTTCGACCACGAGAGCTGATGCAAAATCGTCAGTGGGGGACTGATCCTGACCAGTTTGAGGTCACGGTGGTCCGTGTTGACTAACCTTGGGGTCCGGCGGAAGCCAGCCACGCTCTCTGCCAGCCTCCCACTCAAGGCAAGTGTCGAGATCGAACTCCAGGCCATGTGTCGCGTGGACTGAATCGAACGCTTGGGCACCTGGATACACACGCGTCAGTTGGCTGCAAGGACACCCGCAGATCGCAACAGGTTGGCCAGATTCCTGGGCAGCCGAGGTTTGCTTGAGATTGGCGTGAGTGGGTTCCGTTGTTGACCCGAATACGGCTATCGGAGGCCCAATACCTATCCACGCCAACCCTCAAATGTCACATAGTTCAATATCCGCGGAATCTTGCAAGCTATGAGCCCCTGTACAGGAAAAGGGGGAGCGAAATCGGGAGGCAATTGTGACGAATTGGGGAAGTAAAAGGGGAGTTGGTCTCGAACGCCTCTGGCCTGCGAGGTATAACCGCAGGTCAGAGGCACTTTTGTGCCTCGGGCCGGACTCGAACCGGCGGCCAACAGAAACTCAGAGATCTCATGCCAACAGCATCCTTTGACCGCCAAAAACCGCCAATTTCCGAGGGAGTTCAGGCCAATGAGGCCCTCGAGATGTCATGAACTGCGGTTGGTTTTCGTTCAAAAACGTGAGTAAAACGTGACGAAGCCCTGCAGCACAGCGCCGTGGCCTCAGTCTGGTGGCCGTTTGCAGGTTCATCAACAAGGTGGATGGCAGGTCGCATTTTGGTTCTCGGCAAACCCACAGCGGATATGGATATAGTTGTTTCTACTATGGATGACCCTCCCTCACACATGCCCTTGCCCCTCATTCCTCTAACCGGTACGCCGGTCGACGCGGGAGAGGGGCGCTTCGAATGTATGAGTTGATCATGATCGGTATCGGTCTTGTCCTCACCGTCGGCACGGGATTGTTCGTTGCCTCGGAATTTGCGCTGGTCAATCTGGACCGCCATGATCTTGAAGCCCGTCAGGCTAAGGGTGAGAAGCGGCTTGGCCCGACGATCAAGGCGTTGAAGATTACTTCCACGCACCTCTCCAGTGCCCAGCTCGGCATCACCTTGACCACATTGCTTACGGGTTACACGTTTGAGCCGGCTATCAGCTCCTTGCTCCGTGAGCCGCTGATTGCTGCCGGTGTCAGCGAGTCCATCGTTCCAGGCGTTGGCGCAGTGGTAGGTATTTTCATTGCCACGGTCTTCTCCATGGTGATTGGTGAATTGGTGCCTAAGAACTTTGCCTTGGCCCTTCCGCTGGCCACAGCGAAGGTGGTCATCCCCTTTCAAGCCCTCTTTACTACTGTGTTCAAACCGGTCATTGTGCTGTTCAACAACACGGCCAATGGCATCATCAGATCCTTTGGTATCGAACCAAAGGAAGAACTGTCCGGTGCCCGTAGCGCTGAAGAGCTTAGCTCCTTGGTTCGACGCTCGGCACTTGAAGGCGTTCTCGACCAGGACCATGCACAGCTGCTGCACCGGACGCTTCGCTTCTCTGACCTCAGCGCCGCTGACGTGATGACCCCGAGGGTCCGCATGATCACGGTGGGCGCCGATGAAACGGCTGAACAGATCGTTGAGGCCGCCACATTGACAGGGTTCTCGCGTTTCCCCGTGATCGGGCGAGACAGGGATGACATCCTCGGCGTCGTCCATGTCAAGCAAGCGTTCGCCGTCGCCTTGGCCGAGCGCACCGATGTGAGGGCATCGGCGTTGATGATTCCGGCGTTGATCGTTCCAGAATCCATGGGCGTTGATTCACTCCTGGGCTTGCTCCGCAAACAGGGCCTCCAAGTGGCCATTGTCTCCGAGGAACACGGCGGAACGGCCGGCATCGTCACCCTTGAAGACTTGGTGGAAGAAATCGTGGGAGAACTTGAAGACGAACACGACCGAGCCAGGGCCGGCGTCGTCAAGACGGGCCGCTCGATTACTTTCGATGCATCCCTGAGACCTGATGAATTGCTGGACCGGACGGGGCTCAACGTCCCCGAAGGCGAGGACTACGACACTTTGGCCGGGTTCGTCACCGACCAACTCGACCGCATGCCCGAACTGGGCGACGAAGTTGATGTGGAGGGCGGCACCCTCCGTGTGGAGCGAGTGGTCGGGACACATGTAGAGCGCCTGAAATTCACTCCTGCGGATATGCCGGAAGAAACTAAGAGCCGACACGACCAAATCATTGATGACCTGACGCAGGAGACAACCCATGAGTGAGTATCTACCAGGCATTATCTGGCTCGTTGTCCTGTTGATCGTCAACGCGTTCTTTGTCGGTGCCGAGTTCGCCGTGATTTCGGCACGTCGTTCACAGATCGAGCCCAGGGCTGAGGCTGGAAGCAAAGCCGCCAAAACCACGCTCTGGGCTATGGAGCATGCCACCTTGATGCTGGCCACGAGCCAGCTCGGCATCACCGTGTGTTCCTTGGTGATTCTGAACGTCTCTGAGCCGGCCATTCACCATCTGCTCGAAATCCCCTTGGGACTGACCTCGCTGTCCGGGGAAGCGATCGGGATTATTGCGTTTGCCACGGCATTGTTGCTGGTGACGTTCTTGCATGTGGTGTTCGGGGAAATGGTGCCCAAAAACATCTCCTTCTCCGTGCCCACACGAGCTGCCCTGATCCTGGCCCCGCCGTTGGTGTTGGTGGCCCGGATCTTCAAACCCGTCATCTGGACTCTGAATGGTCTGGCCAACGGCATTCTGCGCTTGTTCAAGGTCGAGCCCAAGGACGAAGCCACCAGCGCTTTTACCCTAGATGAGGTGGCGAACATTGTGGAGCAATCAACCCGTGACGGTGTTCTGGAAGACACCAGCGGGACACTGTCCAAGGCCTTTGAATTCACGGCCAAGACCGTGGCGGACGTTGAAGTGCCCATCAAGGACATGGTTCTTATGCCGGATAAATCCTCACCGGCAGATATCCAACGTGCTGTCGCTCAGCATGGGTACTCCCGCTACATTCTGACCAACGAAGACGCTGAGCCGAGCGGGTATTTGCACCTTAAGGACGTCATGGACCTCACCGGGCCGGCAGCTTTTGCCGAGCCTGTCCCGGCGAAACGTATCCGCCGTCTGGCCTCTGCCTACAGCGGCAGCGACCTCGAAGACGCCCTAGCTGCCATGCGTCGAACAGGCGCCCATGTAGCCCGCGTTTTCGACGAGGCAGGTACGACGACGGGTGTCTTGTTCCTGGAAGACATCATTGAAGAACTCGTCGGGGAAGTCCAGGACGCTACTAGCGGCGACCAGCAACCCTAGCCCCGCTGGGTGGACTATTCCAGGAGCGAGACGGCCCGGGCGATGACCAGAGCCAACAGGATGAATCCTCCGGCTGATTCAAGGCCCATGAGTGCTTTTGCTCGTGCGGATAAGGGCATGGTGTCTGTGGGGCTGAACGCCATCGAATTCGACAGGGAGAAATACAGGTAGTCAATGAAGGAAGCGACCCATCCTGTTTTCTGGGATGACCGTGCGGCGACTTCATCGATCGCGTCGTGGTCCTCGTCTTGGGGGAAGCGGAAGTCAGCCGGTGGCAGGTCTGTGCGTTTGGTGTGGCGCCGGCTGACGGGGCCACCTCGATCCAGTTCCCAAAAGACCAATGCGAAGGCGATGATGTTCGTGACCCAGATTTGTAGGGCGGCGAGCAATACTCCGGGCCCATCATCGCTGCCCTTGGCCGTGAGCAAGACGATCAGTTGGACTAAGGCAACCCCGTTGGCCGCGACCAATAGTAACGCTTGGCCGGTGGCCAATCGCTTGGACCATTTGGTTTCCTTGTGCAGGTGGTGGGGGTTCAAAATGAGCAATGGAATGAGCATTGCGAGCCCGATCCCGACCACGGTATAGCGCAGAACGGGAAAGAAAACACTGGGCAAAGTCCCATACAAGCCCAATGCGACCAGCAGCCCCAAGACAGCGGGCCAGCGATGCTCAGCACGTACCTTCTCTGGATCCGTCGTGTTCGCCATGGCCTGATTCTAAGCCCTCATGGGCCTCGATCCTTGGGCGATCAGAAGACCGACAGCGGTCAGTCTCCTGTGGAGGGCAACCTAAACGAAAGTGTTTTCTGTCCGGGCCCGCGAGTCACTGTATTTAGGTCCTTCAACCGGTCTCGATGCAGATACAAGTAGGGCCGTAGAGACTTATCTCCACGGCCCTACTTGTCTCTGCATCCCCGGCTTATAGGGTCACAGGAATGCGTGATCTCACGAATCAGTCGGTGTGATCTGCTGCTATCTTCTTGCGCCGTCCGAGGGCGTAAGCGCCAATGATGACCAGGGCAAGCAGGACGATGCCGCCGCCGATGTACCAGACGGTGTTGTCTGGTTCCGTGTCGTTGACAGTGGTGGTCGCGGCCTGTTCAGTGTTTTCTACGCTCTCTGCAGTTGCAGTTGTGGGTGTTGCTGCGGCGCTTGCTCCGGCTTCCGCGTAGGTGAAGGTGAATTTTCCGTCGATGGGGTGTCCGTCGGCGGAGACAGTGCGCCATTCCACGGTGTGTTCGCCGGGGTGGTCGATGTCTGCAGCGATGCTGAGCGTGGGGCCGTCAGCGGTGACTTTTCCGGTGCTGACAACGTGACCGTCGGGGGCGGTGACTTTGATGATGCTGCTGTCGGGCAGGTCGGTGTTCGGTGCTTTGGTCAGGGTGATGGACACTTTGCCGGGGTTGGTGGTCACGGTGTCCCCGTTGCTGGGGTTGGAGGACGCCAGGGCATCGTGGGCCTGGGCCGGGCCGGCTGCCAGGAGTGAGGCGAGGGCCATAGCCGTGGCGAGTGCACCAATTTTTTGGGCGCGACGGAAATTGAGCTTCATGAGGGGTGTCCTTTCGGGACAAGCTGCGCACTGGGGCAGCGAAAGATTGTGTGAGGTCGTGGCTTCTTCTGCGGGGCGTCAGGCTCTCAGGTCCCAGGCCCTACAGGGCAGCAGTCGCCGGAGGCCCTCGTGGCGCGAGCAGATCTAAACCGGCAAAGAGTGTTGGTGCGGTGGCATGATCGGCCAGGACTATGAGCCGAGTGAAAACAGGAAGTGGGCGGGGTCGTATCTGCGCGGTGAGGGGGCGCAGCCAGGCAAGGAGTTGCCACAGTGCCGCCTCACCATGGGCCAAGATTAGGGCGGTCAAACACACGGCTATTGCGTGGGCGGTGACCATGGGTGCGCCGCCGAGGTCTTGACCCATGTGGTGGGTGGCTCCGGCAACGGCGCCCAGGGAGCTGCAGTCCGGGATGGCATTGCTGTGGTGGCCGTGGTGTGTGGCCATACTGGAGGCTGTGCAGTGTCCGGTGACTCCGTGGAACAGGCTGAACACGCTGTGCAGAAGGCCTTGACCGGCGCCCAGGATCAGGGACATGGCGGGCAGAGTGATGCGACGGCGGGAGAGAAGAGTGACAGGGATCAGGATCAGTGCGGCCAGCAGGGCAAGAATGGCTGGTGGGGGCAGTGATCCGTCTGCAGCTGTGTGGGCGGCGATGGCCAGGCCCAGCACTGCTGTGGTGACTAGCAGGGCACGCGGAAGACGCAGGGGTGTATGAGCTGTCATAATCCCGTCTTCCTGTGTGCCGGTGCTAGTACGTGGTGTGTGTTAGTCGTGTGTGGGTTCGCCGGTCAATTGGTGGTCCGCGTGGTTGATGGTTTCTCGGATCAACCGCACCAGGTGACCATCACGCAGGGAATAGATCACGTTGCGGCCCTCCTTGCGGGTATCTACTAGGCCGCTGTGGCGCAGCTTGGCTAGATGTTGGCTGGCCACGGTGCGGGGCACGCCGGCGGCGGCAGTCAGCTCCGAAACAGTCTTGGGCCCGTCGGAGAGCTGCCAGAGCAGGTGCAGGCGGGTGGGTTCGGCAAGCATCCTCAATGTTGCTGCTGCGGCGTCCAGGAGTTCGGGGCCGGGCTCGACTGCGTGGACGAGCGAGGGGGATTCAGTGGCCGCGCTGGGCACGTTCTCCGGTTGACTGCTCAATGGTCACTTCCTCAGTTTCTACAGTGGGGCATCCGTCAGGGAATGTCGGGGCCAGGACAGGAATGCACCTGCACTACCTATCATCGCAATAAAAGTCAGTGCCAGCGCAGCCGGCCCCAATCCAAAGGTGGCACCGATCCACCCTGCCAGTGGGTAGGTGACGATGTAGCAGGCGTGGGAGAGGGAAAACTGGGCCGTGAAAACGTACGGTGCAGTTTCCTCCGTGGAGGCGTTGCGCAAGAGCCGGGAGGACGGCGTCAGGATTGTGGAGTTGCCTGCACCGAGCAGGAACCACAATCCCAACAGCCACCACCATTGACCCGGTCCGGGCGGCAGGAACGTCAGAACCGTGGCCCCGGCCAGGACAAGAGGCAGCACGGCGGCACCGGTGAGCATGACCACCCGATCCCCGAAGCTATCCAAGACCTTGGGCGCGCAGAGCGCAACGATCATCGAGCCAACCCCGAAACAGGCCAAAGCCAGGGCAAGATCGGTTGCCGGGCGGTCCAGGGTTTCACGGACATAGACCACCGTGTTGACCAGCACGAAGGCGGTGGGGGCTGCGACCACAAGATTGAGGGCCAGCAAGGACCGCAGGCGTCGGTTCCGCCAGAAAATACGGGTTCCCAGCGTGGTCCGGTGCCACAACGAGGTCTGCACCCCGGCAGCTTGCTCGGTTCTTGGCAACCGGGTGACCATCACCATCGAGGCGGAGAACAGGAAGCCGACCACGGTCCCAAGGAACAGGTTGTTGTAGCTGATCACCGTCAACAGCACGGCCGCCAAGGCCGGGCTGACCAACGCTTCCATGTCATAGGCTAGCCGTGACAGGGACAATGCCCGTGTGTAGTCCCGCTCGTCCTTTAACACCTGTGGGATCAGGGACTGGAATGCCGGGGTGAACGTGGCGGAGGCGGACTGCAGCACGAAGATCAGCACATAGATTTGCCATGTTTCGGTAATGAACGGCAGGCACAAGGCCATGCCCGCACGCAGCAGGTCGGCACCGATCAACACCGGCTTCTTCGGCAGCCTGGCCACCAAGGCATTGATGACCGGGGCGAATCCGACGTAGGCGGCCATTTTCACCGTCAATGCCGTGCCCATCACCGCGCCTGCATCTTTGCCGGCCAGGTCAAATGCCAGCAAACCTAGGGCCACAGTCAACAACCCGGTGCCCACCAGGGCCACCACTTGGGCGGAGAACAGTCGCCGGTACGTCGTATTTTTCAGAATAGACAACATCACAAAGGACCAATCGCGTGCATAGGTGCGAACTATTGCACCTAATATAGCAGAAGTCCCTTCGAACGTGCGCGTGTGGCCGCTCTGGTTACGGGTTGGCTTGGGGTTCAGTCTGAAGGGATGAAAATCTGCCAGGAACGGGCAGCCGTGGCCGCTGGGTGGCTAACCCATTTGAGGGGCAATTGCCGCATTGCGTGAGCTGGAAGGTCGATGCTTCTGGGCGATTTTGTAGCCATCAAGCAGACTGGATTCTTGCTCGCTGACGTTGTCCAGTGCCGCGGGTGGGACGATCGGAGGGCCTAATAATTGGGTCCGTTGGCAGGCGGTCGGCATTGGTGCATAGTGACTGTTTTTGACAGTCTTTAGCAGGAGTCGGAAGGACTCCGGGGGATTCCTTCACCAGGTTTCGGGCCGATTTTGGTTGCCGTGCAGAATAACTTCCGAGCAATAGTTCGTCTGATAACGTGAGCAAAAACGTGACTTGGGCCGTTTTTGGCGTTAAATGCCTCTGACCTGCGGAACATAACCGCAGGTCAGAGGCCCTTTGTGCCCCGGGCGGGAATTGAACCCACGACCAAGAGATTAGAAGGCTCCTGCTCTATCCGCTGAGCTACCGAGGCGTGGCTCTTAGTTACAGAGCCGCATCTAAATTATCAGGTTTATTGCATTATCTCTTCCTCCACAGGTTAGTTGCCCTCCTGAGTTGCCCCCAAAACGCTTATGGGCTCTACCGGGAAGCATCGCATGGGCGTTTGCTGGAAGTACGTCAATACCACCGCAGCAGCGGCACTTCGAAAGGCAAGGCCATGGCAAACCGCATCACTGTTCAGGGGTTCGTTAGCTCAGATTTTGAGATGAGCACCACTCAAAAGGGTGTCGCAATGGGCAAGTTCCGCATGGGGTCTGCGGATTCGATCAAGGATCCCATTACCAATACCTGGGGCGATGGGCCCACGAACTGGTATCGGGTCACCACCTTCCGTTCATTGGCGGCAAACTCGGTTGTCTCACTTCGCAAGGGCGATCGCATCATCGTAGTGGGAAGGCTGAACATCAGGACATATTTGCGGCCAGACGGAACAAAGGGCACCAGTGTGGAAATTGAAGCGGACTCCATCGGCCCGGATCTCAAGTTTGGTTCGGCTCACTTCACCCGCATGGTCAGTGCACATCCGGTGGCCGCACCTGACGAATCGAGAGGGTTCAATGCTCCGGCGTCGGAGGGGCGGCAAGCGCCCGGCTACTTGCCTGGTGAAGATCCTGAGGGTGAAACGGACGACCTGGACGACGCCGATCATGACCTCGCCGCTGCGTTGACCAATGATGATCCCCAAGACACATCAGACGAGGAAGACTCCGATGACGATGAAGTATTGGAGTCGGGGGAGAGCGTCGATTCTGAGACTGGCGAGATAAGTGAATCCGTGCCGTACTAGCACCCACATCGGATTGCAAGAGTGACATGGCAGAATGGCGGGGTGACTTTGGAAAAGATGACATCCCGCCGCCAGTCCACCGAGACTCGTGCGCGCTTGCACGTCGTTGGTGCGGTGGCCCTGCTGGCAAGTTCCATGGTGCTTGGGGGCTGTTCATTGCTTCCGGTTGGCTCCTCGGCAACCACCGAAAGCACCACGCCCGCGGCTGTGCCAGAGGAAACACTGGCCTCGGCGGCTCCGGAGGTCAAGACCGCAGCGCAGGAACTTCAGATCAAGGTCAAAGACACGCTGGAGAATCTTGCGGCTGTCACAAAGGCGCCTAGTCGCGAACAAGTCATGCAAGCCATGGTTGAGGCGGGTGCGATGGCAGAAAATGTCGAGGTTTCCGTGGATATTACGCCCACCGGTCTGGCCGTGGATGCCATTGAAGCGGCAACGCTCGTGGATAAAGAATGCGTTATTGGCCAGGTTCGCAGCGGAGAAGTGGCCGTCACAATCCTCCCTGTTTTGGCATCGGGACGTTGCTTTGTAGGAGACGTTCACTAGCCCGCTTTGGACCGGGAGTACCGCGTTCCTCACTTTCGAGGTCGCGAATGTGAGATATATGCCTATACCCACTAACCTTGGGGGTATGGCGGAATTTATTTATACGATGTCCAATGCCCGCAAGGCTGTTGGCGAAAAACTCATTCTTGACAACGTAAGCATGTCTTTCTACCCGGGCGCCAAGATTGGTGTCGTAGGGCCCAATGGTGCCGGTAAGTCCACCATCTTGAAGATCATGGCTGGCTTGGACACTCCCTCGAACGGTGACGCTCGCTTGAGCCCCGGCTACACTGTGGGCATTTTGCTCCAGGAGCCGCCGCTGAACGAGGAGAAGACCGTTCTTGGAAACGTCCAAGAAGGCGTTGGCGAGATCTACGCAAAGATCACCCGTTACAACGAGATCTCCGAAGAAATGGCCAGCCCCGATGCTGACTTCGACGTTCTTCTCGAGGAAATGGGCAAGCTGCAGGAAGCCATTGATGCTGCCGATGCTTGGGACATTGATTCCCAGCTCGAGCAGGCCATGGACGCACTTCAGTGCCCCCCGGGAGACTCCGATGTAACGGTCCTCTCCGGTGGTGAGCGCCGTCGTGTTGCACTGTGTAAGCTTCTGCTGCAGAAGCCTGACCTGTTGCTCCTCGATGAGCCTACTAACCACTTGGATGCTGAGTCCGTGAACTGGTTGGAACAGCACCTCAAGAGCTACGCTGGCGCCGTTTTGGCCGTGACTCACGATAGGTACTTCCTCGACCACGTGGCCGAATGGATTGCCGAAGTCGACCGCGGTCACCTGTACCCCTACGAGGGCAACTACTCTACTTACCTGGAGAAGAAGCGCGCTCGTCTGGAAGTTCAGGGCAAGAAGGACGCCAAGATGGCGAAGCGTCTCACTGAAGAACTCGAGTGGGTACGCTCCAACGCCAAGGGCCGTCAGACCAAGTCCAAGGCTCGTCTTGCTCGCTACGAGGAGATGGCTGCTGAAGCAGACCGCACCCGTAAGCTCGACTTCGAAGAAATTCAGATCCCGCCGGGCCCGCGCCTGGGTGGCATCGTGCTTGAAGCCGAGAACCTGCAGAAGGGCTTCGACGGCCGCGTGCTGATCGACGGTCTGAGCTTCACCCTTCCCCGCAACGGCATTGTTGGCGTCATTGGCCCCAACGGTGTTGGTAAGTCCACGCTCTTCAAGACCATCGTTGGTTTGGAAGAGCTCGACGGCGGAAGCCTCAAGGTCGGCGAATCGGTCAAGATCTCCTACGCTGATCAGAGCCGTGGCGGAATCGATCCCGACAAGACCCTGTGGGAAGTGGTGTCCGACGGACTCGACTTCATCCAGGTCGGCCAGGTTGAAATGCCGTCACGCGCCTACGTTGCCGCCTTCGGCTTCAAGGGCCCGGATCAGCAGAAGAAGGCAGGCGTGCTCTCCGGTGGTGAGCGTAACCGCCTGAACTTGGCGCTGACCCTCAAGCAGGGTGGAAACCTCTTGCTTTTGGATGAGCCTACTAACGACCTCGACGTGGAAACCCTCAGCAGCCTTGAAAACGCTCTGCTGGAATTTCCCGGCTGTGCCGTTGTGGTCTCGCACGATCGCTGGTTCCTGGACCGAATCGCTACCCACATCCTCGCCTATGAAGGCACCGATGAGAACCCGGCCAACTGGCACTGGTTCGAGGGTAACTTCGATTCCTACGAGGAAAACAAGGTTGAGCGTTTGGGTGCCGATGCGGCTCGTCCGCACCGCGTTACCCACCGCCGCCTGACCCGCGACTAATCCCCAATCGCAGGGGTCCAGAGCGCGTGGACCCATAAAAATGGCCGGACCCTTTTGGGGTCCGGCCATTTTTCGATTTAGCGCGGCACGAAGACAGCTTGAGTCGTCACGTCACGCCGTTCTAAATCGTTCAGAACGGCGTTATGTGCCAAGTCAACGGCTGACAACGCCGGGACGTAGCTCTACTCGTCGAGGAGCCCATCAGGAACACGGATCATGCCTTCTTGCGCAACCGAGGCGACCAACACGCCGTCGCGGTTGTAAAAACGTCCCAGATTCAGGCCACGGGCCTCGGAGGCACTGGGGGATTCGGAAACGTAGAGCAACCAGTCGTCGACCTGTACGGGACGGTGCCACCACATGGCATGATCCAGGCTGGCCACACTGATGCCCGGCATGGACCAGTGGATTCCGTGACGGCGCAGCGAGGGCTCCAGCAGCGTGTAGTCGCTGGCGTACGCCAGGGCGGCACGGTGCAGATTTTGATCCGAGGGCATGGCACCGAGGGTCTTGAGCCACAGCGCCTGATGCGCGACCTTCTCGCCCTTGACGTCAAAGTACACATCGGAGCCCACGTGGCGAATGTCGAACGGCCGATCATGCGCCCAGGACTTCGCCACGGGATGATTGATGCCGCCCAGCAGCTCAGCCGAGGTAGGAAGTGTCTCAGGACCAGGAATGCCGGTCGGCATGCTCTCCTGATGTTCAATGCCGCTGTCAGGCCGCTGGAACGAGGCAATCATCGACAGGATCGGCACGCCAGCCTGATAGGCGTGGGTGCGACGAGCCGAGAAAGAACGCCCATCACGCAAACGCTGGACACCAAAGGTCAGCGGGGAAGCTGCGTCACCTGGGCGCAAAAAATACCCGTGCATGGAATGCACCAAATGGTCACTGTCGACCGTGCGCGCCGCAGCCACCACCGACTGTGCCAGGACCTGCCCACCAAAAAGTCGTTTCATGGGCGCATTGGCATCACCGTGCCCGACAAAAATACTTTCATCGGTCTGGGCTCCGCCAGAATCGGAAAGGTCCAATATTCGTAGGAGCGACTCCATGGGGTCGCTCTTCATTGCGCTCTCATTCATAGACGTGACTCTATGTGTCGATAGACGTCGCGGCAAATAGGCGCTCCGGCCGGATTCCGCACAAAGGCAGGGAAGTGACGCAGTCGATACCAGCGTCGATTGGTGGCGCCCCTGCCGCTTTGAGATGATGGAGGCATGGCACCTGGCATTCAAATCTCACAGCAAATCCGTTTCGGCGACATTGACGCCTACAACCACGTCAATAACGTTGTCTTCCTGCAATATCTTGAGGATGCCCGCGTCCAAATGACCTACGCCGAACTACCCGGCGGCGGCACCTTCCAAAGCCTCGTGGGCAGTGACTTGTTCACCCTGGTGGGCCGGCATGAAATTGAGTACCTGGCGCCCATAGCCTTCCGCCCCACGCCCATCTACGTCAACATTTGGGTCACCAACATTGGTGGTTCGAGCTTCGACTTCGGATACTCCATCACCGAATCCGATGAGTCGATCGTGTTCGCCCAAGCCGCCACCTCCATGGTCCTGGTCTCCCGCACCACCGGGCGACCCGTCCGTCTTAGCGATGAGCAGCGCACGGCCCTCGAAGCCTGGATTGGCGAGCCCGTGCCCTTCAAACGCGGCGCCGCCCGCCCCAGTACCTCCGCCACTTCCGAAGGAAATAGCTAATGTCGACAGCAACCCACACCGATGAATTGCTCCTCGACGACGCCGGCACCGTTGCTGATCTGCGCACCTTTGTCACGCGGGCTCGCACCGCGGACGACGGCGCCATCCGCCTTCAGGGGGCCGGTAACGTTCTCGCGGCGTACGTGTGCGTCATGCGGGCGAAGCTTTTGGGGGAGGGAACCCCTACGATTCTGGGCTTGCGCACCATGGCCCTGGCCACGCCGTCGACCCTTGATGTGACGGTCTCACTCGCCTCGGTCGCCGATCGTCTGGCGCGTATGGAGGCCGACGACGTTCGCCTGCCCGTGCCGCCCATGACGGTCAATGAATCCTGGGCTGCCGTCAGCGCGCCGCGCGGTGCCTGGCAGGAGCTGGGCACGGTTTCGGCGGATAGCCTCATCGCCGTGGCGAAGGCCGGTGTTCAGGAGATTGGCCAGATCATCCCCGTGAACCCGGGCGCCCTGCTGGTCAACAACATCCGGGCCTCCGTGTGGGGCCGGCCCATGGATGGCATCCCCGGCGAGGTTCCCGGCGGCGCGGCCTTTGCCGCCTACGCGCTGGGCTTCGTTGCCCCGGGCGAAAGTGCGACTCTCTTTAGCTCCCACAAGTGGTTGCGCCTGAGCTCAGCCCGCGGCCACATCTTGGTTCGCCCCAAGTCCGTTCTCTAAGACTTAGGTGAGGGTCCGCCGTCGGGCTTAAACAAAAAATGCTACCGCTCCCCATTAATGCAACAGGTCTACCTGTTGCATTAATGGGGAGCGGTAGCAAAAATCGCAGAGCGGGTTACGCCGAGTTGACGAGCGACGCCGCGGCGCGTTCTAGGTAGTCCCAGAGCGTGGCCTCGTGCAGGGGTGACAACTCCGCCGCATCAACACCCTTGCGCATCGCTACGAGCCAGCGATCACGGGCCTCCGGCGTCACGGCAAAGGGCATGTGGCGCATGCGCAGCCGCGGATGCCCGCGTTCCTCCAAGTAGGTGCGCGGCCCGCCCCAGTACTGCTCCATGAACATGAGCATGCGGCGCTCGGCCGGGGCGAGGTCTTCCTCGGGGTACATGGCGCGCAGCACGGGATCGGCCGCAACGCCCTCGTAAAAGACGTGAATGATCTTCGCAAAGGTCTCGTGCCCACCAATCTGGGCGTAAAAAGTATCCGCGTAGTCCTCGGCCGGAGCCGGAGCTGAAGTGGCGGGTGTGAGGGGGATCTGCTGTGGTTCGGAGGTCATGATGGTATCTATTCTGCTGATTCGTTGTCGGCGGATGCTGCGAGGGCGGACGACGCCGGACCGGCACCCATGGGGGCAGCGGCGCCTGAGGCGGGGGTACTGAGAGTGTCGGACGGGTCTGGTTCTGGGGCCTGGTAGTTGCCCTTGGAACGGTTACCGAGGCGGAGGATTTCACCGTTGCGCAGGTACCACAGCGTGCCATCCTCGCCGAGAACCCGGGTGATGCGCAGCCCCACGTATTCGACCTTGCCGATGACCTCGCTGGTCTGGATGACATCGCCAATGCCGTACTGGTCCTCGATCGTGATAAAGATGCCGGCGAGGAAATCTCGGATGAGCTGCTGGCAGCCAAAACCTATGGCGATACCGAGCACACCAACGCTGGCCAACAGCGGTGCGATGTTGATCTGGAAGGCAATCAAGACGTAGAAGCCGGTCACCACGGCAACCACACCGGTCAGGATGGAATTCAGTAGCGAGCCGATCGTGCGGGCGCGCTGGACGCGACGCTCGTTTTCTAAGGCCCGCGCCACGGGGTCAATCGTGCGCAGGACCGGGGCCGCCCAGCGCAGGGAGCGGTGGTCGATCATAGCGTTGTCTTTTTTGGCGCGCTTGACCACAATGCGGATCAGGTAATGCAGGATCAGCCAGACCGCGAAGCCAATGGCTATGGTGATGCTGGCCAGGACCAGGTGCTCAAGGAGATTGTCATTGAGGTTGCCGAGAAATGTAATGGTGTGCACGCGAAATCTACCCTGTGTTCATTGGCGGTGGTGAGCTTTCTACCAACCATAACGCGCACCGCCGTGGTTTTTAGTCCTCGGTGATGGCCAAGAGTCCGGGTTCGTGATGTACCGGGAAGTTCACGCTGCGGGCGATGAAACACTTCGTGGCGGCTTCCGCATGCAGGGACAGGGCGAGCTCCTCGGTGGCCGGATCGGCGACCTGAATTTTCGGGTGCAGCGTGACCTCGGAAAACTGTCCGCTGCCATCGGGGTTCACCACTAACGTGCCGGTGGCGGTGTCTTCATAGCGCGTGATGACTACTCCGTGCATGACGGCCACGTGCAGATACGAGAGCATGTGGCACTGGGTGAGGGCGGTGATCAGGAGCTGCTCCGGATTCCAGCGGTCGCGGTCGCCGTGAAAAGTCCGATCCGCCGAGCCCAACAAGACGGGCAGCCCAACGGCCGCAACGGTGTGGTCGCGGCCGTAAGCCCGATACGTTGAGGTACCGCTTCCCTTATTGCCGGTCCATACAACGTTGATCTCAAAATGATGTTGATTCAAAGCCATAGGGCTAAGCGTAGCGGCCGAGGGGCCCCAGCGAGCGAAGCGAGCGTTGGGGAGGTCGCTGCGCGGTAGCCGCCGAGGGGCCCCGATGAACCAGTGCCGAAGACGTCTTGACTACAGGAACGCCCTCAAAACCGCGGTGTAGCCATTTAAGTAGCCGGTAGCCGTGGGATGAAAGACGAACGGATTAGTAACATCCCCTGGCCCCACAATCCACTGCGCCGACGACGGAACACCGTGCCCGGCAAACGCCCAGGCTACGGGAACGTAGCGGGCGCCGTTAGTCACGGCGGAGACGGCGATGACGCTATTGAGCAGATCCGCGGCACCGTTCATGAGCTTGGCCGTCTTGACCTGATCGGCGGAGTACCCCAGCAGGGCCATATTGTTCGGCTCAAAAAGCCTCGGGTAGCCCACGAAGGCGATCTTCGCCTGCGGGACCTGGCGCTTTATGGCTTTGACGAGGGACTTGAGCTTCGTTGGCAGCTGGGTCAGCTTTTGCATGGAGGAACTCAGTGCTGCGGTGCACTGGGTACTTTGCGGTGCTGGCACGCAGACCGCGGATACATCGCCGGTGCCAATGTCATTACCTCCCACTGTGAGGGTGATGAGTTTGGTGGTGGCCGGGATCAACGGCACCTGGGACAGCTGGACATCAGCCGTGGTGGCGCCGTAGCACGCTAGGTTGGCCATGACCTTCCCGGTGGCAGCGGCGTAGTCATGGCCGTAGCTGTTCGGGCTCTGCATGCAGGGGAAGGATTCGGATCCTCCGCCGGCGCCTGCGGAGTAAGAATCGCCCAGCACCGTGTAGGTGACAGGCGAGGGCGACTGGGCTACGGCCGGCGCCCCGGCAAACCCCGCAATGAGCCCCAGACTCACGAAAGCCGCTACGCCTGTGCGTGCGGCTAACTTCCTTAATCGTAACGAGTTCATGAGCTGAAAGTACTCCCGAATGGCCCACCGGGATAGACTGTGAGGCACGAATAATGGGGGATTTCCGAAACGCTTCCACGATCGTGGCGGCGCCTAAAAACACGTGGAGTTTCTCGCCCAAAACCATTGAGGGGCAGATCACCCACCGCTTGACGGTGGGTGATCTGCCCCCTCAATGAGGCGTCGACTTAGGCGTCAGCTGCCTGGGCCCGCAGCGCACGAGCCACGCCGTCGCGGCTTTCAACGAGCAGACGACGCAATGCCGGAGTCTCTTCGCCCAGGGTTGCCAGGAACTCATCCGTGGCATCCAGAGTGGACTGCGCGACCAGCCCGGAGGGGTACAGTCCCGTGATGATGGTCGAGGCGGTTTCGTAGGAACGCTCCGCCCAGATGCTGGCCACAGCGGCGAAGTACTTGGCCACATACGGCTCCAGCAAGGAGGTGTCCCAGACCTTGCCGAAGCCGGTGATGGCCGCACGCTGGATAGCGTTAGCGCCATCGGCACGCACGACCACCGAATCCCAGGTCGCGGCCTTTGCCTCGGCCGTGGGGATGGCTGCGTAAGCAGTGGCTGCCGCCAGCTGGCCGTTCTGGGTGTTATCCAGAGCCACGGCAGCATCGATGGCTGTTGCATCGGCGCGGCCACCGGCCACGAGCGAGGTCAGTAGTTCCCAGCGCATATCGGTGTCGAGGGTGAGGGAATCCAAGGCGATGACCCCGTCTAGCAAGGACTGCACCGTGTCCAGCTGCTGTGCGGACTGGGCGCGAGCGGCAAAGGCCTTCACGAACTGCAGCTGCGCATCCGAACCCGCCGCAGCATTCTGTGCCAGGACCCACAGCGAATCCGCGGCGGCGATGGCCGTGGCCTTCTGGTGCTCGGGTGCGACGTAGAACTGCAAAGAGGTGGCGAGCTGACGCAGCAGCACCATGATGACGGTGGAGTCGCTCTCGTAGCCAATCGTGGACAAGACAAAGTCCACGTAGTCTCGGGCGGAAGTTTCGCCGTCGCGCGCGGCATCCCAGGCCGACGCCGAGACCAAGGTCCGCGGCAGCGAGTCGCGGAAGTCCTGCAGATGCGCCTTGGCGGTCGCGAGAGAGACCTCATCGAGGCGGATCTTGGCGTAGGCCAGATCGTCGTCGTTGAGCAGGATCAGCGCGGGGCGCTGCATGCCAACGAGCTCCGGCACCTCGGTGGTGGCCCCATCTATGTCCAGCTCCACACGGTGGGTGCGCACCAGCTTGCCGGCGTCCGCGCCCTCCGTGGCCAGATCGTAGAAGCCAATGGCCGCACGGTGCGGGCGCAGCGTCGGGTACTCGGCGATCGCGGACTGAACGATCGCAAAGGAGGTGATGGCGCCGTCGTCCGTAACTTCAAGGGCGGCCTTGAAGGTGTTGACGCCGGCCGTCTCGAGCCACTTTTCGGTCCAGGAGGAGAGATCGCGGCCACTGGCAGCCTCCAGCTCCACCATGAGATCCGGCAGCTCGGTGTTGGACCAGGCGTGCTTGCCAAAGTAGGCGCGCACACCGGCCATGAATTCCTCCTGACCCACCCAGGCCACGAGCTGACGCAACACCGAGGCACCCTTGGCGTAGGTGATGCCGTCAAAGTTGACGAGCACGTCCTCCAGATCGTTGATCTCGGCCTTGATGGGGTGCGTGGAGGGCAGCTGATCCTGGCGGTAGGCCCAGCTCTTCTCCATGGAGGAGAAGGAGGTCCAGGCGTCCACGTACTTGGTGTTCTCTGCCGCGGCCAGGGTGGACATGAACTCGGCGAAGGACTCGTTGAGCCACAGGTCGTTCCACCAGCGCATGGTCACGAGGTCCCCGAACCACATGTGGGCCAGTTCGTGCAGGATCGTGATGGCACGACGTTCCACCATGGCGTCGGTGACCTTGGAACGGAAGACATAGCTTTCCAGGAACGTCACGGCGCCAGCATTTTCCATGGCGCCGGCGTTGAACTCGGGCACGAAGAGCTGGTCGTACTTGGCGAAGGGGTACGGGGTGCCGAACTGCTGCTCGAAGAATTCAAAGCCCTGGCGGGTCAACTCAAAGACGTTCTCGGCGTCCATGAATTCCATGAGCGACTTACGGGCAAACACGCCCAACGGGATGGTGCGGCCGTCGGAGCTGGTCAGTTCGCTGCGCACGCTCTCATACGGGCCGGCGATGAGCGCCGTGATGTAGCTGGACATGGTCAGCGTGGGCTCGAAGTGCCACACCGACGTGCCCTCGCCGGCGGACTCGGGGGTCGGGGTGGGGGAGTTGGAGATGACGTCCCAATGTGCCGGGGCGGTGATATGGAAGGTGAAGCGGGCCTTCTGGTCGGGCTGCTCGAAGACGGCAAACATGCGGCGCGAATCTGGCACCTCGAACTGGCTGTACAGGTACACCTCGCCATCCACGGGGTCCACAAATCGGTGCAGGCCCTCGCCCGTGTTCATGAACAAGGCGTCGGCCTTGACGGTGAGCACGTTCTCGGCGGCGAGGTTGGGCAGCTGGATGCGGACGCCGTCGGAGACCTCCGCCGGATCCAGCGCCACGCCGTTGAGCGTGACCTGATGGACCGCATCCGTCACGGCGTCAATGAACGACGACGAACCCTCCTTCGCGCTGAAGTGCACCGTGGTGGTGGAGGCGAAGGTGGTCTCGGAGGTGGTCAGGTCGAGGGCGACGTCGTAACTGTCGACGGTCAGGGTGGCAGAGCGCTCAATGGCTTCGGCTCGGGTCAGGTTCATACCAGGCAAGGTAATGCCTTCCGTTCGGGTTCGGATTGAACAAGGCCGCAGGGCAGCTACAACGCGTGTGCCCGGCGGTGGGTTGAAATGATTCTTTCACGTTACTGCCTAGTAGCCGCGAGGTCATGAAGTCCGGCAAAATTTGCACCCCGCGTGGCGCTAGGGAAGGGTTGAAGGGAAGCAACAGACTATTCGATGGGGGAATTTTCATGGGGGAACAGATGCGCGACGTGGTGGCCGAGCAACGGTACAACCGGCGCTGGCTTTTCGGGGCGGTGGCGGGTCCGTTGCTGCTGGGGGTTGTCGCGGCGCTCTGGATGCTGACCATTGCGGATCGCTTGCCGACCGAATTGGCCACCCATTGGAATTCCGAGAATGAGGTCGATGGCTATTCCTCGCTCTGGGGTATGGCCCTCATGACGGTCGGAGTGGCCGGGGGAACAGGTGCTCTCATCTCCGTGATGGCCATGATCTCACGCGGGCAATCCTCGCTGCTGGCCCGAGTTGGGCTGGGCCTGGGCGCCGCCTTCGCGGTGGGCCTGACCGCCCTGATGGTGGCCATTGTTGCCGGGCAGTTAGATCTGGTGGACATCTCACAGGCAAAGCTCTCGGCTCCCGTCATGGCCGCAGGGTTGGCCGTGGCGGCTATTGTCGCCGCCCTCGTGATTTGGCGTTACCGGCCCGGCGAGGTGGATCGGACGCAAGACCCGGCCGTCGTCGCGATGAACGCCAACGTCACCGCGGCCGACGCGGCCCTTGCCGTGGCCGGGCGTGAGCAGGCAGAGCGCGGCGAGTCGCTGCGCATCAAGGTTTCGCTGGGCCCCTGGGCGTGGCTTTTGAGCCTAGGCGTTGGTGCGATCGTGGCCGTGAGCACGTACTTCATCTTCCCGTTGTTGGCGCTCCTGGGAGTTGTGGTGGCGGCCCTCGTATGGATCTTTTGCCAGGGTGTGGTGGTCATCGATCCCCAGGGCGTGCGGGTGCTGGCCTCTGGATTTTGGAAGATCATGCCCCTGGACTGGCCCGGGATCAAGGGTGCCAGCGTGGAAGAGATCAAGGCGCTGGATTATGGCGGATGGGGATACCGCATGCATGGCGGCAGCATTGGCTTCATCATGAGCAGCGGCCCGGCTCTTGTCATCGAGGCCGGATATCACCAAAAGTTCATCATTTCCATGCCGGACGTGGCCTCAGCAGGAACCGCAGCGGCGCTCGCAAACGGTTACCATCGCATCGGGAACGTGAAAAAATAGTTCCATGGCATCCGATGGCAGTCACGATTCTTCCCCTGACAGGCGCCTTGACGCACGGGCCCTGCGCTTCGCGCTGATCTTTGCTGCGCTCCTAGCGGCTGCCCTGATTTTGGGAAGCGTGTTGATTGCCGGGCAACTGCCCGACGGTGTGGTGTTTCCCTGGGGCGGTAGCCCCGTGTCGATTCCCGTATTCCTGACCGTGGGTGTGGCGGCCATACTGGTGCTCGGCGCCGGGGTGGGAAGCCAGGGTGCCCGCACATCCTTGCCGCGAAATCTGCGCCGGGTCCTGCTCGGCGTGGCCATGACCTTGCAACTATCGGCCTTCACCTTGTTCGTGGCGACACTCTTGGGCCAGGGGCAACACGAGGGCCTGCCCACCGAACGGGTGGACGGATTTGTGCTGCTCATGGGCTGTGGTCTGGCCGCGTCCATGGGTGTGGTGTTGGCCCTGACCTTCAAACCCGACGAGCAGTGGACGCCCGCAGATGACAGCGCGCTGCTGCTCATGCTCGAATCCGAGCTAGACCCCGATGAGGCCAAGGATCAGCTGAGCTACTTCCTGCATCCGCGGAGCTCTATCGTCCTGATGATCTTGTTGGCCGCCGTTTTGCCCGGCGCCTTCCTAGCCCTAATCTCGCCCTGGATCTTCTTGGCCATGGTGCTTGCCGCTCTGCTCGTGATTGCCTTGTTGTGCGCCACGGTCTCGATGGATCGCACGGGGCTAGAGGTCAAAGTCCTGGGGTTGGTACCCGTCCTCACCGTGCCGTGCCTGGACGTCGCCGCGGCCGTGTCGCTCGATATTATGGCGCGGGATTACGGTGGATGGGGCCCGCGCCGCCACAACGGATCCGTGACATTCCTGAGTTACTCAGGTGCCGCCGTCGTACTTCGTCTTGCCGATGGGGGACAGGCAGCGGTGAGTGCGCCGTCCCTAGATCTGGCCGATGAGCTCTCCGCCATCATGAACCGTCGGGCCGGAAAATCGCCGGGGGACCGTTCGCGGCGGCCGTAATGTGGTGCAGCCTTGGGTAGTCTTGGGGGAGCAGTTATTACCTCGAGAACTTAGGAATCATCATGCGCGTTCATATCGCAACCGACCACGCCGGCATGGAGCTCAGCGCTCACCTCATCACGGCACTCGCCGCCAAGGGCTACGAGATGGTGGACCACGGACCGCAGGCTTACGACGCCGAAGATGATTACCCCTCGTTCTGCATCAACGCCGCACTGGCCGTCGTCGCCGACCAGGCCGCTGGCGTTGACGCACTCGGGATTGTGCTGGGCGGATCCGGCAATGGCGAGCAGATTGCCGCCAACAAGGTCAAGGGTGTGCGTGCCGCTCTCGCCTGGAACCACTCCACCGCGACCTTGGCTCGCGAGCACAACGACGCCAATGTCATCGCCGTGGGTGGCCGCCAGCACACAGTTGAGGAAGCCACTGCGATCATCGAAGCGTTCCTCGCCGAGCCGTTCAGCAACGCCGAGCGTCATGTCCGCCGCATCGGCAAGATCGCTGTGTACGAAACCACGGGCGAGATCGTCGAGTAATTTCGCTGTGCACAACCACCTTGTGACTCTGCCGGGACCAAGCGGAGGATCCTATGCCTGAGGGGCATTCCGTCCACCGCTTGGCCCGGCAATTTCGTGATGTCTTTGGCGGGGCTACGCTTGCCGTGTCCAGCCCGCAGGGGAAATTCGCCGCGGGAGCACAGCGCCTCGACGGTCAGCTTCTGGAGCGGGCCGAGGCGCACGGCAAGCAAATGTTCCTGTATTTCTCCCACGATCTGGTGATGCGCGTGCATCTGGGCTTGTACGGAGCATGGGACTTTGGCGGCGATTCGTCCTTCACGGGCGCCTCCAGCATTGGCGCGCCGCGTCGCATTGGTGAACAAGAAGTTGCTGGGGCCGGGCCGTCCGCCGAGGTTTATGCCGGCCCGCCCGAACCCAAGGGTGCTGTGCGAGTCCGTCTCGTGTCCGAGCATGGCTGGGCCGATTTGCGTGGACCGACCGCCTGCGAGGTCTTGACCCCCGCTGAGGCTGTCGTGGCGCGCAACAAGTTGGGCCCTGATCCACTCAACGATTACCCCGGAGATGCCGAGGAGTTTGTGCGGCGCATCCGCAAGAGTTCAACCTCAATCGCCTTGCAACTCATGAAACAAGACGTACTCGCCGGGGTGGGTAATGTCTACCGGGCGGAAACCTTGTTCCGGCTGGGCCTCGATCCCATGCTCTCCGGAACAAGCCTGCAGGGTGAGGA
Organism: Arthrobacter psychrolactophilus; assembly: GCF_003219795.1. Taxonomy (GTDB): domain Bacteria; phylum Actinomycetota; class Actinomycetes; order Actinomycetales; family Micrococcaceae; genus Specibacter; species Specibacter psychrolactophilus. The sequence goes on along the minus strand of NZ_QJVC01000011.1, from coordinate 73,825 downwards.
AGCCCAGGCGCTGTGGCGTGATATTGCCACCATCATGAACGACGGCGTCCGCGACGGTCGCATCATCACGACCGAAATGGGAGATCGACCCTCCGGCCATGGCGTTGCGGTGGGCGAGAAGCTCGCGGAACAACGGGCCAACGCGTCGGTTCCGGTGGAGGATGCGCATTATGTGTACAAGCGGCAGAGCCTGCCGTGCCGTCACTGCGGCACGGAAATCGCGTTGCAGGAGCTCGGCGGGAGAAAACTTTATTGGTGCCCGTCCTGCCAGAAGTCCTGAGCGCGACTTCCCCGTAAAAACGCCCTAGTTAGGCATTCTCGCTATAGGTAGAACTACCGCGAGAACGCCCAACTATGGCATTTTTCGAAAATTAGCTGCTCTCGATTTGCGAGAGTGGCAAAAGGGTTGATAGGGTAATGGAGTTGTTCGGCCACAAGCCGAAAACAAAGCCCCAGGGCTTGTATCTGGGGGCGTAGCTTAATGGTAAAGCCTCAGTCTTCCAAACTGATTACGCGGGTTCGATTCCCGTCGCCCCCTCCAATTTTTTATGAATTCCTCGGTCATCTGGCCGGGGAATTTTTTTGTTTAACTAAAGGCGCGCAAAAGGTGAGCTAAACACGCTAGGTGGGGTTCGTCGTCGTCCGTAAAGGGCGAGGGAAAACCACGAGAAAATCGCCGCGAAATCGCCGATTGTGCATCTGGGAACTTTTGCCCGTAGACTGTTGCGGGCACTACGGGGCGTAGCGTAGTGGCTAGCGCGCCTGCTTTGGGAGCAGGAGACCGCAGGTTCGAGTCCTGTCGCCCCGACTTCAGCATTATCCGGATCACGTTTGGTCAGTGACTGCCCATGTGCTGGGCCTAAATATCCATCAACAGACCATCAGGAGTACCACGCTGTGAAGAGCGCTGTCGAAAACCTCACACCCACTCGGGTAAAGCTCGATGTTGAGGTTTCCTTTGAGGAATTGAAGCCCAGCATCACTGAGGCTTACAAGACGATTGGTACCCAGGTTCAGGTACCCGGCTTCCGTAAGGGTAAGGTCCCCAACTCGCTGATCGATCAGCGCGTTGGCCGTGGCTACGTTCTCGAAACGGCTATCAACGCCGGTCTGAACGGCTGGTACCAGGAAGCTGTTGTCGAAAACAAGCTCATTCCCTTGAGCCGTCCCGAAGTTGAAATCACCGAAGTTCCGGACCCGTCCGGCACCGATGGTGTGGTCAAGTTCCAGGTTGAACTGGACATCCGCCCCGAGATCGAACTGCCGGACTACGCTGGCATTGAGGTTGAGGTTGCTGCTGTTGAGGCTTCCGATGAAGACACCACGAAGGCACTGGACGAGCTCCGCGGCCGCTTCGGCACGCTGAAGGCTGAAGACCGCCCGGCCGCCGATGGTGACTTCCTCACCATCAACATCGACGCCAAGATCGACGGCGTTGAGGTTGACTCCGCTGCTGACCTCTCCTACCAGGTCGGCGCAGGCAACATGCTTGATGGTCTGGACGAGGCCGCAACCGGCCTGTCCGCTGGCGAGGAAGCAATCTTCAACACCAAGCTGGCTGGCGGCGAGCACGCAGGTGAAGAAGCTCAGGTCACCGTCAAGGTCACCTCGGTCAAGGTTCGCGAACTCCCCGAAGCAAACGATGACTTCGCTCAGCTGGCTTCCGAGTTCGACACCATTGCCGAACTGAAGGAAGACCTGGCCAAGCAGGCTGCCGATTCCAAGGTTGTCGAGCAGGGTGTTGAGGCTCGCGACAAGGTTCTCGAAGCACTCGTTGCCCTCGTTGAGGTTCCGGTTCCGGATTCCGTCATCGCCGAGCAGCTCGAGCAGCACTTCCGCCCGGAGAACTCACACGGTGCCGAGGAACACGACACCGAAGAGCACCGCGCCGAGGTCAAGGAAAACACCGAGAAGGCATTCCGCAACGAGATCATCCTCGATGCCATTGCTGAGAAGGAAGAAGTCAGCGTCAGCCAGGCTGAACTGATCGACTACATCGTTTCCTCCGCTAGCCAGTACGGCATGGACCCGAACCAGTTCGCGCAGATGCTCGACTCCTCGGGCCAGGTCAACATGATCGTTGGCGAAGTTCGTCGTCGCAAGGCACTTGCCGCTGTTCTGGGCAAGGCTGCCGTGAAGGACACCGCTGGTGTTGCTGTTGATCTGACTGACTTCGTTTCAGTCGCTTCCGAAGAAGAAGAAATTGCTTCCGAGGACGAGGTCATCGAGCCCACAGCAGTCACCGATCCGGGCGAAGCTCGCGTCTAACTACTTCCCTTCACCGGGTAAAAACGTTTTAGCAGCCGTTGCCGGTTCCTTTTCCAAGGAGCCGGCAACGGCTTTTTGCATGCCCTTTTCGTTGTCCCACCAGCGCGGTTTTATTCCCTGCACCCCCGTACCTTCGCGGAACGTGCGCCTACAGCGAACAGTGTCCCAAAGGGCCACAATGAGCCGGCGAAAAGGGCTACTGTCCAAGTAGTGAACATTAGTGATGGTCACGTTGGGCATGCTCAACGGGCCACACGAAGGAGAGGTAAACCCACCATGGCACAGCACACCACCCCCACGATGGCTAGCGCGGACCCGTCCGGCTCGGACCAGTACATCTACAACCGCCTGCTCAAAGAACGCATCATTTGGTTGGGTTCAGAGGTTCGCGATGACAACGCCAACTTGATCTGCTCGCAGCTGCTGCTGCTCTCGGCCGAGGATCCTGAAAAGGACATCTACCTGTACATCAACTCACCTGGTGGGTCGGTTACCGCCGGTATGGCTATCTACGACACGATGGAGTTCATCCCGAACGATGTCGTCACCGTCGCCACCGGTCTGGCAGCGTCCATGGGACAGTTCCTGCTCTCCTCCGGCACCAAGGGCAAGCGTTACGCTACGCCCAACGCGCGCATCCTCATGCACCAGCCTTCTGGTGGAATCGGCGGCACGGCCTCGGACATCAAGATTCAGGCCGAACTGATCTTGCACATGAAGAAGGTCATGGCGGAACTGACCGCCGAGCAGACCGGCCAGACGGTTGAGAAGATCCTCACCGACAACGACCGCGACAAGTGGTTCACGGCCGCCGAAGCCCTCGAGTACGGCTTCTTTGACAAGATTGCCCGTCACGCAGGCTCCGTTGCCGGTGGCGGCGGAACCAACGCCAAGTAAAAGCCGAAGATAAAGATTTCAGGAGTACGACCATGACTTACAACTTTGGCAGCACAGCATTTGGCCACACTGCCGGCAACCTTCCCTCCAGCCGCTACGTGCTCCCTCAGTTTGAGGAGCGCACACCGTATGGTTTCAAGCGCCAGGACCCGTACACGAAGCTCTTCGAGGATCGCATCATCTTCCTCGGCGTTCAGGTGGACGATGCCTCCGCTGATGACGTGATGGCTCAGCTGCTCGTCTTGGAAGCAGATGACACCGACCGTGACATCACCTTGTACATCAACTCTCCCGGTGGCTCGTTCACGGCTATGACGGCCATCTACGACACGATGCAGTTCATCCGTCCGGAAATCCAGACGGTTTGCCTCGGACAGGCTGCCTCGGCCGCCGCTGTTCTGCTGGCTGCCGGCGCCCCCGGCAAGCGCCTGGCGCTGCCGAACGCTCGCGTCTTGATCCACCAGCCGGCACTCTCCGGTGGCCAGGGTGGTCAGGCCTCTGACCTGGAGATCCAGGCCAACGAGGTCATGCGCATGCGTGAATGGTTGGAGAACACTCTCGCCGATCACTCGGGCCGCACCCCGGAGCAGGTCAGCAACGACATCGAGCGTGACAACATCCTCACGGCCGCACAGGCCAAGGAGTATGGCCTGATTGATGAAGTGTTGGCTCCTCGCAAGATCAAGCCGGCCGCTATCAGCCGCTAAGGGCCGCATGATATAAATGCCGGAACAGGGAGGAAAATCCCTGTTCCGGCGTTTGCTTTCCGCTCAATGTCCATGCCGTGGATTAGAGTTGAAATTACTTTGTAGGACGTTCCGGGCATCAGCTCTGGAACTTGTAATTATTTAGAATAACTTCGCTGCTGGCGAGTTAGTCGCGGAAGGACACACCAATGGCCAGGATGGGCGAAAGCACCGATCTGCTGAAGTGTTCCTTCTGTGGGAAAAGCCAGAAACAGGTTCGTAAGCTCATCGCCGGTCCCGGCGTGTACATCTGCGATGAATGCATCGAGCTGTGCAATGAGATTATCGAAGAAGAGCTCTCCGAGGTTGCCGAGCTCGACACCTTTGAATTGCCCAAACCGCGGGAGATTTTTGACTTCCTGCAGGAATATGTTGTGGGCCAGGAACCGGCCAAGAAATCGCTCGCCGTTGCTGTGTACAACCATTACAAGCGCATCCAGTCCGGCCACGCTGTTAAGAGCACCACGCTCTCCGGCGGCGTGCACGACGATGTGGAAATTGCTAAGTCCAACATCTTGCTCATCGGACCCACAGGTTGTGGCAAGACGTACCTGGCTCAGACCCTGGCCCGCCGCCTCAACGTCCCCTTTGCCGTTGCCGATGCAACCTCGCTGACCGAGGCCGGCTACGTGGGTGAGGATGTGGAAAATATCCTCCTCAAGCTCATTCAGGCAGCCGACTTTGATGTGAAAAAGGCCGAGCAGGGCATCATCTACATCGATGAGATCGATAAGATTTCGCGCAAGTCCGAGAACCCCTCCATTACCCGTGACGTATCCGGTGAGGGTGTTCAGCAGGCGCTGCTGAAAATTCTTGAAGGCACCGTAGCCTCCGTTCCGCCGCAAGGTGGCCGGAAGCATCCGCACCAGGAGTTCCTGCAGCTCGACACCACCAATGTGCTGTTCATTGTCGCCGGTGCTTTTGCCGGACTGGAAGACATCATCGGTTCCCGCGCTGGCAAGAAGGGCATCGGCTTTGGTGCCCCGCTCAGTGCGCTTAAGCAGTCCGAGGCCAGCTACGCCGACGTCATGCCGGAAGATCTCCTGAAGTTCGGGTTGATCCCGGAATTCATTGGACGCCTGCCCGTCATCACCACCGTGACACAGCTCGACCGCACCGCCTTGATTCAGATCCTCACGGAACCCAAAAACGCGCTCGTCAAGCAGTACCAAAAGATGTTCACGCTCGACGGCGTGGAGCTGGAGTTTGATGACGAGGCACTGGCGGCCATTGCCGAGCTGGCGCTGGACCGAGGAACAGGCGCACGCGGTTTGCGCGCCATTCTCGAAGAAGTCCTGCAGCCTGTCATGTTTGATCTGCCCAGCCGCGCCGATATCGCCACCGTGGTCATCACCGCTGACGTGGTTGCTAAAAAGGCCGAACCTACCTTGATCCCCCACGAGGTGGCTGCCAAGCGCCGGAACAAGTCCGCCTAAGACCTTCGGTTCCCGGAATAGTTTCCGGCACGACGTCGTTGCACCTAGCGACGGGGCTTCGCCTCCATCCATCATTGGAATCCATGTTCTACCGAGGAGTTTTTACGTGTCTGAAAGCGCTGTGAACGCCGCCGAAACGGCCGATTTTTGGTTTGATCCCATCTGCCCCTTCGCATGGGTGACCTCGCGTTGGATTGGCGAAGTGGAACAGGTTCGCAACATTTCCGTGAACTGGCATGTCATGAGCTTGTCCGTCCTGAATGAAAATAACGATTCCCTCCCGGACGTTTACAAGGAACGCATGGTTCAGGCGTGGGGCCCGGTTCGCGTGATTATCGCCGCCGTTGCCGAGCATGGCGAGCAGGTCATCAAGCCCTTGTACGACGCTATGGGCACACAGATTCACGACAATGGCAACACGAACATGTCCGACGTCATCGCCAAGGCCCTGGCCGAAACCGGCCTGCCGGCAGAACTGGCAGCAGCCGCCACGAGCGATGCCCACGACGCCGCCTTGCGCGTAAGCCATGCCGAAGGTATCTCCAAGGTGGGCCAGGACGTGGGAACCCCCATCGTGGCCTTCAACGACACCGCCTTCTTTGGCCCCGTCATCACCCGCATTCCCCGCGGCGAGGAAGCCGGAAAGCTGTGGGACGCCACCGTGACACTGGCTAGTTTCCCGTACTTCTTCGAGATCAAGCGCAGCCGCACCGAGGACCCGCAGTTCGGCTAAAAGTCTCGCACATGCGAGCTCAGAGGTGGTGGGAAAAATACTTCCCGCCACCTCTTGTTTTTGCCCTGCGAGCAGGAGCATACTTGTTCTTACCCAATCCGCCAAGGAAAGGGCTGGTAGAGACTAAAAATTTCACAGACCGAACCGTATTGATCACATGAGCACCGTTTCGACGGGTTGCTCGCACGCGGTTCAAAGCACCGGTGACGCGGTGAGACGTCGTGAAAAGTCATTAGTATCCACCAGACCGTGCACGTCACACACGGCATGAAAGTCGAAGCCCCACCGACGGCATTTAGCCGATGGGGCTTCCCCTTTGCCCAAAATCTGGGCCAGCATCGGTGGCAGCGGCCGTTCACCCACTCTTCACCGCTTCGTTTCCCGAGCCGGGTACGACGGCAACCTTGGCAGGTCACGCTTGAAGCGTGAAGGTTGCAATAGTTGCTGAATCGTTCCTGCCCGAGATGAATGGGGTCACCCATTCACTGCTGAAAATCTTGCAACATCTGGATGCGCGCGGAGATGACGTTTTAGTCATCGCCCCATCCACGCTCGAGAACGCTCCGCCCACAGTTGAGGGGGCCACGGTCCGCAGACTGCCCGCCGTGCCGCTGACCGGATACCGCAACATCCGGATTGCCATCGGTGGGGTAGCGCGGGTCAAGGTCTTATTGGCCGAGTTCAACCCCGATGTGGTCCACCTAGCCTCGCCCTTTATTCTGGGGTGGCGTGCCGTGCGGGCAGCGGCGGCCCTGGGTATTCCTACCGTCGCCGTATACCAAACCGACGTCCCCGGCTATGCCGCCCGCTATGGCATGCCGTTTCTAGAAAATTGGGCGTGGCAGCGGGTGGAACGCATCCACACCGCAGCGACGAAAACCCTCGTGCCCTCCACCGACTCCTTGCAGAAGCTCCGAGGCCACGGCATCCCTCGAGTGGAACTGTGGCGTCGCGGCGTGGACACCGATCGCTTCCACCCCGCCAAACGCAGCACCGCTTTCCGACACAAGGTAGCGCCACAAGGACAGAAGATCATTGGCTATGTGGGGCGCCTCGCCCTGGAAAAGCAGGTGGAGGACCTGGCCGTGCTCGCCACTATCCCCGACACACGGCTCGTCATCGTGGGAGATGGCCCCCAGCGAGAAGCGCTCCAAGCCCTCCTGCCGAGCGCCTACTTCACCGGATTCCTGGGCGGTGACGAGCTCGCCGCTGCCATGGCCTCCTTTGACTTGTTCGTGCACCCGGGCGAGCTGGAAACCTTCTGCCAGACCATTCAGGAAGCCATGGCCTCCGGGGTCCCCGTGGTGGCGACGGGTCGTGGTGGGCCCGTGGATCTTGTGGATTCCTCCCGCACGGGCTGGCTCTACGCCCCCGGTAACCTGCGCCAATTACACGATTACGCCATGGACCTGATGGGCGACGACGCGAAACGGGCTGCCTTCGCCGACGCGGCGTTCGCCCAGGTCCAGGGCCGCAGCTGGCACGTTGTGTGCGAGCAACTCATGGAACTTTTCACCCAGGCCATCGCCGACCACCCGCGGCTCCCGGCCGCCCTGAGAGGAATCAAATGAAAATTTCCGTTATTGGTGCCGGATATCTCGGTGCGGTCCACGCCCTGACCCTGGCGCACCTGGGCCACGACGTTATCGCGCTCGACACCGACACCGCCCGGATCGCGCAGCTGGCCCGTGGCGAGGTGCCCTTCCATGAGCCCGGTCTCGCCGAATTGCTTCAGGAAGGGCACGACGGCGGCCGCCTCACCTTCACGAGTGACCCCGCGGACCTGGCCTGCGCGCAGGTGCACTTCCTCTGTGTGGGCACACCGCAGTCCAAGACGACTAACGATTCCGATCTGTCCTTCCTGATGTCCGCGGTCCAGGCCCTGCGCCCGCATCTGCGCCCGGGCACCCTCGTGGTGGGCAAATCCACCGTTCCAGTGGGAACGGCCACCGTCCTAGAACAGGTGATTGCCGCGAGCGGCGCCGGGCTCGCCTGGAACCCCGAATTCCTCCGACAAGGCACGGCCGTCAAGGACTCGCTCGTGCCCGACCGGCTCGTCTATGGGGTCGGTGAGAAGGCAGAACTCGCGTGCTCCCTGCTCGACGCCGTCTACGCGCCGCTGCTGGAGCGGGGAACCCCGAAGGTGGTCACTGACTTTGCCACCTCCGAACTCATTAAGATCTCGGCCAACGCGTTCTTGGCCTTGAAACTGTCCTACATCAACGCGGTCGGTGAGTTTTGCGAACAGGTGGGGGCCGACGTCGTACAACTCGCCCAGGCACTGGGACACGACGACCGCATTGGCGGGAAGTATTTCCATGCCGGCGTGGGGTTCGGGGGCGGGTGCTTGCCGAAGGATTTGCGGTCGTTCCGGGCTCAGGCGCAGAGCCACGGGGTGGACGCCCTCGATGAGATGTTCTCGCTGGTTGACGGGATCAATGCCGACGCGCGATTCCGTACCGCCGAGACCGCGGTACGGCTGTGTGCGGGTTCGGTGCAGGGCAAACGCATCACGATTCTGGGTGCGTCGTTCAAGCCGCACACCGACGATATTCGGGATTCGCCGGCCCTGGATGTGGCGGCTCAACTGGCCGCGCAGGGGGCGCTCGTGACGGTGAGCGATCCGCAGGCGCAGGACACGGCGTGGCTGCAATTCCCGCAGCTGAGTTTCGAGCGCGAGGTCTCCGTGGCGCTGCGCGAGGCCGAGCTGGTGCTCCTGTTGACTCAGTGGCCCGAATTCACCGCCCTTGATCCGGGGCAGGCAGCCACGCTCGTGCGACGGGCCGTGATCATCGATGGGCGCAATGCCCTCGACGGTTCCGTCTGGCAGGCCGCTGGCTGGGAGTACCACGGGATTGGCCGTGCCGGCATGGTGCGGGCCTCGCGGGCGGCCGTGTAGTCGCTCGTGTTAGCGCAGGAGCCGGGCCGTTACCTCGCCCTGGGGGATTCCTTCACGGAAGGCGTGGGGGATAGTAGCAAGCGACGGCCCAATGGGGTGCGAGGCTGGGCCGATCGGGTGGCCGAGGCCTTGGCGAGCCATGCCCCTGGATGGGAGTACGCCAATCTAGCCATTCGCAGTAAACGGCTCCGGCACATCATCGCCGATCAGCTCGAGCCGGCCCTTGCCATGGAGCCAACGCTCATCACGCTGTACGCCGGCGGCAATGACGTCATGGATTTTGGTACGAAGATCGCGGACATCCTGGCCGAGTATAGCTTTCTGGTGTCCCGCCTGGCGCAAACAGGGGCAACCCTGGTGCTTTTTACCGGCTACGACGTGGAGGTGGCGCCGCTGCTAGGGCGGCTGCGGCGGAAGAATCACGCCTATAACGACGGCGTCCGGGCCATCGCGGCGCAGTACGGTGCCATCCTGGTGGACTATGCGGCATTCACGGCCTACCAAAATGCCCACATGTGGGGGCCCGATCGGCTCCACATGTCCAAGGCCGGGCACAAGTATTTGGCGGCACAGGTTCTGGATGCGCTCGGGGTGCCGCATACCATCACGGCGCGGGAAAAGCGCAAGGCCTCACGCGGGGTGCGGCAGCGAGCACGCGAACATCGGGAATGGGTCACTGAGTGGGTGCTGCCCCTCGTGGGGCGAAAGCTGCGTGGAACAACCTTGGGCGACACCCTGAATGCTCGATGGCCGGAGCCGGTTCGGGTGCCGCCCAAGAAGGGGCTAAAAAAGTTAGCCAAGGTTTCGGCAGGCTCAACGAGACGTTAAGCCTGCCGAATCCCGGCCCAACACGTTACGCCTGCGCGGGCTCCTGCGCCGGCTCCAGCACGACGTCGGACACGGCCAGTTCGCCTTCGCCCACGGCAACCGTGAGTTCCAGAGCGTTGGCAGCGGCCTTGAGGTCGCCCAATCCGGCGGTCAACTGCGCGGCCTGAACCTCGCCGGCGGTCACCGTTGCGGAGAGGACCTGGGTGCGTTGCTTGACCTTAGCCTCGGACTTGGCCTTACGGATGCCGCTCAAGGCGTCCCCGACCGTCGCGAGCAAGGTGGTGTCGCCGTCGTCCACGGCAACGGCGGACGGCCACGGCGCGCGGTGCACCGAACCGCCACGCCACCAGCCCCAGACTTCTTCCGTGGCGAAGGGCAGGAACGGTGCGAACAGGCGCAGCAGTGAATCAAGCGTCGTGGCCAGGGCTGCCAGCACGGATGCCTGGCCTTCCTCGCCGCTGGCACCGTAGGCGCGGTCCTTGATGAGCTCGACGTAATCGTCCGTGAAGTGCCAGAAGAAGCTCTCGGTGAGCTGCAGGGCACGGGCGTAGTCGTACTTCTCAAAGGCGGCCGTTGACGCACGGACCACCTCGGCCAGCTGCGCCAGCACGGCACGATCCAAGGGGTTCGTGAGCACGGCGTCATCGGCCGCAACCACATTGGCCTCGGTGGCGCCAAGGTTGAGCACGAACTTGGAGGCGTTGAGCAGCTTGATGGCCAGGCGGCGACCAATCTTCATCTGCGCAATCTCGTAGGCCGTATCGGCGCCAAGCTTGGCGGATGCTGCCCAGTAACGGACGGCGTCGGCGCCAAAGTCGTTGAGCACGTCGGTGGGGACCACCACGTTGCCCTTGGACTTGGACATCTTCTTGCGATCCGGGTCAAGGATCCAGCCCGAGATGGCGGCGTGCTTCCACGGTGCGCTGCCCTGCAGGGCGTCGGCGCGCACGGCGGAGGAGAACAGCCAGGTGCGGATGATGTCGTGACCCTGGGGACGCAGATCGAAGGGGTAAACCTTACCGAACAGGTCCTCATCCTGGCTCCAGCCGCCCACAATCTGCGGCGTCAAGGAGGAGGTGGCCCAGGTGTCGAGCACGTCGGCGTCACCAATGAAGCCACCGGCCACATTGCGCTGATCCTCGGTGAAGCCCGGGGCTGCGTCGGCAGCAGGGTCAACGGGGAGCATGTCCGAGGTGGGTAGGATCGGGTGATCGTAGTCCGGGTTGGCGTCGGCATCCAGCGGGTACCAGACGGGAACCGGCACGCCGAAGAAGCGCTGGCGAGACACCAGCCAGTCACCGTTCAGGCCGGAGATCCAGTTGTCGTAGCGTGAGCGCATGAAGGCCGGGTGGAATTCAATTTCCTTACCGCGGTTGATCAAGCGTTCGCGGCGATCCTCGTCACGGCCACCGTTACGGATGTACCACTGGCGGGAGGAAACGATCTCCAGGGGCTTGTCGCCCTTCTCAAAGAAGTTCACGGGGTGCATGATCTTCTTCGGTTCGCCGTCGAGCAAGTCTGCCTCGGTCAGCATGGTGACCACGCTTTCCTTGGCGCTGAAGACCGTCTTGCCGGCGATGGCTGCGTAGTTCGCGCGGCCTTCCTCGGAGGTGATCCACTCGGGGGTGTCACCGAGGATGCGGCCGTCGCGGCCCACGATGGCGCGCGTGGGCAGCTGCAGTTCCCGCCACCAGGTGACGTCGGTCAGGTCACCGAAGGTGCAGACCATGGCAATGCCGGAACCCTTGTCGGCCTTAGCCAGAGCGTGGGCGCGAACCTCAACCTCAACACCGAACAGTGGCGAGGTGACCTTCTTGCCGAAGAGCGGCTTGTAGCGCTCATCGTCAGGATTGGCGACCAGGGCGGAGCAGGCGGCCAGCAGTTCCGGGCGCGTGGTCTCGATGTAAATCTTTGTGCCGTCTTCGGCGACGAATGGGTAGCGGTAGTACGCTCCGGCTACTTCGCGGTCTTCCAGCTCAGCCTGGGCAACGGCGGTGCGGAAGCTGACGTCCCAGAGTGTGGGAGCCTCGGCCATGTAAGCGTCACCGTGGTTCAGGTTTTCCAAGAAGCCACGCTGCGAGACGGCACGTGAGTGATCATCGATCGTGCGGTACGTCAGATCCCAGTCAACCGAAAGGCCCAAGGTCTGGAACAGGTGCTCAAAGACCTTTTCATCCTCAACGGCGAGCTCTTCACACAGTTCAATGAAGTTCTTGCGGGAGACAACGTCAAAGTCACGCTGGTTCTTGGCCGGAGTTGCCGGCGGGCGGTAACCATCCACGTAGGCGTAGGTGGGGTCGCAGCGGACACCGAAGTAGTTCTGCACGCGACGCTCGGTGGGCAAGCCGTTGTCATCCCAGCCCATGGGGTAGAAGACATTCTTGCCGTTCATGCGCTGGAAACGAGCCAGCACGTCGGTCTGCGTGTAGGAGAACATGTGACCCACGTGCAAGGAGCCGGACGCCGTGGGCGGGGGAGTGTCAATGGAGTACACCTGCTCACGGGTGGTCTCGCGGTCAAACTTGTAGGTGCCTTCTTCAAGCCAGCGCTTGGTCAGGGACTCTTCGAGGCCCTCCAAAACGGGCTTGTCGGGGACGTTGCTTGTGGTGGGTGCGGGCGTGTCTGTGCCCGGAATGTTTTCAGCCATGGCTCAATTCTTTCATGACTTGCCCTCGAAGCAGGATTCTGCGGATAATGTGGCACGTGAATATCCCCGAGAGCGCGCAGCGACAGTGGCAAATGACCCGGATGAGTTGGGCCAATGCGGTGCCCGAGCCCGAGAGCGCCGACTACTGCGCCCACACCCTGACCCTCGGCGAGCGCCCGGCGCTGTTTCGCGTCGCCAAGACCACACCTACCAAGCTGGGGCAGTTTGTCACGCTGTGGCTGCGTTCCACGGAAGGTCCCATCCGCCCCTATGACATGGACGACGGCGTCACCCTCTTCGCGATCCAGGCCGGCTCCGGCGCGGGGCTGGGTATGTTCATGTTCCCGGCAGATACCTTGGCGCAACACGGGGTGCTCTCTATTGCCGGGAAGGGCGGTAAACGAGCCATCCGGGTCTATCCGCCGGACGTTGTGACGCTCAGTGCCCAGGCGCGGCGCACCCAGAAGTGGCAGTGCGAGTTCTGGGAGCCTAGTTTGTTCGGTTCTGCGTAAAGTTCAGGACGAACGTGCCGCACAACAGTGTTCTGCGGCAAGTTCACGGTGAACTCAACGCAGAACAGAACAAAGGCGCCGGGTCTGGGAGCCAACGGCAGGTGAATGCGGCGTTCTAGGGCGCGTAGTTCAGTTGCTCCGAGCAGCCTCTGAGGCAAGGACCTCGGCAAGGTCGCGCGGACGGCTCCACATAGGCCAATGACCCGTTGGGAGATCAATAATGCGCAGGTGTTCAAGGTTCGCGACTTCGGCGAACATGGGATGACCGGTTTGAGTCAGCTCCAGCACCTGCGCACTTGGGATTGAGCAACAGACCAAGGTGGTGTGCACGCTGCGGCGGGCTTCGTTGCTGAGCTCCACGGGCTGACGCAGGACAGTGCCGGGCTCAGGGACGGCTCGGGCCCGGAACCGTTCGAGTGTCTCTGCGCTTAGACCTTCGAGGCTCGCCTGCTGTGCGAGGACGTCGAAGGGTGGCAACGCAAGCTCCTTCAACTCCTCCGGAAAGTCTGGGGCGAAGACAGTTCCCGTCGCCACAGGGCCGGAATCGACCCACACTACCCGGTCAACAAGCTCAGGGTGCCGGTCTAAGACAAGGCTAACGGGAGCATTTGCACCACTGTGGGCGACGAGAAGTGCAGGCTGATTACCGTGGTGAGCGATGACCCCTAGGATCGCTTCAGCCTGGGCGTCGAGGGTTTGAGTTGCACGCTTATGATCGTGGGCGTCGAGACCGGGCAGCGTCATGGCGATGGCCCTAGGGTGGTCTGCTTTTAGGTGTTCCAGGACTTCATCCCACGCCCAGGCGCCCAGCCAATGGCCGGCGATGAGAATGATGGTCGGAGAGGTATTAGTGGTTGTCATGCCACAACCTTCGCACCCCCAGCGGACAAGAGTATGTCACTATTTATGTCATGAATTTAACTGGGACTGAGCCGTGAAGCGAGCCGAGCGGCTCCATGCGCTATCCGAGATGTTGCGGCGAAGCGGCGCACGAGGGATCTCCGCTGAACGGTTGGCGAGAGAGTTCGAGGTCTCCGTGCGTACGGTCAAGAGAGACCTCAATGCGTTGGAGAACAGTGGTGCGCTCTTATGGTCGCGACCAGGCCCGGGTGGCGGCTACGGATTGGCTAGCGGCGCATCTCTGCCACCTGTCAGCCTGTCGCCGGCGCAGGCTGTGGCGCTCATGGCGGCCGTGTCCGCTGCTGCTGATGCCCCCTATGCTGATCTGGCAGCAGCCGGTGTTCAGAAAATCCTGGACGTTCTTGACCCTAGAACCCGGGCAAGAGCCGACGAACTGGCCCACCGGGTGTGGGTAAATGCTTTACCTTCCTCCTCGCGCGCGATCAAGTCGGCACTGGAGGAGGCAATGGCGGAGCAACGAGTACTCAGTATTCGCTACACATCCGGAGCAGGGACTACCACCACCCGTGACATTGAGCCAGTACTGTTCGCTTCCACGAACGGCCAGTGGTATCTCATTGGATGGTGCCAACTGCGCGAGGCGATTCGATGGTTTGCCGTCTCTCGTATCGAGCAAGCCACTGTCACTAGGATGGCCTGCAGTGGCCACACCGTCAGCGAGGTCGGAGATCCTCCGGCCAACGCCAAGCCGGTATACCGTAGTGGTGATTGAGCAACTGACGCATGAGCCCCTCGCGCCAGCGTTTGATAACCCTCTCGGCGTAACTAAGCAGTGACAAGGAACAGGCTGAGCGCACGCATCAAGGGGTCTAGGATGCAGCTATGGGCACTGTCAGGATCTTGCGGGTGTATGAGGAGCCAGAGGCGGGGGAGTACCGCGTTCTCGTGGACAGGCTATGGCCGCGCGGGGTGAGTAAGAGCAAAGTTGACCTCTGGCTCAAGGAGATAGCGCCCAGTACAGCGGTACGGTCAGCCTTCGACCATGTGGCGGAGCGCTTCGAGGCCTTTGAGGACGACTACACGCAGGAGCTCAGCCACAATCCCGAGGTGCCCCGGCTCCACGAGCTCATCGCCGCCCACGAGAAGCTCGTACTGCTCTACGGCGCCAAGGACCCACTACAAAACCAGGCCGCCGTACTCCTGAACTTCCTCAACACAACGTCATAGCCACGGCCCCGTTCAACGTCCCCGCCCAACGGGGCTAGATTTAAACCATGGCTGAAAATACCTCTAAGAATGCAATCGTCACAGGCGCCAGCTCCGGAATCGGCGCCGCAACTGTCCGCCAACTCCGGACCGACGGCTGGAACGTCATCGCCGTGGCCCGCCGTGAAGATCGGCTCGCGCAGCTGGCACAGGAGACCGGGGCCATCGCCTTCGCGGCAGATATCACCGCGGACGACGACGTCGCTCGCCTCCACGCCTTCACCACCGACACCTTTGCCCAGCAAGGCGGACTCGACACCTTGATCAACATCGCCGGCGGCGCTCGCGGTGTGGATACCGTGGCGAACGCCGATCTCGCGGACTGGGAGTGGATGTACCAGGTCAACGTGCTGGGGACCGTCAAGGTTCTCAAGGCCTTCCTGCCCGACTTGCGCGCACACGGCTTCGGTACGGTGTTGAACCTGACCTCGACGGCGGCCCACATCACCTACGAGGGTGGCGCCGGATACAGCGCAGCCAAGTTTGGCCAGCACGCGCTCACTAACGCCCTGCGTCTGGAGGAAGTCGAGAACAATCTGCGCGTCATCGAGGTAGCACCCGGAATGGTGGCCACGGAGGAATTCTCACTCAACCGGCTCGGCGGTAACCAGGACGCGGCGGACAAGGTATATCAAGGAGTGGAGAAGCCACTGACGGCGGAGGATGTGGCAGGCGTGGTGGGTTACGCCGTCGGGCTTGCCCATCACATCAATCTGGACCAGATCGTGCTCCGTCCCGTAGCTCAGGCAGCCGCTCATAAAGTCATTCGCCGCTAGTAGCGCAGGCTCAGGCGGGATGCGCGCAGAAATCGTGCGCATCCCGTAGAATGAAGGACAAAGCATCGACCCGGCCATCACCGGTGAGCTTCCGGAAGAACACCCCTGGCACACTAGGGGTCAGTAGAACCGGACGGGTAAGCCCGTCACAGCAGTTAATGAGCGGCCGTCTTTGGCAACAAAAGCGGTAAGCGAGGTGGTACCGCGGCGCAAGCCGTCCTTGCATCCTGAACATGAACACCCACAACCAGGATGATGTGATGACCCACTTCCCGAAGGCCTCAGCCGCCGCCGGCCTCCACGCCGAATCCAAGCACGTTCCCTCCTCCGTGAATTTCCCGAAGGTAGAAGAACTCGTCCTGAAGTACTGGGACGAAGACGGCACATTCCAGGCCAGCATTGATGCGCGCGACGCCGGCACGGATGGGTCCAACGAATTCGTCTTCTACGACGGCCCTCCCTTCGCCAACGGTCTGCCGCACTACGGTCACCTGTTGACCGGTTACGTCAAGGACCTCGTGGCCCGCTACCAGACGCAGCTGGGTCGCCGTGTTGAGCGGCGCTTCGGCTGGGACACGCACGGCCTACCCGCCGAGCTGGAAGCCATGAAGCAGCTGGGCATGACCGACAAGGCGCAGATCGAGGCCATGGGCATCGACAAGTTCAACGACGCCTGCCGCTCCTCCGTCATGAAGTACGCCGGCGAATGGCAGGAATATGTCACCCGCCAGGCTCGCTGGGTTGACTTCGACAACGATTACAAGACCCTCAACGTCGAGTACATGGAGTCCGTGCTCTGGGCTTTCAAGCAGCTCCACTCCAAGGGCCTGACCTACAACGGCTACCGCGTGCTGCCCTACTGCTGGAAGGATGAGACCCCCCTCTCCAACCACGAGCTGCGCATGGATGACGACGTCTACAAGGACCGCCAGGACCAGACCGTCACCGTCACCTTCCCCATCGTGGCCGGCGAATCCGCGCTCTCGCAGGAGCTGGCCGGGGTTGCCGCGATCGCCTGGACCACCACGCCCTGGACCCTGCCCACCAACCAGGCCCTCGCTGTCGGGCCTAAGGTCAGCTACGCCGTCGTGCCGGTTGGCCCGAATGGTTCCTCCGCCGGTGCCGAGAAGTTCCTGCTCGCCGCTGACCTCGTGGGTGCTTACGCCAAGGATTTGGGGTACGACGACGGAGCTGCCGCGACTGCCGCTGTCACCGCCAGCTACCCGGGTGCCGAGCTCGAGGGCATCAAATACGAGCCCCTGTGGGACTACTTCGCCGACGACGAAAAGTACGGCACCGCCAGCTCCTGGCAGTTCCTCGTGGCCGACTACGTCACCACGACCGACGGTACGGGTATCGTCCACCAGGCACCCGCCTACGGTGAAGAGGATCAGAAGGTCTGCGAGGCGAATGGCATCCCCGTGGTGCTCTCCATCGATGAGGGCGCCAAGTTCCTGCCGCTCTTCGCCAAGGGCCCGCTGAGTGAAATCGCCGGCGTTCAGGTCTTTGACGCAGGCAAGGCCATCACGAAGGTGGTCCGTGAGGCTGGCCGTCTAGTCCGCCAGGCCAGCTACGTGCACAGCTACCCGCATTGCTGGCGCTGCCGCACACCCCTGATCTACCGTGCCGTTTCATCCTGGTACGTTCAGGTCACCGCGTTCAAGGATCGCCTCGTCGAGCTGAATCAGGACATCAACTGGATCCCCGGCAACGTCAAGGACGGCCAGTTCGGCAAGTGGCTGGCCAATGCCCGCGACTGGTCCATCAGCCGTAACCGCTACTGGGGTTCACCCATCCCCGTCTGGCAGTCAGATGACCCCGAATACCCGCGCACCGACGTGTACGGCTCCCTCGCCGAAATGCAGGCTGACTTTGGCCGCCTGCCGTTGAACAAGGAGGGCGAGGTTGACCTGCACCGCCCGTTCATCGACGAGCTGACCCGCCCCAACCCGAACGACCCCACGGGCAAGTCCACCATGCGCCGCGTGGAAGATGTGCTCGATGTGTGGTTCGACTCCGGCTCCATGCCGTACGGCCAGGTGCACTACCCCTTCGAGAGCGAAGAGTGGTTCGACACGCACAACCCGGCCGACTTCATCGTCGAGTACATCGGTCAGACCCGTGGCTGGTTCTACATGCTGCACGTGCTCTCCACGGCACTCTTTGACCGTCCGGCGTTCAAGAACGTCATCAGCCACGGCATCGTCCTAGGCTCTGACGGACAGAAGATGTCCAAGTCGCTGCGCAACTACCCGGATGTGTCCGAGGTGCTTGACCGCGACGGCGCTGACGCCATGCGCTGGTTCCTGATGGCTAGCCCCATCCTGCGTGGTGGCAACCTGATCGTCACCGAACAAGGCATCCGTGAGGGTGTCCGCCAGGTGATCTTGCCGCTGTGGAACGTGTACAGCTTCTTCACCCTCTACGCCAACACGGCCAACGAGGGTAAGGGCTACGACGCTAAGCTGCGCTACGACGGCTACTCCGATCCCATGGATCAGTACCTGCTGGCCAACACTGGTGATTTGATCCGCGACGTGGAAGCCAAGCTCAATGAGTACGACGTCTCCGGCGCCTGCGACTCCCTGCGCAGCTACTTCGACATGCTCACCAACTGGTACGTCCGCCGAAGCCGTGGCCGCTTCTTCGATGAAAACGTTGACGCCTTCGACGCACTCTACACAGCCCTGGAAACCGTGTGTCGTGTGGCCGCATCCCTGCTGCCGCTCGTCACGGAAGAAGTCTGGCGCGGACTCACCGGTGGACGCTCCGTGCACCTGACGGATTGGCCCAACGCCGATCTGTTCCTGGGCAACGCCGAGCTCGTGGACCAGATGGATAAGATCCAGCAGATCTGCTCCACCGGTTCCAGCCTGCGTAAGGCCGCCAAGCTCCGCGTCCGCCTGCCCTTGCAGGAACTCACGGTCGTGGCCGACAACGCAGCCGCCCTCAACGACGGCGCCGCGATCGTTGCCGAGGAATTGAACATCCGTTCCGTGCGCTTCGTTGATGCGGCGCAGGCCTCCCCGGAGGAGTTCGGCATCTCGCAGAAGCTCGTGGTCAACGCTCGCGCCGCAGGCCCGCGCTTGGGTAAGAATGTCCAGCTCGCCATCAAGGGCTCCAAGTCCGGCGACTGGTCCGTCACCGACGGCGTAGTCACGGCCGGCGGCCTCGAGCTGGAAGCCTCCGAGTACACGCTCGAGACAGTCGTAGCTGACGCACACGACGGCGGTTCCACTGCGGTAGCGATGCTGCCCGGCGGCGGCTTCGTCGTGCTCAACACCGAGCTGACCGAAGAGCTTGAGGCAGAGGGAACGGCCCGCGATATGATCCGCTCCATCCAGCAGGCACGTAAGGACAACGGCCTGCAGGTCAGCGACCGGATCCGCACCATCGTCAGCGCACCTCAGGACATCGTTGATGCCCTGCACGCTAACGCCGAACTGGTCAAGAGCGAGACGCTCACGCTCAAGCTCGAGCTCATCCCCGGTGACGTTGAAACTACCATCACAGTTGAACGGACCGTGTCTTAATGACTGCTAACCACGACGAATTCTCGGTCGAGAGCGTTTACGCTGAGCTGCTGGGCCGGGCCCCGGAAAACAAGATGGAGCCGCGCTTGGCGCCCTTGTTCCGGGCCATGGATGTCCTGGGGGAGCCTAACAAGGCCTTCCCGATCATTCACATCACCGGCACCAACGGTAAAACCTCAACGGCCCGCATGATCGAATGCGGTTTGTTGGCGCACGATCTGCGCACGGGGCGTTACACGAGCCCGCACCTGAGCAGTGTCACCGAGCGCATCAGCATCGACGGTGCCCCCGTCAGCGATGAGACGTTTGTGCGGATCTGGGATGAGATTCACCCTTACCTGGAGATCGTCGATGCCGAGCTGATCGCCGCCGGAGAGGTACGTCTGACGTACTTCGAGTGCCTCACGATTCTGGCCTTTGCGATCTTCGCCGATGAGCCGGTAGACGTGGCCGTCATGGAGGTTGGCCTCGGCGGCATCACCGACGCGACCAATGTGGGCGACGGTCAGGTAGCCGTCATCACCCCGATCTCCCTGGATCACACCGAGCTGTTGGGTGACACCACCGGACTCATCGCCGAGGAAAAGGCCGGCATCATCAAGGAAGGCGCGTTCCTCATCAGCGCCGCTCAGCCGCAAGATGCAGCCCAAGTCATCCTCGAAAAGGCCCGTGAGAAAAACGCCGAGTTCCGATTCGAAGGCGTGGAATTTGGTGTGGAATCACGCACCATCGCCGTCGGCGGACAGCTGCTTGAGCTGCAGGGACTTGCCGGCCGTTACCCGGGGATTTTGCTCCCATTGCACGGTGAACACCAGGCCCAAAATGCCGCCGTCGCACTTGCCGCTCTGGAGGCCTTCCTCGGTGGCGGGGAAAAGGAACTGAACCTGGAGCTCGTGCAGGAAGGCTTCGGCGCCGTCACCTCTCCGGGCCGCCTGGAAGTGATGCGCACCTCGCCCACCATTGTGGTCGATGCCGCGCACAACCCGGCCGGTATCGCCGCCAGCGCCAAGGCCTTGCAGGAGTCCTTTGCCTTCAGCAAGCTCGTGGTGGTGCTGGGAATTCTGCAGGAGAAGGACGCCGAGGAAATTTTGACCACGCTCAAGGAGTCCTATGGCGACGAGGCCGGGGAGCTCGCGCTGACGCAGTCGAACTCCCCGCGCGCTATCCCGGCCGCCGAACTGGCCGAAATGGCCGTGGATCTGGGCTGGGCCGAGGAAGATGTCCACATCTCCGAGAAGCTCGACGACGCCATCGAGTGGGCTGTCGAGCGCGCCGAATCCAACAACGACCTGGCCGGTGGCGTGCTCATCACCGGATCCATCACCCTTGTCGGTGAGGCACGCATCTTGCTGGGTCGCCCGGGTGAAAAGGAAGGGCTCTAACCATGGCAAAACTGACCAAAGCGCAGCGTGAATGGAAGCCCAATACGCCCAAAAAGCTGCGTTCAACGAAGATGATGTTTGCCTCCGTGGTGCTCATGCTCGAAGCCTTCGTGGCCATGTTCCTCGGTTTGGCCTTGTTTGGCGTCAATGGCAAGAACCCGATCTACCTCATCGCCGCGGGCGTTCTGGCCGTGCTGTTGATCCTGGCCTGCGCCGTCGTTCGCAAGACGTGGGGCATCGCGGTGGGCTGGATTCTGCAGCTCGTGCTCATCGCCTGTGGCTTCTGGGAATACTCCATGTTCATCGTGGGTGTGCTCTTCAGCATTGCCTGGTGGTACGCACTCACCGGCGGTGCCAAGATCGACCGCGAGAATGTGAATCGGGCCAAGGTGCAGGCCAAGTGGGATGCCGAACACCCCGAGGAACACCCCGAATCGTCCACGAAGTAAACTACTTCTGATCCTGTTTTATCTATTTAATTGGAGTTATTGTGAGCATTGAGCGCACTCTTGTCCTGGTCAAGCCCGACGGCGTGGCCCGCAACCTGTCCGGCGCCGTCCTGGCTCGCATCGAGGCTAAGGGTTACACCTTGGCCGAGCTGAAGAAGGTTACCGCAACCCGCGAGCAGCTGGAAGCACACTACGCCGAGCACCTTGGCAAGCCGTTCTACGAGCCGTTGGTTGAGTTCATGCTCTCCGGCCCGGTTGTTGCCGCGATCTTCGAAGGCCACCGCGTCATCGAAGGCTTCCGCGCATTGGCTGGCACCACCGATCCCACCACGGCTGCCCCCGGCACGATCCGTGGCGATTTCGGCCGCGACTGGGGCCTGAAGGTTCAGCAGAACCTGGTTCACGGCTCCGACTCTGTTGAGTCCGCCGAGCGCGAGATCGCGATCTGGTTCGCCTAAACAGCATCCAGTACGTACGACGAAGGGCACCTCCCGCTGGGAGGTGCCCTTCGTCGTACATATCGCCGTCCCGTGAGCAGCGCCCAAACCCGTCCCTAAACCCATCCCCAAAATCTGTGTGGCAGTTGCTACCGAAAAACACCCTTGGAAAGCGTTGTCCATCGCATCTACTGCCACTTAGATTGTGGGGGAGCTTGTGGGGGTCGATTGTGGTGAGGTAGGCCGGGGGTTGTTTAGGCGTTGGAGGGGATCATCAGGGCCATGAACTTGAAGAAGATCGACGCTAGGGTGCCCAGGTACATGAGGGCGACGATGATCCAGGCCCAGTCGTTGAGGAATCTCGCGACGGCAGGCTTGGTGGGAATGACGCCGTCATTGATGTTGCGCAGCGTGATGAAAATAAAGAGCGGGAACATCATGGCCCACACGATCATGCAGTACGGGCACAGGATCGCGAGCGTATAAACAGCGGTAAACCAGAACCATCCCACGAGCGCCATACCCGCGGTGATCCCAATCTGCAAGCAGATCCAGAACCAGCGGGCCATCTGGGCGCCAGCTAACAAGACCACGCCGGTCGTCACGATCACGGCGAACGCCACGACGCCAATGAAGGGATTCGGGAAACCAAAGATGGCCGCCTCGGGGGTCTTCATCACGTCGCCGCAGGAGATCCAGGAGTTGAAGTCGCAACTCAGGGTGGTGTCCGGGTTTGTGTAAAGCTGCAGGCGTTCCAGAACTAGGGTTGCTGAGGCGAGCCAGGCGATGCTGCCGGCGATGACTAGGAACCAACCAAAGAACTTTGGGCGCGTCAGGGCTGAAAGATTCATGTCCGCTGGGGCGCTACTGGAAACGTTGGGGCTGGGCATGTCGTCCTTACTCACAGGGTACGGGGGCAATGGTGTCCTGATTGTAGCGTGAGTTTCTTGGCGCGCCCTGCGAACAAACGCGTGGTGTGGGGGAGCGTATGAGACAATAGTGACGGCTGACCGGTGATCCACATGCACCCTTCAGTCCAATGGGACGCCCACGGGCTAACTGGTGACGACGCTGCCAACGCGTGCAGCCATCCACCGGCCGGTGTTAGGTACCCCATTGGCTTGTCAGAGCTTGCGCACCCAGGAGTTGGTGCCGCCTGAGAGGTACATTAGACGACTTCCGTCAGCGCCTGCGGGTGCTGACACATCTGCCGCATTTGGGGCCTGATGTGGGGGCGCTAATTCGGCGCGAAAGTAACGCCCATAATGGAAAATGAAAAGCGCACAACTGTAAGCACAGAAGCTGCACCTGCGAAGACGTCGGCTAAGCGTGCCACGACTAAGTCGGCTGCCGTGAAGGCTGCAACGGACACCTCCGAACCGGTTAAAGTAAAGGCCACCCGTTCACGCCGTGCCAGCTCGGCTGTCACAAGCACCTCGGGCAGCCCCAAGGCCGCCGCGGCTCCAGCCGCAGTCGTTACCGAGAGTCCCGTGGTTGAAACGGCAGCGGCAGAGCCCGCCGCTGCTCCCAAGAAGGCTCCGACCCGTCGCAGCCGCGCCAAGAAGGTCACCCCCGACGTTGAGGCAACCAGCGAGCCTTCGCTCCTGGACGCCATCGCCGAGCCCAAGACCCCGGCCAAGCGGACCACCCGCCGC
The DNA here is from genome assembly GCF_003219795.1 of Arthrobacter psychrolactophilus. Lineage (GTDB taxonomy): Bacteria > Actinomycetota > Actinomycetes > Actinomycetales > Micrococcaceae > Specibacter > Specibacter psychrolactophilus. The sequence continues at coordinate 50,500 of NZ_QJVC01000011.1, read as the reverse complement.
CGCGCCACCTCACCCGTCACGGCACCGTCTGCCGCAGCGTCCGATCAAGGTGTTCAGGGCGAACTGAGCCTTTCGGCTCAAGAGGCACCCGCCGTCGAGGCTGCTCCGGTCGAAGCCGAGGCGCCCATCAAAGCTCCAGCCAAGCGCACCCGTCGTGCCAAGGCTCCCGTGACCAGCACGGCGGCCCCGGCCGTTGAAAAGGCTGCCGAAGTCCCCGCCGTCGTTATTGTCGAGGAGCCCAGCGCTCCCGAAGCACCCGTCGTCACCGAGACGGTTGAGGCTCCCGCCGCCAAGCGTCCGGCCCGCCGTTCACGCCGCGCCGCCGCTCCCGCGCAGTCTGCCGTCTCCGCCCCGGCCGCCGTCATCGCCGTGACTGAGCCTGTAGCTCCGGAAGCCGTTGCGGCCGCCGTGGAAGCTCCCGCCGAGGCCGCCCCGGCCCGCAGCGGATCCACACGTAACCGTCGTCGTTCCTCGGCCGCATCCGGACCGGCCACCCCGGCACCGGAACTCACCGCGCCCGTCGCCGAGCAGGCAGCAGAAGCCGCAGCCCCCGCCGCCGAGCAGGCATCCGAATCCTTGTTCCTCTCACCGGCCGCCGGCATGTCCGCGCTGTTCCTGGCCCCCGATCTGAGCCTGGCCGTTCCCGTGGCAACGGAGTCCTCCGAGGATTCCGCCAAGGACGGCAACGACGGTGACCGTCGCGGTCGTGGCCGCAACCGCAACCGCCGCCGCAACGAAACCGAGCAGGCTGACGCCGTCGAGCCTGCCGAGGCAGAGCTTGATGATGAGGAAGCAACGGACGACGGCGTGACCTCACGTCGCCGCCGTCGTCGTCGCCGTGGCGACCAGGACCTGGAGTTGACGGGTGGCACCGATGAGGATCCGCCCAACACGGTGACCCGTGTTCGCGCCCCTCGCACCCCCGCCGCTGTAGAGGCCGGCGCGGGAGCCTCGGACCGCGTCACGAGTCTGCGTGGCTCCACTCGTTTGGAAGCTAAGAAGCAGCGTCGCCGTGACTCACGCGATTCCGGCCGCCGCCGCACCGTCATCACCGAGGCCGAGTTCCTGGCCCGCCGCGAGTCCGTTGACCGCGTCATGGTGGTCCGCCAGAGCGATGACCGGATCCAGATCGGTGTCCTCGAGGACGGCATCCTGGCCGAGCATTTCGTCTCCAAGACGCAGCAGGATTCACTCATTGGCAACGTCTACCTGGGCAAGGTCCAGAACGTGCTCCCCAGCATGGAAGCGGCCTTCGTTGACATTGGACGCGGCCGCAACGCCGTGCTGTACGCCGGTGAAGTCGACTGGGATGCCGCGAACCTCAACGGCCAGCCGCGCCGCATCGAGAACGCACTCAAGTCCGGCGATTCGGTGCTCGTGCAGGTCTCCAAGGACCCCGTCGGTCACAAGGGTGCCCGCCTGACCAGCCAGATCTCCCTCCCCGGGCGCTACCTCGTGTTCGTGCCCGGCGGCTCCATGACAGGCATCTCACGCAAGCTGCCCGACGTCGAACGTAACCGCCTCAAGCGCGTCCTCAAGGACCACCTGCCCGAGAACGCCGGCGTCATTGTGCGCACCGCGGCCGAGGGTGCCAGCGAGGAAGAACTCACGAACGATATCAACCGTCTGCGCGCCCAGTGGGCCGGCATCAACGAGCGCGCCACCTCGCACAAGACTCTCGCTCCCGAGATGCTCTACGGCGAACCGGATCTGACCATCAAGGTAGTTCGTGACGTCTTCAACGAGGACTTCTCCAAGCTCGTCGTCTCCGGTGAGGACGCCTGGGACACCATCGAGGCTTACGTGACGTACGTGGCCCCGGATCTGCTGGACCGTTTGGAAAAGTGGAGCAAGTCCGAGGACATCTTCGCCGCGCACCGCATCGACGAACAGATCAACAAGGCTCTCGAGCGCAAGGTCTTCCTGCCCTCGGGTGGTTCCTTGGTCATCGACCGCACCGAAGCCATGACCGTAGTTGACGTCAACACCGGCAAGTTCACCGGCTCCGGTGGCAACCTGGAAGAGACCGTCACCAAGAACAACCTCGAAGCTGCCGAGGAAGTGGTGCGTCAGCTGCGCTTGCGCGACATCGGCGGCATCATCGTCATCGACTTCATCGACATGGTGCTGGAATCCAACCGCGATCTGGTCTTGCGCCGCCTCGTGGAGTGCCTGGGCCGTGACCGGACCAAGCACCAGGTTGCCGAGGTCACCTCGCTGGGTCTGGTGCAGATGACGCGTAAGCGCATGGGAACCGGCTTGCTCGAAGTCTTTGGCGAGCTGTGCCCCTCCTGCGCCGGCCGCGGCATGGTCACCCACGAGATCCCCGTGGAACACCGCCGCTCACACAGCCCGGCTGTGGAGGTTGCCCAGATGCACACGCATGTTCCGGCTCCCAAGCAGGAACCGCGTGAGAACGAGCGCACCGCGAACCGCTCAACGCGGAGCGAACGCAAGCGTAACCGCAACCGCAACCAGCCCTCCGAGACCGAGACGGCGCCCGAGGTGACCCCCGTGGTTGTCGCGGACGAGGTTTCCGAGGCTGCCAAGGCGCAGAAGGCTCACGAGGCACGCGCAGCTCTCGCGAACATTGCCGCCGCGGCTGCCGCTTCGCATCAGGAACGCGTGGCCGCCGAGACTGCTCCGGAACAGTCCACTACCTCGGACGACGCCGCCACCCTCACCTTGGGTGGGGAGGCTATCGAATTGCCGCGTGGCCACCGCAGCGAAAGCAACGATTTCGCTGGCAGCAACACGGCCGATCGGGCAGCTGCCTTGGCCGATCTGACGCAGGCACTGGATCAGCTCGTCGCTCCGGGAACACCATCGGCTCCGGAAGCCTCGGTCTCCCATGACGAGGAAGGCGAGACGAACGGCAATAGCCGCTCCCGTTCCCGCCGTGGACGGCGTAACCGCTCCGCACGCAGCGCTCAGGGTTCCACCGATTCGGCCGTAGAGACCTCGGGGCAGGCTCCGGCCGCTCAGGGTTTCACCGTGCAGAGCAGTGACGTGGCAGAAAAGGTTGCAGCACCGGTAGTGAAGAAGGCTTCCGAGCCCATCATTCTCGGCGTAGGCGTTCCAGCCTCCGAGCTCTAAAGCCTCGGGTCCTTCGCAGGGACTCAACAACCCGCGCAGGATGACGCGCAAGACATCGCACGATGCCTTGCCGCTTCATCTTGTGCGGGTTGTTTCTTTAACTAACGTTTGGCGCACTAGGGTAGAAGGCGACACGGGGTGCCAGGCCACAAGGGCCGGCTGAGACAATACCCGTTGAACCTGCCCGGTTAGCACCGGCGAAGGGATGTCCTGTTGACTACATCTACCTTGTTAACCCCTGCTCCCAGCACCTCGGATCGAGCCCCACAAAGGGTGAAGCACCCACGGGTTTTGAGCATTGCCGGATCGGACCCTTCCGGCGGTGCCGGAATTCAGGCCGATATCAAATCCATCTCGGCCCATGGGGGATATGCCATGGCCGTCCTGACGGCCCTCACGGCGCAGAACACCCAAGGTGTGCAAGGAGTGCATATTCCACCCGTTGCCTTCTTGAGCTCGCAGCTGGACGCCGTGGCAGCAGATATTAGCCTCGACGCCGTCAAGATCGGCATGCTCGCAGACGCCCAGGTGATGAGAGCAGTCGGGGACTGGCTCGCTGTGACGCGTCCCGCCGTCGTGGTTCTCGATCCGGTCATGGTCGCGACCAGTGGCGACCTGCTCGTCGCGGAGGGGGCTCACGAGGCGCTTCTGGAGCTGCTGAAGTTCACGCATCTGGTGACGCCCAATCTGCCCGAGCTGGCCGTGCTGCTCAACCAGGCAGAGGCTGGGAGCTGGGCAGAGGCGCTCGAGCAGGGCCAGCAACTAGCCGCGGCGCATGAGGTGCTGGTGCTCGTCAAGGGCGGGCATCTGCCGGGGGAGGAGTGCCCCGACGCGCTCGTCTGGCCCGACGGTACACATCAGGAATTCCGCGCGCCCCGGATCGCCACCAAGAACACGCACGGCACAGGCTGCTCCCTGTCCTCGGCCGTGGCGACGCTGCGGGCTCAGACCGGCGACTGGGTCGAGAGCGTGCGTCTGGCCAAGGAATGGCTCAGCGGGGCGCTGGTCACAGCCGATGATCTGGGCGTGGGATCTGGCGCGGGCCCCATCAATCACCTCCATGCCTTGTGGGCAAATGCCCCAGCCGCCGCCGGTACCTTCAGCGACGAGCTCTGGGCCGACTGCGCCCCACAGCGCCAAGCCATCTTTGAGCTGGACTTCATCAAGGAGTTGGCGGCAGGAACCCTCGAGAGTAAGCATTTTGCCTACTACCTGGCCCAGGACGCCCTGTATTTGGGGACGTACTCACGGGTTCTGGCCCGGGCCAGCTCCCTGGCGCCCACGGAAGAGGAACAAAAGTTCTGGGCTCAAGGGGCACAAAACTGCATCGAGGTGGAAATGAGCCTGCACCGGGATTGGCTCAGCCAGTTCCCGCTGGAATCCCCCATGGGGCCGGTCACAAAGCACTACCTTGACCATCTGCAAGCCGTGGCCTGCAGTGGCAGCTATGGGGAGGTCGTGGCCGCGGTGCTGCCGTGCTACTGGCTCTACGCCGAGGTGGGGCGGGTACTCCATAGCGATTACCTCAGCTATTCCGGCAAGCACCCCTATGGGGCCTGGCTGGAAAGTTACGCCGACGAAGACTTTTCCCGAGCCACCGAGCGGGCCGTGGCGATCGCCGACACTGCCGCCCGGCACGGATCCGCGCCAGAACGCGAACGGATGCGCGCGGCTTTTGCCCACTCGGCCCAGTATGAGGTGGACTTCTTTGCCGCCCCACATCGCCGTGTTGACGCGGATCTTGGGGCCCGGCGTGATTAACCACACCAGCTAATCTGAGACTATTTTGCTCAGTCGGAGCTCTAAATGTCACAAAACGGCCCTAAGCGCGCTAAAGTTGCTGAGTACGGTTTCTACGATCTACAGAAGTTCTCGAGATAAACCATGTTTACTCGAAAAGTAGCGCAGAACGTTGAAACTAGTCTCATTTGCCCCCGAAGCCAGAATTAGCGTATTCTTGTTCTTCGGTGCTTACGCCAACACCTAGGGCAACCACTCCATGGTAGAACTCCATTGAGGTCCACGGCGTTGAGGCACATAGTGTGCAGACCGTTTTGTTCAATCTTGAACTGCGGAAGCATGCGGTTGGCAGAGATCAAATATGATCCGAGTCAGCATAAAAACTTTGTAATAAACGTCGAGAGAAGTGAGTTCCCCAGTGGTGTACGCGATTGTCCGCGCAGGCGGCCGTCAAGAAAAGGTTTCCGTAGGAGACCACGTGACCATGAACCGCGTCCCCGGTGGAGTTGGCAGCACGCTTGAGCTGCCCGCTTTGCTCTTGGTTGATGGTGACAAGCTCACCACAGCCGCGAAGGACCTGGCTAATGTGAAGGTTACGGCTGAGAAGTTGGAGGATCTTCGTGGACCGAAGATCGTCATCCAGAAGTTCAAGAACAAGACCGGCTACAAGAAGCGCCAGGGTCACCGTCAGGAACTGTCCAAGGTCAAGATCACCTCAATCGCTTAATAAGCGCTGACGGTTCGATCCACTTAGATACTTTTAGTAAAAAGGCAGGCATTTTCAAATGGCACATAAAAAGGGTGCGAGTTCCACTCGCAACGGTCGTGACTCCAACGCTCAGTACCTGGGCGTAAAGCGCTTCGGCGGTCAGGTTGTCAAGGCTGGTGAAATCATCGTTCGCCAGCGCGGCACTCACTTCCACCCCGGCGTTAGCGTCGGCCGTGGCAAGGACGACACGCTGTTCGCATTGGACGCAGGCGCAGTCGAGTTCGGCACGCGTCGTGGACGTCGCGTTGTGAACATCGTTGCAGCTACGGTCTAATACCGAAGCTTTTCCAGTGGAGCGGGCCGCATGGCTCGCTCCACTGGCTTTTAACACCAGCATGATTTTTTAACGGCAATGCCGACCGGACACGGGGCGTTGCTTTAGTAGCGGACTAGAATTAGTACGCATAGCAAGTTCTATACAAGGAGATTTCAGTGGCCAGCTTTGTTGACCGGGTTGTTTTGCACGTATCCGGCGGGACTGGGGGCCATGGCTGCGTCTCCGTTCACAGTGAAAAGTTCAAGCCCTTGGGTGGGCCCGACGGCGGTAAGGGCGGCGACGGCGGTAGCGTCACCTTCCGCGTCAGTGACCAGACCACCACCTTGCTTGACTTCCACCACGCACCTCACCGTCGCGGCGGCAATGGCCAGCCCGGTATGGGTGACTGGCGAGACGGCAAAGATGGCGAATCGCTGATCCTTGACGTTCCCGACGGCACGGTCATTAAGGACCGTGACGGCAATGTCCTCGCCGACCTGGTGGGCATCGGCACGGAATATGTTGCCGCGGCTGGTGGCCAGGGTGGCCTCGGCAACAACGCCCTGTCCTCACTCAAGCGCAAGGCTCCGGGCTTCGCCCTGTTGGGTATCGCCGGTGAAGAACAGGACATCGTCCTTGAGCTGAAGTCCATCGCCGACATCGCCTTGGTGGGCTTCCCGTCCGCCGGCAAGTCCAGCCTGATCGCCGCCATGTCAGCGGCTCGGCCCAAGATTGCCGACTACCCCTTCACCACCTTGATCCCCAACCTCGGTGTGGTTCAGGCCGGCGACACCCGCTTCACCATGGCCGATGTCCCCGGACTCATCGAAGGTGCCAGCGAAGGCAAGGGCCTGGGGCACAACTTCCTGCGCCACGTCGAGCGGTGCGCCGCCATCGTGCACGTCCTTGACTGTGCAGCGTTGGAAACCGACCGCGATCCCATCAACGACCTCGCCATCATCGAGCGCGAACTCGAGCGTTACGACGTTGACATGAGCTTCGCCGGATCCGACGGCGATGTTGTTCCGCTGAACGCCCGCCCCCGCCTGATCGCCTTGAACAAGGTGGACTCACCCGACGGCCGTGACATGGCCGAATTCGTCCGTGGTGACCTTGAGCAGCGCGGCTACCGCGTCTTCGAAGTCTCGGCCGCAAGCCACGAGGGCCTGAAGGCTCTCGGCTTCGCCATGGCAGAGATCGTCACGGCGGCCCGCAAGGCCATCACCGAGGCTCCTGCCAAGGCCACCCCCGTGATCTTGCGCCCCCGTGCCATCAACGAATCCGTCTTTACGATTGTTCGTGAAGAGCGCAACCTCGCTCCGTTGTTCCGTATTCGCGGCGAAAAGGTTGAGCGCTGGGTTGAGCAGACAGACTTCCAGAACGAGGAAGCCATCGGCTACCTGGCAGACCGCCTGGCGAAGGCTGGCGTCGAAAAGGAACTCTTCAGGATCGGGGCCACACCCGGGGATACCGTGGTCATCGGTGGCGAGAACGGCATGATCTTCGACTGGGAGCCCACCATGATGGGTGGCGCCGAGCACCTCGCCGCACCGCGTGGAACCGACTTGCGCCTCCTTGACCTCGGTGACCGCCCCACGCGTTCACAGAAGCGTCAGGAGCAGCAGGATCGTCGCGACGCCAAGGCAGCCGTGCGCGCCGAGATGGAAGCCGAGCGTAAGGCCGGCATCTGGACCGAAACGCATGACCGTGCAGCCACGAAGGCTCAGTTCATCGAAGCCGATCGGGCTGCTGCAGGTGACGACGACGATAGCGCCACCGCAAACTAATGAGCGCAGAATCCTTGGGACTTCAGGAGACGGCGCTCATCAACGCCCTTGAATCACGCAGCGGCATTGCCACGGCCTCACGCATTGTGGTCAAGGTGGGTTCCTCCTCCTTGACCTCTGTGGCCGGCGGTATTTCCGAAGAGGCACTGAAAAAGCTGGTGGATGTCTTGGCGCAGCGTCGGCTGGCCGGTACGGAGATCATTTTGGTCTCCTCCGGCGCCATCTCTGCCGGACTCTTGCCGTTGGGCTTGTCCCGGCGTCCCAAGGATTTAGCAACGCAGCAGGCTGCCGCGAGTGTGGGTCAGGGCCTATTGATGGCTCATTACAATCAGGCGTTTGCCTCGCACGGGGTCACGTCCTCGCAGGTGTTGTTGACGGCTGAGGACCTGACGCGCCGGCATCAATACGTCAACGCCCACCGGGCCTTGGAACGTCTCTTGCACCTGGGTGTGGTGCCCATCGTGAATGAAAATGACACGGTGGCCACGCACGAGATTCGCTTTGGCGACAACGATCGCCTGGCCGCCTTGGTGGCCCACCTGATCAAGGCCGACGCCTTGATCTTGCTCTCCGATGTTGACTCGCTGTACGACGGTCCGCCCTCGCAAGGTGCAAGCCGCATCAGCCAGGTGGACTCACCCGAGGACCTCGAAGGCATCGTGATCGGCTCAGCGGGTGCGGCCGGAGTCGGCACAGGCGGCATGGCCACCAAGGTTCAGGCCGCCCTCATCGCGGCCGAAACCGGAATCCCGGCGCTGGTCACCTCCACGGCCCAGGCCGCGGCGGCACTTGCCGGGGAAGACGTGGGCACCTGGTTCAGCATGAGCGGCAATAAGCGTCCCGTGCGCATGCTGTGGCTGGCCCATCTGGCCGATATCCGTGGCCGACTGGTCCTCGACGACGGTGCCGTACGCGCCGTCAGCGAACGGCATAAGTCCCTGCTCCCGGCCGGAATTACCTCTGTCAGCGGTGACTTTGACGCCGGAGACGCCGTGGAAATCAGTGATGCTCACGGCAACGTCTTCGCCCATGGCCTGGTCAACTACCGCCACTCCGATCTGCCGCAGATGCTGGGCCGCTCCACCAAGGAACTGGCCAAGGATTTGGGACGGCAATTTGAGCGTGTGGTTGTTCATGTCGACGATTTGGTCCTTCTTAACGTTTAGCTCAGGCGCAATCGAGGGTTGTGCCTTAGACTTGAGGCATGACCGAGCAGATTGTTGAACAAAACGTAGCCGCCGACGTTCGCGCTATCACCGACCGTGCCCGCAGGGCCGCGCGTCGCATGGCCCGCGCCAACCGGGCCTGGAAAGACAAGGGTCTGCGCGCCATGGCCGCATCCTTGCTGGAAAACCAGGACATGGTGCTGGCCGCTAACGCTAAAGACGTCGCCGCCGGCAAGGAAAACGGCACCTCCGCCTCGATGCTGGACCGCCTGACCCTGACCAAGGCACGCATGCAGGGACTGGCTGACGCCCTGGAAAACTTGGCAACCCTGCCCGATCCCGTGGGCAATGTGGTGCGCGGACAAACCCTACCCAATGGCTTGCGCATGCGACAGATCAATGTGCCCATGGGTGTTGTCGCCGCCATTTACGAGGCGCGCCCCAACGTGACCGTTGACATCGCTGGGCTGGCACTCAAGAGTGGCAATGCCGTGATCTTGCGCGGTGGCACGGCCGCCGCGCACACCAACAAGGCGCTCCTGGGCCTGCTCCGCGATGCCCTTGATCGCGTGGGGCTGCCGGCCGACGCGGTGCAATCTGTTGACCAGTACGGACGCGAAGGCGCGAACCTCATCATGAAGGCTCGCGGCCAGGTCGACGTGCTGATTCCCCGCGGCGGCCGGGAACTCATCCAAACTGTGGTGAACAACTCAGCCGTCCCCGTCATCGAGACCGGGGAGGGCAACGTCCACATCTTCATTGACAGCAGCGCCAAGGAAGAAATGAGCGTCGACATTTTGTTGAACGCCAAGACGCAGCGCCCCAGCGTCTGCAATACGGTGGAAACACTCCTGGTCCACAAAGACGCCACGGTGCTTCCGGCCGTGCTGCGCGCACTGAACAAGGCCGGCGTTCGCCTCCATGTTGACGAGCGGGTTCAGGCTATGTTGCCCGCCGGGATCACGGCAACGGCAGCCACGGATGAGGATTGGGGCACCGAATACATGGACCTTGACCTGGCCGTGAAGATGGTTGACTCCATGGATGAGGCCATCAAGCACATCCGCACCTGGAGCACGGGACACACCGAGGCCATCCTGACCAACGATCTGGGCAATGCGGAGACCTTTATTGCCGAGATTGATTCGGCGGCCGTCATTGTGAATGCCAGCACACGTTTCACCGATGGTGGCGAACTGGGTCTGGGTGCGGAAGTGGGAATTTCCACACAAAAACTGCACGCCCGGGGGCCCATGGGCCTGACAGAACTCACCACCACGAAGTGGATCGTACAGGGTGAGGGCCAGGTCCGGGGCTGATCAGGGGCCCGATGCAGCGTGCCGGTGTGCCAGTGCACGTCGTTTACACGTACCATTAGAAGGAATTCACGCAATAACTGGACCGGCTGCGGCGATACTGCTGCCCGGCCACGCACCCAAGGGGAGAAATAATGCTGACCCAGCTTGCCGGCGTCGTACTAGCCGCTGCAGAGGAACATGAAGAACTTGCACCGTTGATTGCACCGCCGTTGGTTATCGGCGGCGTCATGCTCGCCGCATTGCTGCTGCTCATGCTGGTCACGGTCTCCTTCATGAACTTGGGCAACCGTCACGAGGCAGTGGAGGAATCTGAAGATCCCCACCGTCAGCACACCAATAAGCACATGCACGGCAACGATTCGGCGTCCTCTCATCACTAAGGACACCATCCGGGTGCCGTCGACTGAGGGCACCCGGAGCCGTCTCCGTGTTGGAGTCATGGGTGGCACGTTTGATCCGATCCACCATGGTCACCTTGTCGCAGCCAGTGAGGTTGCGAGTGTTTTTGAACTTGATGAAGTTATTTTTGTCCCTACCGGCGAGCCCTGGCAGAAGGCGAAAAGTCGTGTCAGTGCCGCCGAGCACCGGTACCTGATGACGGTCATTGCCACGGCGGCGAACCCGCGCTTTACCGTGAGCCGGGTGGATATTGATCGTCCCGGACCCACGTTTACGATCGACACCTTGCGTGATCTGCATCGTACGCGGCCCGAGGCTGACTTGTTCTTCATCACAGGCGCCGACGCCATGTCACAGATCATGTCATGGAAAGATAGCGACGAACTGTGGGATCTAGCCCATTTTGTGGGTGTTACCCGTCCCGGTCACGTGCTCGATGACCGCGGGCGTACCGATGTAAGTTTGTTGGAGGTCCCTGCCATGGCGATTTCTTCAACGGATTGCCGTAAGCGCGTGGCCGAACAGAATCCCGTCTGGTATCTGGTTCCGGACGGCGTCGTGCAATATATTGCCAAGTATGGACTGTATGTTCAGCCCGGAACAGATGCCGGAGCAGGCCTTGTGTCGCTGAGCACTGAGAACCGAATGAGTAAGTGATGAGTAAGGAAACGGAGCCGATTCGTAGCCGCAGGGAACTGCGCGCACAGTCGGCACAAGCAGCAAGCGCCGCGGCCAAGCCGCCGGTGCCGCTCAGCCCTGCCGCCCAGGCGCCGGCGGAAGCCGTTGCCCCGGGCGAGAACGCCTCAGCCTCCGTTGCGCCGCCCGTTCCAGCCTCCCGCCCGGAGCCGCACGCCCACCGGGCCGAACGGCAATCGCAGACCAGGGCCCGCGATCGTGCCGCCCTGCGCGCCTACAAGGAACTCATAGACCCTCCGGGATTGAGCCCGCTCCCGTCCCGACGGACCATTCGCCAGTCACAGCTCGACGCCGAGCGTGCCCCGGTCACCGCCGTCAACCCGGTCGTCCCGGCCAAGACGCCGACTCCGGCCCCCAAAACTCCTATCGCGGCTGAGCCCGTCGTGGCCCAACAGCCCGTCGAGGCAAGCCCGGCCCCAGCCGCGGCACAGCCCACTCGCGTGGGTCGTCGTGCGGCAGTAGTACGGGCCAACCGGGGTCTCCCGGCGAGCCAGCCTGTCGCCTCACCTGCCCCGCGCCCGACGCCGGAACCCACTCCGGTTCCCGCAGCGGAAGCTCCCGCCGTGCTCGCCCCGGCAGACGAGGCGGCCGCGGCTGAGCCTGAGGCTCCCGCCACTATCTTGAATGCCGAAGCTCCGGCGGCTCCCGAGGTAGCAGCGGTTACCGAGGAAGTTGCTGCCGATCCGGCCGCAACTCATCCGCCACTGCCCGGCCTTGTGGCCGGTGGCAGCTACTATCCCGTGTCGGCAGGTCCGCCAGCGGCCGCTGTGGCACCGAGCACCGAGGAACTGCGGATCCTGGCGGCACAGCGTGCCGAGGCAGAACGCGCCGCCATCTTGGCCGAGCGAGCGCAGGCTCGCGAACGCCTGGCCCAGGAAAGTGCGAAAAATCGACGTCCGGCCTCGGATCCTACGGCGACCAACAACCTCGCCATGGTGACTCCGTTGGACTTCATCGAGGTTCCCGGTGCCGATCGTCCCATCCTGCGTCAACCCACCACGACGCATGTGCCGATCGTGGCAAATGCTGCCATCCGGGGCGCCTCAAAACGGCCCGGAACAACAACGAAGCAGACGGCAACCCCGAAACTTCCACCGACCCCCACGGCTTCGACGCCAGTTCAAGACACCACCGCGACTGTCCCGAACGTCCGCGCCGACCGTTTTGACGCGGCTCTGACGGCGCGTACCGTGCCCCGCCCCACCGCGGATCGTCCGGTCAGCGGTGGTCGCAGCAACACGCTCAAGCAGGCCGAGGCCATGGCTACCGGTAGTCAGGCCGCCGTCCCCGCCGAGGCTGAGGCAGCGGCGGCCGTGCAACGCTCACAGATGCCACCCATTCCTGCCGATTACGCCCATGGGCTTGAACCCCTGGACGCCATGACAGCAGGACTGGGCAGAACACAGCGAAACTTGCTGATTCAGTGGGGATCCGTGGTTGCCGGTGGTGCCGCGATCGTTGTTGGGGCCATAATGTTTTTCACCGCACTTGCACGCTAAATTTTTTACCAATCAAAGGAAACAGTAGTGACAGCAACAGAACAGTCCATCAACCTTGCACGGGCAGCAGCCCGCGCGGCCTCGGACAAGCTGGCTCAGAACGTAACAGCCATCGACGTGAGCGAACGTCTGGCCATCACGGATCTCTTCTTCATTGCATCAGGTGCCACCGAGCGCCAGGTCAACGCAATTGCAGACGGCATCGAAGATGAGCTCCACAAGTTCGACATGCGTCCCGTACGTCGCGAGGGTCGCTCCAGCGGCCGTTGGGTCTTGTTGGACTACGCCGACATCGTCTTCCACATTCAGCATGAAGAAGACCGCGTCTTCTACGCCCTGGAACGCCTCTACGGTGACTGCCCCGTCATCGACCTGCAGCTTGCAGAGTCCGATCCTTCGGCGAAGCCTGCTGAGGCCGTTGCAGAAGCAGACACCGAAAACTAACCCCTTAGACGGGCTCAGGAACTATAGATAGGTCATTTCATGGCTTCCAATGGCCCCGAGCGCTCAGTTTTGCAGCCCGCCGGCCCCCGCCGGCGGGTTATTTTTTTGCGTCACGGACGCACCTCCTGGAATGCGGAACGTCGCTTTCAGGGACAAAGCGATATCGCACTGGATGCGGTGGGGGAGACGCAGGCGGGGCGTGCCGCGGCACTCTTGGCAAGCAAGCTGGGCCCGGTCCTCGATGACGCCGTGCAGCTGGTCTCCTCAGACCTCTCCCGCGCCTATGCCACAGCCAAGGCACTGGCGGCCCTGACCGCCCTGGACGTCACGGTTGATGCGAGGCTCCGGGAGACTTTCGGTGGAAGCTGGGAGGGGCTGACCTTCGCGGAGATCATCGAGCGGTACCCGGAGGAGATCCACCGCTGGCAGCTCGACGAGCCGGGAGTACGCGCCGGTGGGGGAGAAACCCGCCGCGACGTGGCGACGCGCATGGTGGACGCCATTCTTGAGCACGTCCGGGCCTTGCCCGAGGGTGGGACCCTAGTGGTGACAACCCATGGAGGGGCAACGCGTGTGGCCCTCGCAAAACTTTTGGGTTTGCCCGAAGAACTGTGGCGGACCTTGTCGGGGCTCTCGAATTGCCACTGGTCTGTTGTTGAGGAAAACATCCTGGATGCTGATTCCAGTCACTGGCGGTTGCTGGAACATAACGTTGGAACGCTCCCGGAACCCTATGAAATACCTGAAGTTCTGGCAGAACCGGTCGAGGATTAACGGCCTGAGAAACCCCGATTTGTAAGTTTGGCAAAAGTTGTTCTAATATAGTCAGGTTGCTCCGGCCAAGACCGAAAGGTCAAGGAAAAGGAACAACAAGAAGTAAGTGTTTGGGGCTGTGGCGCAGCTGGTAGCGCACCTGCATGGCATGCAGGGGGTCAGGGGTTCGAGTCCCCTCAGCTCCACCAAACACATCATGGATTGCAAGATCTCATGGTGGTTTACAACTAAATAAGTTTTGGGGCTGTGGCGCAGCTGGTAGCGCACCTGCATGGCATGCAGGGGGTCAGGGGTTCGAGTCCCCTCAGCTCCACCAAACACATCATGGATTGCAAGATCTCATGGTGGTTTACAACTAAATAAGTTTTGGGGCTGTGGCGCAGCTGGTAGCGCACCTGCATGGCATGCAGGGGGTCAGGGGTTCGAGTCCCCTCAGCTCCACCAAAACAAAAGATCCGGTCATCGTTACGATGGCCGGATCTTTTTGTCTCCGCGTCTTCGTAGCGTTCCTTATCGTCACAAAGGGTAACGCGCGCGGTAGCCAAACAATGGAAGAATGGTGCAGTGTCCACGCCAGATTTTGCTCGAGAAGAGCCCACACCCGCACCCGTGGCTCCCTGGGAATCAGCAGCCCACGGTGCCCGTAGTTATGACGCCGTCCTGGCCAGCATCGAGGTTGATTTGCGTCAAGGGAAAATCAAGGTCGGGGACCAGCTGCCCGGGGAGAGAGCCCTCGCCCTCCGGCACGGCATTTCCCGGGCTTCGGTCCGTGACGCCATTCGCGTTCTCGACGCCATGGGTGTCGTGCGGACAGGCGTAGGATCCGGACCGCAGTCAGGAACCGTTGTGATCGCCAACCCAAGCGCCGGACTCGCCTCGACGCTGCGGCTGCACATGGCCACCAATCATTTCCCTGTGGCCGACATCGTCCAGACGCGCGTCATGATGGAAACCTGGGCGGCTGTTGAGGCCGCGGCCAGCCCGCGCAGTGCCGAACAAGTTAGCAAACTACGTGGGGCACTGACGGCCATGGCGGCCCCGGGACTGAGCCGCGAGGCTTTTCACGTCTTGGATGCCGCCTTCCACGTCTACTTGAGCTCCCTCGCCGGCAACGCCGTTGTCACGTCAATGATGGAATCCCTGCGCTCGGCCATCCAGGGGTATGTCGGCGCCGCTATTACCAGCGATGACCACTGGGAGACGATGGTCCCGACACTGCGCCAGCAGCATGAAGACATTGTTGCCGCGGTCATAGCCAACGACGGCGGTGCGGCCGCCGCGGCCCTCAAATCCCATATCGAGTGGTTCCACCAACACAGTGAATCAGCTCCCGCCACAGCGTCAACGCCGGAAAGGCCCCAGTCATGAGATGCCCCTGTAACAGCGGAGAGAGCTACGAGGGATGCTGCGCCAAATACCTCAACGGTCTTGACACGGACCTTGTGGCTTACCCGCCAACAGCCGAGGCGCTCATGCGTTCCCGGTACACGGCGTTTGCCCTGGGCGATGTGCGGTATCTGCTGCACTCGTGGCATCCCGACACGCGACCGGCAACGTTGGAGCTGGACCCTGATCAGCAGTGGTACCTGCTAGAAATCCTGAGCACGAGCCAAGGCGGCTACTTTGACGACTCCGGCGTCGTCAGCTTCCGGGCCAGCTACCGTTCCGCCACGAATCGGAAGCGTCGAGATTCGCTGACGGAAACCAGCAGCTTCGTCCGTGACGGTAAGCAATGGCTCTACCTGGACGCGCTGGAAATCAGTTAGCCTCACCCTGGTGTGACATTACGCACCTGAGGCGGCGGCCTTGCTTGCCGAACAAAAGGGCGGCGGTAGAGTTGCCCAGTGGAGCAAAATAGCAGCGGCGAGAACCTGGCTACCCCTGAGGTAGCCCCCTTCGACTTTGCGCAGCTGCGCCGCTTTCCCGACATTGAAGCAGCTAACCTCTTCGCGCACGACGCCACGGATGAACTGCTCCTCAACGAGGCGGCCGAGGCGCTGAAGCTAGCTGGCAGCGGCGACGTGGTCATCGTGGGCGAGCGGTACGGGGCGTTGACGCTCGCCGCCGCCTCCGTCCATGAGTTGACGGGACTACGGGTCCAGCAAGATGGGCTATCTGGCGAGCTGGCACTGAGCCACAACGCCGAGCATTTCAACCGCTCGGAGAGCTACACCTCCCTGCCGCTGAGCGCCGAACTGTTTAGTGGCGCAACCGTGGTGCTATGGCAGCTCCCGCGCAGCCTCGAGGAGGTCAGTGAGACGGCCGAACTCATCGCCGCCCACGCCAGCCCAGAGGTTCAGATTTTTGCTGGCGGACGGGTCAAACACATGACCGTGGCCATGAACACCGTCCTCGAAAACTACTTTTCCCACGTGTCGGCCGGCCGGGCCTGGCGCAAGTCTCGCCCGCTGAAGGTCAGTGGCCCGCGGAAGGAGGCTCCGACGTCGAGCTTCCCGCGAAAGGAATATCACGCGGACTTGGACCTGTGGCTGTGCGCCCACGGGGCGACCTTTGGCGGTACCAAAGTTGATGTCGGGACCCGTTTCTTACTCGAGTTTGTGCCGCAGATGCGCCAGGACAACACCGCGATCGACCTAGGTTGCGGCAATGGCACCATCGCCGTCTCGCTCGCCAAGGCCAGAGGGCAGATGCGCGTCATTGCCAGCGATCAATCCGCCGCCGCGGTGGCCTCAACACGAGCCACGGCGGCGGCCAATGGTGTGGGGGAGCGCGTGGAGGTGGTGCGCGATGACGCTCTGAGCAGCCAAGGTGGAGGATCTGCCGGGCTGATCGTGCTCAATCCGCCCTTCCATGTGGGGGCCACCGTGCATGCGGGGATCGCGCTGAAACTCTTTGCCGAGGCCGGGCGAGTGCTCGCTCCGGGAGGGGAGTTATGGTGTGTTTATAACAGTCACCTGCAGTACCGTGGATCCCTAGAAAAACTTGTTGGCCCCACCGAGCTCGTGGGACGCAATAGCAAGTTCACCGTGAGCGTTTCACGGCGGCCCCTTTTGTAGCAATCACTGTGTGAGTTCTGAGCCGTGGCGTTCACGCGCAGGAGCGCAGCTAAAGGTAATGTTGCAGGTGGACATTAGGGGAGTCCGCCACCGTTTGTATGACATCTGTCAAGGAGTAAATTTTGGGTGTTCCCGAGGCTGGTTTACCGCAGCGCCGTCGAGGTACCAATCTGCCGAAGATGGGCGATTACAACCAGTCGGTTATTCTAGATTCCATTCGTCGCGCCGAAGAAGGGCTCAGCCGGGTGGAACTAGCGGCCTCAGCCGGACTTGCCGCGCAAACGGTGTCCAATATTTGCCGCCGACTTCTCGATACCGGACTCATCATCGAGGCCGGCAAGGAAGCCTCCGGCCCCGGCAAACCACGCACCATGCTGCGCCTGAACCCCAAGGGCATGTACGCCGTCGGAATTCACATTGACCCGGCCCTGACCAGCTACGCCCTCCTGGATGCCGTGGGCACGGTGTTGCTTTCTCTCGACGAACCCACCGACCTAGCCGGAGACCCCTTCGAGGTTGTCGCGGCAATGGGCGCCAAGGTGCGGCACATCATTGACGAATCTGGTGTCGACGAGCAGCGCATCGCTGGTGTTGGCGTCGCCACCCCCGGCCCCGTCGATGCCGCCAGCGGCACCGTGGTTAACCCGCCGCATATGCCCGGTTGGGCCCGCGTTCCCTTGCGCGACATCCTGCACGAGATAACGGGCCTGCCGGTCATCGTCGACAAGGACGTCACCGCGGCCGCCGTGGCTGAGGTCTGGGCCGGATCCACGAGCAGCGTTCGGGACTTTGTCTTTGTCTACATTGGTACGGGCATTGGTGCCGGGCTGGTCCTCAACGACGAGGTAGTCCGGGGCTCCTCGGGCAATGTGGGCGAGATTGGACATATCATCGCCGATCCCGACGGTCCCGAATGCGATTGTGGCCGACGCGGCTGCATCAAGGTCACCTGTATGCCTGAAACGCTGGTGGCCCAGGCTCGCGCCGCCGGAGTGCTGCCGGAGGCTTCTCCCGACGAAGCCTCGTTGCCGCAGGACATGGCTGACCTAGCCCAGGCCGCAGCGGAAGGTAACCCAGCAGCCCTCGACATTTTGACACAATCGGCACATCGACTGGCCGGCGCCGCCTCGGTGCTGACAAATCTGCTCGACGTCGAACGCGTCGTCTTTGGTGGACCTTTCTGGCCGCCGCTGGCTCCCACACACCTCGCGACGATTCCAGCATTGATAGAACACTACAGCGTCACCACGAGCGTGCATTCGGTCAACGTTGTGGGCACCATGGTGAGCTCGGGTGAGGAAGCTTTTGGCGCCGCCTGCCTCGTCATGGAAAATACCTTTAGCCCCAACGCGGCACGGCTGCTGTTGGATTCGAAGGGCTAAACCCTCCCTGCTGGAATTTTTCTAATCCACGTCTTCCACGATCTGGCCGAAGGGAATGGTCTCATCGGTGTGCGCCTGAACAACGTGCGTACTGGTCACAACACGCACGCCATGGGTCTTCTCGGCGATCGATTGCAACAGAACCGGCATGAGCGTTGCAATAAACGACTCACTTTTGCCTTGCAGATACTCTGAATACACGGCTGGTAATTGGGTCATGAACCATACTGTAGCCCCGCGTGCGAGCATCCAACAGATGTTGCTGCAGAAGATTTTCCTGCCTTCGAAAAACGCCTAACGCCGTAGAATATTCGACGAGCCGTTACCTTGCCACTCTCTGATCGAACGGATCGGATGAAATATTGCATTACGTAGCGCCATAATTCGATTCTCACGTTGTGCTGTGTGATGAAAAGCCTAGTATTGCTACTACGTTACTTCTTCAACGTGTGTCGGCGACCTTCGAATGATTCGAGGGTGTGGGTGCCCCCATGTGGGCCTGACATTTGCTGGTGGATCGCGGATCTGGAAGCCGCCGGCATCAAGATCATTCAGGTTGATGAGCCCGCCCTGCGCGAATTCCTCCCGCTGCGTCGCGCCGATCAGGCTGCGTACCTGGACTGGTCGGTCAACTCCTTCCGCCTCTCCACGGCAGGCGCTGTTGACGGCACCCAGATCCACACCCACCTGTGCTACTCCGAGTTTGGTGTCATCATCGACGCCATCGACGGACTGGATGCGGACGTGACCTCCATCGAGGCTGCCCGCTCCCGCATGGACGTTGTCAACGACCTGGAGGCTCACGGCTTCGGTCGCGGTGTCGGCCCGGGTGTCTATGACATCCACAGCCCTCGCGTCCCCGGCCAGGCCGAGGTCACCGAACTGCTGGGCACTGCCGTCAAGCATGTTCCGGCCCGCCAGCTCTGGGTCAACCCGGACTGTGGCCTGAAGACCCGCGGCTACGCAGAGACCGAAGAATCCCTGCGCAACCTGGTCAACGCCACGAAGGAAGTTCGCGCTCAGCTCGTCTAGTTCGCACCACTGATTCTTTCCCTTCATCGAGGACGAAGTTGTTGGATCAAAACACCGGAAATCGGTGGAATCGGTCCACCAGCTACGTCCTCGATGGTATTTGGTTCGAAAGTATGTTCTAAATCGTATTTTCTCCGCAGGGATGCTGGCGGTACATTGAAGGCATGAACGTACAAGAGGCAGTGACGGCGGCGCGGACAGTCTTCAACAGTGGGGTCACAAAACCCCTGGACTGGCGGCTGCAGCAGCTCAAGGCGATGAACGCCATGTTGGTTGAGCATCGCGAAGACTTTACGCAGGCGCTCGCCGCCGACCTTGGCAAACACCCCTCCGAAGCCTGGCTGACGGAGATCGGCTTTCTCACAGCGGAGATCGCCCACACCATCAAACAGCTGCCGGTGTGGCTCAAACCCCAGAAGGTAGCTGTTCCTCTTGCCCTCCAGCCCGCCCGGGCCGCGACGCGCTTAGAACCGCTCGGTGTTGTCCTCGTCATCGCACCCTGGAACTATCCCGTACAGCTCCTGCTGGCGCCCATGATCGGTGCGCTCGCAGCCGGGAACACCGTGGTGGGTAAACCCAGCGAGATGGCACCGGCCAGCTCTGCGCTCCTAGCTCGCCTGGTGCCGAACTACCTCGCCGATGCGGTGACGATCGTGGAGGGTGGCATCCCCGAAACC
The DNA here is from genome assembly GCF_003219795.1 of Arthrobacter psychrolactophilus. Classification (GTDB taxonomy): domain Bacteria; phylum Actinomycetota; class Actinomycetes; order Actinomycetales; family Micrococcaceae; genus Specibacter; species Specibacter psychrolactophilus. The sequence continues at coordinate 30,447 of NZ_QJVC01000011.1, read as the reverse complement.
ACCGAACTGCTCGAACAGCGCTTTGACCACATCTTCTACACGGGCAATGGCAAGGTGGCCCGCATCGTCATGAGTGCCGCGGCCAAACACCTCACGCCTCTCACCCTTGAGCTGGGTGGAAAATCCCCGGTCTACATCGACGAATCCGTGGAGATGATCACGGCGGCCCGCAGGATCGTCTGGGGTAAGTTCATGAATGCGGGGCAGACCTGCGTCGCCCCCGACTATGTCCTGGGCACCGATGCGGCCCTCGCCAAGCTCGCCAAGGAGCTGCCCCTGGCTATCGAGGAGCTCTATGGAACCGACGCCGCTCATAGCCTGGCGTATGGGCGCATCATCAACGATGCGGCCTTTACCCGGCTCACGGGGCTCCTCGAGCAGGACCTGCAGGACGACGCCGGATCGGCTCTCGTTAGTGGCGGGACCACGGACGCCGCCACCCGCTACATCGAACCCACCGTCATTCACGTCGACGCTCATGCAGCGCTCATGCAGGATGAAATCTTCGGCCCCATCCTGCCCCTTGTCACGGTCGCCTCGGCACAGGAGGCCATCGACTTCATCAATGAGCGCGACAAGCCGCTAGCCCTGTATGTCTTTAGCGATGACGAAGGCGTGCGGAAAGACTTCACGGAAGGCACGACGTCGGGCGCCCTCACCTTTGGGGTTCCGGTGGCTCACCTTTCCGTGCCCGGCTTACCTTTCGGTGGGGTAGGGCAGAGCGGTATGGGTCGCTATCACGGCCAGGACTCCATCGCGACGTTCTCGCACCGCAAGGCGATCCTGGACAAGCCGCTCTCGCCCGACACGCTCGCGTTAATCTACCCGCCCTTCGGCTCGGTCAAGAAGCAGCTCATCAAGCGCTTCGTGGCACCGGCCAAGAAATTCCGCAAGAGCTAAGTGCTCAGGGGTCAGCCACTAAGGGGTAGCGTCAACGTGACTGGAGCCCGTCAGCTCCTGCAAGATCCCCGCGAGCTTGTCCACAAACAACTCAACACGGGCCGTGCGGGTGTCGTTGATCAGGAGCGCAAAGATGTTGCGCGCCAGACGAATCTCCGGCACATCCAGCACCACCACGTTCTCGGGCCGCGCCTGCAACGCCAACTCCGGCACCAGCGCGGCCCCGAGACCCACGCTGACCAGCTGCAGGCTCGCATTGAAGTCATCGCTGTAGGCGGCAACGCGCGGATGCAGATTGCACCCGGCAAACAACCGCTCAATCACCGTCGCATCGCTCGTGCCCGGGTGATGCATAATCCACGGCATATCCGATAACTGCGAGGCCTCCATGATGGACCCGGGCCGGATACCCCACGCCTTCGGCAACACCACACGGAAATTATCATCGCCGACCCATTGCCGGTTCAAGGTGTGCGGCCACGCTAGACCGGACTGACCCACCTGATACACCAAGGCCACGTCCAACTCGCCGCCGGAACGCAGGCCCCCAATGGTTTGCTGCGGTTCGCCAACCGAGACATGCAACTTGATCCCCAACTCCGGCCACTGGGGACTACGCAAGAGCCGCGGCAACACATGGCTGGCCAACGAGGGGAAAATCCCGAGCCGTAGCTCATGACTAGCTACCTCCGCCGTGCGCGCGCTCGCAGCTAGGAGGGCGTCGATATCGGTCAGCACCTTGGCGGCATGCCGGGACATGACCAGCGCGGCGTCACTGGGCACGATGCTGCGGGCAGTGCGGTGAAAGAGCTCCACTCCCGTATCGCGCTCCAGTGCGGACATTTGTTGTGAAACGGCCGACGCCGTGTACCCCAGTTGGGTGGCGGCGGCGGCGAAGGATCCGCGGCGCACCACTTCTAAGAGGGTCCGCAGGTGCACGGGGTTGATCACGGCTTGCTCTTTCGTTGGGGGCGGACCTGGTTCCTAGGCAAGCATAGAGCGCTCTTGTGGCAGATCGGGTCTCAATCGGCCGATCCTCGCCACGTTATGTACATTTGTACATAACGCAGAGTTCTCTCAAGATTGGAAGCCACTATGACCCACCCCAGTTTCGGCAACGACCCGCGCTCCATGCGTGAACGCATGGAGGCCGGCGAGAACTACCTGGCCACCGATGTGGAGCTGGCGCGCGCCTCTCAGCGAGCCATCATGCTGGCGCATCGCTACGGGCAACTCTGGGCGGAGGATCGGGACGCCGCGGAGGCGATCCTCGAGGAGCTCTTAGGTGATGTGGGGGAGGATGTTGAGATCCGCCCACCGCTGTATGTCGACTATGGCAGCTACCTCACGATTGGCCCGCGCACCTTCATCAACTACAACTTCACGGCTCTGGATGTAGCGCCCATTACGATCGGCGCCGACGTCCTGATCGGACCGGGCGTGCAGCTCCTCACGCCCACCCATCCGCTCGAGCCTGAGCTACGCCGGGACAAGCTGGAGGCGGCCAAGCCCATCACGATCGGCGATAACGTCTGGCTCGGTGGCGGCGTCATCGTCCTGCCCGGGGTCAGCATTGGCGAGAACACTGTGGTGGGTTCCGGATCTGTCGTCACGAAGGACCTGCCGGCCAATGTGGTGGCCGTGGGTAATCCGGCCCGCATCACGAAAAACCTCTGAGCATGGACCCGCAGCCTCGCACACGTCGCTACGATCCACAGCGGCGTTCCCGCATCATCGAGTCAACCCTGGAGGTCATTGCCGAGCACGGGGTGGCCGGAACCACTTACCGGAAGATCGCCGAGGCCGCCGGGGTGCCGCTGGGTTCAGTGAGTTATCACTTTGCCTCGCTGGAGGAGGTCATGGGTGAGGCATTCACGAAGCTGGCCAACGCCACGGCCGATGGCTTTGAGGTAGCCATGGGGAAGGCGCGGGACGAGGAGGAGGCGAGGGCCGCCGTCGTCCGTCTCATCATGGGGGAGTTGCTCGGTGACCCGCGCACCATGGCGCTGTCCTACGAGCTCTACGCCCTCGCAACGCGTAGCCCGGAGATTCGTCGTGTCACGGATGCGTGGATGGCGCGTAGCAGGGCCGCCCTGGGGCACTTCTTCGATCCGGAGACCACCATCATGCTCGATGCCCTGATCGAGGGGCTAGCGATACATCGGGCGCTGTCCTTGAGTGCCATGCCGCGCAGTACCGTCGAGGAGGCTGTGGCGCGCATTGTGCGGTGTGGCTGATTCCTGCGCCGACCCCTAGATGATGTGTTTGCCCCAGTGGTCGACACGAGGCTCGACACGCCGCGTTGCTGCGACACGCCACACATTAAATGTGGGGGGAAATAGTCCACACCCTGTGGACAGTCGGGATTAAACCTTGAGTTCTCGGGCTTTTAATTCTCCTAGGCTGTGGACGAACGGTGCATAAGAATGACATACTTGTAATACATCATGTAGGGGTCAACATCGAGTGCCTGCACTACATGTAGTATCTAATACAGAATTCGAGCGGATCCCAAAGAACCGCTTTGAACAGCTCAGAAGCTGGCGAGACCGTGGCAAGAACCGTTGGTCCCACCGACAACGAGTTAGCCAACAAAGGCAGCTAGACGTAGTAATAAATGAGGGGAACTCGATCATGACCGTCACGGTTTACACCAAACCTGCATGCGTTCAGTGCAACGCAACCTACCGCGCTTTGGATAAAAAGGGCATCACCTACAAGAGTGTAGATATCTCCGCCGACCCGGCCGCTTTAGAGCATGTGCTCAGCCTGGGTTACCAGCAGGCACCGGTTGTCATCACCGACGCCGATCACTGGTCGGGCTTCCGCCCGGACAAGATCGCCGAGTTGGCTGCCGCCGTCGAAAGCGAAGCAAGCGTAGCTTAGTGAGATGCGGGCCAGCTGGCCCGCCTGGCTCACCACAATTTCACGTGCGTTTCGGCGCACACGAGTGGGGCTAACCAGTCATATGGTTGGCCCCACAGCAGCAAGTAAAGTAGTTGGAAAGCGATTGTCATGTCAGCTGTAGCAGCAGAATCCGCTGTAGCTCGGGGCGCCTCTCGGTATACCAGCAGCCGATTGATTTACTTTTCCTCGGCCTCCGATAACACTCACCGATTCATGGTGAAACTGGGCATAGAAACAGCCCGGATGCCGTTGCATACCTATGAAGAGACACTTCTGGCTCAGGAGCCTTTCGTGTTGGTACTACCAACCTATGGCGGGGAAAACCGGCTAGGGGCGGTACCGAAGCAGGTCATTAAGTTCCTTAATGTGGCCGAGAATCGGCAACTGATCCGCGGCGTCATTGGCGCCGGGAATACAAATTTTGGCGACACCTATTGCCTCGCTGGCGACATTGTCGCCGAGAAGTGCAAAGTACAGCATTTATACCGTTTTGAACTGATGGGCACATCTGATGATGTGGACCGCGTTCGCGAAGGATTGGAAGAATTTTGGACACGATTGTCTCAGGAACGGACGCCGCTGTGAAGGCGTCCAAGGACATGCCAGCGGCGTGGGAGGGCTTGGGTTACCACGAGCTCAACGCCATGCTCAACCTGTACAACGCTCAGGGTGAGATCCAGTTTGACGCTGACCGCGCCGCCGCCCGTCAGTACTTCCTCCAGCACGTGAATAACAACACGGTGTTCTTCCATGACCTGGAAGAAAAGCTGGAGTACCTGGTCAAGAACGAATACTACGAGCGCGAAACACTCGATCAGTATTCGATGAACTTCATCCGTGCGCTCTACCAGCGCGCGTACAAGAAGAAGTTCCGTTTCGAGTCCTTCCTGGGTGCCTTCAAGTTCTACACGTCGTACACGCTGAAGACCTTCGACGGCAACCGTTACCTGGAACGCTACGAAGATCGCGTGTGCATGGTTGCCCTGCACCTGGCCCGTGGCAACGAGGCCTTGGCCGAGAACATCGTCGATGAAATCATGGACGGCCGTTTCCAGCCTGCAACCCCCACCTTCCTGAATGCCGGCAAGGCACAGCGCGGCGAGCTCGTCTCCTGCTTCCTGCTGCGCATCGAAGACAACATGGAATCGATTGGCCGTTCCATCAACTCCGCTCTGCAGCTGTCCAAGCGCGGTGGCGGTGTGGCCTTTGCGTTGACGAACATCCGCGAAGTGGGCGCGCCCATCAAGCAGATCGAGAACCAGTCCTCCGGCGTCATCCCCGTGATGAAGCTTCTCGAGGACAGCTTCTCCTACGCTAACCAGCTCGGTGCACGTCAGGGTGCCGGAGCCGTGTACCTGCACGCTCACCACCCCGACATCAACCGCTTCCTGGATACCAAGCGCGAAAACGCCGATGAGAAGGTTCGTATCAAGACCCTCTCCTTGGGTGTTGTGGTTCCTGACATCACCTTCGAACTGGCCAAGCGCGACGAGGACATGTACCTGTTCTCCCCGTACGACGTCGAAAAGGTCTACGGCATGCCGTTCTCCGACATCTCGGTCACCGAGAAGTACTACGAGATGGTGGACGACGCCCGCATCAAGAAGACCAAGATCAAGGCACGCGAGTTCTTCCAGACCCTCGCCGAGATCCAGTTCGAGTCCGGCTATCCGTACATCATGTTTGAAGACACGGTGAACCGCGCCAACCCGATCGACGGCAAGATCATCATGAGCAACCTGTGCTCCGAGATCCTGCAGGTATCACAGCCCACCACGTACAACGCCGACCTCTCTTACGATGAGACCGGTAAGGACATCTCCTGCAACCTTGGCTCGCTGAACATTGCCAAGGCCATGGACTCACCGGACCTCGGTGCCACGATTGAAACGGCCATCCGCACCCTGACGGCTGTTTCCGACATGTCCAACATCACCAGCGTCCCTTCGATTGCCAAGGGTAACGACCAGTCGCACGCCATCGGCTTGGGCCAGATGAACCTGCACGGTTACCTTGCTCGTGAGCGCGTCCACTACGGTTCCGAAGAGGGCCTGGACTTCACCAACATCTACTTCTACACGGTTGTTTACCACTGCATCCGCGCCTCGAACCTGTTGGCCATCGAAACCGGCAGCACCTTCGCCGGCTTCGAGAAGTCCACCTACGCCAGCGGCACCTTCTTCGATAAGTACACCGACGGCGTCTGGGTTCCGGAGACCGCCAAGGTTGCCGAATTGTTCGAGGGCGTTCACATTCCTACCCAGGAAGACTGGACCGCGCTGAAGGCCTCCGTTATGGAGCACGGTATCTACAACCAGAACCTGCAGGCTGTCCCGCCCACAGGCTCGATCAGCTACATCAACAACTCGACCTCCTCGATCCACCCGATCGCCTCCATGATCGAGATCCGTAAGGAAGGCAAGCTGGGCCGCGTGTACTACCCGGCTCCGTTCCTGACGAACGACAACATCGAGTACTACAAGGACGCGTACGAGATCGGTTTCGAGAAGATCATCGACACCTACGCCGCTGCCACGCAGCACGTGGACCAGGGCCTGTCCCTGACGTTGTTCTTCAAGGACACCGCCACCACGCGTGACATCAACAAGGCGCAGATCTACGCATGGCGCAAGGGCATCAAGACCATCTACTACATCCGTCTCCGCCAGCTCGCGCTGGAAGGGACCGAGGTAGAGGGTTGCGTTTCATGCGCACTGTAGCACAACAAAACTGACGAGTTCGACGGCGGGCGGGTCCCGCCGTCGAACTTTGAGGCTTTAAGATTGACTTGGCCCTTCGCGGCTACCAAAGATTTTTATAAAGGGAGAGAAGTACCCATGACACCGGACAAGCTGAAGTTGGCGAGCCACGTGAAGGCCATCAACTGGAACCGTATTGAGGACGATAAGGACGTAGAAGTCTGGAATCGCCTAGTCAATAACTTCTGGCTGCCGGAGAAGGTGCCGCTGTCCAACGACGTCCAGTCCTGGGCCACCCTGACGCCGGACGAGCAGCTGCTCACCATGCGCGTATTCACCGGCCTGACCTTGCTGGACACCCTGCAGGGCACCGTTGGCGCCGTCTCGCTCATCCCGGACGCGATTACCCAGCATGAGGAAGCCGTTTACACGAACATTGCGTTCATGGAATCGGTGCATGCCAAGAGCTACTCCTCGATCTTCTCCACCTTGTGCTCCACGAAGGAAATCGACGAGGCCTTCCGCTGGTCGATCGAGAACCCTAACCTGCAGAAGAAGGCTCAGATCATTGAGTCTTACTACTACGGCGACGACCCGCTCAAGCGCAAGATTGCCTCCACCTTGCTGGAGTCCTTCCTGTTCTACTCGGGCTTCTACCTGCCCATGTACTGGTCCTCACGCGCCAAGCTGACAAACACCGCTGACTTGATCCGTTTGATCATCCGCGATGAGGCTGTGCACGGCTACTACATCGGCTACAAGTACCAGAAGGGCCTGGAAGGTCTGTCCGATGAGCGCAAGGAAGAGCTGAAGGCCTACACCTTCGAGCTCATGTTTGAGCTGTACGAAAACGAAGTTCAGTACACGCACGACCTCTACGACTCCGTTGGCCTGGCCGAGGACGTCAAGAAGTTCCTGCACTACAACGCCAACAAGGCGCTCATGAACCTGGGCTACGAGGCCATGTTCCCGGCCGCCGTGACCGACGTGAACCCGGCGATCTTGTCCGCGCTGTCACCGAACGCCGATGAGAACCACGACTTCTTCTCCGGCTCCGGTTCCTCCTACGTCATCGGTAAGGCAGTCAACACCGAAGACGACGACTGGGACTTCTAACTCCTAGTTCTTGATGCGCGTAGTCTGACCGATTCGGTTGGGCTGCGCGCATTTTTTGTTAAGGTCATGGCGGCCAGGGGTGTCGTTCCCTGCGGGCTTGTCCGGGGAGACAATGCGACGGCCCGTTCCATTGCCGGGCGTACTAAGAATCTCGTAGCCTGACGGTCGCCAGAATGTACGAAGACCCTAGACGTGACGGTGTCCCTAGCCCTGGTGATGCCTAGCTTGCGCGCGGCCGTTGAGGCCGTGACAGGGCCTGTTGGATGCCGCACGAGAATAATTTGGCCATATGATGGACAAATTAACGGCGAAGGACGATACTTCACTTATGCTGATGTATCAGAAAGGCAGTTTCTAGCGGTCATAACAAGAGGGGAACACGCATCATGAGTGAGACAAATCAATTGGGAAAGCCTACGGGAGCCTTCATCGGGGCATCCTGGATTGCCTTAGGGCTGGGTATGGCTGTTTATTTCATCGGACTCTGGAACGCCAAAATGGAACTCAATGAAAAGGGTTTCTATCTCACGGTCTTCTTGTTTGGACTCTTTGCCGCCGTCTCGCTCCAAAAGGCCGTGCGCGATAAGTCGGAGGAAATCCCCGTGACCCCCATCTATCTGGGGATCGCCTGGTTTGCCCTGCTGGCCTCGCTTTTGCTGCTCGCCATCGGTCTCTGGAACGCTGAGCTGTTGCTCTCCGAGAAGGGCTTCTATGGCATTGGTTTCGCCATGAGCTTGTTCGCGGTCGTTGCAGTACAGAAGAACATTCGGGACCTTGCGGCCCACCGGGCCGTCTACCCTGATCAGCACGTCCGGCCCAACTTCCTGGACAAGCCCGACTTTTAGGGGTCACCGTTCGTCGTACTCGGCCGGCTCGGGGCGTGCAATTGATACCGTGGAGTCCATGGATGATGCAAACGCTCAAGAACAGCCGGGTACGCCAACGGCCGCCGCCTTCATCCGCGACGCGCGCGCCCAGACCAGGCCCGGAGGTTTCGCCGGTCCTCGCAATCCAGGCGATGCCTGGGTTGAGGGTCCGTCCGGTAAATTTTGGGGCAAGTTTGGCTCGGCCGGTCTCTTAGTGTTCGACGCCGGACGCGGAGTCCTGCTGCAGCATCGGGCCATCTGGTCTCACCATGGCGGCACGTGGGGCCTTCCTGGGGGAGCCCTCCATGAGGGGGAATCCGCCGTTGACGGGGCCCTGCGGGAATCATGGGAAGAAGCAGGAGTGCCTCGGGCGAACGTGGAGTTGCTCTTCACCTCCGTCTACGACGTGGGCTATTGGCGCTACACCACCGTGGCCGTTGAGGCTGTCACATCCTTCGAAGCGGTCATCAGCGATCCGGAGAGCCTCGCCCTTGAGTGGGTGCCGCTCTCCGCCGTTGCCGAGCTTTCCTTGCACCCGGGCTTCGGGGCCGCGTGGCCCGAGCTCCGTCGTCGTCTGGTCCCGCGTAGATCTGAGTAGCACTTGATGCAGAAAAAGGGCCCGAAAGTGGGGATTTTCAGTAATAACTGCCACTCAGATGTGGGGGCGGGGGAAACAGGTGCGCGGGATTGATGCGGCCCGCTAACGCCTAGCCCAGTCCCAGGATCTCCACGGTCCGTTCTCGCATATCCATCTTGCGCACCTTGCCTGTGACGGTCATGGGGAATTCGTTCACGACGAGCACATAACGAGGCACCTTGTGGCGGGATAAATGCCCCTCGCAATAGGCGGCCACGGCGGCGGCATCTAGGGGTGTGGCTCCCGGTTTCATGAGTAACCAGGCGCATAATTCCTCGCCGTACCGCTCGTCGGGCACGCCGATGACCTGCACGTCGGCAATGTCCGGGTGCCGGTACAGGAACTCCTCGATCTCGCGGGGGTAGAGGTTCTCGCCGCCGCGAATCACCATGTCCTTGATGCGGCCCACAATGTTGACGTAGCCGTCCTCGAGCATGACGGCGAGATCGCCCGTGTGCATCCAGCCCTCGGGGTCGACCGCGGCCGCCGTTTTCTCGGGGTCATTCCAATAACCGAGCATGACCGAGTAGCCGCGCGTGCAAAACTCGCCCGGCTCGCCGCGTGGGACGGTGTCCCCGGTGCCGGGATCCACGATTTTGACCTCAAGGTGAGGGTGCACCTGGCCTACTGTTTCGGTCCGGTGGGTCACGTCGTCGTCCATTAAAGTCTGCATCGACACGGGCGAGGTTTCCGTCATGCCATAGGCAATCGACACGCCCGCCATATGCATCTCGCTCATGCAGCGCTTCATGACCTCGATGGGGCAGGGCGAGCCGGCCATGATTCCGGTGCGCAGGCTGCTGAGGTTGTAACTGGCGAAATCGGGGAGATTTTGCTCGGCGATGAACATGGTGGGTACGCCGTAGAGTGCGGTGCAGCGCTCCTCCTGGACGGCGCGTAGGGTGGCGGCGGGATCGAAGCTGGCGGCCGGAATGACGATGGCCGCGCCGTGGGTTGTGGCGCCCAGGGTGCCCATGACCATGCCGAAGCAGTGGTAGAACGGCACGGGAATGCAGAGCTTGTCCCGCTCGGTGAGGCCGATGGTTTCGGTCACAAAGTAGCCATTGTTGAGGATGTTGCGATGGCTGAGTGTGGCGCCCTTGGGATATCCCGTGGTGCCCGAGGTGTATTGGATGTTGATGGGGTCCTCGGGGTGCAACTGCGCCAGAGCATGTTCGACGGCGTCTGCCGGCAGCTTCGTGCCACCCGCCACGAGTGCATCCCAAGAGGGGGTGCCAATGAAGGCCGCCGTCTGGAGCTCGGGGCAATCTGGGGTGGCCTGAGCGATCATGTCGGCATAATCGGTGCCCTTGAAGTTCGGCATGGCCACGATCAAGGACATCCCCGATTGCTGCATGGCGTACCTGAGCTCGTGAATCCGGTAGGACGGATTGATGTTGACTAAGATGGCGCCGATCTTGGCCGTGGCGAACTGCAGCAGCACCCACTCGGGCACATTAGGAGCCCAAATGCCCACGCGCGTGCCCTGGGCGATTCCGGCGGCGAGGAGCCCTCGCGCTAAGTTGTCGACGTCGTGGTTGAGCTCTGAATAGTTCCAGCGCCTTCCGGAGGGCTTGTCGATGAGCGCCTCATGGTCCGGATATTGGGCGGCGGTGTGCGCGAAGTTGGCGCCGATGGTGCTCTCCAGAAGAGGGGTCGTGGAGGTGCCGGACGCGTAGGAAGTATGAACATCAGTGGTCATGCTTCGATGCTAACCCGCACAACAGTTAGCGTGAACTAACTCACAGTATAAATTTCTGATGCGTCGCCTTTGGGTTGTGGCTGGGGGATCTTGCTCAAATTAGGGTATCCATACCTTATTGGTTAGTATGAGGAAGTAAATAAGGCAAACAAAAGTTGTCAAATTATTTTCGAGCCGGGAGGTCGCACGACCCTAATGGATGCCGTTACCTCGCTCCCGTTCGCTTGGGCTTTTCTGAGTTTGTTTGTCATCGTGATGCTGCGCTCCAATGCCACATATTGGGCCGGGCGTGGAATTTCCGCCGGTGGGCGCAAAAGTAAACTCCAGAAATACCTGACGTCACCCTCCTTTGCTCGGGCCGAGATCTTCATTGCGCGGTGGGGAGCGCCGGCCGTCAGCGTGAGCTTCTTGACTATTGGTGTGCAGACCGCCGTCAACCTAGCCGCTGGACTAGGACGGATGCCATTGCGGCGCTACATTCCGGCCACGGTGGTGGGTGCCATCGCCTGGGCTTTCATTTATGCCACCATCGGGCTGGCGGCTTTTGAGGCCGCCCTGGCCGCTGCAGCAGGTTCACCTCTGGCCCTGATGATCGTGATTCTTATGGTCGCGGCCGCTGCTCTTGGGGTGCACCTGCTGAAGGTTTCGCGCCGTCGTAAGCTTGACCGCGAGGCACTGGAGTCCTGCCCCGTCATGGGTCATGAGCCGGCCGGAAACACTCAGCCCCAGCTCTGAGCTCGGCCCGGGGCTCCGCGGCCGGTAAGGTCGTAGGCATGCCGGAAACAACTTCATGCGCAGCCGCCGACGCCGTCGCTGCCGAAAATGCTCGTTCGTACTACCGCCACCTCGGCGAGAATCGCTACGAATCCACGATCCATAGCCAGGGCGCCTGGAACACGCACGAGCAGCACATGGCTCCCGTGACGGGCATCATGACGCACGCGCTGGAGCAATATCAGCCGCGCGCGGACATGCGCCTAGCCCGGTTGAGTTTTGATATTTTGGGTCTCATTCCGGCCGGCGAGTTCACCATCGAAACCATGATGCTGCGCCCCGGAAAAACCATTGAACTGCTGCAGGCGGAGCTGATCGCGAACGGGCGCGTCGCCGTCCGAGCCACCGCCTGGCGCCTGCAAAAGGGCGACACCTCCTCCGTCCAGGCCTACGAAGACGAGCCCATGGCCAGCCTCGAGAGCGCCAATTCCTGGGACGGCATGAACACGTGGCCCGGCGGCTTCATCCGCAGCATCGAGGCTCGCGTCAACGCCGGTCACCGCGCCGGTCGCGGCCGGGTCTGGCTCCGTACCCCTTTTCCCATGCTCGACGGCGGAGCCCCCTCCTCGGCCCTGGTTCGGCTCCTCGGGTTGGCCGATAGCGCCAATGGTGTCTCTGCGCGCATGGACCCCTCGAGCGGCGGTTGGATGTTCCCCAACGTTGACCTCTCACTCCATATATACCGGGAGCCCGAGGGCGAATGGCTGGGCCTGGACACGCACGTGACCATGGCGGGGGACGGCATTGGACTGACCTCGGCGGTACTCAATGACCGTAAGGGTCCCTTCGCTCGTTCCGAGCAGATCTTGACGGTCCGCCCCTTCCCGAGCGCCTCATGAGTGTTGTGTTGGCCCCACGCCTGAGAGTGGATCGGCAGCTTGTCAATCAGGGAGCCGAGGCCGATCTCAACCACGCCCTCGAGCTCCTCAACCAGGTCAAAGCTGGGGAGCGGGACGCCATGTTGCGCTTTTATCGCCCCGAGCCAACGGTTGCTTTTGGGCAGCGTGACACCCGGCTAACCGGCTTCGCCGCGGCAGAACAAGCATCGCGGGAGAACGGATTTGTTCCGGCGGTTCGGCGTGCCGGTGGCCGAGCCGCGGCCTATCATCAGGGCACCTTGGTGGTGGATCATATTCAACCGGCCGAGGATGCCATCGTCGGTGCCAAGGAACGCTTTGGATTCTTTGGTGAGCTGTTCACGCAGGCCCTGAGATCACTCGGGGTCGACGCCGGTGTGGGGGAAATCCCGGGGGAGTACTGCCCCGGAGAGTTCAGTGTGTTTGGCCGTAATACTCAAGATGGCCCGGCTTTGCCGGCTGGGGCACGCATCAAACTGATCGGAACGGCGCAGCGCGTCGTGGCCGGGGCCTGGCTCTTTAGTTCGGTCATTGTCGTGGAGAACTCCGCACCCATCCGGCAGGTTCTCACGGATACCTACAGTGCCCTCGGGCTGGACTGGGACCCGGTCACGGCTGGAGCGGTGGAGGATCTTGTCCCTGGCATCACCGTGGACGCCGTGGAAGAGGCAGTTCTGGCCGTTTACGCCACGCACGCGGAGCTGATCCGCTCATAACCTCGTTGACCCGCCATGTAATGCCCGTATAAAGCAGGAATAGGGGCATTACGTGGCGGGTCAACGGGGAAGAGGCGGCGCTTAGAGCTGAGCCGCCGCGATTCCGGGCGCCTCGGCCGCAACGGTCGTGGAATCGCCGTGACCGGTGTTGACCACGGTTTCGGCGGGCAACGTCATGAGCCGCTCCGAAATCGACTTCACGATGGTCGGGAAATCGCTGTACGAACGCCCTGTTGCCCCGGGCCCGCCCTTGAACAGCGTGTCCCCGGTGAAAACAGTGTCCAGGGATTCGGCATAGAAGCACACTGAACCGGGGGAGTGCCCGGGAGTATGCAGGGCCGTCAGCACGGTGCCGGCCACCTCAAAGGTGTCTCCGTCGGCGATGGGGGCATCCGGGGAGGTGCCCGGGAAAATGTTTTCCCACAGCATCTGGTCTGCCGGGTTCATGGCCACGGGAGCCCCCACCAGGCCCGCGAAGGCCCGGGCAAAGCGGATGTGGTCGTCATGGCCGTGCGTCAGCAGGACCGCCTTAACGGTGCGTTCGCCCACAGCCACCTTGATGGCCGCCGGGTCGTGGGCCGGATCGATCACATACACCTGCGCGTCGTCACCAATGATCCAGACGTTGTTGTCCACATCCCAGGTGCCGCCGTCGAGCGAAAATGTCCCCGAGGTGATCAGGCGTTCAATACGGGCGCCCATCAGAATTCCACCACCGAACGCAGCACGGAGCCCTCGCCCATCTTGGTGAAGGCGGCTTCGATGTCGTTGATCGTGATGCGTTCGCTGACAAAGGCGTCCAGATCCAGCTTGCCCTGCTTGTACAGCTCCACGAGCATGGGGAAGTCGCGCGAGGGCAGGCAATCGCCATACCAGGACGACTTCAGTGAGCCGCCGCGGCCAAAGACATCCAGCAGCGGCAGATCCAGGGTCATCTCCGGCGTGGGCACGCCCACCAGAACCACGGTTCCGGCCAGATCGCGCGCGTAAAAGGCTTGCTTGTATGTCTCGGGACGTCCGACGGCGTCAATCACCACATCTGCTCCGAAACCTCCCGTGAGGTTCTGGATAGCGACGACAGCGTCCTCAACGGAGGAGTCCACCGTGTGGGTGGCACCCAGGGCAAGCGCCGCGGCAAACTTCTTGGGGTCGCGGTCAACGGCGATCACGGTGGTGGCGCCGGCCAGGGCTGCGCCGGCAATCGCAGCGGCACCCACGCCGCCACAACCGATGACGGCCACGGTGTCGCCGCGCTTCACGCCGCCGGTGTTGATGGCCGCACCGATGCCAGCCATGACGCCACAACCCAACAGGCCAACGGCGGCGGGGTCGACGTCGGGATCAACCTTGGTGCACTGCCCGGCCGCCACCACGGTCTTTTCGATGAACGCACCAATGCCCAGTGCCGGGGAGAGGACGGTGCCATCTTCCAACGTCATTTTGGAGGTGGCGTTGGCAGTGTTAAAGCAGTACTGTGCCTGGCCCTTGTTGCAGGCGCGGCAGTTGCCGCAGACGGCACGCCAGTTTAAGATCACGCGATCGCCGGGGACCACGTTGGTGACGCCCTCGCCGACGGCGCTGACGACGCCGGTGGCCTCGTGGCCCAGGAGGAACGGGAAGTCGTCGTTGATGCCGCCGAGCTTGTAATGCAGATCCGTGTGGCAGACGCCGCTCGTGAGAATGTCAACGAGGGCCTCGCCCGGTCCTGGATCTGGAACCAGAATGGTTTCGAGTGTGACGGGCGCGCCCTTGCTCAGCGCGACGACGCCTTTGACCTTGTAAACCATGAAAATGCTCCTTAGCAGCCGTGTCCCTGTCCGGAACAACAAATGGGGTTGCTGACAGGTTACACGGCTTCGCTAAAGAGGTGGGGCAGGCCCTGCTGGGCCGCTAAACGCCCAGCTTGACCTTCACATCATTCAGTGACGGGTTGGTTGCTGCGGAGCCGTCAGGGAAGAGCACGGTGGGCACGGTCTGGTTGCCACCGTTGAGGCTTTCGACGAGTTCGGCTGTGCCGGCGACATCCTCAATGTTGATCTCGGTGTAGCCAATTCCCGAAGCGTCCAGCTGCTTCTTGAGGCGCTTGCAGTAACCGCACCAGGTGGTTGAGAACATGGTGATGGTGCCAGCGTCAGGGGTAAAGTCCACGAAAGTGCTCCTTAGGAGAAAAGAAATTTGTTGGTACTACTGGTGACAACGCTATCTGGTAGCTGAGATATTCCGCATTGTGTGCCACGATGGATGGCATGTGCGGACGTTACGTCATGGCCCGGGCCGTTGGAGATCTAGTCGCGGAGCTGGAAGCAGAGGCCGAGGCTTCTCTGGAATTGCGTGCCTCCTACAACGTTGCCCCCACCACGGATGTGCCCATTGTGCTGGAGCGGATCATCGAGGGCGTCCCGCACCGCCAGATCCACGTGGCCACCTGGGGCCTGGTTCCGGGCTGGGCCAAGGACCCGGCTGTCGGTGTCCGCGCCTTCAACGCCCGCAGCGAGACGGTGCAGGAAAAGCCCACCTTCCGCGCGGCCTTCAAGTCGCGGCGGTGTGGCGTCCCCGTGCAGGGCTACTACGAATGGAAAAAGTCGCCCGACGGCAAGAGCAAGCAGCCTTACTTTGTGCACTCCTCGGATGGTGCCCTGATCACCTTCGCCGGCCTGTATGAGTGGTGGAAGGATCCGGCCCAGGCGGACGGTTCGCCGGAGCAGTGGCTCTTGTCCTGCACCATTTTGACCATGCCATCCCCGCCCGAGGGTGAGCTGGCCACCTTGCATGATCGCCTGCCCGTTCCCCTGAGCCCGGAGGCCCTGACCGACTGGCTCAACCCGGAGAACAAAGACACCCGAACGCTCCTAGAGGCGGCGTTGGCTCAGGCCTGGGAGCTCGCGGGAACCTGGGAGTTGGATGCGGTCTCGGCCGCTGTCGGTAACGTTCGTAACGACACGCCCGAACTGATCGCTCCGATCACACCGTGACGTGTCCGGCGTCGTCCACGAGCCACGTGGGATTATGGGCGACCTCCCAGCGGAAGCCATCTGGATCGGCAAAGTAACCGCTGTACCCGCCCCAAGATTGTTTCTTGGGTGGATGTACGACGACGGCACCGGCCTTTTGCGCGTCCCGCACCACCGCGTCAACCTCCTCGGCACTGCCAACATTGTGGCTCAGCGTCATGGGCGGAACCCCGCTGGGTGACTGCAGCTGTCCAACGTCCACCCCGAGTTCTGCGGCCATGGCGTCCCGGTTCCAGAGGGAGAGGATGAGGCCGTGATTGACCTGGAGGAAGATGACTTCTCCGGGCACCTCGTGGTGGGCCTGCCACCCTAGACCGGTGAGGTAAAAGTCGCGGGAACGCGAAACATCACGGACCCCCAGCGAAATAAAATTCAGCCGTTGATCCATGATGTTGTCCTTCGCGGTGTGGAGTTTTTAGACGTCGTCGGTTTCTTCAGGGGACCAGCGGCGGAAGTCAAGCGATAGGTAGAGAGCCAGAGCAGCGGAGTTGCCAGCTTCCACGCGGAGGGCGACATCGCTCTTTCCCTCGTTGAACAAGGTGTCCATGGTGGCCAACACGAGGTCTTCGGCCAGACCGCGGCGACGGTGCTGGCGGTCGGTGATCAATTCGATGATGAACGGTGTATCGGGGGTGTCGTCGCCAACGGCGTGATCCACCACGAGGACGGCGGCAATGATCTTGCCGGCCTCATCGAGGGCAACATGTGAGGCGGCGGGAAGCAGGGCACCGTATTTACCGGCCAATGATTCCTTCATATCGGCCAGGGCGGCGTCTAGGGAATCACCCACCACGCTGGTGTCATAAGCGGTGAAGTACAGCTCACCGAGACGTGCTGCATCGGCAGCTTCTACGGTTCGGTAAGGGAAAGTGAGATCGCGTTCCAACGGGGTGGTTTTAGCGATGAGGGTGACCAGGTCAGTCATGGAACGCTCCTTAAAAGTTGTTGTAGCTCTAGTAGCGCGGCTGAAGCAAAGGCCTTAAAGCCATGGTAGACGTCAGTTGCATTGTCGGCTATCCCTTGGTGCGCTCAGTGCGCGCCGATAGCCATCAAAGCGGGCGAATGCCCGCAGAAGTGATTCACGGATGGACAGGTAGCTGCCGTGTGGGATTGAGCGTACACTTAAATCTATTAGAATATATGTACTAATACAAAAGACATATCCGAAGATAGCTATTTGTTTGTGGCGCCGATCTGAGATGGAGGATGCGTATGGGCATCTTCAGCGAAGCCGTTGAGGTGGAGCGTTCGCCCTCGGGGGAGCTGGTGCGGTTGATATGGCGTGGCGTGAGCTATTCCATTGCCCCGCATCCCTTGTGCTGGTATGAGCGGCGTCGCTGGTGGGAGCTTGAAACGCGCGTCCCGCCGGGGGAGGGCGTGGGCGTTGTGGACACTCAGATGTGGCGTTTTCAGCTGCATCGAGAGGGTATTCCTGATGGATTAACTCTGGATGTGGCAAGGTATCGGCCGGCCGATCGGTGGCGCGTCATAAAGATTCATGAAGCCGTCGAGGACATTTTTAAAGAGGTGCTGGGCGGTGCGTAACTTTGTCCATTTGCATAGTTCTTCGGCCTATAGCGCCCACTTCGGCGTGTCGTGGCCGGAGGATCTTGCCGCTGCGGCCTCCGTGGATGGTGATGCGCTGGCCATTACCGACCGCGACGGGCTGTATGGGGCGGTTAAGCACGTCAAGGCCTGCAGGGCGGCCGGGATCGATCCCATCATTGGGGTCGATTTGGCCGTGCTCGAGGAAGGCCCCCACGGACTCTATGCGAGCGGACGGGTGGTGGTGTTGGCCCATGGCGGAGCCGCCGTGGCCCCTGGAACAGGGTACGCGGCGCTATGTCGTTTGATCTCGCTCGCTCATGCAGGGAGCGCAACGGTGGGGGTAACGCTGGAGCAAATGGCGGCCGGAGTCCTGGATCCGATCAGCGGAACACCGGCCTTGACCGTGCTGCTGGGACCCATGTCTCCGGTCGGTAGGGCCATGGGTGGGAATCAGCAGTACCTTCTGCCGAGACGGAAGTTTCGTACCTGGCATCGGGCCATGCCGGCGGGATCTCTTGTGGTGGAACTGGTCAATCATCAGAGTTCCCAGGGGACAGCCATGAGCATGCCCTATGCGGTGCGGCTACTCAAGCTGGCCCAAGAGTTTGAGGTTCCGGCAATCTTGAGCAATGCCGCGCGGTATGCCAAGGAAGGTAACGCGCCCACGGCCGACGTTTTAGATGCGGCACGCAATATTGCCTCGCTGGGCAAGATTGAGGAGCTGCAGACCTCGGCGCAGGCGTGGATTAAAGGTGCGTCCGCCATGCATGCTCTGGCGCAGGAAATTGTTTTCTATGCCGGGGACGGGGATGCCGAGGTGAAGCAGCTCTGGGCCAACACGGCCAGGCTCGCCGATAAATGCCGCCTTGACCCCGTCGCCGACCTGGGCTGGAAAAAAGCCTCAACCCCTGAAGCTGCTGTTTTGGGGTTGACGCAGCCCGCGCAGCTGGAATTACGCCAGCGCACCGAGGCCGGGCTGATCCGCCGATATGCTGGGGTTTCCCACGGAAAACTACGCGATATACGTACCCGGTTAGAGACTGAGCTGGCCACGATTGGCAAGCTGGGTTTTGAATCGTACTTTTTGACGGTGGCCGAAGTCTCCGAAATGATCCGCACCATGGGGGTGCGCCGAGCCGCACGAGGTTCCGGGGCGTCGTCGTTGGTTAATTATTTACTGGGCATCAGCGCAGTGGACCCCATCGCCAACGGCCTGCTCTTTGAACGCTTCCTCTCCGATAACCGATCGACCCTGCCCGATATTGACCTGGACGTGGAAAGCGCACAACGCCATGCGGTGTATCGGCGCATCTTTGAACGGTTCGGGGACCAGCGCGTGACCTTGATGAGCATGCAGAACTCGTATCGGGCCAGAGGCGCCGTCAGGGATGCGGGGCTGGCGCTGGGGATGGATAAGGGAGAGATCGATCAGATCGCCAAACAGCTGTGGCGCTTCTCGGCGTCGTCCTTTAGAGAGGCGCTGGCAGAAAAGCCGGAGTTACGAGACCTTGCCGCCCAGCTTCAGCACTCCCGGCTGGCCCAGGAAAGGGGAGAAGGAGCGCACGAGGGGCGGGAAGGCCAGCAATTGGACTTGCTCGTGGATCTGACCGAACGGCTCGATAGTCTGCCGCGGCATATTTCCATGCACCCTTGTGGGGTGATCCTGGGGGATTCGTCCCTTCTGAACCGCACCCCTGTGCAGCCGAGCGGGATGGGGTTGCCCATGAGTCAATTCGACAAACACGATATGGACGCCATGGGCATGCTCAAGCTCGATGTCCTGGGTGTGCGGATGCAAAGCGCCATGGCGTATGCGGTGCGCGAGGTGATTCGGCTGCATCCATCAAAGCAGGAGGTGATTGCCCAGGGGGGGCATGCGGAAAACGCCCCTTATATTAATGACGCGGGCGGGATCGACCTTGACGCCGTCCCGCTCGACGACGAACCCACCTTTGAGTTGATCCGCAGCACCCACACGCTGGGCTGCTTCCAGATTGAATCACCGGGACAACGAGAACTCGTGGGCAAGATGGCGCCCACAGAGTTCAGCGATCTGGTCGTGGATATCTCCTTGTTCCGGCCCGGGCCCATGCAATCGAATATGGTCACGCCGTATCTGGAGAGTCGGGCGGGATTTGCGCGCCCGCACTATGCCCATCCGGATCTGGTTCCGGTCTTGGAAGAAACCCATGGGGTGACGGTTTTTCATGAGCAAATATTGCACACCTTCAGCACCTTGACGGGATGCACCCTGTCCCGGGCGGACGAGTTCCGGCGAGGGCTCGGCGACCCGGCGGTGGAGCCTGCCGTGGAGCAGTATTTTCGTGAGCACGCCGCGGTCAAGGGCTATTCGGCCGCCGTGATTGAGGAGGTCTGGGAGACCGTGAAGGCCTTTGGCAGCTTTGGCTTTTGCAAGGCACACGGGGCGGCCTTTGCTGTGCCCACCTACCAATCGGCGTGGCTGAAGGCCCATCACCCGGCCGAGTTTTTGGCAGGTCTGTGGGAACACGACCCCGGCATGTATCCACGCCGGCTCTTGGTGGCCGAGGCCAGGCGCTTGGGCATCCCGATTCTGCCCTTGGACATCAATCTCAGCACGGGGGAGTATCGGGCCGAGCGGACCTTAAGCATGGAAGGTGGCACCGCGCCGCAGGCCGTGACCGGTATTCGCCTGAGCCTGGCGGGAGTGTACGGGCTCTCAGGGACGGAGCTTAAACGTATTCTCGCCGGTCAGCCTTATGACTCCTTGGCCGATCTGCGCGACAGGGCCAAGCTCAGCCGCCCCACCTTGAAACGGCTGGCCCAACTGGGGGCCCTGGACTCGCTGCATCGCCAGGCCCAGCACCTCACCGGCAATACGGCTAACCGTTCCGATCTGGTGGCACATGTCAACAGCCTCCCGGCGCACCGGCCGGGTCGGCGCACTGCCCCGCTCGAGGGGCAACTGGCCTTGCCCCTCGGGGATGTGGAATTGGGCACATTGGCCGCCCACCATGTTGACCTCAGCCCGGCCGAAACCGTGCGTACCGAATTGGATTTATTGTCGCTGGATGTCAGCGCTCACCTCATGGACAGCTACGCGCCACTACTGAAGACCCTTGGTGTGAGCTACGCTGAGGAGCTTTTAGGACTACGAAACCACAGCGAGGTGTTCGTGGCAGGGGTCCGGATTGCCACGCAAACCCCGCCAATGCGCGGCGGGAAACGGGTGGTTTTCATCAGCATTGACGATGGTACCGGATGCGTTGACGCGTCCTTCTTTAGCGAGGCACAAGAAAAGTCGGGCCCGCTGCTCTTTGGTACCCGCATGCTCTTGATCAAGGGATTGACTCGGCGCACGGGTCCGCGGGGGATCACGGTGCAGGCGTTGCAGGCCTGGGATCTGCACGACACCGCTTCTCTGCCACGCGGTGCCGTGTTGGAAGGCGCCGCGACAAACGGATACCATCAAAGAGGCTCACAGCAACCACCGTATGTTGCTTAAACATGGAGCCATACATAACAAACAAGGAGTTACCAGTGCCAGTGGATTCACAGATCACCCTCACAGTCGATGGCGAGACGACGACGGTGGCCACAGGCACCACCGGCGCGGAATTGTTCTTCGAACGCCGCGACGTTGTTGTTATGCACGTAGACGGAGTCCTCAAGGACCTTTCCACAGAGCTGGCAGCAGACTCTTCCGTTGAAGCCGTCACGATCGATTCCCCCGAGGGCCTTGACGTCCTGCGCCACTCAACGGCCCACGTCATGGCTCAGGCCGTGCAGCAGCTGCGCCCCGACGCCAAGCTTGGCATCGGCCCGTACATCACCGACGGTTTCTACTTCGACTTCGATGTGGCCGAGCCCTTCACTCCTGAAGATCTCAAGAAGCTTGAGAAGATGATGCTCAAGATCGTCAACCAGAACCAAAAGTTTGCCCGCAGTGTCGTCTCCGAAGACGAGGCTCGCGTGGCCATGGCCAACGAGCCCTACAAGCTGGAACTCTTGGGCAAGAAGAACGACGGCGACTCCGCAGAAGGCGTCAACGTCGAGGTCGGCGCTGGCGACATCACGATCTACTCCAACATCGACCGCAAGAGCGGCGAAACCGTTTGGTGCGATTTGTGCCGCGGCCCGCACCTGCCCAATACGAAGCTGATCTCCAACGCCTTCGCACTGACCCGCACCTCTGCTGCTTACTGGTTGGGTAACCAGAACAACCAGCAGCTGCAGCGCATCTACGGCACGGCTTGGCCCACCAAGGAAGCCCTGAAGGCTTATCAGGAGCGCATTGCCGAGGCTGAGCGTCGCGATCACCGCAAGCTCGGTGTTGAACTTGATCTCTTCTCCTTCCCCGACGAGTTGGGCTCGGGTCTGCCCGTGTTCCACCCCAAGGGCGGCATTATCCGTAAGGAGATGGAAGACTATTCACGCAAGCGTCATGTTGAGGCTGGCTACGAGTTTGTCTACACCCCGCACATCACCAAGGGTCACCTCTACGAGGTCTCCGGCCACCTTGATTGGTACCGCGATGGCATGTTCCCTCCCATGCACGTTGATGCTGAGCTGAACGAAGACGGCACGGTGCGCAAGCCTGGCCAGGATTACTTCCTCAAGCCCATGAACTGCCCCATGCACAACTTGATCTTCCGTTCACGCGGCCGCTCCTACCGCGAATTGCCCCTGCGTCTGTTTGAATTTGGTTCGGTGTACCGCTACGAGAAGTCCGGTGTTATTCACGGCCTGACGCGCGTGCGCGGTATGACACAGGATGATGCTCACATCTACTGCACCAAGGATCAGATGAAGGATGAGCTCACCGAAACCCTGAACTTTGTCCTCTCGCTCCTGAAGGACTACGGCTTGGAGGACTTCTACCTGGAACTGTCCACCAAGGATCCGGAAAAGTTTGTCGGCTCGGATGACATCTGGGAAGAAGCTACCCAGACGCTCGCCGAAGTTGCCAAGGAATCTGGCCTTGAGCTCGTTGCCGATCCCGGTGGAGCCGCGTTCTACGGCCCCAAGATCTCCGTGCAGGCTAAGGATGCGCTGGGTCGCACCTGGCAGATGTCCACGATCCAGTTGGACTTCAACCTGCCCGAGCGTTTCGAGCTGGAATACCAGGCTGCCGACGGCACCCGCCAGCGCCCCGTCATGATTCACCGGGCCCTCTTCGGCTCGGTGGAACGCTTCATGGGCGTGCTGACCGAGCACTACGCCGGCGCCTTCCCGGCCTGGCTTGCCCCCGTGCAGGTTGTGGCGATTCCGGTCGCCGAGGCCTTCAATGACTACATGTTCGACGTCGTCGCCCAGCTGAAGAAGGAGGGCATTCGCGCCGAGGTTGATATCTCCAGCGATCGCTTCCCGAAGAAGATCCGCACGGCCAGCAAGGACAAGATCCCGTTCGTGCTGATCGCCGGCGGTGACGACGCTGATGCTAACGCCGTATCCTTCCGCTTCCGTGATGGCAGCCAGGACAACGGTGTGGCCGTGGACGAGGCCGTGCGCAGGATCGTTGAAGCCGTTCGTAACCGGACAGCATAAGCCCTTCTAGCAGCGCAACAAGGAAGTACAACGTGAGTGAGCATGGTGCGGTGGGCAACGCCGTTGAGGATGACTTTGAACTCCCCGGAGTTCCTGATGCTTTTCAGCGGCTCTGGACTCCGCACCGGCTCGCTTACGTCAAAAAAAGTGAGCCGGTTGAGGGCGTGCACGACTGCCCCTTCTGTGCCGCACCCGGACGCAGCGACGAAGAATCGCTGATCGTCCACCGAGGCAAGCTGGCTTATGTCATCTTGAACCTCTTCCCGTACAACCCGGGGCACCTTCTCGTGTGCCCGTACCGGCACATCCCTGATTACACGGATCTCACCGTGGAAGAAACCGCGGAGTTTGCCGCCTTGACGCAGCGCGCCATGCGTGTTGTGCGAGCCGTCTCCAACCCCTCAGGATTTAACCTGGGTATGAACCAGGGCGTCACGGGAGGCGCGGGCATCGCCGCGCACCTGCATCAACACATCGTGCCGCGATGGGGTGGCGATGTAAATTTCCTGCCTATTATTGCCGGCACTAAAGCCATAACCCAGACGTTGGGCGACGTGCGCGAGCAAGTAGCCAATGCTTGGGACTCAGTCGAATAGAGTCTTCATGCTGAATAAGTATGCCCGTGCGCTTTTTGCAGCCATCTTCACCCCCGTCGCCGCGCTTCTGGTGCGCTTGAAGGTTTCCCCGGATGCGGTCACGATCATTGGCACGCTCGGTGTCGCCGCCGGCGCGCTCATTGGCTACCCCCTAGGTGAACTGTTCTGGGGCACCGTGGTCATCACGGTCTTTGTCTTTTCCGACATCCTGGACGGGCTCATGGCTCGCATGATTGGTCGTAAGGGCAACTGGGGTGCCTTCCTGGATTCCACTCTTGACCGCGTCGGCGATGGGGCGGTCTTCGCCGGCATTGTCATCTGGTTCTACACGGGCGGAAACAATCACTTCATTGCTGCCATGGCGCTGACCTGCCTCGTGTTGGGTTCAATCGTCTCCTACGCCAAGGCTCGCGCCGAGGGTCTGGGCATGACCGCTAATGTCGGCATCGCCGAACGCTCAGACCGGCTCGTCGTCGTCCTCGTGGCGACCGGGCTGGTAGGCCTCGGTTTACCGGAAGTGGTGCTCGCCGTCGTGCTTGTTTTGCTCGCGATCGCCAGCCTCGTCACCGTCTTCCAAAGGATCGCAACGGTGCGGCGTCAGGCTCTCGCCGCCCTAGCCGAGGTGGAGGAGTAACACTCATTTTTATCCCCTACTGGGCCAGGAATAGACTTTCGTTACCCGTGCGATGAATCACATTGTCGGGTTTGAGAATAATGTTCCTTCCCAGAGGGGTTTTTTGTGTCTACACCCGATGTAACACCGGTAACCGGCAGCAGCCGAGTCAAGCGCGGCATGGCCGATATGCTCAAGGGCGGCGTCATCATGGACGTTGTCAACGTTGAGCAGGCCAAGATTGCCGAAGATGCCGGCGCCGTAGCCGTCATGGCCCTCGAGCGCGTTCCCGCCGATATTCGTGCCCAGGGCGGGGTCTCCCGCGCCAGCGATCCGGACATGATCGACGCCATCATCGCCGCCGTCTCCATCCCCGTCATGGCCAAGGCCCGCATTGGCCACTTCGTCGAGGCACAGGTCTTGGAGCACCTCGGCGTTGACTACGTGGACGAGTCTGAGGTCCTGACCCCGGCCGATTACGAGCACCACATCGACAAGTGGAACTTCAAGGTTCCCTTCGTCTGTGGCGCCACCAACTTGGGTGAAGCCCTGCGCCGCATCAACGAAGGTGCTGCCATGATTCGCTCCAAGGGTGAGGCTGGCACCGGCGATGTCTCCAACGCCACGGGCCACATGCGTAAGATCCGCACGCAGATCGCCCAGCTCGCTGCCCTGCCCAAGGACGAGCTGTACGTTGCCGCGAAGGAGCTCCAGGCCCCGTACGAACTCGTCAAGGAGGTCGCCGAGGCTGGCAAGCTTCCCGTGGTGCTGTTCACCGCTGGCGGTATCGCCACCCCCGCCGACGCTGCCATGATGATGCAGCTTGGCGCCGACGGCGTGTTTGTTGGCTCGGGCATCTTCAAGTCCGGCAACCCGGCCCAGCGTGCGGCCGCCGTCGTGAAGGCCACCACGTTCTTCGATGATCCCTCCGTCATCGCCGAGGTCTCGCGCGGACTTGGTGAGGCCATGGTCGGCATCAACGTCGCCGACATCCCCGAGCCGCACCGCCTGGCCGAGCGCGGCTGGTAACACCCCAACGCCGCATCATTTTACGGCGGGTTTTTCGCGACGCCGCATCATTTTACGGCGCCGCTGGTGTGCCAAATGGTTGAGGGAGATTCATTTCTCCCTCAACCGTCTGCGTTCCCGGCACCTCCCAACCAAGATTGACACCATGACGCAGCCCTTCACCGGCCTCCTGGCCTACCCCATCACGCCTTTAGTGAACGACGACGAACTCGACTTAGCGTCGCTCGCTCACCTCGTGCGCAACGTGTCTTTCGCGGGCGTATCCGGGGTGACCGTGCTGGCCACCTCCGGTGCTGGGGTGACTTTCGACCGGGGTGAACGGCAGGCCGTGGTGCAAACTGCTGTGGAGTCGGCAGTCCTGGTGGGTACCTCGGAAGGCTTGCGGGAATCCGCCATGCCGGTCTATGCGGCGGTGAGCGCTCCCTCTACACGCGAAGTGGTGCGCCTAGCGCAGGATGCCGAGCGAGCAGGAGCCGCCGGTGTACTGCTGGCCCCGTTTTCGTATTTGCCGCTGTCCGATAAGGAAGTCCGGGCGCTATTCCTGACAGTCTCCGAAGCCACGGCGCTGCCGATCTGCTTCTACAACAAACCCGCGCAGACTCACTATGATGTCAGCCCGGCAACCCTGGCCTATTTGGCCGCGCATACCCACGTACGCGCCGTCAAGGACACCATGCGGCGCGAGAATGTTGCAGGCCGCGTCGGCGAGCTCAGGGACGCCGTGGGGCCGGACTTTTCTATCGGGCTCAGCGCCGACGTCCAGTTGCTGGCCCAGCTCCCTGACGTTGATGCCTGGCACACCGGCCTAGCTGGCCTGCTGCCGGGCGAATACATCAAGGTGTGGCGGCTCGCCCAGGCAGGAGAGCTACAGGGCGACAGCCTGACAAGGCTGCAAGGCATCGCACACGCACTGGCGGCGACGCCTCACCCCATCGGCGCACTCCACGCCCTCTCCAACATCATCGGGGTTCAAACGGCTCCGCCCCGGGGACCCTTTGCCGCGGCCACCATGGAAGAAACCTGGAAGATCAGCGCCGCTGTCTGAGGTCAGGAAAACACCATAAAGTGGTGCGGCGTCACTCAAAAACGGCCGGAAAGTGGTGCGGCGTTGGGAGGAGTTACTGGGGAGGGTGGAACCACCAGGTCTGGCCTTTGCCGATCAGCTCAAAGCCGCGTTGCCGGAAGAGCCGCTGCCCGTCGGGGGTGGCATTGAGCAGCAGGTGCTCGGCTCCGGCGTTAAACGCGGCCTCGGACAAGGTATTGAGCAGTGCCGTGCCTAGCCCAGTGCGACGTTGTTCCGGCGCCACCTCAAGATCAAAGATCCCGGCCAGGTGCTTCGCGCCCTGATCGGGCGGGAGATAGGCGTAGCAACGACCCGCCCACTCATCGTCGCTGCGTCCCGTGGCCAGCCAGACCTGATGCGGCACCAGAGATGTCAGAGAGACGCGGGCGTCCTGCTCTTCGCTGCCGGCCACGACGGTCTCGACATCGAGTGGGCGCGTCATCCACCAAGGCTGCCAACCACGCACAAAACGGTATGCCGGCAAGATACCCTCCCGCATGGCGGCATTCATCCAGATACCTACCGAGGTAGCGCCGCGGCGTTCGGCTTCAGCCAAGGCCGGCTGAAGCCCTGCGTCGGTGACCTCGGTGGGGAACATACACAACATCTGCCGCGTCTCGGGCAGCCAGACCCAGTCCATGCGATGTGTCGAGAATGAGCGCCCGCCCGTGGCCTCCGCAAGAGCACGGAACCAGGCGTGTTGGGTGCGCTGGCAATCTGCAAGTGTCACCATGAAACTAAACCAACCCCCGTCGGGTCAAAAGTGGTGCCGGATCGGCATCGCGGCCCGCAAAGTCACGGAACGCCTGAAGCGGGTCGATCGCGAAACCACGGCTCAACAGTGTCCTGCGGAAGTGCTCGCCGTTCTCTCGGGACAGCCCGCCGTGGGCCTTGAACCAGGCGACGGTGTCGGCGTCGAGCACCTCACTCCACAGATAGGAGTAGTACCCCGCCGCGTAGCCGCCGGCAAAGATGTGGTTGAAGTAGCCGGTGCGGTAACGTGGCGGCACGGCCGGGAGATCAACGCCCGCGGCGGTAAGAGCCGCGGCCTCGAACGCCAGAGGGTCCTTGACCGGCTCGCCCGGGGCCAGCTCATGCCAGGCCAGATCCAGCAAGGCAGCGCCGAGGTACTCGGTCGTGGCAAAGCCCTGACCCCAGAGGGAGGCGGCATGCAATTTATCGACGGTGCCCTCGGGTAGGGCCTCGCCCGTGCGGTAATGCTTGGCATAGTTAGCCAGCACCTCGGGCCACAAAATCCACATCTCGTTGACCTGCGAGGGGTATTCCACAAAGTCCCGGGGAACGTTGGTACCGGAGAATTTCGGGTAGCTGACGGACGAGAACAGTCCATGGAGCGCGTGTCCAAACTCGTGGAAGCAGGTGACTACCTCGTCGAAAGTCAGCAGGGTTGGCTCACCCTCGGGAGGCTGGGGGATGTTGAGGTTATTAACCACGACGGCGTGAGTCCCCTCGAGTGCCGACTGCTCCACAAAGGAGTTCATCCACGCACCGCCGCGTTTGGTGCTGCGGGTGAAGTAGTCGCCCACAAAGAGACCGAGGGTCGAGCCATCGGCGTTATTGACTTCCCAGATGCGGACGTCGGGGTGGTAGCCCAGCAAATCCTGACGTTCGGTAAACGTCACACCGTAGAGTTGCGTGGCGGCATAAAAGACGCCGTGTTCCAGCACGGAGTTGAGTTCAAACCAGGGTCGCAGTGCGGCCAGGTCAACCCCGTACTCATCCCTGCGGATCTGCTCGGAGTAGTACGCCCAGTCCCACGCTTCAATAGCATGTCCGGCAGCAGTGGCAAGCTTCTGCTCTTCGGCGCGGGCATTGCGCACGGCTGCCTCGGCGATAGGAGAGAGCATGGTGTGTACGGCGGCCAAGGACGGTGCTGTTTGCGGTTCGATCGCCCGTTCGGCATCCGAGGCGAAGCCCAGCAAGGCAGCCTTCTCGGCCCGCAGCGACGCCATGGTCGCAGCCAAGGCCAACTCGGGAGCGTCCCCCGAGGCACTGCCACGGTTGACCGACGCTAGGTGCAGTTTCTTGCGCGTTTCACGGTTTGAGAGTACCTCGAGGGCAGGCTGCGCCGTGGGCAGGATCAGGGTCAGGAGGTAGCCCTCGGCATGCCCGGCGGTGCGAGCCGCGGCAGCCGCCGTCGCGAGATCATCGGGGCTGAGCCCGTCGAGTTCGGCCGGATCCACAACGTAGACGGCGGCGTCATTGCCAGCCTGCGTGACCTTATGCGAGAACTGCGTGCCGAGCGCGGACAACTGCGCATTGAGCTCGCGAAGCCGCTCCTGACCGGCGGGATCAAGGTCCACACCGGCCCGGGTGAAGGACGTGCGGTACTCCTGTAGCAGCCGCAGGGATTCGGCGTCTAGGCCGTCCTCGGGCACGGCCAGCATGCGCTGGTACAGTGCCGCGTTGAGCAACACGGAGTCGCTGTGTGTGGCCAACCGCGGCGCGATCGCCTCTTCGATGGCCAAAATTTCGGCGGTGCCATCGGCGCTGGCGATATTGAAAAACACATTGGCCACACGCGTTAGCACGGCGCCGCTACGCTCCATGGCCACCACGGTGTTCTCGAACGTCGCCGCCGCGGGCTGTCCGGTGATGGTGGCAATCTCCGCTAGCTGTTGCGCGAAGCCGTGCTCAAAGGCAGGCACATAGTGTGCCACCTCGGTGGCGGCAAAGTCGGGCAGCTGGCACGGCAGTGTGCTGGCCGTGAAGAACGGGTTGGCTGAATTTTCCTCGGTCATGCTTTGACTCTCTCATGGCTTAACACAAGGACGACGGCGAAACGAGAGTTTCGCCGTCGTCCTTGGTATGCGCCGCTTGGGTTACGGTGCTGGTGGTTACTTTTGGGTAAACACGAGAGACATGGGGGTTGTCTCGGTGGTCTGACCCTGCGGGTTGTCGCGGAAGATGTCCTGCAGGACCGTCTTGGACAAGCCGGTGTCGTGTCCCAGAGCCACAACGCCGAGGTCGTTGGCGTCCATGATGGCCGTGCCGGCGAAGGTAGCGGCGTATTCGGCCGGAACAGTTGCGCGGACCAAGGCACTGAGGCGAGCAGCTACGCCGTCGGGGTCAATCGGTGCGTACTTGACCGAGTGGGTGGAGGTTCCCACCTGGTAGCCGGCAGCGCCGTCGATCGCGTTGATGTTGTGGCCCACCACCTCGTAGAACACGCCGGACTTGCCCTGGAGCTTGCCGATGACAGAGCGTGCCGAGGCGTACATGATCTTGGGCAGGCCTACCTCGTCGATGGCGAGCTGCATGGACCAGGGGCTGGCCAAGCCGATGCCGCCCGGGTTACGGGTGACGAACTTGGAGAAAATGCGCGCCGCATTGCTGACCTTGATGTCCCAGACCGGGATGGACCGGCCTTGAGTCATGGCAACAATCTTCTCCGAGACGAAGAGGTACCACGGGGCATCCGTGGTTGCCGTAGCGTGCTCCGTGCCAGCGGCAGGCAGTCCGTCAAAGAAACGCTTGACGTAGGTCATGACGGTGGGGTCGAAATCGGTTTCCTTGTAGAAAACCTCGGTGCGCAGCGGGTAACGACGGAAGGTTCCGGCGTTGTCCGGCACCGTGATATCGAGCTGCTTGTCGGCGTTGGGGATGTAGTCGCTCTTGCCCTCGATGCCGGCCTTAACTTCGGGCTCGTCGAAGAATTCGCGTAGCCAGAGTTCGGTGTTGATCAGGCGCCAGAAGACCATGGTGGATCCGGAGGACTTGCCGCTGAGGTGTTCCTCGAACGCGTAGATCACGGCGTCTTGGTTCCAGTACGGGCGGGAGCCGAAGGAGGAGGAGAGGAAGATCTCGTAGATCTTTTCCTTCATGTGTCCGAACCACTCGGCTTCGGGGGTGGTGAAGCCGATTTT
>NZ_QJVC01000010.1 GCF_003219795.1 Arthrobacter psychrolactophilus | reverse complement strand
TCGAGCAATACGAAATCATGCTCACCAGCATCGGACGCTTCGCTAACCCCAACCACCACAAAAACATCAACCCCACCGAAACCACCACCACCGCTACCGGCGCTGGTGCTAATGGCGGGATGGGTGATGGTAGTGATGGGGTGGTGAGTGAGAATAGTTTCTTCACCACAGGTCCAGTCACTGGCACACCGACCACACTCTCAGGAACACAACTAGGCCAACTCTGGGCCGATGGCCTCCTAGACCCCACCCACAACAGCAACAGCACTGGTGGTGGTAAGGGCAATGCTGGCAGTAACGATGGTGGCGGTGAGGACAAAGGCAGTAGTGGTGGCGATGGGGTCAACATTCCCATCGTGTTCCCCGGCACGGTTCTTGAACCAGTCACGGTGCAACAACCAATGCTGCAGCAACCAAGGCTATGGC
Organism: Arthrobacter psychrolactophilus; assembly: GCF_003219795.1. GTDB lineage: Bacteria > Actinomycetota > Actinomycetes > Actinomycetales > Micrococcaceae > Specibacter > Specibacter psychrolactophilus. The sequence continues at coordinate 100,968 of NZ_QJVC01000010.1, read as the reverse complement.
TACCACCAACCCTGGCAACCAATGAACCACCAGTACCGACCGCACCACCAGACCCGCCCGAACCTCCTGAGCCTCCTGAGCCTCCTGAGTCTCCTGAGTTATCTGGTGGATTGGCATCAGCATTGAGTGCAGGCTCTGCGCCGGATACGGCGGCGGAACCTCTTATGGATGGTTCCGGGCTGGGAGTAGGCCTAGATAGCCCAGAAGGCTCTGCCCCTGTAGCTCCAGGTTCCTTGGCGGGTTCTGACACGGCGGGTTCTGCGTGGCTTGGGTGGGAATCGATTTGGGACGATAGCGGCCCGTTGGTCCCGCTATCCCCGGAGGAAACCACCCACCACAGTGAGACCACCCCTGATGGTTCCCCAGGTTCAGACACGACAACAGCGACAACAACTGGGGTTGGTGTTGGTTTGTCTGGTGGGGTGGGGTGGTGGAGTGCTGAGGGTGTGTGGATTCCTGCCCCGGGCACCGGAGACATGCTGCAGGGGCTAGATCCTATCGATCCGGGCAGTACAGACAGGGTGGTTGCTGATGAGCGGAGTTACCCGCAGAAACTCCTCGATGGCCTGATCGACTGCCTACAACTCGCCGCACGCACCGACACCCTTCCCCTCAATGGTGGGTTGAAAGCACAATTGATCATCACTACCAGTCAAGAAGACCTTGACCGTCGGGATGGGCGGGGAACAGCGTTCACTGTTCATAGCGGGCCGGTGCCCTTGAGTCTTTTCGATCAATCCCTCTGCGACCCAGAGATTACCCGCCTCAGCTACGGGACAGGACAAGAAATCCTCAGTGTGGGTCGGGCCGGGCGGCTCTTTACCCCGCCCCAACGTAAAATCCTCCTCGCCCGGGATCTAGGCTGTTCCTTCCCGGACTGCACGGCTCTGGCGGTGTGGTGCGAAGCGCACCACATCATTCCCTGGCAACACGGCGGCGAAACCAACATCAACAACGCCGCCTTACTCTGTAGCAGGCACCATTCCCTCCTTCACCACACAGACTGGAGCATGCGGCTAGTCCAGGGCACCCCGTTCTTCACCGCCCCCTACCTCCTAGACCCCAGTGAAACACCCCGCCGCAACACCTACCACCACGGACTACCCCGCCCGAACTACCCCGAACTCCGCGGCCAAGGCTGGAACTAAAACCACTGGGTACTCCTTTGACTGATGTCAGTATTCGACCGGCGGCACGAAAGCTAGAACGGTTAGACATAGGCGACATGGCGTTGCAAAGCGTGTCACCGAAAACGAGAATCCACAGTGTCAGAGGCGGCCGATAGGATTGAAATCATGACTGGTGCCGCAACTTCCCAAGACCCACTTCCCTCGGAGGCAGTACCCCTGCACGCGGCGTCCCTGAAATCTGCGTTGACGTACCCCCAAGGATCTTTTGGCCGTGTGGAGGTGGTGGACTCTGCCGGTTCAACGAATAGCGATCTGGTCGCCAGCGCCTCTGATCCACAGCAGCACGTCCCAGATCTGAGTGTTTTGATCGCCAACGCCCAGCCAGCGGGTCTGGGACGTCTGGGCCGTAGCTGGGAGGTCCCGGCCGGTTCGGCCATGATCTCGAGCGTTTTCCTGCACCCAGGTGAGCAGGCCGCGAGCTCCCCACGAAGCGTCCCGGACTTTGCCCAGACCGGCTATGGCTGGCTGTCCGTCCTAGCCGGGGTGGCCTTATGTGATTCCCTGCGAACACTCACGGGCATCCCTGCCGAGCTGAAATGGCCCAACGACGTGGTCATTAAGGGCCGCAAGCTCGCCGGGATACTCGCCCAGGTAGTGCCCGCTGGCCCCCGGGCACCGCTGGGTCTGGGCGTCGTGGTGGGTGTGGGCGTAAATGTGAGCCTCACCGCCGAAGCGTTGCCCACCGAACGCGCCACCTCGCTGCTCGTGGAAGGTGTGGCGGAGCTCGATAGGAATGTCCTCCTGCCTGCCTACCTCAACAAATTCGCCGCGCTCTACCAAGACTTTGTCGCCGTGGGTGGGCATGCGGATCGTCCCCTGAGTTCGGGTCCGAGCCTCATGGAAATGATGGGGGAGTTCATGGGCACCTTGGGGCAAGCGGTGCGTGCCGAATTGCCGGGCGGGGCGGTCGTGCATGGCATCGCCACGGGGCTGCGGCTCGATGGCAGCCTCGTGGTGCGCGAAGAAAACGGAACCGAGCAGATCGTCAGTGCCGGGGATGTGATTCACCTGCGCCGTACAGACTCAGAGGGCGGGGTCCACTATGCCTAGATGGCTTTTAGCGGACGAACAGGTGGAAATCCGTTGCCGCCCCCACCCGCGCATTCTCTTATGGCCCATTACGGTAGGGCTGGCCCTGATCTTTGCTGGCTCCGCCGGTGTGGCCGCGTTGCAGCCCGGACCCTTTGCGAAATGGGCTTCCGGGGCAGAAACCTTGCGTGAGCCTGCCCTCTTTCTGGTCATCGCGGTCGTACTTTTCTTGCTCGTGATCTATCCACTGCGGCGCGTCTTACGCTGGGCCGGGACGCGGTATATCCTGACAAATCAGCGCCTGCTGGTCCGCAGAGGGCTCCTGGCCAGGGTCAAGGAAACCCACGTCCTGGAGCAGATCCAGGAGGTGCGCCCCGTGCAAAAATGGCGGCAACGCATGGCGGCATCCGGGGACCTGCAATTGCACATGTTCCGTGGGCCCATGCGGACCATTGCCGAAGTTCCTGCGCTTTACCGCTTTAATAATGAGGTGCAACAAGCTTGGACAAAGGTTATCCGAGCGTCCATTCAGCAAACTCCCTATCAAGAGGGATACTCTGGTGACGTTGACACAACAGAAAAGGAGCTGCGCAAGCTTGGAAGAGATAGTTGATCCACCCGAGCCGCAGCTTCGCCCTGCCTCACGAAGCCAAACACGGGCTTTGGAGACGCAACTTCTCGGCGGCGAGCGTACCCTCAAGCGTCGTGATGTGGCCGCAGGTGCCGGTGTTTCCCTTCTTTCCGCACGCAAAATTTGGCGCGCCATGGGCTTCCCGAACTTGGGGGATGACGATGTTGCCTTCACACCGCGCGATCAAGAAGCCCTGGGGATCGTCGTCAAGATGGTGCGCGAGGGCCTGCTGACGGAGGAAACCGCCATCTCCGTGACGCGTTCCATTGGGCAGATGACCGATCGCATGGCCGTGTGGCAGATCGAGGCGCTCGTTGAAGACCTCGTGGCCGAACACGGCATCAGCGATGCCGAGGCCCGCCGCGCCGTGGTCTCCGAGCTGCCGAATCTGATCGCCCCGCTCGAAGAACTCTTGATTTACTCCTACCGGCGTCAGCTCAATGCCGGCATCCAGCGCCTGGCCGTCCGAGCGCAGGAGGGCCTAGCCGCGAGCGAGCTGGGCCGCGACGGTGATGAGGACGACGCTCCGCTGCCGCTCGCGCGGGCCGTGGGCTTTGCCGACATGGTCAGCTACACCTCGCTCTCGCGCCGCATGAATGAAAAGACGCTGGCCCGCCTGGTACAGCGCTTTGAAAACATTTGTGCCGAAATCATCAGCGTCGGTGGCGGACGACTCGTCAAAACCATCGGCGACGAAGTGCTCTTCAACTGCGAGACGCCGGTGGCCGGAGCCCAGATTTCCCTGGCCCTGGCCGAGGCGATGGCCGCCGATGACTTCCTGCCCGAGGCCCGTGTGGCCATGGTGTGGGGCCGGGTGCTGTCGCGCCTGGGCGATATTTATGGTCCTACCGTGAATCTCGCCGCACGCCTGACATCCCTGGCCGAACCGGGAACTGTGTTGATCGACTCGGTCACAGCCTCGGCGCTGACCGGCGATGACCGCTTCGTGCTGACCCAGCTGCCGGTGGAAAATGTACGCGGATTCGGCGAAGTATCGCCCGTCTTGCTCTCGCGAGGCACGGGCAAGGGCCTGGTTGTTGACTAACCCGCAAGGGTTATGTGACGAGCAACTAGGGTGAAATGTGCCGCGCCGCCGCGTTGTGGCGCCCTCGGCAGTTAGCATGGAGACATGATTTCGCCGTTCATTGCACATTTCTGCCCCGGCAGTGCTGTGCCGAAAACTGGCCGCAGCCCTCGTTGTGGTCAGATCATGGCTGCCTCTCGTTTGGCTATGAGTGGTCACGCATGAGCCCTGCTGATAGTGCTCTGGGTGCGCCCTCGCACCTCCACCTCAATATTGGCGCTGGCACCGATCGAGGTCTGCGCCGTGAACTCAACGAGGATTCCTTCAGCGCCGCCGACCCCTTATTTGTTGTCGCCGACGGCATGGGTGGCCACGTGGCGGGCGAGGTGGCCAGCTACGAGTGCATTCAAACCCTGACCCACGAGCCTACGCTGCAGTCCGGACTGCGCAGCGCGAAGGCCCTAGATCTGCACAACGCCTTGACACGCGCCGACGCCCGCATCCGGGAGCAGACGAATGCTCGCGCGGGAACAACTGTCACGGGCGCCGTCCTCGTCGAGGAACACGGCCTCCCGCACTGGCTGATCTTCAACGTGGGCGATTCCCGCACATACCGTCTCAACCGCGGCAGCCTCGAGCAAATCACCGTGGATCATTCCGCTGTTCAGGAAATGCTCGACGGCGGATACCTCACCCCCGCTGAGGCGCTCATCCACCCGCGTCGTCACGTCGTGACCCGGGCTATAGGTCTGGGCCCCGATGCCGAGGCTGACTTCTGGCTGATTCCCGTGGACGATGGGGATCGTATTCTGGTGTGTTCCGATGGGCTCACAGGCGAGCTCAGTGACGACCACATCCTCGAGACCCTCACAAGCGTGGCGGATCCCCAGGAAGCCGTCGATTCACTGATACAAGCCTCGCTACGATCCGGAGGCCGAGACAACATCACGATTGTCTTGGTCGACGCCCACCTCAGCGAGACGTCCGGCGAGGAATCCTCCACCAAGGATCCCGCAACGGCCCAGCTCTCAGACACCACAGCACTACCCACCGCAGAGCAAGCGCCTGCAGTAACACATTTGCATGAGGAGAATCATGGTTAGCACCACGTACAGCACCGGTTCCTGGCTGGGAATTGTACGCTCGGGATCGCTTATTGTTCTTGAACGGGGGACCGACCCTGCCATTGTGGGAGCGCTGTGGGACTACCTCGGCCACGAGCCCACGATTCACGGCATACTCAACGAGGTCACGGCGAAGTTTGGCACCGCGTTGACCAGCATGCCGCCCTTTGCGATCGTGCTACAAAGCGATCGACTACACATCATCTTGCGCGGAGACATCACCCTCGTGGCCCGCACCGTCGAAGGTGTCGAGACGGCCTCGGGGCAGCATGTCGCGACCTGGAGCGAACGCTCCCTGCCGCTGGCCCAGTCGATCGAGCTCGTCCTGGCCGAGAGCGAGCCTATCGAGGAAGCCATCGTCTTGCCCTTGAGCGAGGGGGTGGTTCAGCTGCGTTCGGTACTCATGTTGGCCGTTGGTTCCGCTGCTCCCGGAACCCAGCCGTCCGACGTCGAGCCTTCAGCTCCCGAGGAGGAGCCGGTTGCCGCTGAGCTAGTGACTCCTGTAGTTGCCACGCTGGCACCGGCGGCCGACGTCGCGTTCGAAGCTAAAGCCGAGGTCGAGGAAGCACCGGCTCAGGAAACTCAGGCTGAGGCGGCAGCGGCAGTAGAGCACGATGTTGCGGATGATGATGTCGAGCTCGAGGTGCCTGAGACCGAGAGTGTCACATCGCTCGAGGACGCCGTCGTGAACGCTGACGACGCTGCGGGAGAGCCTGAGGCCGAGCTTTCCGAGGACGCTGCTGAGGGTGTCGAGCGTGTGGATTCCGCCGAATTCGCGAACACCGAGGTGGCGGCTGCCGAGGAGCCGATCGACCCGGAATACGATGCGGAAACGCTGGCACAATTCGCCAAGGCCGCCGAAGCCGCGGACGCCGAGTGGAATGCCCAGCTGGCGTCGTTGGAGGGGCCCGACGCCTTGGATGCCTTCATCTCGGCGACCGGTGGGCTGACCTCCGAGCACATCGAGGAAGAGAACTCGGCCGAGCCGGAGATCCTGCCGGAAGGTTCTGACACAGAGGCGTTCCTTGAGGAGCCCGAGGATGTAACTCTTGCCAGCGACGATGAGGCAGCCGGTCAGGCTCCGGCGTTCGTGGCAGAGCAAGACGGCCTCGACACAGATCCTGCCGAAGACGCGGAGCCCGTAGCGTACCCGGTCAGCACGGCGCATGTGGTTCCGCCCATGCCGTCGCTGCCGCCCACCTCTGCAGCTGCGCTGGTCGAGGTAGCCGAAGAGCGCTTCCACGATGATGGCACCGTGGAAGACGTGGAACCGGAAACCGTAACCGAGGCTCAGGCCGAGGAACACGGCGAAGCCGAGTCCGATGCTGAAGCGGATGCCGCAGCAGATGCTGAAGCAGATACAGAAGCCGACGACGCTGCTGATACTGAGACGGACTCCGTGTCCGATCCCGTCGAGGCTTCCGAGGCTGAAGAGGGCGATGAACCGACCGAGCAGCAGCCCGAGACGCGACCCATCACCGGAACCATGGTTTTAGCTCGCCTGTGTTCCAATGGACACGCCAACCCGCCGAACTGGACCGCATGCTTTGATTGCGGAGCCATCCTGGATTCCGAGCCCCGGGAGGTGGGCCGCCCCCGCTTGGGTGCCATGCGCATCTCCTCCGGTGAGGTGGTGGACCTTGATCACTCACTCATCATCGGCCGTCAGCCTTCGCTGTCACAGGTGCTCGGGGGAGCTATGCCTCGGCTCGTTCAGGTCGTGAGCGAGAACGGCGATATTTCCCGTTCGCACGTTGAAGTCCGGTTAGATCAGTGGGAGGTGGTGCTCGTGGATCTCAACGCAACCAATGGGACGGTCTTGATCCGTGAGGGAGCAGAAGCCTACCGTCTGGGACAGGGCGAAGAGGTAACCCTGGAAAACGGGGACATCGCCGAATTGGGTGACGGCGTGTCGCTGCTCTTCGAGGGATTGCTCTAAAGCGCCCCTGGGCTCAATGAACTAACGCTAAAAAACGGTGGCGCCCCATTCACCTGGTGTCTGGGGCGCCATCGCCGCCAAAATACGGCAAGATAGAACCGTGAGTAGCGAGCCAGTAGAACCCCAGGACATTTCCACCGCATCAGAGGCCGTAGAGGCGGTCCCCGATCAGGCAGCCCGTGATCGCTATAGCGTTCTCGTGGACCTGATCCAAAAGTATCGCGTCGCCTATTACAACGAGGATGCGCCCCTGGCCAGCGACGCGGAATTCGACCTGCTCTACAGCGAGCTGGAAAAGCTCGAGGCACTGCACCCGGAACTCGTGACCAACGACTCCCCAACCCAAGTGGTCGGCGGGGATGTCTCGGTGGCGTTTGCCGCCGTCGACCATGTGGCTCGCATGTACTCGCTGGAGGATGTCTTCTCACTCGAGGAGCTGGAAGCCTGGCTCGTAAGGGCGGCCGCCTCCGTTGAGAAGCGCGGCGGACAGCCTCCGCAATGGCTCACCGAGCTCAAGATCGACGGGCTCGCCGTGAACCTGCTCTACCGCGACGGCGTGCTGGTGCGTGCCGCAACTCGCGGTGACGGCACCACGGGTGAGGACATCACCCACAATGTGGCCACCATCAAGGACATTCCGCAGAAGCTCAGCGGCACGAATTTCCCCTCCGAGGTTGAGATTCGCGGCGAGGTATTTATCGCCTCCAAGGACTTTGCCGAGCTCAATGAAAAGATGGTCGCCGCCGGCAAGGCACCCTTTGCCAACCCCAGGAACTCCGCCGCCGGTTCGCTGCGCCAGAAGGACCCGGCCGAGACCGCCAAGCGCCCGCTGAGCATGTTCGTCCACGGCATCGGCGCCCGCGAGGGACTCTCCACGGCGAGCCAGTCGGAGACGTACGCGCTGCTCAAGGAGTGGGGCATGCCGATCAGCCCGTACTTCAAGGTGGTGTCCACGCTGGCCGAGGTCATGGACTTCATCGCCTACTACGGCGAGCACCGACACGATTTGATCCACGAGATCGACGGCATCGTGGTCAAGGTCGACGATCTGGCGACGCAGCGCGAACTGGGCCACACCTCACGCGTGCCGCGCTGGTCGGTGGCGTACAAATACCCGCCGGAGGAGGTCCACACGAAGCTGTTGGACATCCAGGTGCAGGTGGGTCGCACCGGCCGTGTGACCCCGTTCGGCATCATGGAGCCGGTCAAGGTAGCCGGCTCCACGGTGGAACGTGCCACGCTGCACAACCAAGATGTGGTCAAGGCCAAGGGTGTCATGATTGGTGACGTAGTGGTTCTGCGTAAAGCCGGCGATGTGATTCCGGAGATCGTTGGCCCGGTGATGGCGCTGCGTGAGCTGCAGGATCCGCCCGTGCGCGAGTTCGTCATGCCCACACACTGCCCCTCGTGTGGCACCGAGCTGGCACCCGCCAAGGACGGCGATATTGATATTCGCTGCCCCAATACCAAGTCGTGCCCCATTCAGCTCACGGAACGCGTGGCCCACCTGTCCGGCCGAGGCGGCTTCGATATTGAGGCGCTCGGGTACGAGGCGGCCGTTGCCCTAACCTCCGGCCCCGGACCCGATCCGGCAGAGAACGGCGGCAGCATCGCACCGGCCGGTCCTGGACCGCTGACGAGTGAGGCGCAAGTCTTCTCTATCGCGGAACTGGACCTGTCCGGCGTCGTGGTGTGGCGTGAAATCCGGTCCAAGGGTGAGGGTACGGGGCGCTTCCAGCAGGTGCCGTATTTCTACACCAAGGCCACCTCGAAGAAGCCATCGGTGCCCACCAAGACCACCGAAAAGCTGTACGAGGAACTGGAAAAGGCCAAGAAGGCTCCGCTGTGGCGGGTGCTCGTGGCATTGTCGATCAGGCATGTTGGGCCCACGGCGTCGCGGGCGTTGGCGACTCGCTACGGCACGATGGCCGCGATCCAGGAAGCGCTGCTGGCCCCGGATGCGCGGGAGCAGCTGGCCAATGTTGACGGAGTTGGCGGCATTATCGCGGAGGCGCTGATCGAGTGGTTTGCCGTTGATTGGCACCAGGAGATCGTTGCTGCGTGGGCTGCGGCCGGGGTGCTTATGGCCGATGCCGTGGATGAATCGGTTCCGCGCACGCTCGAGGGCCTCACGATTGTGGTGACGGGGACGTTGCCGACGCTCAGCCGTGATGAGGCGAAGGAAGCCATCATCACCCGCGGTGGCAAGGCTGCCGGATCCGTGTCCAAAAATACCTCCTACGTTGTGGCGGGGGAGGCCGCTGGCACCAAGCTGGATAAGGCCGAAGCTCTCGGCATTCCCGTGCTGGATGAGGAAGCGTTCATTGCGCTTCTCGCCACCGGGCCAACACCCGCCGAGTAAGTCACCGCCCTCGAAGCAAAGGACCGTCATGACCCCGAACGTTGCCACTGTTGAGGAGTTGCTGCAGCTTGCCCTACGCGCCGCAGCCGCAGGAGCCGCCGTCTTGGCTGCCCGCGATCCGGCCGGTTTTGGTGCAACGGAGAAATCCTCCGACGCAGACTGGGTCACCGCCTTCGATCTGGCCGCCGAACAGGCCGTCCGCTCCGTCATCAGCGAGGCCCGCCCGCACGACGTCATCACGGGGGAGGAGCTGGCCCCGGCCCTGCCGTCCGAGCCGTCGGGGTACCGGTGGAGCATTGACCCGCTCGATGGCACCATGAACTTCATCCGCAACATCGCCTACTACGGCACTTCGGTGGCGGTCATGGGGCCCGACGGCGCATGGCTCGCCGGAGTCGTTGACGCACCAGCGCTGCGCCGGGTGTACTTTGCCTCGCAGGGTGCCGGGGCCTGGCTCGATGAAATTCGGGCCGATGGTGTCCAGTCGCTGCGCCGCCTGTCCGGACCTACCGAGAAACGGGGTGGGACGTTATTGTCGACGGCCCTGACCTATGATCCTGTGGTGCGACGTCGTTTGGTGTCAGAGCTGGATAGCCGGATGGATAACTTTGGCGACGTTCGGCGCTTAGGATCGGCGGCGTTGGAACTGTGCGCCGTGGCGGAGGGTTCCGTGGACGCGTACCTGGAATACGGATTGTTTGAGCATGACTTCGCGGCCGCTGGACTCATTGCCGAGGAAGCAGGAGCCTGGGTACACCGGCCGGAACTGAGCCCGGCCATCAACGGCTTGCCGTCGCGTGAGGAAGTCTTGTCGGTCTGGACGGCGGCCTGTGTTCCGGGCCTGGAGAGCGGCTTCGCGCCGACGAGCTAACGGGCTGGATGGCGCTGGCCTTAGCTCTTGGATTCTCCATTTTTATGCAGCGGAGGGCATCATGAACATCACCGGCGAGGGGACGCTCCCTTCGGCTTTTGACGTGACCGGTCTGGCCGTCACTGCCCTGTCCGAGGCTGCATCCGCTGTGGCACTCTTGGCGCAACGGCATGGGGCCGAGAGCCCCGAGATCACGGTGAATCGGGATCTGGCATCACTGTGGTTTGCGGGATCATTTACGCCTCTCGGGTGGGAGTTACCACCGGTGTGGGACGCCATCGCGGGGGATTATCGTTGCCTCGATGGCTGGATTCGTCTGCACACCAACGCACCACATCACCGCGCCGCCGTCCTAAAGGTGCTGGGGCTGGAAGGTGACGTCAGCCGCGAGGAGGTAATGGCCGCCGTCGTACTTTGGGAGGGGCAGGCCCTCGAAGATGCCGTCGTGGCGGCGAACGGTTGCGCGGCACTGTTGCGATCACCGCAGGAGTGGCGCGAGCATCCGCAGGGGAGGGCCGTCGCTTCCGAGCCGCTGATCGGCTGGGGCGATCCGCGAGCCGTGCTGGCCCTGCAGGACGGTGAGGCGAGTGCGCAGCGTCCGCTGGCCGGAGTGCGGGTGCTGGATCTGACGCGGATTATTGCCGGTCCGGTCGCCACCCGTTTCCTGGCGTTTTACGGCGCAGAGGTCTTGCGGATTGATCCGCCGTGCTGGGACGAGCCGTCCTTGGAAGCCGAGCTGACGATCGGCAAGCGGTGTGCACGGCTGGATCTGAAGTCCGCTGCGGGGTTGGTGGAGTTGCATGAACTGCTCGCCGGGGCCGATATCTTCATCCACGGCTATCGTGCTGATGCGCTGGATGCCTTGGGCCTGAGCGACGCGGAGCTGGCGGCGCGATATCCGTCGTTGATCAACGTGGCGCTCAATGCCTATGGGTGGAGCGGACAGTGGGCTAACCGCCGCGGCTTCGACTCGCTGGTGCAGATGAGCTGCGGGATTGCGTATGCCGGCCGGGCGTACTTTGCGCAGGGCGGAGGTTTGGAGGACTTGTCGGAGCTCAAGCCGCATCCGCTACCGGTGCAAGCGCTGGATCATGCCACGGGGTACTTGTGTGCTGCCGCGGCTGTCACCGCATGGGGCGAGCGACTCGAGGGCACGGTTCGGAATGCCCGGTTATCCCTGGCCCGGACGGCCGTGGAATTGATGGGCTCGGAACCTTCGGATCCTGATGCTCCTGCGCCGCATGTGGATGGTTCCTTGCTGCTGGCCGAAGACACCGTCTGGGGTCCTGGGCAGCGGCTGCCGTCGGCGGTTCAGATCACGGGTGTTGTTTCGGAGACCGATATTCCGGCTCAGGGATTGGGCTGGGCCGAGCCGCACTGGCTCTAGGTTTGCCCGGGCCTCCAGCCTTGCCGTCTCAGGGCGGCTTCGACCATGGCTACCACGTGGACTTCGCCTTGGCGCATGTCGGCGCTGTAGACCTTGACCTGCAGCCAACCGCGGGCGGCGGTCCGCTCATCCCTGTTTCGGTCGAACAATTGCTTCTTGGTGGTTTGGTGAATCTCGCCCTCGTATTGCGCGCTGGTTTTGTACTTCTCGCAGGCCAGATCCGGCCACACGAGCGGATTTCCGGCGATGGCGTAATTCGTCGTGAACTCGGGCAGTCCGGCGCGTTGGAGCATGAGGCGCAGTTTTGTCTCCGGTGGCGAATCCACGCCCACACGCATGAGCTCCAGCGCAGCCCTGGCCTTGCCTAGGCCCGGAATCCCGTGCTTATCGGCAATGAAGGTACGGAGCACTGCCGCGGCCAAGATGGGAACCTTCCTCGCTTCAAAGTGCCGTTCGTGCTCACACACGAGGAAGTCGGCCACCGCAACAAGATCGTCCAAGTCGAGGACGGTAGCCAGATCCAGAAAGGTCCGCGCAGGTGTGGTGACGGGTACTCCACCTAAGTGCATGATGTCTTCGGGAGGCAGGGCCATGCTGTGTCCAATGACGTGCTTGCGCCGTGGCTGCACCGAACCAGCCGGCCTGCTCAGATGGACCGAGGTGATCTCGTCATTGAACCACGGCAGGGGAAAACCATGGAGTTGAGCAGCAGTCACGTGCGAGATGACGCCACCTGCGCTGAGCTCCGTATACGGGCGAACTCGGTCCAGCAGCTTTTGCCCGATTCCTTGTGGCACCCGGATCTGGCGGCTAGGCACAGAAAGATCCTTCGCTCGCATCCTGCTGGGCGTGGCACCGGCGGCGATTCCCTCGCTATATGTGAAGGAACGCCAAGCCAAAAAGCCGGGAAGTGGAGGTCGCTGCATCATGATCCCAGTCTGATCCGAAATCGCCGCCCATGCTCGGAGTTATCCACAGGCGAGGCCTGAGTCACGCCCTTTGGGATTCTTTTAAGCAGCTCCTGCGGGTGTTGCGTAGCTCCGGAATTCTCTTAAGCAGCTCCGGTGGGTGTTTAGTCAGCGCACCCGCAGGAGCTGCTTAAAGGAAACGAGGAACCGGCCCGCACCCGCAGGAGCTGCTTAAAGGAATTTGTTGGGAAGAGATGGTCGTGGAAAATGAAGGTGGCACCGTCCATGACAGTGAAAATTACTCGCGATCCAGGAATCAATAACGCATGAGCCTTACCGTCCGTCCCATCACCGAAGCCGACTACGACGACGTCGCCCGGATCACCTCCGCCGCCTACCTCGGCGCGGGGTACTTCCAAAGCGCCGATTACCCGTACATGCAACAAATCATGCGTGTGGCGGAGCGGGCTACTGTGGCGCCCATCATCGTGGCCGAACGCGATGGTGTGGTCATTGGCTCGGCAACCTTGGCCGTTCAGGGGGATGAGTGGGCGGATATTGCGCTTGAACACGAGATGGAATTCCGCCTACTCGTGGTCGATCCGGAGGTGCAGCGCAGTGGTGCCGGACAAGCCATGGTGGCCTGGATTCTGGAGCATGCACGGGCAACCCCGGGGATTGTGGCCGTCAGTCTGACCACGGGAGACGATTGGCACACGGCCCACGCACTCTACCGAAAGCTTGGCTTCAAACGCGTACCGGAGCGCGACTGGCCCATCCCGGAAAACGGCAAGATGCTGCGCGTTTACCGGATGGAGCTGTAGGTCCCAACCGCCGGTAGATCGTCGAAAAACGCAATGAATTCCAAGGGTGGTAAGACTCACCCTTATAGTTGGGTCTCCACTATTTGGGTGCAGTACCCACGACGCTAAGGAAGACTACGTGCGCAAAATTTATGGTTCCGGTTCCAGCTGGGAAAAGACTCTTGGTTACTCCCGCGCCGTGCAGGTCAATGACACCCTGTACATTTCCGCAACCTCGGCCGCGGGCCCGGACGGGACTGTTGTTGGCGAGGGCTTCTATGAGCAGAGCGCATACATCCTGAGCAAGCTCGAAGCCGTCCTGGCCGAGGCTGGATTCTCCTTCGCAGATGTGGTGCAGTCCAAGATCTACCTGACAGACATCAGTGCCTGGGAAGAAGCCGGCCGGGCCCACGGAGAAGTCTTCGGCGAGATTCGCCCCACCATGGCTCTGGTCCACGTCTTGCCGTTCCTTGACGCCGCCATGAAGGTTGAAATCGAACTCGTCGCACAGCGATAACGCCCGGTGCTGCCGGGCACCTGCCCAGCAGCACCGGCAAGGTGTGGGCAACGAGATAGCGATCTGTTGGCACAGGGCAAATCATGGTGCGCGAAAACGATAAGGTAGTAGCGATAACTTTTTTCTTTTTTGTAGGGGAGATCCATGGCTGCGATCAACCGTGACGACGTGGCGCATTTGGCGCAACTGGCTCACATCGAGATGAGCGACGACGAACTGGACCGCATGGCCACAGAGCTGGCAGTAATTGTGGATTCAATTAAGAGCGTCAGCGAGGCTGCAGGTGCGGATGTTCCCGCCACCTCACACCCGATTCCGCTGACCAATGTCATGCGTGAAGACGTGGTTGGCCATGTTTTGACCGTTGACGAAGCCCTGTCCGGGGCACCCGATGCTGCTTCCGGCCGCTTCAAGGTTCCGGCAATTCTGGAGGAGAGCTAATCCATGACTGCATCTGAATTGATCCGTTCCAGCGCGGCCGAGATGGCCGCCAAGCTGGCCTCCGGAGAAATTACCTCCGTTGAACTGGTTCAGGCTCACCTTAACCGCATCGCCGAGATCGACGGCGGAGAGCGCGGCATCCACGCGTTCTTGCACGTTAACGGCGAAGAAGCCCTCGCGGTTGCTGCTGACGTTGACGCCCGCCGCGCTGCCGGTGAAGAGCTCCACGAGCTCGCCGGTGTGCCGATCGCCATCAAGGACTTGATCGTCACGAAGGGTCAGCCCACCACGGCTGCCTCCAAGATCCTTGAGGGCTGGATGAGCCCGTACGACGCCACCGTCATCAAGAAGATCCGCGCCGCACGCATGCCGATGCTGGGTAAGACCAACCTCGACGAATTCGCCATGGGTTCCTCCACGGAGCACTCCGCTTATGGCCTCACGCGCAACCCTTGGGATCTGGACCGGATTCCCGGTGGTTCCGGTGGTGGTTCCGCCGCAGCCGTTGCTTCCTTCGAGGCTCCTCTGGCCCTCGGAACGGACACAGGTGGATCCATCCGCCAGCCCGGTTCCGTCACGGGCACCGTAGGCGTCAAGCCCACCTATGGTGCGGTGTCGCGTTATGGTGCCATCGCTATGGCGTCCTCGCTGGACCAGATCGGCCCGGTATCGCGCACGGTTTTGGACTCAGCACTGTTGCAGGAAGTCATCGGCGGATACGATCCCCAGGACTCCACCTCGCTGACCGACGCCTCCACGGGCCTGGCCGACGCCGCTCGTTTGGGCAACGTCAAGGGCATGAAGATCGGTGTCATCAAGGAACTGCACGGCGAAGGTTTTCAGGCCGGTGTTGAAAACCGTTTCAACGAATCCCTGGAACTCCTGCGCGAAGCAGGGGCAGAAATCGTCGAGGTTTCCTGCCCGAACTTTGGTTACGCCCTTGGTGCCTACTACCTGATTATGCCCAGCGAGGCTTCTTCTAACCTCGCCAAGTTCGACGGCGTCCGCTTTGGTTTGCGCACTCTGCCCACCGAAGGCCCGCTCACCATCGAGCGCGTCATGGGTGCCACTCGCGCCGCCGGGTTTGGCGACGAGGTCAAGCGCCGCATCATCTTGGGTACCTACGCCTTGAGCGCCGGTTACTACGATGCTTACTACGGTTCCGCACAGCGCGTGCGCACCCTGGTGCAGCGCGACTTCGAGGCCGCATTTGCTCAGGTTGACGTGCTGATCTCCCCGACCACGCCCACCACGGCGTTCAAGCTCGGCGAGAAGCTCGATGATCCGCTGTCGATGTACCTGCAGGACGTTGCCACGATTCCGGCTAACCTGGCCGGTATCCCAGGTCTGACCCTGCCCGGTGGCCTTGCTGACGAAGACGGCCTGCCCGTTGGTATCCAGCTGCTGGCTCCGGCTCGCGAAGACGCCCGCGTTTACCGTGTGGGTGCTGTCTTGGAATCCCTGCTCGAGGCCAAGTGGGGCGGCCCCATGCTGAACCAGGCGCCCGAACTTGCTAGCACAGCTGTTGCAGCCGAGGAGGCTAACTAATGAGCGTTGACACCATTTTGAGCTTCGAAGAAGCCATGGAAAAGTACGATCCCGTTCTCGGTTTTGAGGTTCACGTTGAGTTGAACACCAAGACCAAGATGTTCTCCTCCGCACCGAACGTGTTTGGTGACGAGCCCAACTCGAACGTCAACGAGGTTTGCTTGGGTCTGCCCGGCGTCCTTCCGGTTGTGAACAAGAAGGCTGTTGAGTCCTCGATCTTGATCGGCCTGGCGCTGAACTGCAAGATTGCCGAGCACTGCACCTTTGCTCGCAAGCAGTACTTCTACCCGGACACACCCAAAAACTTCCAGACGTCGCAGTACGAAGATCCGATTTGCTACGACGGCTGGATCGACATTGAGCTCGAGGACGGCACGGTCTTCCGCGTCGAGATCGAGCGTGCCCACATGGAAGAGGACGCCGGAAAGCTCACCCACATGGGTGGCTCCACCGGACGCATCCAGGGTGCGGATTTCTCGCTCGTTGACTACAACCGCTCGGGCGTTCCGTTGGTGGAAATTGTCACCAAGCCCATCGAAAATGTCGGTTCACGTGCCCCCGAATTGGCCAAGGCTTATGTTGCCGCCATCCGCGAAATCGTCAAGAACCTTGGCGTCTCCGATGCCAAGATGGAGCGCGGCAACGTCCGTTGCGACGCCAACGTTTCCCTGCGCCCCTACGGCCAGGAAAAGTTCGGTACCCGTACCGAGACGAAGAACGTGAACTCCTTGCGCGCCGTCGAGAACGCCGTGAAGTTCGAGATCCAGCGTCACGCTGCCGTCTTGGATTCCGGTGTGTTGATCACCCAGGAAACCCGCCACTGGCACGAAGACACCAAGTCGACCACCTCAGGCCGTCCCAAGTCCGATGCTGATGACTACCGTTACTTTCCGGAACCGGACCTGGTGCCCATCGTGACCACGGCCGAGTGGGTTGAAGAACTCCGCGCCACTTTGCCGGAGCCGCCGGCCGAGCGCCGCAAGCGTCTCCAGGCTGACTGGGGCTACTCGGATCTGGAATTCCGCGACGTGGTCAACGCCGGACTCATGGACGAGATCGAAGAGACCGTCACCGCCGGTGCGACCGCTGCGGCTGCCCGCAAATGGTGGATGGGCGAGATCGCCCGCCGCGCCAAGCTGGCCGACGTTGACCCCGCAGCGCTGGGCGTCAGCCCCGCCGTCGTGGTTGAGATCGAAAAGCTCATCGCCTCAGGTGCCATCAATGACAAGTTGGCCCGCAAGGTGCTCGACGGCGTCCTTGAGGGCGAGGGTACGCCCACCGAGGTGGTGGCTAAGCGCGGCCTCGCCGTGGTGTCCGACGATGGTGCGTTGCAGACCGCCATCGATGAAGCCTTGGCAGCTCAGCCCGACGTTGCGGACAAGATCCGAGGCGGCAAGATTCAGGCCGTTGGTGCCATCGTTGGTGGCGTCATGAAGGTGACACGTGGACAGGCCGACGCCGGCCGCGTGCGCGAATTGATCCTCAAGACCCTGGGTGTCGAGGGCTAAGTCCTTGCGGCATTGACCGTTGCACCCGTGCAACGGTTCCTGCGCCCGCCTCCCAAGCGTTCCCGGTTACCTCCGGGCACTCCTGGGAGGCGGGCGTTTCTTTTGTCGAAACGCAGACGAAACATGATTGTTACTGACGGTTTGAAAAGAATTTCATCCAACATATTGCATATGTGGTGGGAGTCACTTATCGTTGTTAATCGGTTAACCATTGACCGTTGAAAGCACGGTTTCGTGAGTTCAACGAAGGAGTTGACCGTTCCGTAACGATCAGGAGTAGCGATGAGTCAGATGCAAGAGGAAACGGTGTCGCGGATTGCCTCGGCCGATGTTTCCGGGACGGCACCCGATCGGCAGCGCACGCCGGGACGAACCTCCGGAAAGAGGCGCCCGCTTGCTCACGATGTTCCCCTGCGAAAGCTCTCGTGGCGAACCCGTTTGGGCCGAGACTGGCAGATGCTGTTGATGATGGTTCCGGGTGTGGCATTCCTGGCGTTGTTCTTTTATATCCCGATCCTGGGCAATGTCATCGCCTTTCAGGACTACCAGCCGTTTCTCGGGATCTCGGGCAGCGAATGGGTTGGCCTGCAGAACTTTGTGGACTTGTACTTCAACCCGGACTTCTGGGTAGCGCTACGAAACACGATCGTACTGGCCGTATGGCAACTGGTCTTGTTTTTCCCGGTGCCCCTGGGCTTGGCGCTGATCGTGGACTCCCTCGTGAGCAACAAGCTCCGGCGCTGGTTCCAATCGCTGGTATACCTGCCGCACTTTCTCTCGTGGGTGCTCGTCATTGCCTTGTTCCAGCAGGTGTTAGGTGGTGCGGGTCTGGTCAACAACACCCTGCGGGATCTGGGCTTGGACACCGTTCCATTCATGACTAACCCAGATACCTTCCCGCTCCTGGCCACCATCCAGCTCGTCTGGAAGGACGCCGGGTGGGCCATGATCATCTTCCTTGCCTCTCTGGCCTCCATCGATGGATCCCTCTACGAAGCTGCAGCGGCCGACGGCGCTGGACGGTGGCGCCGCATGTGGCACATCACCCTTCCGGGCTTGCGCTCCATCATCGTCTTGTTGTTGATCCTGCGCATCGGCGACATTCTCAGCGTGGGCTTTGAACAATTCCTCCTGCAACACGATGCCGTGGGCGCCGGAGCCTCCGAAGTACTGGACACCTTCACCTACTTTGCTGGCGTTGTTGGCGGCGGCTGGAGCGCCGGTGCCGCGGCAGGTCTCGCCAAGGGTGTGGTGGGCGCACTCTTGATTTTCGCGGCCAACAAGGTGGCCCACCGCCTCGGCGAACCCGGAATCTTCCAAAAGAAGGTGGGTTCATGAGCACCCCGACCATTACCTCATCCAGCAAGGAGAGCAGCATGACGGCGACATTGTCCGACCGGCGCGCCACGAAACGCTTGAGCAAGCAGTTGAGCTTCAACCCGGGACGGCCCGCCTGGAAAGAGCCGGCCTCACCCCTATACGGCACCATCAAGGCCATCATCATCGGAGGGATCAGCCTTTCGATCGTCATCCCCTTGCTGCTGGTTATCTCCACGTCCCTCGCCGATGACGAACAGTTGATAGCCGCCGGTGGATTCGTGCTCTGGCCCACCCATCCCAGTTTTGCCGCGTACCAAGCCATCTTCAGCGGTGAATTCATGATCCGGGCACTCGGTGTCAGCGCCTTCATCACCGCGGTGGGCACCTTCTTGGCACTGTTCATCACGATCACGATGGCGTATGCCACCAGCCGGCCCGTCATGTTGGGCCGCCCGGTGTTGATGCTGGTGCTGTTTACCTTGCTGTTTGCGCCGGGCCTGATTCCCATGTTCTTGATGGTCAAGCAGCTGGGCCTGCTGAATACGGTCTGGTCGCTGATCCTGCCGGGAACATTTGCCGCCTTCAACTTCGTGGTGATGCGGTCTTTCTTCATGAACATCCCCACCGAACTCATCGAGGCCGCTCGTATCGACGGGGCCAGCGACTTCATGATTCTGCGCAAGGTCGTGTTACCGCTATCGAAAGCAGTGATTGCCGTCGTGGGTCTTTTTTATGCCGTGGGGTTCTGGAACGCGTTTTTCAACGCCATGATCTACATCAACGATCAAACCCTGTATCCGGTCCAGCTCGTGCTGCGCAACTACGTTGTCCAGGGCGGATCGATGGCCGAAGCAATCGGGGTGACGTCCACGCCTCCTCCTCAATCGATGCAGATGGCCATTGTGGTGGTGGCCCTGCTACCCATTCTTATCGTCTACCCATTCCTACAAAAGCACTTCACCAAGGGCGTCATTACCGGCGCCATCAAGGGTTAGTCAGCACACAACTTTTCACAACCTGGTTTCAAGAGAAAGTGGTTTAACATGAAGCGTTCTATCAATACTGTTGGAGTTTCACGACGTAACTTCCTCGGGCTGGCCGGCATTTCAGTTGCCGCAGTGGCCTTGAGTGGGACGCTTTCAGCCTGCGGCGGCGGTGCCGGGGCCAAGGGAGGCGGGGCCGAAGCGTCCAAGGCGGTCGTCTTACCCACGTACAAGGAATTCACCGATGTGGTTGCTGACCTGCCCGGAAATGCCGATGGTTTGGAGGCTGGGTTTATCAATATGCCTAAGCCGGTTGCCTCGACAACGGCCAAGCCGCTCACCGGCCCCGTCAGCGTACTCTCCGAGACCTTTGAAATCATGGCTCCAGCCATGCCGGACAACCCCTTCTGGCAGCGCCTCAACTCGGCCCTCGGTGGCGAGTTCAACATGCAGATCGTTGAGGATACAGGAGACGGCTACCCGGCCAAGTTCGCCACGATTCTCGCCGGTGACACGCTGCCGGATTTGATGTGGATTCCGCCGAACCAGGGCCTGCCCAATGTGGGTGCCATGCTCGAGGCCAAGTTTGAAGATCTAACGCCATACCTCTCGGGGGACGCCGTCCTTGAGTACCCCAACCTGGCCGCACTTAAGCCCGATTCCTGGCGGACCGCCGTCGTCAATGGAAAGATCTGGGGCGCACCCATCCCCAGCACACCCTTTGGACAGGTCATGCTGGGCAATAAGGCCACCTGGTCCAAGGTGGGTGGGCTCAACGCCAAGGACGCGGACGAATTCTTCGACAAGGTCAAAGAACTCAGCGATCCCTCCAAGCAGCAATATGCTTTGGAGCCGGCGTACGTCAACGTTCTCAATATTGTGACGCAGTGTCTTGGTGCGCCGAACGGCTGGGCCGTCAATGCGGATCGCAGCCTGACGCACCTGTACGAGACCGAAGCCTACCTTTCCGGTCTGGAATACGTGGCGAAACTCTTTGCCGCCGGTGCGTTCTACCCTGACGTCAACATGACCAACGCCAAGACCCGGATTGTGAACGGTTCCCTGGGTGCCATGGTTGTTTCCGGTCCGCGCGACGTGGGCAGCTTCCGGGCCTTGGATGCCAAAGCGGACATTGAGCTGTTGGTGCCGTTTAGCTTCGATGGCAAGATCACCCCGAGCTACAACATGGGCTACGGAACTGTCGGTTATACGGCCTTCAAGAAGACCGATGAGAAACGCATCAAGGAACAGCTGGCCCTGGTTAACTGGCTCTCGGCTCCGTTTGGCACCGAGGAATACCTCGCCAAGAACTACGGCGTCGCCGGCAAGGACTTTGACTACGATGCCGATGGCAACCCGATCCTCAATGCCGAAGGGCTCAAGAATGTGCCCGGCGTGGTCAGCGCGTTGAACATCATGACGGCACCGGAGCGCGTCAACTTCAACCCGGGCTTCCCGCAAGTCACGAACTATGTGTATGAGGCAGAGAAGAAGCTGCTCGAATTTGCCTGGCGTAACCCCACGAACGGGTCGTACTCCGACACGAACGCCAAAGTCGGGCCCAAGATCACCAAGATCATCCGCGACAAGACCGTCGACATCATCACCGGCCGCGCCAAGGTCTCCGAGCATGCCGAGGTCCTCAAGCGGTGGAAGGCCGAAGGTGGCGACAAGATGCGCGCAGAGTATGAGGCCGATCTGAATGTGGACGCGCCTGTCTTTACGCAGCAGACGCTGTCAAAGTAGCCCAGAGCAAGAGTGCTAGTTGTCGACACGTAGTCGTGGCGTGTCGACAACCGGGACCGCCCGCGTTCCTCCGACAATAAGTTAGAGGAAACAACAAATGCGGGCGGTACAGCGTCCTAAACGAGGAGAACATCAGAATGAGTCGGCCCACCATCAAGACCGTCGCAGCGGAAGCTGGCGTATCAACGGCCACGGTTTCTTATGTTCTGGCCGGACGCACCCGGAGCAACGGTTCGGGTATTTCCCCCAGCACCGCCGAGCGGGTTCAGGCGGCCGCGCAAAAGGTGGGCTACCGGCCCAACCAGGCTGCTCGCACCATTCGGACCGGCAAGTCCAATCTGATGATGCTCTCGTTGACCATGCTGTCGGACCCTTGGTCGTTGTCGGTGAGTAAGGCTGTTGGTGCGGCTGTTGCCAGTGCCGGCATCACACCCATGATCTTGGCCGATACCGATTGGCGGACTGCCATCAAACGGCAAAGTGCTGACGTCATTTTCATCGATGCCGCAGCACAGGTCGGTGATGCTGAACTGCTCGCCGAACTGGCCCGCACGAGTCGACTCGTGGTGTTTAGCGAGACGCTCGAGCCAAACGGTTTCGATGTTATTCGTTCCGTCGCCGGAGGCAGTATGGATGCGGCCATGGACCACCTGACGGCCCAGCACACCAAGGTGGCATGCCTGACCTCCCGTGGCAGCCTGCAGGTGCCTACTCCCAAACGCTACGGCGCATATTTGGCCGGGCTGCGGCGCGCCGGAATCTCGTTCCGTGAGGACTATGTTGCGCCTTTTGAGGGTGACGAGTTCGGCGCTTACGAGGCGGCGGTGGCCTTGCTGAGTCAGCCTGATCCGCCCACCGCAATCTTTGCCACCTCCGACTTTGTCGCCATGGCGGCCATCAATGCGGCGCAACGATTAAAGCTTTCAGTTCCGGGCGATGTTGCCGTCGTGGGTGTGGGAAACACCCTCCAGGGCGAGGCCATGGAACCGTCATTGAGCAGCGTGGGGCCCGTGGACTTCTTTAACCGCTTGGCGCAATTTCTGGTGGAACGGGCCACCGACGGGTCCGCGCCACACCAGGTGCTGGAATTTCCCTGGCAGCTCTTTGTCCGGGATTCGGCACCACGGACACCCATACCTATTGATCATTAGTATAGAGAAAAGACATATTGTGACAGATGTAGTTCAGGAACGCCCGGACACGGTTCCGGCAATCGAAGATATGCGCGTGGGGATCGTTGGCTTTGGTCTGCGAGCCTCTTTGTGGAAGCACGTGCACCAACCGGGACAGGGTTCCGAAGTGGTCATGGTGTGTGATGTGTCCGAGCGTGGACGCTCCGATGCCGCCGAGCGAATTCCGACGGCGGCCATCACCTCGAGCCTCGAGGAGCTGTTGGGGGCCGGGCTCGACGCCGTACTGGTGCTGACCCCGGATAACCGGCATGCCGAGATTGCCGTGCAGACCTTGCGCGCGGGGATCCCCACCTTTTGCGAGAAGCCCCTGGACGTGACAGTGGAGGCCGCGGATTCGATTCTCGCTGCCGCGTATGAGTCCGGAACCCGGCTCTATGTTGGGCACAATATGCGGCATATGCCTGTGGTGGTGCAGATGCGGGAGGTTATCGAGTCCGGTCAGATCGGCGAGGTGAAGGCCATTTGGTGCCGGCACTTCGTGGGCAATGGCGGCGACTACTACTTCAAGGATTGGCACGCCGAACGAGCCAACACCACGAGCCTGCTGCTGCAAAAGGGTGCGCACGACATTGACGTGATTCACTGGCTGGCCGGCGGCTATTCCACGAAGGTCTCGGCCATTGGGGACCTCGCCGTTTATGGGGGTGTCACTAGCCGCCGGGACAATAGTGATCGTCGCATGGGTGACTGGTTCTCCCTGGAAAATTGGCCGCCCACGGAGCAGACAGACCTGAACCCCATCATCGACGTCGAAGACATCTCCATGATGCAGATGGTGCTGGATAACGGAGCCTTGGCATCGTATCAACAATGCCACTTCACGCCTGACTACTGGCGCAATTACATGGTCATCGGCACCAAGGGACGCATGGAAAACTTTGGCGATAGCCCGGGGGATCTCATCAAGGTGTGGACCAGCCGCTCCCAAAATGGCTTCGTGACACCGGATACCGAAATTGAAATACGCGACGGCGAGGGCGGCCACGGCGGTGCCGATCCCTTGCTGATTGCCGAGTTCCTGCGCTTTGCCAGAGAGGGGGGCATGACCGAAACCTCACCGATTGCCGCCCGCGAGGCTGTTGCGGCCGGTGTTATGGCGGCACAGTCACTGCGTTCAGGCGGTGGCGCCCTGGAGATTCCGCCGCTGCCCGCCGCCTGGATCGAGTATTTCAACGCCGGGCAGCCCACCCGCTGAGTCCGCTGTGGCAAATAAATGCCACGGCGCGTTATTCGGCCATCAGCTCAGCCATGACGTCTTGCAGCGCCTGCACCACGAGCGTGACGGAGGCGCGTTTGAGCGCCTCGGGGCGTGCCAGCAGGTCAATGCGGCGCCGTGTGCTGATGCCTGTGAGGGGACGTAGCGTGACGCCGGCATCCAAGGCGTGTCCGGAGGTGTAGCGGGGGAGCAGGCCGATGACCTCGCCCGTGGACACCAGTGCGGCGGCCGCGGAGTAGTCGTTGATGCGGTGCACCACCTCCACGGGGCGGCTCGCCACGGCGCCGATGGCCGTCAAAACATCCGCGGGTGAGTAGCCGCTACGGCTCGCCACCCATGGGTAGGCCACCACATCTTCGGGTGAAAGCTCGGGCAGGGCTGCCAGGGGGTGATCGGCGGCGATCGCAATATCCAAGGGTTCGTGCGCGAGGGGAATGACGCGAACTCGGGTCTCCGGCCAGGCCGGGCTGTGGTCCATGCGGTGTGCCAGCACCAAATCGTAGCGTGCTGTCAGCGCCGGAAAGTCCTGCTGGGCCACGTCTTCGTCGCTGAGCCTGAGTCGAGGGATCGCTGCCGCGGCGGCACCGTGGTGAGCTCCGCCGTCGGACAGGCGGCGCACCAGAGGGGCGAACAAGGCCTGTCCGGCGCTGTGAAAACCGCTGACGCGCACAATGCCGCCGGCGTCCTGTTGGTAACTGCCGATCGCTGCCTTCGCCGTGGCCAGGGCGCTGATGACGCCCGCGCCGGCGTCGGCTAGCACTTTACCGGCCTCCGTGAGGACCAGATTGCGGCCGTCCTTGCGGGTCAGCGGCGTGCCGACCTGGCGTTGCAGCAGCGAGATTTGCTGCGAGACGGCCGACGGCGTGACGGACAGTGTGTCGGCGACGGCCTTCACACTGCCAAGTTCGCCGAGGTCGCGCAGCATTTGCAGTTGATGAATTTCCACGGCCTCACCATACCATTTAGCATTTGCTTAATCGATGATGTTGAAATTTCTCATTGTGCTAAATGGTTTCGGGCGCTGTAATGGATGCAGACCACAACCGAGCATGAGTTTTTTGACCACGAAGGCGCACCCTGATGAAAGCACTGTACAAGTCCGGCCCGTATGCAGGCTTCGAGCTCGTTGAGCGCCCCGAGCCGACAACGGGCGTGCGAGATGTCAAGATCAAGGTGCACACCACGGGCCTGTGCGGCACCGATCTGCACATCCAGGCGTGGGACGCGTGGGCCGCGGAAACCATCAACGCCCCGCTCATCGCCGGGCACGAATTCTACGGCGAGGTCGTGGAGATCGGCTCCGACGTGCGCGATGTCAAGCTCGGCGACAAGGTCTCCGGCGAGGGCCACGTGGTGTGCGGCATGTGCCGCAACTGCCGCGCCGGCCGCCGCCACATGTGCATCAACACGATCTCCGTGGGCGTGCAGCGCGACGGCGCCTTCGCCGAATTCGTGGTCATCCCCGAATCCAATGTGTGGGTGCACAAGGACCCGTCCATCACCCCCGAACTCGGCGCCATCTTCGACCCATTGGGCAACGCCGTGCACACGGCCCTGAGCTTTGGCCTGGTCGGCGAGGACGTGCTCGTCACGGGAGCCGGCCCCATCGGACTCATGGCCGTCGCCGTCGCCCGTCACGCCGGTGCCCGCAAGATCGCCATCACCGACGTCTCCGAACCGCGCCTGGCCATGGCCGCCGCAATGGGCGCCGACCTCGCCGTCAACGTCGCCACGACCCGCCTCAAGGATGCGCAACTCCAGCTCGGCATGTGCGAGGGCTTCGACATCGGCCTAGAAATGTCCGGCCACCCCACGGCTCTGCCGGAAATGATCGACAACATGAATCACGGCGGCCGCATCGCCATGTTGGGCCTGCCCAGCGAGTCGATCGACATCAACTGGGGCAAGGTCGTCACCCACATGCTCACGCTTAAGGGCATTTACGGGCGCGAAATGTTTGAAACCTGGTACGCCATGTCCGCCATGCTCTCCTCCAACCCGGTCCTGCGCGCCGCCGTCGCCAGTGTTGTCACCGACGTCTTGCCCGCCACAGAATGGGAGCAGGCCTTCGAGATCGCCCGCTCCGGCCGCGGCGGCAAAGTGGTCCTCGGCTGGTCCGTCTTCTCCTAATTTTTACGTACGACGGCGGGACCTGCGCTCCCGCCGTCGGCCTTCCTCCCACAGCCCCTCACCTCACTCCAAGGAGTCCCATGTACACCGCCATGAAAGATGCGCTCACCGCCGAGCTGTCCGAGATCCGCACCGCCGGCCTGTTCAAGACCGAACGCCAGATCACCTCCGCCCAGTCCAGCCACGTCAACGCCGGCCCGCTGGATGGTGAAACGGCACCCGTGCTGAACTTCTGTGCCAACAATTACCTGGGCCTGGCCGACCACCCGGCCATTATCGACGCCGCCAAGACCGCCATGGACAGCCACGGCTTCGGCATGGCCAGCGTCCGCTTTATCTGCGGCACCCAGGACCTGCACCTGCAGCTCGAGGCGGCCGTCTCCACATTCCTCGGCACCGAGGACACGATTCTGTTCTCCTCCTGCTTCGACGCTAACGGTGGCGTATTTGAATCGCTCTTCGGAGCGGAGGACGCCATCATCTCCGACGCCCTCAACCACGCCTCCATCATCGACGGCATCCGCCTGTCCAAGGCCGCGCGCTTCCGCTACGCCAACCAGGACATGGCCGATCTGGAAACCCAGTTGCAGGCCGCCGCGGCACTCAACGACGGCGCCGGGGCACGCCGCACCATCATCGTCACCGACGGCGTGTTCTCCATGGACGGTTTCCTGGCCCCGCTCGCGGCGATCTGCGATCTGGCCGACAAGTACGACGCCCTCGTCATGGTGGATGACTCCCACGCCGTCGGCTTCATGGGTGCCACGGGCGCCGGAACTCCCGAGCACGCAGGCGTGTCCGACCGTGTTGACATCTACACGGGCACCTTCGGCAAGGCCCTGGGCGGCGCCTCGGGCGGGTACGTCTCCGGCCGCGGCGAGATCGTCGCCATGCTGCGCCAAAAGGCCCGCCCGTACCTGTTCTCCAACTCCCTGGCGCCGGCCATCGTCGCAGCAACCCTGAAGGCAATCGAACTCGTGGCTGGCTCCGCAGAACTACGCACCCGCCTGTTCGAGAACGCCGCCCTGTTCCGCCGCCGCATGAGCGAGGAAGGCTTCGAACTGCTGCCCGGCGAGCACGCCATTGTGCCCGTCATGTTCGGCGACGCCGTAGAGGCCGCCCGGGTGGCTGATGCCATGCTGTCCCACGGCGTCTTCGTCACAGCGTTCAGCTTCCCCGTAGTCCCGCGCGGCGCCGCCCGCATCCGCGTTCAGCTCTCCGCTGCCCACAGCACCGATGACGTCGAGGCTTGCGTGCGGGCCTTCGTCGCAGCCCGCGCGGCTTAGTGCAGGGGGCGGCTGGCTCGCGCGTGGCAAGATGAAACCATGACTTTTGTTTGGGATATCCGGGCACGCGTGCAGTTTGAGGGCGACGCCCACGTCATAGAGGACAGCTGCGGCTTTCGCGGGCCGGATGCCT
Source organism: Arthrobacter psychrolactophilus (assembly GCF_003219795.1). Lineage (GTDB taxonomy): Bacteria > Actinomycetota > Actinomycetes > Actinomycetales > Micrococcaceae > Specibacter > Specibacter psychrolactophilus. Next base: position 73,679 of record NZ_QJVC01000010.1, on the reverse strand, counting down.
GGGTCATCGACGGTGCCACGACGTTGCTGGAGCCCCTGGATCTGCCGGGCGCATCAAATCCGCAGTGGCTCGCGCAGCAGCTCAACGTCATCTTGGCGCAGCAGCCCACGGACGCGAGCCGCCGCGGGGTCCGGGCACTCCTGGCCGGTGCGTTGACGGCGATCGATGCGGCCGCCACGCCGCTCGTCGGCGAGGAACAGGTGCGATTCCCGAGCGCTGCCCTCTCCATCGCCCAGCTGAATGCTGACGGCGTCGAGGTGGCGAGTCTGGCGGACTGTACCGTCGTCGTCAGAACGGACGACGACGTGACGCACCTCGTGCGCGCAGGTGACGCCGACGCCGGGATCCCGCCCACGGTCGCAGCCGTTCATCCGGTCGATTCCGCCGCGGACGCCGTGCCGCCCACCCGCCGCGAGCTTCTCATCCGCGATCGTGAACTCCGCAATACCCCAGGGAAACTATGGGTGGCTCGGCGTGAGGGCGAAGCCGCTGACCATGCGCATGTCGTGCAATTGGGTGTCCCGCAACTCATGGTGATGGCCAGCGATGGGGCGTGGCGCGCCGTCGACCTCGGCTTGGTCAGCGGCCCCGAGGAGTTCCTCGAGCGTTGCAGCACCACCTTGGGGGCGCTCGGCCTCATGCATGAACTGCGGCTCAAACAAGCACAGATCGGCGAGGTGGCCGACGATGCCACGGTTCTCACGCTCGCCCCATCCCGCGACATTCCCTCCCTCTAAAATCTGTGTGGCAGTAGATACTGAAAATCGACGAAAAATCGGCGTTTTTTGGTATCTACTGCCACACAGATGGGAGAGGAGCGGGAGTGGGGTGGGAGAGGCGTGGGGAGGCAGTCAGCTAGGCCGCTACTGTCCTGAATCCTAGGTTGCCGCTGGCGGATTCGGGGGAGTTGGCGCTGCGTGCGGCCAACCGGTAGCGGTTGCAGTACGAGTCGTGACAGAGGTAGGAGCCGCCGCGCATGACCCGGCCGCGGCCGATCGTAGGCCCGGGTGGATCCATCACGGTGCCCTGGGCGAGGCAGCTCTTGTAGTACTTGGGCAAGAACCAGTCCGCGCACCATTCCCAGACATTGCCGCTGGTTTGATACAGGCCAAAGCCGTTGGGTTCAAAGCTATGCCCCGGGGCAGTCGTGAGAAATCCGTCGTCGCAGCTGTTGTCCGTGGGGAAGGTGCCCTGCCAAATATTGCAGTGGTGCAGCGGCTCACCCTCAGGGGTCACGCCGAGGAGTTCGTTGCCCCACGGGTAGCGGGCCTGGTCGGTTCCGCCGCGTGCCGCATATTCCCATTGGGCCTCCGTGGGGAGCGCCCGCCCTGCCCAGGTGCAGTAGGCCAAGGCATCGTTGTGGGACACCTGCGTGACGGGGTGATCGGCGATTTCTTCCCACGTGGATCGTGGTCCGGCAGGATGAGCCCAATCCGCGCCGCGCACATTGAGCCACCAAGGCGTTCCGCTGGCGGTGCCGAGGATGTCGGCCGTATCGGCTTGGACGGCGAGGTGAAACACGGCTGAGGTGCCGTAAAGCTCGGACTCGGTGCGGTACCCCGTGGCGTCAACGAAGGCGGCAAAAGCAGCGTTACTCACGGTGGTGGCATCGATGCTGAAGGCCGAAAGCTGTACGGGGTGAACGGGGGTCTCGCCGTCGTTGGGGTAGCCCTCGTCAAAGGGATCGCCCATGGCAAAGGATCCTGCCGGGAGCGCAATCTCGGTGTGTGGCGCGGCACCGGCAGTGCGCGGCGGGACGCTGAGAGAAAAAGTTTGCGGGGCGTCGGGACGGTGCTCGCGGTGATCGGCGGCGTCGGGACTGCAACAACTAGACATGGGCTCTCTTTACACCTGGTGGAATCAATGCCCCATTAGTCTATGCAGTGAACAGCCCTGTGACGTGCAGAACGCCGCCCGTCATTGGCAGCGCTCGGCGCTGTTAGCTGGTGGCCCCGGAGGCCATGACGCCCACGCCCAGAACGGCGAGGATGCCGCTGCTGATGCGCTCAATCAGGGTATTGACCTTGGGCTTGCGCAGCCACTTCATGGCCTTGTACGCCACGAAGGCAATCGTGGCTAGGTACAGGAAGCCGATCGTGGCCAGGGTCAGGCCCAGGAGCATGGCAGTGGCCAGCGTGTTGGCGCCGTGGGGGATGAACTGCGGCACCACGGCGAGGTAGAACAGTCCCACCTTGGGGTTCAAGAGAGTCGAGACCAGCCCGGCACCATAACCGGCGCGTTTGCTGTACACCAAGGGTTCGGGAGCCTCGCCCGTGGCCAGACCAGCTTTGGCCGCCTTGCGTGCCTTGATGAAGGAGGACAGGCCTAGATATAAGAGGTACAGTCCACCGGCGATCTTGATCCAGCGGAACACCTCGGCCGACTGTTCCAAAATCGCGGCCAGACCCAGCCCCACAAGAGCCGCCCACACTAAAGCGCCCGTGCCCGATCCTGCAGCTGCGGCCACACCGGCGCCCACGCGGTTCAGGGAAATACGCAGCACCATGAAGGTGTCCGGTCCCGGAATCAGGGCAAGCATGAGGCACAGTCCGGCGAAGGCCAGCAGGGAAACAAAGGTCATGGATTCTATTCTCCGGTCTGTTCCTGACCGGAGGCAAGGGTTGGGCGTCGACACCGTCCGTGATTCCAGACACTGCTTTCAACTCGGTGGGAGCCAAGCGCCCAAGCCAGCCGTTGAACGTCGTACGCTAAGGGCATGAGCGAACTGATCACCAACATTGGCGAATTGATGACGCAGGACCGCGAGCAGGGTACGCGGCGCAAGGCGGCCGTGGTCCTGGAGGGGGAACGGATTGCGTGGATTGGCGACGCGATCCATGCCCCGGCCGCCGACACCGTGGTTGACGCGCAGGGACGGGCCGTGCTGCCGGGGTGGGTAGATTCCCATACACACCTGATTTTTGCCGGTGATCGGACGGCCGAATTTGAGGCGCGCGTGGCGGGGGAGAGTTACAAGGCCGGCGGGATTGCCGTGTCGGTCGAGGCTACCCGTGCCGCGAGCGATTATGACCTCACCCGGCTGGGTCTGGGCCGGGTTGCCGAGGCGATGTCGCAGGGCACCACCTATCTGGAGACCAAGACCGGCTATGGCTTGGATGTTGAGGAGGAGCGGCGCAGCGCCCGGATCGCCTCGACGGTGGTCGATGAAGTGACCTTCCTCGGCGCGCATTTGGTGCCCCAGGGCATCGACGCCGACGCCTACACTGAGCTCGTCTGCTCCGAGATGCTCGAGGCCGTGCGCCCGTACGTGAGTTGGGCTGATGTCTTTTGCGAACGAGGCGCCTTCACCCCTGAGCAGAGTCGCCGGGTCTTGACGGCGTGTCGGGCGGCCGGGCTGGGCCTGCGCGTTCACGGCAATCAGCTCGGGCACGGCGAGGGTGTGGCGCTGGCCGTCGAATTTGGTGCCGCGAGTGTTGACCACGTCAATTTCCTGACGGACGACGACGTCTCCGCCCTCGCGCAGTCATGGTCCGGTTGGGATGGGGCTGCTAATGCGGGGCGCGGGGCCGGGGTTCGGGGGACCGTCGCGACGGTCTTGCCGGCGTGTGATTTGTCGACGCGTGCGCCGCTGGCTCCGGCCAAGCGGCTTGTTCAGGCCGGGGTGCCGATTGCGATCGCCTCCAACGCCAATCCCGGAACGTCCTATACCTCGTCTATGGCCTTTTGCGTTGCGACCGCGGTCTTGCAGATGGGCCTGAGCGTTCATGAGGCTGTCCGGGCGGCAACCTTTGGTGGAGCGCTGGCGCTGGGGCGTGAGTCCGGTGAGGATGTTGACGGGCAGCGGGCCGTAGGATCTATTGCTGTGGGGCATCGGGCGGATCTGCACATGCTCCGGGCGCCGTCGGCCACACATCTGGCCTACCGGCCGGGTGTTCCGTTGACGGCGGCCGTCTGGCGCGCGGGCGTGCATGCGGTCTAGAGCTGCTTGCGCATTTTGATGGCCGTGGTGTCGTAACCCAGCGTTTCGTAGAGGCTCCGGGCTGTGTGGTTGAAGCCAAAGACGTTGAGCCCGAGAGTTCGCGCACCGTGGGACCGGGCATAGCGTTCGGCTGCCTGCATCGTGGCCCGACCCAGGCCTCTCCCTCGCTGCTCGGCGTCGATCACGATATCCCACACCCACCAAGCGCTGCTGTCATCGGAGGTGTCGCGACCTACCCAGAGATATCCCACCGTGCTTCCGGCATCGTCGACGACGAAAAAGACCGCATTGTCCGGCGTGGGGTGACCTTCGGGAAATGCGCCAGCGAGGCTGGCCTGGGCACGTTGCTGGGCAATCGCCGCTGTTTCGCCCATGGCCACGAGATCGTTCTCGTATTCGAGACTGCTTCGCTCGCGCCAGGCAGGAAAGGACTCGGGGCTGATCGCCATCAGCTGGATCGGGGTCGTCATCTAGATAGTCTGACAGCCGGCGATGGCCAGGCTCAAGCCAACGGCAGCTGCGCGTTAAACAACCGGCCCCACCCCTGCGCTGACACAGGGGTGGGGAAGGTTGTTGGGAACGGCGGAAGTTACTTCACAGGCGGACCCGTGACCTTCAAGGCCGCCCAGCCATGGAGGCCGCCAGCCTCGTTGAACAGGACCACCTTGTTATCGCCGGGGCGGGTGCTTTCCGGCGTGTTGACCTCGATGGTGCCGTCCGGCTGGGTCTGATGCCAGCCAAGCCCGTCGCCGTTGAGGTAGACGTAGAACCACTCACCGGCGGCGAGTTTGGCCAGCGTCACCTCGGAAGGTCCGCGGTGGAACTTCTGGGAGCCCAGGCCAAGATCGATCTGGGTGTCCTTCTTGAGCAACTTCAGCTGCGGCGCTTCAGGAGTGAAGCCCGGCGCGGAAGGTCCAACTGGCTTCGCCGTCACCGAGATGGTGGTGGTGCCGGTGGCAGCCTTGCCGGACTTGTCCGTGCCCGTGGCGGTCAGTGTGGCGACACCCACCACGGCGTTCTCCGGGACCACCAGGGTGAATGTTGCTACGCCTTCTGCATTGGCAATCGCGGTGAGTGCTTCGGCGTCGGCCAGCTGCAAGGTGGCTGAAGAATCAGCCTGCAGGTCGGCAACGGTCACGGTGTGCGTTGACCCCTGCTCGACGGCGTTACCGCCCTCAACTGCCGGAGCCAGCACCAGGGCCGGCGTCTGGTCAGCGCAACTGAACTTGGCATCGGCCCAGTCGGCCCACTCGTCGCCATTGAGACCAGCCACCATGACCTTGGCGACGTTCAGATCGATGTATCGCACGCCCGTGACATCGACGGAGAGGGCGTAGCCCGCATCGTCGACCGTCAACTGGGGTGAGGTAGCAAGGGTCTTGCCATCGCCCACCACGGTGAACACCACGTTGCCGCGGTGCGCCTTGGGTAGCTTCGCATCGTCAATGCCCACCAGGGCGCTGAAGGAGGTGCACTGACCGCCCAGGTAGAGGCGGACGCTGGAATCGGCGTGGACCCCGAGCCCCTTCTCGTAGACCTTGGTGTCGATCGTGATGGGCGTGCCATCGCCCTGGGCGTTTTCTCCGTTGTTGAGGTCGCGCTCCACGGGACCCCACTCATTGATGGGCGTGCCCACAAACTCCATGTCGCTGGCAAAGATGTCAGCGGTGGGAGCTGCGGGGGGAGTGCCGACAATGCTCACGGGAACAGAGCCGGTGGCTGCCTTGCCGTTCGTATCGGTGCCAGCAACCGTGATGGTTGCAGCACCAAGGGCGGCGTCGGCCGCAATCTTCGAGGAGAAGGTTGCCACGCCATCAGCGGAGGCCGTGGCTTTGCCGAGCTCAGCGGTGCCCAGTGAGAAGGTGGCTTCTGTGCCGGCCGTTAGCTCGCCAACACTGACGCTGTAGTCAGTGCCGCGTTCCAGTGGCCCGCCCGGGTTGACCACGGGGGTCAACGCCAATGCGGGAGCCTCATCCGAGCAACGGAACATGGCGTCCGCCCAGTCGGCCCAGTCATTGCCATTGCTGCCATTGGGGTCAACCACAAGTTCAACGTACTTGGCACCCTTCAGGTCCACATTGATGGGCAGCGCCGGTGAGGCACCCGTCAGTACGCCGGAGTTGAACAGTTCCACGCCGTCGCCGAGCACCTTGAAGATGACCGAGCCGCGCGTGGCCTGGAAATCGTCGATGCCGATAACAGCCGTGAAGGCGGCGCACTGTGTGCCGACAAAGTACTTGACGGTGGAGGCTGCATGCACGCCCAGACCCTTGGCATAGGCTTTGCCGTCCAGCATGATGGCCGGGCCGTCCTTCTCGCCCTGCTCACCGTTCGTCAGATCCTTCTCGGCAGGACCCCACCCATTCGTCGGGGTGCCGATCCACTGCATGTCGGAGGCGTAGGTATCCTTCACCGGCGGGTGCGGCATGGTGTACACACCCAGCGTGGATTCCGCCTTGCGCTCGCCGATCGGCTCAACCGTGGTGGTGTACACCGAGTTGGACGAGATGTTGTAGCTGCCGTCGGCCGAGGCCGGGGCAAAGACATTCCACTTCGTGACGAGCTTGGCGCCCGGGGCCAGCGTTGCTGCTGTTGCGGGGGTTGTTGGGGTGGCGCTCCAGCCTTCGGGCAGCTTCAGCGTCACGACGGCGTTGCTCACCGGGGCGGGCTCATTGGAGACCAGGGTTGTGGTGAACTCATTGACGGTGTTCTGCTCAATGATGGGTCCGGTTTGTGTCAGCGAGAGCTGCGCACAGGCCGGTGTGGCGGTGGATTCGCCCAGGTCACGGATCAACAGATTGTCCAAGGACAGATCCGCGGCCGTGGAGCCGTTGCGCAACAGCCCAACGTAGCTATCACCACAGGCCGACGCCGTGAAGTTTTGCACCCAGCGGGTCGTTTCGTGCATCGCCGGGAACGGGGTCGACTGCGTCTGAACCGCTCCGGCCGAGCCATCGTAGCCACCCACCCAGGAATACTCATTGGCCTTGGTGGACTGGTAATTGAACGAGATTTCGTAGTCGTGGCCGGGCGTGAACTTCACGGTGGCAGGTGTGGTTCGGTACACCAAGCCACCGTTTTCCTCATGGGAATGCAGGGAGAAGGCGCCATCGAGCACATCGTCCATGACCTTGCCGTTCCAGCCCTTCTGGGTGAAGGGGGCGTGGATCGGCGCCAGGTGGGTACGCGGGTCGGTGATGCCGCCGGCGTTGCCCTTGACGAACGGGCCCCAGCCCTGGTCGACGTTTTCAAAGTCTTCCGCGAGGACCACCCCGGTTGGCACGGTCCCACTGACGACGTCGGACCCGCTCACCTTAGCGGTCTTGACCACGCGCACGTCATCGATGAGGACGGCGGTGGTGCCAGCTCCGGCCGAGATCGTCAGGACCGGCTTGTCGCCGTCGTTCTTGACGTCGATGAGAACGCGGACCCGCTGTGCGTAGGTACGATTCTTTTGATCGGCCGCCACCGTATTGAACAGGGCGGAGGAGTTCACCGTGTTGGTGACGGCGGGGGAGCCGGAGACCGCGGCGCTGATCGTGGTCTCCCGCTTACCGCGGGGGGATTTTTCCACACTGGCCAGGGTGGGATCGATTTCAACCCACGCACTGACGGAGTAGCTGCCCTGTGGCAAGGCACCCAAGGTTTGCGTGATGCTTGCGGCACCATCGCCGAAGCGGGCCGAGGTCAGTCCCTTGGCGGAACGGGCTAGACTCACATTTCCGTTCGGATGCCAGGCGGTCAAGTTTCCGGCATTGAAGCCGGGGTCAGTGACGTTCGAGCCGTGGCCCCAATCGGTCGTGGCATTGGGTATCACGGTGTCAACGGCCGTGATGGCCGGGGTTGTGGCCAGTGCCGTGGTGGGGACCAAAACGTAGGCGGTGTTTTCCTTGGGGGTCAGGTTGATCTTGCCGTCGGTGACGGCCACGTCGCTGACAAAGGAACGCCCCTGATCCGTGAGCTCATAGAGCTTCAGGGTTGCCTGATTGGCGAACTCGGGCAACAGCGTCCACGTTTGGGCGCCGCCCTTGAGACTGTAGTTGTACAACTTGCTCTGCTTGTTCGTGTCGTTGCTGGCCGTTTCGCCAAACTCCACGGCCTCGCTGGACCACGGCAGAAGATAGTCGTGGCCCTTGAGCACCTCAACGCCCTTCTGGGTGATGACGCGATCCTCCAGCGAGGTGCCGGTCACGCGCACGTTGTTCCCGAGCGTAATGGCCTCGGGGGTCCAGGTGGAGATTTCCTGCTGCTGCAGGAACTTCACGGGGACGTTGTTGTCCCACACGTTCTTGAGGAACGCGTTGTAGTTGTTCTGTCCCGTCCAGCCCTGCCATTCGATGATGTGCTGGGTGCCAAGGCGCGGGTCCGGGTTCCAGATGTCGCGTTGGGAGTTCTGAGCGAAACGGATGATCTCCGAGTTCCAGCCCTTAAGCGTGCTTCCACCGTATTTTTCATCGACGGCCCAGTGCGACCACGTGTTGTTGCGAACCATGGAGTTGGCAAATTCGGAGGACACGGAGAAGCCGTTGTCCATGATGTTGCGCTGGAGGCGCTCGCCGACCCAGCCGGACTCGTAGTACACGTCAATGTAATTGGCGCTCAGGTTGTCATCGGCTGCGTCGTCCAGACCCTTGATGCGCTGGTTCTGGTCGCCGGAGAGCACGTCGCGGCGCTGGTCAATGTAGTAGGACTGTTCGAGCCAGTTCCAGCCTTTGCTTGGCGGTTGCTTGATGAAGGTGTCGCTAAACGCCTTGGACTCGGGATAGGCCTCGGTGTTGTTCATGTGGACGCTGAATGTGGCCCCGTACTCCTTGGCCTGGGTCAACAGTGTGTTCATGTCCTTGATGCCGCCGGCGCGTTCGTTCCAGTTGCCGCTGAAGTCCGTGTTGGCAGAATCATGGCCTTCGGAGGTGAAGCCCTTCAGGAGCGAGAACTGGCCCAGGCCGTCGGTAGCTAGGGCGGTGTGCTTGACGTCGTCAAGGGTCCGCAGGAAGGGATTGGTGGCCTGGCTGGCGAAGTTGAAGGGGATGTTCTGAACTACACGGTTCTTCACATCTTCCCAGCCCTTGGGCTTGTATTGAATCGCGCGTGAGGCGATGGCGCCGTCTTGCCAGTTGATGGTGCCGTCCGCATTGGCGTCAGCGGTGATGATGACCTTGGCCTCGGGCAGTGGCTCGGTTTCCGTGGACCCCTTGGCCCGGTACAGCCATGCGCCGGAGGAGATGCCCACCTTTTTGTTGGCGCCGGCGGCCTTGACCTGGCGCCAGAAACGCCCGCGCTCGGAGGCGGCGAGGGAGTTGTCCGCCGTGGACCACGCGCCGTCGTACAGCGAATTGCTCTCGAAACCAGCGGCCAGGGTGGCCGTGTTGGCGATGGCGACCATTGATGTCTGGGCTGCGGCATCAACCGTCGTGCCGGCCGTGATGGGGGTGATCTTGTCTCCGGAGATGGCCCGGTCGGTGGAGACGACAGCCGTCGCCACCGACGCGCCGGCATCAGCGGAGGACACGGTCACCAGGTCTTGATCCATGATCTGGATCCGGTTGACCTGATCCGCTCCGGTTTCCTTGATTTCGGTGATGTTGAACGTGAGCACGTTCTTCGCAACCGAAAGCTTAGCCTTCAGGCTGATGCCATCCATGCCGGGCACCTCGATCATGTAATCGATCGAGGTGCCGTCAGGATTCACGGCCGAGGTTACGTTGACGGCCTGGTCGACGCCGTTGATGCGCAGCTTCGTCGCAACGGCGGTGGCGCCGGTCATGGTCTTCGGTGTCCCGGCATCGGACAGGGTGTATTTCAGTGCTTGGGGGAACGCCGTGGAGACCTCTACGGCGAGCTGCCCGGAGGTGATCACCGCCGTGCCCTCGGCGGCCATGGCCGGGATTGCCGCCGCGACGGGGATGATGGTGCCGGCCATGACGGCTCCGGCGATCCCCATCCCCAACCACGTGCGGTGGTGTCGGATCAATGACATCAGGAACTCCTTGAAGAACTGTGGTGCGGTATCAAACGGCATTTGTGCACATTTGAATCGATGAGGCTGATGCTGGTGAGGCTGCCAGAAGAAAATCCCCCAAGGTGGCGCGCATCACTGTTATCCATAACACCGTAACAGTGCGCCGGTGGTGTGGCGAGTGTTTGGGGAATCTTTACGAGAAGATTTCCGGAAGGAGTGCTGTGCCGCCACGCAGGAGCTCGAGTGATTGAAAGTGACGTTTTCTATCAACTTATGATCATTATGTGTTACGATTGGCGTGACGAAAACGCTTCAAGCTGCCGGGAATCGGTGGCGCTGAGGCCTCAAGAAGCCCCAAATTTCAAGGAGAACGCGCAGCATGAGCGATAACACCCAGCTTGGCCCCTTCATGGATGCTGAACTCACGAGCCAGCCGGACGTGTGGGCCCAGGCTATTGCCCAGGCGAAGAGCGAGAGCCTCCTGCCGACCGACGGTCAGCGCGTTGCCGTGATCGGCTGCGGCACGTCGTGGTTCATGGCCCAGAGCTACGCCACGGCACGCGAGGCTGCCGGGAAGGGTGTCACCGACGCCTTCGCCGCCTCCGAGGCGTTCCTGGGCGCGGATCGTGGCTATGACGTGGTGGTTGCCATCACCCGTTCCGGCACCACGACCGAGGTGCTGGAAATCCTGACCGCGATCAAGGGCACGGTGCGCACCGTTGCTTTGGTGGGCGACATCAACTCGCCGATCATGGCCCTGGCTGATGCCGTCGTCGAACTTCCCTACGCCGATGAGCAGTCAGTGGTTCAAACCCGCTTTGCTACGACGGCCCTGACATACCTGCTCACGAGCGTCGGTGTTGACCTAAGCGCCGCCGTCGAGGATGCCAAGACGGCCGTCACCGCGCCGGTCGAGCAGGAGCTCATCGACGCCGAGCAGTTCACCTTCCTCGGCACCGGCTGGACGGTTGGCCTGGCGCACGAGGCCGGGCTGAAGATGCGCGAGGCCGTTCAGGGCTGGACCGAGTCCTACCCGGCCAAGGAATACCGCCACGGCCCCATCTCCATCGCCGCCCCGAACCGTGTCACCTGGATGTTCGGCGAGCAGCCCGAAGGCCTGGACCGCGACGTCGCCAAGACCGGTGCGCTGTACATCAACACCACCACGCACCCGCTGGCAGAGCTGGCCCGCGTCCACCGCATCACGCTCGAACGCGCCCGCGCCCGCGGCATGAACCCGGATCTGCCGCGCAACCTGACCCGTTCGGTCATCCTGGACGACTAGCTTCGTTGACGGGCCACCGGGCGGCGGCTATCTTGCCGCGCTAAAGTGTTGGGCATCCCACTGTTGTGTGGGATGCCCACGCCCTGATCTGCTGCTTTTCTCACCACGCCTGCTGGCTCTTGCACGGAAAGACCTCCCATGAACACTTTGACGGATCCCTCCGCCGCGTCTCATCACGAAGCAAACTCATCGGCCGCAAAGCACGGCAACGCGGTTTTGGCCTTTGACGTGGGCGGCACCGATATGAAATCGGGCATCGTCGTCGGGGACGTGAACAGTGGGGCCATCGAGGTTTTGGACGTGCGCCGCCACCCCACACCCTTAGATGGTGCACGATCCGGCGAGAGCGTGTGCGCGCGGATCGTGGAACTCACGCAGGAGTATCGGGCGGCATATCCGCAGCTCGTGATCGATGCCGTGGGCGTCACGGTGCCCGGCATTGTCGACGAGGAAGCTGGGATCGGGGTCTTCTCGGCGAACCTCGGGTGGAAGGATTTTCCGTTCACGGCCACCCTGACGCAGGCCCTAGGTCTTCCCGTGGGTTTCGGCCACGACGTCAGCATGGCCGGTGAGGCGGAATTCCGTCTCGGTGCCGCCGTGGGCAAGAAAGATGTGCTGATTCTGGTGATTGGCACGGGCATCGCCGGTGCCGTCCTCTGCGACGGGCACCGTGTGGCCGGCGGCGGCTATGCCGGCGAGATCGGCCACGCCCTGGTCCCGGGCCCGGAGGGCGCACCGGTCATTCTAGAATCCCTGGGCTCGGCCGGTGCCGTGGCGAGGCGCTACACACAGGCAACGGGGAGCGTGGTCTCCGGAGCCCGTGACGTGGTGGCCTTGGCCGCCGAGGGAGACGCGGCAGCCGTGGCCGTCTGGAAGGACGCGATCGACGCCCTCGCCTTTAGTATCAGTCAGTGCGTCTCTATTCTGGGCACCGAAACCGTGGTGCTCGGCGGCGGCCTGTCCATGGCGGGACCGGCCTTGTTTGAACCTCTCGCCGCCCGCGTGGATGAACTCTTGACCTTCCACCGCCGCCCCGAGTATGTCCACGCAGCTCTCGGTGAAAATGCCGGCCTGATCGGTTCGGCGTTGAAAGCCCGCAGCCTTGCCGGTGGCGCATGAGCGGGAACCCTGTGGTCCTCACGGTCACGCCTAACCCCGCCCTCGACGTCACCTACACCGTCCCCGGCATCCACCTAGGCTCCTCGCACCGCGTCCCGGCACCCTTGAATCGCGCCGGTGGCAAGGGCCTGAACGTCTCCCGCGTGGCGCAGCAACTCGGCTTCCCGACTCTGGCTATCGCCACCTGCGGCGGCACCACGGGCCAGCTTCTGCGCAGCGATCTCGAAGCCGCCGCCATCCCGCATCTACTCGTCCCCGTGTCCGCCGAAACGCGCCGCACCATCGCCTTCGTCGACACCGGCAGCAACAACACCACCAGCATTTTCAACGAATCCGGCCCGGCACTGTCCGCGGCCGAGTGGCGCTCCCTGGCTGCCGCCGTCGTCGATCACCTCGGTGGGGTGCAGACGGCCGACGGCGTGAGCCGGCCAGGAGTCCTCGTCGGCTCCGGTTCCCTCCCGGACCAGGCGCCGGAAGACTTTTATCCCGCCCTCGTTGCCCTCGCGCACGCGGCGGGAGTTCCTGCCATTATCGACACCTCCGGCAGTGGCATCCTCGCCGCGGCACGAGCCGGAGCGGATCTCCTCAAGCCCAATAATCACGAACTCATGGAGGCCATGGGCGAGCAAGACCTCGTCTCCGCCGCCCGCAAACTCCTGAGCTTCGGCGCCAAGCGCGTCCTGGTCAGCGTGGGTGAAGAAGGCATGCTGGCCTTCAGTGCCGATGCCCCGGGAACCTGGATCCAGGCCAAACTGCCGGCCCCGCTCAGCGGCAACCCCACGGGCGCCGGCGACGCGGCGGTGAGCGCGGCCGCCGTCGCACTCGCACAGGGGGAGGAAAGCCTGCGCGAGATTCTGCGGCAGGCCACCGCGTGGAGCGCCGCCGCCGTCCTCATGCCCGGCGCGGGGGAAATTTCCCCCAGCTACGCCGAACTCGCCCAACAACTCATCATCACAGACCACTAAGGAACGCACTTCATGGCTTTGACAAACACTCGCGACATCATGGATCTAGCGGCGAAGGCTGGCACCGGCCAGGGCGCGTTCAACGTGATTCACCTGGAAACCATCGAGGGTTTGATCGGGGGAGCGGAGGCCGCCGGCCGGCCCGTCATCTTGCAGATCTCCGAGAACTGCGCCAAGTTCCACGGCGGGCTCGAGCCTGTTGCCCTGGCCACCCTGGCCGCCGCCCGCAAAGCATCAGTGCCGGTTGCCGTGCACCTGGATCATGCCGAGGATGAGGCCCTGGCCTACCAGGCGGTGGACCTCGGCTTTGGCTCCATCATGTTCGACGGCGCCCACCTCGAGTATGCCCACAATGTGGAGGTGACGGCTCGCGTGGCCGCCTATGCCCACGCTCGGGGCGTGTACGTCGAGGCGGAGCTGGGGAAGGTCGGCGGCAAGGACGGTGCCCATGCGCCGGGTGTTTTGACCGATCCGGCCGAGGCCGTGGCCTTTGTTGCCGCCACCGGCGTTGATGCCCTCGCCGTTGCGGTGGGCTCTTCACACGCCATGACCGAACGCAGCGCGGCCTTGAACCTGGCCCGGATTGCCGAGCTCAAGGCTGCCCTGGACGTGCCGCTGGTGCTGCACGGTTCCTCGGGTGTCTCGGATGAGAATATTGTCGCGGCCATTGCCGCAGGCATGACCAAGATCAACGTTTCCACCCACCTGAACGGTTTCTTCACGCGGGCCGTGCGCAGCTACCTGGATGAAAACCCGGCCGTCGTAGACTCCCGTAAGTATCTCGGAGCCGGACGCGCGGCCCTCATCCCGGAAGTTTCGCGCCTGCTCAACGTTTTTGCTGGTGTGACTCCCGCCCAGAATGAGGCCTGAGGGCCTGCTGGCCACCTAGGATAAGAATCATGAACAGAAATGAACGACTCACGGCGATCTTGGACATCCTGGCTGCCGCTGGCCAGGTAGAGGTTGAGGAAATCGTGGAGAAGCTGGCGGTCTCTCCCGCCACGGCACGCCGCGACCTTGACTCCCTCGCCAACGAACGCCTGCTCACGCGAACTCGCGGAGGGGCACGGAGTGGTTCGGTCTCCTACGATCTTCCCGGTCGGTATAACCGCGATGACTTTGCCGATGAAAAGCAGCAGATCGCCCATGCCGCCAGCGCCTTGATTCCCAAGGGCGCCGTCATTGGGCTGTGTGGTGGCACTACGAGCACAGCGCTGGCGCAGGTGCTCTCCACACGTGAAGATCTCATGGTGCAGTCCAACAGGCCCACCCTGACGGTGGTCACCAACGCCATCAATATCGCGGCACAGTTGGCTATCCGGCCGAACTTTAAGATCATGGTGACCGGCGGCATCGTGAACCCACGCTCGTACGAGCTGGTGGGTCCGTACGCCGACACCATTTTGGATCGCGTGGCCCTGGACATTGCCTTCATCGGCGTCAATGGCATTGAACCCGGTTCCGGGCCCACCACGAACGATGAGGGCGAGGCGTCGATCAATTCCAAGATGGCCATGCGCTCCTCGGAGTCGTACATTCTGGCCGACGCGTCCAAGATCGGCAAGCGGGCTTTTGCCACGATGCAGGAGCACGACTTCCGCCATCTAATCACGGACTCACGCATCACGGCTGAACAGATGGCAGCCTTCCAGGAGGCCGGGACCAACGTGATTGTGGCCCCGGCACTCTAGCCCGGCAGCACCGCTTTAGGCGAAGAATTCCTTGCCGTAGTAACTTCCGGCGGCAGGAATTCCGGCCGGCACGGCGAAGACGCCCGAGCCTACGTGCCGGATGTACTCGTTGAGCCGATCGGAGCTGCCGAGCTTGCGTTGCAGCGTGATGAATTGTTCCGGGCTCTTTTGGAAGCTCAGGAACATCAGCCCGGCATCGAGGCGACCCACGGAATCGAGCCCGTCGGTGAAGTTGTAGCCGCGGCGCAGGATCTTCAGGCCGTTGTTGTTTTCATGCGCGGCTAGGGCGATGTGCGAATCGGCGGCAATGACCGGGGTGCCGTCCACTGTTGCGTGGAAATCGGGCACATCGTGCTCCGCTGTCCCGGACAGGGGAGCGCCCTGCTTCTTGTCGCGGCCAAAGATGCTTTGCTGATCGCCGATGGGATCTTCGTCCCAGGTCTCGATGAGCATGTGAATCTTGCGGGCCACGAGGTAGCTGCCGCCCACCATCCACGGCTGGCCGGCTTCGTCACCCACCCAAACATGCTCGTCAAAATCAACGCCGCCGCTGGCATTGCGCGTGCCGTCCTTGAACCCCATGAGATTCCGGGGCGTGCTTTGTGCGGCACCGGCCGAGGCGCGGCCAAAGCCCAGCACCGTCCACTTGGTGCGCACGGCTGTGCGCGCCATGCGGGCCAGATTTCGGACCGCATGATAGGCCACCTGCGGGTCATTTGCGCAGGCCTGAATGCACAGATCCCCGCCCATCAGCGCCGGATTCAAGGATTCGCCGGCCATTGCCGGAAGGTCGGCAAAGTTCAGCGGCTTGAACTTCTCCAGGCCAAAGCGCTCGTCAAAGAGCGACGGCCCAAAGCCCAGCGTCAACGTCAAACCCTGCGGCCCCATATCGGTGGCCTCGCCCGTGTCGACGGGGATGCCCTGCTCGCGCTCGGGCTGGATCTTGCCCACGGGTGCGCCCGCCGTCAGCTCCGCCATCGCGGCCGACCACTTCGCCAGCACGAGCTGCAACTCCACGGCGGTCAGGGCCGTGACGTCGAAGGCGGTGAAGACCAGGTGGTCCTGCGGGGGCGTCTCGATGCCGGCCTGGTGCCCCCCATAAAAGGGGTAGCTCAGGGTAGCGCGCTGGGCCATAAGGTCGACGTCGGACAATGCGGCAGGTGCCTTGGCTGCGGTTCCAGCGAGGGCACCTCCGGCGCCGAGCACCAGGCCGCCGACACCGGCCACGGCCGCAGTCCCGTTAAAGAAGGTGCGGCGCGAGAGAGTGTCGGCGGCCGGGATGGATTCAGACATTTAAACCGTGGCTACTTTCTCGGAAATCTTGGCCAGGGGAGCCTGCAGGGACTGGATGAGGGCCGTGAGCTTGGCAGCGTCCGACTTCTTCAGTTCCTCCGTGTACGCCTTGAAACCGCCCAGGGCGTCAGCGTCCTTGTAGCTTTCCAGTGCCGTGTTGACAGTCTCGAACTGGGCCGAGATCTGATCGGTCAAGGTGGCGTCGATGTCCTTCAGGGCCGGCTTGAGGTACTCAAACGCCTGCTGTGAGCCCTCGATGTTGGCCGCGAAGTCCACGAGGTCCAGCTTGGAATAGGCCTCTTCCTCGCCGGTGATCTTGGAGGACTGGACTTCTTCCAGGAGTCCGCTGGCGCCATTGGCCAGCTCCTCCGGCTGGTACTCCAGCTCAGCCGTGAGGGACTTCAAGGTGGCCACGTTCTTGACGATTCCGGCAGCGAGTGCCTTGGAGGAATCCGTGATGGCCTTGGACTCAAAGAGGTCCTTTTCCAGCGGGTGGAAGCCGGTCCATTCGGTGCCGGGCTCGACGTCGGCCACGCGCAGGTCAAGCGCGGGGTCCAGATCAGGGAAGCTCTCGGCGACCGGTTCGATCCGCTCGAAGAACGGGCGAGCCTCGGCGTAGGCCTTCTGGCTGGCGGCCACATCGCCGGAGTCGACGGCGCCCTGGAGTGCGGCGACGGCGAGCACGAGGGAATCGACCTGACCCGAAACGTACGTGGCGTAGCCCGCCGTTCCTTCCTTGAGGAGACCGCTGAGACCGTTGGCGGCGGCCGAGGCTGCCGATCCCGTGACGGTAAACGGCTGGTATTCACTTGCGGCGCCGGGGCAGTAGAGCTGGTATTCGCCACCGGCCAGCGTCACGGTGAAGCTGACGGCCTTCAAGCCCGGGATGACGTTTTCACGCTCACCGAGGATGCGCTTGTCGCTGAGCAGCTCCACCTCGCTGATGGCCGAGGCGTCCTTGTTGGAGATAGTGAACGTGACCGGGCCAGCCGGGGCGGAAGCGAAGTCCGGCACACACTGGTCCTCGCCGTCGACCTTTTCAACGCTAACGGCAATCTGGGCTGCGCCATTGCTGACCGACGCGGCGTCGCCCTTGGCTGCCGCGGCGGTGTCGGTGGTGGCCGCGCTGCCGCACGCGGACAGGGAGAGCGTCAAAACGGCGGCTCCGGCGATCAAGGCGGGTGCCAGTGAGCGGAAGGGGCGGGGTGAAGAGGAGAGCATGGAAGTCCTTTTGGTGGGGTGAAAAACTGCAAAGGGGTGCACAAAAGCGGCGAATGCCCCAAAAGGGGATCGCCGAGGAGGAAGAGTTACGGGGAGGGTGCGGTGACGAGCAGCTGGCGGCGATTGCGGCGCCCGGCGGCGAGCAGCACTATGGCGGCCAGGACAAACACGGCCGGCAGGTAACGGGACCAGAGCACGTTCTCGCGGCTGGCCGCTTCAAAGGTGTTCAGTTCGCTCACGGCGGCGGTGACATGTTCCTCGGGAACGGCCCAACCATCTTGACCGGAGACCGTCACGGTGCGGGGAGTGCTCAGACCGCCACCGCTCAGGGTCAGTGTGGCGCCCTGAGTATTGATAGCGTCGACGATGGAATCCTGGACGAGCCAGAGGGTGATGCTGCCCTGATGTGTCCAGGCGGCGGCGAAGGGGCCGGGGTTATTGGAGGCGCTGATACCCACCGGCATGCGGCCGCCGTTGATCTCCGCGAGGGCCTTGACGGTCAGCGAGCTCGGCTCCGTGGCGTCGGTGCTGGCGGATTCTGCCGTGTACACCTTGGTGGTGCGGCCGGCGTGCGACTCGGTGCCCTGGGCGGTGAGGGGGTAGCTGGTTTCGGTGCCGTCGGCTCCGGTCACGATGAGGGTCTTGGCGGAGCCGGCCGAGCCGGATCCTGCCTGGAGACCGGATGCAGCCGCCGCGGAGGTGTCGCTCGCGAGGAGGCGCAGCGAAAGCTGCGCCTGTGATGCGGAGGAGGTGATCGGCGTCGAACTTGCCGTCAGAGGGGCATGCGGAATGGCCAAGGGGGCCGTGACGATCAGGGTCAAGGCGGCGGCGCCGAGCGCTCCGGCCGCGATGAATTGCAGGCGGGGGAGGGATACGGCGGCAGGGCGGAAAGTGGCGGGCCATAGGATAAACGCGAGCATGGGGATCAGATAAAGCGCCCAGCCGAGGAGTTCCACGAGGCGCGGGTCGCTCGGGATGCCGAAGACGCCGGTGAGGATGGCGGCTCGGGCGCTGCCGTTGGGGGCCAGCCAGGCGAGGTTGACGGTGAGGTCCTGGCCGACGTTGACCCATCCGGCTTCGTGCGCCGTGCGGAGGGATTTCATGACCAGGCCGGCCGCGACGAAGACCAGGAAGACGCCCGTGGCCTTGAAGAATTTCGCGAGATTGAGCTTGATGGCGCCGCGGAAGAGCAGGAAACCGATGCCGCTGGCGATGCCCAGTCCGAGCACGGCGCCCATGCCAGCGGCCAGGGGGCTGAGCGAGGATTGGAAGGCGGCCACCATGAAGACGGCCGTTTCCACGCCCTCGCGCAGGACGGCAAGGAAGGCCATGCCGGCCAGAGCTAGCACGGAGCCACCCTTGAGGGCAGATCCCGCATGGGCCTCGAGGGTGGATTTCATGGAGCGCGAGTTCTTGCTCATCCACAGGATCATGAACGTCACGATCACCACAGCCACGGCGCCGATGACGGTTTCCATGGCTTCTTGCTGCTGTTGCGGCAGGGCGGCGGAGACGACTTCCAAGATGACGCCGACGAGGGCGCTCAGAAGCGCGGCGGCTCCCACGCCGAGCCACATGGGCTTGAGGGAGACGCCATTGCGGCGTAGGAATGCGGCGATCATGCCGACGATCAATGCGGCTTCGAGTCCTTCGCGCAGACCGATAACAAGTGTTGCAAGCACCCAAATACTCCGGGATCCAAAGAGGTAGAGAAGCTGTGGTGTGCCTCAGCTCTCAGGCAAGGCTACCCTTATGATCCCGAAAATAATAATTAGGCCAGCAAGGCGTTGCGTATTGTTCGCTACCAGATGTGCTCGGGAGCGTCGAGCACGGTCTTTCCGGGTTCCGCCGGCGTCCACTGATCGAAGGGGACATCCAAAACATAGCGGTTGCCGTCCCTGATTAAGGTTCGGGTTTCGGCGTTGCCAGGGTTGTTGAGCGACTCAAAGTACTCAACAGACCAGTGGAACCAGCGCATGCAAAACAAGCGCATGGTCAGGCCATGGGTGACCAGCAAGGTGTTGGGGGTGGTATCGCTGCGGGACCAATGGCGGAAGAGGGTTTCCATGAAAGACGAGACGCGGTCGTACACGTCCGAGCCGGACTCTCCCTCGCGGAAGCGATAGAAGAAATGCCCGTAAGCGTTGCGCAGTTCCTTTTGATCGGCGATCTCCGCTGGGTTTTGAAAGTTCGCCCAGTCTTGTTCGCGCAGGCGGGGCTCCTCCATGGTGGTCTCGATGAGATCGCCGATATCCATGGCCTCCAGCGTTTGATAGGCACGCAGATACGGGGAAACATACACCCGAACCTTTTCCCCGTTCAGCTGCCGCCGCACCTGCTCGCCCGTCGCCTTGGCCTGAGCGACGCCCAGCTCGGTCAAGGGGATGCGATAGTCGGGCAGCCGGTTGTAGAGCGTCTGATCTACATTGGCTTCAGACTGTCCGTGGCGGATCATGATGATTTGTCGGGGAGCGCTCATGCCACCGAGCCTATGCGAAAAACCGCTGCGACAGGCATGATTGCCTATATGACTGAACCTGTGCCCGCCCTCACGCCATCCGTTCCGGGCGCTCCCATCCCGGTGGCAACCACCCTGGGGACCGGCGCGCCACCAGCGCAAGGTGCGGGGTTCGACGTCGACCATCAGGGCTGGGGGAGTAAATCGCGGCAGCGGCTGATCTTCGAGGTACTGCTGGTGCTGGGTGTTTCGCTCGGGAAATCGGCGGCGTTTTCGATCATGTCGCTGCTGGAGTCGATGAGCCGGGCGCCGCTCGCGGAGGGGACCGCGCAGCTAAACGTGGTCCGCAACAACCGGGAGTTCTTCGATCTCAGCTACCAACTCATGGACATTTTCTTCGCCCTGGTGCCGGTCATGCTCGTGTTGTATCTACTGGCCGAGCCGGGGAAATCCGTGTTCCGCACGATCGGGTTGGACTTGCGGCATCCCGTGCGCGACGGGCTCGGGGCGCTGGGGCTGCTGGTCATCATCGGGGTGCCGTCGCTGGGGCTCTACGCGGCGGGGCGGGCGCTGGGTGTGACGCTGGAGATCGTCCCGAGCTCCCTGAATCAGTATTGGTGGACCATTCCGGTGCTGGTGCTCTCGGCGATCCGGGCCGGCGTGCTCGAGGAGGTTGTGCTCAACGGCTATCTGATCGGGCGCTTGCAGAAGATCGGGCTGGGGCCGTGGGTGGCGATTGTGCTGAGCGCCGTGTTGCGCGGCGCCTATCACGCCTACCAGGGATTTGGGCCGTTCCTGGGGAACTTTGCCATGGGGCTGCTGTTCGGGTGGGTGTACAAAAAGTACGGCCGCGTGGCTCCGCTGGTCGTGGCGCACGCCCTGATCGACATCGCGGCATTCACTCTGGGGCCCGCGCTGGGCTTTGGGGGCTAAATGCCCATCGACCCGTCAGCTAACGCCCTTTTGAGCGTTCAAAAGGGCGTTAGCTGACGGGTCGACGGGTGGAAACTAGATCGTCACCGGGCCAGTGGCCGTTTCAAAGGTGACAGACATGATGCCGGGGGTCCCGCGAGGTGCAATCCACTCCACGGCTACGTCGTTCAGGGGCGCCTCGACCGGCTCGCCCAACCATTCGGTCACGCGCTCGGCGCTTCCGGCGATGGTGAGCGAGGACAGGCGCACGGAGGACGGGCGGGCCTGGGAGGGGTGCAACGCCGGATCGCCTTCCCACTTGAGCATGTAGGGAACCTGCGGATCCGCGATGAGGCCCTTGATGCCGATCTGCTGCCAGACCAACTCCTGACCATCGGGGAACTTGCGGTTGCCCGGAACTGCGCTGCGGCCCAGGCGCTCCTCAAAGGGAGCCAAATCCTCGACAGCGACGCACCAACCCATCCACCCTCCGCCTGCAGCCGAGCGCGCCTTGACGGCCTGGCCGAACGGAGCCTTGTCCGATGCCGGGTGATTGAGGCACTCCACAATCTCGACATAGTGGTGGTCCGTAAGGGGAATAATCATATTGCGGGTGCCGAAACGCGGGTGAACTCCGCCGCGCACTGCATCGACCCCGAGGGCTGTTGCGATTCGCTCCGTGGTGGCAGCTAATCCATCTGATTCACTGGCATAAGAAACATGATCCATTCGCATAACTTCATCTTGGCACTTTGTGATCGGGCTCTCGACTTAGTGTTACCTAAGCCACATAGGACGTGCTATCTCGTGAGGAGCCAGGCACGCCCCGCGTGGGGCAGAATTGGGGTGTGACTGACACTTCCGCCGCACCCCTGTCCTTGCCCACCGCCGCTGCCCAAGAAGCCCGCATCAGTGCCGCGATTGCCGCGGAACTTGGCGTGCGTCCAGCCCAGGTTCGCGCTGCCATCACCTTGATGGACGACGGCGCGAGCGTACCCTTTATTGCCCGGTACAGGAAAGAAGCGACCGGGACCCTCGATGACGCCCAGCTGCGAGAGCTCGAGGAGCGCCTGCGGTACTTGCGTGATCTCGAGGCGCGTCGGATCGTGGTGCTGGAAACGATCTTTGGGCTGGGTAAGCTCACGGCGGCGCTCCGTCGCGCCGTCGAGGATGCAGCGACGAAGTCAGAGCTCGAAGATCTTTACTTGCCGTACAAATCCACTCGCAAGACCAAGGCTGATGCTGCCCGTGAGGCCGGCCTGGAGCCGCTGTTGGATGTCTTGTTGCGAGATACTTCAAGGTTCCCTGCGGTTGAGGCCGATGCCTTCGTCGATGCGTCCCGTGGTGTGGGCTCGGCCGATGATGCGCTGGCCGGTGCCCGGTCGATTCTCATCGAACGGGCCGGGCAGGATGCGTCGCTCGTAGGTGATTTGCGTGAGCGGCTCTGGAAGAAGGGGCGGCTGCGTTCTGCGGTCAAGGCCGGCAAGTCGGGGGAGGGCGAAAAGTTCAAGGATTACTTTGACTTTGCGCAGCCTCCGCACACGCTGCCCAGCCACCGGGTCCTAGCGCTGCTGCGCGGTGAGAAGGAAGGCGTCCTCTCACTCGATCTATCGGAAGCCGATCCGCGCGATGCGGAGGCACAGGCGCAGGCCCGGGCTGGCTATGAAAATGCCGTGGCGCGATCCCTGGGCATCAGTGACTCCGGCCGGGCTGCCGATAGCTGGCTCATGACAAGTGCCAAGCTGGCCTGGCGCACCCGTATTCTGACCCGGTTGTCGGTTGACCTCCGGGTGCGTTTGTTCCAAAGTGCCGAGGAAGAATCCGTCCGGGTCTTCGCGGCAAATCTGCGTGACGTACTTTTGGCGGCCCCGGCCGGTAACCGGGCGACTCTGGGCCTGGACCCGGGCCTGCGCACGGGCACGAAGGTGGCCGTCGTGGATGGCACGGGCAAGGTTGCCGCCACGGACACGATTTACCCGCATGCCCCGGCCAAGCG
The DNA here is from genome assembly GCF_003219795.1 of Arthrobacter psychrolactophilus. Taxonomy (GTDB): domain Bacteria; phylum Actinomycetota; class Actinomycetes; order Actinomycetales; family Micrococcaceae; genus Specibacter; species Specibacter psychrolactophilus. The sequence continues at coordinate 50,840 of NZ_QJVC01000010.1, read as the reverse complement.
CTGGAATGAGGCGCTGGCAACGCTCGTCACGCTCGCGCAAGCCCACAAGGTGGAGCTCGTGGCGATTGGCAACGGCACCGCGAGCCGGGAGACCGACAAGCTCGCCGCGGAACTTGTCGCCGAGCTCAAGCGCCTCGCTCCCGAGCGTCAGGTCACCAAGCTCGTGGTGTCTGAGGCGGGGGCCTCCGTGTATTCGGCCTCGGCGCTGGCCAGTGCCGAACTGCCCGGCATGGACGTGTCCCTGCGTGGCGCCGTCTCGATTGCCCGTCGACTGCAGGACCCGCTGGCTGAGCTCGTCAAGATCGATCCCAAGTCCATCGGCGTCGGCCAGTATCAGCACGATCTCACCCCGGCGAAACTCGAGCGCTCGCTGGGTGCCGTCGTGGAGGACTGTGTCAACGCCGTGGGCGTTGACCTCAACACGGCCTCGCCCGCGCTCTTGGCGAGGGTGGCCGGCGTCGGGCCTCTCCTGAGCGAAAACATCGTGGCTCACCGCAATGAACACGGCCCGTTCGGCAAGCGTCGCGAGCTGCTCAAGGTGGCGCGGCTCGGCCCCAAGGCCTACGAACAATGTGCCGGATTCCTGCGGATCACAGGGGGATCCGAGCCGCTGGACGCCTCGAGCGTGCACCCCGAGGCCTATGGGGTGGCGCGCAAGATCCTCGCCGCGGTGGGGGCCATGCCGAGTGAGATTACCGCTGGGGTTTCGGCCGTGGCCGCCGTCAATCCGGCCGACTTCGTCGAGGGCGATTTTGGCGTGCCTACCGTGGCCGACATTGTGGCCGAGCTGCAGAAGCCCGGCCGTGATCCGCGTCCGCGCTTTGAGACCGCCACCTTCACCGACGGCATCGAGAAGATCACCGATCTGCGCCCCGGCATGATTCTCGAGGGGACGGTCTCCAATGTGGCCGCGTTCGGGGCGTTCGTGGACATCGGCGTGCACCAGGACGGGCTCGTGCACGTCTCGGCCATGAGCAACTTCTTCGTCTCGGACCCGCGCACCGTGGTCAAGTCCGGCCAGGTGGTGCGCGTGAAGGTGCTCGAGGTGGAGCCCGACCGCAAGCGCATCTCACTCACCCTGCGCCTGGATGACACGGCGGGAGCTCCTTCCGGTACGTCGGTTACTGCGTTTAAGGGGTCCGCGTCTCCTGCGGACACTGCCACGTCCGACGTCGGCTCCCGCACGTCCGGTCGGCCCTCACCTCGACAGGGTGGTCACCAGGGCGGCGCCCGTGGCGGCTCGCACAGTGGGAATCGTCCGGCCCGCCCGGCAACCACCCCTCCAGCGGCCAACACTGCGATGGCCGAGGCGCTGCGCCGCGCAGGGTTGGGCAAATAGGCGGGTTTGGACAGATAGCCGGCGGCAGCGTCGAAAAATGCCATGATTGGGAGCTTTCGCTATAGCTGGGGGTTCTCGCTATAGGTCGCGCTATAGCGAGAACCCCCAGCTATAGCGAGCGCGCCCAGCTATAGCGGTGGTGCGCTCGGAACCGACGATTCGGCACCCAACACTCCGGGAATGTGCAGATATTCGCCACGTGGCACTTTCTTGGCACAATTTCAAGCAGATATTCGCCGGTAGTCACAAATTCGTCATATTCTTGCGACTTCACGGCCGGATCTCCCACACTAGATGTAGGTCATGAGTGTCAGCAAAAAGCCCCGGCTTGCTGACCGGCAACCCTCCTTCCGCGGCGGGGTGCCCCGGGTGAAGACCTGGCGCCAAACCGACCGGTTTTGGTGCAAGCGCGGGCCATCGACGACAAAGCCCTCCGTAGTAGTGACTACAGGAGCGCTTTGCCGCAGGCCTCTAGTGTGAAGGAATCCATCCAATGAGTAACGGTTGGTCATTTGAAACCCGTCAGATCCACGCAGGCCAGCAGCCCGATCCCGCCAACGGCGCCCGGGCCCTGCCGATCTTCCAGACGACGTCCTTTGTATTCCCCTCCGCAGAAAGTGCTGCGGCTCGCTTTGCCCTAGCCGAGCTGGAACCGATCTACACCCGCATTGGTAACCCCACCACCGACGCCGTGGAGCAGCGTGTTGCCAACCTCGAAGGCGGTGTGGGCGCGTTGCTGCTGGCCTCGGGTCAGGCCGCAACCACTTTTGCCCTGCTGAACATTGCCGAAGTTGGCGACCACATCGTCTCCAGCCCCAGCATTTACGGCGGCTCGTACAACCTGCTGGCGCACAGCTTCAAGAAGTTGGGCATCGAGGTCACCTTCGTCTCCGATCCCGATAACTTGGATGAGTGGCGTGCAGCGGTTCGCCCCAACACCAAGGCATTCTTCGGCGAGGTTGTCTCCAACCCGCGCCAGGACATTTTGGACATCGAGGGTGTCAGCGCCGTCGCTCACGAGGCCGGCGTGCCTTTGCTCGTGGATAACACCCTCGCCACCCCGTACCTGATCCGTCCGCTGGAATGGGGTGCCGACATTGTCATCCACTCCGCCACCAAGTACCTGGGCGGTCACGGTAACGCCATCGCTGGTGTGATTGTCGACGGCGGCAAGTTCGACTTCGCTGCCAACCCGGAAAAGTTCCCCGGTTTCAACACCCCGGACGAGACCTACAACGGTTTGGTGTTCGCCCGCGATCTGGGTGTTGGTAGCGCCTTGGGTGCGAACCTGGCGTACATCTTGAAGGCTCGTGTGCAGTTGCTGCGCGACCTCGGTGCCGCTGTGTCGCCCTTCAACGCTTTCCTCATCGCCCAGGGTATCGAAACCTTGAGCCTGCGCGTCGAGCGTCACGTAAGTAACGCCGTCGAGGTTGCCACCTGGCTTGAAGAAAATGAAAACGTGGAGGCTGTGGCTTACGCGGGCATCCCGTCGAGCCCGTGGTTTGAGCGTGGCCAGAAGTACAGCTCTAAGGGCACCGGCGCGGTGGTGGCCTTTGATATCAAGGGCGGCGCCGAGGCTGGCAAGCGTTTTGTCGATGGCCTGGAGCTGCACTCCCACGTGGCCAACCTCGGTGATGTGCGCTCCTTGGTCATCCACCCGGCGTCCACGACCCACGCTCAGCTCTCTCCCGAGCAGCAGCTGGCCGCTGGTGTGCGTCCGGGCCTGGTTCGCCTCTCGGTGGGCTTGGAAAACATCGCCGACATCATCGCTGACCTTGAGGCCGGATTCCGCGCAGCAAAGTCTTCAGTGAACTAAGTGACTCAAGTGATTCACTCGGCATCGGAGCGGAACTCGTTTTCCCCTGACGTTGAACTGGCTTCTCCCGGATCCGACGGCGGCCCTTGGTCGGTCGCCGTCGGGCCCGGTGGCGGCGTGCTGCGTTCGGTCTCCATCGGCTCGCTCGAGCTGGAGGCCGGGGGAGTTCTGCCGTCGGTGACGATGGCTTTTGAATGCTGGGGAACGCTCAACGCGGCCGGTGACAATGCCGTGCTCATCCAGCACGCACTCACGGGGAGCACCCACGTCAGCCGCGGCGAGTCCGAGGAAGACGGTTGGTGGGAGGGCCTCGTTGGCCCGGGCGAGGTCATCGACACCACGAAGTACTTTGTGGTTAGCGCTAACATGCTCGGCGGCTGCTATGGCACGACCGGCCCCTCCAGCATCGCCGAGGACGGTCACCCCTACGGATCCCGGTTCCCCTTCGTGACGATCCGAGATTCGGTGCAGGCCGAGGCTGGATTGGCCGATAAGTTGGGGATCTCAACATGGCATTCGGTCATCGGCGGTTCCATGGGCGGTGCGCGTGCCCTGGAATGGGCTGCCACGTACCCGGAGCGGGTGCAGCGCTGTGCCGTGGTGGCGTCCTGCGCTGCCAGCACGGCTGAGCAGATCGCCTTCGCCCAGGCCCAGGTGCTCGCGATTCGCCAGGACCCGAACTTTGCCAACGGCGACTATTACGACGGCGCGGCCCCCACCACAGGCCTCGGCTTGGCGCGCCGGATTGCCCACATCACCTACCGCTCCGAGGCGGAGTTGGAGCATCGCTTTGCTCGCAAGGCCCAGGACGACGGCGGGACCATCACGCACGAGCGCACGGCGGCTAACGCTTTGGGCAGGTATCAGGTCGAGAGCTATTTGGATCACCAGGCACATAAGCTCGTGGGCCGCTTTGATGCCAATAGCTACATCGTCATTTCCGAGGCGCTCATGAGTCACGATGTGAGCCGCGGTCGCGGAACACTTGTTGAGGCTTTGGCCGTGACCCAGGGGATTGAATTTATCGTTGCCGCCGTCAACAGCGATCGGCTGTATTTCCCGGCACAATCTGCAACCTTGGCCGCGGCGCTTCCGGGTGCGGTGACGGTGCGGAGCATCGATTCGCCCATTGGACACGACGGCTTCCTGACGGAGGTCGGCGCGGTGGGGCAGTTCCTGCGCGAATGGTTCGTCAAGGACTAACCTGCGGGACAAGCGAGGGCAAGAGGGGCATCTCTGCGGGAGGAAAAATTCCCGCGGTGGTGCCCCTCTTGCTGGTGCCCCTAGCCAAGCCAGCCTCCGCCGTCGGCCCTAGAAGTTCTTAAAGATTGCCTCGCGGTGGACGGCATACTGCTCGGCCGTGACCTGTCCCGCGCGTCGGGCCGTGTCTAGGGCATCGAGCTGGCGCTTGAGCTCGGCCTCGGCGCGCATCCGCTCATTGGCAAAACCTGTGGTCTGATGGCCGTGGGACGAATCGTAGTTCGCCAGCGGAACGCCGTTGAGAAGCGTCCCAACATAGGGGGCGGCCATCGGCTGGTGCGCAACGCCCGCACGCCCCGGCACGCTGGTGATGGTTGGCATGACATTCGTCTGGCGGGCCCGCTTCTTGCGTGCCGCAGCTTTAAGGAACGAGCTGATCATGACAACGGCAATAATCACCAAGACAAAATATGGTTGGATGCTAAAGGAACCAGAAGACGAAGCAGCGGTATCCATCGCCAAGGAATCGATCATGACCGGCACAACGCACCTCTTCTAGATAGGGTGCCAAAATAGGCGCCTACCCTCATCCTAGCCCGGAAAATCAGCAAACTTCCCGTGTTGCGGAGGTGGCTACTTCTCGGGCCCAAATACGGGTCCGGGAAGGGGACGTTTGGCGGAGATCCCGTCGCCGGAGGATTGGTGGCGCAGTCGGCGCAGCACCCACGGGAACAAGAATTCCCGGGCCCAGACAAGATCCTCGGTCCGGGCTTCCTGCCAGCGACGCGGCGGCAAAGCGATGGGTTCCTGCGGCAGGAGGGTGTGTTCAACGTTGAGCGCCTCCAGGACCATCATGGCGATCGTGTGATGGCCAAGAGGCGAGAAGTGGAGCCGGTCCGCATCCCACATCCGGGTGTCGGACAGCTGTCGCAGCGACCACATATCGCCCACGATGGCATCATGGCGGGCGGCGATAGTGCGCAGGTTTTCGTTATAGATGGCCACCCGGCCGCGCACCATGCCCAGCACGGGGGTGTCGCGAATATCGGGGCCGTTGAGCAGCAACACGGTGGCGCCGCTAGCTGCCATCGTGCCGACCGCCTGGTCGAGCTGATCTGCGAGAGCGTCCGGATCCGAGCCGGGGCGGATAAGGTCGTTACCGCCAGCTGAGATGCTGATGAGGTCTGGTTTCAGGGCCAGCGCTGGTTCCAGTTGCTCGCTCAAGATCTGTCCGAGGAGTCGGCCGCGAATGGCAAGATTGGCGTACTTGAAGTCTTCTGTTTTCTGGCCGAGCTGTTCGGCAACGCGATCGGCCCAACCGCGGTGGCCCCCGGGGCTGCTCGGTTCCGGGTCGCCAATGCCTTCCGTGAAGGAATCGCCCATGGCGACATAGCGGGTCCAGGGATGCTGTATTAATGATTCATTCACATACTTAATACTGCCCGGGAACTAACCTTTTTGGCTACCCTCGTTTCTGCTGGGGCTGGCGCTCATGGAAAGATGGCACCATGAAAGAATCTCCCACAGTACTCTGGTCCCGCCCCGAAAATGAGCGCCCCGGAACGCCCCTGCTGGTCATTTTCCACGGTTACGGAGCCGATGAGGCTGACCTGTTCTCGCTGGCCGAACAGCTCCCGGCAGAATTCACCGTCGCCTCGGTGCGCGCCCCGCTCCAGGCAGGTCCGGGCTACTCCTGGTTCCCGTTGCGCAACGATCTGGGCTACTCGGTGACGACCGTGACCGAGTCCGCGTCCGCCGTCGAACTGTGGATTGAGAGCGTGCGCACGAACCACACCTCGGTGAGCCTGCTGGGCTTCTCGCAGGGCATGTGCATGGCCACGACGCTTATGCGTCACCGACCCGCGGACTATGCCGCCGTGGTGGGCCTGTCCGGCTTCGTGGTCGAGGCCGAGGGGGATCTGTACTTTGACGACGCCGCCGTGGCAGCGCACAAGCCCGAGCTTTTCTGGGGCCGCGACCAGGCCGATCCCGTCATTCCTGCGGCGGCCATCGAGTCGACGAACACCTGGGCGCACGCTCACGTGAAACTCACCAAGGTCCTGTACGCGGGGATTATGCATGGCATCAACGCCCAGGAAATCTCCCATGTGGGCGAGTTCTTGCAGTTCAAGGTCCTCAACGCCAAGTAACGCTTTGTTAAAGAACGACGGCGGCACCCACGTGGGGTGCCGCCGTTTCGCTCGGTCGTTGGCCGGGGGAGTTAGCCCCCGGTGGTGATGCGAACAGTTTCGCCGTTAACCGTGACGGTATCGCCCGGGTGGAGCTGGCGGCCGCGGCGGTCATCGATCTCATCGTTGACCTTAACTAGGCCATTCTTAATGAGCTCGGTGGCTTCAACGCCGTCCTCGACCAGGCTGGCAAGCTTGAGCAGCTGGCCTAGGCGGATCATGTCGTCGCGGATGGGGATTTCGATGATCTCATGTGAACTCATACCTTAATTGTGCCGTATCGAGCGGACTGCGCGGGACGCTCGCGCAAATCCGAAGGCTCAGGGCCGTGCCGGCGTGCGCCGTAGCCCCACAATCAGGAGGTAACTGGCGACGGCAAGAGGCACACAGGCCAAGGCAACGGTTCCACCCAACGACAAGCCCGGGAACACGGCGCCCTCCAGAGGATTGCTGGTCTGTGCATCAGTGCCCAGCGGCCCCCAGAGAGGCAAGAACGCTAGGTACCGCGCTCCCACAACGCCAAAAGGCAGAACCAAGGTACCTAGGATCTTTTCCCAGGTCCTCCAGCGTGTGCCCATCCAGAGCCCGGCGACTCCGAAGAGCCAGCCAACGCCTGCGAGGAATGCGCCAAAGGGAAGCAAGATAGCGGTTGCGACCACCCAGAGCGTTGAGGATTGCCGGCGCAGTGCCGCGGCGGGCTGCGGGTATGAGGTGAGGGGCGGCGGAGGCGCCGTGTCAGCCAGTCCCGAGGCGACGTCGTCGGGCGTTCCCAGAGCCGCCAAGATCTCGGCGAGAGAGCGATCATCCCGGCTCAAGGCATCGGAGATATGCTCGCGCACACCAAAGACGATCTCCTCGGATTGCTCGGGAGGGAGCTGGGCCAGTCGAGTTTCCAGGGCTGCCAAATAGTGACGAACCTCAGGGATGTCGGTGTCGTGATTCATGGCGTTTCTCCCGGAGTTGAGGTGAGGATTTCGGTGACGGAGGCGCTAAAGGTGTCCCAGATGCTCGCGAAGGTGGCGAGCGAATCGTGCCCCGCGGCGGTGAGGGTGTAGTAACGACGAGGCGCGCCCTGGAGCGATTCCCGCCAGCTCGTGTCGACGAGGCCATTGCGGCGCAGTCGAGCCAGGAGCGGATATAGAGTGCCCTCGCTCGTGAGTAGACCGCGGCGCTGGAGACCATTGGCGATGTCCAGGCCGTACATGTCGCCGCCGCCGATCATGGCGAGGACGCAGTACTCCAAAACCCCCTTGCGGAGGTTAGAACTGACGCTGTCATTGGGTACCATGCAATGCACGGTACCTTGTGACGTGCATATGGTGCAATGCTTTGAGCGATGAGACGCGATAGCGTGGACACAGCATTCAACGACGAGGAGACTTCTCATGCCCCACAACCTGGACATTATCGTCAGCGGCTATACCGAAGAAGGCTATGGGGCCGGTCCTGGGCTGATTCGCTTTGGCGCTACGGCCGAGGGAATGGTGGGCGAGCCGCTGGCCACGGGTTCAGCGCTGGTGAATCCGTCGTTCGTCATTGCCGCGGGCGAGTATTTGCTGGCCGCTGAAGAAGGCCCGCACGGCCATGTTGTCGCGGTCGACCCGCTGACGCTCGATGTTGTGGGGCGGGCAGCTACGGGCGGTGCCGATTCTTGCCATGTGGCCTTGCTCGAGGATCAGGCATGGGTGGCTAACTATTCATCGGGCACGGCATCTGTCATTCCGTTGGCGAGTGTGCTCAGTGGTGATGCGGTGGCTCCGCGGATTCTGGCGCACCCCGGCAGTGGCCCGGTTCCCGACCGCCAAGGAGAATCTCATGCGCATCAGGTGGTGCCGACGGAGTGGGGGACAGCGCTCGTGGCGGATTTGGGAGCGGATCGTGTGGATGAGTACTCGCTCGCTGCCCACAACTTTGCCTTGTTGGGTTCGGCGCAGTTGCCACCGGGAACAGGGCCTCGGCATCTGGTGCTAAAGGGGGACTATCTCCTCGTGGCCGGAGAGCTGGATGGGCACCTGCACGTTCTCAAGCGCACCCCGCGGGACGACGGAGGCGATTACTTCTGGCGCTGGCTCCTGAGAACTCCGCTGGCCGAAAACGTCGCCGCGGTAGAGAGCGCTACGGAATTCTTCCCCTCCCATATTCAACTCTCGGAGGACGGCAGCAAGTTGTATGCCGCTGTTCGTGGCCCCAACACACTGGTGGTGTTAGACGTCAGTGGCTTAGCTGCCGAGGGGTCCGAGGTCAGCGGGCGCACGGGAACGCCGCCGCGTTTCCTTCGAGGTGTCGCCAGCGGAGGTAACTGGCCGCGCCACTTTGCCGTGGATGCGCTCCGGAACAGGATCTATGTGGCGAACCAGCTCTCCAACACCGTTGCCGTGTTCGCGCTCGACGAGCAGGGTTTGCCGGGCGCGGAGCCCGTGCAGTCCGTGGAATTCGGCAGCCCCACCTGCATCGTGCTGGCCTAGCCCCAAAATCTTCAGCTGCCTTGCGGTGTAACCCCGCAAGGCAGCGTGGGGAACTCGCGATTTAGCTGGATGTGCTCCGTGGGATCTTGCCTTGGACATCCTCGTGGATGCGTTCCATCTTGGTGTCGAGTCGGCTGGCCACGGCGGCCGCATCCTTGAGCTCCGCGAGGATGGAGGCCGGGATGGCGTGATCGTACTTGTAGTAAATCTTGTGCTCGAGGCTCGCCCAGAAATCCATCGCCACGGTGCGGATCTGCAATTCGACGTGCATGTTCTGGATGGATTCCGATAAGAAGATCGGCACCCGGACGATGAGGTGAAGGCTCTTGTACCCATTGGGTTTGGGGTTGGCGATGTAATCCTTGATCGCCACCACGGTGATGTCTTGCTGTGAGCCGATCATCTTGGCGAGCCAGTAGGCATCCGACTGAAAGCTGCACACAATCCGCACCCCGGCCACATCGAGCACGTTCGCGCTCAACGACTCGAAAGTGAGCGGGATGTCGCGGCGCCGGGCCTTCTCGAGCAGGCTCTCGGGGGATTTCAGGCGCGAACTAACGTGTTCTATGGGACTGTAATCATGCAGATGCTCGAACTCAGTTTTGAGGATGTTGATCTTTGTCATGACCTCCTCAATCGCGAACTGGTAGTTGAGCATGAAGCGGGCCAGCCCCTCGCGCAGCTGTTTTCCCTCGTTCATTCGTTGCACGACCGCTGGGTCACTGCTGTCGAACCACTCATTGAGTTCGATCATGCGCGAGTCACCTGTTGGTGCCTGGATCGTGTCATTGCTGTTCCCTCGTGACGTCGATGGAGATGAGTCTGACCATAATAAGCATAGGAAACTGGGGACTCGCCGGTGGCGGGGCCACCGCCTCGCCACCGCGGCGCCCCCCGCGGCGGCTCGTGGCGTGCACACGTGTCAACCAGCACACAACCGGGCAAATAATTCCCGCAAACCCAAACCCACCGGTAGTGTTAGCAACGGACGGACCGCACCCAGCGGCCTCGTAAATAATAGGAGTAATTAAGTGGCGCCTCAGTCCAAGCTTGATCTGGTCATCTCACTCGCGAAACGTCGCGGCTTTGTTTTTCAGGCCGGTGAAATCTACGGCGGTTCACGGTCGGCCTGGGATTATGGCCCCCTCGGTGTTGAGCTGAAGGAAAACATCAAGCGCGAATGGTGGCAGTCCTTCGTTCGCGGACGCGAAGACATGGTGGGACTTGACTCCTCCATCATCTTGCCCAAGGCCGTGTGGGCAGCCTCGGGCCACGTCGCCACGTTCACCGACCCGCTGGTCGAGTGCACCCAGTGCCACAAGCGTCACCGCCAGGATCACCTCATCGAGGCGTTCGTAGCGAAGAAGAAGCGCGATCCCGAAAATGGCATGGACGACATCGTCTGCCCCGACTGCGGCACCAAGGGTCAGTGGACCGAACCGCAGCTGTTCTCCGGCCTGATGAAGACCTTCCTCGGCCCGGTCGACAGCGAATCCGGCATGGCCTACATGCGTCCGGAAACCGCCCAGGGCATCTTCGTGAACTTCAACAACGTGCTGACTACCAGCCGTAAGAAGCCCCCGTTCGGCATCGGCCAGATCGGTAAGGCGTTCCGCAACGAGATCACGCCCGGAAACTTCATCTTCCGCACGCGCGAGTTCGAGCAGATGGAAATCGAGTTCTTTGTGCCCGGCGAAGAGGCCGACAAGTGGTTCAAGGAATGGGTCGAGCTGTGCTGGGACTGGTTCATTGACTTGGGTATCAACCCGGAGAACATGCGCCGCTTCGATGTCCCCGAGGACGAGCGCGCGCACTACTCCGCCGGCACCATCGACTTCGAGTACAACTTTGGCTTCCAGGGTTCCCAGTGGGGCGAGCTCATGGGTGTCGCTAACCGCACCGACTACGACCTGAGCTCACACACCAAGGGCTCCGGTACCGAGTTGAGCTATTTCAACCAGGCCACGGGCGAGCGTTTCACCCCTTACGTGATCGAGCCGTCCTTCGGTTTGACCCGCTCCATGATGGCCTTCCTCGTGGACGCTTTCGTCGAGGATGAAGCCCCCAACGCTAAGGGCGGCGTGGACAAGCGCACCGTTCTGAAGCTGGATCCGCGTCTGGCCCCCGTCAAGGCTGCCGTTCTGCCGCTCAGCCGCAACGAGGACCTGTCCCCGAAGGCCAAGGAACTCGCCAACACGCTGCGCAAGCACTGGAACATCGAGTTCGACGACGCCGGCGCCATCGGCCGCCGCTACCGTCGCCAGGATGAGATCGGAACCCCGTTCTGCATCACCGTTGACTTCGACACCCTCGAAGACAACGCCGTGACCATCCGCGAACGCGACACCATGAGCCAGGAGCGCGTGCCCCTGGATCAGGTTCAGGCTTACTTGGCAACCCGCCTTCTGGGTGCCTAAGCATGGCTGAACTTGTCTACCGGCCGTGGGCAGACGGCGACGATCTGACTCTCTTGGAGATTTGGGGAGACGCTGATTCGGCCCCGGCCGGGCAATTCCGGGCGGCCCTGACTGAGGCAACTGATGCCAACCCCTGGCGACGCACCATCGTGGCCGAGGATCAGGGCATTCCGGTTGCGGCCGGCGTCGTCTATTCCACCAAGCTGCACCCCGCCCGACTCTGGGTCTTCGTCGAGGTTGCCAAGGATCATCGGCGCGCAGGCGTTGGCGCTACCTTGCTGACCATGCTGCGTGGCGAGGCCGCCGGTGCCTTGGCCTCAGGCCTAGTCAGTACGACGGCGTTACGCACCAAGGTTGCCCCCGGCACCTCGGGCGCGGCCTTCGCCGAGACGATGGGCTTGGCTGTCCTGCAGCGCAACAGGATTGTGGAAGTGGGCCCCGGCGCGTTGAAGCTGCCCACGTTTGGTGAGGGCACCGAGGAAGAAGCCGAGGCTCGGGTGCAGGATCTGGCCACCGGATCGGTTGAGCTGACCGATGTAGTGGGCCGCTACTACGAGTCCGTGAATCAGTGGGACCCCACAGGTCCGCTGAGCCCGGGCCTGGTCCAGCGCATGTTCTTGGATGACCTCACCGGCGCCCATGGTGCTCTGGTCCTGCGTGCCGAGCCGGCTAGCGCCTTTGGCTCTGGCGTTGCCCCGAGCAAAAAGGGCAAGATCCAGGCCTTTGCGCTGAGCTACTCACAGGGCAGCATCGAGAGCAGCGAAGAGGTAGCCGCGGCCGCCTCCGAGGTGTTCCTTGGCGTGGAGCCGTCACTCGAACGTGATGAGGCGGTGCAGGCTGTCTACGATCTGCTCGCGCTCATCACCCACCAGTACCCCGTGCTGTTGGAACTCGACGACTCCATGGAAGCCCTTGCGGCCGTGGTCAACCCCATGATTTCCGTGGGTGCGGCCAAGGTACGCGGCACCGAAACACTCGTCGTCGGCGAGTAATTAGCCGTCGCGGGAAGCTGGGGCTTCGCCGCCTCAGCGGCGCCCGCTCCGGATCTGTGTGGCAGTTGATACAGAAAATCATCGAATTTCGGTGGTTTTTCAGTAACAACTGCCACACAGATCCGAGGCCGGGCCCCTTGAGATTTTTAGTTAGCAGTATCCAGACGTACGCAACCACGGAAGAGGCGCGCGCCGCTCATGGGCCATTCACATTCACATGCCGAGGAAGCGCCGTTGACGCGGCCACAAATGCGCCGACGGAAGGCATTACGCCGTCGAGCCGTGGTGCTGCTGAGCTGGATCCTGGTGCCCCTGGCCGTTTTGACGGCCGTCGCCATGCTGTTCATGTGGCCCAATGCCGATACCGGCAAGGCTCCCGCCACGAACCCGTATTCCGCAGCTCCCGGTGCCAGCATCGTGACCGGAAGTGTGCAGCGCACCATCTCTGAGGACTGCTCACTCAACGCCGGTGGGCTGGCCGGTACCAGTTGCTTCATCGCCTACACGGCAGTCGAGGGCAGCGCGGACGTTCCGGTCGTGGTCAGCCCCGACATCGAGGCTTCCCGCCCGGTTCGAGCCGGCGATAAGATCAGCTACCTCGACCTTTCCAAGCTTCCGGGCATCACCGGCGCCGACAATAACGGTGCCAAATATGTGTTCATGGACTTCGTCCGAACCTTCCCCATGGGCCTCCTCGCTCTGGTGTATGCCGTGGTGGTTGTTGCCGTGGCGCGTTGGCGAGGCTTGCGAGCCATGGTGGGTTTGGGCGGCGCCTTTGCGGTCCTCGCTTGGTTCATCCTGCCCGCGCTGGCTCAGGGGCAGCCGCCGCTCCTGGTCGCCCTCGTTGGCTCCTCGGCCATCATGTTTGGCGTGCTGTATTTTGCCCACGGCTTTTCCGTCCGCACCTCCACGGCATTACTCGGGACGCTCTTTGGCCTGGGCGTGACAGCGGGGCTGGCGGCCTGGTCGGTGGATGCGGCGGCGCTGACCGGAACCACCGGACACAACGCTTATCAGCTGGCAAATCTGACCGACGGCATGTCGCTCTCCGGCATGATCCTGTGTGGCCTGGTCATCTCCGGCCTCGGAGTCCTCAACGACGTCACGATCACCCAATCTTCGGCCGTCTGGGAGCTGCATGAGCTGGCCCCGCACACGAGCGCCCGAGAATTGTTCACCTCAGCGATGCGCATCGGCCGCGACCATATCGCCTCTACGGTGTACACCATCGCCTTCGCCTACGCGGGGAGCGCCCTGCCTGTCTTGCTGATGGTTTCGCTCTTCGATCAGCCGCTGCTCACCGCCCTCACCGGCGCCGAATTGGCCGAGGAAATTGTGCACATTCTGGTCGGCTCGATCGGCCTCGTGCTGGCCATTCCCGTCACGACGGCGGTGGCCGTGGCCGTCGTCAAGGCCACCGGGAAGTCCCCGTCAGTCCCGCCCGTGCATCGTGAAGCGGCGGACAGTAAGGTTTTGGACCCAGCGTAGCCGGAAGAGCGGCCGCAGGATGGCGTGCATCATTGTCAGGAACGACGTCGGACGGGCCCGTCCCAGCACCATGTTCAGCCACGCTTGGCGTGCGACCTTGTGGCTGGCTCCGCGTCTCTGACGCTCAAATGTCTTGAGCCGCTCGCCGGTGTTTTCCCCGCGAAGGGCCGCCACCATGATGGGGGTCAGGGCAGCGGCATCCAGCCAGCCAAGGTTCATGCCTTGCCCGCCGATGGGGCTGATCTCATGCGCGGCATCACCCAGCAAGACCACCCGGCCCGCAACCATCCGCGAGGCCATGGTGGAACGGACAGCAAACGCGCTGAGCATGCTGTTGGCCTCGGCATCCACATGTGCCCCGGTGCGCTGCTGGATCAGTGCGGCCAGATCCGTGGCCGCGGCGTCGGCCAGCAGGGAGTCGGTGTGAACGACCCATCGGCGCAGACCGCCCGGCACAGGAAACGATTCCACAATGCCACCCGGTTCCAGGTGCAATATGGCAGAGGCACCATCGCGGCCGGTGTCCGGGAAGTCGCCCATCAGATAGTTGTCGGGGTACTCGCGCCCAGTGGTGGGAATGCCCGTGAGTGTCCGAATGGTTGAGCGGGCACCGTCGGCGCCAACGACCAGCCGCGCCGCAAAGGTGGGAGCCGGAGCCGTGGCGGACACTGCCTGAGCACGAGGATCCCGAGCACTCCGTACCTCAGCGCTATGGTGACCTGTCAGTGTGACAAGCGTTCCGGCGTCGTGCAGGGAAGTGATGCACACACCGCGCACCAGGGCCGCCGGATCGAGCTCGGCCACCCGGGAGGCGAGGATCGCCTCGGTGCGGGCCTGCTTGAGGCTGAGCACAAACGGCCACCTCGCTGATGCCTGAGCGAAGGACAACCGCGCCACCTCACGCCCGCCACTGCGTGCCACGCCGCACTCGATCCGCACGCCCTCGGCCGCCATGGACTCGGCCACACCCACGCGCTGCAACGCCCGCAGGGCAGGGGGATGGATGCCGATGGCGCGCGAATGCTGGCTGGGTTCGGCGCGCTTGTCGAGAATCCGCACCGACAGCCCCTCCTGTAGCAACAGGGCGCCCAGGAACAGGCCCACCGGCCCGGCACCGACAATAATCACGTCAAACATGGTGTTTCGGCGCAGTGAGCAGCACAAGATTCCGGTACGGCGGGGCGGAGGCCACACGCCACTGCGGGGGCAGGACGGCGCGCAACTCAGGGGCCGTATAGCTGCGGCGGATCGAGGTCAGTCCGTCCGTGCGGATGAACGATCCCGGGAAGAAAGGCAACGTCCCCACCGAAAACAAGGCATAGGCCAGGGGGCTACGGGCAATGTCGCTGTGGATCACGGATCGACGCGCCAAGACGGCAGAGTCGTTGAGTAGCCCCTGAAATTCCCTCGGCGTGAGGTGGTGCAACAGGTGGTTGGAAATAACGACGTCGAACACGGCACCCTCGGCGACAAGGGTGGTGCTGTGGGTGCGGCGGAACGTCACGGCCGGCACGTTGGTGTGGGTGAGGGCGCTGGCCTGGGCGAAGTGGATGGCGCGGGCGTCAGGGTCGATGGCGGTGATGGCCAAAGACAGGCCGTCTCGGGCGGCCCACCGGGCCAGACTGATGGCGATGTCCCCGCCGCCACAGCCGACATCGAGCAAGGTGGTTTCCCGCATGGGCGAAAGCAGCGGCTTGATATGCCGTGTGTAAACGCCGTGCCAGCGCGAGACCACACGGTTAATGAGCGGGAACTGGGCGTAGGTACGGGCCAGTCGGACCGGATCACAGCCGGGCTTGTCCATCTCTTCAACGGCGCCCGCATCCCGTGTTGATAGGAACCAGCTCTCCATCGTTGCGGGGAGTGCCTCAGGCATGGGCCGCGAGCACCGCGACGTGGGGGAGGGACACGGCCGGGCTGAGCTTCGTGAACAACCCCGTCTCCACGGTCAGCCCGGGCCCGAACGCCATGGCGCAGATACTCTCGCCGGGCTCCGTGGCGGGTTGCTCCAGAATGTGTTTGAGAACGAACATGACAGTTGCACTGCTCATATTGCCGTATCGGCGCAGGGTTTCCCGTGCCGGAATGAGCTGTTCGTCGCTGAGCTCCAATTTTGCCTGCACCTTGTCAAGGATGCTTCTACCGCCGGGATGGATGGCCCAGTGACGGATATTGCCGTAGGGGAGTGCGGCAAGTTCCGGAGATTTGGCCAACAAGGGCTCTAAGGCGCCCACAATGTGTTCGTCGATGATCTTGGGAACGTAGCTGTCGAGCACCATTTCAAAGCCGTGATCGCCGATGTTCCAGGCCATCGAGTCCTCGCCCACGGGCGTCAGTACGGTTTCAAAATGGTCAAGGTTGATGGCTGGCGCGGACAGGGGAAGCTCGCGTGCGGTGATCACGGCGGCGGCCCCGCCATCGGCGAACAGTGAGGAGCCCATGATGGTGTCTGGGTCGTTGGAGGTGCGCACATGGAGGGAACATAGCTCCACGGAAACCACGAGGACCACGGCGTCTGGATCTGCTTCGCAGAAGGCCTTGGCTGCGCGCAATGCCGGGAACGCCGCATAACAGCCCATGAATCCCAAGTGATAACGCTGCACCGAGGGATGCAAGCCCAAGGCGCGGACCACCTTGTAATCGGGCCCGGGATTGAAGAATCCTGTGCAGGACACCGTGACAACATGAGTGATGTCAGCGGCCGTCAACCCGTCTGCGGCGGCCACCGCCTTGCTGGCCGCCTCAATGAACAAGGGGACAGCCTCTGCGGCGAAAAGGTCGTTGCGTTCCTGAGTGGTGGGGTTGAGCAACAGCCCGGAGACGCCGTCGTAAAACATAGGATCATCCCCGCGGAAGGCCGTGCTCAATTCCCGCACTGCCGTGTGCCGGGAGTCGATCGCGGCCGCATCGAAGCAGGTTCGCACCAGCCTCTGGCCGAGTCGGGTCAGCCCAGGTTGGGCGGCAAAGACATCCCTGGCCTGCTCTTGAATCAAAATGGTGGGCGGAACTGCGGTTTCCAAGGACCTCAATATGACCGTCATAGTCCATTCTTAGTGGCCCACGGCACAGAACGCAATGACTTGCTCCTGTGGGTGCCACCCTGGTTCGTGGGCACGTGGCGCCGTGCCCTAAGATAAGAAGGACGGCCGGTTTCGCCATGATGCCCGGTGCGAGAAGTCGATTCGCCCCGTGGGGCTTGGTATAGATGGAGGTGAGCCGCGCATGGAAGACGGGCATAGTCGATCTACCGCACCGCGCGAGCCTCGCCTGCGCCCCAGGACAATACCCTCCCTGTAACTCCCAAAACCCGTAGCGACCCTCGGTTTAAACCGCTCGCTGCGCTGGATGGGGCACCCGAGAACTTTACTCGGGTCATTGAGAGGTATCTCTGGCGGCCGCGATCTCGTTGCGGTAGCGGTTTCGCAGCACGACGCCACACACTCATTTTTTGCACACAGCCCCGGCGCTTGCCGGGGCCTGCTGACGTGTGCACCACCGGAGGGATTCGGACCATGATTAAGTACCCCACTCAGACCTTTGACGACAGCGCAGGGCTTCTGGCCAGAGCCTTGGCAGCGCACAATCTCACAGCCGTGTCGCAGGCTTTAGCGCCGCTGAACACCTCTGAAACGCTCGAACAATTGGAACGCCTGAATACGATCGAGCGGGCAGTTGCCTACCGGACACTGCCCAAGGGACGGGCCATTGAGGTCTTCGAGCGGCTAGATGCGGCGGTCCAGGCCGATCTGCTGACCGGACTGCAAGAGGCAGACGTCGCCTACGTCTTTGAACAATTGAGCCCGGATGACCGGGTAGCGCTGATGGACGAGCTCCCGGCGTCCGTGGCGAATCGTTTGATCAGCGGACTCGATGAGAAGGAACGGGCACTGACCAGCACGGTGTTGGGCTACCCGCATCGAGCCGTGGGCCGCTACATGAGTCCGGAATTCGTCACGACACACCCCCATCTGACGGTGGCGGAAACCTTTAGCCGCGTTCGCGCGCAGCTCGATGACGCCGAGAGCATCTACACGATTCCCGTGACAGACGCCGGACGTCACCTCGTCGGTGTCATCTCGTTGCGCGATGTCCTCCGGGCCGAAGATTCGGCACTCATCAGTGACCTCATGAAGCAGCCCTTGAGCTTTCGTGCGGCCGAAAATGCTGAGGAAGCCGCGCGCTATTGTGCCGATGCAAAGGTTCTCGTGCTGCCGATTGTCGACGCCGAGGATCGCCTGGTCGGTATTCTCACGGTTGACGATGCCCTCCAGATCCTTGAGGACGCCGAGACGGAGGACGCTGCCCGCTCCGGCGGTACCGAGCCCCTGCGAAGCCCCTATCTCGCAACACCCGTCCGCGCCATCGTGAAGGCCCGCGTCGTGTGGCTTTTAGTCTTGGCCGTTGGTGCAACACTCACAGTGCAGGTCATTGGTGCTTTTGAGGCAACCTTGGAGCAGCAGGTCGTGCTCTCGCTCTTCATTCCCTTGCTGATTGGCACGGGTGGAAACACGGGCAACCAGGCTGCCACGACCTTGACACGCGCCTTAGCTTTGGGTGATGTGAGGCCCCAAGATGCCCTCAAGGTCTTCGCTCGTGAGGTTCGCGTCGGCGCCTTCCTCGGCCTGCTGTTGGGCAGCTTGGGGTTCATCATCGCAACACTGGCGTTCTCGCTGCCCATGGGGCTGGTGATCGGCCTGACCCTTCTGGGCGTGTGCACCATGGCGGCCAGCATCGGCGGCCTCATGCCGTTGCTCGGCAAAGCGGTCAAAGCCGATCCTGCCGTGTTCTCCAACCCGTTCATCTCAACCTTCGTAGATGCGGCGGGGCTGATCATTTACTTCCTGATCGCCACCAGCATTCTGGGGCTATAGCCCAACGTCCTCCCCACCTGCCGATGTCAGGCGGTGGGGGAGGCGAGCTGGCCAGAGAAGGTGAAGAGAATCGCCGCGGCGACTTCTGCGGCAGGCGTCTCGGGGTTGAAGAGAAGCCATTCCAAACCGCCCATGAGGGTCGCCCCAAAGATTCCTCCGGCCATCAATAGGCGGCTGCTCTCGGAGGTTCCTGCCGGGACGAGCGGGACCAGTGCCGTGCCAAATTCGCTCACGGCCTCGCGGCGGAGGATCTGCATGGTGTCTTGCCACGGCCTATCCGTCCGGAAGATTTCCGAGACCACAAGTTTGGCCAGCGAACGGTTTTCGGAAATGAGCGTCAGCACGTCGTGGACCATGGCCTCGATGGCGCCAAATCCTGCGGCAGAGGTGCGTGCAGTGCGCAGGGTCTCTGAGAGGGTGCCGATTCCGGTGATGAGGAGTTCCTCGAACAGCTTGTCCTTGGAGGAGAAGTTGTAATAAACGCTGCCCTTGGCCACGCCTGCCCGCTCCGACACCTGTTCCATCGTGGTCCCGGAAATCCCGTGCAGTGCACTGAGTTCCAGCGCAGAGGCCAAAATGGCTTTCTTGGTGGGGGAGATGCGGGGCACTGGGTTCCTTAAACTTTTGCGGGCTGGGGTCAGCAAAGAGGGAGCTTTGATTTCTACCCGGAGTCTAGTTCACCAGTCCGCTACGGATGAAGTCCACTTGTGCCTTCCTCATTCACCCGGCACCGGCGTGGATGGAGCGTGAACTTGTTCACTTTGGGCCCGGCCCTGGCCCGGAATGACCGGGCTGGGTCGCGGTGAAACTGTGCCGGGGCATTCTGGCAGGGAGAACGAGGGCGCTTAATTTGCAGGGATTTGAGAGAATTATCTGGTGACTGTTACCGATCTCCCCACGAGCGACACCAAACTGGACCTCCCGCCCCTGAAACTTGGCAACATTACGGTGGATACTCCCGTGATTCTTGCCCCCATGGCTGGGATTACCAACACCGCCTTCCGCCGGCTCTGCCGCGAACATGGTGGCGGCGTTTTTGTCTCCGAAATGGTGACCTCCCGCGCCCTCGTGGAGCGCACCCCGGAGTCCATGCGCCTCATCAGCCATGACGAGGACGAGAAAATCCGCTCCGTGCAGCTGTACGGCGTCGACCCCGAAACCGTGGGTAAGGCCGTGCGCATGCTGGTCGAGGAAAATCACGCAGACCACATTGACCTGAATTTTGGCTGCCCCGTGGCCAAGGTGACCCGCCGTGGTGGCGGTGCGGCACTGCCGTGGAAGCTTGACCTGTTCACCTCGATCGTCCAGACGGCCGTGCGTGAGGCCTCCAAGGGTGGCTTGCCGCTGACCATCAAGATGCGCAAAGGCATCGATGAGGACCACCTGACGTACCTTGAGGCTGGCCGCATTGCGCGCGACGCCGGTGTGGCCGCCGTGGCGTTGCACGGCCGAACTGCCAACCAGTTCTACTCCGGCCAGGCCGACTGGGACTCCATCGCCCGCCTGCGTGAAGCGCTGCCGGATGTTCCGGTCCTGGGCAACGGTGACATCTGGAGCGCCGAAGACGCCATCGCCATGGTTCGCCAGACCGGCGTTGACGGCGTAGTGGTGGGCCGTGGTTGCCAGGGTCGCCCGTGGTTGTTCGGCGACCTCATGAACGCCTTCGAGGGCAGCGATGAGCGCCACAAGCCCGGCATGGCCGAGGTTTCCGCCGCCGTGTACCGTCACGCCGAGCTGCTGGTTGACACCTTCGACGACGAGAACAAGGCCCTGCGCGACATCCGTAAGCACATGGCCTGGTACTTCAAGGGCTACGTCGTGGGTGGCGAGCTGCGCGCCAAACTCTCCACGGTTCCCACACTGGACGCCCTGCGTGAGTTGCTGGATCAGCTGGATATGTCCGAGGGTTACCCAGGCGTCGATGCTGAAGGCCCCCGCGGTCGCGCCGGCACACCCAAGCGCACCGCACTTCCGGCCGGTTGGCTGGACGCCCGGACGCTCAGTGGCGGGCAAAAGGATGAGCTCGTTGGCGCCGAACTGGACGTCTCGGGCGGCTAAATTCAGCCAGCCGTGGAAAATGCCATAGCTGGGGTTTCTCGCTACAGGTAGACCTATAGCGAGAAACCCCAGCTATGGCATTTTTGCTGTCCCACCGGCGTGGCCGCGGCCGCCTGTGCATAACGTCCCCGTCCGTCACCGCGTTGGCCCTAAACTAAGGGTTATGGCCTCCGAATCGCAGCAAGTGTACCTGCCCCACGATGAACAGCGCTGGGTGCAGGAGATCCCGAAAAATACTCTCCGTACGGTATTTGAGCGTGATCGCGCCAGGGTTCTACACTCCTCCGCCCTGCGTCGCCTCGGCGCCAAGACGCAGGTCGTTGCCCCGGATACCGATGACTTTGTCCGCACCCGGCTCACCCACAGCCTCGAGGTGGCGCAGATCGGCCGCGAGTTGGGTCGCACGCTGGGCTGTGACCCCGATGTGGTGGACACGGCCTGCCTAGCGCACGATCTCGGCCACCCGCCCTTCGGTCACAACGGCGAATCGATGCTCAATGAGCTCTCCCACGGGATCGGCGGCTTTGAGGGCAATGCCCAGACCCTGCGTCTTTTGACCCGCCTCGAATCCAAGGTATTAACGGCCGACGGCGGTTCGGCTGGCTTGAATTTGACCCGCGCCTCCCTGGACGCCTCGGCAAAATACCCGTGGACGGCCCCCAATGCGCCCCTCATCAATGGCTCGCGCACGAGCAAATTTGGTGCCTACACCGACGATCTTCCCGTCTTTGAATGGCTGCGCCGGGGTGCCCCGGAGGGCAAGAGCTGCATCGAGGCTCAGGTCATGGATCTCGCCGACGATATTTCCTACTCCGTCCATGACGTGGAGGATGCGATCGTGGCTGGGCATGTCCAGCTCAAGTGGCTGACAAACCAGGATCAGCGCAATCGCGTGCTTGGCTACACGCAGCAGTGGTACCTGCCGGGTGTGGCTACCGCCGAAATCGATGCGGCCCTCCATCGCCTCGAGGCCACCGATGTGTGGGTGCGCCATGCCGATGGCAGCCGCGCCTCGATGGCGGCACTGAAGGATATGACGAGCCAGCTGATCGGGCGTTTCTGCCAGAGCGCCGTCGCCGCCACCCAGTCCATCTATGGGACCGGACGATTGGCGCGTTACGCAGGTGACGTCGTCGTGCCTCACGAGACGCTGCTGGAGATCGCCGTCATGAAGGGCCTCGCCACGACGTTCGTCATGACCACCGACCACCGCCAGCCCATCTATCAGCGTCAAAAGGACATCCTCAGCGAGCTGGTGGCCGTGCTCAGTGCCACCGGTGACGCCCACTTGGAGACCATGTTCGCCGCGGATTGGCGTGCCGCGAACGACGACGACGCCCGGCTTCGGGTGGTCATCGACCAGATCGCTTCACTCACCGATGTATCGGCGCTGGCGCTGCATGAGCGTTTGGTGGGAGTGGAGCGGACGCTGTTGTAGCCCTCTGGAGTGAGTCCTGGGCTACATGGCGGGGGTGTAACCGGCCATCATGGAGGTGATGTTCTCGAGCTGATCGGGGCTGGCCATCGCGTAGATAGTGGCCACGGCCACGCTGAGAACCACGGACAGTGCAACGGCTGCGATGAAGGCGATGACGATAATCCGGGTTTCCTCATCGACTCGTCCCGGCATGTTCAGGGATGGGTCGATCAGGTTCGGGGCCGAATCAAAGGAACCATCCTGCAATCGGGCGACGATCTGGCCGCTGGCGCGATCAAATCGCAGCGAGGAAATGGCGCTGCCGTGACGTGCCAGCAAAATGTCGGATCCAACACTATGGCGTGTGGTGTGAAACAAGGTGAAGCTCCCTAGAGGATGCGGAAAAGAAAATATTCAGATGAAAATCAACCTGAAGTCCGCGCCGTTGGGGGCCACCTAATTCTATCGGCGCGATTCCACCTGCACCCGCCAGAAGTGGGGTGATTCCGAACACGAGAGAGTTGTCCACAGGCGAGGCTGCTCGGCCCCGACGGGACGGAATCTCCCGTAAACTGAAAGAGTGGCTGGCCTGATAAAACGTGAAGATATTGATGAAGTACGAACGCGCACTGACCTCAAGGAAATAGTTGACGCCTACGTCACCTTGAAATCGGCGGGAATTGGATCGTTCAAGGGACTATGCCCATTTCATGATGAGCGCAGCCCCTCATTTCATGTGCGCCCACAAATGGGATATTTTCATTGTTTTGGCTGTCAGGAAAGCGGCGATGTTATTTCCTTTATTCAGAAAATGGACCATATTTCATTTTCCGAAGCGGTGGAGAAATTAGCCGGTCGTATTGGTTATGAATTGCGTTATGAGGACGGTGGAACCGGACCTCGCCGCGAAGATATTGGCCGACGTCAACGCCTCTTGGACGCGCATAAAATTGCCGGTGAATTCTTCCGCGAGCAACTCCTGAGCCCGGCCGCCGCTGTTGGGCGGCAATTCCTGAGCGAACGGGGTTTCGACCGCGAGGCCTCTGAGCGCTTTGGTGTGGGATTCGCACCGCAGGGATGGGATGCCCTGCTCAAGCACCTCACCGGTAAGGGCTTTACGCAGGATGAATTGAAGCTCACGGGAATGTTCTCCGAGGGCAATCGCGGCATTTATGATCGCTTCCGTGGGCGCCTCATCTGGCCCATCCGGGATATTGCCGGGGACACCGTGGGCTTTGGTGCCCGCAAACTGTTCGATGACGATCAGGGCCCCAAATACCTCAACACTCCCGAGACCACGCTCTATAAGAAATCCCAGGTGCTGTATGGCATCGACCTGGCGAAGCGCAATATTGCCTCGAAGCGTCAGCTCGTGGTTGTTGAGGGCTACACGGACGTGATGGCCTGCCATCTCGCCGGCGTGGACACCGCTGTGGCCACGTGTGGCACCGCTTTTGGTGCGGACCACATCAAGGTCGCCCGGCGCCTGCTCTCCGACGACGGCACGGGCGGCGAGGTGGTGTTCACCTTTGACGGCGACGCCGCCGGTCAAAAGGCTGCGCTGAAGGCCTTCGACGAGGATCAGCGTTTCACGGCACAAACCTTTGTCGCTGTTGAACCATCGGGAGCTGACCCCTGTGAGCTGCGCCAGCGCAAGGGCGATGAGGCCGTGCATGGACTCATTAGATCCCGCAGGCCCCTGTTCGAATTTGCCATCCGCTCGACTCTGGCGAAATTTGATTTGAGCACGGTGGAGGGCCGGGTCAGTGGACTCCGGGCCTCGGCTCCTGTTGTGGCGGCCATCCGTGATGGCTCAACTCGAATGGGCTACAGCCAGGAGCTGGCCGGCTGGCTGGGCATGGCCGACCCCAATGAAGTGCTGCGGGCGGTCAAGAACGCCGAGCGCAGACTCCATAGCCAGCCCGAGAGCAAGGGGAGCGGCCAGCACCAGCCGAGTCCCGCCGTCGTACCTCCCGCCCAGACCACCCAGGGCAGGCCGCACGAGCCGTCCCGGGCCGATGTGAGCCCGCAGCCCGAGGTGCGGGCGGCGATCGAGCGCCCGAACCCGCGGGAGCCTCAGGGGCGGATGGAGCGCGAGGCCCTAGAGGTGGTGCTGCAGCATCCTGGAATTCTCACGGCCGGAAACTGGCAGCATTTTGCCGCGACGGAATTCGTGGTGCCGGCCTACAAGGCGTTGCAGCAGGGGCTGGGCCTGGCGGGACAGTCGCAGGTGGCGTCTTCGCAGTGGCTTGAGGCTGTTCGGGCCAATGTGCCCCCTGAACTGGAGTCGCTCGTGGCAGAACTGGCACTGAGCCCATTGCCGGCCACGGGGGAGGAGACGCTGACGCGGTACTGCCGTGACATTTTGAACCGCCTCTTCGAACTTCAGATCACACGTTTGAAGGAGGAGCGGCTGGGGGCGTTGCAGCGCATGGATCCCTCGGTCGACCCCGAGAGTTACCAGCTCTTGCAGCGGGAATTGATGGAGCTGGAAACGGCTCGTCGGCAGCTGCGAGGAGACGGATAAGCCTGCAGGGACACTCGATTTCACAAAGTGCCAAGGCTTTGTTATTGTTGTTCCTGCACGATCCCCTATAGCTCAATTGGCAGAGCGTTCGACTGTTAATCGAAAGGTTCCTGGTTCAAGTCCAGGTGGGGGAGCCAAAGGCAAAAAATTGTCTCCGGTCTCGTTGTAGGCCGGAGACAATTTATTGTTCTCGTGTAGAAAAAATGACGGTTTTGATTTTCTCAGTTATTACTGCTAAGATTTATATCGCTTCATTCCCCTATAGCTCAATTGGCAGAGCGTTCGACTGTTAATCGAAAGGTTCCTGGTTCAAGTCCAGGTGGGGGAGCCATTCACTAAAGAACCCCGTACTCGTAATGAGTATGGGGTTCTTTTTTATTTGTCTTTAATATCGATTGTGGCAGCCCATAAAAATGCCGTGTGTGACTACTCACATTTAAAAGTAGTCACACACGGCGGGGTACTAAATCTTTGGAACCATGCGGGGTCGAACGATGATCCACAGGGCCGCCATGGCTAGCAGGATGCACCCACCCATGATGATCGCCATGGGGGTTGCCGTCTTGACTCCCACCAAACCCACGATGGGCGTGATGACCCCGGCAAAGCCGAAGGTCGCCGCCCCGAGCAGGGATGCGGCGGTACCGGCCTGCTTGCCGTTGCGGGCCAGACCCATAACCTGGACCGAGGGGAACATGAAACCAGTGGCGCAGATGAAGAACCAGAGCGGGATGGCCACGCCCCACAAACCAGTTCCCAGCTGGTCGCAGATCACCATGGCAATCGCTGCGGCTACCTGAGCCACCGTGGCCCACGCAATCACCCATTGGGGTCCTGTGCGGCGCATGATCCGTGAGGCCACCTGCACACCCAGCACGACGCCAAGAGAGTTGATGGCAAAAAGGTAGCCATATTCCTGAGGTGAGAAGCCGTAGGTCTTCTGGAACAAGAAGGTGGAGGCTGAGAGGTAGGTGAAGAGCGCGGCAAAGTTCAGGCCGCCCACCAGGAGTGTGCCGACAAAGATCCTGTCGCTGAACACGGCCTTATATCGGTCGGCGACACTCACGCCGTCGGACTGGCGCTTTTCAGGGGGCAGGGTCTCAATGATGAAGACAAAGGCTGCCACAACGACCAAAGCGCCGTAGCCAGCGAGGAACCAGAAGATGCCGGGCCAGTCCATGATGCCCAAAAGCTGAGAACCAATCACCGGGGCGAGAATTGGTGCCATGCCGTTGACGAGTGACATGTAGGACAGCATGCGGACCAAACGGTAACCGCCGAAGAGGTCTCGGATCATGGCCATGGCGACCACACCACCACCTGCGGCGCCAATGCCCTGCAAGACACGGAAGACGCCAAGCATCGTGATGTCGGTGGACATGGCCGCACCTATGGAGGCGCCGACGTGAAGAGCAGTCGCCAAGATGAGCGGCATCCGGCGGCCAAATTTATCGCTAAAGGGGCCCACGACAAGCTGACCGGCTGCGAAGCCAATGGTGGTGGCGGTAAGTGTGAGCTGAACAGCGGTGGCTGTCACACCCATTTCATGTTCAATGATGGGGAAAGCGGGGAGATACAGGTCAATCGTGAACGGGCCAAGGGCGGTGAGCAACCCCAGAACCAGAACGTACATCAATTTTTGCCGACGGGTAAGGGCATCGCCTGGATGAGCGGTGGTGGTCAAGACTTAATTCCTCTATGCATATGTGGTGCGCGCGGTGTCGGGGATGGAAAAAATAGGCCCCCAATGGAACATGCTAGTGCCAACAAACGAAAGTAAAAACGGTCGTTGAAATGTTTCAGCAAGCCCTCGAAACCGACAACACCGCGATGTCCTTTACTATTCCGCAACCTAAGCACGGTATGGGACGGCGCGGCCCAGGCGTCGTGGATGGTAATTTTGACATTACGGCAGCGTCACGGGAAGTGAGTCTGCGAAGAATTTACGGGTTGCGCAGTCCTCCGGGAGTAGCGGTGCCCACATGATGGAGGCGGTCTCAGTGACGGTTGTGCAAAAAGATGCGCAAATCGCAGCGGATGAACACCCGAAAGCACCTGGTTCAGGATTAGTGGACGCAGTCAAGACATCGATTCGTCTAGTCCCACGCCAGCTCAATGATGAAATTGAGCTGGCGAAGCTGGAACTCGGCGACAAGAAGTCTCGTGTGGGCGGGGTCGCCATCTCGGCGGTCATGGCGCTGGTCTTCCTGGCGCTGCTCGTCGTTGCTCTGGTGGTTGCTGCAATTGCAGGACTTGGAACCGTCCTTCCCTTGTGGCTGTCCGCGTTGCTAGTCAGCGCCGCGCTGCTGATCGTGATCGGCATCAGCGCCTTGGTGGCATATAAGAAGTTCAAGTCCCTACTCCCTGTTCTTCCGGAGCATGCGTGGCGTGGAGTGCGGCACGATCTTGGCATCGTAAAAGAGGGGCGCGCCTTTGACCCGGCGACCTTGGATCCGGAGCCACTGACCCGCGAAGAAAAGAAGGCCGCGAAGGCTGAATCAGAGCAGGCCAAGGCCAAGGCACATGCCGAGCGCGATGCCAAGGACGCTGAAGGCGGTCCAAAGGCTACCGCTGACGAGCTGATCAAACGCACCACAGCCCGCCGTGAGCATCTGCTGAGCCTGCGCGAGGAACTTGTCAGCGAGGCCGACGTGAAGAAGCAGACGACATATCTGGTAGATACTGCCGTGACCAAGGCTCGGGAAACTGTGAATAAGGCAGCCGTTGGAGCTGTCGGGCAGGCCGTGGAAACTGCGAAGGAGCGGTGGAAGCCATTGGCAATTCTTGCCTTGTCAGCGACTGTTTGCGTGCTCTTACTGCGAAAGTTAGTCAAGAAGTAGTTTGATCGACCGTTGCCCTGTGCGCGGATTCAAGGCCGTTGGAAGATCAGCGGTGCCTTGTGCTGG
This sequence comes from Arthrobacter psychrolactophilus, assembly GCF_003219795.1. Lineage (GTDB taxonomy): Bacteria > Actinomycetota > Actinomycetes > Actinomycetales > Micrococcaceae > Specibacter > Specibacter psychrolactophilus. Next base: position 23,155 of record NZ_QJVC01000010.1, on the reverse strand, counting down.
ATAGTCCGGCACGACCAATGAGCAGGGAGGTGACCGAGATGTCCGGCAGTTCCAGTACCCGCCCGGAGAATTCCACTGCGATCCTGACCATCCCCAATCTCATCACTGTCGTGAGATTTCTTGGCACGCCGTTATTCGTGTGGCTGGTGCTCTCTGAGCACGAATATGGTTGGGGCGTTTTTGTTCTGGCGCTCATGGGCTGTACGGATTGGATTGACGGGTACGTTGCCCGCAAATTGAACCAGACCTCTCAGCTCGGGCGCATTATGGACCCGCTCGCTGACCGGGTGGCGCTCGTTGCAGTGACCATCACCCTAGTCGTGGCTAAGTTGCTGCCATTATGGCTGCTCCTGCTCTTGGTGATTCCCGACGTCGTGCTTCTGAGCGTCACCCTGTACCTCTTTCGCGGAGACGCAAATCTGAAGGTCACGATGCTGGGCAAGACGCGGACAGCGGCGCTCATGATCGGCACGCCGATGCTGCTCCTGGCCAAGGCCATGGATTCTGAGCTCGTGGCCGTCCTCGCCTGGGTGTTCCTTGGCGCTGGCATGGTCTTGCACGTCATTGCTTTTACGCAGTATTTCATCAAGGTGACGGCAAAACACCGAGCACTCCACCACCCCGGGGCTGCTGATTCCGATGATTTCGGGCAGCACTCGCCCGAACAGGGCCGCCCATGATGTGGCTTGCCGTGTTGTGTGCCGTGGCTGGTGCCTTCTTCCTGGCCTTTGGTGCACAGCGTCAAGGCAGCGCCGTGCAAAACAACACCGGTGGCCTTGCCCTCGGCGGATCCGGGTTTGTCCGGCTCTTGCGCAATCCCCGCTGGGTCCTCGGGCTCCTGCTCCTGGGTGCGGGTACCCTCCTCAACGTTGTCGCGCTGACGCTGGGAACCTTGACCGTCATTCAGCCCATTGGTGCCATCGCCCTCGTCATTACGACAGTGGTGAACTCGCGGGACCAAGGCATTCGCCTGAACCGGGCAACGGTGGTGTCCATCACCGCCTGTGTCGCCGGAAGTGCCCTATTTGTCCTCATGGCAGTGAGCGTCGTGCGTGAAAATACTCACGTCGATGCCACCCAGGAGCTGACAGTTGTCATGCTGCTGGCCGCCGTCGTGATTGTCTTTGGTGGTTGCCTGGTCCTGTTCAAACACCGTCTCAAAGCCTTCTTTTATATCCTGGGTGCCGGAGTGCTTTTTGGATTTGTGGCCGTCCTGACACGCATCATCGCCAAGCAAATCTTCGATCACAATGGACTGTTCCTACTGAATGTTCAGTGGTACTCGATTCTTGCGATTGCCGTGGCGGGAGGATTGGGCAGCTGGTTTGTGCAGAGCGCTTATGCAAGCGGGCCCCCGGATTTGGTCATCGCTGGCCTGACCGTGATCGATCCCATGGTGGGTGTCGCCATCGGCATTGTTATTTTGGGTGAGCTTCGCGACGATGTGCCGCCTGTCGTGGCGATTGCCATGGCGGGAGCAGCGTTACTTGCTATCGTTGGGGTAATCGCGTTGTCCAGACATCATCCGGATGTGGTGAAGCAGCGAAAAGCTGCGAAGAAAGAGCAACGTAAGTAAAGCCGCGCACAGGCCGGCAAACCAGCCTTCAGGAGTTTCTAAACGTGACATCCACGCCGAGCGATAGTGCCTCAAAGCCGCTCACCATCTTGATCGCGGCCGACACTTATCCTCCCCATATCAACGGTGCCGCACAGTTTTGCTTTCGCTTGGCCACCGGTATGACTGCACGCGGGCATAAGGTGCACGTCGCAGCGTGCCGCGCGGACAGCGGTCCCAAGGTGACCGAAAAGCGTTCCGAGGCAATCGTCCACCGATTGCGCTCACGGGCCGTGCCGACCCACGAATACTTCAGGATTTCCCTCCCGTGGGAAATCAAGAAAGACATCGTCCGGATCTTTGATGAGATCAAGCCGGATGTTGTGCACGTGCAAAGCCACTACATGATCGGTGAACACGTTGTGTATGAGGCAGCCCGCCGCGGAATCCGCATCGTGGCGACGAATCACTTCATGCCGGAAAATCTAAATCCATTCTTGCCGTTCCCGCAGTGGTTCAAGAACATCGTGGGACGCGTGTCCTGGCGCGACATGGGCAAGGTCATGAGCCGGGCCGACGTTGTGACAACGCCTACTCCGCTTGCCGCAAAGGCCATGCACGAGCACGCATTCTTGCGCCGCGTCTTGCCGCTCTCCAATGGCATCGAAGCAGGCAACTATGAACTGGCTGCCGGCGAAGAAACGCCACGCAATCCTTACCCCACGGTCGCCTTCGTAGGCCGCCTGGCCGAAGAGAAGCACATCGACGTCCTGATCGATGCCATCGCCGCAACGCCGAAGGAACTAGACCTGCACCTCGTCGTCGTGGGTGGTGGCGAGGTAAAGACCGCTCTCAAGGCCCAGGCCGCGAAGCTCGGACTGGAATCTCGAGTGGAGTTCACAGGACTCGTCAGTGATGAGGAGTTGCGCGAGGTCTACCTCAAGGCGGATCTATTCGTCATGCCGGGCACCGCGGAGCTTCAGTCGCTGGTGACCTTGGAAGCCATGAGCGCCTCCACCCCGGTGGTCTTGGCAAACGCCATGGCTCTGCCGCACCTTGTCGAGGATGGCGTCAACGGTTATCTCTTCAAGCCTAATGACAAGGCTGACCTTGCGGAGAAGATCACGACCATCATGAGCTTGTCTCCTGAGGATCGTGCCGCGATGGGTGCAGCCAGCCACGACATGGTTGCCCGTCATGGATTGCAGAAGACCCTGGATACATTTGAGGACATTTATCGTGGCGGAAGCTACGAAGATCACGCAGTTTGAGCGTTGACCCCTTAGGATTGGTGAAGTGCTTTTTCTGGATGTAGCATTTTTCGTGCTGCGATTAGGGAAGCACCTTGCATGGGGCCATAGCTCAGCTGGTTAGAGCGCGGGACTCATAATCCTAAGGTCCTCGGTTCAAGTCCGAGTGGCCCTACATGTAAAGCCGCAGGTCAGAGACCCTTTCGAGGGAATCTGGCCTGCGGCTTTTTCGTGTTTGGTGGGAGTTTTGCCTTGGCGCGGACCCATCTCGGTGGGCGCAGCGGGGACAAGGGGCGAAATGTTGCTCAGATCACGTAGCTACGGTATGTTACTGATGAGTAACATGATTCGATCGCGGTCGGACCATGACTGTCAATGATGATTTCAAGCAAAGGAATGCCCGTGTCCAAGGCAGCAGTAGACCTCAACAACCTTCCTTACGCCGACGGTGACTTCTATGGATTTGAGCAGCTGCTCTCCGAGAAGGAGCGGGAACGCCTGCAGGAAATTCGTGATTTCCTCGCCAAGGAAGTCAAGCCGATTGCCGTCGATTGCTGGAACCGTGGCGAATTCCCCATGGAACTGATTCCCAAGCTCGCCGAAGCCAATCTCATGAGCCCGGTGCGCAACCAGGGCTACTCCAATGTTTTCGCCGGCATTGTTCACGCTGAATTCACGCGTGCCGATGCCTCCATTGCCACCTTCATGGGTGTTCACGATGGACTGTTCACGGGTTCCATCGAGGCGCTGGCGTCCGAGGAGCAGAAGGCTGCCTGGTTGCCGGATATTTACGCCATGAAGAAGATCGGCGCCTTTGGCCTGACGGAACCGCTGGGTGGTTCGGACGTTGCTGGCGGTACGCGTACCACAGCAGTGCGCGATGGTGACAACTGGATCCTCAATGGTGCCAAGCGCTGGATCGGCAACGCCACCTTCTCCGACTGGGTAGTGATCTACGCTCGCGATCTTGCCGACAACCAGGTCAAGGCGTTCATGGTCGACACCAAGCTTCCGGGCTACACCGCCACCAAGATTGAAAACAAGATCTCACTGCGCACCGTGCAGAACGCTGACATTGTCCTAGATAACGTGGTGGTTCCGCATGAATTCAAGCTGGCGGGCGCCAATAGCTTCCGCGATACGAATAAGGTTCTCAAGGTCACCCGCCTAGCCGTAGCCTGGCAGGCTGTCGGCCAGCAGTTGGCCGCCTTCGATGTGGCCCGCCGCTACGCCGTGGAGCGTCAGCAATTCGGTCGCCCAATCGCCTCCTTCCAGATGGTGCAGGATCAGCTCGTGCAGATGCTGGGCAACACCGTCAGCTCCATGGGCATGATGGTGCGACTCGCGCAGCTGGAGGATCAGGGCGTCGCCAAGGATGAGCAGTCCGCCCTGGCTAAGGCCTTCACGACGGCGCGCATGCGCGAGACGGTGGCTATGGGGCGCAACCTCCTCGGTGGCAACGGCATCGTGACCGACTATGAAATGGCAAAAATCTTTGCTGATGCCGAGGCCATCTACTCCTATGAAGGTACCTACGAGATCAACACCCTCGTGACGGGCCGCGCCATCACGGGAATCTCCGCCATCGTCTAGCCACAACGCACCATTGAACGGACCCGCTGTAGTTAGCTAAGGAAACTTGCCAGCTACGGCGGGTTTGTTGTTGACCGAGAGCTAGGGGAGTGGGAGTAGCACCGACGGGCGCTGATCCAGGATGAATTGCAGCGGATCTAGATACACCTCCCCACGTCGCACTCCCCAGTGAAGGCAGCTGGTTACGACGGAGTTCTCGCAATGAGTGGGACCGTGCACCTGCCCGATGACCTGACCCCGAGCCACCAGATCACCAACCCTCAGCGATGAGACGACAGGTTCAAAACTCAACCGTAGCCCCTCGTCGGTCATGAGTGTCAGGACCTCCCTATTAACCACGACGCCGGAAAAGGTCACCACCGCGGCAATTGGCGAGAGGACCTCCACACCCTGTGGTGCCAGCAAATCCACGCCACGGTGTCCGCTGAGCCAGGGTTGAGCAGGTGGATCGAAGGCCCGAACCACCTCGGGAGTGCCGGTAAGTGGCCAACCCCATGCCAAGGATGCGGGCAGGGGAGTGGCAGTAGATAGGAAGAGTTTGGGCAGATTGCTGGTGCTCGGCTCCGAAGGCGCCGCTGGCCCAATAGGCCCCGTGAGCCCAGCCACAAGCATTAGGGCCACGGTGAAAACGCGTGAGTATCGGCGAATCGCGAAGTCATTCATAGCTACAGCTTGACCGCGAACATCCTGACGGCGGGCTCTTGAATGAAATTGTGAACAAGGAGGCCAGGTGTCATCCCTGTGGAGGGCACTCTATGGTCAGCCACTGTTGCCCACTTGTAGTAACATTGACAGAGCAGTGTGCTGTTTGTGCACTGACTACGCGCACCCCACCCTGATGAGGTCTTAAGAATTTTCTTAGACACTGCTGATGGATCGCGCCCATACGGTCCGCTTGACTGCGGTTTATGGAATGCACGATGGGTGCTAGGAGCTAATGAATCACTCAGGTGACTGAATGGTTCTATACGCTAAATAACCGTTAAATTATATTAAAGGAGCGTCGGCATGCCCGTCGTAACAATGCGCCAGCTGCTTGACAGCGGCGTCCACTTTGGACACCAGACCCGTCGTTGGAACCCGAAGATGAAGCGATTCATCCTCACGGAGCGCAACGGCATCTACATCATCGACCTGCAGCAGTCACTGTCTTTCATTGACCGCGCATACGAGTTCACGAAGGCTACCGTTGCACACGGCGGCACCGTACTCTTCGTTGGTACCAAGAAGCAGGCTCAGGAAGCAATTGCCGAGCAGGCTACTCGCGTTGGCATGCCTTACGTAAACCAGCGCTGGTTGGGTGGTATGCTCACCAACTTCCAGACGGTTTCCAAGCGTATCTCTCGCATGAAGGAACTCGAAGAGATCAACTTCGAAGACGTAGCTGGCTCGGGCCACACCAAGAAGGAGCTCTTGCTCCTCAAGCGTGAACTCACCAAGCTGCAGACCAACCTCGGTGGTATCCGCAACCTGACCAAGGCACCGTCCGTGCTCTGGGTTGTTGACACCCCGAAGGAACACCTCGCCATCGACGAGGCTCACAAGCTGAACATCCCGGTTGTTGCCCTCTTGGACACCAACTGCAACCCTGACGAAGTTGACTTCCCGATCCCGGGTAACGACGACGCCATCCGCTCCGTTGCACTGTTGACCCGCGTTATCGCCGATGCTGTTGCAGAAGGCCTCATCGCCCGCAACAACAAGGCAACCGGCAACACCGAAGCCGCAGCTGAGCCCTTGGCTGAGTGGGAGCGCGAACTCCTCGAAGGCGACAAGGCTGCTGCCCCGGCAGAAGCAGTTGTTGAAGCTCCGGCTGAAGCTGCAACCGAGAAGTAACATCCTTTCCTGGCTAGCTATGTGCACGGTTCACGCCGGTAGATAGTAGCCACGTTAGGGAACCAGATGCTGGCAGGATCGCACCGCTCACAAGGCACAGCGGTCCTGCCAGAGCTGGCCTAATACTGATTTACATACTGAAATATCTATTCTGAGGGGTTCATATGGCGAACTACACCGCCGCTGATATTAAGGCTCTGCGCGAGCGCACAGGCGCTGGCATGATGGACGTCAAGAAGGCTCTCGACGAGGCCAACGGCGACGCCGACAAGGCTATGGAGCTCATCCGCATCAAGGGCCTCAAGGGCGCCACCAAGCGCGAAGGCCGCTCAACTGCTGAAGGCCTCGTTGCCGCAGCTGTTGAAAACGGCGTTGGCGTCATGGTTGAAGTTAACTGCGAAACTGACTTCGTTGCCAAGGCTGCTCCCTTCATCGAATTCTCCAAGAAGGTTCTGGCCACGGCCATCTCCTCCGGCGCAGCCGATGTTGAAGCACTGTTGGCTGTTGACGTAGACGGCAAGCCCATGTCTGAGGTTGTCATCGAAGCCGGCGCACTCTTGGGCGAAAAGGTTGCTATCCGCCGCCTTGCTCGCGTTGAAGGCGCAGCTGTTGACGCTTACCTGCACAAGACCTCCAAGGACCTCCCGGCCCAGGTTGGCGTTTTGTTCGCAGTTGACGGCGACAACCAGGAAGTTGCTCACGACGTAGCTGTGCACATTGCTGCTATGTCCCCGACGTTCCTGACCCGCGACGAAGTTGCAAGCGACGTTGTTGAAAGCGAACGCCGCATTGCTACCGAAACCGCACAGGCAGAAGGCAAGCCGGAAGCTGCCATGACGAAGATCGTTGAAGGACGCCTCACCGGCTTCTTCAAGGAAATCGTTCTGGTTGACCAGCCCTTCGCTAAGGATTCCAAGAAGAGCGTTGGCGCTGTTCTTGCGGAAGCCAACGTCAAGCCTGCTGGCTTCGCACGTTTCCGCGTCGGAGCATAAGTAAGACTAAATGCTCTAAAAAGATGTGACGAAGAAGGGGCAATCGCAAACTGCGGTTGCCCCTTCTTCGCGCATATCGTCGACTAAGATTTTAGACGCACCCATTTTTCTGGCCTCAGGCTGGCTAAATACTGCAAAACTGCACGTCAATCATTGACGCTCGGACCCATAGAAACGCCGGTACCCACGGAAGGCACCATGACCACGAACACTTCGCAGAACGCGCCCGTCACCCCAGTAGCAGGAGCGACCAAGCGCCGTCGTGTATTGCTGAAGCTCTCAGGTGAGGTCTTTGGCGCTGGCAAGTTGGGCGTTGACCCGGACACCATTCGCGACATTGCCAAGCAGATCGCAAGCACCGTGGACACCGTTGAGGTTGCTATCGTTGTTGGCGGCGGAAACTTCTTCCGTGGCGCCGAGCTCTCCGCGTCTGGCATGGACCGTTCACGCGCCGACTACATGGGCATGTTGGGCACCGTCATGAACTGCCTGGCTCTTCAGGACTTCCTCGAGCAGGCCGGCGTTGACACCCGTGTCCAGAGTGCCATCACCATGGGTCAGGTTGCCGAGGCGTACATCCCGCGGCGTGCCATCCGTCACCTCGAGAAGAGCCGCGTGGTCATCTTCGGCGCCGGTGCCGGCTTGCCGTACTTCTCCACCGACACCGTCGCCGCCCAGCGCGCCTTGGAGGTTCACGCTGACGTGGTCCTCATGGCCAAAAACGGTGTTGACGGCGTGTACACGGCCGACCCGAAGAAGGACCCCACCGCTGTCAAGCTTGATAAGTTGAGCTACGACGAGGCCATGGCCCGTGATATCCGTGTCATGGACCAGACCGCCTTCAGCCTGTGCAAGGACAACAACGTCACGATGCTGGTCTTCGGCATGGAAGGTGAAGGCAACGTTGCCCGCGCCATTCTCGGCGAAGAACTCGGCACCCTGGTTACGCCGTAACCAAGCTGTCGTGACCGCCTAGCCGTGTGGCTAGGCGGTCACTGCGTGTTGATCACGGTAAGATGGTCACAGAATTGCCGTGAGCTATGCCGCGGAACAGAAGTATCGATATTTAATTGAGGGAGAAGCGCGTGATCGAAGAAGCATTGCTCGAGGCCGAGGAAAAGATGGACAAGGCCATTGAGGTTGCCAAAGAGGAATTCTCTGCGGTCCGCACGGGCCGTGCCAACCCCGCCATGTTCCACAAGGTCATGGTGGATTACTACGGCTCCCCGACACCCCTGCAGCAGCTCGCCTCCTTCTCCGTTCCGGAAGCTCGCACTTTGCTGATCGCACCGTTCGACAAGACTTCCCTGCACGACATCGAGCGCGCCCTGAGCTCCTCCGAGGTGGGTGCCAACCCGTCCAACGACGGCAGCGTCATCCGCATCATCATGCCGGAGCTGACCACGGAACGTCGCAAGGAATACGTCAAGGTGGTCCGCACGAAGGGTGAAGACGCCAAGATCTCTGTTCGCAACATCCGCCGTAAGGCCAAGGAGCAGCTGGATCGCCTCGTCAAGGATGGCGAAGCCGGAGAAGACGAAGGCAACCGCGCCGAGAAGGAATTGGATGCGATGACCAAGTCGCACACCGATAACATTGACGAATTGCTCAAGCGCAAGGAAGCCGAGCTACTCGAGGTCTAATGAAAGACCCCAAGAGTACGTTGGCCGATTCCTCCCCGGAGCCGGCTGCGTCCAGTGCAACGAGCGGGCTCATTCCGGCTCCGGAAGATTACCAATTCGCCTCGCGTAAGGCTCGCCGTCAGGCCGAGCTGACGGGCATGATTCCCATTATCGTGCCCAAAAACGCGGCCGCGAAGGAATCCCCGGAGCCGGTTAAGTCTGAGCCGAAGGATCAGAAGAACGACGGCGTCACCAATCCCGGCGTTCTTCCCACCGACACTGTGGAACAGACAGAGGCGGACGCAAAGCCAGCGGAGCAGGCGCCGGCCACGCCGGATGCTTCCCTGGCCACACCGTCAGGCGAGGGATCCGCCGTCGAGCCTGCCGCACAACAAGCTACGCCGGACGCCGAAGTCGAAGCGACAGTCGCCCCGCGTCCCGTGTCGGCCGTAAAGGTGACCGGGCTTCCCGTGGTTCCGCTGCCGGATGGCCCCGTCGGAGCCATGCCGGAGGGGGCCACCACGCCCAAGGCCCCCCGCACTCCGAAGGCAGGCCGGGACCTTCCCGCAGCTATCGGGGTGGGCCTGGGTCTGCTGATTCTGGTGATCGGATCCATGCTGTTCTTCCCCGCAGGCTTCGTGGTCGTGGCCACGGCTTTCGCCTGCGTTGGTGTGTGGGAAGTTCATCGTGCCATCGCCACAAAGGGTATCCAGGCGCCGATGACACCCATCATGGTGGGTGCCCTGGCCATGCCCATGTCGGCGTACTTTGCCGGGGCCGAGGGATTGCTGTTCGCCCTCGTGGCCAGCGCCGGAGCCACGGTGCTCTGGCGCTCCCTCGACGCCGAGCCAGGTGCCGTCAAGAGCATTCTGGCGGGCGTCTTCACGCTCATGTGGATTCCCTTCCTGCTCAGCTTCGTGTTCTTGATGCTGCGCGGCGAGGCCGGCCCAACGCTTGGTTTCACCCTGGATCTGACGAATATCAGTCCCGGTGTCCTCGAGGTTCTCATCATGTTGCTGCTGGTGGTCGCTAATGACACCTTCGGATACCTGGTGGGCGTAATCTTTGGTAAGCACCCCATGGCGCCAAAAATAAGTCCCAAGAAATCTTGGGAAGGATTCGCCGGCTCCCTCGGCGGGGCCACGCTGGTCGCTATTCCGGCCGCTATGTTCCTGTTGGATCAGGAATGGTGGGTGGGCCTAGCCCTAGCCATCGGCCTGGTTCTTGCTGGAACCGGCGGTGACTTTGCCGAATCGATGGTCAAGCGCGAGCTCGGCATCAAGGACATGAGTAACTTGTTGCCCGGCCACGGCGGGGTCATGGACCGGCTTGATTCAATCTTGTTTGCCGCACCGGTGGCCTACGCCATCTTTACCGTTGTGGGTCAGCTCTGACCGCCGCATCCAGGTGCCTGGCGTCGTTGAGTGCACCCCGTAGAGAAATGTTCAAGGAATGACTGTGACAGTGGATGAGAAACCCCGGACCAACTCCAAGTTCAAATTGGTTGGGCCCAAGGAAGTTGGCTATAACGTCAAGCAGGTTGACGTGTTCTTGGAGCGCGCCCGAGCGTACTTCCTGAACGCCGAGAGCAACAGCAAGGCCATCACGAGCCTTGATGTACGCACGGCATCCTTCGATCCAGCCCGCGGCGGTTACAGCGCCCAGGCTGTCGATGCCGCTATGGACCGCATCGAGGACGAGTTTGTTCTGCGCGAGAAGGAATTGCTAATCGCCGCCGAAGGTGAAAAAGCGTGGATGATGAAGATCGGCAAGACGGCCTCCGTGCTGCGCGCCCGTCTGCACCGTCCCGACGGCGAACGCTTCCGCCGCCCCAGCCGCAAGAGCGTCCAGAGCTACAACGTCAACGACGTCGACGTGCTGTGCCGTGAGCTGCTCGTGTACATCGAGGACAACGGCGAGCTGAGTGTTGATGTGGTGCGCCGTGCCGTCTTTGCCGCGGAAAAGGGTGCCAATGGATATGACGAGAGCCAGGTCGATGCCTTCTTGGATCGTGTCGTTGAACTCATGGCGGCCATTGACCCGCTGACCTCGAAGTAGTTCTTACTTCCGCGGATTGTCCACAGCCAGCGGACGCTCCGGAACATGTAGCTTACTCATGAAGCGCGCCACCGTGGAACTGCGGCGGTGGGGCGTTGCCTTGGACACGATGATCGTGACCAGGAACGCTGCCGGAACCGTCCATGCAGCCGGTTGAGTCAACATATCGCGCCACGGCGAGTCCGCTCCTATCTGAGCCCCTGCCAAGATGGCCGTGCCGCAAAGCACCCCACCGGTCAGCATGCCGGCGATAGCACCAGCATCCGTGAGCCCGCGCCACCAGATCCCCAGCAATAGCAACGGGCAAATGGTCGACGCCGTGAAGGCAAACACGAGACCCACGCTCCCGGCCAGTGCCAGCGAGTCGGTCATCATGGCAACACCAAAAGGCACGACGGCGGCGAAGACTGCCGCAATGCGAAATCCTCGGACGCTGCCGCCCATGACATCCTGGCTAATGACACCGGCTAGGGACACCACGAGCCCAGAGGTGGTTGACAGGAATGCCGCGAAGGCGCCTGCCACGACCAAGGCCGAGAGCATATCGCCGCCCACTCCACCAATGAGTCGCCCTGGCAGCAATAACACCGTGGCATCGGGGTATCCGGCTGCCGCGAGCTCCGGCAGGTAGGCCCTTCCCAGCACACCGTAGATAGTGGGGAAGAGGTAAAAGACGGACAGCAGCCCCAAGACGATCAGGGTCGTACGGCGGGCTGCGGTGCCGTCGGGGTTGGTATAAAAGCGCACCAAGACGTGGGGCAAGCCCAGGGTGCCAAACAACAGTGCGATCATCAGGGAAAGCGTCTGGTACGTGGAACCGCCTGTGAAGGGATCGGCCGGCGGGAAGAGCTCAACGGCCGCGGGGACGGCTGGTGCCGCATCGGGGTCGCCCGTGACAACGAGCAACATGAAGACGGCCGGAACGGCCAGCGCCGTGAGCTTGAGCCAGAATTGGAAGGCCTGCACGAAGGTGATGGAGCGCATTCCACCCGTCACGACGGTCAGGCAGACAATCACGACCACCACGCCCGCGCCCACCCAGGACGGCAAGCCGGTTGTGGTGCGGATCGTCAGGGCTGCCCCATGCAATTGCGGCACGATATAAAACCAACCCACGACGACGACCAACAGGCTCGTAATGGAGCGGGCCGTGGTTGATTCCAGGCGGGCCTGAGCGAAGTCAGGGATCGTATAGGCTCCGGAACGACGCAGGGGAGCGGCAACAAAGAACAGCAACATCAGGTAGCCGGCCGTGTAACCAATAGGGAACCACAGGGCATCGATGCCAGACACCACGATAAGACCGGCAATGCCGAGGAAGCTGGCGGCAGAGAGATACTCGCCGCCGATGGCTGAGGCGTTCCACCACGGCCGTACGGTGCGTGAGGCCACATAAAAATCACTTGTGGTTCGGGAGATGCGCAGACCGTAGAAACCGATGATGGTGGTTGTCAGGGAGACTAGGATGAGGGCGGAGTAGCCAATGGCCGGATTCATTTTTCATCCACCAGGTCTCGATACGCGGCCTCGTTCTTCGTTGCCGCCCGGACATACAGCCACGCGCAGGCAACGATGATGGGGTAAACCCCGACGCCGAGGACAATCCAGGGTGCTGGAATACCCATGATGCGCCAATCCGCGACGGCCGGAACCCAGCGCACTGCGATCCAGCACAACAACATGGACGCTATAAATCCGGCGGAGACCACCAAGGCTAGGCGCAGCTGGGAGCGAATCAAGGAGCGCACCATGACCTCACCCACCGCGGTTTGCTCCGCGACCTCCTGCGATACACTGACGCCGGAGGTTGCCCTGTGGACCTGGCTTCGTGGCGAGGCCACGCGCACGCGGCCATGGGCCGGAGGCCGAGAGGGGCCGATGCTCATGGCTCAGATCCGCAACTCATGTCTGCGGCCGGACGCGGGTGACTTGGAGGCGTTCGCGTAGGACGGGAACGTGGCGGCGGCTGACCGGCAGGACGGCGTTGCCCACCGAGACGGTGGGCTTGGCTGCGCTGAGCTTCAAGGCGGTCACAAATCCCATGCAGACAAGGTAGGAGCGATGAATTCGGATGAACCCTGAGTCGGCCCAGCGCTGTTCCAAATCAGAGAGTGGAACCCTGATGAGGTAGCTTGCCTCGGCCGTATGCAGCCGCGCGTAGTCGCCTTGAGCCTGAACAAATTTCACCTCATCGAGGCGAATGATGCGGCTGATCCCGCCCTGATCGACCGTGATCAGTTCAACTTCGTCGACGGCGGCGGGGTGCGCGACCAGCTCGACGACCCTGTCCACTGTACGGGTGAGGCGTTCGGTGCGCAGCGGCTTGAGGAGGTAATCCACGGCGGCCAGCTCAAAGGCTTCCAATGCGCGATCATCGTCGGCGGTGACAAAGACGACGACAGGCGGGCTCGTGCGTTTCCCGATGACTTCGGCAAGTTCTAAACCGGAGAGTCCGGGCATATGGATATCGAGGAAAACAGCGTCAACGGTGTTTTCCTCCAGCAGTTCCAGGGCTTCCGCGCCACTTGACGCACGGTGAATCTGGCCGATACGGGGATCCTGGCCCAATAAAAAAGCCAGCTCTGCAACCGCTGGGAGCTCGTCATCAGCGACAAGGACATTAATCATGAGCCTAAGCCTAGCCGCCGAGGGGCCCCAAGCTCGCGAAGCGAGTTGGGGAGGCGGCTAGGTGCTAGGCGTCGTGGTCGGGTTGGTTCTTCGGCACGGTCATGGTGATGAGCATGCCGTGACCCACTCCGGTGTCGACCGTGAGCCCGTGTTCTTCGCCATAGACCTGCCGCAGCCGGGCATCGACGTTGCGGAGCCCCACGTGGTGCCCTTCTTGTTGGCCAGCCAGGACCAACCGCAGCTGCTCGGGGTCCATGCCCACGCCGTCGTCCTCGATGGTCACCTCTGTATAGGCGCCGCGGTCGCGGGCGCAGATCTGCACCAGCCCTTTGCCGACCTTGGCCTCGAGACCGTGACGCACCGCGTTCTCCACGAGCGGCTGCAGGCTTAGGAACGGAATGACAGTGCTGAGGACCTCGGGGGCAATCTGCAAACTCACCTGAAGCCGGTCGCCAAAACGGGCGTTCTCGAGCAGGAGGTAACGATCGATGCAGCGGAGCTCCTCCGCAAGGGTTGTGAAATCGCCGTGGCGGCGGAAGGAATAGCGCGTGAAATCGGCAAATTCCACCACGAGGTCCCTGGCCCGTTGCGGATCGGTGTTGATGAACGAGGCGATGGCGTTGAGCGAGTTGTAGATGAAATGCGGGCTGATTTGGGCGCGGAGAGCTTTGACCTCAGCCTCGGCCAAGAGCGTTCGTGAGGAACTCAACTCGGCGATTTCCAATTGTGCCGACACCCACGCCGCCACCTCATTCGTCGCCCGAATCAGCCCCGCCGTGGGGGATTTCGACAAGATGATGACGGCCCCGACGGCTCGGGAATCAATCTTTAGCGGCGAGATCACGGCGGCCTTGAGGTCGTTGTCGTGCAGGGGAAGGCCTAGGGCTACGCGGAGCGAACTATCAAGGGTCGCCACCTGGGTGCGGCCATTGCTCAGCGCCTTGGCCGCCAACTTCATAACGACGGCGGACTCGGGTTGTTTGGCAGCGGTACCTGAGCCGTCCCAGGCGAGGAGACGGGCGTCGTCGGTCATGGCGAAGGCCGCGCAATTCAGGAGGGCACGTAGTTGCTTACTGGCTTTCAAGGCGCCAGCCGGCTCTAGCCCATTGCGGAGTTGTTCCCCGGCGACGGCCGCTGAGTGAAGGGCCGCGAAGGTGGCGTGTTCGGCTTCCGTGCCGAGCTCGCGGTGGGAGCGGGACAAACGGAATCCAATCGCGGCCACGATGGCTATGGCGGCGACAACTGCGGCAATGGCCATGATGAGCAGAAGCGTGGAATCACTGAGGGCGGCAGAGGACATGGAGACAAGACTAGCGGGGGAATGTGCCATTCGGCGCAGCTTGCATGCCGTTCACCGCGGCAGGGCTGCCAAGCGTGCTTAATGTGAGCTACAACACTTCATAGTGAAAGGGATCACATCACTCAAGGAGGAATGATGGGTAATTCAGCCCACGCACGTCACGAGAATCCGGTGGACTTTATAGCCGAACAGAACTCACCCGAGTTCAAGAAGCTCAAGAGATCTCACCGCAGTTTCGTCTTCCCCGTGGCCATCGGATTCATGGTTTGGTACTTCGCCTACGTTTTACTGGCCGCATACGCCCATGAATTCATGTCCATCAAGGTCTGGGACAACATCAACATTGGCCTGATCCTGGGTCTGTTGCAGTTTGTCTCCACCTTCGGCATCACCACGTGGTACGTCACCTACGCAAACCGGAAGCTCGATCCGCAGGCGGCAGTCATCCGCCAGCGCTTGGAACAGCAGATCGAAGAAGCCGACATGAACAAGGAAGAGGTTTAAACCATGAGCCTTCCCTCTGCACTCCACCAGCTTGCACCGCTCGCAACGACGCTGAGCGAGCAAACCAAGGAGCATTCGTGGATTAACATTTTGATCTTCGTCGGCTTCGTGGCGATCACCATGATTGTGGTCTTCCGGGCCAGTCGCGGCAACAAGTCGGCAGATGATTACTACGCTGCCGGCCGATCCTTCTCCGGCGGCCAGAACGGTACCGCCATCGCCGGTGACTACCTCTCCGCAGCTTCCTTCTTGGGCATTACCGGAGCCATCGCCGTCAATGGTTACGACGGCTTCCTGTACTCCATCGGCTTCCTGGTCGCCTGGCTTGTTGCCCTCCTGCTCGTGGCCGAGCTGTTGCGCAACACCGGTAAGTTCACCATGGCCGATGTGCTGTCCTTCCGTCTGCAGCAGCGCCCCGTGCGTATTGCCGCGGCCACCACGACACTGGTGGTCTGCTTCTTCTACCTGCTGGCCCAGATGGCCGGTGCCGGTGGTCTCGTCTCCTTGCTCCTGGGCTTGGATAGCTCCAACAAGGCCGGACAGAACGTGGTCATTGCCGTCGTCGGAGTCTTGATGATTGTCTATGTACTCATCGGTGGCATGAAGGGCACCACGTGGGTTCAGATCATCAAGGCGTTCCTGCTGATCACCGGTGCGGCGATCATGACGATCATTGTGCTGGCCCTGCACGGCTTCAACCTCTCAACCCTCATGGATGCGGCCGTTCAGACCTCCATCAATGAAGGCGGCGTGGGCGAGGCGCTCTTGAACCCGGGCGCCCAGTACGGCAAGGCTCCGTTGGACTTCATTTCCTTGGCTATTGCCCTGGTCCTTGGCACCGCGGCTCTGCCCCACGTGCTCATGCGTTTCTACACCGTCCCCACGGCCAAGGAAGCTCGTAAGTCAGTGGTGTGGGCTATCTGGCTCATTGGTGGCTTCTACGTCTTCACCCTGGTTCTCGGTTACGGCGCAGGCGCACTCATCGGTAAGGAAACCATCCTTGCCGCTCCGGGTGGCGTGAATTCGGCGGCCCCCTTGCTGGCCTTCGTGATCGGCGGACCGGTACTCCTGGGCTTCATCTCCGCCGTAGCCTTCGCCACGATCCTGGCCGTTGTGGCAGGCCTGACCATCACCGCCGCAGCGTCCTTCGCCCACGACATCTACTCCAACGTCATCGTCAAGGGCGAACCCAAGCCGGAGATGGAAGTCAAGGTTGCTCGTCGCACCGTGATCGTCATCGGCGTTGTCGCAATCGGCGGCGGTATCCTGGCCAACGGTCAGAACATCGCCTTCCTTGTCGCCCTGGCCTTCGCCGTCGCCGCGTCAGCCAACCTTCCCACGATCGTCTACTCGCTGTTCTGGAAGAAGTTCACTACTCAGGGCGCGCTCTGGAGCATGTACGGCGGATTGGCCTCGGCCATCTTGCTGATCAGCTTCTCGCCGGTCGTCTCTGGCAACGCCAAAGCCATGATCCCCGGCGTCGACTTCTCCTGGTTCCCGCTGGCTAACCCCGGCATCGTCTCCATCCCCCTGGCCTTCTTCCTTGGCTGGTTGGGTACCGTGCTCGATAAGAACACCGAGGATCCGCGGATCCAGGCCGAGATGGACGTTCGATCCCTGACCGGCATTGGTGCAGAGAAAGCAGTGGACCACTAGTCCCGGGCCCCGAGGGGATCCGCTGGCGCGTCTCCCCTCGGGGCTCCTCGCAGCTGTGGGTCCCACCCACGCCGGCCTAGCCCGCCAACCATGGTGGGAGGCGCCGTCGTACTCTTTGAGACAAGAAGGCCCTGTCCTTGCGCTGACGCGCAGGAACAGGGCCTTCTATCTGCCAGCACCGTGGAGGCTTCCGCCCTAGTGGTGGTGGCCTTGGTTTTTCAATTGCTCTATATTGCTAGGAACGGCGGGACCGTTTTCTGTGCCCGTGTGTCCGGAGTGCGGCACCGCAAGTTCCCCTGCCGTAGATGCTGCCATGCCCACCGTGGTGATCGTGGCAACAAGAATCGCGGCCACAAATAGGGTGCCAACTACGGCCATGGCAGAATGCTCCTTGTGAACCTTGATGGACCGACTCACCCGCAGCTCAGAGTTCTTGCGCCAACCAAGAACGGCTATCACTGACAGTTCCAGGATCACCAGTGAGGCCAAGGTGACATCGAAGGTTCGCGTCGACGATGGAGCGCGCCACAGGCCCTCCAGTAAACCAGCTAGGTGCACGCCAGCTGCCAAGCCAACTACCAGCCGAAGTGTTGCGGTGTTCGGTAGGGCTCCTCTCCGGAACGACACAAATGCGTAGGCAAGCGAGGCCAAACAGTAGACACCCGAGAGAATTCCTGCAGCCCATGAAGAAGCGGCGAAGATCCAGCTTGTGGTTTCTGCGGCGCTTGCGAGAACTGTCATATCGCCGCTTAGTCCGGGGAGCAAACTCGATGTGGCGGCGCTCGCCAAGGCAGCGATGCCCAGCAGAGCCAAACTTATGTACAGCGAAGACAACTGGGTTCCGGTTTGGCTCATGCGCTCCACTGATTTCGTACTCGTGGTTGCAAACTTGGAAGATCCCCGTCCGTTAAGGGACGGGGCTCCCGTGTGCTGGGCGCTTGTCATGATCAGATAGTTCGAGCGGCTACGGCGCGGTCCTGAGAGAGACCCACTGCCAGCAGAACCAACGCGCTGCCAAGGTGCAGTACGTTATCAGCGCCGTTCAAGGCGATGATGTTCAACGATGTCCCGGGTAGGAACAGCCCCACGATTCCCACGAGCAGGTAAACCGAACCCACGGTGGAGTTCATGGTCTTGGCAGCTGCCACCGAGGACAAGCCAGCCGTCAATAGTGCTGCGCCGATGGCAAGGTGAATGATGTTGTGCAGTGGGTTGACCTCAAAAATGATCAAGTTCCGGCCCTCGGTAGCGAAGAAGCCGATCCCACTGGTGACGAAGAATCCCACGATGCCAACCAAGAGGTAAACAGCGCCGAAAACGGTGGCAAGCAATCTATTTGGTGAAGTGCGCATGATGACTAGTCCTTTTCCTGACGACGAATAATGATCCCCTTCGTCGTGTCCTGACAGGGTTCGATGTGAACCCATGACAGTGCTTCGGAGCCGGCTGGGCTTCTGGATTGGGTGTTGGACTAACTATTTATCCAGTTCCCGTTCAAGGAGCGGAGTGAGGCGAAATGGAACCAACTCGTTCATGGCCAGCGAGGTTTCGGTGCGCTCCACACCCTCGCAGGCCAGGATCTTGCCGTTGACACGAAAGAGATCCTCGGCACCCTTGGAAACCACTCGGACCAGTAAGTCGGCACGCCCGCTGAGCCCATGAGCCTCCACAACTTCTGGAATGGCGGCAAGCGCCGTGCCTAGTTGTTGGAGTTTTTGCTGTTGAACGTGGACGGAGATAAAGGCCGTCAAGGGGTAACCGAGTGCCGCCGTATTGACCCGGTGATCAAAGTTCAGGAAGACCTCGCGCTTCTCGAGGGCGGCCATCCTGGCCTGAACGGTATTGCGGGATAAGCCCAGGCGTTCGGCCATGGCCACAACGGTTTGCCGGGAATCCTTAATCAAGGCGAGCAGGATGCGGGCGTCGGTTCCGTCAAAAGTAGGCATAATGCGCAGACTAGCACGGTCAAATCATTCCCCACAGGGCAAATTGATTAGTTTATTTGCAGGTGATTGCGCCGAATGACTGGTGTGAGTAGGGTCACATTCATAGGAACCATCCGCATTACCCTGCTGGGAGGCGAACATCTTGACCCACTCACGCCAAGACCCTATGGCTCACTCCGCCATGCCCCTTCATCAGCTCGTTACGGCATCCGGAACCCGGGTCGCCGATGAGCTGCTAGACGAATTTGTGAGCGATCTCGACGATCAAACGCTCCGGAATTTATATGAAGATATGCTCATCGTCCGCCGCATCGATGCCGAGGCCACCGCCCTGCAGCGTCAGGGACAACTTGCCCTCTGGCCGCCGCTGCTGGGGCAGGAAGCTTCACAGATCGGATCCGTTCGCGCGCTAGAGCACGACGATTTCATTTTCCCCACCTACCGGGAGAACGGTGTGGCTTATTGCCGCGGCGCCTCCATGGGAAGTGTCTTGGGCGTGTGGCGCGGGGTGAGCAATAGCGGCTGGGATCCATATGAGCTCAATATGGCCACACCGCAGATCATCATTGGTTCTCAAACGCTGCACGCCACCGGATATGCCATGGGGCTAGTGCTAGACGGCAAGGAATCCCTGTCGCTGGCCTACTTTGGCGACGGCGCCACGAGCCAGGGCGATGTCCATGAGGCCATGGTCTTCGCCGCAAGCTTCCAGGCTCCTGTCGTCTTCTTTTGCCAGAACAATCACTGGGCCATTTCCGAACCGGTGGGCCTGCAATCGCATGTTCCCCTCGCCGGGCGAGCCCCGGGCTATGGCATTCCGAGCCTGCAGGTGGACGGCAACGACGTCCTGGCCGTGCTTGCCGCGACGCGCTGGGCCGCCCATCGGGCCCGCACCGGTGGTGGCCCGAGCTTCATCGAGGCCGTCACCTACCGCATGGGCGCGCACACCACGGCCGATGACCCCACGCGCTATCGTGGCGTCACCGAATTGGAGGAATGGGGTGCCAAGGATCCACTGACGCGCATGCGCACCTTCCTAACTAATGCAGGAAAGCTCGACGACGAGGCCGAGTCAGCCATGGCGGCGAAGGCTGACGCTGTGGCCGCCGAGCTTCGGGCAGCGTGTATCAACTTCCCGGATCCGGAACCCCTGAGCGTGTTTGAGCACGTCTACGTTGACGACCATCCGATTCTGGCGCGTCAGCGCGATCACTACCTGGCGTATCTATCGCTCTTCGAGGGAAGCAGCCCGGCGGCACAAGGAGGAGCATCATGAAGCTGAGCCTGACCCAAGCAATCAACGCCGGTCTGCGCCGTGCACTAGAAGATGACCCCAAAGTCGTCTTGTTGGGCGAGGATATTGGGACCTTGGGTGGCGTTTTCCGCGTTACCGACGGTCTCATGAAGGACTTCGGATCGCACCGGGTGATCGATACGCCGCTGGCTGAATCTGCCATCATCGGCACCGCCGTGGGGCTCGCTTATCGGGGCTTCCGACCCGTCTGCGAGATTCAGTTCGACGGCTTCATCTATCCGGGCTTTGACCAGATCGTCTCCCAGGTGGCGAAGCTCCATGCCCGCACTCGGGGGGCCGTTCGCATGCCGCTCACCATCAGGGTTCCCTTTGGTGGTGGCATCGGTTCTCCCGAGCACCACTCCGAGTCACCGGAGGCGTACTTTGTGCACACCTCGGGTCTGCGCGTCATCAGTCCCTCCAATCCGCAGGACGCCTACACCATGCTGCGCCAGGCGATCGCCAGCGATGACCCCGTCCTTTACTTCGAGCCCAAGCGCCGCTACCACGCCAAAGATGAGGTCATGCTCGATGCCCCGCTCTCGACGGCCCCGCTTATGGGTGCTGCTCGTGTGGTTGCTGCCGGAACGGATGTCACCCTAGTCAGCTATGGCCCGCTCGTTCGGACCGCCCTCGACGCGGCCAGCGCAGCAGCGGCAGAGGGTATCTCGATCGAGGTCATTGACCTGCGCTCGCTCTCACCCATCGATTACCTCCCCGTCATGGAATCGGTTAGGCGCACGGGCCGCCTCGTGATCAGCCACGAGGCAGGTCAAACCCTGGGACTTGGCGCCGAAATTGCCGCCACGATCACCGAGCGCTGCTTTAACTACCTCGAGGTAGCGCCGGTCCGCGTCACCGGCTTTGACATTCCCTATCCGCCCTCCAAGGTGGAGAAGCATCACCTGCCTGATTTGGACAGGATACTCGACGGCGTCGACCGCGCCTTGGGGCGCCCTAACTCGCACTCTGGAATGGAAGACTAGGCATGCTTGCAGAATTTAAGCTCCCCGATTTGGGTGAGGGCCTCACGGAGTCCGAGATTGTCAGCTGGCAGGTAGCTGTCGGCGACACAGTCGAGCTCAACCAGATCATTGGCGAAGTGGAAACGGCTAAGGCCGTCGTGGAATTACCGTCTCCCTACAGCGGCGTCGTCACCGCCATTACCCATGCACCCGGCACGGTCGTCGAGGTCGGTGAGGTCATCATTGCCTTCGACGTGGCCGATGAGGGGGAAGCCGCAGCCGTTCGCGTCCCCACCCTCGTGGGTTATGGGGCCGATCCGGAATCGTCGTCGGCCCCCGTTCGCAGGCAACGCACGACGGCGGCACTCACGCCAGTGCCAGCGGAACCATCCGCCTCGGGCCAGGTACAGGTCCAGGCAGAGCGACCAAGGTCCACACCTCCCGTGCGCAAACTCGCCCACGATCTGGGGATTGATCTTGAAATCCTCAGTGGCTCGGGGGAGCGAGGGATCATCACGCGCCAAGATGTCCTCAGCTTTGCCGGGAACGCCACTCAAGGAGACAGGGGCGCGGTGGGGGATACGCCGTCGTCCATTCCGGTGAAAGCACCGGAAACAGGGGTGCGGGAAGAGCGGACTCCGATCAAGGGGGTGCGGAAATTTATGGCCCAGGCCATGGTGGAGAGCGCCTTCACGGCGCCGCATGTCACCGAATTCCTCACCGTCGACGTCACCGCTGGCATGGAATTCTTGGAGAAGCTGCGCTCGCAGAAGGAATTTGCCGGCGTCAAGATCACCCCGTTGACGCTGGCGGCGAAGGCGGTGATTCTGGCGATTGGGCGCTATCCGGCGCTGAATTCGCACTGGGACGAGGCTCGGCAGGAGGTCGTGACGTTCAAGTACGTGAATCTGGGGATTGCGGCCGCGACGCCTAGGGGACTGCTGGTGCCCAATATTAAGGACTCACAAAATATGGGGCTTCGCGGGCTGGCGGCGGCGCTGGGCGAGCTCACGGAGACAGCGCGCTCGGGCAAGACACCTCCGGCGGATCTGGCGGGCGGAACTTTTTCGATCACGAACATCGGGGTATTTGGGATCGATGCCGGGACGCCGATTCTCAACCCAGGCGAGGCCGGGATTCTGGCGCTCGGAGCCGTGCGCAGGACGCCGTGGGAGTATCAGGGACAGGTGGCGTTGCGGCAGGTCATGACGCTGAGCTTGTCCTTCGATCACAGGTTGGTCGACGGCGAACAAGGCTCCCGCTTCCTGGCGGATATCGGGGCGATCATGTCGGATCCGGCGATGGCTCTGGTGCTGCAGTGAAATGCTGCACGAATGCAATGTTGAGCCCCTAGTGACGATGCCAACGCGGACGTATATTTATAGATGACCCCCACTGTTGGGAGCCACCTTTAAGGAGGTTGTTATCAATGAAGAAGTGGAATCGTTGGCAAGACTATGTTGCTGTGATTGCGGGTATGTTTGCCGCCCTGTCGACATTGTGGACCGTGCAGCAGGACAGCTCCATGGTCATGATGATTGGATGCGGCGTCCTGCTGATGGCAACAGGCGTGTGGAATCTGATGAGCCCAGGGCAACCCGTCGCTGAATGGGTCCAGATGATTCTCGGCGCGGTACTGGTGCTTTCACCGTGGTTTGCCGGGTATACATCCCTCATGGGTGCGTCCTGGACATCGTGGATTGCAGGCGGCGTGGCAGTTATCGCTGGAGTCATGGCGCTGCAGCCGAGCATGCATCAGCACGCAGAAGGGCACCATGGAGGCATGGCAGCCCACTAAAAGTAAATAGTCTGTCGAATGACACGGAAGCGTCGGGGCAACCCGGCGCTTCTGCTGTATGAGCTGCGTGCGCGGGGATTCAGCAGCCGATTCCTGTGGGGTTTTGGAAGCAGTTGTCGGCGTAGAGTCGGGTTTCTGCGCGCCAGACGGTGAGGGGT